>NZ_BMGD01000024.1 GCF_014639875.1 Blastomonas aquatica | reverse complement strand
ATCTTGTTCGCCAAGGCGACCGCGACCAACTTTGGCGGTTTCCGCTTCAGCATCTCGAGGATCCAGGGCGAAGCATGCTTGCTTCGATCATTGCGGATATGGCGGAGCAGCGCTGTAGCTCCGACCACGAGTGTTCGTCTGAGCAGGGCGTCGCCAGCACGGGTTATGCTGCCCAGCTTCACCCGGCCGCCGGTTGAGTGATCACGCGGCGTCAGACCGATCCAGGCGGCGAACGCCCGACCGGACTGGAAGTCTTCCGGTGCCGGCGTCTTTAGTGCCAGCAATGTCGCGCCAAGTGTTCCGACACCCGGTATCTGAGCCACCCGCCGACTTCGCGCGTTCGAGCGGTGCCATTCAGCAAGCCTCCCGTTGACTTCCTTAATCCGTGCCCGCAGCAGTGCCAGCTCCTCGGCATGCATTGCGAACAGATCGCGCGCGAGATGCGGGACTTCAGGATCGGCAGCGATGCGATCAAGGAGCGGTTCCACGCGGCAGGTTCCGGAGCCAGCGATCAGCCC
>NZ_BMGD01000023.1 GCF_014639875.1 Blastomonas aquatica | reverse complement strand
ATCTTGTTCGCCAAGGCGACCGCGACCAACTTTGGCGGTTTCCGCTTCAGCATCTCGAGGATCCAAGGCGAAGCATGCTTGCTTCGATCATTGCGGATATGGCGGAGCAGCGCTGTAGCTCCGACCACGAGTGTTCGTCTGAGCAGGGCGTCGCCAGCACGGGTTATGCTGCCCAGCTTCACCCGGCCGCCGGTTGAGTGATCGCGCGGCGTCAGACCGATCCAGGCGGCGAACGCCCGACCGGACTGGAAGTCTTCCGGTGCCGGCGTCTTTAGTGCCAGCAATGTCGCGCCAAGTGTTCCGACACCCGGTATCTGAGCCACCCGCCGGCTTCGCGCGTTCGAGCGGTGCCATTCAGCAAGCCTCCCGTTGACTTCCTTAATCCGTGCCCGCAGCAGTGCCAGCTCCTCGGCATGCATTGCGAACAGATCGCGCGCGAGATGCGGGACTTCTGGATCGGCAGCGATGCGATCAAGGAGCGGTTCCACGCGGCAGGTTCCGGAGCCAGCGATCAGCCC
>NZ_BMGD01000022.1 GCF_014639875.1 Blastomonas aquatica | reverse complement strand
CTTGCACCGGTGCCTTCTCGGCACGTCACCAAATCAGCGCAAGGCGGCCCTCACCGCAGGGTTACCGTCGACCTGCCCCACCAGGAATTGGTCGAGCAAAAACTAGCGGACGCATTAGGATCGCGAACTGAGGGCGCAGATCTCTCGCAAGGAAGCTTAAACAGATTGTTGCCTTTCAATCTGCGTGTCAGATTTAACGAGCTCTTTGATCAGGCACTGAAACACTGCGATTCGAGGTACGCCACCCGTTCAGTACAGATCGCGTGGACCGCTTGGCCAAGCTCTTCGATATAGCTTCCAAGCCAGAGTAGCTCCTCTTCCGTGATGCGATAATGCTTCGAGTAGCGCGCCTTCACATAGGCTTCTTTCAGCTTCTCGAACCGAACACGATGGACACGCGTATCGCGCGGCCACGCGTCGACCAGACGCATATCGATGCGCTCAGCCTGCGTCCGCAGGAAACCGAGATTATGAACGTGTTGGGGTGGACGGCCCCCAAACGGCATCAAATGTGCCAAGATTGAGTCGTTGAAAACCTC
>NZ_BMGD01000021.1 GCF_014639875.1 Blastomonas aquatica | reverse complement strand
CTTGCACCGGTGCCTTCTCGGCACGTCACCAAATCAGCGCAAGGCGGCCCTCACCGCAGGGTTACGAAGCTGATCCTCTACGGCAGCTATGCACGCGGCGGCTGGGTCGATGAGCCGCACACGGCAAAAGGCTATCGCTCCGACTTCGATCTGCTGATCATCGTCAACGACAAGCGGCTGACCGAGCGCGTCGACTACTGGCTGAAGCTCGAGGACCGGCTGATCCGCGAGCTGGCCATCGACCGGACGTTGCACACGCCGGTCAACTTCATCGTTCACACCTTGCAGGAGGTGAACGATGGCCTCGCGCATGGGCGATACTTTTTTATGGACGTCGCCAAGGACGGCATCGCTTTGCACGAGGCGGACGACCGCGCCCTGCATACGCCTAAGCCGAAGACGCCCGAGCAGGCCTTGGCTATGGCGACGGAATACTTCTCAGAATGGTATCCCAGCGCCGGAGAGTTCTTTGACGATTTCCGTTCAAACACCGAACGTGGACGATACAAGAAAGCGGCTTTTGAACTGCATCAGGGCGTGGAGCGCCTGTATCATTGCGTGCTGCTGGTCTGCACGTTCTACACGCCGCATATGTGGACGGCCCCTCGCTTACAAGGTTCAAGCAGCAGCTGATCGGATGG
>NZ_BMGD01000020.1 GCF_014639875.1 Blastomonas aquatica | reverse complement strand
ATCGAAGGATCAAACCCCATGCGAAAACCACGCGATTACGACGCAGAGCTTCAAGCCCTCAACGACAAGGCAAAGCAGCTCAGGACCCGCAAGCAGACACAGCTCGGCGAGCTTGTCATTGCCACCGGGGCCGATGCGCTGGGCACAGAGATACTGGCAGGCGTTCTGCTCGCGGCGATCGGCAATGACGACCCGTCACTAAAGGAGGCCTGGCGCAAACGCGGCGCTGCGTTCTTTCAGGGCAGCACCAATGCTCGCCGATCAGCTGGCAAAGACACTGGCGGCACACAAGCGGGTGATCCAGGCGCGCAACCGGCAGCTGGTACACCGGGCACGGCATGACATGCGCGACTGGCGGGTCAAACGCCGCGAACGGACGCGGCAGCTGATCGAGCTAGGCGGGCTTATCGCAAAGGCAGAGCTGATCGATCTCACCGATGATGATCGCGCCGTGATACTTGGTCTTCTCATCGAGGCTGCGGCGAAGCTGAAAAGCGAGAACCGCGATCAGCAGTTGCTGCTCTGGCGGCGACGCGGTGCACGGGCGTTCGCGCAAAACCAGTTGGCGGAAAGACCATGATCCCGCATAGGCAGCCCCATGACGGGGGCAAGCAATCAACTGGTGGTGAGCGTGCTTGCGCGTGCGCCGCAATGGGTGAAGCAGGAAATGCTTTCACCTGATCCAATCGTACGCGCGCGTGCCGAAGAGACGTTGGCAGCGATGATCAGCAGCGCGCTGGACGAAAGTGAAACCGAGGAGCCGGGAAGCGAAGCAGCCTGACAGCTCGCGAGCGGTCGGTTAGCCAGCTTAGCCGACCTTGTCCGCCAACAACGCGATGCGTTCCGAACAGATCGCGTGGACAGCCCGGCCAAGTTCCTCCACGCACTTGCCAAGGCACAACAGCTCCTCTTCGGTGATCCGATAATGCTTTGAGTAGCGGGCCTTCACATAGGCCTCTTTGAGCTTCTCGAACCGCGCGCGATCGATGCGCGTGTCGCGCGGCCAGGCATCAACCAGACGCATGTCGATGCGTTCGGCCTGCGTGCGCAGAAAGCCGAGATTGTGGACGTGTTGGGGTGGACGGCCCCCAAACGGCATCAAATGTGCCAAGATTGAGTCGTT
>NZ_BMGD01000019.1 GCF_014639875.1 Blastomonas aquatica | reverse complement strand
TTGGCACGGCGCTGCAGATTGCCGATCACTCGGGTGCGGTAGCGCTCCTCGTATTGTGAAGCACCGGGATCGTGATATGCCATTCCGTATCGCAGACTGTTATAAAACAGCACCGCGATCTTGCGTGCGGTCGCGGTCACTGCCTTGGCCTTTCCGGCACGCGCTGACAGTCTGCGATAGAACGCCCCAAGTGCAGTGTCACTTCGGCCAATCGTGGTCGCCGCCAGACGCAGAAGAGCGGTCGCTCTGCTCGATGATCTCCGAGTTTTCGATGACAGCAGCTTTCCGCCTGATATCTTGTTACCCGGTGCCAGGCACAGCCACGATGTAAAATGCTTGGAACTAGGCCATGCGGCTAGATCAGTGCCGCACTCTCCGACAAGTTTGAGCGCCAGCGACGGACCAATTCCGTGGATCTGTGTCAGGTCAACGCCAAGAATGCGATATAGGGCGGAACGAACCTCGAAGTCAGGTGTGTTCACTGGTTTGGTTTTCGAACGGGCTTTAGGAAGCTGCCGAATATCGTGACCGGTCCCCATCTCAAGCGCCTTCAGTGCGACCTCTAGCTTCCGATCGCATTCGAGGATTTTGGTTTGGTAAAAGTCGTACAGCGCGAGGGACTGGCAAAGCGCAAAGACATGCTCGTCTCTCCAGTTGCCTGACAGGGCAGCGCAGATCTTCTCTACGGTCGCATGGCACCGTACGTCTCGCATTTCCGCCAGAGTGCCAGGATCCCGCTCACCCTCCACAATGGCCCTGATGATACGCATGCCCGTCACGCCGGTGATATCGGAGACCACGTGATGGAGTTGCACGTTCATCTCCATCAGCGCCTTCTGCATGTGCTGGATGTGAGACGCGCCATACTCGATCAGTCGTTCACGCTGCCGCAAATAGGCACGCAAGGTGGCCACGCGTGCCTCGGGGCGGAAGCTCCCGCGCAACAACCCGTAACTGTGGAGCTGCTGCAACCAGCCAGCGTCGCTTACATCGGTTTTGCGACCCGGCACATTCTTGGCGTATCGCGCATTGACCAAGATGACATGAAAGCCATGCTGTTCCAGCACTTCATAGGCGGGTATCCAGTAAACACCGGTAGATTCCATCGCTACGCTGGTGACGCCGCTTTCCTTAAACCAGCGCGCCATGTCATGCAGATCGCCGGTAAACGTCCCAAATGCACGCACTGGGTTGTCATCGGCATTCGGATTGATGGCCGCCATATGCATCGTCGAACCAATGTCGATAGCGGCTGCGCCCGGGTTGACCATCGCCATTCCATCCATGCCGCCTGATTTTGTTCGTGTCATTCCATTCCTCCTTCAAGACAGAAGGGTATGGGCAATGCAAACCGTCATCTTCCTAACCGGGATCACCGCAATGCGACGTCACCACTCTCAAGTACGCAAATGCCCACGGGCCACGTTTCTTAACGGGGTAATATGCCACCAATAAGCTATCGGCCGCGACCCTC
>NZ_BMGD01000018.1 GCF_014639875.1 Blastomonas aquatica | reverse complement strand
ATCGAAGGATCAAACCCCATGCGAAAACCACGCGATTACGACGCAGAGCTTCAAGCCCTCAACGATAAGGCAAAGCAGCTCAGGACCCGCAAGCAGACACAGCTCGGCGAGCTTGTCATTGCCACCGGGGCCGATGCGCTGGGCACAGAGATACTGGCAGGCGTTCTGCTCGCGGCGATCGGCAATGACGACCCGTCACTAAAGGAGGCCTGGCGCAAACGCGGCGCTGCGTTCTTTCAGGGCAGCGCCGCAGCTCGCCGATCAGCTGGCCAAGTCTCTGGCGGCACACAAGCGATCGATCCAGGCACGCAACCGGCTGCTGGCACAGCGGGCACGGCATGACATGCGCGACTGGCGGGTCAAACGGCGCGAACGCACACGGCAACTTATCGAGCTCGGCGGGCTCATCGCCAAAGCGGAGCTCATCGAGCTCATCGATGACGACCGCGCCGTGATCCTAGGACTGTTGATCGAGGCTGCGGCGAAGCTGAAAGGCGACAATCGCGATCAGCAGCTACTACTCTGGCGGCGGCGAGGCTCACGAGCGTTCGCGCAAAACCGGTTGGCGGAAAGGTCGTGATCGCGCATAGGCAGTCCAATGACGGGGGCAATAAACGAAGTGATATTGCGCGTGCTCGAACGCGCTCCGCAACGGGTCAGGCAGGACCTACTTTCGGCCGATCCGATCGTACGGGCACGCGCCGAAGAGACACTGGCGGCGATGATCTCCAGCGCTCTGGCCGACAGTCAGGCGACGCACAGCAGCGACGACGCAGCCCTTTCGGAAAGCTGACCTGCCTTACTTGCTGCCCGTCTTCTTGGGCCTGCCGCCCCGCCCGCTCTTGCCAAGCCCAAATTTCTTCGCCAGCGCGCTCCGGCGCGCGGTATAATCGGGCGAGACCATTGGATAATCTTTCGGCAGGTTCCACTTGGCGCGGTAGTCGTCAGGCGTCATGCCGAACTTCGTCCGCAGATAGCTCTTCAGTAGCGTGAGCTGCTTGCCGTCTTCGAGGCAGACGAGGTAGTCTGGCTTGATCGACGCCCGGATCGGGACGGCTGGCTTCTGGTCGGGCAATGGTTCCGGCATAGCTTCCTGACCAAGGCCGGAAAGCGAAGCGTGCACGCTGCCGATTAGCCCTGCGATATCCGATATCGACACGCTGTTGTTGCTGACATGCGCAGAAACAATATCAGCCGTTAGAGCGACAAGCATTTCGGAATCAGCCATTGGCACTCCTCTTCGATCAGAGGCTCATTCATTGGCCTATTGTTCGAGCAACGCAATACGTTCCGAACAGATGGCGTGAACCGCACGACCAAGTTCCTCGACGCAGCCGCCAAGCCAGAGCAGCTCTTCTTCGGTGATGCGATAGTGCTTCGAATAGCGCGCCTTTACATAAGCCTCTTTGAGCTTCTCGAACCGGGCGCGATCGATGCGCGTGTCACGCGGCCAGGCGTCAACCAGACGCACGTCGATGCGCTCGGCCTGCGTGCGGAGAAAACCCAGATTGTGGACGTGTTGGGGTGGACGGCCCCCAAACGGCATCAAATGTGCCAAGATTGAGTCGTT
>NZ_BMGD01000017.1 GCF_014639875.1 Blastomonas aquatica | reverse complement strand
CCAGCGCGCAACCCGCGTTGCGGGTCCTACACATGCGTTGCGGTGCCTGCGGCATGCGCGCCGTCTGTTGCAGCGTGGCTGCCAGCTCTTCTTCGCCGCCCCCCAGCGCCCCTTCCGGGCCGGGGCCGGATGGAAGGAGACAAGACCATGGAACACACTACCACCCGTAACAGCCTCTATACTGAGGTCACACACCGCATCATCGCCGAGCTCGAGCAGGGACGACTTCCCTGGGTCCAGCCCTGGGACACATCACTTTGCGGCTGCACCATGCCGCACAACGCAGCGACAGACAGGCGCTACTCGGGCATCAATGTCCTGATCCTCTGGGCCGAAGTCGTCATGAGGGGCTACGGCTCCCAGCGCTGGCTGACCTATCGCCAGGCGCAAGCCGCTGGCGGCAATGTCCGCAAAGGCGAGAAGGGCACCACTGTCTGCTACGCCGACCGGTTCACGCCCAAGACAGAAGCCGAACAGGCACGCGGTGAAGACCGCGAAGCCAGGACCGTTGCTTTCCTCAAGCGGTTCACGGTGTTCAACATCGACCAGTGCGAAGGTGTGCCCGAGGACATGACCGCAGCGCCCGTTGCGAGTGATCCGGTGCTCGCCATTGCCGAAGCCGATGCCATCATCACCGCCAGCGGGGCCACGTTCAACATCGGCGGCGATGCTGCCTTCTACAGCCCGGTGCACGACTTCGTGCAGGTGCCGCCGCAAGCGGCCTATCACGAACCGATCAACTGGTACCGGACCGCACTGCATGAGCTCGGTCACTGGACTGGCCATGCCAACAGGCTGGACCGCGATCAGAAGGGCAGCTTCGGCTCTGCTCCCTATGCCCGTGAAGAGCTTGTCGCCGAGATGGCAGCAGCGTTCACCTGCGCATCGCTCGGCATCGCACCGACCGTCCGCCATAGTGATTACATCGCCTCCTGGCTCACCGTCCTGCGCGAAGATGACAAGGCCATCTTTCGCGCCGCGAGCGCGGCCAGCAAGGCCGCAGATTATCTGCTGGCCTTCACGGGAGACGCAGCATGAGCCCGCGTCTGTCCCGAGCCGAAAGGCGACAGCTGCGCCGCGCCGAACGTGCCGTCGACAACATGTCGCCGATGCAGCGCGAGATCTTTCTCGGCATCCGCGTCGATGAGCTCAGCTATGCAGAGCTTGCAACGCTGCACGGAATTACCGTCACGCAAGTCGAGCAGCACTTTGCAGGCGCGCTGCGCATTCTCGATCGGCACATGCACGAACGCCACCACAAGTGGTGGCAGTTCTGGCGATGATCGCCAGCTTCCACCTTGCCAATCGACCCGTGCATCTACAGGGTAAAAAGCACCATGCGAACCGACCTAGACCATCTTCCTGCAAACAAGCAGCGCGAGCTAGAGCGCGTAAAGCAGATCATCTTCGAAGAGTTCGAGGATGCCCTGGCGCTGGCTACGCATCAGTGGAAGAAAAAGGGCCGGATCGAAAAGCTGATCCTTTACGGGAGCTACGCGCGCGGCGGCTGGGTTGATGAGCCGCATACGGCCAAGGGCTATCGCTCCGACTTCGATCTGCTGATCATCGTCAACGACAAGCGGCTGACCGAGCGTGTGGATTACTGGCTGAAGCTCGAGGACCGGCTGATCCGCGAGCTTGCAATCGACCGCACGCTGCACACGCCGGTCAACTTCATCGTCCACACCTTGCAGGAGGTGAACGATGGCCTCGCGCATGGGCGCTACTTCTTTATGGACGTGGCAAAGGATGGCATCGCGCTGCACGAGGCGGACGAGCGGGCGCTGCACACGCCCAAGCCGAAGACGCCCGAGCAAGCGCTGGCCATGGCGCAGGAGTATTTTGCTGAGTGGATTCCTGCCGCTGAAGACTTTTCGGAGAGCGCAAAGCACCTGATTGGCAAGGGGCGATACAAGCGCGCCGCGTTCTTGATGCACCAAGCCACTGAAAGCCTCTACCATACCGTGCTGCTGGTGTGCACTTTCTACACGCCGCATATGTGGACGGCCCCTCGCTTACAAGGTTCAAGCAGCAGCTGATCGGATGG
>NZ_BMGD01000016.1 GCF_014639875.1 Blastomonas aquatica | reverse complement strand
TGCCCAAGGCGATACCTCTGAGCGCCCGTTCTGCTGCGTTGTTCGACAAGCAGATGCGGCCATCGTCGAGGAAGGCGGTAAAGGCAGGCCATGCCTTGAGCATGTAGTCGATGGGCTCGGCGACGGGGCTGCTCTTGGAGAGCTTCGACCGGTTGTCGCGGAGCCATGCTTCGATATCGGCAACAAGGGGTGCGCTGTGTTCCTGTCGGACGACGAGCCGCTCTTCAGCCGATCGGCCGTTGATCGCGCGCTCGATGTCGAAAATCGCATCGATCCTGCGGACTGCCTCAACGGCGATCGGTGAGATGACGGGTGCCTTCTTGCGGCGCTTTTTGAGCTGCGTGTCGAGATCCGCGAGCTCGAAGAAATAGCGACGCGCATGGCTCCAGCACAGCGCGCGTGTCAGCGGTGCCGGGATCCGATCGGCGCGGAAAAGCGCATTGTATCCGGCATAGGCGTCGGCCTGGAGAATACCTGTCCAGCTGTGCAGATGGCTGACGGGATGTTCGCCGCGCCTGTCGCGGGAATAATGGAAGACCGCCGCAGGTGGAGCTGGTCCGCCAAAAGGCTGATCGTCGCGGACATAGGTCCAGATCCGGCCTGTATCGGTCTTCGTCTTGGCGAGGACCGGGACCGTCGTGTCGTCGCCATGCAGTCGCTCGGCGGCCAGCACATGCGCTTCGATGAGGCGGTAAAGCGGCATCAGCGCAGCGGTGCAAGCTCCGACCTGATCGGCCAGGGTGGAAAGGCTGAGCTCGACACCTTCGCGGGCATAGCGATCACGCTGGCGGTTGAGTGGTTGGTGCGCTCCGAACTTCTCGAACAGCAGCATCGCGAGGAAGCCGGGGCCGAACAGTCCGCGCGGCGTGACATGGAAAGGCGCTGGTGGCTGGGTGATCTTCTCGCAATCCCGGCAAGAGAACTTTTCCCTGACGGTCTGGACCACCTTCCACTGGCGGGGGATGACCTCGATCGTCTCGGTGATATCCTCACCCAGCTTGCACAGACGATCGGAACCACAGCACGGGCAGGCCTCTGGCGCGGAGATGACGACGCGTTCGCGAGGCAGATGATCGGGCAATGGCTTGCGTGCGGGCCGCTTGCGTTCGAACGGTGCGACGTTGGTTGAGGCGGCAGCCAGGGCTGCAAAGACCTCGTCCTCGCTGGCTGCGGCCTCGCACTCCTCGAAAGCCAGCTCCATCTGGTCGATCAGCTGGCGGGAGCGTTCCGAGCGTTGCCCGTAAAGGGCCCGGCGCATCTTCTCGTTCTGCAGCTCGAGAAGGGCATTGCGGGCTTCCAGATCGGCGTTGATCGCCTTGATGCGAGCCACTTCTGCGGCGACTTCGCGGGCGGCGGCAAGCTGCTCGCGAAGGCTCTGGATCTCTGCAAGGCTTGCATCCACCATGGCCAAAACCATAGCATAAAACCCCCGGAATCCCTAGCTTTTTAGGCCATCGACAGCCACTTATCCGGCGACAGTCGGGCGCCATGTTGCCTGTGGATTACGCCAGTCGATGCCCTCGAGCATGCAGGCAAGTTGCGATGCGGAAATCGCAAAAACGCCGTCGGTTGCCGATGGCCAGATGAACCGGCCTCGTTCGAGCCGCTTGGCATAAAGCGACATGCCCACGCCATCGTGCCAGATCACTTTGCACAGGTCGCCGCGCCGTCCGCGGAAAATATACAGATCGCCGACAAACGGATCACGCCCGAAGCTCTGCTGAACCTGCAAGGCAAGGCTGCGCATGCCGCGCCGCATATCGGTATGTCCTGTCGCAATCCAGATCCGGACACCGGAAGGAACTGGGATCACGGCTTCACCGATCGCAGGACCGCCGCAGCCAGACCTGGAGATGCGCCTGCCGGGATCCGCACGGTCGCACGCTCAAACTCCACGATGATCGCAGTCCCCGCAACAGCAACAGGCGCAGGATCAGGATCGGGCTGCACCTGGACCTGCGCAAAGCCGTGGCCTGCCTGCTCGAGCTGCCGCCGCCAGCGATAGATCTGACCAGGTCGAACATCGGCCAGACGGGAAATCTCCGCAACGTTCGCCCCGGGCGCTGAAATCGCCGACACCAGCGCATGCTTCTGCTCATCTGACCAGTACCGGCGGCGCTGAACGCCAGAAAATACCGTCACCTGACCCATCGCACCGTCTCTAACACCGGTGCAAGCACCAGCGC
>NZ_BMGD01000015.1 GCF_014639875.1 Blastomonas aquatica | reverse complement strand
ATGCGACTTTTACGCGCGCCTGCGCAACCGGCTCGCGCTGGGGCGTTGCAGACGCGCCTTTGATCAGATCAGCCAGATGGCCACTGCGACTGATCTTTAAACCAGCGCGAGCCTCAAGCTGCGGCCGGGAGACCTCAGCGCTCTTCTCCGGCTGTCGTGCATAGTCGCTGGCCATATCCTTGCCGCGCTCACGACTGAGCGTACGGACCAGCGCCTTGCGATCGGCAAAGTCATCCTTGCCATAATGCAGATCCACCTGGGTGCGGTGGCGCGACAACGCGACATAAGCCCCATGGCTGTCCATCCCCGGCGTCGCCAGCAATTTGACCTGGTCCACGGTCATGCCCTGCGCCTTGTGGATGGTGGCTGCATAGCCATGATCCAAATGCGCATAATCCTTCAGATCGAACGCCACCGCCTTCCCATCGTCCAGCTTCACCGACATGCGCAGGGAGCTGACGCTCTCTACGGTGCCCAGCGATCCGTTCTTCACGCCCAGCGATCGTTCGTTCTTCAGGAACATGACACGGTCTCCATCCGCAAACTGCCGCGCACCGCGCTCGACCTTGAGCGCGACGTCATCGCCAAGATCGCCACTGGCGCGCACCTTCTCACGCACCGCTTCGTTGAGCGCCCGGACCTCGTCATTGGTATGCGTGAGGATGATCCGGCTGGCGTCTGGCTTTGCCAGCCGGTCCCGATCCCATGCATCGACAAGATCGGCGCGCGCAACTTCGCGCGTCTCGGCAACATGGACATGTCCTACTTCGTCATAACGGCCAAGCGCCTCGCCCGTTCTGCCAGTAGCCAACTCACGCGTTGCCTCGCGCTGCCAGTCGATCTGCTGTCGCCGGATCGACGCTATCTCGACTGCACCATGCCTCTCAGCCGCAGCGCGGAACGCGGCACCCGCCTCGATCGCCTGCAGCTGCTGCGGATCGCCAACCATCACAACCTTGGCCCCTTGCTGCTGCGCATGCGATACGACGCGCTCCATCTGCCGGGTGCCAAGCATGCCAGCTTCGTCAATCACGAGGATATGCTTGCTGGTGAGTAGCTCCCTGCCCTGCCCCCATTGATGTTCCAGACTGGCGAGCGTGCGCGATGGGATGCGCGAACCATGCTCCAAGCCCTCAGCTGCAATGCCGGAGAGCGCTGCTCCCTGCACCGTGTAGCCAGCGCGTTCCCATGCCTCGCGCGCCACCCCCAGCATCGCGCTTTTCCCCGTTCCGGCATATCCGATGACATTGCTGACGCCTTTTGCGGATGTGACATGCTCCAGCGCTCCGCGCTGCTCGGCCGACAGGTCCATTCCGCGCGCCTTTGCACTGGCGAGCGCGATCTCACGATAGCGATCGGGCACGGCATGGCTGCGCCTTGCTTCGAGCCGGATCGTCGCGCTCTCCAGCCGCTGCTCGGTCTCCAGCATGTCGCGCGACGTGAACCGGTCGTTGCCCTTGCCGTCCTTGCCCAGCGCGACAAGCTCGGGCGATGCCTTCACCGCCGACATCACCGCATCGAACTGCTCCTTGTCGGCGCTGTGCCGGTGGGCGAACATCGCAAGGTCGCGCGTCGTGAACGTCGCCTGCTGGTGCGTGATCGCATTGAGGGCGATGTTCGGATCGGCGATAATCTTTTCGCCGTTGGCCCGCGCAATATCCGCATGCTCGGCAAGCCGCTCTGGCGAAAGCCCTTTACCCGCCATGCGTGAGGCTGCTGCGCCGATCTTTGATTGCGGCTCCAGGTCGATACCCTGCTCTGCCAGTGAGCGGTGATCGATCCGCGCATCGATATCGAGCTCGGCCATGCGCTGATTGGCATGCGTCGCCCATGCCTCACGCCAGTGGGTGAGCAGCTCGGTGCGGTTCCAGTCACGCACCTTCGCGCCAAATGTCGCGCTGCCATCTTCACCAACAACGATTTCCCGCATGGTCAGCATGACATGCGCGTGCGGCTTGGCTTCGCCATCCGCGCCGATGTCCCAATGCACATTGAGATCGGCGATCATGCCGCGATCCACGAACTCGGCTTTGACAAAGTCGCGCGCCAGCTCGATCGCCTGATGCTGTGTCATCTCGCGTGGGAGAGCGAACTCGATCTCGCGGGCAAGCTGCGCGTCCTTGCGCACCTCGGCCGCTTCAACATCATTCCAGAGCTTTTCCCGGTCTTGCCAGGCTTCGTTCGCCCCATCGGGCAGCATGACCTCACTGTGGACGACACCGGCCTTGTTGGTGAAGTCATGGGTACGCCCGAGCCGGTCATCGTGCAGCCGCTCGCCTGCGCGATAGGCGGCAGCAGCGAGCGCAGACGATCCTGCAGCGCGGGAGATGGCTTTGGCCGAGAAGTGATAGATCGCCATGGCGACATACCATTTACGCCAAACGAGCGACGTCGGCACGACGTATAAGCGCGCCCTCCTCCGATTTGATCGCGCTCGAGATAACGGGGTCTCACAGCGACCCAGCCTGTTGTCTGCAGGATGGGAGAGGGATAGCTGGTTGGTCCTTCACCGACAA
>NZ_BMGD01000014.1 GCF_014639875.1 Blastomonas aquatica | reverse complement strand
CCATCGGTATTTCGTCGGGACTGGGGTCGGAATCGGCATCATCCATTCCGCACGCCTACATCCCCATCCCCAGTCCACGCGAGAGACCGAGCGATTTCTGGAGGTCCTGAGACAGCGTTTTCTTGCTCATGGCGTCCAGCCCAAGCTGCGGACGCCGGTTTGCCAGCACAGACTCAAGCTGCGGATCTCGCTCCAACCCTTTCGCCATACCAATCAGAGAGGCCCGTACCTTGTCAGAAGCCGACCAGCTGCCGCTCTTGCGAAGTCCCTTGTACTGCTCGGACTGCCGCTGCCACTGATCGACAAAGACATCGGCCCGCCGCTCATTGGCAGCCGCAATGCGCTGCGCCTCGATACGCAACTTCGCCTGCTGCTCCATCGCCTGGATCGCCCGATCGGTGCGGCCCTTTACTGCCTCAGGGATCAGGCTGAGGTCCCTGTTCACCGCCTTGCGCAGATCGCCAAAGCTGTCCGGCGTCAGCGCGTTGAGCTCCGCCCCGGCTTTGTTCAGCGCAGTCCGCTGCGAAGACAGCGGCTGAAGCCCCTTGTCGCGCATGGCGACAATGTCCTGCGCCACTCGCGCAAACCGCTGCACGGCCTTGTCGAAAGCTTGTTTGTCGCTCGCGTGTTCCGGCAATGCGACTTTCACCCGCGCCTGCGCAACCGGCTCGCGCTGGGGCGTTGCAGACGCGCCCTTGAGCAGATCGGCCAGGTAGCCGCTGCGACTGACCTTCAAACCAGCGCGACCCTCAAGCTGCGGCCGGGAGACCTCAGCTGTCTTTTCCGGCTGCCGGGCGTAATCGCTGGCCATATCCTTGCCCCGCTCTCGGCTGAGCGTGCGCACCAGCGCCTTGCGATCGGCAAAGTCATCCTTACCGTAGTGTAGATCGACCTGAGAGCGATGCCGCGACAGCGCGACATAGGCCCCATGGCTATCCATGCCCGGTGTCGCCAGCAGCTTGACCTGGTCGACTGTCATGCCCTGCGCCTTGTGGATGGTCGCTGCATAGCCATGATCGATATGGGCATAATCCTTGAGGTCGAACGCCACGGCTTTGCCATCGTCGAGCTTCACCGACATGCGCAAAGCGCTGACGCTCTCGACAGTGCCGAGCGATCCGTTCTTCACGCCCAGCGAGCGCTCATTCTTCAGGAACATGATCCGGTCTCCATCGGCAAACATCCGCGCGCCGCGCTCAACCTTCAACGCAACGTCTTCGCCCAGATCACCGCTGGCCTGAACCTTCTCGCGCACCGCTTCGTTGAGCGCCCGGACCTCGTCATTGGTGTGCGTCAAGATGATCCGGCTGGCATCTGGCTTCGCCTGCCGGTCCCGATCCCAGGCATCGACAAGATCGGCGCGCGCCACTTCACGTGTCTCGGCAACATGGATGTTCCCAGCCTGCTCATAGCGACCGAGCGCCTCGCCCGTTCTGCCGGTGGCCAGCTCGCGCGTCGCTTCTCGCTGCCAGTCGATCTGCTGCCGCCGGATCGAAGCGATCTCCACCGCGCCATGGCGCTCCGCCGCAGCACGGAACGCAGCGCCTGCCTCGATCGCCTGCAACTGCTGCGGATCGCCGACCATCACGACCTTCGCACCAGCGCGCTCGGCTTCAGAGATTACACGCTCCATCTGACGCGTGCCAAGCATGCCAGCCTCATCGATAACCACGATATGAGTGCTGGTGAGCTTCTCTCTGCCCTGCGCCCATTGATGCTCCAGGCTGGCGAGCGTGCGCGATGGGATGCGCGAGCCATGCTCCAGCCCTTCGGCTGCAATGCCGGACAGGGCTGCCCCCTGCACCGTATAGCCAGCGCGCTCCCATGCCTCGCGCGCTACCCCCAGCATCGCGCTTTTCCCCGTTCCGGCATATCCGATGACGTTGCTGACGCCCTTGGCCGATGTGACATGCTCCAGCGCGCCGCGCTGCTCGGCGGACAGGTCCATGCCGCGCGACTTTGCATTGGCCAGAGCAAGTTCGCGATAGCGATCAGGCACGGCATGGCTGCGCCGTGCTTCGAGCCGGATCGTCGCACGCTCAAGCCGCTGTTCGGTCTCGATCATCTCGCGCGAAGTGAACCGGTCGTTGCCCTTGCCGTCCTTGCCCAGCGCTATGAGCTCTGGCGCACTCTTCACCGCCGACATCACCGCATCAAACTGCTCCTTGTCGGCACTGTGGCGATGCGCAAACATCGCAAGATCGCGCGTCGTGAACGTGGCCTGCTGATGCGTGATCGCATTGAGGGCAATGTTCGGATCGGCAATGATCTTCGCGCCGTTCGATCGCGCGATATCGGCATGCTCAGCCAAGCGCTCGGGCGAAAGCCCCTCGCCCGCCATGCGCGATGCCGCTGCGCCGATCTTGGACTGTGGTTCGAGGTCGATGCCTTGTGCTGCCAGTGAGCGATGATCGATCCGTGCATCGATATCGAGGTCGGCCATGCGCTGGTTCGCATGGTCAGCCCAGGCTTCGCGCCAGTGGGTCAGCAGTTCAGTGCGGTTCCAGTCGCGCACCTTTGCGCCAAATGTCGCGCTCCCATCTTCGCCGACAACGATCTCGCGCATAGTCAGCATCACATGCGCGTGCGGCTTCGTCTCGCCATCTGCGCCGATGTCCCAATGGACATTGAGATCGGCGATCATGCCGCGATCGACAAACTCGGCTTTGACAAAGTCCCGCGTCAGCTCGATCGCCTGCTGCTGGGTCATCTCGCGTGGCAGAGCGAACTCGATCTCGCGGGCCAGCTGCGCGTCCTTGCGTAGCTCGGCAGCCTCAACATCGTTCCAGAGCTGCTCGCGATCGGACCAGGCTTCATTGGCCCCTTCGGGCAGCATGACTTCGCTGTGGACGACACCGGCCTTGTTGGTGAAGTCGTGCGTGCGCCCGAGCCGGTCGTCGTGCAGCTTCTC
>NZ_BMGD01000013.1 GCF_014639875.1 Blastomonas aquatica | reverse complement strand
GGGGTCTCACGATGACCCAGCCTGTTGTCTGCGGGATATGGGAGGGATAGCTGGTTGGTCCTTCATCGACAATCGAAGGATGCCCAACATGCGAAAACCACGAGATTACGACGCCGAGCTCCAAGCCCTCAACGACAAGGCAAAGCAGCTCAAGGCCCGAAAGCATACCCAGCTCGGCGAGCTTGTCGTTGCCACTGGTGCCGACGGTCTAGGCACAGAAGTTCTGGCAGGCGTTCTGCTCGCCGCGATTGGCAACGATGATCCGTCAAGAAGGGAGGCATGGCGCAAACGCGGCGCTGCGTTCTTTCATGGAGCAGCCAATGCTCGTCGATCAGCTGGCAAGGACACTGGCAGCACACATGCGATTGATCCAGGCACGCAACCGGCTGCTGGCACACCGGGCCCGGCATGACATGCGAGACTGGCGGGTCAAACGGCGCGAACGGACACGGCAACTTATCGAGCTCGGCGGGCTCATCGCCAAGGCAGAGCTGATCGAGCTCACCGACGATGATCGCGCGGTGATCCTCGGGCTGCTGATCGAAGCTGCGGCGAAGCTGAAAGGCGAAAACCGCGATCAGCAGCTGCTGCTCTGGCGGCGGCGAGGCGCACGGGCGTTCGCCCAAAACCAGTTGGCGGACAGCAGATGATCGCGCATAGGCTCGAACCATGAACGGGGCAATCAACGAACTGATGCTGGGCGTGCTCGCACGCGCGCCACAATGGGTGAAGCAGGAAATGCTGTCAGCCGATCCGGTAATGCGCGCGCGGGCCGAAGAGACGCTGGCAGCGATGATCAGCAGTGCGTTGGACGAAAGCGAAAGCGAAAGGCCCGGAAGCGAAGCAGCCTGACACCTCGCGCGCGGTCGGCCAGCCAGCTTAGCCGACCTTGTCGGCCAACAACGCAATGCGTTCCGAACAGATGGCATGCACCGCGCGGCCTAATGCCTCCACGCAGCCGTCGAGCCAAAGCAGCTCTTCTTTCGTAATCCGATAATGCTTCGAGTAGCGCGCCTTCACATAGGCTTCTTTGAGCTTTTCAAACCGCGACCGGTCCAAACGAATATCGCGTGGCCAAGCGTCCACCAAACGCATGTCAATGCGCTCGGCTTGCGTGCGGAGGAATGCTAGGTTGTGAACATACGGCGTGTAGAACGTGCAGACCAGCAGCACGCAGTGATAAAGGGTTTCTGCGGTTTGATGGAGCTCAAATGCAGTCTCTTTCAGGTGGCTCTTTTCCAGCCCAAACTTGGCAAAGTCATGCCGGCGAATTGCTGCAGGGAACCACTCGTCAAAATACTCTTGTGCCATGGCCAGCGCCTGCTCGGGCGTCTTGGGCTTGGGCGTGTGCAGCGCCCTCTCATCAGCCTCGTGCAAAGCGATGCCGTCCTTAGCCACGTCCATAAAAAAGTACCGGCCATGCGCTAGGCCATCATTCACCTCCTGCAAGGTGTGAACGATGAAGTTGACCGGAGTGTGCAGCGTCCGGTCGATGGCGAGCTCGCGGATCAGCCGGTCTTCAAGCTTCAGCCAGTAATCAACTCGCTCGGTCAGCCGCTTGTCGTTGACGATGATCAGCAGATCGAAGTCGGAGCGATAGCCCTTTGCCGTGTGCGGTTCATCGACCCAGCCGCCGCGCGCGTAGCTGCCGTAGAGGATCAGCTTCTCGATCCGGCCCTTTTTCTTCCACTGGTGCGTCGCAAGCCCCAGCGCATCTTCGAACTCTTCGAAGATGATCTGCTTCACGCGCTCGAGCTCGCGCTGCTTGTTGGCAGGAAGATGATCGATGTCGGTTCGCATGGTCCTGTTTACCCTGTAGATGCATGGGTCGATTGGCAAGGCGGAAGCTGGCACTCATCGCCAGAACTGCCACCACTTGTGGTGGCGTTCGTGCATGTGCCGGTCGAGGATCCGCAGCGCGCCTGCAAAGTGATGTTCGACGTCTGCGACGGTGATGCCGTGCGTTGCTGCAATCTCGATGTAGCTGAGCTCATCGACGCGAATGCCGAGAAAGATCTCGCGCTGCATAGCCGTCATATGATCGACTGCGCGCTCGGCCCGGCGCAGCTGCCGCCGTTCGGCTCGGGAAAGACGCGGGCTCATGCTGCGTCTCCCGTGAAGGCTAGCAGATAATCTGCGGCCTTGCTGGCCGCGCTCGCGGCGCGGAAGATGGCCTTGTCATCTTCGCGCAGGACGGTGAGCCAGGAAGCTATGTAATCGCTGTGGCGGACCGTCGGTGCGATGCCGAGCGATGCGCAGGTGAACGCTGCTGCCATCTCGGCGACAAGCTCTTCGCGGGCGTAAGGTGCAGAACCAAAAGCACCCTTCTGATCGCGGTCCAGCCTGCTGGCATGGCCAGTCCAGTGGCCGAGCTCGTGCAGCGCAGTGCGGTACCAGTTGATCGGCTCGCGATAGGCTCCCTGCGGCGGCACCTGAACGAAGTCGTGCACCGGGCTGTAGAACGCGGCATCACCGCCGATGTTGAACGTGGCACCGCTGGCGGTGATGATGGCATCAGCTTCGGCAATGGCAAGCACCGGATCGGTAGGAACTGGCGCTGCGGTCATGTCCTCGGGCAAACCGTCGCACTGGTCGATGTTGAACACCGTGAACCGCTTGAGGAAAGCAACGGTCCTGGCTTCGCGGTCTTCGCCGCGTGCCTGCTCGGCTTCTGCCTTGGGCGTGAACCGGTCGGCATAGCAGACGGTCGTGCCCTTCTCGCCTTTGCGGACATTGCCGCCAGCAGACTTGGCCTGGCGGTAGGTCAGCCAGCGCTGGGAGCGGTAACCTCTCATGACCACCTCGGCCCAGAGGATCAGGACATTGATGCCCGAGTAGCGCCGGTCGGTTGCTGCGTTGTGCGGCATGGTGCAGCCGCAGAGTGATGTGTCCCAGGGCTGGACCCAGGGAAGCCGTCCCTGCTCGAG
>NZ_BMGD01000012.1 GCF_014639875.1 Blastomonas aquatica | reverse complement strand
CCAGCGCGCAACCCGCGTTGCGGGTCCTACACATGCGTTGCGGTGCCTGCGGCATGCGCGCCGTCCGTTGCAGCGTGGCTGCCAGCTCTTCTTCGCCGCCCCCCAGCGCCCCTTCCGGGCCGGGGCCGGATGGAAGGAGACAAGACCATGGAACACACTACCACCCGTAACAGCCTCTATACTGAGGTCACACACCGCATCATCGCCGAGCTCGAGCAGGGACGGCTTCCCTGGGTGCAGCCCTGGGACACATCACTTTGCGGCTGCACCATGCCGCACAACGCAGCGACAGACAGGCGCTACTCGGGCATCAATGTCCTGATCCTCTGGGCCGAAGTCGTCATGAGGGGCTACGGCTCCCAGCGCTGGCTGACCTATCGCCAGGCGAAGGCCGCTGGCGGCAATGTCCGCAAGGGCGAGAAGGGCACGACCATCTGCTATGCCGACCGCTTCACGCCGAAGGCAGAAGCCGAACAGGCACGTGGTGAAGACCGCGAGGCCAGGACCGTTGCTTTCCTCAAGCGGTTCACAGTGTTCAACATCGACCAGTGCGAAGGTCTGCCCGAGGACATGACCGCAGCGCCGGTTGCGACCGATCCGGTGCTCGCCATTGCCGAGGCCGATGCGATCATCACCGCCAGCGGTGCCACGTTAAACATCGGCGGCGATGCCGCCTTCTACAGCCCGGCACACGACTTCGTGCAGGTACCGCCGCAGGCCGCCTATCACGAGCCGGTCAACTGGTACCGGACCGCACTGCATGAGCTCGGTCACTGGACCGGCCATGCCAGCAGGCTGAACCGCGATCAGAAGGGCAGCTTCGGCTCTGAACCCTATGCCCGCGAAGAACTTGTCGCAGAGATGGCCGCTGCGTTCACCTGCGCGTCGCTTGGCATTGCACCGACCGTCCGCCATAGCGATTACATCGCTTCCTGGCTCACCGTCCTTCGCGAAGATGACAAGGCCATCTTCCGCGCCGCGAGCGCGGCAAGCAAGGCCGCAGACTATCTGCTCACCTTCACGGGAGACGCAGCATGAGCGCGCGTCTTTCCCGAGCCGAACGCCGGCAACTCCGCCGCGCAGAACGCGCCGTCGACAACATGTCGCCGATGCAGCGCGAGATCTTCCTTGGCATCCGCGTCGATGAGCTCAGCTACGCAGAGCTTGCAACGATCCACGGCATCACCGTCGCTGAGGTCGAGCATCACTTTGCGGGTGCCCTGCGGATCCTCGACCGGCACATGCACGAACGCCACCACAAGTGGTGGCAGTTCTGGCGATGAACGCCAGCTTCCGCCTTGCCAATCGACCCATGCATCTACAGGGTGACCAGAGCCATGCGAACCGACATCGATCATCTTCCTGCCAACAAGCAGCGCGAGCTCGAGCGCGTGAAGCAGATCATCTTCGAGGAGTTCGACGATGCGCTGGCGCTCGCTACACACCAGTGGAAGAAGAAGGGCCGGATCGAGAAGCTGATCCTATACGGCAGCTACGCGCGCGGCGGCTGGATTGATGAGCCGCATACGGCCAAGGGCTATCGCTCCGACTTCGATCTGCTGATCATCGTCAACGACAAGCGGCTGACCGAGCGTGTGGATTACTGGCTGAAGCTCGAGGACCGGCTGATCCGCGAGCTTGCCATCGACCGGACGCTGCACACGCCGGTCAACTTCATCGTCCACACCTTGCAGGAGGTGAACGATGGCCTCGCGCATGGGCGCTACTTCTTTATGGACGTGGCAAAGGATGGCATCGCGCTGCACGAGGCGGACGAGCGGGCGCTGCACACGCCCAAGCCCAAGACGTCCGAGCAGGCGCTGGCGATGGCGCGGGAGTATTATGAAGAGTGGTTCCCAAGCGCGGCCGCCTTGAAGGAAGGGTGCGAGTTTTACATCGGCAAAGGCAGGCTGAAGGAAGCCGCGTTTTCCCTGCATCAGGCAACGGAACGCCTTTACCATTGCGTGCTTCTGGTCTGCACTTTCTATACTCCACATGTCCACAATCTCGGCTTCCTGCGCACCCAAGCCGAGCGCATCGACATGCGTCTGGTCGATGCCTGGCCGCGCGATACGCGCATTGATCGCGCCCGGTTCGAGAAGCTCAAAGAGGCTTACGTGAAGGCCCGCTATTCGAAGCACTATCGCATCACCGAAGAGGAACTGCTCTGGCTTGGCGGCTGTGTTGAAGAACTTGGCCGTGCCGTGCACGCGATCTGTTCGGAGCGCATCGCGTTGTTGGCGGACAAGGTCGGCTAAGCTGGCTGTGCGACCCGGCTCGAGGTGTCAAGCTGCTTCGCTTCCGGGCCTTTCGCTTTCGCTTTCGTCCAACGCACTGCTGATCATCGCTGCCAGCGTCTCTTCGGCACGCGCGCGTACGATTGGGTCGGCTGACAGCATTTCCTGCTTCACCCATTGCGGCGCACGCGCAATCACGCTCAGCACCATTTGGTTGATGGCCTCGTTCATGGGTCGAGCCTATGCGCGATCACGACCTTTCCACCAACTGATTTTGCGCGAACGCCCGCGCTCCGCGTCGTCGCCACAGTAGCAGCTGCTGTTCACGGTTCTCGCCTTTCAGCTTTACCGCAGCTTCGATCAGCAGCCCGTAGATCACCGCGCGATCATCATCGGTGATGTCGATCAGCTCAGCCTTGGCGACGAGCCCGCCGAGCTCGATAAGTTGCCGTGTCCGTTCGCGCCGTTTGACCCTCCAGTCGCGCATGTCATGCCGCGCCCGGTATGCCAGCAGCCGGTTGCGCGCCTGGACCGATCGCTTGTGTGCCGCCAGCGTCTTTGCCAGCTGATCGGCGAGCGTTGGTGCTGCCCTGAAAGAAAGCGGCGCCGCGTTTGCGCCAGGCCTCCTTTCGTGAGGGATCGTCGTTGCCGATTGCAGCGAGCAGAACGCCGGCCAGTACTTCTGTCCCGAGCGCGTCGGCTCCGGTTGCGATGACGAGCTCGCCGAGCTGGGTCTGCTTGCGGGTCTTGACCTGCTTTGCCTTGTCGTTAAGGGCCTGAAGTTCTGCGTCGTAATCGCGTGGTTTGCGCATGGGGTTCGATCCTTCTATGGTCGGTGAAGGACCAACCAGCTATCCCTCCCATATCCCGCAGACAACAGGCTGGGTCATCGTGAGACCCC
>NZ_BMGD01000011.1:2500-5823 GCF_014639875.1 Blastomonas aquatica | reverse complement strand
TGGGTTTGTTGAGTTGGTTGCGGGAGTAGGATTTGAACCTACGACCTTCAGGTTATGAGCCTGACGAGCTACCGGGCTGCTCCATCCCGCGCCACCAACGTGCCCTGTGTGAGATAGTCCTGTTTCCAGGCGCGATCTCCAGAGGGCCGAAAACCGCCCGCGGCATATTGCCGGGGGCGGTTGTTCGACGATCATGAATGGGTTTTTTTCCATATGCACCGGCTTCAATGCCTGGCGACGCCCTACTCTTCCAACGCTTAAGCGGTAGTACCATCGGCGCAGTCAGGTTTCACGTCCGAGTTCGAGATGGGATCGGGTGGGTCACTGACGCTATGGCCACCAAGCAATGAAGCAGGTGCATATGGTTTTTAATCGATGCGTTTATACATTCAGGTCCTGCCAGATTTTGGCAAGTTTTGAAGACGTTCGTTTTGGCGAATATCCGGCTTAATCATCCTTACACCAATGTTGTCATTGATGGTGGAACTCTCAAGCGCGAACAGAGTGATTAGGACCGGTTAGCTTCATGCATTACTGCACTTCCACACCCGGCCTATCAACGTGGTGGTCTTCCACGACTCGATGATAACTTATCTTGAGGGAGGCTTCCCGCTTAGATGCTTTCAGCGGTTATCCCGTCCATACATAGCTACCCTGCTGCACTCCTGGCGGAATGACAGGTACACCAGAGGTATGTTCAACCCGGTCCTCTCGTACTAGGGTCAACTCCTCTCAATTATCGACGCCCACGGCAGATAGGGACCAAACTGTCTCGCGACGTTCTGAACCCAGCTCACGTACCACTTTAATTGGCGAACAGCCAAACCCTTGGGACCTGCTCCAGCCCCAGGATGTGATGAGCCGACATCGAGGTGCCAAACGATTCCGTCGATATGAGCTCTTGGGAATCATCAGCCTGTTATCCCCGGCGTACCTTTTATCCGTTGAGCGATGGCCCTTCCACGAGGGACCACCGGATCACTATGACCGACTTTCGTCTCTGCTCGACTCGTCAGTCTCGCAGTCAGGCGGGCTTATGCCATTGCACTCTAACAGACGGTTTCCAACCGTCCTGAGCCCACCATCGCGCGCCTCCGTTACTCTTTAGGAGGCGACCGCCCCAGTCAAACTACCCGCCACAGAGGGTCCCTGCACCGGATAACGGTGCTAGGTTAGACATCAGAAAACAACAGGGTGGTATTTCACCTATGGCTCCACGACAGCTGGCGCCGTCGCTTCAAAGCCTCCCACCTATGCTACACAGTTCTTTCCTAATGCCACTCTGAAGCTGCAGTAAAGGTGCACGGGGTCTTTCCGTCTAACCGCGGGTACTCCGCATCTTCACGGAGAATTCAATTTCGCTGAGCATGTACTGGAGACAGTGGGGAAGTCGTTACGCCATTCGTGCAGGTCGGAACTTACCCGACAAGGAATTTCGCTACCTTAGGACCGTTATAGTTACGGCCGCCGTTTACTGGGGCTTCAATTCAGAGCTTGCACTCCTCCTCTTAACCTTCCAGCACCGGGCAGGCGTCAGGCCCTATACGTCGTCTTGAAGCCGACTTAGCAGAGCCCTGTGTTTTTGCTAAACAGTCGCTACCCCCTGGCTTGTGCCCCCTACACACGGTTGCCCGCATGTAGGGCCTCCTTCTCCCGAAGTTACGGAGGTAATTTGCCGAGTTCCTTCAGTACACTTCTCTCAAGCGCCTTGGTATACTCTACCATCCCACCTGTGTCGGTTTAGGGTACGGTCTATACGGAGGGGCTATTTCCTGGGACAACTTCGAAGCCAGACCAATCCAATAAGGCCTGACAACTTACGCCATCCGTCACACACCTCCAGGCCCACGAATATTAACGTGGTTCCCATCGACTACCCCCTTCGGGCTCGTCTTAGGGGCCGGCTTACCCTGCTCAGATTAGCTTTAAGCAGGAACCCTTGGGATTTCGGCGAGAGGGCATCTCACCCTCTTTATCGCTACTCATGTCAGCATTCGCACTTCCGATACCTCCACGGTCGGTTACCCTCCCGCTTCATCGGCCTACGGAACGCTCCGCTACCGCTTGGATCCGAAGATCCAAACCCTAAGCTTCGGTACGTATCTTGAGCCCCGTTACATTTTCGCCGCAGGATCTCTTATTTAGACCAGTGAGCTGTTACGCTTTCTTTAAAGGATGGCTGCTTCTAAGCCAACCTCCTGGTTGTTTTGGAAATCCCACATGCTTTCCCACTTAGATACGATTTGGGGACCTTAGCTGTAGGTTAGGGCTGTTTCCCTTTTGACGACGGACCTTAGCACCCGCCGTCTGTCTCCCGGACTAACTCGATGGTATTCGGAGTTTGGTTAGGTTTGGTAGATCTCGCGACCCCCTAGCCCATCCAGTGCTCTACCCCCATCGGTAAACATCCGAGGCACTACCTAAATAGTTTTCGCGGAGAACCAGCTATTTCCCGGCTTGATTGGCCTTTCACCCCTAAACACAACTCATCCGACAATTTTTCAACATTGAACGGTTCGGCCCTCCAGTGCGTGTTACCGCACCTTCAGCCTGGTCATGCCTAGATCGCCGGGTTTCGGGTCTAATCCATCAAACTCAGTCGCCCTATTCAGACTCGCTTTCGCTGCGCCTACACCTAACGGCTTAAGCTTGCTTGATAGATTAAGTCACTGACCCATTATACAAGAGGTACGCTGTCAGGTCTCAAGGACCCTCCAACTGATTGTAAGCATTCGGTTTCAGGTACTGTTTCACTCCCCTCATCGGGGTGCTTTTCACCTTTCCCTCACGGTACTTGTTCGCTATCGGTCATGTACGAGTATTTAGGCTTGGAGGGTGGTCCCCCCATGTTCAGACAGGATTTCACGTGTCCCGCCCTACTCGAGTCCTGATGTTTCACTTTCGCATACGGGGCTGTCACCCGCTATGGCCAAGCTTTCCAGAATGTTCTGCTAATTAAACACCAGGCACTGGCCTGGTCCGCGTTCGCTCGCCACTACTAACGGAATCTCGGTTGATGTCTTTTCCTCCGGGTACTGAGATGTTTCAGTTCTCCGGGTTCGCTTCACGAAACCTATTTTATTCAGTTTCGAGATACCTTTGCCCAATTACCCAGCCCGTGAAAAAATCACGGGCGAGATAATCGGGATAGGTGGGTTTCCCCATTCGGAAATCGCGGGATCAAAGCTTGCTCACAGCTCCCCCACGCTTATCGCAGCGTGCCACGTCCTTCATCGCCTGTACATGCCAAGGCATCCACCAAATGCTCTTACCTCACGCTTGAGAGTCCACACCACCAATGACAACATTGGTCGATGGATAAG
>NZ_BMGD01000010.1 GCF_014639875.1 Blastomonas aquatica | reverse complement strand
GCTCGGCGATGATGCGTTGTGTGACCTCAGAATAGAGGCTGATGCGGTTGGTAATGTTTTCCATGACCTTGTCTCCTTCCATCCGGCCCCGGCCCGGAAGGGGCGCTGGGGGGCGGCGAAGAAGAGCTGGCAGCCACGCTGCAACGGACAGTGCGCATGCCGCAGGCACCGCAACGCATGTGTAGGACCCGCAACGCGGGTTGAGCGCTGGCCTGGCGTGGCTAGAGGCGATTGACGCACCCCGGTGTCCCGCCCGAGCGGGGCAAAAGCCGCAGCTCTGCTGCGACCGCAGATGCGCTGCTGAATGCTGAAACACCGTGAGATGCCGTGAGCAGAAATATTCTGCTTACTCTGCAACTTCCTCCTGCATGCCAGCAGCGCTCCCCTGCCCTATTGCCCGCGAAATCGCCGCAAGTGGCTCGATTGACGCGCAGCGGCACATCGCCAATCTGCTTCGCAGGCAGGGGCAGATCACATCACAGGATGGAGACTATGGCCATGGCATCCCATGCACCCGACAGGTTCCTGAGGCTCAACACCGTGCTCGATCGCACCGGGCTGTCCAGGGCGACGCTGTACCGCAAAATCCAGGCGGGCACCTTCCCCAAGCAGGTCAAACTCGCCGAGCGATGCTGCGGGTGGCGGGAATCGGCTGTCGAGGAATGGCTGCGGAACCCGATGTTCTATGAGGTCAACGATTGAGCGGGCCAAACCGGCTGGGGCAAACATGGCTTCTCGCGGTGTGTCCGGACCACAAGGGTCTCCAGAGGCTGAACCTATCTCGCGCACCAAGCTATTTCAGAAGACAACCGGTTGGGTAAGCCGCCAGTCAGCTTTGCGCCCCAATGTCGGTCACTTCGGTCCGCCCGCCGATTGCCTGAAAGCGGACTTGGCTACCGATAGGCCTGGGCACTCGGGCCTGGGACATTCCTGCCGATCAGCAGCGCCACCGAAAATGTCCAGTTATGCCGCGAACGGACATTCTGCGTTTGCCGTCGCGCAAGGCGTCGCTACAGAAACTGGGCCAGAGAAGGACTGACTACTATCGGTGGTCGAATTGCGAAAAAGCTGCCATTCGATTCATCCTCCAACCAGGAAGAAGTTGGCGGGAGCTTTCTCACCGAACAGCTTGTCGGAGCGCTTTTTCTTCCACCTTTCGATGCGCCTTTCGATTTCGCGCCAAATGCTCGGCGCGAAACTCCCCATTGGCTCACTATATGGTTCTTTGCTCCTCTCCCAAGTCTGATAACGCCCGTCGACAACCTTCAAAAACAAAACGCTGAAGCGCCAAAAGTCCTCGTTTGATTGTGCGCCTTGCATCAAATCGTGCCAATGGAGTGCCCATAGATTGCGATCATAGGCATAGCGCGCCGTCTCAGCTGCTTTTCCAACTATGCCTGGAAGACCCTCATAGTTTGCTATGATGGCCTCGCGCTCTCCATCCGCGTGAGCAAAACCGCAAACCATGAGTGCTCTCGCAACGTTTACAGGTTCCTCGCAGTTAAGCCTCTTGTCGACATAGGCGTCCAAAACCGTTGACTTGCCAGCTGAGAGAGCCGCCAAGACCTCTTGAGCAATTTCATGGTCAGTTGCCGCCTCATCCAGTCGGATCTCTCGCAATTTGTTGATTGCGCTGTGGTCGGCAGCCCCCCAGGTTGAAAGACTCTCTAGCCCTAGTGCTGCGGGCCCTTGAACTATGTTCACGAAGCCTCGATTGCCTCGCAGGTGGTCAAAGAGGCGAGCTGCAAGTTCGGGATTGTTATGTGAGAGCACCTCCGCAACCCGAAGGCCGAAGTTGTAAATATGGCGAATTTTTCGGCCTGAGTTCTCAAGGAACACGGTCGCCCATTCTTCCAGCAAGTTCAGGTTAGATCGCGCGCAGGCTCGAAGTGTAGCCGATGCTGTGTCATCAATAATTTGCCTTGCGTCATTCCTACTGAGCGTATCTTCGAACGACTCAAATGCTTTCCTTCCGCGCTCTTGGCGAGCGTCAAACTCATCCTCGGTCTCTGAGAGTCGCTTGGGAAAGTCTTCCAGGCTCAATTCCTTCTGTGGTTCCTCAACAGACCGAAGGGGTGTGTGAAAAGCCCTGCGCTGGTCACCATTGGACTGCGCTATGGTTGGCGCAACGAGCGGTAGGTCTACCTCAAGCATCTTTGCGACAGACGCATTTAACCGATTTGGAATTTCCGAAAGGTCCGCGTCGTCAGCTTCAAGCGCTAGTAGATGATAGTGTTCTCGCGAAACTCGGCTGACCGCCGATTGTTCGGACAGAAAACCGTAGCGATGGGCCCTAGCAATTGCTCTCGCTCCATCCCATCGTTCGAAATGGCACTCGCGTGTATTCAGGGCATTCGCATCCCACTGACTATTCGCAAACGATTGGATGAATTCATCATCATCCAAATCCACAAGCGCTCCGATAGCTATCGAGCGAACACTGCTTTTGTCATCGTTTGCAAGCTTGCGCAGCGAGCCAACAGATCGCTCTGTCAACTCAGTCGCAGAGTAACGCGCAACCATCAGTATCGTCATCTTGAAATCTGGATTATCTGACTGAACGCATCGATCTAGCGCTCTCTCAAGAGCTAATGGCGTAGCCTCCTTGAGTACGTCCGCCAGATCGAGCAATGGCGGCCCATAGGAATTTAGCGAAAGTAGAGCCTCCAATTGCTCATCGCCATCCAGATGAGGGAAGATCATCAACAAGCCATATTGCGCAAGAATCCAGTCGTCGCGGCTATCCTTGTCGTCGCGGTATGGGCGACTTTTTTGCCGAGCTAGATTGAGTAGGCTCTCCCGAGCAGTACCCGTAACCAAAGCCGTTGCATCTCTCAGACCCAGAAGGCGATGTTTGGTTGCGTTTGTAGCTGATGCACTAAACTTCTCGATAACAGAGCGGTGGACTTCAATTGCAGTTTCAGGATCGAAACGCGCCAGTCCAAAGCTTGCGTCCTGTAGAAAATGATCTTCCGCCGTACTTCCTAAGGATGTGCGTAAATTGTCTAGATCAATCGCTCGATATTTTTTTGCTGTTTGATCGATGTTGTCAGGACGCTCCGAATTTGGATCACATGGATCTGTAGCGCAGTACTTTTCTATGAGGCGCCAACCCTCAAAACGTTCTCGATCCTTGGTTAGCTCTTCAATTAGCTTGCGGCAAATCTGCCCGTCTTCGAGCGTGCTTGTGGCACGCAACACGTGGACGTAGGCCCACTTACCGGCTTTCGAAGTATCTTTCTTTGAAAGCGGCGCGGCATGCTGCAAGAGGGCTTCCCGTGTCCGCGCCCAATCAATGCTATTAAACCTCACGAGATACATATATTCGTCGTACGGTCGGTGCAGGTCTGAATTGATGGCTTGCCCAAAGGCCCAAGCAACAAGGCTCTCCGTAAAGTCGCCGAGAGCCATGCCTGCGAGCAACCGAAAAATCTTTGCTGCTATCTCGCTACTCGCTAGAGCGTCATCACGCGTCATCTGCGTCGTGAAGAATGCTCTTTCATCGTCAGACAAATGATCGAGCCTCGTCGAGAGGAGTTGTTTTCGTTCCTCAACCTTCGCTTGATAGGCTTCTTCGCCCTTACTCCTATCTTCGAAAACACCGATCTTTGGATCGAGCGAGTAGCATTTGAGCCAGTTGTGAATGTGGGCGCTCATCGCACTCCACGCATTGGCGTCGCCACGCAATTCCCGTAGCGCGTGTGTCAACCAGTCTTCATTGCTTACATGAAAACTGGATACCGCTAGGTCGCGCAATGCTTCCATAGCGGCGTTAGTTCGAGAGCGGACCACAGCCTCGAAGGCTGGGTAAGCGTTCTCATCTATGTTCTGGAGCCGAAGATATGCGGAGATGAGAGCTGAGACCGTGTTGTCTTCAGCCCTCTCATCAATTGAAGATATGACCAGTGCGGCGTGTACGGCTTCTGCCGTTAAATCAAGAGCATTAATCGGCTCTAGCATTGCATCCAATGTTTCGTTGGCTGGGGTTTTGCTCCGCAGACTGCTGCTCACTGCATCCAATATCGCAAACCCTAGCGCCACTATCAGGCCATCATCAGTAAGCTCGTAGAAGTACGGGTCATCTGGCAGCGAGTGAAAGAATCTACCCTCAGAAACAGCAAGGAGGTTTTGCGTAAGCGCAAAAGTGTTCCCTGAACCGAGGTCGGCACTCTCGAAAACTCTAGTGTCGTTGCTTTGCTCGGAACTTACTCGCTCTAGTACATGCCTCGCATGGGCCGAAAGGCGTTTCTTGAAAACCAAGGGGTCTTCGCTAGTCGTTTGGTCTCTGCTGCTTTTACGTATATGCTCAAACAGAAGTCGGTCGATGCTAAGCTCATCGAAGTCTTGAATGCTCCCGCTCGCTTTTAGATTAAAGGCAATCCCAAGCACTCGCGGATTGCGGAGTGTCTTGATTACCCGAGGCCTTAAGTTGCTTTGCGGGACACCATTTTGCTGAAGAATGCTCTTGAGTTCTGCCTCCGACCATTCGGGGATTGGGATGAGCTTCTGCTTCGTCAACAGTGCGGATCGCAGACGACTATCAAAGTAGCCATTGCGGACGGATACAACGAGGCGTCCTCCGAGATCAGAGAGCTCTTTAGCCATGCCATCAAGGCGGTCGGCCCAGCGGTAATCAGGATATTGATTGAGACCATCGATAAATACGACGAGGTTCGGCTTCGTACCGTGGGTCTCGGCGGACCATTGCTCAAAGACATTTCGCCACCTTTGTAGAGTGTGCTCACTTAGAATGCCAGAGGTTTGCTTGACTATTTGATGAACCAGAAATTCCCGCTCGTTTGTATTAACCAAGCCTTTCGGAAACTCCGCTGCGGGGATCACAAGCGTGATTGGTGGAGTGTCTTGTTCGGTCCAGCTCTGGGCGAACAGCCATGTCTTGCCGCGTCCTTCGCCTCCAATTAGTACGACAACTTCGTCTTCAATAGAACTGAAGACGCATGTGCCAATCCGAGCTGATAATGCGTCGCGTGGGACAACCGGTAAGGGGTTGTTTGCTAGTGGAGATACCTGTTGACCGAATTGCTGCCTCGCCTGCCTTGGATCGGCGAATGCGGCTCGCAACCATTGCGAATTGGCCTCCTGAGCCACCGACTGTCCTAGGGCTGGGTTGCGGAGGAAAGCTAAGATTTGCTGCGAACCATGTTCGAAATTTGGATTGTCTCGGATTTTTGTGAGCGCCGCCTCCGCCAGTTTGGCTTGAGTTTTGTCTTGCAGTTTGTCTTCTAGAAAAGCGACCGTCGCATCCTTGGCAAGAGCGCAAAGAAGCGCGAGTTCAGGGATGGTCGACGACGGCGACCAGTCGAGGAGCAGTAGATTAACGCCCATTTTTTGGGCTGCGCGCGCTAATGGGTCGGCAATCTGCGTCTTTATCTCTATGGTCGCGCCGAGTACCCACAGATCAGGCATCGGATGGCTTGCAACTATCTCCGTAAGCTTGCTGAGGACCTCATTCTTGTTGATTGCACCATTGTACAGCTTCGCTTCGAATGCAATTGACCCGGTCGAAACAGCCCCGCTACCATCCTTCCCATGTTGCGAACCCGAGCCTGCGAGCCGAAACGTATGGTTCGTGATAGAACTGAATATCGATGCGAGCAGACCCTCGAAGCCATCATGACCGCTGTGCTTGAGTGCAGTCAATGCTGCCCGAATACTACTCAGTTCGTTTTTTATTGACTTGTCCATATCACGTTTTTTACCTAGTGGCAGTGCTCGGCTCACATAAAATAGGCACTGACTCAAAAATGCTAAAATGAGCGGCAGCTTTTGGGAAGTTCTCTCGGAAAAAGGAAGAACCAAATTGGGGCGCAAAGCTGACCGACCGCTATGGGACCCCCGATTGTCAGCTTCTGTCAAGAGCGGACGTCCACTGTGGCGGTCGTAGGCGACTAGGTCTGGGTCGAGGCTTGCCGTTGTCGAGTGGCAAATCGTACGGAGGCTTTCCGCCAATCGCCGCCCGAAACTTGCCGTTCGGCAACCGGCCCAATTTCTGACGCAAAAAGGCTTGAAGAAATGGTATCGAAGATCGGTCCAACAGAGCGAATTAGGCTCGCTGCTCACATTTACTAGTTGCACGTCTAGCCGCTGATACAGCAGCGGATCGCTTGGCACCCTCGCCCTTGGCTTTGCCAAGTGCAACCATCGTATCTGAACTTCGACGCAGTCTGACAGGCGGTAGTTTGGGATTGAGCGGATGGCATGCCGCAAGCCTGATCAATTCGTCTCCCCAGGCTTCCAAAGCCGCCTTCTTCTCCTCGAAATAATTGTGACGCTGATAGACGCCAACGATACCCGCCCTCGAGCCAGATACATGATTGAGTACAGCTTCTGTAACCTCCAGACGGACACCAAGCCTTTGAAGGCCGGTTGCAACTGTCCGCCGGAGGTCGTGGAGTGTCCAGTGCTGAACGGAACGTCCCATCTGGGTTTCCATCGCCCGACGAAGGCGCGCCATTGTCTTACTGAATCCGCTTGGACCGGTTTCAGTATCACCTCGGGATGCCAGCAGTTTGTCGCTGTCGCTGAGCGCCCAGATCTCGTTCAGCAGGTCGATTGCCGGTGAAGCCAGTGGCACCAGATGAGCTATTCCATTCTTCGCGCGACTGGCCGGTATAGTCCAGAGTCCAGTCTCGAAATCGAATTCTGACCGATCCGCACTGAACACCTCGTTCCTGCGTTGACCTGTCAACAGCAGTAGCTTGATAGCAGGTCCGAACGGAGGACCTTCTTCGCCGAGAATGTTCCACAGCAATCCCACCTCCCGCACGTCGAGAACCCGGTCGCGCGCCTTAGGCGGTGGCGGACGTCCAGCGTCTCTGCAGGGATTGAACTGCAGTCGTTCCAGTCGGGGCAAAGCCCACCCGTAAAAAGATGAGAACTGGCCAAGGACTCCGCGCGCCATCACAGGCGTCTCTGCTGCTATGCTGTCGATGAACCGAGTGATCTCGGCTCGCGTGATCGTCTCGGGCATCCGGTCACCGAATTTCGGAAGGATGTGCCGGTTGAACACCCGCTCTATCTCGGCAATTGACCTGCGGTCGGCTTTGGCGGCCCTGTAGTCCGGCCACATGCCACGCAGTGTGCCTGCCGCAGCGCCCCGCATCGGCTTCGGCACATGCTGATAAGGGTCCCCGCCTGCCTCAATATCAGAAAGCACAATCCGCGCCTTCTTCCGGGCATCCATCAGACCGAACCGGTCGGAATACCTGCCAATGGTGATATTCCGCACGACGCCAGCGACCCGCTTTCGCAAAAGAAAGGTGCGTGCGCCAGACGCCCCAACCCTCAGACGCAGACCAGGGACGATCGCATCTTTGATCTCGACCTGACCTTCAGGGGGCGCTTTCAACCCTCTGATCTTTGCGTCTGTCAGACCCACCGGTTTCGAAGCCATCTGTGCCTCCATAGAGTACCATTTTGGGGTGTTACCTTAGGTAACATTTGACCCGAAATACCCCGAGATTCAATGAAACACTGTGACACTCATCTAATTGAAAATCAACGGATTTGATACATCCTGACTTTACTTAGGACCCGCTGATTACCGCTCTTAATCAGCGGGTCCTTGGTTCGAGCCCAAGTGCGTCCACCATTCTTCTCCTATATTTCATTGGCTTCTGAAGCTGGCCCCTACTGGCCATCGGCCGCGATGCATCGAGCCGACCGCCATTGGGAGTGGCCCGGTCGAGGTCGAGGCTTGTCTCGCCATTCTGCAGGGGCAATGCCGAACAATCAATCTGGGCCTCGGTCGGCACCACCCTGGCCCAGGGCCATGGGTCATGCCGATCCTGTTGCAAAACGATCGCGCGATCGCTGATTGACCACTTACACCTTCATTTTTCGGCTCAGGGAAGCTCTCTCTTCTCTGGAAATAGAGCCTCCTCCCACGCCGATGAGCTTCATTAACCAATTCTGCGATGAACATCGTAACGATTTCATGGGCATTAAGCTTGTCGATCTAATGGGTCGAGCCGGGACGAGGTATTTTGGTCATGGGAAATTTTTGGCGAGTCGTTAGCGTTGCAGTCGTGGCTTGCGGATTGTGTTTGCCAGCCACTGCAAAAGCAGAAGCCGGTCGCAGCGCGTCGGCAACGATCAATGTGACTGTTGTCATCGCTCCGATCGGTGCCGCAGTGTCTGCCGCGCGTGATGGCGCGGTTGGTATCTGGTCGATAAGTGGTGGCAATCGCGGGTTGCTGATCCGCGCACCTGCCGAAATCGCTGAAGGCGGTTCGGGGACGGTTCGCATCTTTGCGCAGCGCTCAGACGCCTATGTCGTCCGCCCGATGACCGGTGCCAACGCGCTGCCAATAGTCGATCGAGGCGCCGATCGCGGACTGCAATGGCGCGATTTCGATTTACGCGCCGATGGCTCGAGCCGAGCGCAACAGTTTCTTGTAACGACGATCTGACTGCGTGGGCGTGGGCGTGTGCCTGCACGTGGGCGTGTGCTGGCTCAACCCGGCGACAAACGACATTTTGACCGCGTTGTCCCGATCAGGGGCTATACCGCAGACCGCTTCCCGCTCGCGATATTGACAGAAAATTGCCGCGAGTTTACCGCAGCGGCCTGTTGAGTTGGCTTGGTCTTTCGGAAGCACTGGTATGATGGCGCGTAAATTGGCTTGTCTGTCGGCGTTGATTGCTATGGCCGTGATGCAACCGGTGCCAGCACATGCGCATCTGTCCATCAACAAACTCTGGGTCGAATTTGACAGTGGAGGAAGCGGGCGGTCGGACGTGGTGATCCGCAACGACAGCGAGGACCGGTATTACGTCACGGTGTCCGTGGCCGAGGTCATCGAGCCAGGCATGGAGACCGAACATCGTGTAAGCCTGGCTGACCCAGAAGAGGCCGGGTTGCTGGTGACGCCGAACAGGATGGTGCTCGATCCAGGCGCACTGCGCTCGGTCAGGCTTGTGTCACTGAACAACGATCTCACGAAAGACCGGATTTATCGCGTGTTGATCGCACCGCAGGTCGGCGAGATCAAGGTTGATCCCGACGCCGATGTTGAAACGGGAATTGCCATAAAAATGCTGGCTGCCTACGAGGTGCTGGTCGTGGCCCGTCCCCGGGGATCCAGTCCGGACATCAAAGTCGTGCGCGAGCAGGATAAGGTGACGATCAGCAACCTGGGCAACACCAACATCCTCATGACGGACGCAAGCGCGTGTCCACCAGATGCTCAACCCGATGATGAAGCCTGCGCGCGTTTGCCAGCGTCGAGATTGTACGCCGGCGTCAATCTGACAATGCCGCTGTCGTCGGCTCAGGACAAAGTCAGGGTTACCACGCGGAGCGGCCCCGGTGCCGACCCTGTGACGACAGAATACTAAACATCACTAACGTCAGTGGCCCATCGCGGGCTTACGCACCGATACCTATTGGTTTCGGTTGCATCGGCGATTCCGACGCATAGCCTTCCTGGCAGGCCTTACCGGTATTTGCCGCAAACCCTTGTTTTATTGTACCGAATTGGGACACGCGCGTGGACTCAGGGTTCACTTGGTCGCGCCACTCGGTTATCGCTTGCAGTATTTTCCAGCTGAAACGTCGCAAACGCACACCAACGGATTTTATGTCCTGATTTGAAACGTTTACCTTGTTGCCTTCCGAGCCTTATTGACATCAGCGCTGCCATAAGCGACCTGGTCGTCTTAAGGCTTCCTAAGAAACAGCCATATCAGGCTCCCTTGGGATTTCGTGAAGGGTGAAGCCGAAAGCCT
>NZ_BMGD01000009.1 GCF_014639875.1 Blastomonas aquatica | reverse complement strand
CCTCCCGAAACCATACCACAACCCGTTTCTACCGCGCACAGGCGGGCCCCGCCCAGGACTGTTTCTTAAGAAAGTCTTCATGTGCGACTCGTGGAGATTAAATATGAAGAAAATACTGATTAGCGTTGCTGCTGCCGCCCTTATGTCGACCAGCGCGTTTGCCGCTACCGATGGAACGCCCGGTGCCACCAGCACTGGAACCGCCGACATCAACGTCACCATCGAACCCTTCGTCAACATCCGTGGCCTTGACGATCTGACGATCAACATCGCTGCCGGCGACATCAACGAAAGCGCTCCCAACAACCGCGCAGGTCAAGCTGTCACCAACTTCTGCGTGTTTTCGAACGTGACCTCGGCGGGCAACTACACGATCACCCCGACCAGCGCGTTGGCAGGCACCAGCGGCAACCCGTTCGGCCTGACCGGACCTGAAGGTACGCAGCTCAACTATCTGGCTTCCTTCACCGACCAGGGAACCGGATCGCCCTTCGTTGCCGGTGGCTTCCTTGCTCGCAACCAGGCGCGTGCAGCAACCACCACCGCTGGTGGCCAGAACCGTCCCACCGACTTCAACTGCAGCAACGTGACCGGCGGAAGCAACGCTGCAATCGGCATCGGTGTGCGCAACAGCGTCGCACTGGCCGCGCTTGCTGGAGTGTATACCGGTACGCTGACCGTAACAGTTGCCGTTCCTTGATGAACGCTTTTGTGGGCGGGGTTGCAAACAACCCCGCCCGCAAATTTTCGCGAACTCAAAAGGGGGGGAACAATGTCACATCGCAAGCAAAGTATTGTCTGGGCATCTTTGGTTGCTTTGAGCGTTGCATCCAGCGCGGGCCAGGCGCAGCCAGCCATGGCTTCAGTCAATCCGTCCTCTACACCCTCCGCTTCCCTCCGCATCCTGTCTACAACGTCAAACGATCTGCGGTGGTTCGGATCGGGTGATCTTGGATCTACCGTTCAGATGTGCGTCACCAGTTCGACCGGACGCTATCAGCTCCAGGTCGTGACCTCCGATGCATCGAGCCTGCCTGAAGGGCTCAATTTCGAGGTAACAGTCAACGATGGCATGACGACACCGGCTGCGCTCAGCGCGGGCGGCAACAGGCAGCTGACATTCGAGGGCCGCGTCGATCCTCAATATGCTTGTGCCGGTAACGCCAACGTCACTGTAGCACTGCGTTTTCACCAGTCGACCCTGCAGAAAGCGGTTGCGGGTCAGTACCTGAAAAACCTGCAGTTTACAGTTTTGCCCCTCTAGTCATCGTCACGAAGACACATGGGGCGACACCATTCCGTTATTTTTACGTCATTGATTGGGAGCCTTTTAAGCGCTCAATCACTCTCGGCGCATGCGCAGGTAGCTGAGCCTGCAGCAGACCCGCAAGGACCGGGCACTGACAGCCAGACAACGCCCGAACGGCCGCAAATGCGGATCGAAACCGGTGTTCCCGAAGGTTTTGAACAGCTGAACGAGGATGTCTCGACACTCTTTGATCTGTTCGTGCTCGGGCGTCGGATCGGTTCGTTTCGCGCGACCTTGGTCAACGGGTCCATCCGGTTCGATGAGCCTGCCCTGGTGGCGGACGCGCTGAGCGATATCATCGATCGTCAGACGGTTCTCAATCTGCTGGCAGCTCCCTTGCCAAAAAATGAGCAGTACCGATGCCTGCCTGGCCAGACATTCAATTGCGGCCTGTTACCCGCCGGTCAAACAGGCGCCATCGTCGATCCTGAGAGGTTCTCGGTCGAGCTGTTCTTCGATCCGGCCAGCCTCGTTCAACCCTCTACAGAGCTTATGGCGCTGGGCGAGTCGTCGTCGAGCGGGCTCACTCTGGTGCAAAACGTTGCGGTGGCCGGTGCCGTCACCGATGGGGAAGCCGCCCAGCTGTCTTACGGGGTGTCGCTTGACACCTATGCCAGTGTCGGACGCACCGCATTCATCGGGCAGACCCTGATCCGCGATGAGGGCGGCAGCAACATCAACCAGGCACTGCTCCAACATGTCTGGGATGAACGCATCGTTCGTGCAGGTTTGTTCGAGGATTTTTCGAGCCGGTTGCTGACCAATTATCGCCTCGTCGGCGTGGAGTTCGGCAGCTTCTATCCCAGAATGGCGAACAACCTCGATACTGCCACTCCAATCCAGATCGTCCTTCCTCGTGCGGCTGATGTCGAAATCCGTCGCAACGGAATTTTGCTATCCGTGCGAAATTATGCGGCTGGCCCGCAGATGCTCGATACCAGCGGTTTGCCCAATGGCTCATATCCAATTTCCATCATCGCAAGGGCCGAAGGGGCGATCATTCTCGACGAAACCAGATCGTTTTCGCGCGCCGGTTTGTTGCCGCCGCCCGGCAAAACCGAGTTCAGCGTTCGTGCTGGAGTTTTCGCCGAAAATCGCTTTGGTGGCGGGCTGGTCAACGGGCAGATAGAGAACACGTTCTTCCCACCCCTCGATGGGGATTTATTGGTTGGAGCATTTGCATCAAGGCGCGTTGCACCGTCCACCGGGGTATCTCTGGGTTTGCTCAGCGTCGGCGGAAAGAACTATGCCGAGGGCTCGGTTTCGACGGCTTTGGGTGGCATTGAAGCCCAGGTCGTCGCAACCGTGGGAGATGAGGGCAGCTATGGTTTCCTGATCAACGGCAGCACTGTCATCAGGAACATTCGCTTCACATTGTCAGGGCGGTGGGTGGAGCCAGGGCAGGATATCATCGGACCGCCGCTTGATCGCGGAGAATACGCGCCCTTTTTCCGCGCTGAACGCAACATCCTGGGCTCGATGCAGTTCAATCTTCTGGGCGGGTCGGTCGCCGTGCTGGGATCGTATAACGAGAGCGATTTCGGCACCAATCGCTACAGCGTTGATGTACGTTATGCGAGACCGACAAAGATTTTCAACGCTCCTGCGATATTCTCGGTCTTTGGTCGGACATCGACCGAAGAGGTCCGTGTTGGCGCTTCGTTGACCGCCTATTTCGGCGTGGGACCAAAGACACGCGGATCCGTAACCGGCGGTGTCGAAAATGTCTCGCGTGGCGCAGGCAACTTGCGTCAAGGCGTCTCGCCGATCTTCAATGCTGCCCTTACCCATCGCGAGACCATGCCTGGGCTTGACCTTACCGGACGGGCAGGCATGTCGACGGACGCCAACAACGAAAGAGCGTTCATCGGCGCAAATGTGGCATCGTCGCTGGGTGTTGCAGATCTGACGGCACAATATACCCGTTCGCGCGGAGGGTTTGACGCGACGACCGTGTTTGGGAATTTGCAGACGGGCTTCGCGATTGGCGGAGGGACTGCAAAATTTGGCCTGGCACAGCCTGGCGACGCCATGATCCTGGCGGATCTTGCGCTTGATCGCGATCAAGACGCCCCGCTGGGCGATGCCAGACAAAGTGGCTATCGCGTTCAGGTCAACACCCAGTCCTATAACGTGCTTCAGCCGGGCCAGGTGTTGGCAGTCGGCCTGGGTGGATATGATCGCTATAATGTATCGTTGATCCCTGAAAATGCCCCTCCCTATGAGGTCGATATCCGCCGAAAGGAGGTCACGCTCTACCCGGGCAACGTTGTCAGACTCAGCTACGAGGCGTTGCGCAGCTTCACGTTGTTTGGCCAACTGCTCGAACCGGATGGCACACCGCTCAAGGGAGCAATCATCCGTTCGACCGAGGATCTGACCCAGGTGACCGAAGACGGGTACTTCACGATCAGTGCGCCTGCAGGCTCATCTTTGTCGATCACCACGCCCGATGGCCGTTCCTGCGAAGCGATACCGACCAACAGCTTGGTTGACAGCGAAACTTACGCAGAGGTTTATCGGGTCGGGACAATATCTTGTCGAATTCAACAGTGATATTCACCTGACACTGTGGTCGCCTGGGTCAATGCAGGTCTGCAGACACGCGAGCATTCCTTCGGCAATCGCCAGTTCTTCATCAGCAGGGATGACATAGACCATCACCGCTGAGCCGGGCGGAGAGATCACTGCATCGCCGCGCCGATTGGCGTCGGTGTCGATTTGCACCCCAAGCCACGCTGATGCATTGCCAAGCCGCTGGCGGATGGCAGCTGAATTCTCGCCGATGCCTGCGGTGAACACCAAGGTGTCGAGCCCGCTGAGAACCGCGGCGAGCGATCCGATGGCGCGGCCAGTGCGGTAGATGAACAGGTCTATGGCCTCGCGCGCTTCCGGCGCGTCGCTTTCGATCAGCACCTGCATGTCGCCCGAAATGCCCGACACGCCCAGCAGCCCTGAACGGCTGTAAAGCAGATCAGAAATTTGCGGTACTGTCATGCCTTTGGCTTCGATCATATGGAGCAGGATGCCCGGATCAATCGATCCACACCGGGTTGCCATCATCAACCCTTCGAGTGCCGAAAATCCCATCGTGGTGGCCATACTGGCACCGTTCTCCATTGCGCACAGGCTCGACCCGCTTCCCAGATGCGCTACGATGGCGCGGCCTCCGGCTTTCTCACCATCCAGTTCGCGCAGGCGCGCGGCGATGTGCGCATAGGAAAGTCCGTGAAACCCATAAGCAATCAGTCCCTGCTCGCTCAGGTCACGGGGCAGCGGGTAGAGCGTATCGATCCGCGGGCGCTGGGCATGGAACGCGGTATCGAAGCAGCCGATCTGCACCGCGTGTGGCAACCGTTCGCCGGCAAAGTTCACGATGGCGAGATTGTGCGGCTGATGCAGCGGTGCGAGCGGAACAAGCGCTTCGAGTTGGCCCAGCACCGAAGCATCGAGCCGCACCGGCGCGGTGAACTTCGCCCCGCCATGCACGACCCTGTGACCCACCGCGCAGATGCGGCCGAACAATCCCTCGGCATCGAGCGCATCGAACACCAGGGCTGCAGCGGTTCGCAGATCGATGCGGCCTTCGGCGGCAGAACGATCCTGCGTAACCTCGTCCCCGATCCTGAGTGTGATCCAAGGCGCAGAGCCGATCCGCGACAGATTGCCCGCCGCAACCCGGACCGGCTGCGCGCCCTGATCAAAAAGGGCAAACTTCAGGCTCGACGACCCTGCGTTGAGGACAAGCAGACGCCCGGTCATCGCGGTGGCTTCAACCGCTGATGCCCCGCGACCAGCAAAGCGGCGGCGCATGAGGCGAGCCGCGTCAGCTCATCATCGGCTCGGCTGGTGAGGATGATCGGCACGCGCGCGCCGATCACGATACCCGCCGAAAGCGCGCCGGAGAAATAGGTGAGTTGCTTGGCGATCATGTTGCCCGCCTCGATATCGGGCGCGATCAGCACGTCGGCGTTGCCTGCGACCTCGGACACGATGTGTTTGGCCGCCACCGCTGCCGGAGAGATCGCATTGTCGAACGCCAATGGTCCATCGACCAGTCCGCCGACGATCTGGCCGCGATGCGCCATCTTGGCAAGTGAGGCGGCATCGATCGTAGCTGACATCGCCGGATGCACCGTCTCGACCGCTGCGAGCACCGCGACACGTGGTTGGCTGATCCCCAGCGCAATCGCACAGTCTATCGCGTTCTGAACGATATCCTTTTTGGCGGCGAGATCGGGCGCGATAATGATCGCGGCATCGCTGACCAGCAGCAGCCGCGGATAATCTGGCACCTCGAAGATGAAGATATGGCTCATCCGCCGGTCGGTGCGCAGTCCGGAATCACGGTTTACCACTGCACCCAGCAGTTCGTCGGTGTGCAGACTGCCCTTCATGACCGCCCCGACGTCGCCTGTGCGAGCCAGACGGCAGGCTTCTGCGGCAGCGACGTGGCTGTGTTCGCCCGGAACGATCTGGAACCGGGCGATGTCCAGCGCCGCTGCATCGGCAGCCGCGCGGATCCTGGCTTCGGGGCCGACCAGCACCGGTTCTATCAGGCCATGCTTTGCCGCCGCAATCGCACCGCCGAGCGATGCGGCATCGCACGGATGCACTACGGCGGTGCGTACCGGCGGGTGGTTGCCAGCCAGCGCCATGATGTCCGCGATACAGCGCGGCGGCTCGGGCAAAGACTGGCCGGATGCGATCATGCAGTAATGGCGACCTTCAGCACGCCATCGCGCTGGTTTGAGAACAGCGCGTAAGCTGCCTCAATATCATCGAGCGCATAGCGGTGCGTGACCAGCGGCCTGGTATCGAGCCGTTCCGAGGCAATTACATCCATAAGCCTAGCCATCCGTTCCTTGCCGCCGGGGCATAGGCTGGTAACGATCGTATGGTCACCCAGCCCAGCGGCGAAGGCATCGAGTGGAATTGTCAGATCACCCGAATACACCCCTAACGACGACAATGTGCCACCGGGACGCAGCACGCGCAACGCCGAAGCAAAGGTCTGCTGCTGGCCCAGCGCTTCGATCGCGACATCAACGCCGCGCCCGTCGGTGAGGCGCATGATCTCGGCGACGGGATCAACCTTGGTGAAATCGACGACATGATCGGCGCCCATCTGTCTGGCGATCGCCAGCCGCTCGGGGATTGAATCGACCGCTATAATACTGGTCGCGCCCATCAGCCGCGCGCCGGCAGTCGCGCACAGCCCGATCGGCCCCTGCGCGAACACGGCCACGGTGTCCCCGATGCGCACATGGCCGCGTTCGGCTCCCGAAAAGCCGGTCGACATGATGTCGGGGCACATCAACACCTGCTCGTCGCCCAGAGTATCGGGGATCGGGGCGAGATTGGTCATCGCATCTGGCACCAGAAGATATTCGGCCTGCGCGCCATCGATCGTGTTGCCAAACCGCCAGCCGCCCATCGCTTTAAAGCCATGGCGCGAGGTCCCACCATCCTGCGAGTGGAAGCCGCACAGGCACGCCGCACTGTGGCCGCTGGGGGCTATCGCCCCGGCAATCACCCGCTGCCCCTCGTGATAGCCTTGCACAAGCGACCCCAGCTTCTCGATGACTCCCACCGGCTCATGGCCGATGGTCAGCCCCCGTTCGACCGGATACTCGCCCTTCAGGATGTGCACATCGGTGCCGCAGATCGTGGTGGTTGTGATTCTGATCAACGCATCGAGCGGCCCGACATCGGGAACCGGCTTGTCATCGAGCACAATGCGCCCCGGCTCCGCGAAGATCGCGGCTTTCATCATTCGGGTCATGGCTAAGGCTCCTGTGGTGTACGTGCAACCTAGCTTTGTTTGACATCGGCACCTTGATCCAGATCAACCACAACCTGGACATCGATCGGGCCGGTTGACGCCAAGGCCCGGCAGGACTTCCGGCAACCTAAAGGCCTACGCCTCGTTAGGTTACGATATACCCAGGGAGCACGCCGTTTGGCCGATCTGATTGCACATTCGCTGTTCTCCGAAATCGCCGCTCTGCTGATCTTGGCAGGCGTGGTCGGATTGGCTGGCCATTTTCTCAAACAGCCCCTCGTCGTCAGTTACATCGTGGTCGGGATCTTGGCTGGTCCCGCGGTGCTGGGGGTAGCGCGCTCGGAGGGCCCGCTTGAGCTGCTGTCGGATCTTGGCATCGCAGTGCTGCTGTTCCTGGTCGGCCTGAAGATGGATTATCGGTTGATCCGCTCGCTGGGATTTGTCTCGCTGACGACTGGCCTGGGCCAGGTATTGTTCACCTCCGTGTTCGGCTTTCTGATCGCGCTGGGTCTGGGTTTCGATACCACTGCCAGCCTGTACATCGCGGTGGCGCTGACTTTTTCCAGCACAATTATCATCGTCAAGCTGTTGAGCGACAAGCGCGAACTCGACTCATTGCATGGCCGTGTCGCACTCGGGTTTTTGATCGTACAGGATATCGTGGTCGTTCTGGCGATGGTGCTCCTCTCGACGATCGGGGTTGGATCAGCAGCAGAAGGCGAAGGAACATCCGTCACAGGCGCGTTGGCTGCGGTCGCCGTCATGGGCGGGATCGTGTTTCTCATCGTACGTTATGCAGCAAATCCGCTGACCCGCCGGCTGGCTGAAAGCCAGGAGTTGCTGATCCTGTTTTCGATCGGCCTGGCAGCTGTGTTTGCCGCGATCGGCGAATATCTGGGACTGGGTCTCGAGCTTGGCGGCCTGTTCGCCGGCGTCGCGCTGGCATCGACGCCGTTTCGTGATTCAATCGGATCACGATTGGCACCGCTGCGTGACTTTCTGCTGCTGTTCTTCTTTCTGGTGCTGGGCGCGCAGCTCGACCTCGAAGTGCTGGGCGCGAACATTCCTGCAGCCCTTGTCCTTTCAGCCTTCGTGCTGATCGGCAATCCGCTGATCGTTCTGATCATCATGGGGTTGATGGGCTATCGCAAACGTACGGCGTTTCTGGCCGGGCTCACCGTGGCGCAGATCAGCGAGTTCTCGCTGATCTTCATCGGCATGGGGTTGACCCTGGGACAGGTTACCGAAGCCGAACTGGGGCTGGTGACCCTGGTCGGTTTGATCACCATCGCGATGTCGACGTACATGATCACCTATTCGCACCGGCTATACAGCTGGTTCGAGCCCTTTCTCGATCGGTTTGAACGAAAGGACCCCGCACGCGAAAAGGAGGATGAGCAGAAATCGCGCAAGGATCCGCCTGCCGTCATCCTTTTGGGGCTCTCAGGTCTGGGTGGGGCTTTGGCCAGTCAACTGCTGGCCAACAAGGTGCCGACGCTGGCGATCGATTACGACCCCAGTCAGGTCGAAGACTGGCAAGAACGCGGCCTTGATGCCAATTATGGAGATATTACCGATCCCGAATTCATCGCCGAATTGCCGCTCGAGTCCGCGCAATGGGTCATCTCGACCGTAAGCCACCACGGACCTGACATCACTGCCATCGATCCGCGGCTGACGCTCATTCGCACGCTCAAGTCCGAAGGGTTTGATGGACAGGTTGCGGTTGCCATCTATCGCCACGAGGAAGTCGAACTGATCGAAGCCGCCGGTGCCGATATCGTGCTGGAACCGTTTGAAGACGCCGCCAAAACCACGATGACCCGGGTGTTGGACAGCCTGGCGAAAGACTGAAGGCAAAGCATGTGCACCGCGACGTAACGGGATACCCAACGCCGGTCATGGAAAGCAGCCGCCATCCATTCTCCATCTGGTTCGTCTTATCAAGGCTGCAATAATTGCGATTGCACCCCCTCTTTTTTCGAGGGTGGCCCATGACACCTCTTGAAGGCAGACTGGCACTGATATTGGGTGACCGAAATGCCCCTGGAAGCTATCGGGGCGGCGTTTATCAAGCCGTGCACGATCGGGGCCACCAACCTGTTGGGTCGCCGGCAGCCCGATCGGAGCATGCAACCGCGCCATCATCGCGGGCAATCCACCTGCCGATCGGATTGAACGACCGATGGCACTTGTTTCAAAACCCTGTGCTGATCCCATCGGTGCCTTGCCTGAGGGTGTCGATTGTGGTGTTGTGTGCAGCATGAATTCACCATGCAACCAGACCTGTCGATTGGATCAGCAAACGGGGTACTGCGAAGGCTGCGGTCGCAACGTGGCTGAAATCCAGGAATGGCCAAATGCGCTGGAGACACGAAAGCAGCAGATTCTTTCGGCCCTGCCCGCCAGGCTGGAATCACTGACCGCATCGCGGTTGGTCGACGAACTGAACTCTACGCTAGCTTCTCGAACGTAAGCCCCGCATGCGCCCGAAGCCTCTCGATCAGGCTATCGCCCAGGATCGTCGCGGGCGTCCAGAAGCCACCGGCCACATTGTCGGGCACATCCTTGGCAAGGCACGCTGCGGCTTGTGAGAGCATCTTGGCGGTTGCCCCATAACCAGGATCCCGGTCACCGGTGACCCGGCATCGGATGGTCTCGCCGGTTGGCGTCGATCCCAGAAAAACCAGGTCGAACCGGCCCTCCTGTTGCGCTTTTTCGCTGGGGCCTTCACCCGGCTTTGGCAGCACGGCGGTTTCAAGCAACCAGCGGATTGGCGCTACGGCCAGACCGATCATCAGGCCGTTCAAGGCCCAGGTCATCGCTCGTGCCCTGCCCTTGCCGTGCGCAACGACGGCTTCTTCGTATCTGAATTGCGTGCCATAGCGGTTGTTGCTCAAGGCGTTGGACCGATGCACCACCCGTGTGTTGATGGCCGCCATGATGAAGGGCGCAATCCATCCACCATAAGCCGTATCGTACGCAATCTTCACATCGCGTTGCTGGACGCGATAGGGATGCCCCGGCGGACACAGGCTGTAGGGATCCTTCAGTTGACGCCGAAGATCGGCATCCCACACCGCTTCCTTGACCATATTGACCATGCTCGCGATCGTGCCACCTGATGCCCCGCCCTTTATGCTCACGACTCGCATTTCGACGCGGTCGCATGGCTGACCGAACTGTTCCAGGGCATGCCGCTGGAGAAAATGAACACCCAGATCAGAGGGGATGGAATCAAAACCGCAGCAATGTACGATCCTCGCACCGCTCTTTTTCGCATCATCCTCGTGGCGGGACTGCATCTTGCGGATCCATTGCGGCTCCCCGGTCAGATCACAATAGTGCGTGCCGGTGGCGGAGCAGACCTGCACCAGCAAATCGCCGTAAAGAGCATAGGGCCCAACGGTCGAGATGACGACTTTCGTGCGGGCGCATATCTTGGTCAACGCGGTTTCATCGGCCGCATCGGCTACCAGAATGTCCACCCCCGCCAGCCCGATCGCGTCGCTGACCTTTTGCAATTTGCTGCGTGACCGTCCAGCAATCGCCCATGTGATCGACCCGTCCGAAAACTGCTCGTGCATGTAGCGCGTGATGATCTGGCCGACAAAGCTGGTCGCCCCGTAAACGATGATGTCGAATGTTCTGTCCGTCATTCTGGCTCCAGAGCAAATGCGGCGCGTCAAGAAGGCGAGGTATCGCGCTCTGGGGTAGATCCGTCAAACTAAACAGGTGGAACGATGACCACAGTCGGTCGTTCTATTCAGCAACCTGGGGCGTCCGCTGTTGCCGCAACCTGCCGTCCCGCTTTCGGGATACCACACAGGTCCGTTCCATGACCGGTGATGGGTGCTGGACGTAGATGGGTGCTGGGCGTACCGGCTGCTTCTGAGGCCACACGGGTTCAGCCTCGCACCGTTCCGTCCGAGTTGAGGCGCACGGTCTGCCGTTCGCGGGCGGAAAGGTTGATCGCGGTTATCAGCCGAACATCGCGTAAGCCCATCTCGCCAGGCACGATGATCTTGCTGTCATCCCGGATGGCGCTCGCGAAATGGTCGAGCTCGCCTGCGAATTGCTGTTCGGGATCGCCAGGTGTCAGCATGCGCGGGGGCCTTCCCTCGCCGCCATCCACCTTGAGCGTCTGCCCGGAATAGCTGGTTGCCGGATCGAGCAGGATCGCGCCTTTGGTGCCATGCGCATCGACGAAATTGTTGCCGAGCGAATCGTAGGACGTCGCCAGCTGCGCGATCGCCCCGGAGGGAAAACGGAGTTGAGACGACATGGACGCCGCGATCTGCGCGAAGCGAGGATCGCCTGCGGGTCGGAAGCTCTGCGCACTGATGCTTTCAGGCATCTCGCCCGACAGATAGAGCGCGGCCTGAAGCCCATAGATCCCCAGATCCTCAAGTGGGCTTTCCCCCGCCAGCGCGGAATTGAGCCGCCAGTTCTCGCTGGGCGTCGTGCGCTCGAAAACGTTTGCCTGCTCGGCGCGTAGCGCGCGCAGATCACCAACCGCGCCTTCGCGCATCAGCTCCATGGCCCGCACGTTGTGCGGCTCGAAATGTACCCGATAAGCGATCATCAGCTTGCGGCCAGCGCGGCGGCCCGCAGCGATCATGCGCTCGCACTCGGCCGGGTTGAGAGCCATCGGCTTCTCACAGAGCACGTGCTTGCCAGCAGCGAAGGCGCGCTCGGTCCATTCGGCGTGCAACCCGCTCGGCAGCACGATGTAGACGGCATCGACCCCGTCATTCTGCGCGATCTGGTCGAAAGTGTCGTAGGTGTAGCGCGAACCAATTGGGACCCGATAGGCCTCGCCGACGCGGCGCAACTTGTCGCGATTACCCGACACGAGCGCGGCGACGTGGACACGCTCCGCCTGGTCGAACCGCGGCATCATCTGGTTCAGCGCATAGTCGCCGAGTCCGACGACCGCGATGCCGACGCTGTCCGCGCGGCGCTGACGCGGAGGCGTCTCGGGAAAATTGACACCCTCCGGCAGAGGCTGGCCTTCAACACTGACGCCCCTCGACTGCGCAAAAGCACGGCCACCAGCCATGACGGCAAGCGAGGCGGCGCCGCCGCCCCCACCAACCTGGAGCATACGGCGGCGGGTTAGGGCTGTGATATCCAAGGTTTGTCTCCGGCTGTTCGCTTCGCGTACAAAGGTGCGAACGCACGGGGCGGCAAATGTGTTCTCGCATTCTCAGCCCCAACGGGCCAGACACAGGAGCACCACGTTCCGGCCTGTTGGCTATATGCCAACCGAACGGCGCGCTGCCCGAGACAAGAATATCCGAGCCAAACGGCTCAATGGCAGTTTTCTTCAAGGCTACTGCCCGTGAAACAGATTCGCCCGAGACGCCGCTTCATTTGATTTTCAATCGAAACCGGACCGGCGGTAGACGGCGCGTTGCTGTCGCCATACCGAGTTAGTCGGGTGAGACTTGGCTGTCCGATCGTGGGACAAACCTGCCACTAGACACACCTCAAGCGAACGACAGCTCTGTCCCACTTCATGGCATTCCAGTAGCGCAGCCTGATGCCGCTTATTGCGGTTTTGATGTGCGCTTTTTGCGCCGGGAATGACGGCATGCATGCGAACCAAGGTATCGCCTGTAGGCCGTATCGGTGGTAGCGGCACTCAGGCTTGCTTATCTGAGGACGCCGACATCATCGAAGAACGCCCCCAATCGCTAGGCAGGACGCAGCGGCGGTTGCTATGCCGGATTTACAACGGCCGCACCGTTCCCATCATCGTCGATGGGCGGCCTTTTTTGACCTACAAGGAGGCAAGCCGGTACCTCCTGTCGCTTGCGCACGACGAACGCGAGAAGGCCTATTTGGACATGAAAAGCGGCGCGGCCCTTGAATCGGGGATCGACGAATAGATCCTGCGGCCCACAAAGCGCAAAGGGCCAAACTCGACCGTTCACCGGTCCTTGGGCTCAACGTCAAAGGTGGCCCCGAAAATGGGGCGCTGTGCGCGCTTGTTCGGCGTTAACCGCGAAAGCTCCGCAGACACACGCCATACGTCAGTGTGACGCCGGGTTCACTGAAAGCGCAGCGTGTTCTCGAACCCCCGATTTGCCTTTGTCATCTTGGCGAGTTTCCTCAGGTTAGCGCGAACGTATCTTTCGAAACGGCGATCATCGTAAATGCCCGTGACCTGATACTCCTCCTGACCGAGCAATTGCTTGATTCGATCGGCCAACGCGACCTGATCACCGTTGTCGGCAACCATCCTCAGGCTCCGGCACACCCATTCCTCTGCAGCGGCTTTGTCATAGTCGTCCTGTGCCCCATACCCCCGCTTGTCTGCCGCCGCCTGATCAAGACGCGCCGCCTCAATGCGGCATTCGAGCCATTTGCGGACGTGTTCGCTGTTCCATGCTTTCGACGAAATGCTCATCCTGTTCTCCTGCCTCAGTAGAGCAGCCTCAGGCTAGTTGCCATCTGAATCGACCGTGAAAACCATCGGCTTTCCGCGAGACTCAGGCTCCCAGCCGGCATCCAACGCTGCCTGAATTCCCCGGGATACAATCGCGTCGCTGATCTGGAGACGGCCTCGCTGCATCCCTTTCAGCAAACGTTTCGGTGGGGGAAACTCCAGCAAGGCTTCGCGCTGGGTATGCTTCTGCAGCAAGGCAACGATCACGCCTTTCCAGCCTTCGGAATCGTTCCACTGCGGCTCGCTGCGCACCTCCCACTCATATTGAAGCCCGCCGACGTCGACGATTCCGGAAAGTCTGTGGATATTAGTCATGCTGCAATGCCTAGCAGGTCTATGACCACATACCACCGGGCAGGTGGATGATTGCACGAAAGGCTCGCCGTTGTGCTCACGATCCACTAACCAACAATTATGGCAGAAAAATTCGAACGACATCGACAACCCTGGACCAGCGCAGAGCTCCAGAAACTTCACGCATTGGCGAAAAAGGGCATGCCTTTGAAGGCCATCGCTAAGGCGCTGACTCGTAGCGAGGAGTCGGTAAAGGACCGCGCCAAGGCAGACGGATTACAGATCAAAAAGCTGAGATGAGGATGACCGAAACACTACATGACCTGCAGCTGAAGATGGATGCTGCTGCACGCGCCCTGGACTTCGAGGAAGCAAAGCGGTGTCGTGACAAGATCAGCCTGATACGCGGTGGCGCCACGGCATCAGAAGCCGAGCGGGCCGATTTGGCGGGTGTGGAACGGCAGCAACCGGGTGCCATGGGCCTTGGAACCAGCCAGCAGCGCTTAACACCCCCTATAGGTTGGAAGCCGCCGCCAAAACCAGATCCGATGACATCTGGCCAGACCGCTCCGCGCAAACCGCGCAAAGGATAACGACAACGGCATACGATGCCATGACTGTGTGCACTCTCGCCGGAAAAGCAACGCTCAATGGCACCAGAACCGGGTCATGGCACTCATTTCGGTCCTGCATCGTCAAGATGCGAAAAGTGGCGCTCTGCGTGTTTGCGCGCGCAACTGTAACGGCCAATTTGCTCGCCCGCGCGGCTGGGGCGAGGAAGTCGACCTCGCCCGGTGGCATGGCGCCGCGCACCTTGGCAGCTGCCAAGAACTCGCTCACCCAGACCGCCCGTGCGCTGTGCCCGACGAGGACGATGCGGTGATCGCCGCCCGACAGCGCATCGAGCAGTTCAGCACCAAGGTTGGTGCCCTTGAAGTGCGTCGCGCTTCCATCAGTCAGACGCGCATGGCATCCATGAACAGTCGGAATGCGGCAGTAGGTTGTCGGCGACTTGGATAATACAGATGGTTTGGCGGCAAAGTCGGTGCCCAGCCTGACAGCACTTCGACGAGAGTCCCGGTAGCCAATCGTTCCGCAACATGCGGCAGCGGCAGGCAGGCGATACCAAGTCCCGAGACCGCAGCGTCGCGCAGGAGATCGACATCGTTGGTGGTGAAATCGCCGCAGATCGTGCGCTCGAACGACCGACCATCACGCTCAAAACCCCAGCGGTGAACCACTCCGGAAGACGTATAGCGATAGCAGAGGCATCGGTGGTCATCGAGATCCTCAGGTGCGGTTGGCGCGGCTCGCCTTTCAAGGTACCCGGGTGCAGCGACGTAGACCAGCGGCACCGGATCGCCGATGCGGACCGAGATCATGTCGCCCTGCAGCGATTGTGCGTGCCGGACGCCGCAATCAAAGCGTTCGGCTACGATATCGACGAAGCCGTCATCGACGACCAGTTCGACCACAATATCGGGAAAAACGCGCGCGAAATCCGTTAGCCGCGGCAGGATGGCGTATACTGCAGCCACGCGGTGGGCACTCACCCGGATGCGGCCGGCCGGCGTATCTCGCGTCCTGTCGAGATCGTCGAGCGCACGCTGGACCGATGCGATCGCGGGCCTCAGGCTCATCAGCAGCGCCTCGCCTGCCGGGGTTGGCGCCAGCGACCGTGTGGTGCGATCGAGCAGGCGGACACCCAGCTTTGCCTCAAGCGTTCGCATCGCATGGCTCAATGCCGATGCCGACAGCCCCATACGTTCAGCAGCGCGCGCAAAGCTACCAGCCTCGACAATCTCGGCAAATATCGCAAGACCTGACCAACGATCCCGATCCATTGCTGAATTTCCTTCAGCGACCCATGCGCCAATGACCATCTAATCCTGAAGCGTCTCTTCGTCCATCTATTGGGCAACACCGCCGCAAGGAGATCAAACGGATGAACCTAGATACCTATCGCCCGCTCGGCCGTTCGGGCCTGCTCGTCAGCCCGCTGGCGCTCGGCACCATGACATTTGGCACTCCGCGCTGGGGACTGAGCGAAGCTGGCAGCCGCGCCGTGCTTCAAGCCTATACCGAACTCGGCGGAAACTTCATCGACACGGCCGATGTCTATTCCGGTGGCCAGTCGGAAGAGATGGTTGGCGCGTTTGTTGCCGAGCACTCAATCCGCGCTCAAACGGTGATAGCGACCAAATCGGGCTTTGCGACAGGCCGTGACTATCATGCCGGAGGCAATGGTGCGCGTCATATCATCGCGTCTGTCGATGGTTCGCTGCGCCGCCTGCAGACCGATTTCATCGATATGTACTGGGTGCATGTCTGGGACGGTGTTACCCCGCCCGAAGAATTGCTGCGCACGATGACCGCGCTCGTGACATCAGGAAAGATCCGCTATTGGGGGCTGTCGAACACTCCGGCCTGGTATGTCGCACAGATCGTAACACTCGCCAGGCTGCAGGGGTCTGCAGGGCCGATCGCACTCCAATACTTCTACTCGCTGGTCGAACGCGGCCCAGAAAACGAGCACCTCCCGCTCGCGCGTGCCACAGGAATGGGCCTGATACCGTGGAGCCCGCTGGCGTATGGACTGCTAACCGGCAAATACGACCGAGAGACCGTCGAAGCAGGGCCAAAACGCGAAGGAGGTGTCCCCAACAAGGGAGCAACAGGCGGCGCCACGCGAACTGAAACCGATAAACGCCTCGATGGAGACAATCCCTTTGGCGACACACTGTTCACCGAACGGAATTGGAAAATCGTCGATGCGGTGCGTGAAGTCGCAGCAGCGATGGATCAGACACCGGCGCGGATTGCACTGGCCTGGGTCATCGGCACACCAGGGGTTGGATCTACCCTGATGGGAGTGAGCCGACCCGATCAGGTCATCGACAATGTCGCTGCGCTCGCGCTCGAGCTCCCCGAGGCGCACCGGGCAACTCTCGATTCAGTCAGCAGCGGCAACCAGGGGTTTCTGTATAGTCTGTTCCAACCGCAAGCGCGCAATCAGATTGTTTTCGGGGGTGCCGATATCCAGCATTGACGCACCACTCAATCCAGTACCCCCATAAGCCTGCATCGCTCGTGTTGCATTTACACTTTGGCATGACTTCGACAGGAACAAGGACGATAAGGCAACATTGTTGTATAGGTCCACCCATGCATCAGTTCTGCGCGCGCACGACTTAGGTGATGCTTGCCAGTCGTAGGGCGGGGCCCATCACCCGCCGTTGGGCGAAAAGCCGCGCTAGACGCTAAGTGAGGAATGAAAAGGAGTTGCCGAAATTGTGAAGCAGAATGGGGAGCAGCAGGCTTCCTGTCCGCAGGCGTAACCATACGGCAATGAAGGATGGAACGCCGGTTAGTGCCATGATGACGGGATCGAAGGAGAAGCTACCGTCGGAATAGCCGAAGGCATGCGTCATACCGAACAGAAAGCACGACAGCACCGCGCCCCAGCCCCAGTCGACACCAAGGAGCCGCTTCCTGGCTCGAAACGCCTGATCGAGCGCGAAAAGCAAAATACCGCGATAGAACGGCTCCTCCTCCACGCCCGGCATCGTCAACTGGAATGCGACGTCTTCCGCGCTGGCCTGTCCTGACGGGAAAAGAATGGCGATCAGCACGAAGAAGCCGCAATAGGCACTCGCTACCGGCAGGGCCGCTTTAAGGCTGCCGGGTGCTTGCGCCAAAGTGAAGCCGGATCGGCGCAGACCAAAGACCGGTGCCGCTGCTATGGCCAGCGTGGCGGCAAAAGCGGCAAGCTTGCCCTGCCAGTTCCATTCCCCTCCGATGACGTCGGGCAACAAACCGTAGCACCGGGTCAGCAAGACGTCATTGATCGCGACGAGTAGCGCGGCCGTCAGCAGCCACCGGGGAGAGAAATTTCGGCGATCGAATATGCCAAGAGCTGTTCCTAGCAGTAGCAGAAGAGCGAGTGTTCCTGCCAGGCCGATCATTCCGTTCACGCGCTTGCCTTTCGTTAGTTGTGCGCGCCCTGTCTAGCTCCCGATATCCTATCTGGCTCCCCAGAAGGCGGTATTTCGCTCCTCAAAAGCCGGCTTTCGCAGCGCGCGGCCCCCGTGCGACGGGCTGGTGAGCTGCGGTTCGGTATTCACTCGGCGTGCATCCCTGAATAGCCCGGAACGCGCGATTGAAGCTGGCGATCGAGGCAAAGCCGCTATCCAACGCAATAGTGATGAGTTTGGCCTCGTTATCGCGTTCTTCCAGCAGACGACAACCGCGTCGATCTGGTCGCCGAAGCGCCAGATTTCGCGATCCGTTTCGGCGACGGTGCGTGGCACGGCACCTATGCCGAACCGCTGCTCAGGGCGCCAATGACTCCGGTCTGCGCTCCAGCAATTGCAGCACGGCTCAAATCCCCCGCCGATCTCGTCCACGAGCAGCTATTGCGCTCATATCGCCCTGATGAATGGGCGTTATGGTTCAACGCCGCTGGCGTAGCCGCCCCGAATCTCCGCGGTCCCGTTTTCGATAGTTCCGCGCTGATGGGATTCGCAGCCGCCGCAGGTCTCGGCATCGCGCTGGTGCCGGCGGGGATGCTCACCCGCGAACTCGCGTCAGAATTGCTCGTCCAACCATTTCAGATTGAGGTTGATGTGGGCCGCTACTGGCTCACTCGCCTGTTATCGCGTCCCGAAAACGCAGCAATGCGACAATTCCGCAATTGGCTGATGGAAGAGATAGGCAGTGCCTCCGTCCAATTCTCACCGTAGGTCGGCAATTCACTCATCTCCGATCACGCCGGGCCTAGCAAGGTCTTGCCGAACGCTGACCAGCGTTCTGCGGTCGGCTGCTCAACACCTGGAGATCGTAGGTGTTGCTCGCGGTCTGCATCACTGGGTGGTTGAGACGACCAATGCTGCGCTGCGCTTCTACGAACGTTTGAGTGGCATGATAGTGGAGCGGGACGTATCTCGCATTCCAGCCAGTCGAAGCCATGGGATGCCCTGTGGCGGATCGCAACGGCTGCGGCGCTATATTGGGGGAAACACAGCAGTGTCGCCGTATTGCATGCCGGTTTTGAGTCCGTGCATTGCGCTGGCCCGCACGGGCTTGGCCGTGACGCGCGTGATTTTTGCTACTCGTGCCGCAGCGCGTCGATCGGGTCGAGCTTGGAGGCACGGCTGGCGGGATAGTAGCCGAACACGATGCCCATGCCCGCGGCAAACACGAAGCTGACGATGTTGATCATCGGATCGAATACGAAGGGCACGTCGATTACTGCCGCAAGCCCGATTGACGCGCCGAACCCCAGAGCTATCCCCGCCAGACCGCCGAGCGCGCACAGCACCACCGCCTCGGTCAGAAACTGCAACCGCACTTCACGGGCGAGCGCGCCAATGGCGAGGCGGATACCGATTTCACGCGTGCGCTCGGTCACCGAAACCAGCATGATGTTCATGATCCCGATGCCGCCCACCAACAGGCTGATCGACGCGATCACCGCCACCATCGCCGTCAATGCGCCAGTCACCGCGCCCAATGCCTGATTGACCTGCGCAGTATCAATGACATTGAAATCGTTCGGCGCCCCATCCTGAAGCAGCCGCCGCTCACGCAGCAAATCGACCAGCGAATCCTGGATCGCCGATGCGGCATAGGCCGTGTCATATTTCACGACAAAGAAATCAAGGTTGTCGTTGCCGCGAAAGCGCCGCTGGACATTCTTGATCGGCAGATAGACCGTATCATCATCATCCGCGCCATTGCCGCCTTGGCCGCGTTCTTCCATCACGCCGATCACGGTGCAGGACACCCCGCCCAGTCGCATCCGTGCGCCCACCGGACTGGTGCCCGGCAGGAAGATCGCATCGCGCACCTTGAGGCCTAGCAAGCAGACGTTCTTGCCCGCTTGTTCCTCGTCGGCGCTGAACGGGCGGCCCTCCTCGATGCTGATCGACTGCGCTTCCAGAAAGGCGTTGCTCACCCCCTGCACCCGCGTGTCCCAATCCTGTCCGTTGTAGAACGCGGTGGCGTTGGCGGCGACATTGCCGGCCGCAATGGTCACCCCGGCGATCTGCTGCCCAACCGCACGGACATCTGCCTCGTCGAAGGGACGAATCGTGCCGCGATCGGTGCGCACCGGGAAGACGATGAAGTTGCTTGCCCCCAGCGAGGAAATCTCCTCCTGCACTGATGCTGTGACCCCGTTGCCGAGCGTCACCATCGTCACCACGGCTGCAACGCCGATGATGATCCCGAGCGTCGTCAGGATCGAGCGCAGGATATGGCGGCGGATTTCACGCAGCGCCAGCAGGAGCGTCGATCCGAACATCAGGCAGGCCCGCTCGCTTGCGCCAGCGCGGTCGCGCTGTGCTCGATCCGCTCGACCTGGCCGTCGCGGAAGCGCACGATGGTTTTGGCATAGGCCGCCATTTCCTCCTCGTGGGTGACCATCAGCACGGTGATGCCTTCGCCATTGAGGCGCTGCAGCAGCAGCATGATCTCGACCGAGCGTTCGCTGTCGAGGTTCCCGGTCGGCTCGTCGGCCAGCAATACGTCGGGCTGGGTCACCAGCGCGCGCGCGATGGCGACGCGTTGCTGCTGACCACCCGACAGCTCGGACGGGCTGTGCGAGGCCCATGGCACCAACCCGACCTGATCGAGCGCGCGCAACGCCGATTCGCGCCGCTGGGTCTTGTTCTCGCCCCGGTAGAGCAGCGGCAACTCGACATTCTCGAGCGCGGTGGTGCGCGCAAGCAAATTGAAGCCCTGGAACACAAAGCCCAGATAGCGGCGGCGCAGCAGGCTGCGCTGGTCGCGATCGAGCTTCTGCACCTCGACCCCGCGAAACCGGAACACGCCGCCGGTGGGCACATCAAGGCAGCCCAGGATGTTCATGGTGGTCGATTTGCCCGAGCCCGACGGGCCCATGATCGCCACGAAGTCGCCGCGCTCGATGGTGAGGTCGATCCCCTTCAGCGCCTGAAACGCGGCCGCTCCGTTACCGAAGGTCTTGGTGATGCCCTCAAGCTGGATTAGGGGTTCGGCCGTCATTTGGCGGCCGCCTTGATTCCGGTGACGACCTTCATCCCTGGCTTCAATTGCTTCGAGCGCACGACCGTCCGCCGTCCATCGCTGCGCCCGGTGACTACGTCGATTGCCTTGAGCGTACCGTCGGCCTGCAGCACCTGCACCTGCTGGCGGCTGCCTTCGCCGATGCTGGCTTGCTGCTTCTGGTCCTCAAGCCCGATCTGCGGGTTGAACACACCGCCACCGGCTTCTTCCTCGGTCTCGGGCCGGAAGCGCAGCGCGGCGTTGGGCACCAGCATCGCATTGCCGGTGTTCTGGGTCGCGATCGTTGCGGTCGCCGTCATGCCGGGGCGCAGCAGGCCATTGATATTCTGCACGGTGAGCCGCGCTTCGTAACTGACCACAGATCCGCTGGCAGCCGTAGCCCCGGTTCCGCCCGTGCCCGCCTGGGTTGTGCTGCTCGAGGCCAGATCGACCCGTTCGACTGTTGCGGGGAACCGGCGGCCGGGATAGGCATCGACAGTAAAGGTCGATTGCTGGCCGGATTTGACCTGGCCCACATCCGCCTCGTCGACCGAAACGCGCAATTGCATCTGGGAGAGGTCTTCGGCGATCACGAACAGGGTCACGGTGTTGAAGCTGGCGACCACGGTTTGTCCGGGCTCGACCCGGCGGGCAAGCACCACACCGGTGACCGGCGCGCGGATCACGGCGCGAGTGCGGGTGGTGAGATTGCCCCTCAGCTGTGCTTCGGCCGCTTCGATATTGGCACGCGCGGAGGCGGCCGCTGCCCGGTCGCGCTCGACCGCGGCCTGGGCCTGTTCAAGCTCGATCTGCGAGGGCACACGCCCGCCTGACAGGCGGCGCACTTCCTCGAGCCGCGCGAGCTGTACCTTGTCGATGTTCAGCACCGCCTGCGCCTGCGCCAGCGCGGCGCTTGCTGCGTTGAGATTGGCCCGCGACTGAGCGATCTGCTGGTCGATGATCTCGGTATTGATCACCGCGATGACCTGCCCCTTGGTCACCTGATCGTTGACATCGACCAGTACGCTGTCGAGCGGGCCCGTAACTTCGGCGCCGACCTCGACCTGGTTGGTCGGGCGCAGGTTGCCGGTCGCCGTGACGGACAACGCAAGCGATTCTTGCACGACGGGTACGGCAATGTAATCGGGCCCGGGCGCCTTGCTGGTACATTGCGCAATGGCCAGCACCAGAAGCACGATGACAAGACCTGGCAGCCAGTATTTCATCCAGCGCCGCCAGCGCGGAGCCGGCTTGGTGCCGAGAAATTCATCCACGCTGGGCTGCTCGGCCAGATTGCTCGTTTCGTTCACTCGGCTCGTCCCCCTGCCGCACGTTCGTCCAGACCCGCGCCTTGCGGCACCGACCACCCTCCGCCCAGCGCCCGCTCCAGGCTGATGAAGGCCAGAGCGCGCGATGCTTCGGCATTGACCTGCGCTGTCCGGGTGCTCAGCAACTGGCTCTCGACCACCAGCAGCGTCTGGAAATCAATCAGCCCGGCCTGATACTGGCTGCGCGCCAGCAATGCAGCGTTCTGCGCGCCGTCGGCGGCTTCGGTCAGCGCGGTGACCCGCAATGCGCTCGTCTCGAGATCCACCGCCGAGCTCTCGACCTCTTCAAGGGCGACGAGGATGCTTTGCCGCCAAGCCGCCAGCGACCCATCGGCAACCGCCTGAGCGCCTTCGATCTGGCCGCGCACCCGCCCGCCGTCGAAGATCAGCTGGCTGAGGCTGGCAAAGATGTTGGCGGTGATCAGATCGAACAGGCTGCTCACATTGGTTGCACTGGTGCCGATCGTCCCGCTGAGCCGCACCAAAGGATAAAGCTGCGAACGCGCGACACCAACCCGGTCGAGATCGGCGGCGAGCCGGGCTTCGGCCGCGCTGACATCCGGGCGCAGGCGCAGCATGTCGGCTGGAACGGCAAGCCCGACCTGCGTTGGCGGTGCCGGAACATCGCGCGGCGCCTCGATCAAGGCGCGATAGACGCGGCCGGGGGGCTCGCCGATCAAGGTCGAGATGGCGTTCGCGACTGCCACCAGATCGCCCTCGAGCAACGGAATGGTCGCCGCCGTCTGCGCTCGCTGCGTGCGCGCCTGCTCGACATCGAGGCTGTTGACCAGCCCCGCCTGGTTGCGCCAGCGTGCAATCTGGAGGTTGTCTTCCTGATTGGCGAGCGTCTCGCGCGCGATGACAAGCTGCGCCGCAAGCGAGCGCGCGGTCACCACTTGGCTTGCCACTTGCGCCACGATCACGCGCTCCAGATCGCCGAGCGAATATCCGGCTGTCCGCAAATCAGCGCGCGCAGCATCGATGGATGCATCAATCCGCCCGAACAGATCCACTTCCCACGCGGCATCGGCCCCGAGCGACAACTGGATATCATCGGTTGCGAAATCGCCGACATCACGGCGCGCACCGCCGCTACCGGTGATGGTCGGAACACGGTCAGCGCGCGCCTGTCGCAGCCCCGCCCGCGCAGCACGCAGGCGGGTGACGGCTTGCGCGAGATCGAGATTGTCATTCTTCGCCCGAGCAACGAATTCCTCGACCAGTGGATCGTTCAACAGCACCCAGTAGCGATCGAGCGGGATGTCCGCCCCGGTTGGCTCCGAGAGAACCCACCTGTCCGGAATTGCTTGAGCGCTGGAGATGGAGGGCGGCGCAGCACGTGGCAAAGCGCATCCGGACAGACCCAGCGTGGCCAGAGAAGCAAGGATGGCCACAGTCCGGCCAGAAACACTTCTTGCCACTATGGGCGATCCTGCAGCCGCTTATGAAACAAGACGCGCCCCCTGTGCAGTTACCTATTTCGGAGCGCGTTTCAGAACCATGCCTCTCGGCAAGTCTATGATGTGCGAGCCGACATAGAAATCACTGTGGTGCTACCATCCCACCCCTACACGCACAACGCGGTTTCGTCGCGTCGATTGTATCGTTGGTCGAAGATATGTCCGCCCTCGCGATGCACGTCAGACAATCGCTTCGCTTCTGGACTTTCTGCGATCGGTTTGCCTCGATATCTGGCACGAGCGCCGTCGCGGCCCGCACGGGCCGGTGGATTGCCGTATATATGGTCATCGGAGGGCTGCCTCCGGTCAGAGCAGTTGCTCGGCGAGGACCTACTCGACAGTCTGGCTGCTGCACCGCCTGCCAGCCATATTCCTTGCCTGGAAGCTCCCAAGGGACGGTAAAGTTGCTCGACGGGCCGTCTTCCGTTGGGTCCAAAATTGCTGATGAAGAGCAGGTTCCGCTTTCCCGGCTGATTGATGTAGTCAATGAACGCTTTGGCACGGATTTCAACAATGCGGACCAACTCTTCTTCCACCGGTTTGTCGAAGTTGCTTTGGCAGGTGCGAGCCTAGGACAGGCAGCAATCGCTAATCCGGGCGAGAAGTTCGAACTGTTGTTCAAGAATTTGCTCGAAGCGCTTTTCGTGGAACCCGTGGATCAAAATGAAGAAATCTTCGCTCGATTCATGAATGACAAAACTTTTCGAGGACTTGTTACCAACTGGTTTGCAACAGAGGCGTACGGCAAGCTGCGAGCATAAGCACTCCCCTTAACCTATGGATCAGAGCCGATTGGAAAACGAGTTTAACGTCAATTGTGGACCATCCGCCGGTCCAACGCAAAGCGCGCCCAACAAGGACCCACGAGCGCCCCATGCCGGAACGCCCTTCCCGCTGGAAACCGCTGATCTGCCTTGTCGAAGGGTGGTGCGCTTACGGGACCCTCACAATCTATTTAAACAATTGAATTAAAACGCTAAACTTATCCTCACCACCGGCTTTGCCCCCAATTGTGCCCCCAAAATTCTTCTAACCATTTGATTTCAAGCGGGTTTGAGTCCGAAATTGTGACTGACTAAGTCAACTGTTGGCCCATTAGCCGCTGATGCAGGAGCCAATTTTTGCCGCAATACAACAATCCGTTTTGACGGGCTTTCCGCTAGCAAAAAATGTCGATCTCTTCCGATCGCATGGCTGTTGATGGGCCGGTAGTTGAATGGCAGGGCCCGGCCACGAACTGGATGAAGCCGCAAGTCGGCTTTCAGGCAGTGGTCGCAGGGCACCCCATGGCTGCAAGTGGGTGGCAAGCTGAATGGCGGCCTTTTCTGGCAAATTTACTGATCTTCAACCGATTTAACGGTAGAGTCTAGGCCGCCAAGGCCAATGCGCATCGAGGCCGAAGGCAGTCCAAGAAAAGGTTACAGAACCGATGTTCGTGAAAAAGTACAGTGCCCTATTTTCAAAGAGAGCTGCTTTTCTTCGTAAACACAGAGGGTCTGCCCGAAATGCAAAGATCCCGTCGGAGCGAAAAAGGATTATGCTATTGATTTTCGTTTTTCCGACACCGCTGTTGTTCGCGGCTTGTCAGCCTGCAAGCAACGCAGACCCATCAGAAGAATCGGGCTGGCGATATAACGCGTATGAGGACCGCATGCGCGGAACGGTGACCGAACGTTCAGCAACCCTAGCCGCAGAGGGTCCCGAAGGATACCAAAAGAAAATTGTCATCAGCCGCACAGACGAAGGGGAATTGGCGCTGCGAATTCATCCACAGGATAAGTGCACTTCCTCAGAATTGTAACACCGACGGTTCTATCAGCATCCGTATCGGTAATGGGCCTGTCGAGAGCACATCATGCGACGATAGAGCCTTGGCTTTAAAACTAGATGACGCGCTTATACAGAGGCTTGCAAAAGCAGACAGCGTTTGGATAGAGACTTTCAGCGGTCCTATTTCCGAGCAATCAGAATTTCGCCCGCAAGGATTGGAACTCAACAAATTAGACTTCTGATACCATGGGGATGCGGCTCCTAGTCGGCAGCGTGCGAGATATGAATGGCTATTTTGGGGTCGCAAGCCGAAAGGCCGATTTTTTCGATCCGTCGCAAACTGCCGCCATTCAGCAGCCATCTCCAAAGCGGTCATCCAAAAAAGCGTCAGGTCCTTGGCATACAGGACCAGATCGATTGGCCCTGAATCGCTATCCGTTCTCAGCTCCCGAATGGTGCCACAAGCTGCTGCGCGGAGGCTTCAGCGATCAGCTTTCCGTCGTCAGAGCGGAAATCGGCGCGAACCGTAAGTAACTGCTTTGTAGTCGCCACGACCCGAGCTTCGATCGACAATGGGTGCGCCCGGCCGACCTTGATGAAATTTACCTGGAGGTTGATGGTCCGAAAAGCGGCATCAGGCGGCACCATGGTCATTGCGGCAAACGCGAGTGCCTGGTCAGCGAGGGCAGCTATGTAGCCGCCAAACAGTGAGCCGTCGGAATTCAGCAGTTCAGGCGCTGGCGTCCAATCCTTCTTGATCCAGCCTTCGCCCCATTCCCTAAGGGTGCCAAGCCGCAGCGTCTCCACAACCGGCGGAGTAATCGCGGTGCCCGCAACAAGTGCGTCTAACCGCTCTTTTGCCCAAGTCATCGTCATCTCCTATCCTCGACTTCGACAACGATATGAGCAAAGCTCCGCTTTTCTTACTCCAGTTCGAGGAGGGGCAAGGCATGGCGGATACGACCGAACAAGTTGTTCGAGTGCAGAGAGTTAGCCCGCGCCAGCAGCGCTCAATGGCAACCATGGACGTGATTCTTGAGGCGGCGGCTCAGGTTCTGGAGATCGCCGGCGAAGCCGGATTCAACACCAATGCCATAGCTGAACGCGCCGGTGTGGGGATCGGCTCAATCTATCGCTATTTTCCGGACAAACATGCGATCTTGGTGGAAATGGGCAGGCGCGAGATGGAGCGAGTGGGCACGCAACTCAGTATCGATCCGGGTCCCCAAACGGGCAGTCTCGCTCCCGACCGACAAGCGATCCGAACCTTTCTGCGCGCTTTCGGCGAACGAACGCGCGCGCGGAGAGTGGTGGTGCTAGCGTTGCTGGGTCAGCTTTCAGCTGAAGAGTTGCAGACGGCCTTTGCCGGGGCTGAAGCGGGCATGGCGAGCCGGAGCGTAGCTCCGCTTGATCGGATCCAGCTTTTTGTACTCAGCCGTGCCCTGCTCGGCGCGATGCGAGCCGCCGTGTTGGAAGATGCAGACTTCCTGTTGTCCCAGCAGTTCGAGGATGAGCTCGTCCTGCTTTCGCGGACTTACGCCAGTGCTACCAGTGGCAGGCTCTCTGGCTGATACGACAGGTTGCCGCCATTCCGAAAACCACCCATAAACGGCCATCGGCAGCGGGTGGGTTCGCACCCGAGACCGGTCAGGCAGATATCTCCACGATTCCGCCAGAACCAGAATTTCTTGAAACGACCCCATTTCTGCCGCTCGTGCTTCTGTGGTATCCTCGCTCAAACCAGACGCGAGGCCATTCCCACCACATGAGGCCATTCCCACCACATGAGACCTTTCCCGATCCGCACCGTGTTTTTGGCAATTGCGATAATCGGAGTTGGTGGATGCGCTGAGGGAAAGCATCCCTTCCGCATGGTTCCATTCCGCCTTGAAAACCCTGGCGAGATCCCTGCCTTCTCAAACTTCATGAGAGAGACTTCCGATAAACATCAGATGCAGTTTTACGATCGCAGCACGGACACTCATCAAGAGCTAACCTCCCTTGCTGCAGGCAACGAAAACGTGCCGCTCAATGATCGAACCGTGAACATCGGTGCTCAGCATGGAGATGACTTTAGCTTTGGAGCGGGCAACCTCGGTATGCCGACCGACCAAATCGTGATTGGCTTCAATGGGGAGGATTTGAAAGCCGCTCATGCGTTTGCCGACTTTGCTGTCGAAAAACTATCGACCCGATGGAACGTCAAGGAGGTTGCTTCCGGTAAAGGAGCGTTCCCGCTGACGAACTGCGACTAAACAAATGTCCGTTTCCAAGCAGGCCTGATCTAGAAGCAGCCAATCAGCTATCCACCCATCCGCGGTCACAGAGCGCCCTGGCATGTTGTGCCAAAAGCCGACATAACTCCCGCGTTGGCAATGACCGGTTTTGGGAAACGCGGCACAGCCCCCTAATGACTGGGATCGGGGCGCAAAGCTGCCGAAGGTTCAATCCAATGCTGGGCATCACTTTACGGCCTTTGAGATCCAGTGGTGAGCTCAAATGGGGCAAATCAGTAATCTCGTGCCCCTACCTCAATTGTGCAGCCGACGCTTCGGAGTTTCCGGTCTGCCGCGCGCCTAGCGCATCTCTCGATGGCACCGCTATTCTCCTCTGACAGTCTCGTCAAAGCCTGAACAGCCTTCCAACGCTCACGATCGGCCACCAGAAGCAAGCGTTCTCCTGCTTCCCACCCGCTACGGCGCAATGCCGACATTGCCCGCTTTTCAGGCCACAGCCAGCCTTCTGGCACCACCCAGTCGATCGCAGGCAGGATGATCGCCCCGCCCATAACACCCAAGATAAGAGCTAAACCAGCAACCACGGCAAGCCATTGGTTCTGCTTCCGCACCGTTCGCACCGAACCCGTCACCTTGGCGAGCATGCTGATTGCATGCAGCAGATTGCTCTGAACGGCTTCAATAGCCTTTTCGGCATCCTTGCGACCCTGCCGCCCCGCCGTCTCAATCTGGCGACCGATCATCTCCGGTGTCAACGTCAGCGCCGGCTTCTGCCCCAGAGCATTAATCGCTTCGCGCAGGTCTTCGCAGCTCTGATGGATCAGCGCCAGGTGTTCGCTGTAATCGAGCCCAATCAAATCCTGCTGCCGCTCAGCAAACCCATCGACCGCAGCGGTAACGCCGGCGAGCCGCCGGGCTACAGCGTCCAGCGCCTGCTCAATCGGGATTTCGTCGGGGGAAAAATCAGGTCCGGTATCGTCCATGCCGCGTGGCTACATCCCCATCCCCGACCCACGCGAGAGACCGAGCGATTTCTGGAGGTCCTGAGACAGCGGTTTCGTGCTCATAGCGTCCA
>NZ_BMGD01000008.1 GCF_014639875.1 Blastomonas aquatica | reverse complement strand
CAAGCAGGCACTTTTCCGAAGCAGGTCAAGCTCGCCGAGCGATGCTGCGGGTGGCGGGAATCGGCAATCGAGGAATGGCTCAAGAACCCGATGTTCTATGAGGCTAGCGATTGAGCGGGCCGAGCCGGCTGGGACCAACGACGTTGCTGGAGGTTTTTCCCGAGCGTTAGGACTGAGGGGGGCTGATCCTATCTCGCGCGCGTTGGAGGCTGCGATACTTACTGCGCAGGTGCTGCTTAACCTGCTCTAGGTCATCCGACGTTGGCATTGCTGGGCGACCTTCGATCTCGACCGCGCCTTGGTTGATTGCTCTTTCTGCAATGTGCTGGCAGGCCATCGTAACCTTCCCGCATATCGAAATTTCGGCAACCACGGCATCGATGTAGGCAACCAATCCGGTAACCGTTACCTTATCAGGTGGTCCCCGCTTACCCCGGGTCGACGCTGGCATAATCGAAGGCGCGATTGCCTGAATCAGACCATCCGCCGCTAATGCCTCGACACGGACACCGTGATAGGCTGTCCAATGCCTTCGGAACTGTGCGCCCGCAATAGGACAATTTATTCGGTCACTGAGGTTAGCTTCGGCCATAGCTTCAATCAATTCTTGCGAAGCTACATCCAAGTAATATCCGGCAACATTATTTCTGGCAGAAAAGGCACCGGCCTCCCGATAGGCAAAGGAGCGAAAGCCACGCCACCAGGAGCGGCGTATACTTTCCCTTTCTCCGATCGGAACGCTCATTCGCAGATCATCAAACCTATACTCCCTGCAGCCCGTGGCAAGCAGTGCGCCGCGACGCAGCGCGTCTAGCACGAACGCATCCGATTGATCTTGATCAATACCCGCTTTGCTCAAGCTTTCTCCAAGATTGCGCAGCGGTATAAAACCGTCTCTCATGCGAATGTTCAAATTTGACACGCCTCTCATCCTTCAATTCACAGACTGACTGACATTATATTCAGTTACATGCGAGACGATCTGCAATGCGCCCAGCTGGTCCAGCGCGGCCTCGGCGAGCGCTTCACCTACACTGGCGAGACCCGAAAGCACTTCCGCCGGTGTCGCTTCGGAACCAATTAAAAGGCTGATCGGACCGAATAAATGCCCTATCTGACGGAAAGCAAGATCGAGCTCATCGCAGGTACCGACGTCCATCACCCCACGCGTCACAATGCACGTGGTTTTCGCCGCATCGATTGGCATCATAATTCCCTTTCGTTGACCAAGTATTCGGCATCCAACCAATCATAGGGTCGCGTTGGCATAACCAGGTAGGTCCCCCGTTGCTGTATGAAGCGTTGGTCGATCCCATGGAACCAGCCGGTGGTGTGTGATCCACTGTCGAGCAACTGCACCTTGGATCCCTGATCGTGCGCCTCATCACAAATGTCGCCACCTGCCGGGTCACCCTCCTCCACGTCTTCGGTTATGTCGCCCTCCCATTCGCCGGCGTTGGCCGCGATACCCGGACCCGGAATCATCGCGTCCAAGACCGCAGTTGGCGTTTCAATTGCAGCGGAGAAGCCTTCACACCCGGATGGTGTTCGGATACGTGACTGATCAGGCATCGTCGGAACTCCAAATCCGTTGGTGATTAGACCCGGCGTCCTGTCAGACCCACGGCGCCGCGACGACTATTCAGCCTATGCGGCAGATTTCTTTACCTGCCGCGCATCATCTATGCTGACAAATGCGGCAGATTGGCCAGCAAAATATGCTGCACGTGCGTTCATCAATTCCCGGCGTCGCTCCAGCAGTTTGCAGCGGCGAAATGTCTTTTCGACCTTAGGGTCAGGACTCATTGATCCAGAAGATGAAGATTGCTGCGAACGTGATGGCGGCGAGGAATATGTCTGCACATCGGTCGTAGCGGGTGTGGATGCGCCGCCAGTCCTTGGGTTTGGCGAACATGTTTTCGATGCGATGGCGCTGGCGGTAAGTTACCGGATCATATTCGGGCAGATGCCGACGTTGTCGCTGAGCCGGGATGCAGGCGGTGATTGCGCGTTGCTCGAGAGATTGGTGCATCCAGCGTGAGGCGTATGCCTTGTCGGCTATGAGCACACGAGCGTGCGGCAGATGCGGAATCAAGGCCTCAGCCCCTTTGTGATCGCTGCGCTGGCCCTCGGTAAGGTGGAGCCGAAGGGGGCGCCCCCGCCCATCGCATACCACATGAAGCTTGGTGGTCAGCCCGCCTCGGCTGCGTCCGATACATCGGGGTAGAGCCCCTTTTTTAGCAGACTGGCTGCAGTGCGGTGCGCCTTGAGATGGGTGGCGTTTATCATCAGCACGCCATCGCCATCCTTGGCCAGCTCGGCGAAAATACGGTTGAATACCCCCAGCCGACTCCACCGGATGAAGCGGTTATAGATCGTCTTGTGCGGCCCATAGTCGCTCGGCGCATCGCGCCAGCGCAGCCCGTTGCGAATGACAAACAGGATCCCGCTCAATATCCGCCGATCATCAACTCGCGGAATACCGTGCGAAAGCGGGAAATATTTCTCAATCCGGCGCATCTGCGCATCGTTCAACATCAGCAAATCAGTCATGGCAGCTACCTCCTGCCACATTGAATCAACCGTTCAGGTCGCGCGCAAGCGATTAATGGGTCCTGACCCTAGTCGCGACGGTGTGCCCACGGCCATTTCGGTAAGCTGGCTATTGAAATTGGTGGTTTCGGCGACGAAGTCGCGAAAGCATGAACGCCAGCCGCGAACTGTTGTGCAACGTGCGAGCAATCCCTGAGCCGCGTCCATGATCATGTCGCTGAGTGGCTTAGCACCCAAGCCCAAAAAAGCTTACGCGTTGGGTTCCCCTGCCATCGGCTGTGGCGACTGCAGCAACTCGACGACACGGGTGGTCAGCGGCGCGATATGCACGATGGGCGCCTGACCATGGAAGGGTCGCGCCCTGTTTTGGGATCGCGCGCCATTCGGCTGTTTTGTCACCTGCGTCGGCAAGGAATAGGTCGCCAGCACTGCCAGGCCCAAAGTCGTTGCGTCAGCCGTCGACCATGACGAGCAGAAGCCTGGACCTAAACCAAGCCTCGCGCACCGGCAGATTGAGCCCTATCCCGTCCCCATCGCGTCCAGGCGTGGCATTCTTGACCTGCAATGCGGTGAGACCGGCCACCGACTTCCTTTAGTGCATCCCTGACCGTGTCTCAGTTTGAGGCATGCGACGGAGGGGGTATCGAATCAGACCATGATCGTTCTGATCTAAATGACTCGTTTACCCAGACGACGCAGTAGGTCCATCAATTGGATTAACAAAATAATCTTGAAAATGGGTTCGATTCCTGAATGCCGACTCCAAGTCGAATGATGAGCGATCCGAATCACTCCATCACGCTCGGTGACTGCGATCAAACCATGCCCTGCCACTACCGCAAATCAGAACTACTCACCTTTCGGAATCGTGTTTATGGGTTCGGCACTGAGCATGTATGGATTGGCTGACATTCGCGCCACTCTGTGCTGCTGACTTTAAGGGTGGGATATATGGGCTCTATCTTCGGCATCATCAGCAAAAGCGACAATCTAACCGTAGATCGTCTGGAGGCCATGTCTCGCTCACTCGCACATCGGGTACATGATCGCAGCTGGCACTGGAATGATGATCGGTGCGCCCTCGGCACGGCAATTCTACACATTACTCCTGGAGCTGAGCTCGAGCAGGAACCCGAAATGGGAAATCCGTTGAGTACGCATATCATTGCTTGCGATGCTCGAATTGACAATCGGGACCAACTGATCGCTAGATTCAAACTCTCACCAAATATATCCTGCGATAGTGAACTCATTCTTGCTCTATATCAACGTATTGGCCATGATTGCTTGGATCATTTGCTTGGCGCATTCGCGTTTGCAATTTACGATCAAGAGGAAAAGTCTTTATTTTGCGCCCGCGATCATTTCGGAGAAAAACCTTTCTCATATGCGTTTGTCGGTGATCACTTCGTTTTTGCAAGTGAGCCATCAGGCGTGGTTGCCTCTGGGATAGTTAGACCCCAGGTTAACGATACCAGAATACTATCGCTGCTTGCGATGAATCCTCGCGATACCACGTCGACGGTGTATCAGGGAGTGGTACGGCTTCAGGGATCGCATGCCCTCAAATTGGACGAAACAGGACTGACGGAATGGAGGTATTGGAAACCGGAGGTGCCGGCAATCCCGTTGAGCGGGTCAGACGATGAGATCGCAGATCGCTTTATCGACTTGCTGCGCGAAGCTGTGCACTGCAGGTTACGGTCCAGCAAACCGGTCGGTGCTTGCCTCAGCGGTGGGTTGGATTCTTCGACGATCGTCATGCTGGCGCGGGAGAAGGTCGCCGAGCACTCGCCTGTCGGGTATCTTTCCACCTTTTCAGCGACCTTCCCAATGGTACCAGGGTCGGACGAGGAGCAATGGATCAAGCTGGTTGAAGATGTCGACGCGTCGGAGCTGGCTCCAATAGAAATCTCCAGACACCGAATGGATAACCTCAGTCCCCTCACACACACAGCCGCGCTGGCTGAAGCCCTGGACGAACCAATGCTCGCCCCAAATCTGTTTCAGATCTGGGAGCTCGCCAGCCAGGCAAAAGAAAAGGGGATGGGGGTCCTCCTGGGAGGGCACGACGGCGATACTGTGGTGTCACACGGATTTTCGCTTCTCACCGAACTCGTGCTCAACGAAGAGTGGCAACGCTTTGCAATAGAACTTGATCTGCTGAGCGAATTTCTTGGCAATTATGAGGGATCAAAAAAAGCACTACTGGCGCAATATGCGGTACCGTGCGTCCCGTATCTTAAAAAGATCGGATCACCAGGGCGTGCATTCAACACTGCGCGAATACTTCGGTCACAGTATGGAGTCTCTGCTCGCAGTCTGCTGGGGGCGGCAGCTCCGGATTCTTTGAAATGGCTCGCAAGAAAATGGCGTCATGCCCATGGGCGCAGCGGATTGACGCAGCTTTCTCAACGCGTGCAGTCGTCGGCGCGCTACCAGAGTTCGCTATCCCTGCCGCTGGAATCATGGCGACCGTCAGCGGCGGAGGATCATCTTCGCAATATCGAACTTCCGCTTATCGCCGAGTCATTTGAATTTTTTGATCGGATCGGTGCACGGATCGGGATTGAGCAGCGCCATCCATTCTTTGACAAGCGACTGGTGGAATTTTGCCTTGCTCTTCCGGTGCACTTCAAAGTCAGAAATGGCTGGACGCGCTTCATACTGCGAGAGGCCACACGAGGTGTTCTACCCGAGCCGGTGAGGCTGCGACGTGACAAGTCAAATTTGGGGTTTAACCTGGCAGTGAGTCTTAAGGGGGAACGCGACAGGCTGGCGACAGCGTTTTCAATCGCCCCCCCCGCATTCTCGCGTTTTTGGAACGTCACGCGTCTTCAGCAAACCTTGAAAGATTACTTGCGGAATCCGAATGGTACGGATGCATTCATCTTGCAACTGGCATATTCGCACGCGGTATGGATCGGGGCCCATGACACGCTGGACAATTCGCTCGACGATGACATGCCATGAAATGGATTGGGAACAGCAACCCAATTTCGGTTAAAAAACTTCTTTGCGTTCGGCATGAATTTTGGCGATCCGCTCGCCGGAAAACCGAGCAGACTGTCGTGATACTCCTAACGCTCTACGAGGAATGTACACAAATTTTTGCCCTAGATATGCCATTCCGCTGTCAAGCGGCATGCACAGCCAGGGCAAAAATCTAGCAGGTCCGAAAGATGGCAGTACCGCAAGGAACTGCCCCGTTTTCAGCTCGGTGCGAGCAGGCTGAACTGGCTGTCGCCACCACCCAGAACGTTGATGCTCTCGGTGATTTCATTGATGTCACCCAGATCGACCAGAGCCGGCGCGGTGTATTCAGCTTTAGTTTCAGTAACTTCAGTCATAGGATAAACTCCTTCCATAGGACGCCCCTTACTCAAATAACCGATTCTGCGAGCTTCGGTCAAGCCGATTCATTAATCTTTCGTTCACTACCGGTTGTATCGTAACGGCACAGAAAAACGCCCCAATGATGATGCCAAGTTAAACTCATGTTGCGCTTTATACGCTATTGGCAGGTGGCTGCGGGGCTGGTTACAAAAATCTAACAGGAAGCTATCCAGCGCTCGCGCCAAACCTGGATTCGATATGACTCAAGCTCGAACACTCTCCATCTACCAATTTGCAAGAGCGGTCCATAAAAGGACTGGCGGCAGAGGGATGGTGATTCTGGCTCTGGCGACATTCAGCAGCCTAACCGAAGGCGTGTCCCTGCTTCTGCTAATTCCAATTATCAGTGTGCTGGGACCTCAGGGTGAGAGTGCTGTAGCGGGCTTTTCATCTGGAATGTTTGCCACAGTTTTCGACGCGGCTCAGTCTCTACCGCTCGAAGGTATCCTCGCAGGGTTTGTTGCCATCATTGCCCTGCGCGCCATGCTGACCCGCTGGAAGGATATCCAGGTCAACGCTCTGATGCACGACTATGTCCACGGTCTGCAATCGAGTTTGTTTGCAAGCGTGGCGGGTGCCCGTTGGTCCTATCTTGCCACAATCAGGGGTGCCGATATCAGCCATGCCCTGCTTGCAGAGGTCGAGAGGGTTCACAGGGCGCTTGCCCAGCTGATATTCCTTATACAAACTTTGATCGTTTTGGCGGTCTATTCACTCGTTGCCTTGGTGGTGTCGCCTGCCATGGCCCTCTTCGGGGTCACGCTCGGGGTCGTTATCCTGGGGGCAATGACACCCATCCGTCGCGCGGCGCGGGTATTCGGCGAGGCACTGTCTGACCGCCGTGTCGAACAATACCGCATCGTGTCTGAATTTGTCACAGGACTTAAAGCCGCAAAGGCAGTTAACTCCGAACCGCTCTACTTTGACCTGCTACGAAAATCTCTTCTATGGATTCGAAAAGATACAATCACATTCATGCGAATCCATACCCTGGGAGGCGTTATATTTCAGGTCGCGGCGGCTTCAGGACTTGCAACATTTGCTTACCTCGCCTTAGGCCCTCTGGGACTGGATTACGGTTCGACGATTGCCTTGATTTTGCTCTTCATACGTGCGGCGCCCCAGATCACTTCGGTACAGGGTAGCTGGCAGGATCTCAACGCAAGCATCCCTGCGGCAACCGCAATGTACAGGCTAAGATCGGATGCAATCAAGAATCAGGAAGCCATGGTGCGGGAGCAAAAACAGATACCCCAGCTCAAAAGCAATATCGAATTCAGGAAGGTCTCGTATACATATCCCGGGAACTCATCACCTACTCTGAATGATGTCGAGTTTGTGCTACCTGTCAATGAGGTAACCGCAATCATAGGGCCCTCAGGCAGTGGCAAGACTACAGTTGCCGACGTGCTCATGGGCCTGCTTGAGCCGACAAGTGGCACCATTTTGCTGGACGGAATCGAGCTAACTGCAGAGAACCGCCGGTTTTGGAGGGACAGTATCTCATATGTTTCTCAGGACAGTTTTCTGATTCATGACACGCTCGCTGCAAACCTTGCCTTCGGACGGAGCGACATCACCGAAGGAGACATGTGGGCGGCTCTCAGAACTGCATCGGCAGACGGATTTGTAAGTGCGCTCGAACGTGGTTTGCAAACGGTGGTCGGTGACCGCGGCCTGCGGCTTTCCGGAGGCGAACGACAAAGAATAACTTTGGCGCGGGCGCTTTTAAGGAAGCCACAGCTGCTTATCCTGGACGAGGCGACGAGCGCGCTGGACTGGGAAAATCAGGCGATCATAGCAAAGGCAATCAATGATCTGCGCGGCAAGGTCACTGTCGTTACCATCGCTCATCGCCCGTCACTCATATCATTTGCCGACTGGGTGGTTGCGCTTCGCGATGGCAGAGTGCTGGAAACGGGGAGCTATGCCCAGATAGCAAGCTCACCCGACAGTTATCTCGCAAATGTGATCAGCTCCGAAGGTTAACGAAGGGCCGCATCCAGCTCGAAACCTTGCCTCAATTGTGGATCCCGGCTGATCGCATTAGGGGACAAGTCCCATTGCGCGACCCTGCTCGCAGTAATATCAGAAACAAAACGAAGCGAACGCCATTTATGGGCTAGAGGCGTCAAAAGGATGATCATAACATGCAAACCAAGTACCAGAGAAAACCTGACGTCATTGCCGCCGACATGGGGGGAGAAACCGTCATGCTCAGCGTATCAACGGGAAAATATTTCGCACTCTCCGGGATTGGCCAGATCATCTGGGATCTGATGGTGGAACCAAGATGTGTCGAGGAGATGGTCAGTGCGATCTGCCAAAGCCATAACGTCGATGAAACCACGTGCCGCAAGGATTGCGAGGCGTTTCTCGACGACCTTGCCCGTCAAGGGCTGGCTGCGCGGACCTGAATGCCGGTGGTGAGCCGGGTTCTTCGAAAGTTACGCGCCGTCAGACACAAATCTCGGTTGCAGCTGCTCTGGCTTGCCCCTGCCTGGGTCGTCCTGGGTCTTGGGCGCGGTGCGATACTCCTGCTTTCCTTTGAACGGCTTGTACGCCTCCTCGGTTTGCAATCTCATGTATGTCCCCTGACACCGCTGCTTGAGGCCGGCCAGCGGGAAACCGCTCTCGACCTTGGACGCACCATCCTGCTAGCTTCGTCATACGCTCCGTGGCGCGCCAACTGTTTTCCACAGGCGCTTTGCGCCATTTTACTTTTGCGTATCTATCGGATTCCGCATGCCGTCTTTCTGGGTTTGTTGCGCGAACACCCTCACGGGAAGATAAAGGCACATGCCTGGGTGTCGGCAGGTGCGGTCACGGTAACCGGAGGGGGAAATGCGCAGCCCTATACCATCGTGGGATGCTTCAGCTGATCGAGCAACACCCAAGCCGATGGGCTCGGGCCTACCGACCGGCTGGCCCAAAGCGCCCGCATCTATCCTCGGCACGCCATCTGTGACTGGCATTGAGGGCAGGACAATGACGCGCAGTTGACGTGCTCAATGGAGCCGAGCCGGATCGGCTCCATAAGGAAACAATCCAGGTTTTGCCGACGCTTCAGAGCGGGCTGTCACCTTCATCAGGATAACGGATTGCTAATATGTCCGCGCTAAGTCCGATCTATGTCGGACATCAGCACCGTTTTCATCGCAACGTGCACATTGTTGGCGGGATCGGCGGTTCTATCCGTGGATACGCTCCCAAACGCTATATATCCTGAAGTCCTCAATCAGTTGTCAGTCCAGAGGAGCAGTTTACCTTCTACAAGCAATAATTCTGCATTCTTTGCCAGGCTTGATGAGAACAACCGCGTGCAGATCGATGCACATGTCAACGGTGTCCCGATAGAATTTCAGTTAGATACGGGCGCGAGTCACACTATCATGTCTGCAGCCGATGCGAGACTTGCAGAGGTAGACACTGAAGGCCAAACGCAGCTTGCAGTAGTCGGCGGAACGATCACAGCCCATTACGGTTCAGCGAATACGTTCGACGTCGCCGGCAACCGCATACGGGGTCATCGCGTGATTATCGTGGAAAAACTCGGAAGATCACTGCTCGGCATGGATACAATCACAAGCCTGGGCGCTCCCGTGCTGAGCATACGGATCCCGAAAAAGCAAGCGGTGAGTCTAGCGGCCGGCGACTAGTTGCCCGACAGTATATTGGCGCCGCCGCATGACCGCCCCGAGGGCGCCTATGCCAATGATCATAAGAATCCAGCTGGCAGGCTCTGGAACCGCAGGGACAACCGGATCCGTGACGTCAGGCACGGTTGGCACAATTCCAGGTTCAGTTGGAACAACCCCTGGGCCGCTTGGAACGATGAGCGGCGTAGGGCTTATTCCTGTCCCCGGGACAGACGTGCTGGTAAGCACTGGGCCCGACTGACCCAGACCCTGCCCTGGTGATGTGCCATCTGAAGCGAATGAAGGCTCAGGACCTGACAGAACAAACGGCTGCAGTCCGATCGTCGAGCCAACGCCGGCGGGGCCGCTTGCACCAGGCGCAGGTGCCTGCACTGAACCTGGATTGACCGCCCTGGCGATCTGCCTCGCGCCAATTCGGGACGGTAGAATCCTGCGGACACCGATGCCTTGTGCAAGCCCCCCCGGCGAAGATAACTCCGCCAGTTCACTGGCAGCAAAAGCCTCAGGCTGATCGAACAGAAGCAGCCCGCGGCGATCATGCTGGCCAAAAGCGATCACCATAGCCACCACGCCTATTCCACCAAGCAGAAACCGGGTGAACTGACGTTGAGCCCCTGTTGGAACCATCGCTGTCTCAGATACCATGACACTCTCCTGGCCACATTTTCTTCCACCGTAATTTTACGCTAGCGTATCAGCGATGGACTGCCAACGCGATACCTTTGTCCCGGAGGTGGCGCCAAGGGCTCAATATGATCCTCGGCCCATCAGAACAGCAGGCACAGTGAGAATTAGGATTCGCACATTATCGCCCGTGGTGCACTTCCTCGCGTAGATGACGTCGAAGGCCACGCGGCGTCGATAGCTCACGTCATTTCGGCCATTGATCTGCCAGAGGCCGGTGATTCCTGGCTTCACGAGGCAGTAATATGCCAAGTATCGCCCGTAGCGCTGACCTTCCTCTTTTACGATCGGGCGCGGCCCGACGAGGCTCATATCGCCCTTTATCACGTTCCATAGCTGGGGAAGCTCATCGAGACTGCTCTTTCGCAGAAAACCGCCAATGCCCACGATTCGCGGGTCGTCGCGAAGCTTGTGATCGCGCAGCCATTCGGCCCGGGCCGCAGGATCCCGGGCAAGCACCTCTGCCAGTCTCGATTCTGCATCGACCGCCATGGTTCGGAACTTGTAGCAGTTGAACATCTCGCCGTTTCGGCCGATACGCTGCTGTGCAAAAAAAACCGATTGGCCCCGGCCGGTAATCAAGATTGTTAAGGCAATCAAAACCATGGCGGGCATGAAAACGATCAGCAGCGCGAGCGCTCCCGCAAAGTCGATGATCCTCATTTCAATAGGATCTGTAGAGATAAATCGCCCTTCGCGAATAATGCGCGGAGGCTTGTACTTTGCGCGGTTGACAGGCTGATAAAGCAAAGAAGCCTCCTCGGCATATTGCAGTGCAGCATGGGTATATCAAACTTCCCGATTCGTAAAGGACGCAGGCGACTGGAAACACCGCACAGGCGGCGATGTCCGGTTCCGGGACGCTCACACATCTAAAGCCTAATATCATGAGGCGTATTCGGGTAATTTAGGCCAAAGTATAAGCTCGTAGCGCCGTACAAAATATTCACTAAATGAAAATTGATTCGCCGAATATGTAAAATCGTCTAAATATCAATTTCGAACCCACCAGCCATTTAAATGATATGTGGCAACGATAAATCAATCCATAAATACCGTAGAGATTTACCTACAGACCATTAATTTTATAATAATTTTAGACACAAATAAATTTGACATTAATTTTTCTTAATTTTTTAAGTTTTAGAATTTGTTCATTAATTTATTTTCCAGATGCGGTTGAAGGAAATTCATTATATTCCACTACCACTACCAATACCATAGTGATTATAAGGAACCATTACCCCGCGGCATAATGAGACTGACTTTTGAAGAAACCGGGAGGACGCGTACATGATCTCTACAGGCAAACGATAGACGTCAGCATGCCGTCGAAGCATCACTTGTTATTGCTCTCCCGCACGCATACGTCGATGCTCTCTATCACTTTGAAAGCCGATGCAACGCCTGCTGGATCCCTACCTAGAATACGTAGGCCACCCCGATCAGGCCGCGGGTCTGATCACCTGCAAACACACCATCTCTACGAAAGTACTCAGCCTGGAGCCGCAAAAGGATATTCCGCGTGAAATAGTAGCGCGCAGTGCCGGTCAGCCAGTATTCACTGCCATCGGCGGTATTGTCTCCGGAGTCCAGCTTTACATACCTTGCCTCGCTCGACAGAACTAAATCTCGGCGGAGTTCATGTTCAACGCCGAATGAGAACTCGGTTCGCAACAAACCTGTAAACAGGGGGTTGACGGTGTCGTCGACGGTCCGCGAGGCGCGAAGCTGAAAACGGGTGAGCTGGCTTGGGCTGTAGGACAGCCGTCCATCAAATGAATAGGCTGAAGGGCCCGAAAAACGGGGATCGTCGAACTCCTGCTTCAAATAGCCTACGTTGACGTCCAGTAGTAAAAGCTCAGTCAGCTGACGCGCATAGCCGACACGTATAGCCACTGATTCTGATGACCGATTACCCTGCAACACCGGCAAAGCAGGGGCGTTGAGTGGTGATGTCGAAAAATCGCGGCGATCGAAGTTTGCCTCGACATAGAATCGTTGCGCCGGATTGACCGAATAGGACAGCCTGGCTCGACCAGCGAGCAAATCAAAATCCCTGAATCCAGCATCGACTTGTGTTTGCCCTGCCACGAAAACGCCGTCGAATGTTGTGCGTCTGAAACGCCCCTCAGCCGTTGCAGTGAATGGGCCAAATTCCTGCTCCACTCCGAGGTTGCCACCGTATGAGGTCAACTTGAGCGGCTGCTCGATATTGCTGAGACTTACGCGCGCCGCGTTGCGTGCATCGTTCTGGCGAAACTCAAATCCGAAAAAAGGCCGTGTCCGTGTTCCCAGACCCAAACGCGCCTGCCCTCGGATCTGGGCCCTGAAGCGATCATCGACCGTTTCGTCCAGGAACTTCACAAATCCGGTGGAGACATCAAGACTGAAAAACCTGTCGCTGCGTCGTTGCGCGATCAACACGCTTGGATTGATTGCAACCGTGACATCGCTGACATTTAGCTGTTCTGAGGCAAAGACATTGTCAATGGCTTCGACCTCCGCACCAATGCGGGGAGTCACTTCAAACCCACCCCAGTTGATGGGCGGCGCCGCGTTGCCCGGCCTCGCTCTGTCCACAATAGATCCGAACGGATCGAGTTCCTGGGCCGAAGCTCCGCCCCCCCAGCCCAACGCGACAGCGGCGAGCCCCGCAGCAGCCATTCTGTGTGCCGGAAGAATTGCTCGGGCGGACCAGCAGCCACCACTCCAGGATCGGTGACAGCCTTTAATTCTGGTAATACCCGCGAAACTTTTTGGTGTAGGCATACACATCTCCATCGCCGGTGCTGGCGTACTTCTTGATGTTGACCTGAGTCAACGCAAGCCCGGTTACCTTGGCCTTAGCGTCAATCAGCATGGAAACGGCGGCTTCGACCGCCCGAACCGATGTTTTGCGCCAATGGGTTATCAGCAATACCCGGTCAGCTGCACTGGCCAGTATCCGGCCCTCCGCTACGCCGAGAATGGGTGCAGTATCAACAATAATCACTTCGTACACCTCTCGGAGCTCTGCATAGAAAGCTTCGATCCGGGCCTGAGTGATCGGACTGCGGACCTTATCCGGAACCTTGTTGCTTCCAAGAACATGCAGCTGGGACAGCGGGTCCACAAAAATGCAGGAATCGAGTTTGGCTGTTCCATCCAGCAAATCGTAGATATCATTCGGACTTTCATAATCGAGGAGAATGCTGGATCCACGTCGGCGAAAATCTGCATCGACCAGCAAAACTTTTGATCCTTCGGCGGCTGTGGTTCGCGCAAGGCATACCGATGTCGTTGTTTTGCCTTCGCCCGGAAGTGCTGATGTTATTGCTATCGCACGTGGGCGGGTCCCGGGAGATAGTGTCAGGAAAGTACGGATAGATCGGAATGCTTCGGCAAACAGGGAATGCGGATGGTTCAGAACATAATCGTGCGGTAGCTCCGTGGGTTTCCGGCCCTTGATGGTCGATTGAAGTGACGGAATGGCTCCGGCATAGCGCAAATGCAGCCGCCGCTCGACATCGCGCTTGGTCTGCACTCCGCGGCGCAGGTATTCAGCAATCATGATTGCGAAGAAACCTGACCCGAATGCCAGAATAATGCCGAGCACGGATATCAAGATGTATCGAGGGCTGCTCGGGGCCTCAGGGACGAGGGCACGAGCAGAAATCACTGCATCGGGCATAGCACTGTCGCGCAATGCTCCACTTTCCTGCGAGCGCTCAAGAAACGCGCGATAGATCGCTTGCGCTGCTTCGGCCTTTTGCTCGAGCTCGCTCAGCCCAGCCTGCGCACGGCTGTTCGTACGCAACGACCCAAGCGCACCGCCGCGACTTCCCTCAAGCGACGACACCCGAGACTGGGCGGTCTGGACTTCGGCTTGAAGATTGGACAGGACACGGTTGATTTCATCCTGAATTCTCTCGCGGATATCGCGAATCTCTTCTTCAGCCTGCCTGCGCTCCGGGTGAAGTGGGCCGTAGCGCTCACGAAGAACCGCCAGTTGGGCACTAACTGTTGCCTCCTGCTGACGCAGACTGCCGATAGTGCCAGACCCCAGTGCCGCGCCGACATCGGCGCCGCCACTACCCCGTGTAAGCTGTGCTCGCGCCGCATTATAACGACCCTGCCGCTCGGCCAGATTTGCGCGCGCCTCGGCCAACTGCTGGTTCAACGTCGAGACTTCCTGCTCAGCATTTGTTGAACCATTCGCACTCACCAATCCACGAGCCGATCGATAGTTATCCAGTGCTGCCTGCGTTTCGAGCGCTTTTCGCTCGAGCTCGGCTAGGCGCGCGTTTATGAAGGCTGAGGAAGAAGTGCTTCGGGCAGTCTTTGCATCTACCTGGCTTTGAAGGTACGCCTCGGCCACAAGATTTGAGGCAGCTGCAGCAAAGGCAGGCTCCTCGCTCTGACCGATTATGTCGATCAGCCGTGTCTGACCCGAGCGGAAGACTGCGATACTGCGCCTTATGCGAGATGCTACATCTTCGGTTTCTGCTTCGGTGAACCTGTCGCCATCTGGGGAAGCAAACCGTTCGACATAAAGCTCAGCTGCCCGCTGTGTGACAAGGGGAGATTGAATCAGCCGGATTTCCGTGTCGATTTCGTCAGCTTCCACAGTATCGCGGCTCAACACTGGCTGGCCCGTCCGCACCGGATCGACGGTCTTCTCAATCAAAATGCTGGCATTGGTGGTGTAAGTCGGGACCTGTAAAGCCAGAAACATCGCAACCAGCGCAACGATCGTCGCAACCACGGCAAAGAAAAGTAGGGCGTTGCGCCGAAACACCTGCCACAAAAGTCCGGGATCCGGTAATAATGGGATAGCCTTCGAATCCCGTGGAGAGCTGGTCTCGTCCTCATCGTCCATGCGTTCATCGGGATTTTTGGTTTTAGGCAAGCTTTCCATGTCAGGAATTCCATTAAATCTATTTACGTCGGCGACCAATAATTAGTCTCTGTATACGACTTTTCTAAATTACATTTATGCCTTCAATGCGCTGATGGACCTTTGGATCGAATGGAAGAAATCACGCGTCTGATGATATTGAAAAGCTCAGCCTCAGCACCATCATGATTTCGCCACACAAGATTTAAAAGCCCCAGCAGAACCGCATATATCACCGCCCCTGCCCCGACCAAGATCACACAGAGCCAAAGTCCGGTGACGGGATGCTGGCCGCTGATCAAAAATTCCTGGGCAACCATGAGTGAAGCAGCCATTGCTATCGCAGCGAGCATAGGTCGGACTACTGCACCTATCTGAGCGCGTATGCCAATGCCGGAAATCGACCTCACCAGCCAGAGGTTTATTGATGTATTAACGATAGCTGCCGTGCTCAAGCCAACAGCAAGGCCGCCCAGTCCACCCAGCGGCGACAAACGGCCAAGAACCAAGCCCGCTATGAGCATCGGTAATTGAATGGCAAAAACCCGCACGTTCCGCATGAACAGTGCTCGCTGCTGGCCCAGAGCCATCGCAAGGGGTAACGCATTCTGGATCGCCATTACCGCGCTTGCGACAGCAACCGCTTGAACAATTGGAACAGCCGGAATCCATTTTGCGCCGAGCACGGCTGGCACAAGCGGTGCGGCAATTGCAGCAAGGCCCAACCCTGTCGGAGAAGCAAAAAGACTTACGGAGCCTTGGGCTCGCAGGTAAGCGCGCTGCAGACGCTCAACATCGTCACGCATGCGTGCATAAGCCGGGAACAGGACGCTCTGCAGGGTACCAATGCTCTCCCGGATCGGCATAGCGGCCACCCGCTCACCTACTGAATACTGGCCCACAGCACCAGCAGGCAGAAAGGCACCAACCACGAGGGGAATTGCCCTGAGGTTGGCAGCCTGAACCATTTTGCCCAGCGACAACCAGATCGAGAAAGCCAAAAACTGTCGCCAGTGGGTGAGTGAAAGCCGGGGCCGGTAAGGAATGAATGCGTATGACAAAGCGACCCGGATCACCGCTGCAGCCAGCGTTCCGAGCACAAGGGCCCAGTAGCTTCGGTATAGTACCGCGAGACCGACTGCCACAAGTGAGGCAACCATCCGCTCGGTGACCGTGATTGCAAAAGCCTGCTTGAACTGCAGATTTCTCTGAAACACAACGAGCTTGGGATTGTCGAGGGCAGCGGTCGCTGTAATCACGGCAACGACGGCCATAAGGGCTACAAGCCGATCGTCATGATAAATCAGCGCCATGGGATAACCCAATGCCAACATAAGCAGAGCAAGCCCGATAGATCGCAGCAAATTTAGCGTGAATGCAGTATGATAGCTGCTCTCACTGGGCGATTCCAGCTGGATCAATGCCTGATTCAAAGACATGTCGGTAATGGCAGCAACGATTGCAGACACTGCGATGACAAGTGCAACAAGGCCGAAATCCTGGGGGGTGAGGAGCCGTGCGAGAACCAGGGTGCTGGCAAATGCAGTCAGATTGACGATCACCCTTGCCCCACCGAGCATGGCCGCCCCCTTTACCAAACGGTTCCGTACTCCTTGCATAACTGGAAATTATCTCGTTTTGCTGCAATGCATGGATCGCCATACCGTTGAAGGTTGACAGCGTATACGGGATTTTGGGGCGCGCCGCGTTTTGTGCGTCTCTGATACACATCGCGAGATCGGCAGCGCCTTGACCAATATTGCAGATGCGGCAGGAAAACAGAAATGAGCAAAAAGTTGCGAATTTATATCTACTGGAGTCGGATGGGTCATGACAACTGACAGGCAACCGCTCTTCATCGTGGGAGCCGCGCGTTCAGGCACAACGATGCTGGCGGCGATGTTTGGCTCGCACAGGCTCTATGCTGCAGGCCCCGAAACGCAGTTTTTCAGCAAACTGAACCCTCAGCGACTGGCGCTGTGTATCGAGGATCCCGCTTGGCCTCGGGCTGCGGTTGCTTCACTCATGAGCCTGGAACTTGCCGGACAGCCGGTTGTAACACTTTTCGGTTCTAGCGAGCAGGCAACCTACGATTTTTTGAAAGAACGCTCACCGTCTGTCGCGGCAATGCTCGAATCGCTGACCGTTCCCTTTGCTCAAAAACGGGGAAAGGCAGGCTGGATCGAGAAAACACCCAACCATCTCTTAAATCTTTACCAGATCCGGACCCTCTGGCCCGATGCCTGGATTATCCGCATCATGCGCGACCCTCGCGATGCAGCGCTGTCTGCCTGCAACCTACCGACTTTCAGCAATTCTTTTGCGGCCAATATCTATCTTTGGCGCAGGTGGCAGGATGCCGCAGAGGCTTTCATGAAAGCTGACAGCAAATGTGCTACGGTTCGCTATGAAAACCTCGTCGTCGACCCTTCAGGCGAGTTGGGGAGGCTTTGCACCCTGACCGGGATCCCGTTTGACCCGGCGATGATCGAATTTGGTGCAGCTGCGGCAGACGTATCGAGCGCGGCAGAAACATGGAAGAAGCCGGTTTCAGGTGGGCTGAACAAGGATCGCCTCTTCGCTTGGAGGACAAGCCTTGATCCCGGACTGCGATGCCTGGCAGATCAGGTAACCCACGAGTACCTCATCGAGTTTGATTACGAAAATCAGCCCTTGGTAGAGACGACCCGCAAAGGGTTCTGGATGTCCGAACGCTATGTCGAGAGGCATACGCCATTCCTGCTTCGTCAGCTTCGGCGCGGAATTCGCTGGCTACCCGTCATGAACCCGTCGGCAGCAGACAGGATCATCGATCAACCGCTTTACCGGTCCTTCCGTAATCCTGTCCTGCTGGCGCGCCTGACTGCAGGGAGATTGGCGCATTGGTTCGACAATCTCGGTTTCCGCACAGTGTCTCGGAAATCCGGGCGCAATTGATGATAAGTCCACTGCGTATACCTGGCGCGTACCGCCTTCGAATGCTGAAGAGGGCCGTGCGTAAACAGCGCCAGACATGGCGTGCATTGACATCTGTCCGGCAGTTTCCCCGACTGTCGTCCAAACAACGCCATGACCTCGATGCACCTCTCGTAGTTACCCTCACATCCTATCCGCCGCGCTTTGCGCACCTTGCCAAAACAATACGCAGCCTTCTAGATCAGACAGTTGCGGCTGATCAGACCATTTTATGGGTCGCCCATCAGGACCTTGCGAGCTTGCCAGCAGACGTCAGGAAACTCGAAGCTCACGGCCTGACCATCAAGGGCTGCGATGACCTGCAAAGCTACAAGAAGCTGATCCCTGCGCTCGAAGAGGATCCGGATCGCTATTTTGTCACCGCAGACGACGATGTCTATTATCCCGAGACCTGGCTTCAGGCACTGGTCGATGGCGCCCGCGCGCACGGGGGGGAAGTGATAGCGGGCCGGGTGCATGAAGCTCAAATCGACGCGCTTGGAAAGTTTGTTCCATATCAAGACTGGCAACTGGCAAGTGACAGGTTTGTTGCGGGCACTTCAGATACCCGATTGTTCCCCACCGGCGTCGGTGGAGTCCTATATCCCCCTGGCGCGTTTTCTCCCCAGGTGATGGACCGGTCCCTTTTCCTTGAGCTCGCGCCCAGAGGTGATGACATATGGTTTTTCTGGATGGCACGGCTGGCCGGCACAAATCAGCGTCGCGCGAACCTATGGTTCGACATCATTGAATGGCCGAGAACCCAGAAGGTGGCGCTGTTTTCCGAGAATCTGCTTGGGAATGGCAATGACCGGCAGCTGCGGGCAATGTTTGCCCATTTCGGACCGGTACCGTGAATTGGCCCCGATGACAGGAACACCCATAGCATGACTCGGATTTCTTTCATCATGCCGACTTTCAACCGGGCGGCCTACATTGCCGAGTCGATTTTCTCGATCGCCGGACAGATGGACCAGAATGACGAACTTGTGATCGTCGACGACGGATCGACGGATAATACCGCTGAAGTGGTGAACGCGATGAGCATCCCGCTGCGCTACATCCGACAGACCAACGCAGGCAAATCCGTTGCTCTAAATCGCGCGATGGAAATGACCGGTGGGCAATATGTATGGATCTGTGATGACGATGACCTGCTACTGCCCGGCGCCGTTGACGAGCTGTTCACGCTACTCGAGAACGGATCGGCTGAAATGATTTTCGGTCGTTACACCCGATTCCGAATGGACGGCGGCAGCAAGGTGGACATGGGTGTTGGTTACTGGCCGGACCTGAGCTCAGGCTCGCTCGCACGCCATATACTCGAAGATTCCTTCGTGATGCACAATGCAGCGCTGGTCACGCGCGCAGCTTATGTGCGCGCTGGACCATTTGATCCTGCGATGTTGCGTTCCCAGGATTATGAAATGTTCGTTCGGCTGGCCATGCAATCCCCTGTCATGTTTCATGATCGTCTGATTTTCGAGCAAAGAAAGCATGACGGCGCCAGGGGCCCCCAAAGCATAGTGCATGCAGCTGGCGCCTCGGCACAAATATGGGAAGCTTTCGATCGTGCCATCTTTCAAAAGCTTTATGACAAAGTGGATATCGATTTCTTTGAAAGTCTGGTGGCTGCCAACGACCCCCGCCTGGTGCGGCGAGCAGCATTGCTGCAACGCGGCTGCATCATGGGCCGGCACGGTCTGTGGGAGGCGGCCTTCAAAGATTTTGCAGCTGCGGTGGTCGTTGCGCCCAACATCGGCCTGACACCGGTTGAGACCGCAATCTGCAATCGCACAGTGCAGGGCAAGCACGGGTTTGAAGGTTTGCTGACATCCGATTCACTTGACCGGTTGGAGCGGATGCGAAAAAGTTCGGTCGCCGGGCGCGCGCTGGCGTTGGCGCTGGCGGACGGGATGATGTGGCAGTTGCGCGGTCAAAGCTCGGACGGCCGACGCCAGGCTATGGCTATTCTTGGGCAGCGCGCTGGCCTGCGCTACGGATTGCCGCTCATCCATTCCCGATTGACCCGAAGAGCAGCAGGGTTGGGCTCGCAGCTCGTTACCGAAGCTACCGAACCTCGCTATATCAGTCCAGCTCAAGTAGAGGCTCTTACCCCGCCAATCTGACATTAACCTGCCCATCAAGGTGGTCAGCAGCTCTCAAAGCCAGTGCTGCGATGGTAAGGGTAGGGTTGGCGTGTCCACCTGTCGGGAAAACGGATCCTCCAAGAACCGTGACATTCGTCGTGCCATGAACGAGGAGATTTCGGTCCACCACACCATAACGCGGCCCGTCGCTCATGCGGGTTCCGCCCATATGGTGCAGACTGTCGCGCATGGGCATAAAATCGACCTGATCGTGACTGCTTATCTCAGCGAGTTCTCCCAGCCCATTTTTTTTGAGAAAACCAGCCAGCAAATTGGTCAGTCGCACTACACTTTGCTTTTCAGCGTCGCCGACCTTCCAGTTCACACGCGCCCCCAGCCGACCACTCCCGTCAACGTCGGGGGCCAAAGCAATGCTGCTGTCAGGGTTGATTTGCTGTTCAGCCATTATCTCGACAAGGATTCTGGGGCGTTGGAGAATCGGCTCCCTGCCTCGCAGCCAGTTGATGGCCAACGACGGAACTGAGCTAGCTGTAACGCCACCTGTGCGCTGGTACAGGAATTTTGCCGAACAATTGGGTAGGCTCTCCTGGATGAGCAAGGCATCGGACGGGCGAACGCCCACCTCATATGAAATGGCGGGCCTGCGGCGCTTTCGATTGAAGACATGCTGCAATCTGGCTCCGGTCCCGTTTTGCGCAACAACCGAGCCAGAGTTGACCACAAGGTGCTGATGAAAACCCCTCCCCAGCCAACGGTGAACTTCAGCGCATAGTTGGATACCGCGAGCTTGGTGCTCCAGTAGGAAACGGCTATTTTCGACGCAACCACCTGCAAGGACGATATGACGTCCCTTGATCCGGATCACTTTTCCACTGCGATCGCGAACGTGCACTGCGATCACCTGCCGCCCGTCCGTTTCCATCCCGGTCGCATCAGCCTGCATCAGTAATCGCTTGCCTGGGCGGTCAAATACTCGTCGGTAATGGCGCCCCAGATTGAGCGGGGTTTCGCGTCGTTCGAAGGCGTAGTTCCATAGCTGCAACGACAGCCCAGGTGCTGTGTCAAACATCTTGCGCATCCGCGGAGTGTCGAGCGCGCTCTTGCTGGCAGCCAGAGGCAGCCTCCAGTCCGTCGCCACTGCATCGAAATAGAGGCGCAAGTCGCTGAGAGTTATTGGCCAGCCACTATGCGGCAGTCCTTCACGTGCATCAAAGTCGATAGAATCCAGTTCGGCACACCGCGCTGACCACAGCGCACCCGAACCTCCCAGCAACCGGCGTTGCAATGACTGCACGTTCATCGGCATGCCAGCGCTCTCGATCGCAAACAGGCGGTCGCGTTCGGGATCGGGCGCATCGCCTCCGCTTTCGATCACCACCGCATCTCGCCTCAACCGGTCAGCGAACGCGAGACCGGCAACGCCACCACCGATAATGATCACGTCGGTTTCGATTTCAGGCTGCGCAAGCTCGTGCGCAAGGTTGATCATTGTGCGTAGCGTTCAAAGTCTTGGGGCGACAAAAGCATGCGAGGAGTCGAAAATGCTGCCGGCTGGGCCGGGGAGCTATAGTCGTACCACCAGTCGAGGATTGAGGTCGGCTGCTTCAAGGCGGCAAAGCCGCCACTCAGCATGCCCTTGCGCTGTCTTTTCTGCAGAACCTCTCGATACCGCAGGCGCCGCTGCGTACTGCGCGCGTGGACCGAGAGCGCGGCCTTCTGCTGGGATGTCAGATTCAGGTTCTCGAGCAGCCTCCGTTCCTGCCGCAACAGCGCTCGAAGATCTTCGGCCTGATGCTGCGCGCTCAGAGAATTGGGTCGGATCAAACCAGCATAGCCTCCAGACAATACCAGTTTGAATCTTCCATCGCGCGAGAGTGCCTCGGTATACAGAATGAAATCTTCCCCAAGCCGGCAATCCTCTGGGTATGAAAGCTGATGCCTTGTCAAAAACGACCTTCGTATGAGGGGCTTGAGGAAACCGAGTTCGCCGCGGCGCACGTCACGCTTTGGTACATTTGCAAGAACGAAATCTTCAAATGAAAGGGTGCACACCGGGTGTGGGCCCTGAGATTTCGTAGTCTGAAAGGGCACTATCTCACGATAGTTTGAAAAGAAGACAATGTTATCAGCGATCAGGTCCCAGTCATCGGTCACCAAAAGCGGCCCAAAACGGCCGGGCAAAAACAGGTCGTCTGCATCCAGCATGGCTATGATCGGCGAATTGCTTTCCCGGATCGCGCGGTTTCGAGCGGCCGAGGGTCCGCGGTTGCATTCCTGGACCAGAACTTTGAAGCGGGAGTCTCCTGCCCCGGCTACTCCTGCCATAAAGGCAGTGCGGTCGGATGATGCGTCGTCCACGACCACCACCTCGCCGACCTCTGGACAATCCAGAGCACTGCGGACTGATTTGGCGATCGTCTCCTGAGCGTTGAATGCCGCGATGATTACAGCAATTGGCCGTTCTGTGGGCATGTCGTCAACTCAGCAGTGGAGAATATACAACTGGCGTCGAGCGCCGATTGTAACAACGTCATCAGACTGCCATGGTCAGGCCGATATACCTGTATTGTCGCGATGCAGCATAAGTGTCAATGACCCCGCTCAGGAGCATTTATGAAGATTGGTTACATCGTTCAAAATCTTAATGACCCAGCGGTTGAGCGAAGGTGCGCAATGCTGTCTCGCGGAGGTGCGAAGGTGGCCCTAGCAGGCTTTTGCAGGGATACGATTGTTGCCGGCGGGCCTGCCGCGCGAGATCCTTTGATACTGGGAATATCGCAGGATGCCGCCTTGCTTGACCGCGCAAAGCTTACTTTGAAAGCGGTGGCGTTCAGTGGAGGGCTGAGTCAGCATCTTGCAGGCTGCAACGTCATTATGGCGCGAAATCTGGAGCAACTCGCGATCGCCCGCCGGGTGGCTCGCGGAAGGCCGATCGTCTATGAATGTCTCGATATCCACCGGTCTTTGGTGGGCAGCAGTGCGGCATCCCGTGCTGTTCAGGCTGTCGAGGCCTTACTGCTCCCCTATGTCGACCTGCTGCTCACCTCGTCGCCTGCGTTCGTTTCCAATCACTTTGGCAAGAGGCCCCTGCAAGCAAAGATCCGTCTGGTCGAGAACAAGTTGCTGATCAACGAGGGCTTCGTTCCCGAGTTTGCACCGCTTGCGCCCGGCGAGCCTTTGCAGATCGGCTGGTTCGGTATGTTGAGGTGCCGCAAGACACTGGAGTTCTTAACCCGACTCGTCCGGTCCTCGAATGGACGCATCGAAGTGCTGATCGCCGGCAAGCCGTCACCCGCCGAATTGCCTGATCTTGCTACTCAGGTCGAGACAGTCGCGGGGATGCGATTTACAGGGCCATATCGCTATGATGAGCTGCCAGACCTTTACGGACAGTGTCACTTCGCCTGGACGATCGACTGGTTCGAGGAGGGATTGAACAGCAGCTGGCTGTTACCCAACCGACTTTATGAAGCCCTCGCTCACGGGGCCATCCCGATTGCACTGGCAGATGTCGAGGTGGGGCGCTGGCTAGAGGCAAGAGGGGCTGGCCTGCTGGTCTCCGAGCCGGAGCACGCTGAAAATCGATTGCTGGACTTGACGATTGGGGAGCTCGCGGCAATGCAAAATCAGCTGAGGTCGATCTCCCGCGACGAGCTTGTCGCTGACGACCGTGATTGCGTTGCTCTTGTCCATGACATTGCTGGAGCCGGAATCCAATGACTGTTCTTGCGGTTATCCCGTGCCTTAACGAGGCTGGCCATATCGGTGCCTTGCTTGAACAGTTGCTGGTGGGATCAACGCTTTGCACTATCGTGGTTGCCGACGGCGGAAGCCTTGATGGGAGCTGCGAAATAGTGGAACGGCTGGCACAAGCCGACCCGCGGATCAAATTGCTGCACAACCCTCAGCGGATTCAGAGCGCGGGCATCAATCTGGCGGTCGAAATCCATGGCGAGGGTCATCAATGGTTGCTCCGGGTCGACGCGCATTGCCTGTACCCCCCCGATTACGCCGTGCTGCTCTTGGAAGCAGCAAAGAAGACAAGCGCAAGCGCAGTCGTCGTACCGATGCAGACCGTGGGGAAATCGGGTTTCCAGCTCGCAGTCGCAGCGGCACAGAACAGCGTATTAGGAACAGGGGGTTCGCCACACCGGCACATCGGTGAGGGTCGCTTTGTCGACCACGGCCATCATGCGCTCATGGAATTGCAGATGTTCCGCCGGCTAGGGGGCTATTGCGAGTCCATGCCGTGCAACGAGGATGCCGAACTTGATTATCGTCAGATACGGACAGGTGGCAAGATCTGGCTCGAGCCGAACGCCAGCATCGTCTATTTTCCCAGGGCAACGCCCATCGCTTTGTGGCGGCAGTATTTCAGGTACGGAGTTGGTCGTGCGCGCAACATGCGCCGTCACATGATGCGTCCTCATGTAAGGCAGGTAGCGCCGCTGGTAGTGCCGGTTGCGGTAATGATGTTGCCCCTGGCGATCGCCCACCCGCTGTTTGCCCTTCCAGCTGCTTTCTGGTTGGCAGCATGCCTGTTGGTAGGACTGTTTGTCGGGTACCGCGATGGTGGGGGATGGCGTTTTCTTGCCGGGTTTGCTGCAGCGATCATGCACTTGGCATGGGGCCTTGGCTTCCTGCGAGCTGGTGCCGCTACGCGGATCCCCCCACCGCAATATGGGCTCGCTACTGGCTAACACCACCAGCTGTCATTTACTGCGAACGCCAGATCCTGATGGATCGCAGCGCCATATCTCCGGTGCCCTGGGTATATGGACTGTCAGGCGGTGCCTTGACCGCGACCTGCATCAGCGGGTGCCACTGCGTGCCCGGGAATGGATTGGCATAGCGTGTGGTTTCCACCCCATCGACAAACATCGTGATCCAACCCGGATCGACCGTAACCTGAAATTTGTGATACTCGCTCGTCAATGTGTTGGCCAGGCCAAAGTCGCCCATCTGCATGCGGAAGGCAGAGCGGCGGAATGCCCGCTTAGACCGGCTGCCGCCATGGATCGTCGTCGAGAGGCTCGACGAAAGCGTCCACTCAGGATTGTGAGAGAACCCTTCGTAGACATCGATCTCCGGAGGCCATCCGTGCCGCGGAAGCAACCACAGACCAGGCCACGTCCCTATGCGATCGGGCATTTTGACATCCCATTCGACCGACCCGTAAACGAACTCCAAATCGCGCGACTTGTGCGCAGAAAGGATTGCTGCCTGAAACGGATAGGGGGGCCGTCCATCCTTGGCATCAACCGGCTTTTCGAGTCTTCGGGTCCGCAACAGGATTGCGTTGTCGCTCGCTTCGACCGCACCCATGGCAACCGTGCCATAGTATCCGGTCTCCTGGTTGGCTGGCTGCGACCTGCCATGCGCCAGCGCAGTGGACCAGATGCCTGGCCCACCCTTGTCGTCAAACAGAATGGACGTGGCATCAGCATTGTAAACCAGCTGACCCAAAGGAGCGAAGGCATAAGGCGCGCGGAAACCCTCTGTAACCGGAGGCGTCGGCGCGTCCGTGTCACTCACGGTTGCCGAAGCCTGCGCCTGGCCGCGCTTGCCGCCGTCCGGCTCATACGCCTGGCGGAAAACGATAGACTGCCCGGGCCTGGCCGACTCGATCGGGCAGGCAACTGTCGCGCGCTGCGGATCTCCCGGCCGGAATATCACCGCCTGTGTCCGGTCCCTGACAGGACGTGATCCGATGCCTGCACGGCATCGGACATAGGCGATTACGGTAGTGGGTGAAGAAGAGGAAAGCTCGACGACCGCGAGCGCCTCCCTGGCGCCAGGACGGATCACAGTATTGACGAGATCGACTGTCGGTCGCTCAGGATAGGCGTCCCCTGTGCGGAATTGAGGAGCCAACAAAGGAGTTTTGCCGAAAGCATCCGGGCCAGCCACAGGCTGCGGGCGATCAGCAACAGCGCGAACTGGCAATGGATTTGAGGTCCCGGCTTGCGTCAGGGACCATGCTGCGACAGCGCCAGCCACGATGACAAAACTGCCCGAAAGAACAAGTATTTTCCGCATCATCGGGATTGTAGGTGCTTAACGCAGGTGGCACAAGCTTGCCTTGCTCCCGGCATGCACCAATAGCCCATTGCAGAGCCGCTTGCGCAGGGGGTGCCCAGTTATCAGCTGAACAGCGCCAATGAGGGTGTCTTCAGCAAACAATCGCGCCCGTCCATCCGCCATCGTCTCTCGTCTGGCAGAAAATACGATGGCGAAGGACAATTTGCCGTCATGTGCGGGCATCAATTCGTGGCCCCTTATCGATACCGCCGTTGAAAATCCGCGCGCCCTTGCAAACAAACAGATAACATGTCGGTGTGACACCATGTCCCGTAAACAGCTGCGCAGATATTCCTGGCCCACATTGAGACCATCGAGCTGACATAAAGCTCTTCAGGAACACCCTGCGTACGGGTATATGACACCGACTTGGGCCGTCAACGAATGGCGCAAATTTGCGAAACGCCAAGGTGAGCATCCATCGGGCGACTACTGTGGCGTGCCTGCGCAACCATACCGAAGGTGACTGGCGTGAGGGACTTAAGTTCTTGAAACTGGCTAAATTATGGTGGCTCATCGCTTTCCTTACCGTCGGGGCGCTGGGCTTGGTGATGTACTTTGGCTGGCACGCATCTCCTTGGAGTGGTCCGGCTGCAGGCAAGCCTGGGTCGCATTCTGAGACGGCGGGTCGTGGGCAGCCGCCTTTGCCGCAGGTGGGGCTGCCCGGCACGGTGGCACCGGAAGACGAGTTCCTTCCGGTGCCCCGCCAGACAGCGCAGGAGATTAACGCCTCTCGCCCGTTTTCAACGGTAGCTCATTCTTTACCTCGACCCTTTCGTTCAGCGCTTTCGGGGATTGATCGGGAACGCGCCATCAGTTGCCTGGCCATCGCTGCAATCTATGAAGCTGGCGGGACAGCAGACGACCAGTGGCCGGTTATGCAGGTGGTCCTCAATCGCGTCCGTCACCCCGCTTTTCCCAAATCCGTCTGCGGCGTGGTCTTCCAGGGATCAGAACGCCAGACGGGTTGTCAGTTCAGCTTCACCTGCGATGGATCAATGATCCGGTGGCGTCCCTCAGCACAGGCCTATTCTGCGGCAAAATTGCGGGCAAGTGCGATGCTCGATGGAAACATCGATCGGCGTGTCGGACTTGCTACGCATTACCACACCGACTGGGTGGTGCCCTATTGGAGCGCCAGCCTGGTCAAGATCACTGCGGTGCGTACCCATCTTTTCTTCCGTTGGGACGGATTCTGGGGTAGCCGTACGGTGTTCGCAGCACGAGGCCTTGGCCGTGAACCCTCAGTCCCGGTGCTGGCCGCCTGGTCTTCCGCGCATGTGCCTGACGAAGAGCCTGGTTCGGAGGTTATAAATGCTGCCGTTGGGGATCTGGCAGCGGCCGATCCGCAAGAGACCGGCGCGGCACAAATAACAGACGGCAACACCGGCAATCCTTCCAAGCCTCCTTTTGCTCTGCTCCAGCTGCCACTTCGGGGACAAACTCCGGGACGCTGGGCGCTCGACGCGCTCGATCTATGCGGAAGCCGCCCGGAATGCCGAGTGGTAGGTTGGCTTGACCCTGCACAGGCGCCCCCAATCCTTGGTGCTGATACGATCGTTGTCGCGCCTCCCGATTTTGTATTCGTCCAGGTTTTGCGGAACCGGGTGCGCCAACCTTATTGGGACTGCACGCGTTGGTCCAAGGCAGCAACGAGCAGATGCCTCGGAACGTCTACCGAAACTGCAACAATCTTATATGGCGGTGTCACCTGAGACCTCAGGTGGTCAACACCTCGCGCAATTCGCCCTGAACGCACAGGCAAGACAGGCGCCCGGTGCGATAGGCACCTGTGTCTATGGCAATCCGATTGGGATAAAATTCAACTTCATCGACAATCGAATGGCCGTGCACGACAACGGCACCGTGCCAAGCGCTGGAGCTGGTGAACTCGTCGCGAATAAACAGAAGGTCCTGCTCTTCCTGGCTTTTGAACGGTACCCCAGGTCGCACTCCGGCGTGAACGAAGAAATAGCCTTCGCTCGCAAAGCTTATCGGCGATGCCCTGATCATATCGAGTATTTCGAGAGGGATACCATCGGCAATTCGCTGTCCGAAATCGAAGCTATCCTCGCCTTGCATAAGCGGTGCTATACCGTAGCTTGCCAGCGTTGAGCGACCTCCGTGCTCGAGCCACAGACGTTGAGCGACAGGATGGCCTTCACATGATTTGAGCAGAAGATCTTCGTGATTGCCCCGTAACAGGACAACACCGGGCTGACGAACCAGGTTCAGCAGAAGCTTTAGGCAATCGGCCACATCGGGCCCGCGGTCGATCACGTCTCCCAAAAATACGAGACTGACCTTGGAAAAGTCCTTTTCAGAAGCTTCCCAGTGCCCGATGATACGATCCATCAGGTTGCGCAGCAAGTCATATCGCCCGTGTACATCCCCGATCGCGTAAATCCGCCCTTTTGATGCTTGGGTGGTGACCCGCGCCCGATTCCTGAATAGTCTGCGCATGAATGCACTATGCAGATTCGCCGGGAGAATGTCAGTTTCCATTTTGTCCGCCTCCCGCTCAGCAGCTCCCCAGATCAGTTTTGTGGTCGCGAGCTACAACTCCAGGCCCTATCTGATCTCAGCAGTCAGATCAGCGCTCGCACAGCAGGGCATAACACTTGAGGTCCTGATCGTGGACGATGGCAGCACAGACGGCAGCATTGAGGATGCTCGGCAGCTGGCGCACGACGATGACCGCGTCCGGCTATTGCAGACAACACATAACCTCGGTCCCGCCGGCGCGCGGAACATGGCAATCGACCAAATGCGCGGGCAATGGTACGCCGTACTGGACAGCGACGACCTGCTGACGCCGGGCCGCAGCTTGGCGTTGCTTGACCTTGCCGAACTGCACCAGGCAGATCTTGTCGCCGATAACCTGCTGGTTTTTGGAGAGTGTGTGTCTCCCCATCCGCTTTACCATTTAAGTACTTCGGGTTCCGCCTACATCATGGGCATCGAGGAGTATTTCGAACGATCGCATCTTTTCGGACCTGTACCGAGCCCGGGATATATGAAACCCATGATCCGGAAATCTGTCATTGAAGCCCATAAGGCTCGATATAACGAGGGGCTGCGGATTGGTGAGGATGACGAACTAATTGTCCGATTGCTTGCGTCAGGCTGTCGTTATGCCATAACGTGCGAACCGTTGTATCATTACCGCAAGCACGCAGGTTCAATTTCGCATCGGCTGTCGGCGGGAAACGCCGAACGCATGTTCATTGCCGAATGCAACGTCCGTACATTGGTCGGGCCTGCCCTCGCCTCGAGCAAGGCTTATCGCGGCCGCTGGAAGGCATTGCGGCGCGGCGTCGCGTTCAGCCTTTCAATCGAGGCCCTTAAACAGCGGCGTTTTGCATCTGCAATAACCGCTCTGGCTCGGTCGCCTTCGGCACTCTGGCTCTATCGCTTACCAGCCATCGCCCGCTGGCAAAAAATCACAGGCCGTGTGTGAAACGCAATCTTGTTGTTCGAACCCAATGTATTGGGTAATGTCTCGCCAAATCCCGGTATTTTCCAGACGGAGCGATAATGACTGATTTGCGCAGCCTCTTGATGAGCATATTTTTCGCGACCGCCGCTCTCTTTACTGCCGGATGTGCCGGTTCTATTCCTCCCGCTGGCTCTGCCGCCTATGAGCCAACCGAGTATCGGATGGCCGCTGGTGACCGGTTGAGGATAACCGTGTTTGGAGAGGAAGCTCTTACAAGGGAATATGCTGTTTCATCGGCCGGGGATCTCGCCTTTCCGCTTGTCGGCGACATCCCGGTGGCAGGAAAAACCGTAAATGAGCTTCAGGCCATACTGATCGCCGGGCTTTCGAAGGGCTATATTAACGATCCCAGGGTCACGGCGGAAATACTGAATTACCGCCCATTCTACGTGCTTGGCGAGGTTGCAAAATCTGGCGAGTTCCCGTTCAGCGATGATCTGACGGTCCAGCAGGCCGTTGCTCTGGCGGGCGGATACACCTACCGCGCAGACCAGCGACGCGTTTTCATACGCCGGCGCGGCCAGGCCAGGGAAGAAACATATGAACTGACAGCCGACCGTCCGGTTTTCGTATCGCCCGGTGACACGATTCGCGTAGGCGAGCGGTATTTCTGAACGTGGCGACGTCCACGCAGCGGTCTTTGATGGCGGAACGTTTTGCCGGCCGCCCGGAAGCGCATTTTTGGTTGAACCGCAGTAGCCCGACGATTGACGCTGTGTTGACTGCGCTGCCATTTTTTGGAATTTTGTTTAATTGGTGGCTTGGGCCACTGACGCCTGTTGTGGTTGTCACATCTCTGTTCCTGTACATTGTGTTGCGCCGTGAAAGAGTGGTTCAGGTGCTTTTGACCTGCTGGCCGCTTTTGATGCTGCCCGCCTTTTGCCTGCTGTCCACCATCTGGTCGCAGGCCCCGGGTCGTACTTTTTATTATGGTACATTGTACCTGCTCACTGTTCTTCCTGCGCTGTTTATCGGCGCAGGAGCTCAAAGCACGAGTGTTCTCAAGGGCATATTCGTCGCCTTCTGCACCTACACGCTGATGAGCGTCCTGTTCGGTCGCTGGGTAGTCTGGAACGACGGTGGATTGGCGTTTGCAGGGTTGGCAGGGTCAAAAAATGCGGCCGGAGATACTGCTGCACTTACGTTGCTGATTTCGGTGCTCATGATCTGGTGGGCAATCGAACAGGCTCGCTGGCGCTGGCTGGCTGCAGCGGTCGCCATTCTCCCATTTGCGCTATTCTGCCTCGTTGCGAGCAAGGCAACGGGCGTCCTTATTGCCTCAATCATCGCGCTGCCATGCATGACAGCCTGGATAATTTCCCGCCGGCTTAATGTCCAGATACGCTCGTTCATCTTCATTATTGTAACGATTGTGGTGATCAGTATGGCTGCAACGAGCACCTACTGGATGCAGCCTCTTTTCGATCTGATACTTACAGAGACGGGCAAAGATGCTGGCCTTACTGGAAGAGCCCTTCTCTGGCGAAACGCGGATCAGTATATTGCACAGCGACCGGTGCTGGGATTGGGATACAACGCGTTTTGGGTTCATGGAAATCTGGAAGCAGAATTTCTATGGAGAGCCATGGGTATTTCCAACAGAATGGGCTTCAATTTTCATAATACGCCCCGAGATATACTTGTGGATATTGGTTATGCTGGACTGATATTGTTTGCTTTGGTGATGGCATTCTGCGCGGTGCGGCTTATTATTCGGGTAATGGTGAAGCCGACCTATTTTGGCATTTTTTGCTGCACGCTGCTGGTTTTTGAAACGCCGCGAATCTTCTTCGAACTGGTCAGCTTTTCCAACATGCATTTTTCCACATTGATCGTTTTTACAATGCTGGCCTGCGCGTTGCGGCCTGATCGCCTCAAGCCCCTGGCGGCGCAATGATGCCAGGTCGGCCACCCTCAGCATCCTGTTTGCAAGACGCCGTCACGATCTGCATGTGCACATTCCGGCGTGAAAGTGCCTTTGCAGCGCTTGACTCGTTTTCTGGTCTTGAAGGTACCGGCGAGTTACCTGTCGAGGTTCTGATCATTGACAACGATGAGACCGATGCTCTGCAGACGCGATTTGAGGCGTATGCCGCAAATTTTCCTTTCCCTCTGCGCTACGTCCACGCTCCAGCCCGGAATATCTCTATCGCGCGCAATGCCGCGCTTACCCATGCCCGTACCCGCTGGCTGGCCTTCATTGACGATGATGAGGTGGCAACACCAGACTGGCTGAAGCACCTGGCAATGGCGCGCAACCGGACAGATGTAGTGATCGGCCGCTGCGAAGCTGTCTACGGCCCTGATCTGCCGGCATGGGTCCGTGCATGTGATTTCCATTCCAATCGTATCAGAGGAAATCCGACGAATGCCTATACCAGCAATGCGCTGATCGATCGCGACTTTCTTTTGCGGCATGGCATCAGGTTTCGGATCGAACTGGGCAGGACCGGGGGGGAGGACACTATTTTCTTCCGGGAGATCGCCGAGGCTGGGGGACGCATCGTTTACTGCCCGGATGCAGTAGTGCTTGAAGATGTGCCAGAAGGGCGGGCAAACATGCAATGGGTGCGGCGCCGGATGTTCCGCGCAGGGCAAACGCATGGTCTCTTGTGCCGTGAATTCGACAGAAAAGCCTATTTCTTTTTGCCGGTGACCTCAGGTGCCAAGGTCCTGTTTTCGGCCATCATGGCCACAGCTACTTTGCCGGGCACTGTGCGCTCGCGACGCTGGCATGCGCGCGCAGCGCTCCATGCGGGTGCAATCGCCTATTGGGTTCGCCCCGGACTCATCGAAGAATACGCCTGAGATTCTGCGTTGCTCGCTAGCTGGTAACCATTTTGATGGCTGACACGATCAACATGGCCGCCAATGCGTAACGGACCAGGTCATCATTGACTTTTCCGGCGGTCAGCGATCCCACCGCGATGCCTGGCACTGACCCCAGAAGCAGGCTGACAAGCAACCAGAAATCGACGTTCCCCAGCCAGCTATGGCCCATTGCCGCAAGCAGCGTCAGGGGCACCGCATGGATTATGTCAGTTCCGACAATTGTCCTGGCTCCTAGCCTCATGGGGTATACCAGTGCGAGGAGCACTGCCACAACGGCGCCGGCACCCACCGAGGTGAGCGTGACAAGGACCCCTACTGCTGCACCTCCGACAATTGTTGCAACCAGCTGTCGTTGGCGCATCGATGCCCCCATCTGGTTCCGGAATATGGCCATGATCGGCCCCAAACGCGGCTTCAACAGCATAATGAGAGCTACAGCAAACAATGCTCCCCCGAGCAGGTGCAGGAGAAAGCCTTGCTCCAGCCGTCCTTCATGGAAGAGTGCGAGCCATAGCAGTGTAACGCCGGCAGCCGGAAGGCTCCCCAGCATCAGTCGCCGGACGATCTGCCAATCGGGCGATCCGACACGATGATGGATTGCGCCACCTACGATCTTGGTAATAGCCGCAAACCAAAGGTCTGTGCCTACGGCAACCGCCGGACTGAAGCCAAAGAATAGTATAAGGATCGGCGCCATTAACGACCCGCCACCTACGCCTGTAAGGCCGACCAGAAAACCGACAAACATTCCGGCAACGGAATAGCCCAGGTCCATGTCTCGTCCTGAACTTTAGCGCACGATTGTCATCGTTCGAAGGTGCGCCAGCACCGGCTCGGCAAACTCAGGGCGGCAGATAAGCAGGTCAGGCATCCACGGGTTTGGACGGTTGTACACAAGTGGGCTGCCATCGATCCTGGTACAGTGCAGGCCGTGCGCGCGAGCGACTGCCACCGGAGCGCAGCTATCCCACTCATATTGCCCGCCCGAATGAAGATAGATTTCTGCATGACCCATCACGACAGCCATGGCCTTTGCGCCTGCGCTGCCCATCTGCACGAGCTCGCCACCAAGCGCCGCAGCCACAGCGACCGCTTCGGCCGCAGGCCGCGTACGACTTACCACCAGGCGCGGCGGATGGCTGACGGGTGCAGGTAGGCAAGGCTTATCGGACTGCAACACTGTACCTCCATCGAGACCCGGAAGTGCCACTGCCCCCAGGGCTGGCTCGCCATCGATAGCCAGCCCGACATGCACTGCCCAATCAGCCCTGCCTTCCCCGTACTCCCGGGTTCCGTCTACCGGGTCAATGATCCAAACCCGTCTCTTGGCAAGGCGGTCCTGCGTATCGCTGCTCTCCTCTGACAGGATAGCGTCTTCGGGTCGCTGACTGCGCAGCGCATGAACTAGAAACTGGTTGGCAGTCTGGTCCCCCGCCTTCCCAAGCGCCTTGCCGTCCAGCATTTTGCTGTCACGAACCCCAAGCAGCAGCCTGCCGGCGATCAAGGCAAGGTGGGCTGCCAGTTGCGGGTCATTCATGGGAAACCTCATTTTGAGCGGGACTGCCTCGAGACGCTTTGACCGGCTGGACTATCATAGTGGCGCGCCCATGTCGGTCTAACTTCAGCTCATGGGAAGAAGCATGTGAACGTAGATGCCAAGGCGTGCTTGCCCGCCTTGGCCCCCTCCAGGTTTCGATCCAAGATCGCGCGGTCTCCGGTGCAACAATGCCACGGCCATGCAATTCGCCGGGATAGTTGCTCAAGTTGCCCACCCCTCAAATGCCAGTGCCTCACCAAAGCATTGTTCGTGATTGGCGCTGAGGTGCCTTGTGTAGCGCAGCATGGCAAGAGATTTTGTTCTGCGGGAGTGGCGTGCAGTGCCATCTTGCTACACCTGGCAGCAAATCGAAGAGGGAATACCCATAATCACTGTCGTGCTGGGCATTACGAAATCCTACTTCGGCGCTACTTCAAATTACATCTATAACATCATGATAGATTTCATTCAGATTTTGTGAACAATTATTGGAGCTTCCAGAGCATAAATTTCTCACTAGCCGGCCGCAGTGGAATTATGGTAAAATAAAAAGGCGATAATTGATAGTAGCAACGTAACTTACAATCTTTATTGTTTGTTTTGTGCCGAATTCGCTTCCGTATGACCTAATTTTTTTGTAAACTACAATCATTGATGTTCTGATTCGTTGCGGTAGCCGTTACATAAAGTTAATTCCTGCCCCTGAAGGCCGCCAGCGGTTAAGCCGACGCCGGAGTGCGACGCGCTTTGCGTTATGCAAACAGCAGAAAGATTGTTTGCTAACGGGGGCCGGGGGCCAAGGCCGGTCACCACCAGCATGATCAACGCCGAGTTCGGCCAACTAAATACTAGTAGTGCTAGTTACCATCTCTAAATCACCTAACAAATCGTGAAAGTGTTATTTTATTATATGCTGGATAAGATCGGTGGCTGGCGTGACGATCTTTTGAAGATAGCAAATTCCATAAAAAGCGGTATTATTTTAATCAATCTGCCGCACACGCTTGCAACCCACATGTATGAACAGTGTGATGTGGAGGCCAGTTATCACTGCACTTGGACATATACAAATATCGCTAAAGAGGGTGTATTCTTCGATGCACATTTGGAAGTGATCAATACGCATTGCCCCGCGATACACCATCACTGATTATCTGGTCTGTGGACCAAGCCATAGGAATGATGCAGCCATGCAATTTCCGTTGGCATAGCATTTCCTTTGACAAATTTGGTACCACTGGACGGTCAAATAAGCACGAGTATCTTTATTCGATTCTGCATGTACCTTCTATTTCTTGCAAAATAGCAATCAACAACATGTGCTCATATTAAGCATTAAATTGCAGCAAACTGTAAAAAACTACTTAGACGTCATACTGCCTATTTAATAGCGATTAACCTCTTGAGGCTCATTGAATAAGCCGAAAAACTGATATTTACTGATGCATTTCAACAAAATCAGTGACAACATCGTACAATTGAGTGAGCAGAAACCCCGACCTGGGACGAATGACTTTTGCGACGACGGCTTGGGAAGCAATCTGCGTGCAATTCAGGAAATGGCTTCCGCGTAGGTCAAACCCGCTGACCAGCTCAAGCCGGTAGCTATGCTCGACCAGCAGGGGCAGCGCCTCCATTGCCCTTATTGCTTCGATATGTGGGTAATCGCAGTCACCCGCCTCGAGAACGAAAATCCACTTTACTGGAAGCCTAGCTGCGTCATTGACGGCCTCAAATTTGACACTGAATTTGTCTTCGCCCGAACGAAGCCGGGTCAGGTTGCTGTTATCCAGATCAAAATGATCGAGAGATTCCTGCCAAAGCTTTATCCTGGGAATGCCCTGCACGGCATTGGCATTCTGGTCTACAGCGACCACGTCGTCGGCAATTACCGGAAAGCCCCGTCGAATAAATTCGGCGGCAAGGGTTGATTTGCCGGCACCTGAGTGCCCAACGCAAACCATGACGCCATCTCCTATCCTGACCGCGTTACCATGAAGGACGGTGAAGCCCCTTTGCCAAAGTATGGCCCCAATGCATGTGCCCAACAGGAAAAGCTTGATGCCCCCCGGGTCTGCGCCGGGGTAAGGTTGTATGAGCACCTCATGCCCGTCTAGGACTGCATAAACAGCCACGCCTGGTATGTTGAGCCAGAGTGTGCCCGGTCCCACGCTCACCTGCGGATGGAGCGGGTTCAGGGCGCTCAGAACAGTCTTATCAATTGAGCCTGAGCGGATCGACACGTGTGCTGCATGAAGACCAGGTGGGGCACAGCTCTGCAACTCTTCGAGTTCGAACTCGCTTTCAATGGTGAGGTCGTATGCCCGATAGAACCATGACATGCCTGCAACCCCCGTCCATATCTTGACCCAAAGCGCTAGCGCCCGCCCTCGCCGGTCGCAACCATTCATTTACAGATCGCGCCAGCGATTCTGCTTCGCCCCACGGTCGGCACTCGATTCGGGAGAGCAACGCATGCACACTGATCAGATGACGTCATGCGCACTGGAATCGATGCAGGCGGTGGAGGCTGCTATTCGATCGTACAAAGAGCGGGAAACCGAGACGAACGGAATAGGACAATTGTACTGCATGCTCCAGACTGGAAGAGCTTTGCCCCCTATCTAATGGAAAACGCGTATAAAATAACTCTTGCAAATTCAGTTTTGGACTTGAGTGGAGTAATATGTGCTAATTATAGGTTTTTGGATTTCCACAATATGCGTACGCATGTATCGCACAGGACGGCGGGCAATATCACAGTGATCCGGAGCTAAAGTCATGCTTGAACTGGAAGGGAGCTCAATGCCGGATGGTGTGAAGCTGGCAGATGCTGCGGCGCTTGTCCGTCTTCTGAAACACTCGATCGACCCTTCAACCAATGTAGATTCCATTGAAGGAAATTGGGAGCGCCGGGTCCATCTCGCGATGCGATTGAGGATCCTGGGAATACTCACGCCTAGCCTGTCAAGCATAGCAGAGCGGTTTTCGCCCAATTTAAGGGCTGATTGCGCGGAGTGGAACAAGCTAGCGTTGCTCAACAACCTGTCCAACGTCGCACGCTCTGTCCACGCTTGGCGAACCATCGAATCTGCCGGGATCAAAGCGATCCTGTTCAAGGGCCCTGTCCGTTCATTCAAGGTTTACGGGAGATGGGATGCCCGCCCATCGTCTGATGTAGACATCCTCGTGCACCCCAGCGAATACAATTCAGCGCGGGCGGCTTTAATGGACGCAGGCTACTCCACAGTTTCGGTATCCGACAATACGTGGTGGCATAAATACCTCGGTGAATCAGCATTTTATGGACCAGGCCGCAGCCACCCGCTGGTGGATCTGCATAACAAGGTTCAACAACCGGGGACGCCTGCCCCCAGAGAAATAGAGCAATTCTTCGAACAGAGCTCGATCGTTAGTATCGGCGACCGGACAGCTCGGACATTTTCAGAGAACCATGATCTTATGCTTTGCATTATCAACTTTGCAAAAGCCTTGCGCTCCGGGAGCCCCTGGATCATCTATGCCCACGAGCTCATGTGGTGCACAAAGAATTCGAGCACAGAGGACCTGAAAGCCATAGCCGATCTCGCAGCAAAGAACCGGATAGAAAGGCTACTGAGCGTAACGATGACATTATCAAAACAACTATTTGGTCATAACGACATACATCAGACATCTGAACCGGAACGCTACAAAGTGATCGCATCGGCATTTGGCACTGTAGCTCCAAGATTGATGCGCAGAACAAATCTCCTATGGAACTGGACAGACGGCAGCACGACAACTCGGTCTTATAATTTTCTACGCGAACTCCTTACCGCTTATCGGAGTGAGATTGCTTTTCGAAAAAATGCCAAGTAGTTTCGAGAACCCCTACATTAAGACAAGCACTTGAGTTTTACAAAGACTCAATTCGGGTAATCGAAATTTACATTGAATAGCCGTGATTTGGTCAACATGGACCTCAATTCAGGTCAAGCTTTCTTGTATCACTCCAAGCTTATCACTGACGAGTAAAGCCGAGAGAGCTTTTGGCGGTAAAAGATCTCGCGACGGACCCGATACCAGCCGCAGCAAAGGCCTGAAAAATAGCCCTTTCCTTTACCCGCTGATCAATGAACAATATTTCACTACCCAGAAAAGAAAATTTGTCAATGTGCGAGCCGGGTGGCCGCATGCTGTTGAGTAGAGCCTCCATATACATCTCCTTCATCCTGGGATTGCATGTATAAAGCTTTGCACGCGTTATAGCGAATGGAACCAGGCTTTCGCTATGTTCCTGAATACTATCAATTATTGCAACGGATAGATCGGGGTATTGTGCATTCATAAAATCATCAAATACAACAACACAATCATCCGACATGACGTGCATGGCCAGACCGAGGTCCGCTAATAGATGATGCCGCTCATGCCCGCCATCGATATGAAAAAATCGTGCTTTTTTATACTGACTCACAAGGCCTTCAGCCCCGACGGATTCTGACGGTTGGGCGATGATAGCAGCAGAGGATGCAACATCTAGTTTCGCAAGGATGTTATCAACATAAGATTGCTGCCCGGCTATGTCGAAAAGATCAATACCCACAGCGACAGATCCCGATGCTTTTGCATGCAATGCCAAAAGAGAGAATGAGCGCCCATAGAACACTCCAATTTCTACAAGCATGCCTTTTATCGATCTGTCGGCTTGGTTCGATAAGATCCCTGCAAATGCAAAGGCATCGGTAGGATGCATGAAGCCACGGATCCGATATAGCTTGCTCTCGACAAATTTGATTAGATACATTTTTTCCACTTTCTTTAGCGTCATTTGGTATTACCAGCTGACAAAAGCCGAACATTGAACCTGCCCTTAGGAATCAATGTGTTCGAGTGACGTGCATTGCGGTCATCCCCGCGCTCTGCTCAGTGCCCGGCCTGCTCGCCGCGCTTCAGTCCGGAGGCGGCAAGCTGTTCGTCGATCTGCGTAATTAGCCGGTCGAGACCTTCCTGGGTACGCGCCTCAGCGCGCGCGACGAGCACGTCCTGAGTGTTCGATGCGCGCAGCAACCACCAGCCGTCGTCGGTGTTGACGCGTGCACCATCGGTGGCATTTACCGTCGCACCGCTTGCCGAGAGCCGTTCGAGGACCTCGTTGATCACCGTGAACTTGCGGGTCTCGTCGACCTGGAAGCGAATCTCGGGGGTGTTGATCATTGGCGCCATTTCACCGCGCAGCTGGGTGACGGACTTGCCGAGCAGGGTCTGCGCCTCGATCAGCCGGACAGCTGCATAGAGCGCGTCATCAAAGCCGTAATAACGATGCTTGAAGAACACATGGCCGCTCATCTCGCCCGCAAGCGGGGAGCCGGTTTCCTTCATCTTCTGCTTGATCAGACTGTGCCCGGTCTTCCACATCAAAGGCTCGCCGCCGAGTTCGCTCACCCGGTCGAACAAGGCCTGGCTAGCTTTCACATCGGCGATGATCGTGGCACCGGGAACGTCTTTCAGAACCGCTTCGGCGTAAATGCTCAGCAGCTGATCGCCCCAGATCACGCGGCCCTGGCCGTCGATCGCACCGATGCGGTCGCCGTCACCATCGAAAGCCACGCCAAAATCGAGCGACTTTTCGGCGACAAGCTGCTTGAGATCAGCGAGATTCTTCTCTTCGGTAGGATCAGGATGATGATTTGGAAAATTGCCGTCGACTTCGGTAAACAGCGTAAAGTGCTCCCCCGGAAGCAGCTTCACCAGCTTTACCACCGCAGGGCCAGCAGCGCCGTTTCCGCAATCCCAGCCGACGCGGCACCCAGCGCCACCGAAATCCTCGACCAGCCGAGCGACGTAGCGATCGAGGATATCGACCGAATGCGAACTGCCGGTGCCGCTGTCCCAGTCGCCGCTCGCCGCCATCTCACCGAGCTTGCGGATATCCGCGCCGAAGAACGGGCGACCCTGAAAGACCATCTTGAAGCCGTTGTAGTTGGCCGGGTTGTGGCTGCCGGTTATCTGAATGCCGCCATCCGCCTCTTCCAGCACAGCTTCGGCGTAATAGAGCATCGGGGTCGGCCCCATGCCGACGCTGACCGCATCGATACCGCTATCGTTGAGCCCGCGGATCAGTGCGGCCTCGAGCATTGGGGAGCTCACCCGTCCATCATAGCCTGTGGCTACGCACTTTCCTCCCGCGCGCGCGATCAGGGTCGCAAAGCCGCGACCGATAGCATAGGCATCCTTGTCACTCAGCGTTTCGTCGATGATCCCACGGATATCGTATTCGCGAAGGGTGGTGGGGTTAAAATCATGCGTCATACAAGGCGATCCTATAGTTGGCGGTCAGACAGGACACTGGCAAAGGCGAAGGGATCTGCAGCTGGTGCCTGTTCCCACAAAGCTCACTGGTATTGGCTGGCGATGCAAAATGCCGAGCAAAAATAAGCGGCCGATTGTTCGCGTGGTTGAAGCAGGCAGGATCTGGCATTGACGTTTTGTCATCGAGTTAGCTACCCCCCATGACTGCTCAGCGTCCGACGCTGAAATAGTTCATTCCCGCAGCTTTCATCTGTTCGGGCTTGTAGATGTTGCGCAGGTCGACCAGCGTGCTGCCACGCATCGTCCTGAGCACGCGGGTGAGATCAAGCGCGCGGAACACGTCCCATTCGGTGATGATCACCGCGCAATCGGCCTGATCGAGCGCCTGATAGGTATTCTTGGCCATGGTCACACCGGGCATCAGCGCCGCAGCGGCCTCCATGCCTTGCGGATCATAGCCGACCACCTCGGCGCCGGCATCGATCAGCCCCTGCGCGATCACGATCGCGGGCGCATCGCGCATGTCGTCGGTGTTGGGCTTGAAGGTCAGGCCGAGCAGTGCGATCCGCTTGCCCTCGACATCGCCGCCCATCGCCGCGATCACCTTGCGCGCCATCGCGCGCTTGCGCAGGTCGTTGACGCGGACCACCGCCTCGACGATCTGCAGCGGGGCCTCATGGTCCTGTGCGGTCTTCATCAGCGCGAGCGTATCCTTGGGGAAGCAGCTGCCGCCATAGCCGGGGCCTGCGTGGAGGAACTTCGACCCGATCCGGCCATCGAGCCCGATTCCGCGCGAGACGTCCTGGATGTTGGCATCGACCTTCTCGCACAGATCGGCCATCTCGTTGATGAAGGTGATCTTGGTCGCGAGGAATGCGTTGGCGGCGTATTTGATCACCTCGGATGTCCGCCGCGAGGTGAACAGGATCGGCGATTCGTTGAGATAAAGCGGCTGGTAGATCTCGCGCATATAGTCGCGCGCCCAATCGACCTCGGTTCCCACAACGATACGGTCAGGGCGCTTGAAGTCGCCGATCGCGGCACCCTCGCGCAGGAACTCGGGATTGGAGACCACCTCGAACTGCGCATCGGGCGCGATCTGGCGGATGATCTTCTCGACCTCGTCGCCGGTACCCACGGGCACGGTCGACTTGGTGACGATCACGCAGCGCTTGGCGATCGATTCGCCAATCTCGCGCGCGGCATCGCGGACATAGCTGAGGTCCGCAAAGCCATCGCCACGCCGCGAGGGGGTGCCCACCGCGATGAAGATCGCATCGGCATCGGCGACGCTGCTGGGAAGGTCGGTCGAGAACGACAGGTGCCCGGCACGGACATTCTTGGCGACCAGAGATTCGAGGCCGGGCTCGAAGATCGGCATGATGCCTGCCAGCAGCGACTCGATCTTGGCGGGATCCTTGTCGACGCACACCACGTCATGGCCGAAATCGGCAAAGCAGGCGCCCGATACCAGGCCGACATAGCCCGAACCAATCATTGCAATCTTCATACGAGTAAGCGCTCCCGACGACCCATGACACTGTCAAGCAGGCACGCGGGAACAGTGGGGCCGCTTCGTTAGCGCCGCCCCCTTATCAAACTACCCGCCCGTCTCCCGTGGATTTCATTTATCTTTATCGCATTTATGTGAAATTACTATTGCGTTGATGCCAGACGCAGTTTCAATATCGGACGGTGGCTAGGAGCTCTGGTTAACGCCCTCGTTGCCATCTGGCCCTACCTCACTGGGGCCGTGGCTGCCAAACCGAAAATAGGTAAATCTTTGTTAATCCGTAGGTCATAATCTGAAGGCAGACCAGGGTCACAGAGCCTGCTTTGGAGGCTAGCACATGCCGAAATTACAAAACCAGTCAGCCAACGACCTTGCGAGATATCAGCGATTGAGTCACCGCCACCGGCTGACGCTGACGTTGTCAGGACGCGATAGCCAACAGGATACCATAGAGTTCGTCGTCGAAAATCTTTCGGATGGAGGCTTCTCATTCCAATCTGACCGTTCGCTTGAGGTTGGAACAGTATTTGTGGTTGAACTGCCGGCCACGGCTCCTGTTGAGGCGGAAGTGGTGTGGGCTGACAGTCAACGCCATGGCTGTCGCTTTCACGAGAAACTGACGTCTGCGCAGCTGGCCGCCGCGCGCCTCAAGGCCGAGCCAGCAATACCCGTTCCGGCGTTTGTCGATTCTATCGATACAAGCGAAGCGAAATACCCAAAGCAAATCCGGACAATCATCCTTGCGGCCTGCGCAGTAGTACCCTGGGCAGTAGCCTATGCACTTTTTATAAATCGTCCGTGATGCAACTACAACCCAGTGACAATCGATCTTTGGGTCGATAATCAGTCGTATCAGAAAACGAGGCATTCATCATTGCGTCGGCCAGTAGTGCGTGACTATATAATCTGCAATATCTCGAGCCAAACCTGGCGATCAGCGCCGTTTGTCCGAGTCTGGCAGATGAAACAGCTCAAGTTGTGCCGCTCGCCAGCCAGCGTGGCTCGAGCAGCCATCGCATCAGCACAGTATATGGACGTTCGAGCCGGACGCCTCTGGATCATTTCTCATCTGACTGTTCACTCAGGCAGGTTCTGGACAACACGTCCAACCGTCAGCCAGCCATTGGAACGCCCCCATTGCGCCCAACTCAGGCTTGAAATGCCCACTTTTCCGCGGCGCTGTGATTGACGCTCTCGGCGATGCAATAGGAATATAGTCCTTGTCGCAACTTTCTGTTGTCATAAACCTAAAGCATTCTGCATTTCTCATCTGCGCATTGTTCGAACGAGTCACCCTTGCGACAACGAAAAGGTCCGACACATGAAGCCTGTACGAAAAGCAGTTTTTCCGGTTGCGGGATTAGGCACTCGTTTCCTGCCCGCGACAAAGGTTATCCCGAAAGAACTTCTGCCCATTGTTGATCGGCCACTCATTCAATATGCGGTCGATGAAGCCCGCGAGGCAGGCATTGAGGAGATGATCTTCATCACGGGACGAGGCAAAACCGCCATCGTAGACCATTTTGACATCGCCTACGAGCTCGAGGCGACGATGCGTGAACGAGGCAAGGATCTGTCAATCCTCGATTCGGCCCGGTTCACGCCTGGGAACATCCTTGCGGTGCGCCAGCAGGTCCCCCTTGGACTGGGCCATGCGATCTGGTGTGCCCGATCGATCATAGGCGACGAACCGTTCGCAATCCTGTTGCCAGACGAATTGATGGTTGGTGAGCAATCTTGCATGAAGCAGATGGTTGATGCCTATGAGCAGGTCGGCGGAAACCTGATCAGTGTTCTTGAAGTCAAGCCTGAGGACGTATCCAGCTATGGCGTCATCTCCCCTGGAGAGATTAGTGGCAACCTCACTGAAGTGCGCGGCCTCGTGGAAAAACCTCCCGTCGATCAAGCCCCTTCCAACAAGATCATTTCAGGAAGATACATCCTTCAGCCGGAGATCATGCAGATCCTGGAACATCAAGGTAAGGGTGCGGGCGGTGAAATCCAGCTGACCGACGCAATGGCCAAGCTGATTGGAACGCAGCCCTTCAATGCCGTGACATTTGACGGTAAACGTTATGATTGCGGGAGCAAACTTGGCTTCGTCGAAGCAACCCTCGCATTGGCACTGCTGCGGGTTGACATGAGAGCGGATGTACGTGCTATTCTGGACCGACTTTCGGAAGAAACCCAACGACTGGACTGAGGTGAGCAGTCAAAAAGATGGGGATGCCTTTTAACTAGGGTACTATATCCGAACCAATTGCTTCGCTGGCTCACCGGACCGTTAGATGTTGGAGCCTGAAGTGGCATTTACAATCTCGCGTGAAGACCGCTGGCGCATCAAGCGCGAATTGAAAGCTTATTTCCGGTCTATCTTCTCTCGTGCCCCAAAATCGCGCAGAATTCTGATATTCGCTCAGGGGCGTACAGGAAGTACGCTACTGGAATCTTTGCTGGAATCGACCGGGTATTTTCACGGCAAGGGTGAGGTTCTGGGTGCACCCAACGAAAAGGTCCGTTTCCCAATAGCCTACATCAAAGGAATCGCCCGCAAATTTGCCGACGAGAATGTCGTTTGCCATGTCAAGATTTACCAACTCGATCATGACAGGATCGAACAAGGTGCGCGTCCAGTTGACCCGAGGCAATTTCTAAAGGCTATGTATGACGACGGTTGGCAAATTATCGCGCTTCGTAGAACGAGCAAGTTCGACCATTATATTTCTGGCTGTCTGGCCAGGGCCCGAGGAGCCTATCACAAACGGGATGACCGGCCGGAAAACACTTGCCTCATAATCGACCGGGCAGAACTTGAGCGTGGCATTCGCAATAGAAGCGCCCTTGACGTCAAGGAAGCTGAAGCGCTGGCCAGCATCCCACACAAAGCAATCGAATATGAAAGAGATCTTGCAACTCCGGAGCTCCAATCGGCTACCATTGCAAATCTCCTGCAATCACTCGACCTCGAGCAGAGGCCCGCGAAAACGCAGCTCAAAAAAATTGCTGATCGAAGTGCCGTAGAATTTATTGGGAACTATGCAGAGGCCCGCGAATGGGCCCGCAGCGTCGATGGGGCATGATCATTTGGTCACTTGGCTGAATTGCTTTGCAGGGAATCTACCAAAAATTGGAGCTAAACATGACCGGAACATTAACGAAACTTCGGGAACGTGGTCCCAGAGCTCTCTCGTCGACGATCCAGTCGTTCATCAGGCGGCCACGCCGCACTGGTAACGTTCTGATGCTTCATAATGGACGCAGTGGGAGCACTTTGCTCGGAGACATGATGGATCAACATCAGGACGTTTTTTGGGATGGTGAGACGCAGGAGAAAAAGCTCCATCAGATTGAAAAGAAAAGTGAGTATGGCTTTGCAGATCTCTATGGGGCGTTCGACCTTGATGAGGGCATACGCGAATTGCAAAATCGCATGAAGCGCCGCGCTAGCGGTCGAATTTTCGGCACCGAAATGCAGGATTATCATGCAGAAATAATGAAAACTGATATTGAAGAGTACATTACGCGACTTAGACATTTGGGATTTGATCGGTTTATCTTTCTTGAACGAAATTATCTCCGAAAATTAGTTTCTCATCTTATCGCAACGCAGCGTCAAAAGTTTCACATTCAATCAAAAGAACACGTTGCTGCTCATAAAATCCGAATAAATCCGGCAAGAATTTACGTTGGCCATCGTCACACAACATTGCTCGACGCGTTTTACCAATATCGTGACTTCTTCGCTAAGGCCCATGATGCAGTTGAGAACTGCAAAATTCTCAGGCTTAGCTACGAACAAGATATCCAGCGCAATCCAGTAGTGGCTGCGCAAAGGACCTGCCAGTTTCTTGAAATTGATGAGCATTTACCTCAGATCAATTTTGGAAAAACTACTGATTCTCCCCTTTCAGAAATAGTTGATAATTACGAAGAGGTCATCGAATGCGTACTGAAAAGTGAGTTTTCTCAGGAAGCGCAAGACCTATTGCGAAATGAATAATGTTAGTTACCATCTATACTTTAGGCGCATACACTTTCTACTGTTCACAGTGTAGCTCGGAGGCAAAGATATTTATCGGTCTTTTTTTTCGATATTTTTGATCATTTTAAAATCGTCTGCGTATATTTTATGCAAAATTGATAATGAATCTTGAGAAATGGTAATATCGACAGGAGTTGAGCTATTGTTTTTCTGCTTGAACGGGGCAGCATGCTCTGCGCCCACGATACTCACCATTGCCTCATAAAGATAATCCATCTTAATGGCGTGAGTGTAATTTATTCTCTTCAAGTGAGATCTTTGACTCCAAGTATGTGGATCTACTTTTAAACGACAGAATGTGATGAACGTTTCAAAATCGATCTCATCGACCCCAAGATTGCTTGTAATAGATCGCATTATATCTTGATTTTGTTTTTTTTCCAAAATCTTATTTCTGTATAGACTCATGATTCTTTCAATAGGGTCTCTATACACGAAGATTGTTGCATCATGATGAGCGCCCTTTCGATCGGGAAAAGCTTTGGATACCTCGCGGATATCTGCGCCATTCTCAAATCCCAGCGCTATTTTGAAGGTTTTGCACGCATTTTTTCTAATGTACGCGTAAGATATAAGCTTACCGCCCAATTCAAAAGATAAGTGTGTTTTCCCATTGCTTAGAGAAAGCCTGTTGTCGAATCTATGCACCATGAAAGTGGCCCTATTCCGCTGACATTACTCGTAATTTTAAAAATTTACTGTTGATTTATTTCAAAGAGTACACTTTGCTTGTGACAATGGCATGAACGAAGATTGGCAATCTTTGTGCTGGTTCCCCACAGTCTCTCGCAAGTGCCAGGCTGCCTGGCGCAACCTAAGCAGCGATATGTCGATTCGGCAATCGCTCGCTTATGGCTATGGGTAGCGTCATACTATAGCCCACGAATGCAGATGACTCTCCGGCAAATGGAAGCTAGGTTGCAATCAGCAGAAGAAGGATTGTGCTCATGCGTGTTTTGATGCTCGAGTTCAACGAACTGTCGCCGCGGCTTATGGATCGCTTTATTAGCGCAGGACACCTTCCCAATTTTGAGCGCCTGCGCGCCACGTCGATGTGCTGCGTTACGGATGCCGAAGAGACACCGCCCAATCTAGAACCCTGGATTCAATGGGTTACGGTCCACACCGGGATGCCGTTCAGCGAGCACAAGTGCTTCCATCTCAATGACGGGGGGGCACTTCACGCAAGGCGTATCTGGGATGATTTGGGCGCAGTCGGTGGCAAGAGCTGGGTTTGCGGCAGCATGAACGCCGGGTTCGACAAATCTGTTTTCCGCGGCCATTTTCTTCCCGATCCTTGGGCGACAGGCGTTCCTGATTCGCCTGACAGCTATTTCCGTCCGTTCACCGATGTTGTGCGAACGTTTGTCCAGGAACACAGTGGACGCCCACAGGTCTCGGCCCTGGCCATGGCTAGGTTCGGAAAATTCATGATCGCCAACGGACTGAACATGGACACGATCCGCGCAACGATCGCTCAGCTTGTAGGTGAAAGGCGCAATCCTACCAAGTGGCGCAGAGCGCTCATCCTCGATCGGCTTCAATGGGACCTGTTTTGCGGTGTCTATCGCAGGGAGCGTCCGCAGTTTGCGAGTTTCTTCATAAACTCCACTGCCCATTTTCAGCATTTCCACTGGCGCGAGATGGAACCGGAACTCTTCAAGATCCCGCCGCGTGAGCAGGATCGCGATACCTTCCGCGACACAATCCTTGAAGGCTACCGTAACATGGACCGGATTGTCGGCCAGGCTCTGGCGCTGGCCGGCCCCGACACTGCGGTCATGCTGTGCACAGCGCTCAGCCAGCAGCCAATGCTGACATATGAAGATGATCACGGACGCCAGATTTTCCGCCATCGCGATATCCGCCAGTTGCTCGATTTTGCCGGCATCGACGAAGAATGCGAGTACGCACCTGTCATGTCGCAGGAGTTTCTTCTCCACTGCCGCACCGAGGCTGAAGCTATGTCTGTCGCCGCCAAGCTGGAGGGTCTGACACTGGATGACGGCCAGCAGGTCATGTGGGCCGCGCCGATCGGCCTGAAGGTCGATGCAGGCTGCAAGCTCAGCAGCGATCCGGGGCCAAGCCTTGTGCGCAACCGGTCAAGCAACACGCTCTTGCCATTTTCGGAGCTGTTCTACCCGCTGGACGCGCTGCGGAGCGGAATGCACAGTCCCGATGGCCTGTTCTGGGTAAAGGCACCAGGCGTGCGCCCTTCCCAGCTGGAATCGCCGGTGTCTCTGCAACGTGTCCACCCCACTATCACTCACCTTCTCGGTCTGACCGTCGCCCCGGATAGACCCGCATCGCTGATTTCAGCAGACGAAGTAGCGTTGCGTGAGGCCGCTGTTGCCTGAGCGGGTAAAAGACAAGATGTCGACCCAGTCGAGATCGTGTCGCGTATCCCAAAGGCAATGATCGCTTGATTTCACTCGGTCCGACATCCAGCTCAGGTTCGCATCCCCGCTGGACGATCCCTGAAGGTTGGATCGCAAGTGCAGGTCTGGTGGTGCTGCTGCTGCCAGCTGCCGCGGCACTGGCCCGTCAGACATGGCGAAGCGAGGCGGGCTCGCTTTCTCCGCTGATTCTGCTGTTCGGCTTATGGACCGTGTGGCGCATGGCACGCGACAGCAGGGTACAGAGCCGTTCCGGCACGCCTGCGGTCTGGGCGGCCATACTGGCCTTGTCCCTGCCTCTCTATCTCGTGGCGATCATGATCGACAGCATTACGGTGATCGCGTTGATGGCGTGGGTGATCTCAGTGACCGTCCTGTATGCCATGGCTGGCTGGGCCATGGTGCGAGCATGTCGGATACCGCTGATCTTTCTAGCCCTGGTCGTACCGCTGCCATATGCCCTGTCGGCATATCTTAACGCACTGTTGCGCGGCTGGCTGTCGCAATGGTCAGTCGAGATTTCGAGATGGATCGGCATAGATGCAGCGCTGGAGGAAGGGAACATTGTGGTGAACCAGTATCTGCTTAGCGTCGAGGCGGCATGTGCCGGCGTGAATTCAACGATCAGTCTTGTTGCGATAGGATTTCTGTTTGCCTTTTGGGTATACCGTTCGCACCTCAAAGGGATTGTCCTCATTTCAGCGCTAGCCATACCTATAGCGCTGGTCGCAAACCTCCTCAGGGTCCTGTGCCTGATAGCGCTTGTCGATCTGTCTGGCCCGGCACCGCTTGGGGGCCTTATCCATCCGTTGTCGGGCATCCTGAGCTTTATAATCGCGCTTGCCATGCTGGTGGGTGTAGCTCGCGGCATCGAGCTTGTTGTGCTCCAAAGAGCGAATCCGGCTTGCCGACCCGCCGTGAACTGATCCTCGCCGGGATTCTGGCTGCAGGCGGAGCCGCAGGCTTGGCGCTGGGCCCTGTCGGCGCGGGCAGGCGCAATAGTGCAAATGGCCCCAAGATTGCCGGCCAATTGCCAAAGCAAGTGGCGGGATGGGCCGGTCAGACAACTGTAGATGCGATCCTTCCGCCCGATGACGGGTTGACCGACCAGACCTATGGAGAGGTTGTCATCCGCCGGTTCGTTGACGGACGCTCACCGCCAATTACTCTGGTCATCGCTCAGGACGCTGTACAGGGCTTTGCATCGCAGCTTCATCGCCCCGAAACATGCTATCCGGCATCAGGATTTAGCATCAAGCGGCAGGAGAGCTATGAACTACAGGCTGGCGGAAGAAACATCCCTGCCGGCTTCCTGGAGGCAGAGCGTGGCAGCCGTCGCGATGCAGTGCTCTACTGGACCCGGCTGGGCGACAGCTTTCCCCAGGATATCTGGCAGCAGCGGGCTGCCATCATAAAGGGTGCGCTGACCGGCTTCAGCACGAGGGGAATTCTGGTCCGTTTGTCACAAAGGGCAGCCGATGCATCGCGAGACAGAGGGCAGCTGGCGGATTTTGCAGCCGAGCTGCTCGAGTATTCGTCACCAGAGCTCGACGCGATATTGCTTGGAACGGCTAGCTAAAGTCATCAATCGGTCGAAGAACGAGCAGGTAGTATATGACCGCAGCCAGCAGAATCCCAGACGCAGCAAATCCTTCGCCTTCATTGCCAAGCCAGTTGGCCAGAGCGCAGGCGGCGACCGGAGGGAGATAAGCAATTATGGGATCCGGGCGGATTGTGAGTATGAGGGAACGATGCAGATAGGTCAGCGCGATGGCGCCGAAGACAGCAACGCTCAGCCAGTCAAACGCCGTTTCCATACGACCGCGATGGACGGACTGCGCCGTCATGGCAAGCAGCTTCGACGATGGGTAGCACCCTGTGCCGGGCTGCTTGCGATGGCATGTAACAGCGAAACAATGAGCAAACAGGCTGTCGCTGCGATCGACGGGGTCGAGATAACACAGCGCGAGCTCGAACAGGAACTGCGTGTTCAGGGCATGGCATCGGGCGAGGTCAGTCAATCATCGGCCAACGCCGTCCTCGACTCGCTCATTAACCGGAAGATACTTGCTGCCGAAGCCCGTACCCTCGGGCTGCAGGCTGACGGCGAGTATCATTTCGCCCGGCGCAGGGCAGATGAGCAGCTGCTTGCAGAAGCCCTCGACAGGAGCCTTCGCAGGAACCTACCCTCGCCTGATGCGCAGGCAGTCGTTCGGCGCCTTGAACAACAGCCGTGGCGCTATGCCCGCAGGGCGATGATCGTGATCGAGCAGGTCGACCTGCCAGATGCCAGCCCTGTCACACTGGATAGCGCCGAAATTGGCCAGACAGAGGCCCTTGCGCTGGAAGCCACATCGGCTGGTGGGCAGGTTTCTCTCGGCGGCCGAAATTGGCGGCTTGTGCAGCGCACGCCGTACAGCCTTCAACCTGGCATTCAGGCGGCGCTTGCAACTCGCGATATACAAGCCGAGTTGACCCGACAGAAAAGTGAGAGCATCATAAGGACTTACCGGGAAAAAGGGCGCGTACGCTACAGGTACGGCTTCGGACCGGGCGCAAGTTAAGGCCATGGTGTACCTTGCTTGCATCTAGGAGTGAAGATGCTGGCAGATGGCATAACAGAAGTCCCCGACACAGAAGTTCGCTACAGCGTTCACCGGATTTCATGGTTTGCAACAGCCTGGGGCCTGCTCGTGATCGCTGTCCTGGTCTGGCAATCCTATAGCTATACGGGCGTATTTGCATGGCTGGCTGAGTGGCAGTTTCGTCGCTTTGACCGCATGTTTCCGGTAGTGACCATCTTTCTTCTGACTTTGCTTCTCATTCTACCTGCACTGCTTCTGATCGGCTGGCGCCTGCGCGAGCGACGACGGCTCTATGGCCGGGCAAATCTCGGATTACTGACAAGGCGAGGTACTTTTCTCGGCAAGTGGCTCGCAATCCTGTCCGGGCTGTTTTTCATTGTATCTGTCGGTCTGGCACTGTTCGGACTATCGGTATCTTCCGGCGATGACCAGCCAGTGCGCAGTTTCTCACTGACAAATCCCGCCCCTGCCGCCGGGCGCGAGGTTCAGGCTCGAGCATGGGTGCGGACCGACCGTATAGGCTATTATCGAGAACGGCTGATATTCACAGAGCGTGACCTTTACGTGGCTCCTTTGACGGTTGGTGAGAACCCGTCGGATATCCAGGTCTTTATCCAGGTATCGCCGACGAAGGATGCCGTTGCGGCGAAGCGCAGAGTCATCAAGGGGTTTTTACGCGAAGCCGCCATTCCTGGTGCGCTCGAACGCCTATACCAGGATGCCGGCTATCGCATCAAGCGGCCGACATATCTCGTCTTCCAGGCAGGGACGTCTGCACGCTGGCCGTTCCTGAGCGCTGCAGCAGACCTTGCATTGATTGCGCTGCTACTGGGTCTGGGTGCATTGCTGACCCGCCGCCACGTTCGAATGCTGGGCAGCACACCCGACCAAAAGTAGCGGGGGTGTGGACGCCTCCAACAGCCTGTTATCCTATGGGTAACGTTTGGGTCGATCAATAACCGCAGCGCAAGGCATTGGCGTCCCTTCATGGTTTCATGGTTTTGTCCACGCTGGGCGAGCCGGAGCTTGGTCGTGGTTTATCCGCCCTCCTAGAGACGAGCGGCGCATCAACTTGAAGCGGGCTTCGTATCCCATTGCCCACCTTCGCAGATCGTTCATGCCCGAGCTCCCTCTCGGGGCATCGCCCCGAGATCAGTTTTCACGCTTCACTGCTGGCAAACAAGGACGGCCCTGGCTCATATTTGGAACAACGCCGGCGGAAACGTTGCGTGAATGTCGGAAAGTCGCCAACTTCGTCGGCCGCGGCGGTAAAGGCGGCAGATGCCTGTACGCCACTCCCCGAGATCGTCACCGGGATTGCGCAGGCCTGTAACTGGCGAATGACGCCGCACGAGCGCCGGTGTATCACCCGGATCTGCTCGGCCAGCCCCGCGCGTACGGTCAGTTATGAGTTGGTGGCCTCACCCAGGCCCGGAATTTGTGCTGCGCGCGCAGTTGTTCTTAGGAAACAGTCCTGGGCGGGGCCCGCCTGTGCGCGGTAGAAACGGGTTGTGGTATGGTTTCGGGAGG
>NZ_BMGD01000007.1 GCF_014639875.1 Blastomonas aquatica | reverse complement strand
CAAGCAGGCACTTTTCCGAAGCAGGTCAAGCTCGCCGAGCGATGCTGCGGGTGGCGGGAATCGGCTATCGAGGACTGGCTGCGGAACCCGATGTTCTATGAGGTTGCCGACTGAGCGGGCCGACCCGATCGAGGTCAAGAACGTGCTGGAGGTTTGTCCGAACCATCAGAACTGACAAGGGCTCATCCTACCTTGCGCGCGAAAGCATTGCAGAACACGATCAGTTCGGTAAGCCGCCAGTCAGCATTGCGCCCTATAAACGGTCATTCAACGAAGCCAGCGGCGAGCCCGAAAGCGGTCATTCGGTCGGGCAGGAATGATCAACGTGGTAAACTGCCAACGTTAGGACAAAAACAGTCGGGCAGCTTGCCGTCCGAAAGCGCTCCAAGCTGGCCTTTTGATCGTCATTAAAAAATGAGGGATACCTCAAGGCCGCCAGCATTGGCATAACGAGAGCTTATAGCAATTAAACAAAGAAGCTTTGCCACGGCGGCGTCGCCGCTCACCGGAGACGACCATTCCATGCCGACCGACGCCGAAGTGCTTGCCGACGAAGCCCGCCTTGTAAACCTCCAATACGTTGCGCACCGTGCCGATGAGGTGATCGGCAAGACCAAGTCGCTCTTCTCCGACGCAAAATATGCGGGCACCGCAAGGACCCTCAAGTATGCTTGGACGAACGCTCCCGGCTTCGACGCATGGGCCGAGACGACCGGCGGCGACGCTCCGGTCGACAGGATTGTGATAAGCTACGATGCGGCGGTCGAGATATACCGCGACGCAGTCGTCCTGCCGCAGTTTTGCGTCCAGCATTTCAATACGGATCAATATGCCATGATGTACGAGCCGCTCGCCTATGGCGACGGGACACGGTGCGTGCTTCCGGTTGAGCTGGCGCCTGAAGAGGCGACCACGCGAATCATGAACAGCGTACTGGCTTGGCTGTACCTCCACGAACAGTCGCACCTGTTCCAAAATCACGGCGTGGTCGCGGCGACGCTGAAGGCCAGTTGGGCGAACGCCGACAATAAGATCGACGAGATGCGGGACAGCAAGGGCGCTCTTCTCACCGGTGCGAGTGCGGCACTCAGCCATGTCTGCGAACTCGCCGCGGACCACGAGGCCACCAACAATATCGTCGGCCTAATCATGGCAGCTAATGGCGGCGTCATCCCGGCGCATTCACTGTGGACACTGGCCGCCGGGCTGACCTGCATGTTCGAGCGCTTCTACGGAACGGATGACCGAGTCTATTCCGCCGACGTGAACGGTAGCCACCCCGATCCCTCATTTCGCCTGCGCATCCTGCTGCGAAACCTTGGCCTCCTGATGTTACACCCCAACGTCAGCAAAACCGCTCCATGGATGGCTAAGCGCGAGGACTTCGAGGCCGTCGTCAATCACGCGGTGCTGACCGCGACGATGTACTGCCATATCCGGTATCGCGAAAAGGAAGGCATCTCCCCCTTCTTCCCTGGCGTCCAGGGCTATTCCGAGGTCCCGCACGCCTACCGGCAAGCCCTGTTTGACATGTGGCTGACAGCGCGGCCGCTCATTTTGAAGCACTATTGCGGCTGGGGCGAGGAGTGCGTTATAAAAATCCCTACGAACGCCTATCTGAGCTGACTCATCTCGTGTTTGTGGTAGAGCGAATTGCGACCGCATTGCTCGCCAACGATTATCGCAACGAGACCGCAGTTATCTCGGCCGAAAAAAGCATCTAGCCGCGCCGAAACTTCCGCAACGCGTCATGCCTAGGGCAGCTTAAACGTGTTACAGGTCTTAATGCGGGCTGCTCTGATCGAACTCCTAGCGACCGTGACACCGCTTGTATTTCTGGCCTGAACCGCAAGGGCAGCGTTCATTCCGGCCGACTTTCTTGCGCGGTTCTATGGTAGGCCTCACACCGCTCCGCTGGTCGAAAAGTGCCTGGAGCGAGGCGGGTATATCCACGCGGCGTTGTGGTGGGCCACCATAGCGTCGGACGTTTTCGATGATCTGCTTCTGATCTTGGAAGGCCTCACGATGCCCGGGAGCCATCGCCTGCTCATAGGGGGCAAGGCGCCGCACCTCATTCGCTGCCGCTTGATGATCGCCACAATAGGCGAGAACCACAGCGTAGAGCGCCCTGAGCTCGAGCACATCGGACGTAAGGCCGATCGCCTGGACTACCGGGAAGATATTCCGCTCGATGGCATACCGAGCGGACTCAAAATCATTCACCCATACAAGTTCGTCAACCAAATCCATCCCGACGCGAGTGAAGGATGAGTAAGCTTGGGCAAGTTCGTAGAATTTCATGGCGTGGATACGGGCCATGGTGGAGCGCTGGCTCTTCTTGCCTGCCGCTTGGGCGAGGAGATCGAGTGTGTCCGCCAGATGTTTCAGCTGGTCGGTATTATCGCGGTCTTTGGGCAGAAAGGGCCGGAGCTGAGGAGGATTACGGCCTATGACATCCTCAGGCGTCAAGCCAAGGACATCATAATATTCTTCGACCAATTGGGCCGCTTCGGCTATGGCCGTCGTGTTGTCCCCCAACTTGAAAAAGGCGACCGCGCGGTTGTACCGGAAGACGCGCATGTGCTCGGCCTTGGCTGGGATGCGCTCTTGCACGAGTCCCAGCATCTCGTCGACCCCTTCGGCGTCACCGACCATCGACTTGAGCAGCATTCGCTTCATGCCCCAAGCAAGCCATTCGTCCTCACCAAGATCATGTTCGTCGAGAAGAGCCTTCATCGCATCGATACGGGTCTCGCCTGTCTCGGTTTGCCCGGTTCGTAGGTCATTGAACACCAGGCCATCGAGCGCCCAGAGCCGGATTCCAGCCTCAGCTGCCTCGTCAGCTGCAATCGCCAGAAGATAAGGTTCGATTTCAGGCCAGACGCCCATTTCGTGAAAAAGCTCGTCTGTCGCGAACTGAACAAGTATCATCGCGTCGCCCAGCTGACCGAACAGACGAATTAGAAGGTTGAGCTTCCCAATGCTCCAGTCCTCACGGATCGAACGCATTATGATGCCGCGAAGTACCTCTCGAGCCTTTTTCTCAAGGTCAGCTCCGCGCGTGGTGAGCTCGGCCCTGCCAAGCATCCGCATAGCATCGTGTATTTTGAGACCCGTCATGCCGATCAGCTCGAGTGCGCCGGTCGAGGGCAGAGATCGCAATCGCGCGGCCGCTCCTTTCAGTTCGAGACCGCAAGCACCCTGCAACAACTTGGTTGCCTCATCCTTGGATAGCGCAACATCGGCAACACTGAGCACGGCAACGCTTTCCCGAACGTCGGTAGAAAAGCCTTCGAAGGCCCTCCGCAAAATGATCTCCTGCGCCGTCTCAACGATGTGGGTCTGAGCTTCTACATCCTCGCAGAAGCTTTCTATCGATCCGCCATAGTCACGTGCAGCGACGGCAGCTGCGTTGACCACATAGAAGGGCAGGCCACCGGTCAAACGCGAAAAGCGTTGGCAGTCCGCAAAGTTCGCGATGCAGCCCGCATTATGCGTTGCCGCTGCGATTGTATCTTCATCCCATCCGCTGAGCGCCTCCGCCTGGATGCTAAACCGCGCCTCGAGCGCCGCAACTTCCGAGCTCGGCTGGCAAAGGAGGAGCAGGCGCATGTTCGGCGCGCGACTGACGATCGCCTCGATGTCTGTTGCCGGGATTCGGTGAGCATTGTCGATGACAACATTGGCATGCAGACCCTCTTTTCCGAGCGTGACGCTCAGGGTTCCCAGCATGTCGAGGCCACTTGCGCCCGGCAGCAGAATTTCGCCGAGCTTGCCGGTCGAGCGTCCATACATGCTGCCTGCGACTTCACGCGCTATGGCAGAGGCAAGCGCGGGGCCGGGCATCTCTACGACGTCAATGTAGGTGACAGGCAGGGGGGTATGCTGCGCCGCCTCCGCGACCCATGCAGTCTTACCGGCACCCGAAAGTCCCACGATGATCCGGACAGGCTGTTCTGCCAGCAATGCTGGTTCGTTGATCTGCGCGCGATAGACCGTAGGGGGCGCAGGCATCTCCTGCATCTGGACGATCAACTGCTCGAAGAGCTCAGGGAGCTCAGCCGATGAAAAGCTATGACTCTTCCGCGGTGGAGATCCTGCTGATGCCAACATCACCTGACTGGATAGCTTCCATGTCAGTGTTTCTGGCCGGAGCAGCGCGTAGGGAAGTTGACTTGCGAGCTCAGAGCATTTCGAGACCGCATCAGCGAGATCGCGAGGCGGGTGAGGCAGGCACTCTTCCTTTAGTTCAGGTCCGTCCGACCAGTGCAGTTTGACGTCCTTCGGCCAATCCGCGGATGCTAGCTGCTTTTCCAACGGGCCATTCAGCGCAGCATTCGACACGATCACAAAGCTCGGAACGCCAGGACGGTCGCCATTGGCGTGTTTCGCCCGAATGTCGTTAAATCGCTCCAGCGCGCCGGAAATGTCACCCGCAGCGAGTTTTCCAATACGCGTCTTTATCTGCACATATATCCGCCGATCGTGCAGCACGACCTCAACATCCTCGTCGCCTTCAACAACGATTTGTTGAACGCGGGCGGCTCCAGCCAAGAGCAGGCACATCGCACCATATAGGTGCTGGTAAAGGAGGCCCCGATGAACGGCCTCGATCCGAATGAGCTGCTTTTCATCAATGACCGCAGGGCCATCAACTGAAGAATATTCGCCGCTGGAATTCGCGGAGTCTGGGTTTTCGGCCAAGCGAACCTCGCGATCGAACAGATGGTATTTGGTGAATAGCCGAGAATTTGGCTCCTGTCACAACCGTATTGCAATGTTGTCTCTCGATATTTTTGTTATCGAACGGCGATTTTGTCTCAGCCCCGGACCGGGCCCTCGATTGACGCGCCAGACCCTCTGGTAGCGGCTGGTTTCGCAGCGGTTTCTTTCCGAGCTACGACCGGAATGGAGCGCAAAGCCAAGCAGCCGGTAGCGCGACCCGAATGCTGCGTTTCATCTGAAAACCGGCGCCCACATTAACAACGCTGAAGGCCATTAGCGTTGCCGAGTGGCAAATCGCACGGTCGATTTCCAACACTCGCTACCCAAAACCCGCCATTCAGCTAACGGCCCAATTCCAGACATCAGCCACGAGCTGCCTGTGGAAACTTCGGACGCAAAACCGTTGCCCCGCCCTTGAGCTGTTCAAGATAGTCGGACCAATGCTGCATCATGCGCACTCTCTCTTCCCAATATTGCCCGCGTGTATAGGCTCTCCGAACGGCATTGGCTTCGACGTGGGCAAGTTGCCGCTCAATGGCGTCACTATTCCAGGTTCCCATCTCATTGAGTAGTGTGGCTGCCATGGCGCGGAAGCCGTGCGCGGTCATTTCGTTCTTGGTGTAACCCATTCTGCGCAGCGCGCCGTTGATGGTGTTGTCCGACATCGGTCGATTGACTGACCGCAATGATGGAAAAAGATAGACGCTGTAGGCCGCGTCGTGCTCAATCTGGCGCAAGATGTCCAAAGCTTGGCGCGACAAGGGCACGGCGTGGGGTCTGCGCATCTTCATCTTGTGCGCAGGGATCGTCCATACCTTTCGGCCAAAATCGAACTCCGCCCATTCGGCATGACGAAGCTCGCCGGGGCGGACAAAAACGTGGGCGAGGAGCTGCATGGCAATACGGGTGAGAACGTCGCCCTCGTAGTCATCAATTGATCGCAGCAAAGCCCCTGCTTCGTTCGGCGTGGTGATCGCAGCGCGGTGCAAAACCTTGGGCGTCACCAGCGCCCCACGAAGATCAGCGCACACGTCGCGCTCGGCCCGCGCAGTCGCGATGGCAAATCGGAAAACTTGACTGCAGGTCGTCCTGACGCTGGTTGCCGTGTAGTACCGTTTGGTTCGCTCGATCTTCTTGAGGGCAACCAGAACCTCATGGGCAGTGATCTTCGAGATGGGTCGCCGCCCGATGGTGGGCGTCACCAGACCAAGTTGCCACTCATACTTCTTGATCGATGCAGCGGCTCTGTCTTCGAGCCTGACCTTCTCTAGCCATTCGGCTGCCACCAACTCAAAGGAGTTAGACGCCGCAACGCTGTCGGCTATCTTGTCCAGCTTGGCCTGATCGACCGGATCGATGCCGTCAGCGATAAGTCGTCGGGCCTCAATGAGGCGCTGCCTGGCATCCGCCAAACTGACTTCCGGATATCGGCCAAACGACACCGTGCGCTGCCTACCGAAGTGACGGTAGTTCATCCGCCAGTATTTCGTGCCGCTGGGCTTCACCAGGAGGTACATCCCGTCCCGATCCGACAGCTTGTAATCGATGGTTTTGGGCTTCGCGCGAGCGACTGATGCCGCTGTAAGCCCCGGTTTTCTAGCACTTCCCGCCATTGTGATGGACCTTTCGCCAGCAAGTTTGGCTGCAGGTCCATCAAAAACCCCATCAAATGGACGATGTGCAGGGGAACATTACTGGAACTGCTGGGAAAGCATATCACAAAAAAGCGCTGAAAAACAGCTGCTTACGCGACGTTTTCGGACCTCCTGCGAGAGGCCTTGGAGCGGGTAGAGGGAATCGAACCCTCATAGCCAGCTTGGAAGGCTGGAGCTTTACCACTAAGCTATACCCGCACGCATGCGCCGCGTGAGCGATGCGAACGCGCTCATGCCACTTGGTGCCGGGAGCGTCAACATCTGGTTGCAGGCAAAACGCTCCGCCGACCGCTTTGCGTGCGTACCTATTGCGCGTCGAGCCAGTGTTTGAGCAGATCGTGCGCGATCGCGAACGGTGGCGGGGCGATGAAGGGAGCGGTCTCGTCACCCGCCATCGCCGCGCGGACTTCCGCAGCGCTGAACCACGCAGCCTCCTCGATCTCGGTGGTGTCGAGCGTCAATTCGTCGCTCAATGCCTCGCTGGTGCACGCGATCATCAGCGATGACGGGAACGGCCAGGGCTGGCTCGCGACATAGCGCACGTTGCGCACGCGGATGCCCGCCTCTTCCCAGAGCTCGCGCGCGACCGCTTCCTCGACCCCCTCGCCGGGCTCGACAAAGCCTGCCAGCGCCGAAAAGCGGCGCAGCGGAAAGCGCGGCTGACGCCCCAGCAGCACCTTTCCCTTGAATTCCGACAGCATGATCGTCACTGGATCGACCCGCGGATAATGCTCGGCCGCGCAGCTCGAACATGTCCGCGCCCAGCCGCCCTTGGACATTGCACTGGCCGCGCCGCACAGCGAGCAGAAGCGGTGCCTTGCGTGCCAGTCCACCAGCGTCCGCGCGCCGCCATAGAGCGCGAGTTCGTCAGCGGGCAGGCTGGCGAGCATCTGCCAGACGCGCGGATTGTACTGCAGGCTTGAGCCGGGCTCGCTGCACTTCAACTCGGCAAAATGGGCCTTGTCGTCGAGCAGCCCCAGAAAGATCAGCTCGCTGTCGGGCGCGGCATCGGCAAGGCTGCGCCAGACCAAACGTCCCTCGATGCTGACTTCGGGCTCGAGCCCGTTGAGCGTCAGCAGCCTGGCCTTCCAGTTCATGTAGCTGGCAAGCCGGTCGGAATCGACCCGGACCTGATCGGCACGATCGATCAGACCCCCGGTCAGCGCCGGAGAAATCAGCGACAACGTCATAATCTGGGCCCCTTCCCGTTTTCCGGTTAGCCCATCGCCTGCAGCTGATCGTAAATCATCTTGGGGAATTCGCGCTGGAAGGGATAGCTCTCCGCCGGCATGTACTGGGTATATCCCGATGCGCGGATGCCGCGGATATGGTCGACGAACGCCACGGTTCCGGCAGCGCCGCCCCAGCCATAAGTGCCTGCCGGGCCCTTGGCATTGCCAAGCCCGACCCGGCCACCCGCGCCAAAGCCCTGATCTTCCACCCAGGTTCCCTTGGTGACGGCGGTGTCGGGCAGCAGGTTGGACATGCCCATCAGCGCGGTACGCTCTGACATGACGCGGGTGCCATTCAACTGGCCCTTGCCGACCAGCATGGCGAGGAAGCGGTCGTAATCGCGCGCGCTGGTGACAAGCCCTGCGCCGCCGAACGGAAACGCGGGCTGGGTGGTGAAGATGCTGTCCTGCGCAGGGTCGATCGGGATCAAGGCACCGGCGAAAGGCGCGTAATTGGTACTGAGCCGCGATACTTCGCTCTGCGGTACGGTCCAAAAGCTACTGGTCATGCCGAGCGGGCCGAACAGGTTCTGCTGCACGAACGATCCCAATTCCATGCCGCTGGCGACCTGGATGACATAGCCCAGAAGATCGAGGCCGATCGAATAGCTCCAGATACTGCCCGGCTCGGCGATCAGCGGCAGCGAAGCGACCCGGCGCGCGAACTCGTCGATCGACGGGGTCGGCGCAGGCATCGGGAAGCCGGGGATAGGGGTCTTGCTGACTGCGGCGGGGTTGATGCCGAGCTTGTTATATTCCTCAAGCAGCGGCCCCTTGGTGACGATGTTGTAGCCCAGGCCCGCAGTGTGGGTCATCAGCTGGCGCGGGGTGATCATCGTCTTGGCGGCAACCGAATCCAGGCTGTTGGCAGGATCGGTCAGCACCTTCATCTGCGCGAACTCGGGGATGAACTCGGCAATCGGCTGGTCAAGCCCGAGCTTGCCCTGTTCGATCAGGATCATCGCGGCCATGCCCATGATCGGCTTGGTCATCGAATAGACCCGCCACAGCGAATCGGCACCAACCGGCGTGGGAATGTCGAGCGCCAGATTGCCCGCGCCGATCAGAGCCGCGTCCTGCGCGCCAAAGCCCAGCGACACGAGCATTCCGGCGACCTTTTTCGACGACACATAGTCTTCAACCTGGCTGCGGATCAGCGCAAAATCGCCGGTGGCCATCGCCTGCGCATAGCCCGGCATCGCCGCGAACAGGCCGAGCAGCCCGGCCGAGCCAAGCACATGACGGCGGCTGAGATTGGGCATCTGGTTGAGGACCTTGGACATGCATATACTCCTGTGAACTCTGGTCCCTTTGGAGGGAGCGACTTTATCGATGCTGAATGGCGATGCGCGCGGCCTTGGCGAACAGCGTGGGCAATCCTGCCTCCTCGATCCGTTCAACCGGCCACCAGCAGGCACCACTCAGGTTTTCAATGGCAACCTTATCGATTTGGGGGCCACGATAAAGTGCCAATGACAGTGTAAGCGAAAAATGTGTGAAGACATGGGCCACCGCTGCACCAACCTGCGTCCACTGGCCCGCAACGGGCTCGATCGCATTGCCGTTTCGGCGTGCCGACCAACCGTCATCGGGGAGCGCACGCATCCCGCCCAGCATGCCCTTGCCTTCGCGCTGGACCAGTAGAACCTGGCCATCCAGCTCGATCCAGTATGCGGTTCCGGTGCGCTGCGGCCTAGCCTTTTTGGGCGGCTTGACCGGCAATGATTCGGCGATGCCGCAAACGCGCGCCTCGCAAAATTCGGCGACCGGGCACAGCAGGCAGGAAGGGTTGCGCGGGGTGCAGACGGTCGCGCCGAGGTCCATCATCGCCTGCGCATAATCTCCGGGACGGTCCGGCGGCAGCATGTGTGCGACCTTTTGACGGATCTGTGGGCGTGCCCCAGGCAGCGGAGTTTCAATCGCGAACAGCCGCGCGGTCACCCGTTCGACATTGGCATCGACCACCGCCGCAGGACGGTTGAAGGCGATCGCTGCGACCGAGGCTGCGGTGTAGTCGCCGATGCCCGGCAGAAGGCGCAAGCCCGCCTCGGTATCGGGGAAACGCCCTGCATGATCGAGGGCGACTGCACGAGCGCACGCGATCAGGTTACGCGCCCGCGCATAATAGCCCAGCCCCGCCCAAGCTGCGAGCACGTCTTCCGCCGGCGCCGCCGCCAGCGCCTCGACCGTCGGCCAGCGCGAGGTGAACGCGTTGAAAAAGCCGGTGACGGCAGCGACCGTGGTCTGCTGCAGCATCACCTCGGACAGCCAGACGCGGTAGGGATCGGGCAGGACGCCTGCCTTGCGCTGCTGCGGCGGGACCCGCCAGGCAAGCGTCCGGGCGTGCGTATCGTAATGATCGAGCAACGCAGCCGCGATCGGCGAAGGCGCGCGCTCATCCACAATTTTCTCGCGACACTCGACGGGCATGGCCAGGCTATGCCATGGTCGGCGGAGATATGGAACGCGATAAGCCCCAAGCCACCAAGGCAGCCGTCAAGCCGCGCAAGAAGACCGCGCAGGCACCGGCGCGCCCCGCGAAGATGCGGGGCGGCGAGGCGCGCGGCATCGCCGACCTGATCCCGGCGATCGGTGAGACCAGCTTTCGCCGCTTCGGCTTCGTGCAAAGCTCGCTGGTCAGCCGCTGGGCCGAGATTGCAGGGCCCCGCTATGCCGCTATGGCCAGTCCCGAATCGATCGCATTCCCGCGCGGCAAGAAGGGCGAAGGCACGCTGCATCTGGTGGTCACCAGCGCGACCGCGATCTTCATGCAGCATGCCGAGCCCGAGATCATCACCCGGGTGAACCGCTTCTTCGGCTATGAAGCGGTGGCACGGGTGAAGTACCGCCACGGCGCGCTCGCCCGCCCGCTGCGGCCCGAACCCCGCGCCGTCACCGCGCCGTCGCTCAAGCCGATCGCGATCACGCCTGCCGATGGCCTCAAACCGATCGGCGATCCCGAGCTGCAGACCGTACTCGAATCGCTCGCTCGCAGCATGGCCGAGAAGGAAGCACGCGAAGCCGCCGCCATGGCCCCTGCCCGTGCAGCCCCGGTTCAGCTGAAAAGCGACAATCTCAAACCCGTGCGCTTGTTTGCGCTGCCACCCCTACCATCCGACGAGGCCCATTGATGACTGCGCCCCTGCGCCCCCTGATCGCTTTTGCCGCGCTTGCCATGACGGCAGGCTTCGCCACGCTGTTGCCTGCCGCCGGGACCGCCCAGAGCGACACGCCTGCCTGGACAGAAAAGGTTACCCAGTCGCAGGTGGGTGGCCATGTCCTGGGCAACACCGCCGCGCCGCAGAAAATCATCGAGTATATGAGCTATACTTGCCCGCATTGCGCGGCTTTCGAGCAGGATTCGAACCCCGCGCTCGCCACTGGGTTCCTTGCCAGCGGCAAGACCAGCCTCGAGGTGCGCAATTTCATCCGGGACCCGGTCGATCTGACGGTTGCGTTGCTGGCGCGCTGCGGCGAACCGCGCAGCTTCTTTCGACGGCACAAGGGTCTGCTCGCCAGCCAGAAGACCTGGCTGGGCAAGGCGGGCAGCCTGGGCCGAGAAGGCCAAGCTGCGTGGTACGAGGGTGACACCAACACCCGGCTCAAGCGCATCGCCAGCGACCTTGGCCTTTATGACGAGCTGCGCCGCCATTCGCCGCTCGCCACCGATGCGCAAATCAACGTCTGCCTCGCCAACAAGGCCGAACAGAACAAGGTTCTGGCAATGACCAAGTTCGCCACTGACACCGTTAAGGTCCAGGGCACGCCGAGCTTCACTTTGGGCGGCAAATTGCTCGCCGACGTGTACGACTGGAAAAGTCTGGAACCGCTGCTGGCCAGCCGCTAGAGCGCGATCCACCACGGTTATCTGATCTCAGCGGAATTTGAACGACGCGGATTTTGAACAAAAAGGACCAAGCCTTTATGAAGCGTATTGCCAGCCTGATCGCCCTGCCCCTGCTGCTGTCGCTTGCAGCGTGCGGTGGCGGCGCAGATACCACCGCCGAGGGCGCCGCCTCGGGCGAACCGATCGCCGCGATCCCGGCACCTGCCGGCCAGAACTGGGCGGAAACCGTCACCAAGACACCGGACGGCTATTTCGTGCTGGGCAACCCCGAAGCGCCAATCAAGCTGGTCGAATATGCCTCGCTCACCTGCGGCCATTGCGCGGACTTTGCCGAAACCGCGTTTGCCACGATCCGCGACAAATATGTCGCCAGCGGCCGCGTGAGCTTCGAGCTGCGCAATTTCGTGCGCGAACCGCTCGATCTCACCGCGTCGATGCTGACCCGTTGCGGACCCCAGGAAAGCTATTTCGCGCTGACCGAGCAAGTGCTCGCCAACCAGGCGGATATCTTCACCAACGCCCAGGCGATGGGCCAGCAGCGCTTTGATCAGGTGCTCGCGCTGCCCGACAACCAGCGTTATGTCGCGCTGGCCGAGGGCACCGGCCTGACCGATTTCTTCGCCCAGCGCGGTATTTCGCGAGATCAGTCCAACCAGTGCCTGACCGATATCGATGCCGCGCGCGCGCTGGCCGATGCCACCGGCAAGGCGACGCGTGAGGACAATATCCAGGGTACGCCGACCTTTTTCCTGAATGGTCGCCAGGTCGAATTCACCGGCTGGCCGGCGCTGGAAACCGAAATCCAGGCGATGGGAGCGCGCTGACCGCTCAATGGACCAAAAGGGGGGGATCGCTGACGCGCACAGCCAGATGGCAACATCCGGAGAGCAGGTCAGCGACCTCCCCACTACCGCGCCTGCGCTGATCAGCGCCCCAATGCGGTTCAAGCGGCTCAAGCTCAGCGGCTTCAAGAGCTTCGTCGAACCTGCCGAACTGCGGATCGAACCCGGGCTGACCGGCATCGTCGGGCCCAATGGCTGCGGCAAATCCAATCTGCTCGAGGCGATCCGCTGGGTGATGGGCGAAAGCTCGGCCAAGTCGATGCGCGGCGGCGGCATGGAAGACGTGATCTTTGCCGGGACCGCCACCCGGCCCTCGCGCAATTTCGCCGAAGTCTCGCTGCTCACCGAGGTCAGCCAGCCGGTGCTGGCAGCGGTTTCCGTCGAGGACGGCGAGCTTGAAGTCGTCCGCCGGATCGAGCGCGGCGCGGGCAGCGCCTATCGCGCCAATGGCCGCGATGTCCGCGCCAAGGATATCGCCTTGCTGTTTGCCGATGCCGCCACCGGCGCGCACAGCCCTGCGCTGGTCAGCCAGGGCCGGATCGCAGCAGTCATCTCCGCCCGGCCATCCGAACGCCGCCAAATGCTCGAGGAAGCCGCCGGGATCGCGGGCCTGCACGTCCGCCGCAAGGACGCCGAGCAGAAACTGCGCGCGACCGAGGCCAATCTGGAGCGGCTGCTGCAGGTGCTGGGCGACATGGAGGCGCGCGCCGCGACGCTGACCAAGCAGGCACGTGCCGCCGAGCGTTATCGCGCGCTGAGCCGCGAGATCGCGCTGGCCGAGGCGCGGGCGCTGTTCGCGCGCTGGAGGACGGCTGCGGACCAGGCGAAGCTGGCGCGTGCGGACGCCGCTGCGGCTGAAGCGCGTGTGACGGCTGCACAGGACGCGCAGACCAGCGCGCAGGACCAGCAGCGCGCAGCGATCGAGGCTGTGGCCCTGGCGCGTGCAGCCTTGCAATCGGCGCGTGAAAGCAACCAGTCGCTCGCGCACCAGCTGACAACGCTGAACGCCGAGCGCACCGCGGCCGCACAACGTCTCGCCGATCTCGATCGCCAGCAGGCGCGCATAGCCGAAGACAGCGCGCGCGAGGACCGGCTGACGCATGATGCCACCGCCGCGCTCGAGCGGCTGGAGGCGGAGAACGCGCGGGTGCACGCAGACTTCACTGCCGAAGATGCGCGCGGACCGGCGCTGATCAACGCGCAGGACAGCGCCGACCGCGCGGCGCGCGAGGCGGAGGTTGCGCTGGCCGAAGCACGCGCCGACCTCGCGCGTACCGATGCCGATATCAAGGTCGCCGACGCCGCGCTCGCTACCGCGCAGACCCGCGAACGCCGCGCCGTCGATGAGCTGGAGCGCACTCGCGGTCAGCTTGCAGGGCTTGGCGACGCTGCGGCGCTCGAACGCCTGCGCGATGAAGCGCTGGCGCAGTGCGCGCGCACGACAGCTGCACGCGAGGCTGCAGCGGCCATATTAGCCGAAGCGCAATCGGGCCGCGATGCGCTGGTCCGGGCACGCGATAGTGCGCAATCCGATCTCGCGACCCTTCGCGCCGAACTCAACGCGATGGCACGCGAGATCGAGGCATTGGCGCGCGATCTTGCCAAACGATCGGGCAGCGTCACCCGCGCGCTCGATCATGTGCAGGCCGACAGGGGCTTCGAAAAGGCGCTCGCCGCTGCATTGGGCGATGATCTGAGCGCCGTGATCGGCGCAGCACAGGGCGATGGCCGCTTCTGGACCGGAGGCGACACGCCGACGGATCGTCCAGCTTTGCCCCAAGGCTGCGTCTGGCTGAACGATCACGTCCGTGCGCCCGATGCGCTGGCGGCGCGGCTGGCGCTGATCATGGTCGCCGATTGCGATGACGATCATTTGCTGGTTCCCGGCATGCGATTGGTCACCCGCGATGGGCGGATGCGACGCTGGGATGGCTTCGTGTCTTCAGGCGACGGCGCAAGCGCGGCCGAGCGTCTCGAACGCCGCACCCGGCTGATCGAGCTCGAAGCGGCAAGGCCAGCGCTTCAGGCGCGGCTCGATGCGGCCGAGACAACGCTGGTCGAAAGCCAGCAGCGGCTCGCAGACGTGCAGGCGCGGATTGCGTCCGGGACATCCGCGCTCAACGCCGCAGAGGTTGCCGAACGCCAGGCGCTGCGCGATCGCGACCAGGCCGAACACGCGTTGACCCGCGATGCCGAACGCCGGGACGATATCAACGAACGGATCGAGCGCCTGTCGCAGGATATGGCAACCGCCCATGCGGAGCGCAGCGCAGCGCAGCAGGCTCGCGTCTCTCTGCCCGATGGCGCGGCCCAGCGCGAACAGGTGACGCTGCTCGCCGAGCGCACCCAGATGGCGCAACACGCGCTGCGGTCCGCCCATGCCGCGCTTGCTGCGCAGGCGCAGGCGCTGGCGGCGCTGCGCGAACGCCGCGCGACGGTGCGCGCCGAGATCAAGGGTTGGCAGGGACGCTCGGGCGAAGCGGCACAGCGGCTACGCGACATGCAGCTGCGCGCGAGCGAACTCACGGTCGAACGCGATGCGATCGCCCACAAGCCCGAGGCGCTAGGCAGGCAGATCGCCGCGATAGGGCAATCGGCGCACGAGGCGCAGGCGGCACAGGCGGCGGCGCAAGCCGATGCAGCCCGAACCGAGACGGCGCTGGCCGAAGCCGAACGCACCGCCGCTGCCACATCCGAAGCGCTCGCTCTTGCCCGCGAGACGCGCGCCGGCGCAACCGCGCGCGCCGAGCATCAGGACCAGCGACGTATCGAATTAGCGCAAGGCTGCGGCGAACGCTTCGAGTGCCCGCCCCCGGTTCTGCCCGAACGCTTTGGGTTCGATCCCGAATCCATCACCACCGCCGAGGCAGAGGCGGCCGAGCACGAGCGACTGACCCAGGCGCGCGAACGGCTGGGCGCGGTCAACCTGATCGCCGCCGATGAGCTGGCGACGCTCGAGACCGACATGGCGACGATCCGCTCCGAGCATGACGAGCTGGTCGAGGCGATCGGGCGGCTGCGCGGCTCGATTGGCGCGCTCAACCGGGAAGGAAGACAACGTCTGCTCGCAGCTTTCGCGGCGGTCGACGGGCATTTCCGCGAGCTGTTCGCGCGGCTGTTCAACGGCGGTAAGGCGCATCTGGAGCTGATCGACAGCGACGACCCACTCGAGGCGGGGCTCGAGATCATGGCGCAGCCCCCCGGCAAGCGCCTGTCCTCGCTCACGCTGCTATCGGGCGGCGAGCAGGCATTGACTGCGGTCGCTCTGATCTTCGGGCTGTTCCTCACCAACCCCGCGCCGATCTGCGTGCTCGACGAGGTCGATGCGCCGCTCGACGATGCCAACATCGACCGCTTCTGCGACCTGCTCGACCACATGGCGGTGGTCACCGACACCCGCTACCTCATCGTCACCCACAACGCGGTAACGATGAGCCGCATGCACCGGCTGTTCGGGGTGACGATGATCGAACAGGGGGTGAGCCGATTGGTCTCTGTCGATCTGGGCGGCGCGGTGGATCTGCTCGCGGCGGAGTGAGTTGGCGCGCAGATTTTGGCGTGCACCCGTAAGCGCGAAACTTCATGGTGTGCCCATCCTGTGGGCAACGAATCGGCGTTTGGGGTGTTAGATCATGAGCCGCGACCCTTTCCTGCCTGGAAAAAAGAGCAGAGCTCTAAGCCAATCGTGTTAGGCGCAATTATGAACCCAACTTCGCACGAAGCGCCCGAAACCCTCCCCCCCATCGACCTCCCCGCATCGAACGATCCTGATGTTGATCGCCGCAAGCGCAGGCTCCGCATCGCGCGCAACATCGCCATCGGCGTGCTGGGCACCCTGTTTGCGGTGTGGTTGATCCTGTTTGTCACCAAGGGCCGGTTCCTCAAAGCGCCGGTCGAAGCGATCGCATCCTCGCTGACCGAACGCGAAGTTGCGGTAAAGGGCGATTTCCAGCTTTACTTTGCGCCATTCAAGATCAAGTTCCTCGCCGAAGGCTTGACGGTATCGAACCCCGAATGGGCGACGCGGCCCTATTTGTTCACCGCAGGCAAGGTCGACACCCGGATCGCGCCACTGCCGCTGCTGCTCGGCAACTGGCGGCTTTACTGGCTCAGTCTGACCGATAGCGCAGTCGATCTGGAGTGGAATGCCCAGCGCACCGCCAACACCTGGACCTTCGACAGCAGCGGCGATGCCAAGCCGCTTGAGCTTCCCACCATCGACCAGGCCTCGTTGCGCGATACGACATTGCGGTACCGCGATCCCGTCCTGCAATTGCTCACCGACCTGGATTTTGCTTCCGTCGTGTCGAACGACGCGAAGATCGGCGAAGCGGTCCGCTTCACGGGCGATGGCACACTGCGAGAGACCCCGTTCACGCTAACAGGTGCCCTGCTCTCTCCCAATGCTACCGTTCAACGCGGGCAGAACAAGCTCGAGATGCAGGCACGCGCTGCAAACAACATCATCGACATATCAGGCACTTTGCCCAGCTTGGCCGACATTGAAGGTGTTCCGCTGGACACCAAGGCGCGCGGGCGCAACGCCGCCGAGTTGATGGCCATCATCGGCGTCGTCATTCCGCAAACACGCAAGTACCAGCTCAAGGCGCAGCTCGTGAAACAGGGGCGGTTCTATCGCTTCACGGACATGACCGGCACATTTGGCGCAAGCGACATCGCGGGCAAGTTCACGGTCGATATGGGCAGGGAGCGGGTGCACATCGATGCCGACCTTGCGACCAAGACGCTCGACATCATCGATGTCTCGCCCTTTATCGGTTACAATCCCGATGTCGTCGCTACACGAGGTGTCAAGGCTGCAGCGGCAGCAAGCGGCGCAGCTCCGGCACGGTTGCTACCCAATGCCAGTCTGCGCGCCGAAGGATTGCGCGTGTTTGATGCCGATGTCCGCTATCGCGCTGGTCGCCTGCGTTCGGAAGCGATCCCGATCAGCGATATATCGGTGACCGTCGATCTGGACGATGGAATGCTCAATCTGGCGCCGCTCAATCTGACCATGGCGCGCGGCAAGGTGACATCCGAGATTGCCATCGACTGGCGCCGCCGTCCGGCGGTCACAAAATATGACATCCGGCTGGGATCAACCCCGATGGCGCAGCTGCTCAGTGGCTTTGGCGTGGCCGAAGCAGGCACCAATGGCACGGTCAAGGGGCGGATCCAGCTCACCGGCACCGGCGATGCGCTGCACGATTCGCTGGGAACATCATCAGGCCGCATCGCCTTCGTGATTCCCAAGGGCACATTCTCGACGCGCAACGTCCAGCTGTCCGAACTCGATTTCGGGACGTTTGTGCAGAGGATGTTCGAGGACAAGCTGAAGGACCCGGTCCAGATCAATTGCGGACTGGTCGCTTTCACCGTGCGCAAGGGCGCGGCCGCCGCTGACCCGATCCTGTTCGACACGACCAAGAACGTGATGGTGGGTCGCGGCGGTTTCAGCTTCGATACCGAGCAGATGGACATGGCCTTCCGCGCGGACAGCAAGAAATTCAGCCTGTTGTCCGCCCAGTCACCCGTGCAGATCGGCGGCTATTTCTCGGAAGCCAAGTTGAACGTGATCAGTCCCGAACTGTTGGGCCGGGCGGGCATCGGCCTGGGGCTGGCGGCACTCGCCGCGCCTCCGGCGGCGCTGCTGGCGTTCGTCGATATAGGCGACGCCCAATCCGCAGCCTGCGGGCCGGTGTTACAAGGCGCACGGGCGGCAGATCAGCGCACCACAAAGGGCAAGCCGCGCGAGGATGTCGGCAAGGGCAAAAGCGCCAAGGCCGATGACGCAGAGCCCAAGCGCAAGAAATTCCTGGGTATCTTCTGACGCGCTGACATTCCGGAGCCTGGCGCACCGGGCACGGACACAAAAACGGCGGCGCAAGGGAAACCCTGCGCCGCCGATGTTTGTCAGTTATTGTAGGCTCAGTTCAGGCCGAGGTTCATCACCTTGGTCCATGCCGCAACAAAGTCCTGCGCGAACTTGGTATCACCGTCGCTCGCAGCATAAACCTCCGCCACGGCCCGCAGTTCGGAGTTCGATCCGAAAATAAGATCGACCGGAGTTGCGGTCCACTTGAACGTGTTCGACTTGACGTCGCGCCCTTCATACAGCCCTGCATTGCTCGCCGACTTCGCCCACTTGTTGTTCATATCAAGCAGGTTGACGAAGAACGCGTTGTTAAGCTGGCCCGGCGTCGCGGTGAACACGCCATGCTTGGCGCCGCCGGTGTTGGCATCCAGCGCACGCAGGCCGCCCACCAGTACGGTCATCTCCGGCACAGTGAGGCTGAGCATGTTGGCCCGGTCCACCAGCATGTCCACGGGCGCCATCGGACTTGCCGCATCGTAATAGTTGCGGAAGCCATCGGCAGTGGGTTCAAGCTGCGCGAACGAGCTCACATCGGTCTGCGCCTGGCTGGCATCGCCGCGTCCCGGGGTGAACGGCACGGTGATGCGGTTTCCGGCCGATGCTGCGGCCTGCTCGATCGCAGCCGAGCCTGCCAGCACGATCAGATCGGCGAGCGAGATCTGCTTGCCGCCCTTCTGTGCCTTGTTGAACGATGCCTGCACGGTTTCCAGCCTGCTCACCACCTTGGTGATTTCCGCCGGATTGTTCACCGCCCAGTCCTTTTGCGGAGCCAGACGCACGCGGCCGCCATTGGTGCCACCGCGCATGTCGGTATCGCGATAGCTGGCAGCAGCCGCCCATGCCGTGCGGATCAGTTCGGGCCCGGTCAGGCCGCTGGCGAGCACCTGCGACTTGAGCGATGCGACATCGTTCGCATCGACCAGCTTGTGTGTCACAGCAGGCACCGGATCCTGCCAGATCAGATCGACCTTGGGCGCATCGGCCCCCAGATAGCGGGTCCGCGGACCCATGTCGCGGTGGGTCAGCTTGAACCACGCGCGGGCAAAGGCATCGGCAAACGCATCGGGATCCTTGTGGAAGCGTTCGGAAACCTTGCCGTATTCCGGGTCCATCTTCATTGAAAGATCGGTGGTGAACATGATCGGCGCGTGACGCTTGGTCTTGTCATGCGCATCGGGGACCATGTTGGCGGCGTTCTTGTCGCTGGGAATCCACTGAATTGCGCCGGCCGGGCTGCGGGTCTGCACCCAGTCGAAGGAATACAGATTGTCGAAATACTGGCTGGTCCAGGCGATCGGGTTGACCGACCATGCGCCTTCAAGCCCGCTGGTGACAGTATCCACGCCCTTGCCGGTGCCGCACTTGTTGACCCAGCCGATGCCCTGCTGCTCGGTCGGCGAGCCTGCGGGGTCGACGCCGATGCACTCTTCGGGCTTGTGCGCGCCATGCGCCTTGCCGAAGGTGTGACCGCCGGCGATCAGCGCCACGGTTTCCTCGTCGTTCATCGCCATGCGGCCGAACGTCTCGCGAATATCAGCAGCGGCGGCCAGCGGGTCTGGCTTGCCGTTGGGGCCTTCGGGGTTGACGTAGATCAGGCCCATCTGGACCGCGGCCAGCGGCTTTTCGAGCTGGCGCTCGCCATGATAGCGATCGGCAGCGAGGAACTTCTTCTCGCGGCCCCAATAGACCTTGTCGGCTTCCCAGTCATCGGTGCGGCCGCCTGCAAAACCAAAGGTCTTGAAGCCCATCGATTCAAGCGCAACGTTGCCGGTCAGCACCATCAGATCGGCCCACGAGATCTTGCGGCCATACTTTTGCTTGATTGGCCACAGCAGACGGCGCGCGCGATCGAGGTTGGCGTTGTCGGGCCAGCTGTTGAGCGGCTCGAACCGCTGCTGGCCACCGCCTGCACCACCGCGGCCATCGGCGACGCGATAGGTACCCGCGCTATGCCACGCCATGCGGATGAAGAATGGACCATAATGGCCATAGTCTGCCGGCCACCAATCCTGCGAGGTGGTCATCAGTTCCTCGATGTCCTTCTTGACCGCAGCCACGTCGAGGGTCTGGAACTCCTTGGCATAGTCAAAGTCGTCCCCCATCGGGTTCGATTCAGCGGCATGCTGGCGCAGCGGGGACAGATCAAGCCGCTCGGGCCACCAATCCTGGTTGGTCAACGCGGCCGACCGCGCGGGGGCGTCGGTGACGGTGGGCGCGCTTTCGGCATTGGCCAGCGCAGCTGGCGCGGACATACTGAAGGCGAGCAAGGCAAAGACGGAAACAGATGTGCGATTCATGGGTTATGGCTCCTGAGAAACCGGCGAATTCGCCGTTCACTGGAGGTTAAGCCCATAAAGCCTGATTTAGAAAACCGATTTTCCTGATATATGTGAGTGGCAAACTAGATCAGAAGGCTGTTGAAGCGGGTAGCGCGCCCTGTGGAGCCGTCAGGCTGCTCGCTGAACGATCCGGTCGAGTTCTGCTCCCTCGCTACGAAGGACTTCCTCCATATCCCAGTGGTTTTGAAGCCTCAGGAAAAATCCGTCCGACATTCCGAAATACCGGGCAAGCCGCAGATCGATACGCGCATCCACATCCTTCCGGCGCTCCATGATCGCGATGATCTCGTGGGCGTCAATACCGGAACCAGCCGCAACATCTTCAACCGGAATTTCGGTCCCGATCAGAAAATCTTCACGCAGGATGTCGCCGACATGGACATTGTCCAGCCGCTTGTCATCCTCTGTGATAGTCCTCGATCCGGACATCGTGCGCGCCTCCGTCGGACCAGTTGAACGTCAATCGCCACTGGTCGTTGATCCGCACACTATATCGCAACGGTTGATAACCTTTCAACTGCTCAAACCAGTTGCCGCGTGGCACCCTCAGGTCTTGAAGTTGCTCGATAGAGTCGAGTTGCAGCAGCTTGCGTAGTGCCGTTGGCTGAATATCGGGCGGCAGTTTTCGGCTAGGCTTGCGTTGCCAGACCATCTCCGTTTCCGCATAGGCAAATGAACGTATCATGTTGGCTTCCTAGTAAAGCCAATCTTATGCGGAAATTTGCTTTGCCAAGCCATTGGGCTTTTTTGGCGCCGAAGCCTGACCTTCAACCGATTATAATCCCGCCTCTCAAGCTGCGCGAACTGCGTAAATGGCCGGGCGATACTTGGGTTCGGGAATCGGAAAACCTCGATCCTGAGCAACGGCTAACCACCCCTCGATCGCATCCTGAATATTCCGGACCGCTTCTTCGCGGGTATCGCCATGGGCGGAACACGGCTTGAGGTCCGGCACGTCGGCGATCCAGCAATCGTCCTCGGACGACCAGAACAGATTGATATGATACCGGGGCTCGCTCATTCCTCGATATGTAAGCCATAAGCCTCCACGATATCAAGCAACTCGCGGACCTGATATTTCTTGGCATCCTTGCCGACCGGCTGAACGGGGAGCGACCGCGGCACCTTGGGATGCACATACTGGCGGTGACTGCCAACGGTTCGGTCGTGGACGAAGCCAAACGCTTCGAGCAATCGGACGAAATCGCGAAACGAGATTGCCCCTGCGCGCGAGGCCAGAAGTTGCTGGTACAGTTTGGCTGGCTTGACCATGAAGACCTCGTTGGAATGAACCCAACAGGTCTAATAAACGCTTAAAGGTCTTTCGTGCAAAAAACTTATCCCCAAAAGAAGACAACATCGCACTTGATTCAAAACTTCCGTTGCGTCTTTCCATACCGCATCTTGCGCGTGCCCGGTTTGCCTTCGGTCGCCCTGCCCTTGGGCGACGCCACCCGCTGTTCATGCGGCAACCCGAGTTCCTCGGCTTCGAGCTTGCGGATTTCGTCACGCAACCTTCCGGCTTCCTCGAACTCGAGGTCGGCGGCAGCCGCGCGCATCTTCTTTTCGAGGTCTTCGATATAGCCGCGCAGATTGTGGCCGACCATGTGCGGACGCTCGGCATAGCCGGTGTCGACCAGCACGCTGTCCTTGCTGGCGACATGCGCAATGATGTCGCCGATGTTGCGCTTGATCGTTGTGGGCGTGATGCCGTGCTCGGTGTTGTAGGCGACCTGCTTTTCACGCCTGCGGTCGGTCTCGTTGAGCGCGCGCTCCATGCTGCCCGTGATCCGGTCGGCATACAGGATCACGCGGCCCTCGACGTTGCGCGCGGCGCGCCCGATGGTCTGGATCAGCGAAGTTTCCGAGCGCAGGAAGCCTTCCTTGTCCGCGTCGAGGATCGCGACCAGCCCGCATTCGGGAATGTCGAGCCCTTCGCGCAGCAGATTGATCCCTATCAGGACGTCATAGACGCCCAGCCGCAAATCGCGGATCAGTTCGATGCGCTCCAAGGTTTCGACGTCCGAGTGCATGTATCGCACCCGGATCCCAGCCTCGTGCATATATTCGGTCAGATCCTCGGCCATCCGCTTGGTCAGCGTGGTGACCAGCGTGCGGTAGCCTTGCGCCGCGACCTTCTTGCACTCGTTGATCAGGTCATCGACCTGCTCCTCGACCGGCTTGATCTCGACCGGCGGGTCGATCAGCCCGGTGGGGCGGATGACCTGTTCGGTGAACACGCCGCCGGTCTGCTCCATCTCCCAGTTGCCCGGCGTTGCCGAGACGCTGACAGTCTGCGGGCGCATCGCGTCCCATTCGTTGAAGCGCAACGGGCGGTTGTCGATGCAGCTCGGCAGACGAAAACCGTATTCGGCCAATGTGAGTTTACGGCGGTGATCGCCGCGTGCCATCGCACCGATCTGTGGCACGGTCTGGTGGCTTTCGTCGAGAAACAGCAGCGAATTTTCGGGCAGATATTCGAACAGGGTCGGCGGCGGCTCGCCCGGCAGGCGACCCGTCAGAAAGCGCGAATAGTTCTCGATCCCCGCGCAGCTGCCGGTCGCGGCGATCATCTCGAGGTCGAAATTGGTGCGCTGCTCGAGCCTTTGCGCTTCGAGCAACCGCCCTTCGATCTCGAGCTCCTTCAATCGTTCGGTCAGCTCGAAGCGGATGGCAGCAGCCGCCTGCTGCATCGTCGGCCCGGGGGTAACATAGTGCGAGTTGGCATAGACCCGCACCCGTTCTAGCTTATCGCCCGGCCTGCCGGTGAGCGGATCGAATTCGACGACGGATTCGACCTCGTCGCCGAAGAACGAGATGCGCCAGGCGACGTCCTCATAGTGCGACGGGAAAAGCTCGAGCGTATCGCCGCGGACGCGGAAGTTCCCGCGGGTAAAGCTCGCATCATTGCGCTTGTACTGCAGCGCGACGAGCTTGCGGATCAGTTCGCGCTGGTCGACGCTTTCGCCCTGCTTGATGTCGAAGATCATCGCCGAATAGGTCTCGACCGAGCCGATGCCGTAGATGCACGATACCGACGCCACGATGATCACGTCGTCGCGCTCGAGCAGCGAGCGGGTGGCCGAGTGGCGCATCCGGTCGATCGCCTCGTTTACTGAGCTTTCCTTCTCGATATAGGTGTCAGAGCGCGGCACATAGGCCTCGGGCTGGTAGTAATCGTAGTAGCTTACGAAATACTCGACAGCGTTCTCGGGGAAGAAGCTCTTGAACTCGCCATAAAGCTGCGCGGCGAGGATCTTGTTGGGCGCAAGCACCAGCGCCGGGCGCTGCGTCGCCTCGATGATCTTGGCCATGGTAAAAGTTTTACCGGAACCGGTGACGCCGAGCAGCACCTGATCCTGATCGTGGGCGCGGATGCCTTCGACCAGCTCCTTGATCGCGGTCGGCTGGTCGCCCGAGGGGGTGTATTCGCTGACCAGCTTGAACGCGCGCCCGCCCTCGGCCTTTTCGGGCCGCTGCGGCTTGTGCGGCACGAAGGTGCCATCGGTTTGCGGCTCTTCCAGCCCACGTCGGATTACCAGTTCTGCCATGCCGCAAGATATGCGCAGCGTGGGGAGCAATTGCAATCGCTCGGGCGCCTCTTTAAGGATCGTTGGCAGGACATGCGGTCGCGCATTGATGAACCGGTTGCTGGAGATGAGATGATGAAGGTGTTGCGGACTGTATCGATCCTGGCGCTCCCCCTGATGGTGCTGGCCGCCTGCAGCGGCGGCGGCGCTGACAAGGATGGCGACGGCAAGATCAGCAAGGACGAAGTCGCCGCCGAAGCCGCGTCGATCAAGTTCAGCCCAGGCGAATGGGAAAACAAGGTCGAGATCGTCGACGTCAAGTTCGACGACAGCAAGCTGCCCCCCGAGGCCAAGGGCATGACCGGCGCGATCGTCAAGCAGATGGTCGGCCAGGTGCAGACCACCAAGAACTGCCTGACCAAGGAAGAGGCCGAAAAGCCGGGCGCGGATTTCCTCGCTGGTGCCGAAAACGACGAATGCAGCTACAAGAAGTTCGACCTGTCCGGCGGCAAGATCGATGCCGACATCGCCTGCAAGGGCAAGGAAGCAGGCCAGCAGGGCGACATCAAGCTGACCGGCAGCTACACCGCTACCAGCTATGACATGCAGATGAATATGGTCATGGCCTCGCCTCAGAGCGGATCGATGACGATCTCCGCGAAGAACAGCGCTAAGCGGATCGGGGAATGCAAGGGCTGATTGCGGTCGATAATGCAGTTTTGCGTGCGTAATTGCGTGTCCTCGTTTTCCGGCGGAAGCCGGAGTCCAGGGCGAGGTCATGCTGCAAACGCCCTGGGTTCCGGCTTTCGCCGGAAAACGGGGTGGGCATGCGTAGCGCTGCTTGCTGGCATTTCGACGGCCGTACCCGCCACAGCCCAGACCGATGACAACGTCCGCATCGAGCTGACCTTCACCTCTGACCAGCTGGGCCGGTCGAAGGTCTCCGGCCTTGCCCACCGCCCCTCGCTGCGCGATGCGACGCTGGACGATCTGGTGCGGGTCGCTTCGATCTCCAAGCTGGCGGTGGGCGTCGCGGTGATGCGGCTGGTCGATAAGCAGGCGCTCGATCTCGATCGCGACGTCTCGCTGTATCTCGGCTGGCGGCTGGTCCACCCCCGCTTCCCGACGCAGAAGATCACGCTGCGCATGCTGCTGTCGCACCAGTCGGGGCTGAGGGACGATGCGGGGTATTTCATCCCGCTCGACGCGAGGCTGGCGGATCTGACTGCGGATCCCGAAGCCTGGGACTCGGCGCACGCCCCCGGCGCGTTCTTCCGCTATGCCAATGTCAATTACCCGGTGGTCGCCGCCGTGATGGAGGCCGCGACCGGACGCCGGTTCGACCGGATCATGACCGAGGAGGTGTTCGACCCGCTGGCGATCCCCGCCTGCTACAACTGGTCGGGCTGCAAGACCGGTGCGGCAAAGGACGCGATCACGCTCTACCGCCCCGATGGCAGCGTCGCGCGCGACGACTGGGTCACCGAGCCCGACCAATGCGCCTATCTCACGACCAGCGATGGCCGGTGCGATCTGGATGCCTATCTGCCCGGCCAGAACGGATCGGCCTTTTCACCACAGGGCGGCCTGCGGATTTCGGCAGGCGGTCTGGCGCGGCTGGGGCAGATGCTGCTCAATGGCGGCGACGGGCTACTGACACCCGAATCCTTTGCCGAGCTGATCCGGCCGCAATGGCGCTTCGACGGCAGCAACGGCGATGATGACAAGGGATACTTCACCGCGTTTGGCCTCGGCGTCCAGCGGATTGAAGAAGCCGACGGCCGGGTGTGGATCGGCCACCCCGGCGAGGCCTATGGCCTGCGCGCCGGACTGTGGGTCGACCGGGCTAGCGGCGGAGGCGTGGTCCGGATCAGTACCGGGATCGCCGAGGGTTACCCGGTTGGTCATTGTCTTGACGCATGCCCATGATAGGTTGCAATCCGCAACCCGAATCAACGGGCAGCAAGCAGGAGACGAACGATGATCGGTTATGTGACCGTTGGCACCAATGATATCACCAAGGCGCGCGGGTTTTATGCTGCGTTGATCGGCGCGCTGGGTGGCAGCGAACTGATGCGGATGGAGGAAAACCACTTTACCCTGTATGGCATGGCCTGGGGCACCCCGGGCATCGCGGTGATCGAACCCTATAACGGCGAAGCGGCCACGGTGGGCAATGGCATGATGGTCGCGCTGGTTATCGATACGCGTGCCAAGGTCGATATGCTTCACGCCAAGGCGCTGGAATTGGGCGGCAGCTGCGAAGGCGAACCCGGCTTGCGCGGCCCCGATGGCGAGCAGGCTTTTTATGCCGCTTATTTCCGTGACCTTGACGGCAACAAGCTTTGCGCGTTCAAGATGGGTCCGGCGGACTGACGTGCTGCCCCTTGACCATCGTTCTCCGGCGAAAGCCGCGGTCCAGGAGCGGGAGCGCGCAACATCGCCTCTGGATTCCGGGTTTCGCCGGAAAACGACATCGAAACGGGGACAATCATGATGAACAGGGCAAAAGCTTGGGGCTTGATCGGCAGCGCAATCGCGCTGGTGCTGGTGGTGCCTGCATCTGCGCAAGATACGTTGGGCAGCGCGGTCGCGAAGGATTACGATACCAAGCTCGAAAAACTGTTTCTCGATTTCCATGCAAACCCCGAACTGTCGTTCAAGGAAACCCGCACCGCCAAGATTATGGCGGCCGAACTGCGGGCGACGGGCGCGGTGGTGACCGAAGGTGTCGGCGTCACCGGCGTGGTCGGCATCATGAAGAACGGCGATGGGCCGGTGATCATGGTGCGCGCCGACATGGACGGCCTGCCGCTGGCCGAGGACAGCGGGCTGCCCTATATGTCCAAGGTCCGCCAGATCGATATCGACGGCACCGAAAAGCCGGTGATGCACGCCTGCGGGCATGACACCCACATCACGTCGATGGTCGGCACCGCGCGTCGGCTGGCGGCGATGAAGGACCAGTGGAAAGGGACGATCGTGTTCGTCGTCCAGCCTGCCGAAGAACGCATTGGCGGCGCGGCAAAGATGCTCAAGGAGGGCCTGTATACCCGCTTTCCCAAGCCCGATTACGCACTCGCCTTCCACGTATCGGCAGGCACGCCGACCGGCAAGATCGAGATCCAGCCTGGCCTGACCTCATCATCGTCGGACTCGGTCGATATCACCGTGTTCGGCGTCGGCACGCATGGCGCCTATCCGCATATGGGCAAGGACCCGATCCTGATCGGCGCCGAGATCGTCGTTGCGCTGCAGACGCTGATTTCGCGCGAAATCTCGCCGCTCGAAGCCGGTGTGGTCACGGTCGGGTCGTTCCATTCGGGCTTCAAGCACAACATCATCTCGGACAAGGCCGAACTGCAGCTCACCGTACGATCGAACGACAATGCGGTGCGCAAGAAGCTTCTCGATGGCATCAAGCGGATTGCTGAAAACGTCGGGCGGATGAACGGCCTCCCCGAGGACAAATTGCCGCAGGTCAAGGTCGGCTTTGAATCGACCCCGGTGACGGTCAACGACAAGCCGCTGACCGAGCGGATCACCAAGACCTTCGCCAAACGTTTCGGCACCGAGGCGCTGCTGACCAACGAGCCGCAGACCGGCATGGGCGCGGAGGACTTTGCCTATTTCGTCGCGCCCAACACCGATGTGCCGGGGCTGTATTTCAACGTCGGCGGAACCCCGCAGGCAGATATCGACGCAGCCAAGACGGGCGGGCCGCCTGTCCCTGCGCATCACTCGCCGTTCTTCAAGGTTGCCCCGCGCGAATCGATCACGCTGGCGACCGAGGCGATGGTGAGCGCGGTGATCGACCTGCTCGGCCCCGGCAACGGCCCGACGGCGGATTGATGATCTGATGGCAAAACGCCGCGCCTGGGAAGACGAAGAAGATGAGGCGGCTGTAGCCCCGCCCGTCCCGTGCTGGCTGTGTGGTCGCGATCTGGGCGAGGTGGTGGAATACCACCACCCCGTGCCCAAGGCCAAAGGCGGCAAGGCCCGCGAGCCGGTCCACCCGATCTGCCACCGGACCATTCACGCACACTTCACCAACAGCAAACTCGGGCGCATCGGCGAGAATGTCGAGGCGTTGCGCAGCCATCCGGAGGTCGCCAAGTTCCTCAGCTGGGTGGCGGGCAAGCCTGCGGATTTCAACGCGCCGACGAAGAAGCGGGAGCGTTGAGCGTTCGCACACTTCGCGCTCACCTCCGCTCAACCTGAGTTCATCGAAGGCCCCGCTGCCGCTGGCCGGTTTCTCCGGCGAACGCCGGAGTCCAAGAGTCGGATTGCGCTGTGGTCGCCCTAGATTCCGGCGCTCGCCGGAAAACGATGTAATGTTATGGCGATCTTCGGAGCGATGCCTTCGACAGGCTCAGGCTGAGCGGATCTTGTGAAGGGTAGCCCTCTCCCTATTCGTCCTTGGGCGGCTTGCCCGCATCGCGCACTTGCCAGTATTGCCAGGCGCACAGGCCCAGCACCACCGCGCCGGTGAATGCCATCTCGATGATGCCGATATTGTCGCCGATCCACTCGCTCATTCAGGCCTCCTGCTGCTGGGGCGGCTGACGCCGCGTTGGCCGCGCGCCGAGCGAGAAGCGGATGATCAGGCTGACACCGATGATGCTGGGGATCGCCCAGATCAGCGGGTTGAAGACGTGGTCGGGCACCAGCCGGATCAGTCCGACCGACAGGAACGCGGTATAGGCCGAAATGCCCATGCCGAGCAGTGCGCGAAAATGTTCGGGAACATGCGCGCGCGGTGGTGGCGCCTGGCGCCAGACATAAAATTGCTGGGTGGCGACAGCCGCCAGGCCGATCAATGCCACCGCCGCCATCAAGGGCTGGCCGATGCTCAGGCCGAAATATCCACACCACAAGGCCGAGGCGATCACGGCTGCGAACATCGCCTGGTACAACGGGCCGCGCAGGGCCGCACGGTTGGCGCGGTGGCGCACGACCGCAAGGCCGTAGACCGCAAACCCGATGGTCAGCATGCCCAGATACAGCATCATCCATCCGAACAGGCCGGCAAACAGCACCCGGTCGGTGATCACCGGCAGCCGCTGTTCGGGACCATAGAGCGAGAGCAGCGCCATGCCGATCGCCAAGGTCCCCGCCGCAAGAAAGGCATAGGTCCCGATCCGTCCCCAGCGACGATGCGCGGGCCCACCTTTGCGGGCGGCGATGGGAACCCAGAACGCAATCAGCCCGGTCGCTCCGGCGATGACGTGGAGAACAACCAGGGCTTCAAACAGATGCATGGGATGGGCGATCAATCAAAAAATCCTCCCCCAGCAAGCTGGGGGAGGGATTGTGTCAGCTCAATTGCCGGCTGCAGCCGCTGCGGCGGGTGCCGCTGCCGCTGCTGCTGTACCGTTCGCCGGCATTGCGCCGGGAGCCGGGGCGACGGTCGGAGCGAGCGTCAACAGAGCCGGATAGTCCTTGGCCATCTGGGCACCGCCCAGCGGCTTGCGCTGCATCTGGTGGCAGGTGGCGCAATTGGTCTTGTAGGGATCACCCTGCGGTCCAAGCCGGTTCGCCGGGAACACATTTGCCAGCGGGTGGATATATTCCTCGTTGGTGTTCTTCACCATCTGCAGACCATACCAGGCCAGCGCGCGTTGCGGGCTGCTCTGTTCCCAGCGCGCAAACGAGCGGCTGTTGTGGCAATAGGTGCAGTTGACGCCCAGCGATTGCGACAGATGCATCATGATCGCGTAATTGCCTTCTGCATCCTTGGTGGTCTGGCGATTGGCGGTGGTCGGATGGATCGTCTTCGAGATCACCCGAGCCGGACCCGAATTGCCGCGCATATACTTGGCATAGGTATCTAGCGGGAGCGAAGCAAAAGCCACCGCGCTGCTTGGCGTGTTCTGGCCGCGCTTGTTGCCCATAAGACGGCCGTCAGACGGCCTTGGGTCGGTCCAGACATAGGCCGGAACGGCTGCACCCCGGTGGCAGGTATAGCAAGTGACACCGGTCTGCTTGACGTGATCCGAGTAGTTCTGGTTGATGTTCTGCGTCATCTGGATCATCCGACGCGCGACAACCTTGGTATATTTGCTGTCGTCGGCCAGATTTTCGGCATTGTGGCAGTAATTGCACCCGGCTTCTTCGGCAGGCGCATCGGCTGGCACGATCCACTGGGTGATCGCAGCCATGGTGTAGTCGAACTCTTCCTGGCTGACATTGGCCAGGACCTTGACGTTCTGATACACCTCGCCGGCCTTGGGCCCTGAAGGCGCAGGCAGGTCATAGGGGGGTGGTGGGACTTCGCCCGGCGCAACAACATTCTGCGGGTCGACGATCTGGGCGATGCCGGTGCCGCGATACCCTGTCTGTTGTGATTGCTTGGGGCCGAATTCGCATCCCGCCAGGGCGAGGCCGGCCAAAGCCAGCGCCCCCATGGCAGTGAGTTTCGAAAGACTAAGCATGGCTGTCAGCTCCCTTGCGTCTGGGTGGGGACCATCGGCTGTACGCTTGGGTCCTCAACCATCTGGTTTGGATCGATCACAACCTCGCTCGGTGCTATGAGCGTCGTGCTGGGATCGATAACACCGGTATCGGGATAGGCAGGGGCAAAGTTGTGCTCCTGAGCCCACAGATACCAGTTATCGACAACCGTGCCGGTCAACAGAATGCCGATACCGCCGGTAAGTGTGGTCAACACTGCAAACCACCAGGCCCAACGATGGATCGATTCCATGGTGGCGTTGAAGCCCATGGTCCAGCGCCAGAACAGTCCGGCACGTTCGCTGGCAGTACCACGATCGTAGATCTGTTCGATCTCACGCTCGCCACCATAGCGACCCACAGCCAGAATAGTGGCGCCGTGCATCGCGAAAAGCAAGACGGAGCCATACAAAAAGGCGATCGAGAGAGCATGGAAGGGATTGTAGAACAGGTTGCCGTAACGGATCGAGAAGGCTGCGGTCCAATCAAGGTGCGGGAAGATACCGAAGGGTACGGCTTCCGACCAGCTGCCCAGCAGTCCCGGGCGGATGAAGCCCAGCACGAGGTACAACCAGATGGCACTGGCGAAAGCCCAGGCAACGTGCGTGCCCATGCCCAGCGCCTTGGCGCGGCGGTAAGTGCGCAGCCACCAAAGCAAGATCGAAGTGGTGAGGAAGAAGCCGGTGATGATCCACCAGCCACCCTCGGCCAGCGGCACCATCGGCGAGAAGCCCCATTCCGGGCCAGGAGGTTCGAGCGCGAGCCAGAAGAACTCCTTGAGGAACACGTTGGGGTTCCAGTTAACCGAGGCCAGCATGTTGAGCCCGATGATCACGAACGCCAGCGTGCCGAACAAGAGCGATGCTAGCCCCAGCTTGCCCAAATAGACCGGGCCGATCTGAGCCTGGCCGATCTTGCCCATCCAGTAGCTGAATGTCGTTGCGTTGATGCGAGGATCGCTGCCGTCCTTGTGCGGCATACCCATTTCGGGATGCCCGCGCAATTGGACCTGGGTGAAGATGTTTTGATAACTAGGCATGGTGATTTATCCCTCTCACATCCAGATCGGCAGGTTGAGCCACCAGGTCCACCATTCCGGCCAGCCGCGGGTCCAGAACGGGCCGGATATGATGATGCACACTGCGCTCCAGAAGCCTGCATTCAGCGCCAGCAGCAGGCCAACCCGGTGGATACCGAGCGTGCCGACCGAGTAGCCGATCAGGTCGCGGAAGAAGGTGTCTTCATATTCGGGCGATTTCACGTCTTCACCCTTGGCCGGATTGACCGCCGAGAGAACCAGCGCGCCATGCATCGACAGAGCGAGGGTCGTGGTGAAGAAGAACGACACGGCCAGCATATGGGCCGGGTTGTAGTGGAAGTGCAGATATTGGTAGCCGACGTTCGACACCCAGTCGAGATGGCTGAAAATGCCATAAGGGAAACCATGTCCCCAGGCACCCAGCAGCATCGGGCGGAACACCACCAGAGTTACATAGGCAAAAATTGCGACCGCAAAGGCGAAGGGCACATGATAGCCCATGCCCAGCTTTCGGCAGATTTCCACCTCGCGCAGCGCCCAGCTGACAAAGGCGCCGATCGCGCAGACCGTGATGATCTGCCACAGACCGCCAGCTTTCAGTGGCGCGAGGCCCAGACCATAACTGAGGTCAGGCGGAGCGATGTTGATCAGCCACGGGTTCCAGGTGCCGCCCTGGGATGCACCATAAAAGATGAGCGCGGTGCCAAGGGCGGAAAAGAACAGCGTCGTGATCCCGAAGAAGCCGACATAAAATGGCCCGACCCAGAAATCGAACAGATCCCCGCCGACCAATGTTCCGCCTCTGACACGATATTTTCTCTCGAAGCTCAAGAGCGCCATTGCCAGACTCCTTCGTTATCCGTTGCGGCATGGGCGCAACGAACCGGATAGTTTTCCCCGTTTAACCGGGGTCTCAAATTCTAATCACTGCCACATCACCAGTGCCAGGGGCGGACCAGATGGAAAACTCCTGCCGGTCCGCCCTTATCGCCTGGTCAGACGACACACTGGCTTTTTCCCTGTTTCAGGGTGTGATCGCCGATGCCGCGGCCACCGCTGCCGGAGCAGCCGTAGGGTTGGGGGCTTCCAGCCAGTTGTAGCGATTGGTGCTCAACAGGATGAAATGGATCAGAAGTGCGAGGACGAACAGGAAAACTGCAAGTGCAGTCAGAACCTTGTTGCCGTCGAATGTTTGCCACATTCTATGCATGATAAATATCCTTGAATTAGCTGAGCTGGACGTCAGTCACGGGATCGAGACTGGATGTCGCTTCATAGCCCGGAGTACCCGGGAACCATGGGCGCCACTGCCAAACCAGCACATGCGCGATGATCGCGATGATCGTAAAAAAGGCAAAGCTTGCAACGAAGAGTTTATGAAACTCCTTTGCTTCGCTTTCCGTCAGGTAGGTCGCAGGACCCATCCCTTCATCTGCCATGAGATATTCTCCTTCAAATGTGGAAGTACGCCAAAGCGACGCCTTCCAGGCGATTATCCGACAGAGAAATCCCTGCGCGGATGGTGGAGGCCCCGTCCCAAGGCCGATGACTGGACCAGCCGCTTACGCAGGCTGCCCCATATTCTGTGCGACGGCTTCCTCCACCAGCCGCACTTCGGTTACCGAATTCTCGTTTGCGCGCCGCGCAGCCCTTTCGGCCGCGTCGCGCAGGTTCTTGGCAGCAGAAATCCGCACCAAGACAGGTTGCGCGTCGACCAGTTGGTCAAGCCGCGCTTTGGCTTCCGGCGTCCAATCGAGTTCCCGCTCGATTCTGGCCGGAGTAGCCGCAACTGCATCCATCTGGGTCGACAAGGGCAGGATGTGGAACAGCGCATCAAACAGCGCATTGCACACTTCCTGAACCAGCCAAGTCGCCCCGGAATAGCCCATCACCGGCGTTCCCGTGTGGCGGCGGATGACCGCCCCGGGGAAGCTGGCGGGAATGTACATGCCGCGCGCACCGCACTCGGCCATATACATCCGCTCGTTATAGCTGCCGAACATGACCAAAGGCGGGTTGGTGCGGATCGCCTCACGCACCGCCTCGTTGTCGGGCTTGACCCCGGCGGTGCGGCTGAAGGCGAAGTTGCACGGCAGCCCCATGTCGTGCTCGAGGAAATTGCGGATCCCGCGCGCATAGGTTTCGTTGGCATGGATGCCGAAGCTGGCCGTGCCGAAGAAATCCTGGGTCACCGAGCGCCACAGGTCCCACAACGGCTTGATCGTGGTGTGCTTTTCGCGGTCGATGAACGGCTCGGGGTTGAGGCCGGTGAGCTCGCCCAGCTTGCGCAGGAACAAGGTCGTCGATTCCAGCCCGATCGGCGCCTGCAGATACGGCCGCTCGAGCGTTTCGCACAGATTGCGGCCGAACTCGCGGTACATGCAGATGTTGACCTCTGCGTCGGCCAGCTTCTTCACATCGGCCAGATGGCTGCCCAATGGGAACACCATGTTGAGCTCGCAGCCGATGCCCTCGACCAACCGCTGGATCTCGGCCAGATCGCTGGGCATGTTGAACGTGCCATAGATCGGGCCGAGGATATTGACCTTGGGCTTCACGCCTTCCTTGCGGGGGGCGAGCGGCTTGACCTTCTTGGGGCCGAACTCGGTCCACAGCCAGGTCAGCGCGCGATCGGCGGCCTGCCACTGATCTTCATCGATGGTACGCGGCAGGAACCGGCGGATGTTGGTGCCATTGGGGGTCACCCCGCCACCGATCATCTCTGAGATCGATCCGGTGACCACCACGGCGGGCAGATCGGGATCCAGCGTCTGCCAGGCGCGGCGCATCGCAGCTTCGGTGCCGGTCTTGCCAAGCTCTTCCTCGCCCAGGCCGGTCACGGCGATGGGGAGTTCGTGCGGCGGCAGCGCATCGGTGTAATGCAGCACCGAGGTCACCGGCAGGTTTTCGCAACCCACAGGACCGTCGATGATGACCTGCAGGCCCTTGATCGCGGTGAACGCGTAGACCGCGCCCCAATAGCCGCCAGCCCTATCATGATCGATAATAAGGGTCATGTGCCCACCGCCTCTTCGGACTTGTTGAGTCCCTTGATGCGTGCAGCGTACTTCTTCTTGAACTCGGGCCGGTCGACCGGCGTATCGCGCCAGATTCCGGCGGTCTCGTTGGTGCCGACACCGTCGAAGAAGCTCTGCATCCGGTTGAACCGGTCCTGGTTGGCGAGCGCGGCGTTGATCACCAGAGCCAGCGAACCTGCGCCTGCCGGACCCATCAGTGGCCGTGCCGAAATGAGGTTGGTGAAATACAAAGCCGGGATCGCTTCGCTCTTGGCGTGCTGGACCACAGGCGTGGTGCCGATCGCCAGGTCCGGGCGGAATTCTTCGACCGCGGCGATGTCCTGCTCCAGGCTGGCGCGGTACTGGATGCGGACACCCTTGGCCTCGAGCCAGGCGCGGTCGGGTTCGGACCAGCGGGTCTTGGGGCAGGCGGTGCCGACATAAGGCACATCCGCGCCGCTTTCGATCAGCAACCGGGCGACCAGCAGCTCGGAGCCTTCATAGCCCGAAACGGTGATCCGGCCCTTGATCGGGTTTGCGGCGAGCGCTGCGCGGATCGCGGGCAGGAACTTGTCCTTGGCGGCATCGACCGCCGACTGCGCGATGCCGCAGGTGGCACCGATCGCATCGAGCCAGGCAGCGGTGCCATCAACGCCCACAGGCGCCGAACCGACTACCGGACGACCAGCGCCTTCGAACTCACGCACGCTGGCGGTATAGAACGGATGGATCGCGGCGACTGCGGCGCAATCGAGCGCGCTATAAAGCTCGCGCCATTCGCGGGTGGGGACGACCGGCCCTGCAGCCAGGCCCAAGGGCTCAAGCAGCTGGCCGATGCCGACCGGATCGGCGGGGAACATTTCGCCCAGCAGCGTGATCGTCGGGCGATCGGGGCGATGGCTGGGAGCCGCCACGGGCCCCTGCGAGGCTTCCTTGCGGGCATAAGCCAGCATCGCGCCTGCCAGCACGTCTTTGGCTTCGGCATGCGTCGGCACGCCGAACCCTGGAACATCGATGCCGATGATCCGCACGCCGTTGATTGCCTTGGGCAAACCCTGCAGCGGGACACCCGACGCGGTGGGAACACACAGGTTGGTAACCACGATAGTGTCATAAAGCGCCGGATCGGCCATCAGATGCACCGCATCGCGGATGTCTTCGTACAATTTTCCGGTGACCAGCGTCTCCGAGCTGAACGGCACGTAACCGACCGAACGGCGCGCGCCGTAGAAATGCGAGGTGAAGGTCAGGCCATAGACGCAGCAGGCTGATCCCGAGAGGATCGTTGCGGTGCGGCGCATGCGCAGGCCGACACGGAGCGATCCGAATGCGGGGCACATGCTTTGCGGCTGATCGTGCGGGCCCTTGGGATAATCGGCGGCATAGCGCGCCAGGATCTCGCCCTTGCCAGCCTCTTCGGCCGCTGCGCGCATGGTGTCCTTTGACGAGCACCCCCCTTCGACAGGCGCGGCCACAAGGTCGATCCGGTCGGGTGTGCGTGAGGCGGAAGAGGCGGGGAGGTCATTCATACGGTATCATAAACCACTTCGAGCGAAGGCTTCTGTTCGTAAGTGCCGCCGCGCATGTCGGCCTGGCTGGCGGGGACGAGCTCGACGTTGCCGCCGGTGTCCTCGGGCTTGAACAGGGCGAGCAGGCCATCCTGGGTCAGCGGACGCGGAGGCGTCGGCTGCGCTTCGGCGACATTGATCGCGAGCTCTTCAAACAGCGAGGCCCATTCGGTGTCGGGGCGTCCGATGATCTGGTAATTCGCCGACTTGCGACGGATATCGTCGTTGGCAGGGATCGAGGCGAGCACCGGAATGCCGACTTCCTCTGCAAACGCCTGCGCTTCGCCGGTGCCATCGTCCTTGTTGATCAGAATGCCTGCAACGCCGACATTGCCACCCATCTTGCCGAAATAGTCGACCGCCTTGCAGACGTTGTTGGCGACATAGAGCGATTGCAGATCGTTCGAGGCTACGACGATGACCTTCTGGCACATGTCGCGGGCGATCGGCAGGCCGAAGCCGCCGCAGACCACGTCGCCGAGGAAGTCGAGCAGCACGAAATCGAAGCCCCAGTCATGGAAGCCCAGCTTTTCGAGCAGTTCGAAGCCGTGGATGATGCCGCGTCCGCCGCAGCCGCGTCCCACTTCGGGGCCGCCCAGTTCCATCGCGAACACACCGTCGCGCTGGAAGCAGACATCCTCGATGCGCACTTCTTCACCGGCAAGCTTCTTGCGCGAGCTGGTTTCGATGATCGTCGGGCAGGCCTTGCCGCCAAACAGCAGGCTGGTGGTATCGGACTTGGGATCGCACCCGATCAGCAGCACGCGCTTGCCCTGCTGTGCCATCATGTAGCTGAGGTTGGAGAGCGCGAAGCTCTTGCCCGAGCCGCCCTTGCCATAGATCGCGATGATCTGCGTTTCCTTGGTCACGGGCCCCGTGGCGACGGGATCGGGCTCGTGCGACGCTTCTTCGCGAAGAGCGGCCGTATCGGGACCTGAATTTTCCAACATCGTCATGCGCAAGCGCTCCAATCGAGTATCATCTTGAGGCAGGCCGGGTCAGTGAATGCGGTCGGGTATGCGCTGGGCGCATCGGCAACCGGCTGAACATGGCTGACCAGCCCGGTGAGGCTGAGTGCCCCTGAAGAGACCATCGCGCGGATCGCGACCAGGTCGTCCGGTCCCCATTCCGCTGCAACGCGAATACGAGCTTCGCGCATGAATGCGGGGGGAAAGGTAAAGCTGAGCGGCTGCTGGTAGAAACCGGCGAGGGTCACTTCGCCGCCCTTGCCGAGCCGACCGATCAGCGTATCGAGAAGGGTGCTGTCGCCGCTGACATCGCAGATGCTGCGATAATCGCGGCGCTCGTCGCTATCCGGGTGGATCACGGCATAGCCATGATCGCCGGCACTGCGCGATGCATCGATTTCCCACACAGTCGGTGCAGGCGCACCGCTGGCGATGGTGAGACGGGCCAGCAGGCGACCCAGAATGCCGTGGCCGACGATCAGGTCGGGAGCATCGCCGCCCGCCATGGCATGCAGCGCGGTGGCGGCCAGAGCGAACAGAACGCCGTCCGATCCCCAGCTTTCATCGATGGGAAGCGCGCGGGCCGAGGGCACCACGAGTCTCCGGGCAGATCCGCCGAACAGACCGCGCGCATCGGCAAAGCAGTTGGCGCCGGGAACGAACACCCACTCGCCGATCCGGCCTTTGCATTCGGCGCCCGAGTCGATGATCCGGCCCACCGATTCGTAACCGGGGACCAAGGGATAACCCAATCCGGGGAAGTTCGGCATCTTGCCGGTGAACAATAGCTTTTCGGTGCCGGTGCTGATTCCGCTCCAGACGATCTCGACGACGACGTCGCCGGACTCGGGCGCATTCAGCGTCAAGGAACGCAGGGCGAGGCGATGCGGCGCTTCAAAAATTACCGCCATTGCCTGCACGAGAACGCTCCCCTTGTTTTGAGCCTTTGCAGGAGCCGCTTACGAGACCCCTGAACATGGTGTCATCTTAACTTAACTCCCCATAGTGTCAATGTAGGTTTACACATTCAGGTGCATTTGTTTTTGGACACTCTGACACCAGGGGCCGGATCGCAGGTGGCGGCCCGCTCAGGCCGTAGCGGAAATCACGCGGGTGACGATCGGCAGACCGGTCGGCCGCTCGCGCCAGGAGGCAAAGCCTGCTTTTGTCAGCATGGCGCCAATTTCCTGCGGGGTGCGCGCCCTGCCCGAGCCCATCGCGAGCAGATAGAAGCCAAAATAGGCATCGGCCATCGCCTCTGCGCCGCTGGTTCCGGCCATCGGCTCGGCAATCAGCAACGTGGCGCCGGGCGCAAGCGCGGCGCGAACCTTGACCAGTAGCGCCTGCGCCAGCGCATCATCGTGATCGTGCAGGATTCGGATCAAGGTGATCAGGTCATAGCCGATGGGAATCGCATCGTTGCGAAAATCGCCGGGGTGGGCGTTAACCCTGACGCCCTGCTCGCCCAACAGGCGCGCGCCGATCGCGGTTACCGCAGGCAGATCGAACAGCCCGAAGTCGAGCGCGGGGGCGACCTTGGCCACCGCCGCGATGAACGCGCCTGAACCGCCGCCGACATCGAGCATGCGCTTGTACCGGTCGAATCGCCAGGCGTGCACCACCTGATCGGCGACCATCGGCTGCGAGGCGGACATCAGCTGAGAATACGGCGAAACCGCAGCCTGATCCTCGCCCTCGCTGCCATCGCCCAGCGCATAAGGCCAGTACCCCGCCAGCGCCCCCGGTTCGGTGCGTTCGCCGCGCAGCAGGCTCAGCGGATCGGCAAGATCAGCATAGAGCAGGTGGTGGTGACGAATCATCGCGATGGCACCCGGGTTGCCGACCAGAGCGACGCCCTGCTCGCCCAGCATCCACAGATCGTCGCCCACGCTCTCGATCAGCCCCAGTGCCGCTGCCGCGCGCAGCAAGCGCCTGGTTGCCTGCGAATCGAGCCGTGCCAGCGAGCCCAGCTCGGCCGATCGCGCCGCGCCCTGTTCCAGCCGTGAGATGATGCCGCTTTCGACACAGGCATACAGTGTCTGCGAATAAGTGAACCCGGCGATGATATCGAACAACCGCTTTGCACGGATACGCGAGACCGGGCGGGTGAGCGCGAATCGGGATGCCCAGGACTGGAACGCGGGGTTCGAGATGATGCCGTTGCGCCAGCCGACCCAGCGCTGCCTGAATCCTGTTGTCATCAATCCGCCGCCATCAGGCCGCCACGGCGGACGTGTGTGCGGCAAATTCGAGGATCAGCGCGCAAACCTGCTCGGGAGCCTCCTCGTGCGCCAGATGACCCAGATCAGCCAGAGTGATGACGTCTGCATGCGGCATCATCTGGCCGGCCCGTTCGATCGAGTCGAGGGGAATCGCGCTGTCGCGTGCGCCGTGCACCAGCAGGGAACGTGCCGCGACGCTGGGCAGGTCTGCGGCGAGCGTTTCCAGGTCCCAGTTGGCCATCATGCCGATGGCACCGGCGCAATGGTCCGATGTGCGGAACAGCCGGTGATAAAGCTCGACACCGCGCGAATCGATCCGTGAACCCGTCGATTTCTTGAGAAATTTGCCGACCTCGCTCTGGCTGCTGGCGATCTGCGCGAAGATCATCGCGGTGAACGGATTGACGAACAGCGCCCGCGCCATCGCCGGAAACAGCCGTGCAGCCAGCCCCGGAAACGGCAGCAATGCCGGGTTCAGGCCAATGATCGGCGCGTCGATTCCCAGATCGATGACCAGCCTGATGCCGATGGCCGCGCCAGCCGAATGACCGACAATCACCGAGGGTGCAGCATAGCCCAGCTTGCCCAGCAGTTCGCCCAGCGCCCTGGCCATCCCCGGCAGGCTCTGCCCGCCCGCGATACGCCCGCGGGTAAAGCCATGGCCGGGCATGTCTGGCGCGATCACGGTGTAATGTTGCGCGAGCAGCGGAAGCACGTCGCGCCAGCTGTGAGTCGCCGCGCCCGTGCCGTGAATCAGCAGCAGCACCGGTGCATCCGGGCGGTCGGGTCCGGCGACCTGGACGTGCCAGTCGAGCGTTCCTGCGCGCACGAAGCGGCTATGTTCGCGGTTGGGCCAGTCGTGCCCGTCAACCTCCCAGCGTACCGAACTCATGTGCTTTTCCCGAATTGCAGCGCGGACACCGCGCGCTCGACCCCGCGCGCATCGGCACGCGGCAGCGCCAGATAGCGCGCACGCATCGCTGCTGCAATCGCTGCGGCTTCGGGCTGCGGCCGGGCGGAGATATCGATCACCACGGCCTGTGTTCCCGACTGGGCAAAGCGCTTTGCCGCAGCCAGCGCATCCTCGCCTGCCTGCGCGCGCCCGGGCTGGCCGTTCTTGTCGATGTTGCCCTTGCCGTCGGTCAGCAGCGCGACGAACGGCGTCCGACCGCGTGCGGCCTGAGTCTCGGCAAGCTCACCGGCTGCCGACAGCCCGAGCGCCAGCGGCGTGCCACCACCGCCGGGAAGTTCACCGAGCACCTTTTTGGCGCGGGTGAGCGAGCGGGTCGGCGGAAGCAACAGTTCGGCGCTGGTCCCCCGGAACGCGATCAACGCAACCTGCGCGCGTTTGACATAGCTTTGCGCCAGCATCAGCTCGACCGCGCCCTTGGCCTCTGCGAGCCGGGCCAGCGCCGAAGAGCCCGACGCATCGACAGCAAAGATCGTCAGCGCCTCGGCGCGTTCCTCGAACCGCCGGATGCGCAAATCTCCCTTGCGGATGCGCAGCCTTTTGGGTGCGTCCACGCCCTCCTGCTGGCGGCGAATCTCCTGCCAGGGTACCGCAGTGCGCAGCGTATCGATCAGCGCCAGCCGTGCGCCGCCGCGCGGCAGCCCGGGCCGTGCGCCCAATGGCCGTCCGCGCATCTGCGAGGCGCGCTTGCGCCCTGCCCCGCCACCGCCGGTTGCCCGCCGCGCCGAGCGTCCCTCGCCGATCCGCGCGAGCACATCCTTGGGAATCGAGGCCAGCACCGATGCCAAAATCAGGTCATCGAGCTGATCGGGATCGTGCTGTTCGTCTTCGCCGTCATTATCCCCGGGCGGTGGCTCATCCTCGCCTTCGGGGGGCGGAGGCGGTGGTGGCTCTTCGGCCTGTTGCGGAATGCGGGTGGCGCGCGGGCCCAGCACCGTGCGGGCGACGAACTGGGTGTCGTCGTCGGTGATGGCGTCGCGGTCTTCGATGTGTGCGGAAAGCCAGAGCGCAGACTGCGCGAACAGCATCGCGCGGGCGGAATCGATGCCGAGCGCGAGGGTGATGTTGGCGAGGGTCTGGCGGTCGGCTTTAGCTAGCTCTAACCCCCCTTCCGTGTTCCCGAGCGAAGTCGAGGGACCTTTCGCAACCGGTAGCGCGCGCGTCCCTCGACTTCGCTCGGGAATGCGGGGGAGGTCGGAACCTGAGACGGTTGAAGCAGGGTTTGCAGAAAAATCGCACCAGAACGCCACCCGCTCGGTCAGCGAAACAGGCGGCACTTCCTCCTCTCCGCCATCGTCGATCAACACCAGCGCAAAGCCTGCGCCTGCATCCATCGCCTGCGCAATACGCCCCGCGACCATGCCACCCAGCCGCTCGGCCATCGGCACGATCAGCAACCCGCCAGCGACCTCCTCAAGCAGTCCCGCCTGTTCGATCCGGCGTCCGGCCGACAGGCTGGAGGCGACATCGATGCCGCCGCAAAGCCGTTCCTCGTCGATATGCACCGGCAGGCGGCGCACCGGCAGGCCTGCAAATTCTTCCGCCAGAAACGCCAGCACCGCATCCCGCTCGGCAGCCTGCCCGCGTAGCCACATCCCGCCCAGCCGGGCAGGCGCGGCGGCGAGCAATTCGGCCGCCAGCAGCGCGTCGCTCATCCGAAGAGCTCGGTCAGCGCCCGGTCGATCCGCACCGTCGATCCTGTTTCGTCGAGCACGTCGCGGCGCAGCCGGTGGCGCAGCGCCATCGGCGCGACCGCGCGCAGGTGCTTGCGCTCGGCAGACTTCGCGCCTTCCAGCGCGGCATAGGCGCGCGCAGCACGCATCAGCGTGAGTTCGCCGCGCAGGCCATCCGCGCCGACGGCCATGCACAAGGTGGCGGCATCGGTGAGCGTTGCCTCAGGCATCGCAACATTTGGCAGCGCCTTCTTGCCCTTGGCGAGGCGCCTGACGATCTTGGCGTCGGCATCGGCCCAGGTTGCCATGAAATTCGCTCCGTCGCGTTCGAGCGCATCGCACCGCCGCATGATTTCAATGCGTTGTTCAATATCCTGCGGCGTCTTGACCTCGACCGACAGCCCGAACCGGTCGAGCAATTGCGGACGCAGCTCGCCCTCCTCGGGGTTGCCGCTGCCGATCAGCACGAAACGCGCCGGGTGCCGTACCGACAGCCCCTCGCGCTCGACCAGATTCTCGCCCGAGGCGGCGACATCGAGCAGCAGGTCGACCAGATGGTCCTCGAGCAGGTTTATCTCGTCAATATAAAGGTATCCGCGATGCGCGCGCGCGAGCAACCCGGGCTCGAACGCCTTTTCGCCGCGCCCCAGCGCGCGTTCCAGGTCGAGCGCGCCGAGCACTCGGTCCTCGGTCGCGCCCAGCGGCAGATCGACGAACGGTACCGGCACCTTGGCGGCTTTTGCGCCCTTCGTTTCGGAGCATTTGTCAGGGCAGCGATGTGCTTCTTCGGGCGCGCAATTGTATCGGCAGCCGGCGATCGCCAGCATCGGCGGCAGCAGCGCCGAGAGAGCGCGCGCGGCGGTGGACTTGCCCGTGCCGCGATCGCCAAACACCATCACCCCGCCGATCCTGGGATCGACTGCAGAGATCAGCAGCGCACGTTTCATTTCGTCCTGGCCGACGATGGCGGAAAATGGAAAAGGCATAATTGAGGTCTAACAGATTGGTTCGCCGCGACAAGCGGGAGTGTCAGGAAAAGTTGACAGTCTGTTTTAATCCTCCCCGAGCTTGTCTCGGGGAGGGGGACCGCCGACCACAGGTCGGGGGTGGAGGGGAGGCGGGCTGGCACACCGTTCAACCGGGAGCACTATCCCGCTTCCCCTCCACCACCCGCTGCGCGGGCGGTCCCCCTCCCCCAGCAAGCTGGGGGAGGATTTAAGAAAGTCACTCGAACGTCCCCCGCCTCGGCCCCAGATAGCCGAATAGATACGCGCCGACCTTGCGCATCTGGATCTCCTCGGATCCTTCAGTGATCCGGTAGCGGCGATGGTGGCGGTAGATGTGCTCGAATGGGGTGTGGCGCGAATAGCCGATGCCGCCGTGTACCTGCATCGCGCGATCGGCAGCCTCGCAGCACAACCGGTTCGCCCAATAGTTGCACATGCTGACCTTGTCCGAGATTTCGCGCTCGATAGCTTTATGCGGCAGCCGGTCCATGTCCCAGGCGGTCTTGTAGATCATCCAGCGCAGCATCTCGGCCTGGGTCGCAAGCTCGACCAAGGGAAACTGGATGCCCTGGTTCTCCGACAACGCCTTGCCGAACGGCTTGCGCTTTCGCGCGTACTTCACGCTCTCCTCAATGCAGAACACCGCCGCGCCCAAGGACGACGCCGCCTGGCGGATGCGGTTCTGGTGGACGAAGCTCTGCGCCAGCGCGAGCCCCCTGCCCTCCTCACCCAGCATCGCGGTTTCTGGCACCCACACGTTGGTGAACGACAGCCGCGGGTGATCGGTGGGCATGTTGAACGTCCACAGATACTCCTCGATCTTCAGCCCCGGCGTCTCGGTGGGAACCAGCAGGCAGGTAATCCCCTTAGCATCGCCATCCTCGCCGCTGGTCCGCACGAACAGCGCGCAGTGCGTTGCGACATGCATCCCGGTGATCCACATCTTTTCGCCATCGATCCGCCAGCCAGCAACGCCATCGCGGGTCTCGCGCACCGCGCGCGTCTCCATATGCGTCGCGTCCGATCCGTGGTCGGGTTCGGTCAGGCCGAACGCGGTGATCCGGATCCGATCGAACCCGCCGAGGATGAACTCCTGCTTCTGTTGCTCAGTGCCGAATTCCTCGAACATCGCGACGAACGGGAAGTTGCCGACGATCGAATGCTCGTTCTGCAGATCGTTGTGCAGTCCCAGCCCCTTGGCGGCGAAATGCTCGCGGATCAACGCCATCCACAGGTTCGAACCATCCTTGCCGCCGTATTTTTTTGGTGCCGAGAAGCGCCAGTGCCCGGCAGCGTCGGCGCGGCGCTGCGCCTCGCGCAGCAGCTCTTCCCAGTCGTGCGCGGGCAGGCCGCCTGCGTCGAAATCGGTGCGCGCCCATTCGCGGCGATGATCGAAAAAGCGGATGTTGTCGTCCGCCTGCTCGAGCGGTTTGATCTCGGCGTCGATAAACGCATCAAGCTCGGCCAGATAGGCGGTCAGCTCCGCCGGCAGCGCAAAATCCATAGGTGCATCCTCACATTATTGTTTGGATGCACTATGAACGGCTTTACGCGCGCGGCAAGCCCCTAGGCCGTCAGCTCCACTGGTTCGTCGCGCTTGCCCAGCCCCGACCAGTCGACCTTGCGGGTCACATACATCACCGCCGCCAGCGCCACGAACAGTAGCAACGAGCCGATGATCAGCGAATAGGCCTCGAGGTTGAGCAGCACGTAGAGCAAGGCATACAGCCCGAGTAGCAGCCCGCCGATAAACCCTGCGCGTTTGGCACTGCCCAGCACCGCAGCGCTATAGGTACTGATCAGGCCGATGATCGCAGCGGATGCCGCCAGATAGGCGAGCGTAAAGCCGATGATCTCGGCAAAGGCGAGCAGCAGCACGAAGAACAGGATCAACCCCGCGCCGGTGAGCAGATATTCCGCCGCCGCAACGCGCGCGCCCGCGATGATGTCGAACATCAGGAACGCGAGGAAGGTAAAGCCGATGAACAGAAAGCCATATTTCACTGCGCGGTCGACCTGGCTGTAGAGATTGACCGGCTCGATCAGGTCGATCTGCGCCGCTTGCGCGCCTTGCCCGGGTGCAGCCTCGCCCGGCTGTGGCAACTGGACGATCGCGCGGCCGAGCGCGAGGTTGCTGATCGCATAACGCGCGGTGAACCCTGCCTCGGTGACCGAGCGGCTGTTGGGCAGGAACTGACCAGCAAAGCTGGGGTGCGGCCAGGCCGAGGTGACCGTCCATGTCGTTGCCTCGGCATCGGGGATCAGGGTGAGTTGGCCATTGCCGCGCACCCCGAAGCGATAGCCGACATCGAGCGGCGCGCCTGCCGTGGCAGACCAGTCGGCAAAGGCGAAGAAGCCCGATCCGTTGGTCGCGCCCAGCCCCTTGCCGGGGCGCAGCGGCAGCGCCGTTCCGCCGATGCTGATGCTGTTGTCCGCGAGCAGCCCGCGCGCATCCGATATACCGATACGGATTTCGGCGCGGTCGAACAGCAGTTCTTCAGGTCTAACCCCGAAGCGTGCGAGATCATCGGGCAGTGCGAAACGCGCGGCACCCTTGATCCGGGCCTCGTAGACCACGGTCTCGTAGATCGATTTGACCCGCCGTTCGGGGCTGACATCGACCGCAGCGTCGTTCTTCACCGGGGCAAGGAAAAGCTCGCGCTCGATCGTGACAGCGCGGGTCGTCGCCCTGCCGTTTTCGGTCACCGTCTCGACCGACTGCTGGCGGTAGGGAACGACCATCACCGGGCCAGCCAGCATTTGCGGCCCGCCCCAGCCCTCGGCGACGCTGGCGCGCGCGGTTTCGGACTGGGTCTGCCGGTCCCAGACCAGCGCATACACCATGAACAGCGGGATCGCGAGCAGCGCGCCGATCAGCACGGTCATGCCCAGTTTGAAACCCGGACTGCGATCCTTGGCCATTTGGCGGTCCTCATAAACAGTTCATCGATGAAATTGCACGGTTCAGCTACTGGCGAAAAACTTAATCGGGTGTGAACTGGCGCACAGCGAATCGCTCAGGGGGATATTAACCCTATCGAGGAAGCCGGGCGTCCCATCCCGTTCATTGCCCGCTAGCAATAGGGGCGTCCGGTTTCCACCAGCCCTGAGCGGCGATGCCCCCTCAGACATATCGCTGACCACCCCAGGGCCTTTATCCGGAAGGCCGATACCCACGCAATCATCGCAGCACGATCACTCCACCAATGTGCTCGGGTGCTGGTTCAGCGTTCTGGAGGGACCCGGCAAGGGCGAGGAATCGAGCAGGTCGCCTAGGCTCATCGGATGCGCAGACAATGTGGGATGCGGCGAATAGCCATCATGCCAGAATTTAGCGTCGATGATGTCGCGTGCGAAGCTCATGCCGAAGATTCGCCGGGGATGTGTCGATCGGTTGTCGGGTCCGGCATGGAGCAGGTCACTCCGATAGAGAATAACCGTACCCTTGCGCGGCGCCGCCTGCACCAGGGAGAAGAGGTCATTCAATGCCTCGCGGTGACGATACAGCTTCCATAACGTGCGCGGGCCAAGCATGCGCAGACTGAATTGCGAGTTTTTCCCCAGGACAAAGCGCAACAAATTCGGCTGATGCTGATCCCATTTTTTCGAAAACACCCGGTCAACAAATTCGCCAGGTGCCAGCGACGCCTTGTCTTTGCGCATAAGCCAAAGTTTTTTCAGGTTATGCCGAAAGATGCGATAATTACATTGCAGTCGGAACAGTTCCATCAACGCATTGGCCCTGCCGCCATGCTTGTTTCCAGCACCACCGTACATGTGCGTGCCCGGAATGAATACCGTTCCCCCCTGGTCCGCAGATACATTTTCCACGGCAGCAAAAAGGCTGATCACCCCGGCGGGATCTCGGTGAATATATTGATGCGACGAGCCGAAATAGCTGGTGAAGGTAGCGACTTCGAGCAGCGAACGTGATCGCCCGCAATATTCCGAGTACACGCCCTCAAGACGCTGGCACAATGTGGCAGCAAAGCGGATGACCGGCGCAGACGAAGGAAGCGAGCAAAAGTCGCGGCGCACGTAATGGTTGTCCGTCTCGCTCGCAAACGAACTGCGGCTGCGATTGGGATCATCGATGGTTTGCCGCATCAGCTCCAGGCCAACATCCGCTTCCTCGTCCGAAAGCAGGTTTGTCAGAAGAACCAGGCCGTGAGTATCCATCATCGTCAGGGCTTGTCGGACACAAGAATCCGTAAGCCTGCCTGTATCATCCAAGACCGCAGGCACTTCAAACAGGGAGGTATCGTTGGAAACCTTGAGTTCATCCATGCCAATCTGCCTCACAACGATCCGGCATTCCCCGAGTGGCCTGCCGATTGTCGTCACATTCATGCGTGGCAGTCTTGGAGGATTTGGAGCCGGCGCATATTCTTGGCGCAGAAACTTCTACATCGGGTTAACCAGAGGATGATCAGCAGGGGATTTCAAACCGATAGAGGCTAATCCCCGAAATCCGGCCCTCACCTCTTCTCCATCGACAACCGCGTCATCAATATCGCCGAACGCTTGGCCTGACGCTTGATGCTGGGCAGATCGACCGTTTCACCCGGCGCGTGGGCGCCATCGCCCGCAGGTCCCATCCCAACCAGCCCGTCGACATAGCGCGCGACAAACGAGATATCGCCCGCGCCGCGCTTGAGCGGGTCAAGTTCGGCCATCTGCTCAAGGCCAAGGTCCGCATTGACCAAGTTGAGCCGGCGCAGCAGCCCGCGATTGCCCTCGGTCGGCGCCATCGGGGGATAGCCCTGTTCGAACACGATCTCCGCCCCGGTGCCCGAAAGGTGCTGGGCGACGATGGCCTGCATCTTGGCCTTGATTCGGTCGGACTGTTCATCGCTCAAGGTCCGGAAGTCGCCGCGCGCCACCGCCACTGCGGGGATGATGTTGGTCTTGCCCGCCGCCTGCGCGCGCACCAGATCGGCATCGAGTGCTGCGACCGATCCGCCCGCGATCAGCCCGACGTTGAAGGTCAATTTGTCTTCGGGGAGCTCCTTGCGAAACTGGTCGATGATCCGTGCGAGCTCGTAGATCGCGCCATGGCCTGCGCTGGCCGAAAAGATGCCCTGGCTGTGGCCTTCCTTGCCGGTGGCGTTGATCTGCCAGCTGTAGGACGAGCGACGCGCGATCGACCCCATGTCCTTGCCGTCGATCTGGGACAATCCCTCGAAATCGAGCGCGACATCGGCCCACTGGCCCCATTTGACCAGATCGGCGCGCGCCACGTCGATGGGGTCGCCCGCGTCTTCCTCGTCACCGGTGAGTACGACGGTAATCGTCGCGGCAGACAACGTGCCCGCAGCCTGCATCGCTTCCAGGGCTGCAAACATCGTCACCACGCCGCCCTTGTTGTCCTCGACCCCCGGGCCTTCCATCGTGGTTTCGTTGAGGCGGCGGACGGCCTGAAACGGAGAATCAGGTTCGAACACGGTGTCCAGATGGCCGATCAGCAGCATCTTGGTGCTGCCTGGGCGGCCGGTGCGCGTCGCGATCAGATGGCCCGAGCGCTTGGCTGCGCTCTGGTCCACCCATTCGACCTTGAAGCCCAGCCTCTCGAGCTCGGGAGTCACCATCTCGCCAACCTTCTTCACCCCGGCGATGTTGCGGCTGCCGCTGTTCTGCAGTGTGATCGCCTCGAGCACGCCGATCCAGCGATCATGACCCTTGTCCACGGCGGCGACGATGCGCTCTTCCTGAGGCGAAAGCTTGGCCAGCGCGGGGGCTGAGAACGCCAATGATGCCGTCGCAAGCGCAAGCCCAAGTGTCCTGAAGGTCATGTAAGTTGCTCCCTTTTTGTTATTTTTTCAGCCGATATCGAATTCGCGCACGCCGCGCTTCTGGCGGATCGCCTCGACCCGGTCGCGCAGTTCGGCGCGGATCGCGCGAGCATCACGGACATTGGTCACCTCGATCGTGGTTCGTGGCTGCGGCCCGACCGAGGCCAGCCGTCCGCTCGATTCGGACGAGGATATCTGGATCGTTCCGTTGTCGAACATCTGCTGGATGATCGAGAACGAGACCTTCACGTCCTTGATCCTGTAAAGCTCGACCTCTTCCTCGCTGCGCATCAGGATGCCGCGCCGCATGAACAGCCGCTGGTCGTCGATCCAGAACAGGCTGGTACGGTTTTCGATATGGGTCCAGGCGATGAACACGCTGAGCACCACCGTCAGCACCGCCAGCGTCTGCCACCAATATCCGGCATAAGACCCGCCAGCGATCACCGCGACCGCCAGCACCAGGATGATCCAGCCGCTGCCCGACTGGAAAAGCCATGCAAAGGTGGAGGAACGGAACTCGATGCGCGGCAGCCCGTCCATCCGGCGGACCGTGGACCTGTTCTCGATCGGGCGATGTTCGATAATATCGTGCGGATCCATGTCACATCCCTCCCGTCGGCGCGCGCCGCCATTGCGGTCTTACCCGGCCCGTCGCGCCTGGTAAATGGCCATGGCGGCCGTCGCAGGCATGTTGCATTTGGTCGAAGGCAAAAGTGCACCCGTCGAAGGTGATGACGAAAAAGACGGCGATGGCTACACAGAGCGACTACGAGTGTAGTTGAGCATGTCTGAAACGTGCCGCGCTCGTCTGGGGGAATTCAGCGTGACCGTCCGATTGCTTGCTTCTGCCGCATTGGCGGGTCTGCTGTGGAGCCCCAGCTTCGTCCTGGCGCAGGATGCTGCCGATGCGCCTCCTCCCGCCACCGCCGCACCATTACGCAGCTTCGATCCGGTGTATTTCGACCGATTCGCGCCGCGCACCGCGCTCGACATGGTCAGGCAGATCCCGGGCTTCTCCATTTCCGAGGGCGAGGACCGGCGCGGGCTGGGCCAGGCGGGCAGCAACGTGCTGATCAATGGCGAGCGCTTTTCGGGCAAGAGCAACGACGTCGTTTCCGAGCTCGGCCGGATCGGGGCAAGCAATGTCATCCGCATCGAGTTGCTCGACGGCGCCACGCTCAACCTGCCGGGCCTGACCGGACAGGTGGTCAACATCGTCAGCAAGGTAGACTCGCTGACCGGCCAGTTCCGCTGGAGCCCGCGGGTCCGCTTTCGCCGCACCGATCCCCAGTTTCTCGATGGCGAGGTGTCAGTGAGCGGCAAGGCGGGCAAGATTGCCTATACGCTCAGCCTCTCGAACGACAGCTTCCGCAACGGCAACGCGGGTACCGAACGGGTGCTCGATGCAACCGGGCTGGTCACCGATCGGCGCTATGAGGAATTGTACGTCAACGGCGACCAGCCCCGTCTTGCGGCAGGCCTCAAATACACCGGCGACAGCGGGCAGATCGGCAACCTCAATCTCTCGCTCGAGCGCCCCTGGACCCGCATTACCGAGCAGTCGGACGGCGAGGTGGTGCGCGACCGCGATTATCTCGAGTCCGAGAAAGAGTACAACTACGAGATTGGCGGCGATTACCTGTTTCCTTTATGGGGCGGCAACCTCAAGCTGATCGGCCTGCGCCGGTTCGAGCACAGCCCGTTCTTCACCCGTATCTTCCTCGATTTCGAGGATCTCCGCCCGCGCGAAGGCAACAGCCTGGCCACCGTGATCGACGAGACCGAAACCATTGCGCGCGCCGAATATGGCTGGAAGGCCGGCAAGGCCGACTGGCAGTTCAGCCTAGAGGGCGCGATCAACACGCTCGACACCCGCGCGGACCTTGCGCTGCTCGACAGCTCGGGCACCTTCGTGCCCATTCCGTTGCCTGGATCCGATGCCGTGGTCGAGGAAAAGCGCGCCGAAATCGGCTTGAGCTATGGCCGTCCGCTGTCGCCGACACTCACGCTGCAAACCTCGCTTGGCGGGGAGTATTCGCAGATCGTACAAAGCGGCGCGGGCGGGCTGACCCGCAGCTTCATCCGCCCCAAGGGCTTCGTCGCACTGGCGTGGAAGGCGACCCCGCGGCTCGACCTCAGCCTGCGGGCGCAGCGCGATGTCGGCCAGCTCAATTTCTTCGATTTCGTGGCGTCAGCGGATTTGGGCGCCGAGAACCAGAACAGCGGCAACCCCGATCTTGTGCCGCAGCAAAGCTGGAACATCGACTTTCAGGCGACCCAGAACCTTGGCGCACTGGGATCGATCAACGCCAAGGCGTTCGTCAACTTTGTCGAGGACATCGTCGATCAGGTGCCGATCGGGCTGACCGGAGAGGCACCCGGCAACATCGACAGCGCCACGATTTGGGGCCTATCACTCGACAGCACGTTCAAGATGGATGTCATCGGCTGGACCGGAGTGCGCTTCGATATCGATTATACCTATCGCAAGAGCAGCGTGCCCGATCCGCTCACGGGGATCCGGCGCCGCATCTCGGGTGAAACCATCCACGAGTTCAGCGCCGAGTTCCGCTATGACATTCCCGGCGGCGATTGGGCGGTCGGCGCGAACTACTTCGATTTCAGCCGGGCAGACGAGGTTCGCCTGAGCCAATTGGCCGAGTTCCCGATCAATGGCGGCGACCTTGGATTTTATGTCGAGAACAAGAATGTCGCCGGCCTCACGGTGCGGCTGGGGATGTCGAACCTGATCGGCACCAACGAGGCGTTTCGCCGTACATTCTTCGTCGACAGGCGCAATGGCCCGGTGGCATTCGTCGAGGACCGGGACCGGTTCTTCGGCCCGGTCGTCTCGCTCGATATCAACGGCAGCTTTTGATCCATTGCTTGGAGCAACTGCCCGGTTCATGACCGATACAGGGTGCCAAAACTAGCGAAGTGGCGGCACGGCGAATCCTCGCCGGCCCGCTTGATTTGCGCTTGGCGCACGGGTGCTTAGCCGATAAGGGTTGCGGCCATGAACAAGGCGATCAAATTGGCTCTGGCAAGCGCGGGCGCGCTGGCTCTCCTTTCCGGCTGCGCAAGCGGCAAGAACAAGGTCAACACCAACTACATCGCGCGCGATGTCAGCACGCTGTACATGGCGGCCAAGGACCGGCTGGACCGCGGCCAGAACAAGATCGCTGCCGAGCTTTTCGACGAGGTCGAGCGCCAGCACCCCTATTCGGCCTGGGCCCGCCGCGCCCAGCTGATGAGCGCGTTCAGCTATTACCTTGCCAAGGATCACAACAAGTCGATCCAGTCGGCGCAGCGCTTCCTCGCGATCCATCCGGGCAACAAGGATGCGCCGTACGCTTATTATCTGATCTCGCTCAATTATTACGAGCAGATCAGCGACGTGACCCGCGACCAGAAGATCACCCAGCAGGCGCTGGCATCTTTGGGTGAGGTGATGCGGCGTTACCCCAACACCCGTTATGCCTCCGATGCGCGGTTGAAGGTCGATCTTGTCAACGATCACCTTGCGGGCAAGGAAATGGAAATCGGCCGCTATTACCAGCGCAGCTCCAACTGGCTGGCGTCGACGCTGCGCTTCCGCGAAGTGGTCGACAAGTATGAGACCACCAGCCACACCGCAGAGGCGCTGTACCGCCTGACCGAGTGCTATCTGGCGCTGGGAATCCCGCAGGAAGCCAAGCGTTCGGCCGCGGTGCTCGGCGCGAACTATCCGGGCTCCGAATGGTATGAAAAGGCCTATGCGCTGACCGAAAAGCACAGCGACCTGATCTCGAGCTGATCAACCGCAAGGCCTCATGATAAAAAGCCCCGGCGCGCGAGGCACCGGGGCTTTTTCGTGTCTGAAACCCTGCCAGCCGTCAGATCTGGCCGAACACCCAGCGCAGAACCGACTTTTGGGCATGCAGGCGGTTCTCGGCTTCATCCCACACCACCGATTGCGGACCATCGATGACGCTGGCGGTCACTTCCTCTTCGCGGTGTGCGGGCAGGCAGTGCAGGAACAGTGCATCGGGGTTGGCCAGCGCCATCAACGCGTCGTTGACCTGAAACGGCATCATCGCGCGCAGCTTGGCATCGGCATGGTCCTGGCCCATCGAAATCCACGTGTCGGTCACGATGACATCCGCGCCGGCAACCGCTTCTGCGGCATCGCGGTGCAGCGTCACCGTGCCGCCCGCCGCCTGTGCGCGCGCGATAAAACCGCCATCGGGATCATAGCCGGTCGGACAACCGATCCGCACGGTGAACTTCATCAACCCTGCGGCCTCGATGATCGAATGCAGTACGTTGTTGCCATCACCCAGCCAGGCGACGACCAGCCCGGGCAGCGCCTTGCGGTGCTCGATGATCGTCAGCAGATCGGCGACGATCTGGCATGGGTGCGACAGATCGGTCAGGCCGTTGATCACCGGCACACTGGCGTAATGCGCCATTTCCTCGATCTTGGCGTGATCGTCTGTGCGGATCATGATCGCATCGCACATCCGCGACAGCACGCGCGCGGTATCAGCGACGCTTTCGCCCCGCCCCAGCTGGGTGCTACCCGCATCGAGGATCAGGCTGGTGCCGCCCAGTTGGCGGATTGCCATGTCGAACGAGACGCGGGTGCGGGTCGAGTTCTTCTCGAACACCATCGCCAGCGTATGCCCTTCGAGCGGCGCATCGGGGTCGGCCTTACCGCGCGGCCAGCCGTGGCGCACCTGCTTGCGATCGAGCGCATCGTTCAGCATCGCGGCGATGGCATCGTGTCCGGCATCGGACAGGTTCAGGAAATGACGGGTCATTGTGGTCCTTCCCCCCTCTCCCTTGACGGGAGAGGGTTGCGAAGACTTGGGCTTGGCTTGCCAAGTCCTAGTCGGAGCTGGGAGAGGGTGGATTGCAACGGCCCCTCCCTCTCCAAGTGCGCCTAGGCACCTGCGGCGCCAAGGCTTCCTATCCTCCCCCACCAGGGGGGAGGAGTGCTACATCAAGCAGCCACCGGCACCGCGAAATCGCGCGCGCCTGCCGACAGGCGCTCGATGAATTCGTCGACATGCGACTGTTCGATGATCAGCGGCGGCAGGATGCGGATGACGTTTTCGCCAGCAGCCACGGTTAGCAATCCGTGATGGTCACGCAGATGCGCCACGAAGTTGCGCGCCTCGACCGCCGATTTGAGCTTCAATCCCAGCATCAGCCCCATGCCGCGAACCGAATCGAAGATCGCATCGTGGTTGGGGATAAGCTGTTCGAGCGCACCGCGCAGGCGGTCGCTCATCGCGCGGACATGCGCGAGGAACTCGGGGTTGTCGACCACGTCGAGCACCGCCTCGCCTGCGGCCATGCCCAGCGGGTTGCCGCCATAAGTCGATCCGTGCGTGCCAATAACCATGCCGCGCGCCGCCTTTTCGGTGGCGAGGCACGCGCCCATCGGGAAACCACCGCCGATGCCCTTGGCGGTCGCCATGATGTCGGGCTTGATGCCGTATTGCTCATAGGCATACAGGCTTCCGGTGCGCGCGACACCGCACTGGACCTCGTCGAGCACCAGCATCAGATCGTGTTCGTCGCACAGGTCGCGCAGGCCCTTCATGAACTCAGGGGAAGCGGGGCGGACACCGCCCTCGCCCTGCACCGGCTCGACCAGAAAGCCTGCGACATCGGGGCCGATCGCGGCCTTGGCACCTTCCAGATCATCGAAATCGACATAGCGGAACCCAGGCAGCAATGGCGCAAAGCCCTTGTGCATCTTTTCCTGGTTCGACGCGCTGATCGTTGCCATCGTCCGCCCGTGGAAGGCGTTGTTGAATGTGATCAGCACCGTGCGATTGGCATCGCCGCCCTCGGACTGGTGATAGGCGCGCGCAGTCTTGATCGCGCACTCGACCGCTTCGGCGCCCGAATTGGTGAAGAACACCGTGTCGGCAAAGGTCGAATCGACCAGCCGTTGCGCCAGATGCTCACCCTGCGGGCTGCCATAGAGGTTCGAGACATGCACCAGGGTTTCGGCCTGCTTCTGGATCGCTTTGGTCAGGTGCGGATGGCCGTGGCCGAGCAGGTTGACCGCGATGCCGCTGGCGAAATCGAGATATCGCTCGCCGCGCTCTCCGATCAGATAACAGCCTTCGCCACGCACCGGGCGGACTGCGCACCGGGGGTATACGGGCATAAGCGGCGTGATCGTCATGGCGGCCTTGTCCTTCTAGCAAGGGCCCCGTTTGCATGTTCAACAAGCCAGGCAAGGCGCAGGGGGCCGCTGCACCAAACGTAAAAAGGCGACCCCATTCAAAGGGCCGCCAGCTTGCAGGCCGTAGCTATAGCGCCGCAAGGGCCGCCGGGTCAATCGATCGGTGCGCGCGCGACACTCGATCGCCTCACAAAGGGGCTGGCGGCATCGCTGGCGGCTTGCTAAGGGCATCGACCTTGTTCCAGCGCACCCGTAGCTCAGCTGGATAGAGCGCTGCCCTCCGAAGGCAGAGGCCACTGGTTCGAATCCAGTCGGGTGCACCAAGATTTCCAACGCAGTATCAAAGATTCAGCCTGCCTGCGGGTCGGCCGGGATAGCGCCCGAGTTGCGCGCAGCACAATCTGCACGCGACCGGGGCGGGATCATCGCGCCAGTTTTGATGAAATAGAGTGACAGGCCTGCAGGGCTTGACCAGACAGACGTCAGGCCGTTGCCGTTGCTTCGAGCGGCTCCCACAGGATATGCCGATCGTCGAGGCAGATCAGGTTCTCGATCTCGACCAGCACCGCACGCGAATGATAGCCGATCAGCTGCTTGACAGGAATCTCGCGGTTGCGCACCAGGATCGCGGTTTGTTCCGACGAGAAGTCGGTCATCCCGCGCGCGCGCTCGGTGCCGGTTTCGTCATAGATGTGGATGACGTCGCCTTTGACATAGTTCCCGCAGATCGAGATGATATCGTCGCGGTCGATCCCGCGTCCGCCGGTGGCCATGGCATCGGCAGCGCTGTTCGAGATGACGATGCTGCCATCCATCTGCAGACGGTCGGTCAGCCATGCGGCCCAGCTGTCGGCGGGTTCGGCATGCGCCACACAGGTCGTGCACGGGCGGGCGCCATCGAGCACCGATGTGATCGGGTTGTCTGCCTCGCCATTGGCGATCAGCGTCGTGCAACCGGCGTTCTGCGCCATGTTGGCCGCCTGCATCTTGGTCAGCATTCCGCCGGTGCCCAAGGTCCCCACCTCGCTGGTGACGGCCAGATACTGGCTGACATCGTGCACTGTTTCGACCAGCTTGGCCCCGGGTTCGGATGGGTTGCGGTCATACAGACCATCGACCCCGGTGAGGATCACCAGATGCTGCGCCTGGACCATCTGCGCCACCTTGGCAGCCAGACGGTCGTTGTCGCCGACGCGGATTTCCTCGGTGGTGATCGTGTCGTTCTCGTTGATGATCGGCAGTACCCCCGATTCGATCAGCCGGTGCAGCGTGTTCTTGGTGTTGAGAAACCGCCGGTGGTCTCCAAAATCACCCAAAGTCACCAGGATTTGCGCAATATTGAGATCGTGCTCATGCCCGATCTGCTTGTACGCGTTCAACAGCAGCGGCATTCCGCACGCTGCAGCGGCCTGCTTGTCGCGCAATCCTGCGGTCGCGGGGGTCAAACCGATCATCTTCATCCCCAGCGAAACGGCGCCGGACGAACACAGGATGACTTCATAGCCTCTGGATGACAACAGCGCGATGTCTTCCATCAACCTTTGAAGAAATGCCCAGCGTGGTACAAGCTTTTTCTGATCCGTCAGAAGACTCGACCCCACCTTAATAACAATACGATTTGTTTTATTCACAATTTACTCTACTTTTTATTTCATACTAACGATAACGCGAGCCCCTAAGATCACTGACAGGCCTCGCAAATGGCGCACGGTTTGACACCTGATGCCATTTTTGACATAGGGGCGTATATCCTTGACATTAACATATGGCAACCCGGTGATACCCGGGAATGGTCGTATGTCATTCGGGCCGGGGAGACTCGCTGCACAGGATTGCGGCGAGTTCCGTATGATCCGGATGCATCATTTTGATCTGCATCGATGATAAAGAAGGTTGTAGTTTTGCGTATTGCATTGGTTGGACATGGAAAGATGGGGGGCGCGTTGCTCACCCAGTGGTGCTCGGTTGCCGAACGGTATTTACCCGATACGAAGTTTTTCGTTATCGATCCGGCAAATGACGACAGCCGGTCTGCGAAAGCGGATCGCGTTGATTATCTGCGTGAACCGCCGGCTACCGACGAATGCAGGTTTGATCTGGTGATCGTTGCGGTCAAACCGCAGGTCGTGGCCGAGGTGCTGCCCGATTATGCCTCGCGGCTGTCGCCCGACGGGTTCGTTGCCTCGATTGCGGCGGGCTGTTCGATCGAACGGCTCCAGGCTTTGTCGGGCGGCGCTGCAGTGGTGCGCGTCATGCCCAACCTCCCTTCGGCCATCGGTGCAGGTGTGAGCGGGCTGTGTGCAGACGACCGTGCGACGGATGCGCAACGGGCACTGATCGAACGCCTGATGGCAGCAGCGGGCAGCACGATGTGGGTGGCCGATGAAGACATGCTTGACCGGTTGACCGCCGTAGCAGGATCGGGTCCCGGTTACGTGTTCGAGATCGCCCGAAATTATGTCGATGCGGCAACCGCCTTGGGCTTCAGTCCCGAGGATGCCCGGCAGATGGTGCTTGGCACCATGGCAGGGACGATCGCCATGGCGCAAGCGTCGGAATCGAGCCTCGAGGAATTGCGCACCAGTGTGACGAGCAAGAACGGCACGACCGCAGCGGGCCTTGACGCCCTCAACGGAGACGGCGCGCTCGGCGAGCGGTTCGGCGACACGCTGACAGCGGCCTATGACCGCGCAGTCGAGCTGCGCTGACAGCCTCGTAAGGCCACCCGACAAGATACAGGCCCGTTCGGCCGGAAAGACGACCCATGACAGTGATGCAACCGATCCAGAAATCCTCTACCGATGTGAGCGCGCATGTCGCCGCGCTTTGCAAGGCCGCGAAGGCTGCAACGCGGCAGCTTGCGACGGCGGATACCGCGACCAAGAATGCTGCACTGCGCGCTGCGGCGCGGGCGCTGCGCGCTGCAAGCCCCGATTTGATCGCTGCCAACACGGCAGACATCGCCAGCCTCGATGCCAGCAAGCCTGAATCTTTCATCGACCGGCTGCGTCTGGACGAAGGCAGGGTCGCTGCTTTGGCGGACGCGCTGGATGCCATCGCCGAACTGCCTGACCCGGTGGGACGGGAACTCGCGCGGTTTGAGCGGCCCAGCGGTCTCGACATCCGCCGTATTGCGGTACCGATCGGGGTGATCGCGATGATCTATGAATCGCGCCCCAATGTCGGTGCGGATGCGAGCGCATTGTGCATCAAATCGGGCAACGCCATCATCCTGCGCGGCGGATCGGAGAGCATCCGCTCGACCGAGGCAATCGTGCGCTGCATGCGCGAGGGGCTGGCCGAGGCTGGCCTATCGCCCGATTGCGTGCAGACGGTAGGCACCACCGACCGCGCTGCGGTCACCGAATTGCTGCACGCGGTCGATGACATCGATCTGGCCATTCCCCGGGGCGGTCGTGGCCTTGTCGAACTGGTCCGGCGCGAAGCCCGGGTGCCGACGCTGCTGCATCTGGATGGCAATTGCCACAGCTATGTCCATGCCGATGCGGATGTGGCGCAGGCGGTCAAAATCATCCGCAATGCCAAGCTGCGTCGCACCGGCGTATGCGGTGCGACCGAAAGCATCGTGATCGACCGTCAGATCGCCGCCCAAATGCTGCCCGCGCTGGTCGAAGCCATGCCCGATTGCGAATTGCGCGGTGATGCAGACGCGATTGCCATCGAACCACGGCTGACGCCCGCGAGTGACGGCGACTGGCGCACCGAATATCTCGATGCCATTGCCTCGGTGAAGCTGGTCGATGGCCTGGATGCCGCGATCGCCTTCATCGCCGAGCATTCTTCTGGACACACCGATGCGATCCTCACGCGCAATGCCGATGCCGCGCGCCGCTTCATGCTCTCGATCGACAGCGCGGTGGTGATGCACAACGCCTCGACCCAGTTTTCGGACGGCGGCGAGTTCGGCATGGGCGCCGAGATCGGCATCGCCACCGGCAAGATGCATGCACGCGGTCCAGTGGGGCTGGAGCAGTTGACCAGTTTCAAGTATCTGGTCCACGGCAATGGTCAAACCCGCGACTGACCTGCGCCCGATCCTGGCCCCTAAACCAACGCCGAACGGAACAATGTCATGAATTCGGAAACCGCCATCTCGCTGGGCGGCTATTTCGTGCTGATGCTTGGCATCGGCCTGTATGCCTGGCGCAAATCGACCAGCAATGTCTCCGAATTCATGCTGGGCGGGCGCAACCTGCCGCCAGCCGTCGCGGCGCTCTCTGCAGGGGCGTCGGACATGAGCGGCTGGATGCTGATGGGGCTGCCCGGCGCGGTGTATCTTGCAGGCTTCAGCGCGGTGTGGATCGCGGTCGGGCTCACCATCGGCGCATGGGCCAATTACCGCCTCGTGGCACCGCGGCTGCGCGCCTATACCGAAATCGCCGACGATGCGGTCACCATCCCCGATTATCTCGAAAAGCGCTTTGGCGATCGCAACCGCAACCTCCGGGTCATCGCCTCGCTGGTGATCGTCGTCTTCTTCACTTTGTATACCTCGGCAGGGCTGGTCGCGGGCGGCAAATTGTTCGAGGCCTCGTTCGGCTATGATTACCGCTTCGGGCTGATCCTGACCGCATCAGTGGTGGTTTTGTACACGCTGTTTGGGGGCTTCCTCGCTGTGAGCCTGACCGATTTCGTCCAGGGCTGCATCATGTTCATCGCGCTGGTGCTGGTGCCGATCGTCGCGATCGCGGCAGTCGGTGGCTGGTCGGACACCCAGGCGGCGGCCACTTCGATCGATCCGGATTATTTCGACTGGTTCGCCGGTGTCAGCACGCTGGGGATCATATCGAGCCTGGCCTGGGGGCTGGGCTATTTCGGCCAGCCGCATATCATCGTGCGGTTCATGGCGGTGCGATCGGTCAAGGACATGCCCGCCACGCGCAGGATCGGCATGTCGTGGATGATCGTCACGGTGATCGGCGCGGTGTTGTGCGGCATCGGCGGGCTCGCTTATGTCACGCAGAACAGCATCGCATTGGCCGACCCCGAAACGATCTTCATCGTGCTGTCGCAGACTTTGTTCCACCCCTATATCGCGGGCTTTCTGCTGGCCGCGATCCTCGCAGCGATCATGAGCACGATCTCGTCGCAGCTTCTGGTGTCGTCGAGTTCGTTGACCGAGGACTTCTACAAGACGTTCTACCGCAATTCGGCTAGCCAGACCGAGCTGGTGATGGTCGGCCGGGTGGCAACGCTAGCGGTCGCGATCGTCGCGGTTTTCCTCGCGCTCGACCGGTCGAGCAGCATCCTGTCGCTGGTCGGCAATGCCTGGGCCGGGTTCGGCGCGGCATTCGGTCCGGTGATCCTGCTGAGCCTGCACTGGCGCCGCATGACCCGTCAGGGCGCGCTTGCGGGCATCATCGGCGGCGCATCGACCGTGCTGGTCTGGCTGTTCGTACCCTTCACGATCTACGGGCAGGCGCCCAGCGATGCGATCTACGAGATCATCCCGGGCTTCATCGTCAGCGCCATCCTGGCTGTCGCGGTCAGCCATTTCGGCAAGCCTGCGCCTGCCACGCTGGAGAAGAACTTCAGCGCGATGCTCGCCCAGCAATGATCGGACCAGGACTGGAATAGCGTTCGATCACTGCAAGCAGCGATCTGACCACATCAACCGCTGCCGGCGAATACGCCATATTGCGTCCGCCACGCGGCGACTTCCTCGCGAAGATGCGCAGGCGCGGTGTCGCCTGAAATGACCAGGCTCGCGACATCGCTTTCGGGGTGCATCAGCATCTTGCTCGATCCATCGCTGAACCACACCGCAACCAGCCGTTCGCACAGGCTGTCGAGGATGGTACGCGCCATCGCATCATCGATCGCGTCGTCGCCGATCTTGCGGACATTGAACGACACCGCCTCGAGGCAATTGCGCGGTTCGCGCACGAAGTTGAGCGACACCAGCAACCCCGAACGATCGGGCCGCGCCGCATCGGGCATTTCGGCCACCCGGCGCCATGCGCAGAACCACGTCCGGCAGATTGGTGGCCGGACCGCGTGGATACTGCACCCCTGCCCGGTGAGGTTGATGCACGGCGTGCCCGCTGGCTTCTTGAACTCGGGCGTGTTGACCGTCAGCACACTGCAGCATGCCGTGCACGCGCCGCAATCGCGGTCGGCGAGCACCGGCCCCAACAGGATGGTCTCCAGATCTTGCTCGGTGGACATGCGCGCCAACCCTGCCGCGCTGCCGCGCGGAAAGCAACACCGCGTCCTGCATCGTGGGCATAGCGGATTATCCAAAAAAAGCCCGGGTGGCATCGATTTGATCTATGATCATGATTTTCAGCGGCCTACCTTTGGCGCGCAACCATTTCCAACACGCTGCCGCAGTTACCGAGGGGGGCTTCCAATTGACCGATCGCGTGCCACTGATCGACAAAAAGTTTGCCAACCGGGTCGACTGGAACCTGATGCGAACCTTTGTCGATATTGTTCGCGCCGGCGGCATCGGGGCTGCGGCGCGCCAGCTCAATCGCCAGCAACCCAGCATCAGTGCCGCGCTCAAGCGGCTCGAAGACCATGTCGGCACCACTTTGCTCCACCGCACCGCCACCGGTGTGGAGATGACGGCCGCGGGCAAGGCGATGATGACGCTGTGCGAGGACATGCTCGAATCGGCGCGGATGATGCCGCACCAGATTGCGCAGGCGACCAAGCGGGTCGAAGGCTTTGTCCGCATCCAGATCGTGTCCGGCCTGGTATCGCCCGAGTTCGACGAAGCCATCGCAAGCTTCCACCGGCGCAACCCCGATATCCACATCGAGATTCGCGTGTCGCCCTGGCGGCAGGTGCTCGACGCGCTCGAGCAGGGCGAGGTCGAGATCGGCGTGAGCTATGACAGCTCGGTGCGCGGCAGCCTGATGTACGAACCTTTGCTGGTCGAGCGGCAACAGCTGTATTGTTCACGCAGCAGCCCGTATTTCGGGCACCGCGTCAGCCGGTTGATCGAGCTCAAGGACGAGCGGTTCGTGCTGACCGGCGAAGACGAGATCGAGCTGATCAGGAACCTGCGCCGTCGCAACCGGCTGGGCACCCGGGTCAGTGGCCTTGCCGAAGACATCAACGAGGCGCAGCGACTGATCACTTTGGGGGTGGGCATCGGCTTTCTGCCGGTGCTGGCAGCGGAAGGCGCAGTCGCGAGGGGCAGGCTCTGGCCATTGCTACACGCCGATGTCGAGCCTTCGTACGACATCTATTTGCTCGCGCGCACCGATCCTGCACGCGATACCGCGACGCAACTGTTCTGGGACGAGGTGTTTCGCCGGGTGCGCGCGCTGCGGATGGCATAAATCAAATCTATGCCTTTCATCGAGTATTTACCCCTCCCCTGATGACGCACTGCAACGCAGACTTGCCGCTCTGGATGGAGTTGCGGCATGTTGACCAGCGTTGAGGCCCCTGCGGGCGTGAAAGACCGGGTTTTCAACCTGATTCCGCCTGCGATGATCGCGATGGTGCTGGCGTTCTGGGCCTATGCGCCCAAGGCTGTGCTCGATCACGGCGTGACGCTGATCGTCACCTCATCGGCGATCACGATCATCGTGCTGCTGCTCGAGTTCGTGCATGAGCGGCACAGCGGCTGGCGGATGAACCGGCAGGAGTTCTTCACCGACCTGTTCTACGTCGTGCTGAGTGCGACGGTCATTTCGTGGCTGTCGCAGACCCTCGCCGAAGACCCGCTGCTTGCCGCGAAGGCGGCTCTGGGGATCAGCACCCAGTGGATGGCGCAGCTGCCCTGGCTGGTTCAGGTGATGATGGTCATCGTCGTGCTCGAGTTCGGCCAGTACTGGATGCACCGGCTGATGCACAATTCGACCCCGTTCTGGCTGACGCATGCGCCGCACCATCACCTGACCCAGCTCAATGCCGCCAAGGGCGCGGTGGGTAACCCGATCGAACTTTTCCTGATCAGCCTGAGCGTGCTGGCGCTGTTCGATTTCGACAAGACCGCATTGTTTGCCGGGCTCAACACGCTGGGCGTGATCTCGACCTTTGCGCATGCCAATGTGAAGTCCGACCCACCGATCTGGTACGCATTCTTTTTCACCACCATCCGCAACCACAGCCTGCACCATTCGACCGACTACGAGAGCACGCGGTGCAATTACGGCAACTCGCTGATCCTGCTTGATCGGATCTTCGGCACCTACCGCGAGGGTGAAGGCGTGCTGGTCGGTCAGGATGACCGCAAGCGGCTGACGATCTGGGAGCAGACGGTGTTTCCGTTCGTTCCGCTGATCGACAGGATCAAGGCGCGGCAACCGGGCGCGGTCGAAGCCGACACGGGCGCGGCTGGCACCAGCCAAGCCAGACAGGACGAGCAGCCTCATGCGGGAGGCGCCGCCGCCGCATGAGCATTACGCGCTCCCGGCGAATAGACGCGGCCCGCACCGCTTTGGTGCAGGGAGACCTGCAGGCGACTCACAATTTTGCCGCGACCCTGGTGGCGGATAATCCCCGCGATGCCGAGGGGCATTTCCTGCTGGGTGTCGCCGCATCGAGCGCGGGGCAGATCCACGCAGGCATCCAGCATCTGGGGCAGGCGGTAGCGATCGACCCGCAGGGCGAATACCGCGCGCAGCTCGCCAAGCTGTTCTGCCTCGTCCGCCGCGATGGCGATGCCGCCGACACGCTGCGCGCCGCCGAGCAGGCGCCGCCCGCCGATGCGCTCAGCCGCGACACGATGGGCTGCGTCTATGCCAGGCTTGGCAACCATGCCGCTGCGCTCGCGCATTTCGAAGAGGCGGTGCGGCTGCAGCCCGGCAACACCGAATACCGCTACAATCTCGGCGTCACGCTCAACTTCCTGGGCCGGGTTGATGCATCGGAGGCTGCGCTCGAGGCATTGATCGCGCTCGCCCCCGATCATGCCCGCGCGCACCACCTGCTGGCCTCGCTGCGCAAGCAAAGCGCAGACGCCAATCACGTTGCGCGGCTGGGTCAGGCTTATTCCCGTGCGCGCGACGGCCGCGACCGCCTTTTGCTCGGCTATGCGCTCGCCAAGGAGCTCGAGGATGTCGGCGAACCCGACCACGCGCTCTACACCCTGTGCAAGGCCAATGGCGAGCACCGGCGTACCCTGCCCTACAGCTTCGGTCGCGATGCCGCCGCGTTCGATGCGATCGAGGCCAGCTGGCCCGCGGTGCATTCCGCGCCCGCCACCGCGCCTTCGGCTGAAGCCCCGGTCTTCGTCATCGGAATGCCGCGCACCGGCACGACCCTCGTCGATCGCATCATCTCCTCGCACCCGGGCGTTGAAAGCGCAGGCGAACTGCAGGCGATGCCGCTGGCGGTGAAGAAGGCCTCCGCCACCCGTACCCCGACCGTCCTGGATGCAGAAACGATCGCGGCCGCCGCGCGGACCAATATGGGCGACATCGGCCGCGATTATCTCCAGCGCGCCAGCCACCACCGCCGCAATCCGGGCCTGCGCTTTACCGACAAGTTTCCAGGCAACTTCCAATATGCCGGATTTATCGCGAAGGCGCTGCCCGAAGCAAAGATCGTGTGCCTGCGCCGCCACCCGATGGACACGGTGCTCGCCAATTTCCGCAATCTTTTCGCGGTTTCGTCGCGCTACTACGACTATAGCTACGACCTGCTAGACATCGCCGCTTATTACGTGCGGTTCGACAGGCTGATGGCGCTGTGGGCGCGCGAGATGCCCGGGCGCGTGCTCGAATTACGCTATGAGGACCTGATTGCCGATCAGGAAGGCCAGACCCGGCGGCTTCTCGACCATTGCGGGCTCGAGTGGTCGGACGACTGCCTGAGTTTCCACCAGAACGCGGCTCCGGTCTCGACCCCGAGTGCGGCGCAGGTCCGTCGCCCGATCTACAGCGACTCGGTCGCGCGGTGGAAGCGCCACGCCGAGGTGCTCGAACCCGTGCGACGCTTTTTCGACCAGCACGGCATCGACACCCAGTGACAAGGAACCCCCAGCCATGACAGGTATCCGAAAAGTCGTGCTGAGCGCATGCCTGTTTTTGGCCATGTCCGCACCCGCATTGGCCGAGCGGGTCCCGACGACGCGTCTGGTCGGATGCGGACCGGAGAGTTGCCTGCTCGTCTCTGGAGAGCGCGCGGATGCGGCGGCGACGGTCCTCGTCAATGGCCACGCCGTCGCAGCCCAGGGCGCGCGGCACTGGCGGGTTCGCGTGCCGGTATCGACCTTGCGCGCCTGGTCAAAACCGCATGCCCGGAGCATTTCGGTGACGGTCGCCGATACCGAATATGACGCCAGCCTTCCCGTCGGAATGCTCGCCGCGCCGCACGATCTGGCAATGCTGGTGGTTCGTGTGAAGTAATAACCGTCGCCAGAGTAAGTAATAAAAGTACAGATTTGGGTGCTATATTGAAAGTTTTGTCTCCTGCCGCTATATCGGATCCAGCGGCCAAAGAGCCGTGCCCGTCACGCGCAAGGAGATCACCCATGAAAACCAGCCTAATGGCACTCGCCACTATTGCATTCGCCCTTTCCGCCAGCGGCGCTGTCGCAGCTGAAAACCCTTTCGCCAAGGATCAGGCTGTCCTGAAACTCCAGGATCTCGATCTTGCCACCGCCGATGGTCAGCAGCGTCTGGCGATTCGTGTCGATCAGGCCGCGCGCGCCGTATGCGGCGAGCGTCTGTCGGGTGTGCATCTCGCGCTCGAGGCCAAGGCTCAGGAATGCCGGACCGCAGTAGCCGCCGATGTCCGCGCGCAGATCGAAGCTCGCCTCGCGCGCGCGCCCAGCGCCTCGGCAACCCAGGTTGCGGCTCTGCGCTGAACCTGACGTCCTGTGCGCGACCGGGGGCCCCGGTCGCGCAACAGACTAATTTGCCGGTGCCAGGATCGGCTCGGGCCACCAGGTCAGCGTGTGCACATCATGCGCTGATGTCCAAATCCCACCGGTTGCAAAGCGCAGCGCACCGCTGCCCTCGGCCTTGCCCTGTCGCGCGATGACCGTGAGCGCGTTCGGATCGATCGCGACAAAGGTCTGGTCCTCGGTGGTCCGCAGCCACACGAGCCCCGCGCCGGTGTCGATATCGCCATATTTCAGCACCGTGCCGACCTTCACCCGGCCCAGCACGTCGCCGGTCTGCGGATCGACTTTCGCGACAGTACCATCGCCCTGCTCCTGCACCCAGACGGCGCCCTCGCCTGCGGTCAGGAACCCCGGTTGCTTGCCCAGTGCGGTCGTCTTCGTGACCGTGTTGGTGGCAGGGTCGATACGCTGGACCGTCTGGCTCGTGCTGCTCACCGCCCAGACCGAACCAAAGCCGAAGGTGAGATACCAGGTGCCGGGGCTGACCGTGATCGTGGCAATGACGGTGTTGGTGGCAGGGTCGACACGCGAAACCTTGCCCGCCACATTGTCGCTTGCCACCCAGATTGATCCGGCGCCTGCGACCACATTCAGTTCGCCCGTGCTGGCAAGGCCGGTCGGAACCGTGGCGGTTTTCTGAGCGGTCTGCGTGTCGATGCGGACCAGGGCTTGCTCCTTGCAGTCGGCCACCCACAAGGATCCATCGAGTATCGCCATCGCGCCGCAGGGCTTGGACATCGCAACGCCGGCAATCTTGCCGCTGCGCGACCATCGTTCTACCCGGCCATCGTTGGTTGCCCAGACGCTGTCGCCATCCACTGCGAGGAAATCGGCGAAACCGGGCACATCGATCACCTGCTCGGAATGCGCCTGCGCCATTGGTGAAAGGGCGGAAATCCCCGCCGCGAGTGCTGCGGCGGTAGTACGAAGTTTGTCCATCATCTGCCCTTTCTATTTGCCGGAATAATCAGGTTATCTGCGCGATATAGGCGCGCCATCCCCCCAGATGGGTGATGTCCTCGGCCCCGGTCAGCGCACGCGGTTCGGCAACGAAGCCCTTGACCGAGGTCCCGTCGGCGAGCGTCACCGTGCCGATCGCGAGCGGAGGTGGCACTTCGACGACGAAGCTGCCAAACTCGGCAACGCCCATCTCGTAGACCTCGACCGCAATGGCTGCACCATCTGCGCTGTGCACCAGTGCGGGCTTGGGCGGCGTGCTGTTGGCGATCGCATAAAGCCGGTATTCGGGCGCGGTCTGAAACGCGCCGACGAAGCTCGCCTCGCGCGAGGTAAGCTGCCAGTGCAGCGGCATGTCCTTGAGATGTGCGCCGACAACAGCGAGTTTTACGGTCTGCATTTTGCCCTCCAGATCGAGCGGGGGTGGCGGGGGAAGATCGGCGATGGCGAGATAGGCGTCGGCGACATCGAGCAACGCGTGGTCGGTGTCCGCCGGGCCGATCAGGGTGATGCCAAAGCCGGTGGCGTTGGCGCGGGTGCCCGCCGGAATGGCAAGCGCGGCCATATCGAGCAGGTTGACGAAGTTGGTGTAGAACCCCAGCGCGCTGTTGAGCGCGATCGGTGCAGCGGCCAGTTCGGCAACGCGATAGGTCGTGCCCGTGGTCGGGAAGGCCATCAGGTCGATGCTCTCCCAGACCGTATCGGCATGGCGCTTGAGCTCGGCGAGCCGGTAGATGCCGTTGAACAGCTCGACCGCGCTGATGTCTGAGCCCGGCGCAACGACCTCGCGCACCGTGGGATCGATCGCTTGTGGGTTGCTGGCCAGGATACCCGCGATAGCCGCGGTCCGCTCGGCCACCCACGGGCCGCTATACAGCAGCTGCGCGGCCTCCTGCAGCGGGGCATAGTCGATCTCGACGATCGTGCCGAGTTGGGAGAGTTTCTCGAGCGCCCGGTCGTAGAGATACTCGGATTCCAGATCGCCGAAGAACACCCGCTGGTCGCGGCGAGGGACGCCGATGGTGCGGCGCGCGATCGGGCGTTCGGCCAGCGGTTTGGAATAGGCATCCGCCGCATCGAAGCCTGCCACGACGCTGTCGATCAGCCGCGCATCCCTGGTATCGTCGGTGAAGACGGTGACGCAATCGAGCGTGCGGCAGGCAGGCACCACGCCCCGATTGCTCCAGCGGCCCTTGCTGGGCTTGAATCCGATCAGATGCTGGAAGGCGGCGGGGACCCGGCCCGATCCTGCGGTATCGGTTCCCAGCGCAAAGGCGACCAACCCCGCGGCCACCGCACTCGACGATCCCGAACTCGATCCGCCGCTGACATAAGCGAGGTTGTACGCGTTGCGCGGGCTCCCATAAGGGCTGCGGGTGCCGTTCAGGCCAGTGGCGAACTGGTCAAGATTGGTCTTGCCGACGCACAACGCGCCTGCGGCGAGCAGGCGATCGACCACGGTTGCAGAGGCATTGGGCTGATAGGCGAAGGCAGGGCACGCCGCAGTCGTCTCGAACCCCGCAACGTCGATATTGTCCTTCACCGCAAACGGCACCCCTGCGAGCGGCAACACCTCGCCGGCCGCCACCCTGGCATCGATCGCGCGCGCTGCGACGATCAACTCTTCGGGCGAAGCACGGCTGATCCAGATCTGCGGCTGCACCGCGTCATAGGCCGCCAGCCGCGCCAGCGTGTCCTCGGCGATGGCAACAGCGCTGGTGGCCCGGCCATTCACGGCATGCGCGATGGCGGAGGCGCTGCGGCGAGTCATCGCGCTCATGCGTGCCTCGTCAACGCGAGGATCGGCGCTCCGGGCTGCACCGACTGCCGCTCCTGCGCATACAGCGCGCTGATCGTGCCCGCGCCGGGACTGTCGACGCGGCATTCCATCTTCATCGCTTCGATGATCGCGATCGCATCGCCTGCCTGCACCTCGTCCCCCACCGCGACCAGCATCTTCCAGACGCTGCCGCCAAAGGGCGCTTCGATCACATCGGCGCCATCGGGCACTTCGACCGCGCCGCTCTCAACGGCTTCGGCCTCGGCAGGGTCGGCGCGATCGAACTCGCCGCGCCGCTGCCAGTCGGCGCGCTCGCCATCGAACGCGGCCTGGCGGGTGTGCTCGAATGCCGCGATCGCCTCGGCATTGTCGGCCAGGAACGCGCGATAATCGGCCAGCCGGAACTCGGAGGGCTCGATGCGGATCGAGCGCCGTCCGGTCGGGAAGTCGCGCCGCCATTCGGTCAGCTCGTCGGCGCTGACCGGATAGAAGCGGATCTGGTCGAAGAATCGCAACAGCCATGGCTTGCCTTCGATGAACGCGTCGGTCTGGCGATAGGTGTTCCACACCTGCAGCGTCCGCCCGAACAGCTGATAGCCGCCGGGCCCTTCCATGCCATAGATGCACATATACGCGCCGCCGATGCCGACGACATTGGGCGGGGTCCAGGTGCGCGCGGGGTTGTATTTGGTGGTGACCAGCCGGTGGCGCGGATCGACCGGCGTGGCCACCGGCGCGCCCAGGTACACATCGCCTAAGCCCAGCACGAGGTAGTTCGCCTCGAAGATCAGGTTCTCCACCGCCGCCGCATCGGGCAGACCATTGATCCGGCGGATGAACTCGATGTTGTCGGGGCACCACGGCGCATCGTCGCGCACCGCGCCCATGTACTTTGCGATCGTCTCCAAAATCGCTGGGTCACGCCAACTCAGCGGCAGATGAACGATGCGCGAGGGGATGGTGAAATCTTCGAGGTCACCCAGCCGTTCCTCGGCAGCCATAAGCGCGGCGAGCGCCATGCTCTGCGTCATCGTCGCGCCATCGAAATGGAACTGTAGCGAGCGGATCCCGGGCACGATGTCGATCACACCGGGCAGCGCCATCCGCTCGAGCTCGGTCATCAGCGCCTGCACGCGGATGCGCAGCTCGATATCGAGCACGATGGGGCCATATTCGACCAGAATGTTGCGGTCGCCCTGCTGGCGATAGACGGTGCGCGGGCGCTGCGGGCCTTCCGCGATTACGCCGAGGATTGGCGAGAGCGTTTCGATCGGCCGCGCCGGGCTCACGCCATGGCATTCACCGGTTGCCAGCAGGCGGCGTTGCAGGCTGTCCGCAGCAAACGCATCGTGCGCGTTGACCGGCACGAAGCGCAAAGTGTCGCCGGGCGAAAGCTGGCCGATCTTCCAACGGTCCGCTGCGATCACCACGAACGGGCAGACGAAGCCGCCCAGCGAGGGACCATCGGGGCCGAGGATGATCGGCATGTCGCCGGTAAAGTCGACCGCACCGATCGCGTAGGGGTTGTCGTGGATGTTCGAGGGGTGCAGCCCCGCTTCGCCACCATCCTTGCGTGCCCAGACCGGCTTGGGACCGATCAGCCGCACCCCGGTGCGATTCGAGTTGTAGTGCACCTGCCACTGCGCGGCGACGAAGGTGGCAACGTCTTCATCGGTGAAGAAATCGGGTGCGCCGTGCGGGCCATAGAGCACGCGCAGCGACCAGTCGTTCGACAACTCGGGCATCGTCGCTCTTGTCAGCGGCGCGTTTTCAGCCTCGCCGCCCAGGTGCAGCGTATCGCCCGCGAGCAGGCGGCGCGCGGCGTGGCCGCCGAACTGGCCGAGTTCGAAAGTGCTGCGGCTGCCGAGGTACGGCGCGATGTCGAGCCCGCCCGCGAGCAGAATATAGCCGCGCATCCCGCCACCGGTTGCCCGGCCCAGCGCCAGCGTCTGACCGGGCGCGATGGCGATGGGCTCGCCGCGCGCCACCGGCGCGCCATCAAGCGTTGCGCCGAAATCCGCACCCGTCAGGCAAATGCGTGCCGCCGCGTTGAAGATCAAAGTCGGTCCGGTGATTGTCACCTCAAGCCCGGCGGTGCCCTCCGGATTGCCCAACAACCGATTACCCAGCCTAAAGGACTGGTCGTCCATCGGCCCAGAGGGCGGGACCCCGACCGACCACAATCGCTGCCTTCCGGGCCAATCCTGCACCGTGGTCGCGGTACCGCCGCTCACCACCTGGATGCTGAACGGATGATATGCGACGGTATCGAGTGCGCGGGTCGAAACCTCGCCGCTGACGAACTCCGGTGAACGAACGACATTGCGCAGCCAGCGCAGGTTGCTTTCGATTCCGTCGATGCGGCTGGCATCGAGTGCGGCCTGCATCGCGGCGACGGCCAGTTCGCGCGTGTCAGCATGGACAATCAGCTTTGCCAGCATCGGATCGTACCAGGCGCTGACCGTGCTGCCCGCCATCACCCAGGTTTCGGCACGGACATCGGTTGGGAAATCGACCGCAGTCAGCGTACCGGAGGTCGGGCGGTAATCATGCGCCGGGTCCTCGGCATAGAGCCGCACCTGGACCGAACGGCCCTTGGACTGCGACGGTGCATGGCTGAGAAAGCCGAAATCACCCGCGCCGCCGCGCACCATCCACTCGACCAGATCGATCCCCATCACCTCCTCGGTGACGCCATGTTCGACCTGCAGCCGGGTGTTCATCTCGAGGAAGAAGAACTCCTCGCGCTCGGAATCATACAGGAACTCGACCGTTCCTGCCGAGCGGTAGTTCGCCGCCTTGCCCAGCCGGATGGCCGAAGCGATCAGGTCGGCGCGCACATCGGCGGGCAGCAACGGCGCAGGCGCTTCCTCGACCACCTTCTGGTTGCGCCGTTGCAGCGAACAATCGCGCTCGCCCAGCGCCACGACCTGGCCAGCGCCATCGCCGAAGATCTGCACCTCGATATGCCGGGCGCGGCGGATGTAGCGTTCGAGGAACACGCCGGCATCGCCAAAATTGCCCAGCCCCTGCCGCGCGACGGTGGCAAAGCCCTCGCGGACCGCCGCTTCGTCCTCACACACCCGCATGCCGATTCCGCCGCCACCCGCCGTTGCCTTGAGCATGACCGGGAAACCGATGGTCTGTGCGGCGCTTGCGGCTTCGTCCTCGTCGGTGAGGAGATCGGTGCCCGGCGCGAGCGGTATTCCGTGCGCAGCCGCCAGCGCGCGCGCGCTGTGCTTGAGCCCGAAGGTGCGCATGTTTTCGGGCGTCGGGCCGATGAAAACGATGCCTGCTTTGGCGCAAGCCTCGGCGAACTCGGCGTTCTCGGCCAGAAAGCCATAGCCCGGATGGATCGCGCCTGCACCGGTCTGACGCGCGGCCTCGAGGATCGCGGCGACGTTGAGATAGCTCTCGGACGCGCGCGCAGGGCCGATGCACACCGCCATATCGGCCTGGGCGACGTGAAGAGAATCCTCGTCGGCTTCTGAATAGACCGCGACCGAGCGCAGCCCCATCTTGCGCAAGGTGCGGATGATGCGGGTTGCAATCGCGCCGCGGTTGGCAATCAGGACGGTGTCGAAGCTCATGCGGTGACGATCATGCGCACGGGCGTGGGGTTGAAGCCGTTGCAGGGGTTGTTGATCTGCGGGCAGTTGGAGACGACCACGGTGACGTCCATCTCGGCGCGCAGGTCTACGGTAAGGCCCGGTGCGGAGATGCCATCGACAATCCCCAGCGCGCCATCGGCTTCGACCGGCACGTTCATGAAGAAGTTGATGTTGGGCACGATGTCACGCTTGCCGCGTCCTTCCCACAGGTTGGCCTCGAGGAAATTCTCGACACACGCGTGCTCGGACTTGGTGTGGTGGCCATAGCGCAGCGTGTTGGACTCACACGAACAGGCGCCGCCGATGGTGTCGTGATATTCGACCGAGGTGGCGGCGATGGTCATCATCGCGCGGCCCTCGTTCGAGCGCAGCACGGTGCCCTGCCGCAGGAACAGATTGCCCTGCGCCGCCACCGTGTCCTGCGCGCTGTAGCGTTCGGCATCGTCGGCGGTGGCATAGAGCAGGAAATCGACCGCCTGGTTGCCTTCCAGATCGACGATGCGCAGCGTCTGCCCGGCGGCAATATGGTGCAGCCATGGTGCGCGCGCGGGCACGATGATATCGTGGACGACAGGGCCGGAGAGCCCGGCGAGATGGGGATCGACGCTCATGGGAACAGGCTCCTTCTTTCAGCGGCGGAAATAGTCTTCGACGTTCAGAAAGGCGCGCTGGCCTTCGGGCGTCGCGTTGCGGATGGCGTCGTCCTGCGCCGTCACCGCCCCGCGCCACGCGGTCGCGCGCAGCGGGGTGACGGTGTAGGTGTCGCGCGGATCGAGCACATGCGGCACGTTGGCTATGACGACGATCACGTCCATCTCGGCGCGCAAGGTCAGGCTGCGGCCCGGCGCGAACGGGCCCACATCGGGCACAATCGCGCCATCGGCGGCGATCTTCGCGCCTTTGAAAAGATTGATGCACGGGTGGACATCGCGCCGCTGCAGGCCGTGCTTGGCAACACCCAGCAGAAAGCGATCGCGGCCATTGGGATGCGGGCCGCTGTTGCTGCCGTCGCCATATTTCGCGGCGTTGGTCGCGGCGTTGGAGGTGCCGCAGAAGGCATCGTGCGTGCCAGCGTCATCCTCAAGGATGCTCATCACCACCCGGCCCATGTCCGAGAGCAGCAGCTTGCCCGCGCCCAGATACGCGTTCCACTGGACCTTGACCGTGTCGGCAACATTCAGCCGCTCGGTCGGCATTTCGGCGTTGAACAGCAGCAGCGCGGCGCAGGCATCGCCCTTGGTATCAATCAGCCGCAACCGGCTGCCGCGCGCCAGCCGCCGCGTGGCATAGCCGCCCGCTGCGATCGTCTCCTCCCACACCAGATCGTCGGACGAGACACCCTCGGGCAGGTCGCTGGCGGCTGGCGGTAGCACCGGCATCGCTTCGACCACGGTGCCTGCCATCGACCGGGCATGATCGCGGGCGGCGTTGGGATCGGCAAGGACAGCACTCATGCGGCGGCTCCTTCGGTTAGGTTGGCATCGGGCTCATAGAGCGGTGGCAGCAGTGCGGTGGTGGTGACCAGCTGCAACTGATGCACCCCGCGCACCCGGCGCAGCGCATCGCACAGATCCTTGAGCCGCACTGCGGGGCCCTGCACCAGCAGCACCTCGAGCGACTGGTCGTCCTCGAGGAAGACATGCTGCGAGGAGATCACCTCCTTGAGGTACTCGGCTTGGGTCTGCGCCAGCTGGTGTCGCACCCGGCCGCGGTCCCCGCGATAGACGATGGTGATGGTGCCCGCGAGCATCTCGTCGGGGCGGGTGTACGCCTCGTGCTCGGCGAGCGCATGGCGGATCAGCTCGGCGATCAGCTGCGATCGCGACGGAAGACCGCGTTCTGCCACCATCATGTCGAGCTGCCGGAACAGCTCGCCGGGCAGGCTCATCGACAGACGGGCAAGGCTGGTGGGTTCGCTGCTCACGTCAGGCACTTTCTTGCAGTTGGGGCGGGGCTTCGGATGGCGGTTGAGAGGTTTGCTCAGGTTCCGGTTCAGGCTCGGGGTCCTTGCGCAACGCGATGTCGTAGACGGCCGTCGCGCCAAAGCGGTGCGGGGCGTGCGGATCGTGGCGGCGCTTGTCGAGCGCCAGCACCCGGGTGCCCAAAGTGAATGCTTCGCGGATATCGTGCGTCACCATGATGATGGTGAGCTGATAATCGCGCCACAGCGACAGGATCAGCTTGTGCATATCGGCGCGGATGCCTGGATCGAGCGCGCCGAACGGCTCATCGAGCAGCAGGATGCGCGGGCGCTTGATCAGCGCCTGCGCGATCGCCAGACGCTGCTGCATTCCGCCCGAAAGCTGCGCGGGAAACTGGTGCATCGAATCAGCAAGGCCGACCGCTGCGAGCATCTCGGTCGCCTGCGCCTTAGCGGCGCGCTTGGCCGAACCGAACAGCCGCGCCGACAAGGGTGCCTGTTCGCACTCGAGCCCGAACACGGTGTTGTCCAGAGCGGACAGATGCGGGAACACCGAATAGCGCTGGAACACCACGCCGCGATCGGGCCCGCATTCGGGCGCGAGCGGTGCGCCGTCGAGCTCGATCTTTCCGCGCGTCGGGCGCTCCTGGCCCAGGATGATCCGCAGCAGGCTGCTCTTGCCCGCACCCGAGGGCCCGACGATCGAGACGAACGACCCCGCCGCGATATCGAGATCGACCTTTTCAAGCACGATCTTGTCGCCATACTCGACCCACACGTTCTGCAGGCTGAGAATTGGGCCGGGGATAGGGCCAGGGATAGAGGTGGCCACCGCGCTCAATGGCTTGCCCCGTGCGCCCAAGGGAAGGCGCGCTTGCTGGTCTGGGTGAGCGCGACATCCATCAGAATGGCGAGCAAGGCGATCCATGCCACATAAGGTATGATCACATCCATTGCGAGATACCGGCGGACAAGGAAGATGCGGTAGCCCAGCCCGACATCGGCGGCGATCGCCTCTGCCGAGATCAGGAACACCCAGGCCGGACCGAGCGCCAGCCGCACCGTCTGCAAAAGCCGTGGCATCGCCTGCGGCAACGCGACTCGGATCATGATCTGCCACGAGCTTGCGCCCAAAGTTTGCGCCTTGATGATCTGCTCGGTCGGCAAAGCAGCGACGTGCGCGGCGATGTCGCGCACCATCACGGGCGCGATGCCGATGACGATCAGCGCGACTTTGGCGGTCTCGCCAAGCCCCAAAGCAATGAACAGAATCGGCAGCAGCGCGATTGGGGGAATCACCGCAATCCCGGTCACCAGTGGACCGAAGGTCGCGCGCACCGGGGGCAGCACGCCGAGCACCAGCCCGACGATCAGAGCGGTCAACGTCGCGATCCCCAGCCCCAGCCCGAGCCGCTGCAGGCTGGCGAGCGTATCGACCCAGAACACCATCTGCCCGGTGAGCTGGTCCGCCTGGAACATCAGCGCAGACATCGCGCGCACCATGGCGCCGGGCAACGGCAGGATCTTGTCCATCGGGTTGTCGGCGTGCCGCTGCGCCGCCATCACCAGATAGACCAGCACCAGCAGCGCGATCGGCAGCGCGCCCAGCAGGATGCGCTGGCTGCGGTTGAGGTGGAGGTTGACCCAGCGCATGGCTATTGTCTCTCGCTACGCCGTCCGGACAATCAAAGCTTGCCGTCGGCGGCGAGCTTCATGAAGCTGTCGTCGAAGCGCAGCGTTACCCGGCCCGGATCGCCCAGCGTCTTGCCACCGGGGAAGCCGATGCCGACATCATCGGCCGAACTCGCCCCCTTGAACAGCCCCTTGGAAAAGCTGAAATCGCGCACCAAGGTCATCGTCTCGATCAGGGTCGGCGAGGTGGCTGCGGCGACCGCCGATTGGGGGTCGGCATACAGGAAGGTCGTGGCCAACTGGCTGTCGAACATCTCAGGCGTCGCACCCGACAATTTGGCCATCGCGGCGCGCGCGGCTGCACCTTCGGCGTCCTGACGCTGCATCAGCGCCACGGTCTCGTACCAGATGCCGACCAAGGCCTTGGCAAGGTTGGGGTTGGCCTTGAGCGTGGCGGTATCGACCACCATCAGGTCGAGGATTTCACCGGGAATGTCGGCCGAGCTGAACACCAGGTTCACGCCCGTTTCCGCTTTCATTACCGACAGCTGTGGGTTCCACGCGACAGCGGCGCTGACATCGGGCGCGCCAAAGGCCGCCACGATATCGGCATCGGAGGTGTTGATCGTCTTGACGTCGGGGGATTTCAACCCAGCCTTGTCGAGCCCGCGCGCCAGCAGGTAATGCGAGACCGAAAGCTCGACCAGATACGCCTGGCGGCCCTTGATCGCGGCCAGCGAATTGGCGCCTTTGAGCAGGATGCCGTCATTGCCGTTAGAATAATCACCGATGATGATCGCGGTGGTGTCCTTGCCGCCCGCAGCCGGGATAGTCAGCGCGTCCATGTTGGTCACGGTGACGCCGTCGAACTTGCCTGCGGTGTACTGGTTGACCGACTCGACATAGTCATTGACCTGCACCAGGTTGATTTCGATGCCGTATTTGTCCGCCCACTTCTTCACGATCCCGGACTGCTGCGCATAGGGCCAGGGCATCCAGCCGGCATAGATCGACCAGCCGATAGTGAATTCGGTGCGCGGTTCGGATTTGGGATCGGGGCCCTGGGAACAGGCCGCCAGCATGAGAGACCCTGCGATCAGCACCGCAGTGCCGAGTTTGCCCAATAGCCTCATCATGATTCGATCCCCTTTCGCAGTGCAGCATCACTCTGACTGCGATCCTTGTCCATCAAAAAATATTACCCACACCAGAAAGTGTAATACCGATGGTTGCCGCCGCCCTCCTCCGGAACAGCACCAATGGCTTGCGCCAAACGCCGCCGCCATAACCGCAACCGTTGCGATAGCTGGAGTTTTACGGGGCTTTTGAGTTGCGTGCATTCGCTATCGACACAACCGGCATGGACCGAACGCGATTCGAGTCGCGGCACTGGCAGAATAATGAATGCAGTGGGTTCGCACGTTTCACAACGAAGTTCATCGCGTCGCAAATAGCCGGAAAAACCGCAGTTTTGTGCACTGCAGCATGCTTTTTGTTCATACTGAGCAAGCGCAATATTATTACGCTTGACGCAATGCGTAATATCCATACCGTAAAGCACATCGTCGCTGCGACGACACAAAACGAAAGATCAATTGTTCTGAAGTGAGGGATCGTGGATCGAATTCAGGCCTGCACCCATGTTCTGCCAGGCGATGTGCTGCCGGTTTTTGGCAACGCGCAACTGGCAGTCGGCGCAGGACTGACGACAGATATTCGAGACGGTCTCGAGGCCGGCGGAGCCGATGGGCATCGCTTTGATTATCCCGGCGCAAACAGCGACCGGGCACAGGGAACTTTCAAACAAAATGGCCGGAAACCGGCCGCCAAGGTGCCGGCCTAGCCAGAGCGCCAACGGGCCAATGCGCCCGACGGGGAAAGGGTGTCGTTCGAAGAAAGGCTCACCAGATAAGGGGGGTCGGAATGACTAAGAAACTGTTTCGCAACACACTGCTCGGCGCAACCATGCTCATGGGTTTCGGCACCGCTCCGGCGTTTGCACAAGATGAAGCAACCGAGGCCCAAAGCCCCCAGGCTGCAGAAACTATTGTCGTGACGGCGACGCGACGCGCTGTGTCTTTGCAGGATGTTCCGATCAACATTTCAGCAATCGGTGCCGAGCAGATTGCGAGCCAGCGCCTTAACGATATCCGTGACCTTGGTGCCTTCACGCCAGGTATAACCATCACAGATACTGGCCCCCGTGGGGCTGGTACTATCGTGATGCGCGGCCTTTCTGCCGATGACTCCAGCACCTTCGCCGACAACAGCAACAACGCCATCGGTATCTATCTTGGCGAGGTTCCGCTTTATTTCGATTTCAAGCTGATCGACATGGAGCGGGTTGAAGTGCTGCTTGGGCCACAAGGCACGCTCTACGGCCTTGGCACTCTGGCCGGCGCAATCCGCTATATTCCTGGCCGGCCGGACGCATCGAAAGTCTCCGGCAATGCCCACGTCCGCGCCTTTGCCATGGAACAGAGCAAGGACGTCGGATATGTCGTCGATGCCACCATCAACTTGCCGCTGATCAGTGACCGGCTGGCATTCCGCAGCGCCACGGGCTATTTCTATGATCCCGGCTTCATCGATTATCCGTTTACAGTCCAGCAGATCAGCGTTTCGCTGCCACAGCCCGGTCCGGCTTCCAACCCGCTGGGCACCGATGCGCAGCGTGCGGCCAATTTTCGGGGTGACCGGGACGTCAACTTCGGCAAAACCTTCACCACCCGAAACCAGCTGGGCCTGACGCTTGATGACCTCAAGGCGTATCTCACTTATGCCTTCCAGGAAGTGCGTACAGATGGCCGTCAGGCCAATGGCGGCGGCGTACTCGGCGAAGGCCGCTATGAAGGGCCGTGGCGCGTACTGGAACCGCAAACCCGTCGTGCCCACCTGCTCAGCCTCGAAGTCGAGGCACAGCTAGGCGGCATTGCAGAACTGGTTTCCTCCACCGGTGTCACCTGGACGAAGAACAGCGGGGGCGTCGATGTGACCGATCTGCTGCTTGATCTCGATTACGGTTACGAAAGCTTCCCGGCCTTTACCGGTTTCACGCGGTCGACCGCGCGTTCCAAGCAGTTTAACCAAGAACTGCGCCTGGTATCCACGCACGGAGGGCCATTCAGCTGGGTTCTGGGGGGTTTCTACAACGAGCTGCGCAATAAAAACACCTATCGCGAATACATCCCCGGCTTTGCTGCCTCGCCTACGGGGATAGCATTTGGCGTCATCCCCAATGCCGACGATAACGAATATGCGTCGTTTGGACGCAGCACTATCAAGGAAAAAGCCATTTTTGGGGAAGTCACCTTCAAGGTAACCCCGGAATGGCAGATCACCGGCGGACTGCGCTATTATGGCTATGATCTTGATCGCATCGGTGGCTCTACGCTGCCCTATTATGATGGGCCGGTAGAAAGCGATGACGATATTCCGTTCAGCCCCGGTGATACAAGTGCTACTGGCCTTGTCTATAAGCTCAATACCTCCTACAAGTTCGGTGACAGTACTTTGGTTTACCTGACTTATAGCACAGGCTATCGGATCGGCGGGGTCAATACTGGCGCGGAACCGTGTGTGTTACCGCTCAATCTCAATCAGCAAAACCTTTGCGCGCTGCCGGAGGAATTGTTCTATGATTCCGATGAAACGGAGAATTTTGAACTCGGTATTCGTACTGCTTTCTTTGAAAACAGGCTGAACATGAATGTGTCGGTATTCCAGGTCAACTGGGATGGTATCCAGTTGGCCAGCGCCACGCAATTTGGCGGTATCGGCATTCTCACCAACGGCGGGACCGCGCGCAACCGCGGGCTCGACTACTCGTTCAGCGCACAGATCACCCCGGAATTCTCATTGCGCGGAAATTACTCCTATCTGGACGCGCAACTGACATCCGACGTGCCCAGCCTGCTGCAGATCCGCAACAGCCAGGTTGCGAGCGTCCGGCCAAAGTTCGTTCGCGTCGGTGTGTTCGATGGTGACCGTCTGCCGGGTTCGGCCAAGCATAGCGGATCGCTTGCAGCCGATTATCGGACGCCGGTGGGCGAAAATGGGGAAATCAACTTCAACTGGACATCGACCTATACCGGCAACATTTTCAGCCGCGTCGGCAATCGCGGGTTCGGAGAGACGCTGCCTGATTATTTGACACACCGCGCCGCCATTACCTACCGGATGGGTGAGACCTACGAGGTGTCTCTGTTCGCCAACAACATCACCAACGAATATGCCGTCACCGGTATCAGCAACGATCGCAGCCGCTTCGGCTTCGTCAATGGCGGCGTTATCTCGCGTTATTATGGGCAATCGGTGCTGACCCCGCGGGTGGTCGGTATCGAGGCGCGGGTCAGATACTGACCGCGCGGCAATGTCGAACCTGAAGCCTTCGATCAAACTGGTTGCAGCAGTTCTGCTGGTGGGGTGCCTGCCCGGTACTCCACTGGCGGCTGCCAAAACCACTGCCCTGCCCGCGCTGTTCGCCGAACGCTGGATAGACGGCACCAACGGCGCAGAGCCAGCCACCCAGGCGCAGTCGCTCGACGCCGATACCTTCGTCATCCGGCAATCGGTGAAGACCAATTTCGAGGCGCCGTTCGTCTATCTGCTGTTCGGGCGCGACAGAGCCCTGCTGATCGACAGCGGCGCGGACGATGGCCAGATCAGGCCTGCCGTCGATCGCGTGATCGCCGATTGGCTGGCCGCCAACAATCGCACGAGCATCCCCCTGGTGGTCGCGCACAGCCATAGCCATGGCGATCATATCGCAGGCGACGCGGCGTTTCGCGATCGGCCCGATACCATCGTCGTGGGATTGAATCCCGCAGACGTCGCGCGCTTTTTCAGCATACAGCCATGGCCCGGGAGCACCGCCACGTATGATCTGGGCGGTCGCAAGCTCGCTATCCTGCCGACACCGGGACACCAGGCGGCGGCGATCATGGTCTATGATCCACGGCTGAAGATCCTGCTGTTGGGCGATACGCTGTATCCCGGGCGACTGTATGTCCCGGTCAATTTCCTCAGCGACAACCGCGCCAGCATCGACCGGCTGGCAGCGTTCGCGGCCAGGCACCCAATCCGTGCGGTGCTCGGCGCGCATATCGAAATGACCCGGACCCCGGGCCAGGATTACCCGCACGAAGCAGCCAGCCATCCGAACGAGCACCCGCTCGAGCTCCCCGCCAGCGCGATCGCCGAACTGCGCTCGGGCCTCAAGGCCAGGCTCGATGTGCCCGAGCAGGGCCAAGTGCACGATCACTTCATCATCATGCCGGTGGCGGCCCGTGCCGAGTGACCCACATAGACCAAATCTATGGGGTCTATACCGGATTGCCATCTGGCGTGATGGGGCGGATTTTACGACGGTATCTCGATTGAATTTGTCATCCCGAACCCTTTGACGTGCCGGTTATCCGGCGATGCGCAGGGTCACATCGCGAGTACAAATATATGGACGGAGTTCGTGTAGGTAACCGGCTGGTGGGCACGCAGTCGCCCGTGACCATCGGGTGGGAGAACATTCCCCGGGTGGAAGGTGGTCCGGTCAAGCAGTTCATTTTCACCTACTTCCAGCCTGCAGTGCTGTTTGCGCTGATCCTGTTCTGGTATTACGCGCCCAATTCGATCGCCAAGGCATCGACCGCGATCGGCATCGGCATCGCCTTCAAGCTGCTGCTGCTCGCGCTCGAATGGGTCAACCCGCGCTATGCCAGCTGGCGGCTGACCTGGAAGGAACTGGTCACCGACCTGTTCTATGTCGGGCTGGGCTATACGGTGCTGGGCCTCGTGGAAAACCATATCGGCGCCGATGTGGTGATCGAGGCGGTCCGCAACAGCTATGACTGGGAAAAGTTCGCTTGGTTCACCAGCATGCCCTTGCTGGTGCAGGCGTTCCTGATCCTGTTCATTTTCGACTTCGGCCAATACTGGATGCATCGCGGGATGCACAATTTCTACCCGCTGTGGCTGACCCATTCGGTCCACCACTACATCACCCAGCTGAACATCAACAAGGGCGCGGTCGGCAACCCGATCGAACTGCTGCTGATCGGAATCGGCATTGGCGGCTTCTTCGATTTCCTGCCGCGTGCAGCACTGCTGGCAGGCGCGATGGGGATGTCGATCGGCATCTATCAGCACATCAACGTGCGGTTCAACACGCCTGCCTGGTGGCGCTTCCTGTTCAACACCACCGAGCATCACAGCCTGCACCATTCGCAGGATTTTGAAGCGACCCGCAGCAACTATGCCGCCAACTTCATCTTCATCGACCGCATCTTCGGCACTTGCATCGATGGCGAAGCCGAACTGCTGGGCATGGAGGGCGGCCGCCGCATGTCAATCCGCGAGCAGATGCTGTTCCCGTTCACCGAAGGCTGGAAAACGACGAAGGAACGCCTTGGCAGATCGCGCCGGGCCAAGGGACAATTCGCCGAGCAAGACACGGTACCGGCAGAGTGATCGACCGGACCCCGACCATGGGCGATGTCCCTGCCCTTCGCGACGCTCCCGCCCGCTCGGCTAAGTCCGGATTGAACCTGCGTTTCATTGACTGGATCTGGAACATCCGGGGAAGCGTTCCGCTGGCACCCGGTCAGTCGAGCGATGAGGCGTTCAGCAGGCTTGATCCGCTGTTCGATCAGCCCGGCACCACCTATGAGCGGACCGGCGATGCGCTCTCCTTCGCCAAGAAGGACCAGGCCGCGCAGGACAAGATGTCGATCTTCGATGTCGGTGTCCTGCAGGTCGAACAGAGCGCCGACGGGCCCGTGTTGCGGTATCGCATGGCCAGCCGTGCGTTGCTGTTCTGCTTTCTGGCGCCGTTTCTGTTCCTCGCCTTCGGGCAACTGATCGTCGCCGTCGGAATGATGACGGCGCCTGCGACCGAGGCGGCGGAGAAAGACAAGAAGGACGAGAAGAAAGAGGTCGTCCGCAAGCTCAATCCAATCGACGAGTTCCTGGGCGCGCCTGCCCCTGAAAAACCCAAGAAGGACGACAAGTCGGAGAAGAAGGACGACAAGCATTCGCCGACCGCAGCCTATGTCTTCGCCGCGCTGTTTGCCGCGCTGTATGTCGTGGGACGGCTGCTTGAAGACCGGCTGATCAAAAACGTGTTCCGGCGCAGCCTGCAGACGCCTTAGCCCTGGACCTCCTGCGGTCGGCCGCCGGTATCTGCGCTTGTGCGCCCGGCTGTCGATTTTTCCTGATCTATATTGTGCGTTGAAAACCCGCGCGGTGTTGATACGTACACCCGGCACCTTTCACGGCACGGACAGATCATGGGCCAGACATTTGTACTGACAATCAACTGCACCGATCGCACCGGCCTGGTCGCGGATGTTACCGCGATCATCTGGAAAAACGGGGGCAACATCGTCGATGCCCAGCAGTTCAACGACAAGCCCAATGACCGGTTTTTCATGCGGGTCGAGTTCGACCTCGCCGATCCGGAGAGCTTTTCGCAGGCGCACCGCGATTTTGCAGCCCTGGCGCAGCCGGACGCAATGGAATGGGACCTGCGCCCGACCGATACCCTGCAAAAGGTGCTGATCCTGGTCAGCAAGTTCGATCATTGCCTGGCCGATCTGCTGTATCGCTACCGCATCGGCGAGATACAGATGGACCCGGTCGGCATCATCTCCAACCACCCGCTGGAAAGCCCGGTATCCTCGCTGATTGGCGACATTCCGTTTTACCATCTGCCGATCAGCAAAGACACCAAGCCGCAGCAGGAAGCGCAGATCAAGGCGATCGTCGAGCAGACCGGGGCCGATCTGGTGGTGCTGGCGCGGTATATGCAAATCCTGTCGGATGATCTTTCAGCGTACCTTTCGGGCCGCTGCATCAACATCCACCATTCGTTCCTGCCGGGTTTCAAGGGCGCCAAGCCCTATCACCAGGCCTGGGAGCGCGGTGTCAAGATGATCGGTGCGACCGCGCACTATGTCACCGAGGACCTCGATGAAGGGCCGATCATCCATCAGGATGTCGAGGCGGTCAGCCATTCGGACAGCCCCGAAGATCTCGTCCGCAAAGGCCGCGACATCGAACGCAGGGTGCTGGCGAACGCGGTGCGCCATCATTTGCAGGGACGCGTGTTCCGCAACGGCAGCCGCACGGTGGTGTTCAAGGCCTGATCACCGGGCCACGCTGGCTCAGGATCGGGCCGGCGGCCTGAAGCCTTCGGCCACCCGGCGCGGCGCATCGGGAACATCCTCGTTGATCACCAGCATCAGGTCCAGTTGCTGGTGCTGGCGGGCAATGGGCCGAAACGTCAGGCCATCCAGATCCAGCCGGGTCAACGATTCGGGCGCGAGGATCACCCCTGCGCCCGCCGCAGCCAATGTCGCCGCCGAGATGAAGTCGCGCGCGCGGACGATCGACCGGATCGGTGTGCCCACCTGCCGCGCCATTTCGCGGATGCCGTCGATCAGCCCGACATCTTCGTGGAACTGCGGCACGATGAAGGTCTCTTCGACTAGCTGCTCCATCTCGACCTGGTTCAGCTCCGCCAGCCGGTGGGTTGTCGCCATCGCCAGCAGCATTCCTTCGCTGTGCACACAGAACGCCTCGGTGCCCGCGGGATAGCTTGGCCTTGGCCGCACCAGCGCGATGTCGAGCCGCCGCTGGGCAATTGCCTCGAGCTGCGAGGGCGTGTCCATCGGCTCGAGCTGCAGTTCGGCATCGGGGCAGGTCCGGGTCAGTGCCCCCACCAGCCGGGGCAGCACGCCGTTGAGCGCAGCCGAAAACACATAGCCGATCCGGATCGGCCCGGCATCGCCCGTAGCAAAGCGCCTGCCCGAACGCTCGGCGCGCTCGATCGCCTCGAGCGCCTGCCGGGCCTGGGGCAGAAACAGCTGCCCGGCACGGGTCAGCTCGACCGATCGCTTGCCGCCCCGCCGCAGCAACGGCGTGCCCAGTTGATCCTCGAGCCGCTGGATCCGCTTGCTGATCACCGATTGCGTGCACCCGAGTCGGTCGGCGGCGCGCAGGAATCCGCCTTCACCGACCACCAGCAAAAACGCCTCCAGAGAGCGGGGATCGAGCATCAGTTTCATTCCGAAAAGCGATTGAAGGTTCGATTATACGATATTGTTGCAATGATAGCCGCGCGACAGATAGGCTGCAAAGGAGATTTGCCGTGGCCGTGATGACGCGATTTGACTGGGAAGATGCGCTGATGCTGGATCAGGCGCTCGACGACGACGAGCGGATGATCGCGCAGGCCGCGCGCGCCTTTGCCCAGGACCGGCTGCAGCCGCGCGTGCTCGAAGCCTATGAGAACGAGCAGACCGATCCCGAGATCTTCCGCGAGATGGGCCGTCAGGGGCTGCTGGGGATCACGCTGCCCGAGCAATATGGCGGCGCGAACGCATCCTATGTCTCTTATGGCCTCGTCGCGCGTGAGATCGAACGGGTGGATTCGGGCTATCGCTCGATGATGAGCGTGCAGTCGAGCCTCGTGATGTTCCCGATCTTCGAATACGGGTCCGAAGAGCAAAGAATGCGGTATCTGCCCGGTCTGGCGAGTGGCGAGCTGATCGGTTGCTTCGGCCTGACCGAGCCCGATGCCGGATCGGACCCCGGCGGCATGCGCACCCGCGCCGAGAAAATCGATGGCGGCTACCGGATCAACGGCAGCAAGACCTGGATCAGCAACGCGCCGATCGCCGATGTCTTCGTGATCTGGGCCAAGTCCGATGCGCATGGCGGCGCGATTCGCGGCTTCGTGCTGGAGAAGGGAATGGCCGGGCTGTCCGCACCGCAGATCAAGGGCAAGCTTTCGCTGCGCGCCTCGATCACCGGGATGATCGCAATGGACGACGTGATCGTTCCTGAGAGCGCACTGCTGCCCAATGTCGAGGGGCTGAAGGGTCCGTTCGGCTGCCTCAACCGCGCGCGGTACGGCATCTCCTGGGGGGCGATGGGCGCGGCCGAATTCTGCTATGCCGCCGCGCGGCAATATGGCCTCGATCGGATCCAGTTCGGTCGGCCATTGGCTGCGACGCAGCTGTTCCAGAAAAAGCTCGCCGACATGGCCACCGACATCACGCTGGGGCTGCACGCGGCGCTGCGCGTCGGCCGACTGATGGATGGCGAAGGCTTTGCCCCCGAGATGATCTCGATGATCAAGCGCAACAATGTCGGCAAGGCGCTCGATATCGCCCGGATGGCGCGCGACATGCACGGCGGCAACGGTATCTCATCCGAATACGGGGTGATCCGCCACATGATCAACCTGGAAACGGTCAACACCTATGAAGGCACGCATGATGTGCATGCGCTGATCCTAGGGCGCGCGATCACCGGCCTGGCGGCGTTCTGAACGCCGTCCAGCCGGGACTTACAAGCGCGTCGCATGAATCAGGCAACCAAGCACCGCAGTTTTCTGTGGCTCGGGGTGATGCCTGCTTTCGGGGAGGTTCGGAGACTGCGCGCATGACGACAATTGGGTGGAATGCTGCCTTCAGGCGTGCTCGGCTAGCTTCGCCAACGTGCGCTGATACTCGCGCAGCTCAAATGCTTTTTTGAGCCTCATTCGACGAAGCACATAGCTTATCGCAAACATCGGTAAGCATCCGATTAGCACGCCAGTCTGATAATATGGCACATCAGACCATGTAATCAGGCCTCTGAAGACTGCGTCCACGAGGAAGATAAACATCCCGACTAAACCAAGAACGCCAAAACCAAGGGGAATGACTTCAAGGGCGCGCGACGGCGGCGCTGGCGGTCTTCGGAAACGCATGCGCCCAAACTATATCGACAATGGCTGGCCGACAAGAGGGGCCGTTCCCAATGCGTGACGGGCCATGTCCGCTAAGGGGCCGGCGAAAGAATGTCGGGATCCGGCAAAATCGAGGGGATAGTTGCCGTTCGGATATGACCGTCAGGCTGACCATTCTGCCGCGTCTTGCTTCAGTGGTTGTCTGGCAGCGTCCTTTGACAGGCGTCGATTATGCGGGCCTTTGACGCGTCCAGATCAGCCATGTCATATCCGGTTGTCTCAATACAATTAAATTTCGAATGTGGGCGTTGCCCGAATCTACCGGACGAGCAGCACCGGCACATGGACGGTGCGGATCATCGTCGTGGTGGTGCTGCCGACGATCAACGTTCGGATCGGCGAATGGCCATAGGCCCCCATCACCAGCATCGCGCCCGGGGTCTGTTCGACTACCTTGGCGATCACCGCTTCGGGCTTGCCGCGCTCGAGCATCGTGGTGACCTGGCGCTCGGCACCGATCCGCGATGCGGCATCGTCCAGCGCGCGGCGATGCGCGGCGCCATCGGCATTGGTGTCGGCCATCACGATCGTGATCGGCATTGCGCTGAACAGGGGAGATTCGATCAACCGCCCCAGCGCGCGTTCGGCTGCGGGGCTGGCGTCATAGGCAAACACGATCCGCTGCGGCTCGGCATAATCGCGCGACGCCACCAGCACTGGCTTGGCGCTGGCACGGACGACACGCTCGAGCTTTGAGCCGATATGGCCGCTGGCATATTCATGCGATGCCCCGCGCTTGCCGATGACGACAACCCGCGCACCGTCTTCTCGCTCAAGGATCGTTTCGACAATGCCGCCATGCCGATGCAGCGTGCGGACATCGAACGCCCCGCCATCGCGCAGGCGCGCTTCACCGGCAGCGAGCAACTGGCGCCCGCGTTCCACCTTGAGCTTGGCATCGGCCGCCTCGAGCGAGACCAGCTCTTCCATCAGGCTGGACTTGACGCCCAGTCCGATTGCCCCGGATCGATCGCCACGCTTTGCCACCGCATCGCTGCGCTGGACGACATGAAGCAGTTCGACCGGCATGGCCAGCCGCCGGGATGCCCAGGCAGCAAGATCGCAGACGCTATCGGCATAGCGCGATGCATCGATACAGGCGAGGACGTGTTCCATGGTCTAGCCCCTCTCAATGGCCGCCGGGTTGCGCTTGCGCACCCGGCTTGTCGTGGATGGCATAGCGATCGATCATCGAGGCGCTGGCCTCGTTGAGCCCGACTACCTTGACGTCGGTGCCTTCGCGGCGGAACTTCAAAATCGCCTTGTCGAGCGTTCCGACCGCAGAGATATCCCAGAAGTGCGCGCCGCTGACATCGATTTCGACCCGGTCGAGCACCTCCTTGAAGTCGAACGCTTCGACGAAGCTATCCGATGAGGCGAAGAACACCTGCCCCGACACACTGTATCGGCGTGCGCGGCCATCGGCCGAAAGCTCGGACTGCACGGTGAACATACGCTTGACCTTGCTGGCAAAGAACAGCCCCGAGAGGATCACGCCTGCCAGCACGCCCTGCGCCAGGTCATGCGTCCACACCACGATGACCACGGTGACCACCATCACCACCGACGACTGCCACGGGTGGTGACGGATGTCGCGGATCGACGCCCAGGAGAAGGTGCCGATCGAGACCATGATCATCACCGCGACCAAGGCCGCCATCGGGATGATCGCAACCAGCGAGCCGAGCACGAGAATCAGGAACAACAGGAACGAGCCCGCAATGAAGGTCGACAGCCGGGTCAGGCCACCCGATTTCACGTTGATCACCGACTGGCCGATCATCGCGCAGCCGCCCATGCCGCCCAGGAACCCGGTAAAGAAGTTGGCGATGCCCTGCCCTTTCATCTCGCGCTGCTTGTCGGACGGGGTATCAGTCAGATCATCGACGATCTGTGCGGTCATCATCGATTCGAGCAGGCCGACCGCGGCCATGGTGAGCGAATACGGCAGGATGATCTGCAGCGTTTCCAGCGTGAACGGCACATCGGGGATCAGCCATGCAGGCAGTGAGGACGGAAGTTCGCCCATGTCGCCCACCGTGCGGACATCAAAGCCGGTGTAGAACACCAAAGCGGTGATGACAGCGATCGCCACCAGCGGCGATGGCACCGCCCTGGTCAGATACGGGAAGAGATAGATGATCGCCAGACCACCTGCCACCAGAGCATAGGTCAGCATCGGCACGCCGATCAGCTCGGGCAACTGCGCCATGAAGATCAGGATCGCCAACGCGTTGACAAAGCCGGTGATCACCGAGCGCGAGACATATTGCATCAGCAGGTTGAGCCGCAGAAATCCTGCGATCATCTGCACAATGCCCATCAGGATGGTGGCTGCGAACAGATAATCGACACCGTAATCGCGGACCAGTGGCAGAACCAGCACCGCGATCGCCGCTGTCGCCGCCGAGATCATCCCCGGACGCCCGCCGACCAGCGAGATGATCACCGCGATCGAGAACGATGCGTAAAGCCCGACGCGCGGATCGACCCCGGCGATGATCGAAAAGCCGATGGCTTCAGGGATCAGCGCGAGCGCAACGACGATCCCGGCAAGGATGTCATCGCGCGGGTTTGAAAGCCATTCGCGCTTGAGAGTTTCGAGATTGAACATGGTTGACCTTAGACTGTACCGAGACGACGCAACCACCGCTGACGCAAGACCTCGGTTAGAGGTCGCGTGGGGCCATGCTGACGGTCGGAAGGGAGGAAAAGGTTATCCCGGGGATAGGCGCCGGGCCGAGCCACTCGTCTGAACCGAGTCCGGCGGATAGGATTTTCGCGTTAGATCAAATCACCCGATGCTGCAAGTGCGAACAACGCTGTACAGCTGGGGATGAACGCCGATCAGCTTGGGCCTCGGCAGCGCTCGGGATGATCCCGAGGGTTCTCATTCATGAGAAAACTGGAGCGGGCGAAGGGATTCGAACCCTCGACCCCAACCTTGGCAAGGTTGTGCTCTACCCCTGAGCTACGCCCGCTCGGCGGCTGGTTCGACGGGCGATCCAGCAGGTGAGGCGCGCAGTTAGCACCGGCTTTTGGGTCCGGCAAGCCCAAATGTGTATTTCCTGCGGAATCATTGTTCCACTCTTGGCAGAAGCTGCTTGCGCACCATCTTGGGGTCTCGGATAAGATAGCACAATCTTGCGGGGGCAAACCCCGCAGACGCGCAACTTTCGGGTTAGCAGCGTGCAACAGCAGGAGCATTTGACTTGGCCAGCATGGGTTTGACGACCGAAGAACACAAAGCCGTCGAGGCATTCCGGACCAGTGTGGTCGAACCATCGATGACCAAGCTGGTGATCCTCGATTTCTGGGCGGAATGGTGCGGACCGTGCAAGACGCTGACTCCGGTGCTGGAAAAGGTCGCTGCGGATTACGCCGACAAGGGTGTGATGCTGGTCAAGGTCAATGTCGATGAGGAACGCTTCATCGCCTCGCAGTTCCAGATCCAGTCGATCCCCACCGTCTATGCGATGTTTCAGGGCCAGCCGGTCGCCAACCTTACCAACGCGCGCACCGAGGCGCAGCTTGGTACCATCCTCGATCAGCTGCTCGAAAAGCTGCCGATCCAGGCTGGCGATGGCGAGGACGAAGGCGCGCCCGACATCACGCCGCTGATCGCCATGGGTGAAGACGTGCTGGCCGAAGGCGATGCCGAACAGGCCGCGGCGATGTTCGCGCAGATCCTCGACATGGTCCCCGACAGCGTGCCCGCGATCTCCGGCCTGCTGCGCGCGCTGGTCGCCGCCGACAAGGTGGCCGAAGCGCAGGCGCTGCTCGCCGATCTGCCGCCAGAGATTACAGAAGATACCGGGCTCGACCGCGCCAAGGCGGCGATCGCACTGGTCGCCGACAAGGCCGATGACGGCGAGATCGCGGGACTTCGCGCTGCTGCCAATGCCGCGCCGGATGATCATGCCGCACGGTTTGACCTTGCGGTCGCGCTGTTTGCCGGTGGCGAGCGCGACGAGGCAGCAGACCATCTGCTCGCAATCGTCAAGGCGGACAAGGAATGGAACGAGGGGGCGGCGCGTGCGCGGCTGCTGCAGATTTTCGAGGCGGTCGGCCTGGAAGACCCCTGGGTCTCGGCGACGCGGCGCAAGCTGTCGGCAGCGTTGTTCGGATGACAGGCAAGCCCGCCATGGTCGCGCAGCGCATCTCGATTTTCCCGCTGACCGGTGTGATCCTGTTCCCCGGGCTGCAGGTTCCGCTGCATATCTTCGAGCCACGCTACCGCGCATTGGTCAGCGATGCGATGGCACGCGACCGGCAGATCGGCATGATCCAGCCGCGTGGGCCGGGCGAACCTCCGGCGTTGTTCGATATGGGCTGTGTCGGGCGGATCGTCGATGTCGAGGCGCTTGACGATGGCCGTTACAATCTGGTGCTTGAAGGTTTCGCCCGGTTCCGCGTGTTGCGCGAGCTGGATGTGACGACTGCCTTTCGCCAGATCGAGGCTGAATTGATCAACGAGAACGACGACGATCAGGCGCTGTCGAGCGTCGAGCGCGCCAGCCTGGAACGCGAAGCACAGCGCTTTGCCAATGCGCAGGGCTATAGCGTCGACTGGGATTCGGTTGCGCGGCTCGACGACCGCTCGCTGGTCAACGGCATCGCTCAGATTGCGCCGTTCGATGCGGCCGCCAAGCAGGCGCTGCTCGAAGCCGATGGCCTGACCACGCGCGCGGACCTTCTGGTACAGTTGATGCAGTTCTTCGGTCGGCGCGACAGCGATGATCCGCGCGTGACGCTGCAGTAGTACCCTACCCCCCGCATGGGGGAGGCTATCGCGCGCCTTGCAGCTTCTTCTGGCGTCGGCGTTGGACCGATGAGCCCAGTCCCAGCGCTTCGCGGTATTTCGCTACCGTGCGCCGCGCGATGTCGAAGCCGCGTTCCTTGAGCAGATCGACCAATTGATCATCGGAGAGGATGTTCTTGCCATCCTCCTCGTCGATCAGCGTCTTGATGTGGCTCTTCACCGCAGAGGCGGAAACGGCATCGCCCCCGTCGGTTGCCTGGATCGCGCTGGTAAAGAAGTATTTGAGCTCGAACAGGCCTCGCGCGCAACTCAGATATTTGTGGCTGGTCACCCGGCTGACGGTGGATTCGTGCATTTCGATCGCATCGGCGACGCTGCGCAGCGTCAGCGGGCGCAGCTGGGTGACACCGTGGCGGAAGAAGCCTTCCTGCTGCTTGACGATCTCGCTCGCCACCTTGATGATCGTGCGCTGGCGCTGGTCGAGCGCCTTGACCAGCCAGTTCGCCTCGGCAAGGCAATCGCTGAGCCAAGCCTTGGATTTGGCATCGTGCCGCCCGCCGCTCAGGGAGACGTGATAGGAGCGGTTGACCAGCAGCCGCGGCAGAGTCGCGCTGTTGATCTCGATTATCCATTTGCCCTCGCGCTCGAGCACGAACAAATCGGGGACCACAGATTCGACGCTCGATCCGCCAAAGCGGCTGCCAGGCTTGGGATCGTATTGGCGCAGCTCGGCGATCATGTCGGCAAGATCATCGTCATCGACCCGGCACATCCGCTTGAGCTGCGGCAAGGCGCCGCGCGCCAGCAGCTCGAGATTATCGATCAGCCGTGCCATGCACGGATCATAGCGGTCCGCCTCGCGCGCCTGCAGCGCCAGGCATTCGGCCAGATCGCGCGCGCCGACGCCTGTCGGCTCAAGCGTGTGGATCGCGGCGAGCGCGGCCTCGACCTCGGCAAGCGCCACGCCCAGTTGATGCGAAACCTGCAGCAGGTCGCCACGCAGATAGCCGTTCTCATCGATCAGTTCGATCAGATGGCGGCCAATGAACAATGTCGTCCCAGACATCGCCATGCCCGCTTGTGCGTGCAGGTGCTCGCGCAACGTCAGGTCGTATTCGAGCGAATCCTCCCAACCATCGCTGTCCGCGCCGCCACCCGTGACGATTTCGTTGAGCGACAGCGCGCCGTCGAGCCCGCCGCTGGCCTCGCCCGGCACCCGGTCGGGGCAATCGCTGGCACTATCGTGGTGAAACACCTCGCTGCTCATGTCGATATCGAGCGGACGGTCGACTTCGCCCATCCCAGCTCCGATCAGCTCGTCGCTGCCGACAGGATCGCCATCACCGGTGGGGGCCGCAGGTGCATCGAACGCTGCATCGACACCGCTGGATGCGAGATCGCCGCCGGTGTCCTCGCCGCCCAGTTCGAGCAGCGGGTTGCGCTCAAGCTCCTCGCCGATAAACGCTTCGATTTCGATATTGGACAGCGCCAGCAAGCGGATCGCCTGCTGCAGCTGAGGCGTCATCACCAGCGATTGGCTCTGCCTCAGGTCAAGGCGCGGGCCGAGCGCCATCAGGTCAGACCTTCACCGCCCGGTGATCGGCCGTCACAGTTCGAAACCCTCACCCAGATACAATCTGCGGACATTTTCATCCGCCACCAGCGCCTCGGGAGTGCCTGCAAATAGCACCTGGCCATCATAAATGATGCAGGCGCGGTCGACGATATCGAGCGTTTCGCGGACGTTATGATCGGTGATCAGCACGCCGATACCGCGGGATTTAAGCTCGATGATCAGATCACGGATGTCCGCAATCGACAGCGGGTCAATGCCTGCGAACGGTTCGTCGAGCAGGATGATCGAAGGGCTTGCGGCGAGCGCACGGGCAATCTCGCAACGGCGGCGCTCCCCGCCTGACAGCGCCATTGCGGGAGATTCGCGCAGCCGCGTCAAGCCGAATTCCTCGAGCAGCGTTTCCAGCCGGGCAGCACGCGCATCGAGTTCGGGTTCGACCAGTTCGAGCACCGCCTTGATGTTCTGCTCGACGGTCATGCCACGAAAGATCGAGGTTTCCTGCGGCAGATAACCCAGTCCCAGAATCGCGCGGCGATACATCGGCAGCGTGGTGATATCGACCCCATCGAGCATGATGCGGCCCGAATTGGGCTTCACCAGCCCCATGATCGAATAAAAGCAGGTGGTCTTGCCCGCGCCGTTGGGGCCGAGCAAGCCGAGCACCTCGCCCTTGGCGACATGCAACGACACATCCGACAGCACCACCTTCTTGTCATAGCTCTTGGCGATCGACACGACGTTCAGCCCGTCGCTCGACAAAGCGGGATCGGCGGCGGTGCCGCTGAGCAGGCCAAGGGGGGCTACATCGTTCATCGCAACATTCCTGCAAACCAAGACGGCGGCTGTCCTCGCCGCCTTTCGTCTGTTCCCCATAGCATGGAACAATGCGATGAAAACCGGCGATATTCACGTGTTGGCAGGATTTGTGCATGGGCGGTCGTGGAGCTCAGACTCAAATCCTCGCCGAGCTTGTCTCGGGGAGGGGGACCATCCGCAGGATGGTGGAGGGGAAGCGGGATAGTGCATGTATGGCCAGAGGCATGACATCGCTTCCCCTCCACCACCCCCAGCTAGCTGGGCGAGGATTTAAGAGATCAATCCCGGTTGGGAACCGCGAAAGTGCCCGAGACGCGCCCGCCCGCCGAGCCGGTCTGGCCAGGAGCACCACCCGCCGAGCGGCCATCGATGGTCGAGCGACCGGTGGTCAGGTCGATGACCATTCGCCCGCCATTGAGCGTGTTGCCACCCTGGCGCAGCGCAACGTCGCCGATCAAAGTGATGATGCGGCGATTGAAGTCGTAGATGCCGACATTGCCGCTGGCGCGTTCCTCACCCTTGGTGACGACAACGCCGCCGTTGGCGTCGATCCGCTCGATCTCGATCCCGCCCGTATTGCGATACGCCACAGTCATCCGCGTCGCCTGCAGGCGGAGGCCCGCCTGCGTGATATCGACATTGCCCGAAAGCAGCACGCGGTTGGCGCGATCCTGCAACTCAATGCGATCAGCAGCATAATCAACCGGCGCATTGCTGTTGTGGTTCATCAGCGATTGCGCGGTGACGCTCCCGGGGACCAGCACCAGCGCGCCAAGGCACAGCGCAGCAGCGGCCACGCCCGGCAACCGGCAGCGTACCGCATTGAAGCCCTGCACTGAGACCCGCTTGGTCAAACCCGTATCTCCGTTCGTCACGTGATCTCCGCTCGTCACTGGGGCAATCCGCCCTGTGTCATCCGCAGCCGGGCGCGGCCTTCCAGCGTGACCGTGCGATTGGCAAGATCGGCCTTTAGCCGGTCAGCGCGGAAAGTGCCAGTCGGCAAGCGACCGGTGACTTCGCCCCGGCTGACCATGCTGCGCTCGGGCAGATCGATGTCCACATCGCGGGTCACCATGCGATAACCGTTGGCCGAACTGAACTGCACCGCACCAACAATGGAAACCTGTTCGCTGTCCATGTTGTAGGTGCCCTGCCCTGCTTCGAGCACCCCGGGGCCTTCGGCAAGCAGGATGCGCGCGGCCAGATCACTCAGCTGGACCACCGGAGTTCGCGAGCTTTGCTGCACCGCAGAGCCCGCCTCGAGCGAGAAGGGACGCCCTTCGCTGTCCTGCCCGCGATACATTGCCTGAGTCACCCGCATCCGTTCGCGCGCAATATCGACCTGGTTCTTGTCGAGCAGGAAGCTGACCTCGGTGTTGCGCAACAATGGCGCGAGCGCGAGGAACGCGACCAGCACGCCGATTGCCGAGGGCAGAATCAGACCCAGCAGCCGCACCAGCCGGTCGTGGCTGCCGCCGGGAGCGGCAAACAGCTGGCGGCGGCTGCGCATGATGTCAGCGCGTTCGGTCATGTCGGCTGAAGGCCTTTCGGTGTCGCGCCTGAATTACGGCCAGGAGGATTGATCCAACCCGATATATTAAGCGTGCGCGAAGATATCAATTTCCGGCCAGCCGGCAAGATCGAGTTCGGCGCGCGCAGGGAGGAAATCGAAACAGGCCTGCGCCAGTTCCCGGCGCCCTTCGCGGACCAGCCGCTGGTCCATCGCGGCATACAAGGCATGCAGAAAGCGAACGTCGCTGGCGGCGTAATCACGCTGTGCCTCGTTGATCTCGGGCGCGCCCCAGTCGCTCGACTGCTGCTGCTTGCTGATCTCGCGAGCCAGCACTTCGCGCACCAGTTCCTTGAGGCCGTGGCGATCGGTGTAGGTGCGGATCATCCGCGATGCGATCTTGGTGCAGAACACCGGCGCTGCCATTACCCCCAGATAATGCTTGATCGCCGCCAGGTCGAACCGCGCAAAATGATACAGCTTCAACCGCTCGGGATCGGCGAGCACGGCGCGCAGGTTGGGCGCGGCATAATCGCTGCCGGGCATGAAGCGCACCAGATGCTCATCGCCGTGACCATCCGATATCTGCACCAGGCACAATCGGTCACGCGGCGTGACCAGCCCCATGGTCTCGGTATCGACGGCCACAGGCCCGGGGGCCAGCACATCGGCAGGCAGGTCTGCTTCGTGGAAATATACGGTCATGCAATCTCGCCGTTGGAATGTGTCGGCGAATTGCCGCGTATTTTCTCGCGCCGGTTGCGCGACCAGATATTGAGAGCCTCGACCATCGCAGAAAATGCCATGGCGGCATAGATATAACCCTTCGGCACGTGCACGCCAAAGCCATCTGCGATCAGCACCGAGCCGATCATCAACAGGAAGCCCAGCGCCAGCATCACCACGGTGGGGTTGCGGTTGATGAAGTTGGCGAGTGGATCGGCGGCAACGAGCATCACGATGACGGTGATGATTACCGCCGCCATCATGATCGGCACATCATCGGTCATCCCGACCGCAGTCAGGATCGAATCGATCGAGAACACCGCATCGAGCGCGATGATCTGGACAATGGCAGAGCCAAAGCTGATCACCGCTTTTCCCTTCTTGTCGAGCGCCTGACCCGAAGGTTCATCATCGACGCTGTGGTGGATCTCCTTCGTCGCCTTCCACACCAGAAACAGCCCGCCTGCAATCAGGATCAGGTCGCGCCACGAGAACTGGGTCTCGAATGTCGGTTCGCCATGCTCGCCCAATGGCCCGGAAATGCCCAGATCGAACACCGGCGTGGTCAACGAAACGATGAACGCGATCATCGACAGCAGCGCCAGACGCATGATCAGCGCAAGGCCGATGCCGATCCGTCGCGCCTTCTGGCGCTGGTGCTCGGGAAGCTTGTTCGACAGAATCGAAATGAAGATCAGGTTGTCGATGCCAAGCACGACCTCCAGGATCACAAGGGTGATGAGGGCGGCCCATGCTGCCGGGTCGCTCAAAAGGGGAATTATGCTGTCCATCGAACCCCGATGCCGCAGCCGCACGGGCATGGCAAGGCCCGTAAATGCGCACGTTTACCGATTTTGGGGCAGTCCGAGTAACCCGCGCGGCAGGCCTTCGTCGCAAACCCGGGTCGAACCGCCATATTTGAGCGGCAAAGCCTTGCTGCGGGCCATTTATTATTCGCCATGCCGCCGGATTTGGTTTATGAGAATCACTTGGAAGTCCGCGATTGCTGCGCATTTTTTGATACGTGCAATGCAGCATTTGAGAACTTCCACAGGTTTTTGCTCTGTTGATGCCGGAATGATCGTCGAAAGATCACTGGTTGATGCTGATGAAAGTTCGAATGTATTAAGGTTTTTGGTACGTGTTCGTGGTGGATTGCTCCATGCTGAAAAGGTCCACACCAACAGGTCCGTCAGTTAAGCGACAGGGTTCACGTCCGCCCTGTTCTTGAGCATATGATCCAGGACGACATTGAAAGTGAATAATTCGGCATGAGTTTTGACAGGGGTCGGCGCGGCAGGGGCCGGGACAAACGCGACAGATTTGGCGAGGATGATTTCGACGCATTTTCGCCTCCGCCTGCATATGGTGACCGTGATCGCTTTGGCGGCGGTGGCGGTGGCGGCGGTGGATACGGCGCCCCTGCTGGTGGCGGCGGATTCGGCGCTCCGCGCGGACCCGGTGGCGTTGCCGGTGGCGGCGCTCCTCGCAGCGGCGGCTTTGGCGGCATGCCCACCCAGGTGGTCGGCGAGGCCAAGGGCAAGGTCAAATTCTTTAATGCACAGAAGGGCTTCGGCTTCATCCAGCGCGAAGATGGCGGCGAAGATGTGTTCGTTCACATCAGCGCAGTCGAACGCGCCGGGCTGTCCAACCTCGCTGAAGGCCAGGGCCTCGAATTCACGCTTGTAGATCGCGGCGGCAAGGTTTCGGCCAGCGACCTCAAGGTCGATGGCGAACTGATCGCTGTTTCCGAAAGCGCTGGCGGCGGTGACCGTGGCGGCGATCGCGGCGCACCGCGCGGTGAGGCTCCCCGCCGGGAACTGACCGGCGAGCGTGCCACCGGAACCGTCAAGTTCTTCAACGCGATGAAAGGCTTCGGCTTCATCACCCGCGATGACGGCCAGCCGGACGCCTTTGTGCACATCAGCGCGGTCGAACGCGCCAACATGACCACGCTCAACCAGGGCGACCGCCTCGAGTTCGACCTCGAAGTCGACCGCCGCGGCAAGCACTCCGCCGTCAACCTGGTGCCGCACCACGATTGATCGGCTGCTCGGCCCGAAAGGGTTGGGACAAGAGACATGAAACCCCGCCTGTGCCTTTTGGCGCGGCGGGGTTTTCTTTTTGGGGCGGAATGCAGCGGGTGGCGAGCATCAGATAGGAAGCATAATGGGGAAAGGATTTCAGTCGCCGCTGGCTTTGATTTGGGGATTGAGCATCGTGAGCGTCTGGGCTTTCTTGGCCATCAAGCTTGATCAGCCGGTCTTTAACACTCAGGCATCACAAGATCTTGTGATGTTCGGTGCATTCAAGGGCCGGAACCTTTCGCTTGAAAATGGATGGCGCCTGTTCGCCTCGCAGTGGCTCCACGTAAAATTCCCCCATATGATGTTCAATGCGGTGTTGATCAGCCTATTGGCCACTGCTTTGAACCGTCAGACATCGGCACGATTTGTCTTGCTTGTTGGCTTGGGCGGCGGTGCGGTGGGGCAGTATTTCAGCGCGCTCGCTTACCCATCAGCGTTCATATCGGGGGCATCACAAGCCTATCTTGCCCTGGCAGGCGCCACGATCGTGCTGGTCAACCGGAAGCAAGCTGGATGGTGGGTCGCGGTCGCTGGCGTGGTTATCGCTATCGCGCTTGATGTGTTTGTGAGCAGCCATGGCACCATAAAGATCGGCCATTCCACCGCGTTCGCAACAGGACTGGTCGCTGCTACCATCATTTTCGCCCGTGAACGCTCGAAGTCGCCCAAGGCTGTTGACTAAACAATGGCCGCGATGGCTCTGCTTGCCGGCGAAAGCCGGAACCCAGGGGCGATGTTGCGCAATCCGGCTCCTGGGCTCCGGCTTTCGCCGGAGGACGGGCCGTATCGCGACCAAAATCCTCCCCTGAAAGGGGAGGTGGCATCGCAGCGCCATCACGGAAGGGTGTCACCCTTTCGCCGAAGTGGACACCCCCCACCACTGCGTATTCCCCTCCCCTTGCAGGGGAGGATTTTAAGCTCAAACGCTTTCGCACGGAAGTGGGAGGCCGTCTCCTGTGTTGGCTTGCAATCCATCGGCCAGAAGATTGGCCCCTGCCTTCGCAAGAGGCCGGTGACCATTTAGCCAGTTGATTAACGCGGCGGCTTGGTTACCCGGTGCAGGCACACCAAGCATCCGGGAGCCCGTCAAGATGTCCGAACTGTCCGCAGCCGAAGTCGATGCCATTGCCGCGAAGGTCGAACGTTTCGTCCGTGATGTTATCGCCCCGTACGAGCACGACCCGCGCTGCGGGGCGCATGGGCCTTCGGAGGAGCTGGTGCTCGAGATGCGCGTCCTCGCCCGCGACGCCGGCGTGATGACGCCGCATATCCTGGCCGATGGCCGCCACCTCACCCAGGCGCAGACCGCCATCGTGCTGCAGAAATCGGGGCTCTCGCCCCTCGGCCCGGTCGCCTGCAACACCGCCGCGCCCGATGAGGGCAACATGTACCTGCTCGGCAAGATGGCGAGCGACGAGCAGAAAAAACGCTTCCTCGATCAGCTCGTCAGTGGCGAATCGCGCTCGGCGTTCTTCATGACCGAACCGGCCGACGAAGGCGGCGCAGGTTCCGACCCCTCGATGATGCAGACCACCGCCAAGCTCGATGGCAACCACTGGGTGATCAACGGCCGCAAGGCGTTCATCACGGGAGCAGAAGGCGCCAAGGTCGGCATCATCATGGCAAAGTCCGAGGACGGCGCGTGCATGTTCCTGGTCGATCTGCCCGATCCGGCGATCCGCATCGAGCGCGTGCTCGACACCATCGACAATTCGATGCCCGGCGGCCACGCGGTGATCGCGATAGAAAACTTGCGCGTGCCTGCCGACCAGATGCTCGGCCAGAGCGGCGAGGGCTTCAAATATGCGCAGGTACGGCTCTCGCCTGCCCGGCTGTCGCACTGCATGCGCTGGTACGGCGCCTGTTCCCGCGCGCATGAAGTCGCGAGCGACTACGCATGCCGCCGCCACGCCTTCGGCAAGCCTCTGGTCGATCACGAGGGCGTCGGCTTCATGCTGGCGGAAAACCTCATCGACCTGAAACAGGCCGAGCTGATGATCGCCTGGTGCGCGGGCGTGCTCGACACCGGCGAGCTCGGCACGGTTGAAAGCTCGATGACCAAGGTGGCGGTGTCCGAAGCGCTGATGCGCGTCGCCGACCGCTGCGTACAGGTGATGGGCGGCAAGGGGGTGAGCGGCGATACCATCGTCGAACAGGTATTCCGCGAGATCCGCGCCTTCCGCATCTATGATGGCCCGACCGAGGTTCACAAATGGTCGCTCGCCAAGAAGATCAAGCGCGATCACAAGCACGCGACAGAGGGAGCCGCCGCATGACCCTGACCGCAGACCTGACCGGCCAGCGTATCCTCGTCACCGGCGCATCGAGCGAAGGCTTCGGCGCGCATTTTGCCCGCGTGTTGGCGAAGTGCGGCGCACACGTCGTGGTGGCGGCGCGCAGGCTCGAGGCGCTCGAGGCTCTGGTTGCCGAGATCACCGGCGCGGGCGGCAGCGCGAGCGCGGTGCGGATCGATGTCGCCGATCTCACCTCGGTGCGCGATGGCATCGCGGCGGCGGGCGCGATCGACACCTGCATCAACAACGCAGGCGTCGCGGTGACCAAGCGCGCGCTCGACCAGACCGAAGACGATTATGACTTCGTGATGGACACCAACCTCAAGGGTGCGTGGAACGTCGCGACCGAAGCCGCGAAGATCATGCGCGATGCAGGTGGCGGCAACATCATCAACACTGCCTCGATCACCGGCTTCCAGACCGCAGCAGGCACCGGCCCCTATGCGATGTCCAAGGCGGGAGTCCTGCACATGACGCGGCAGCTGGCGATGGAACTGGCGCGCTTCAACATCCGCGTCAACGCGCTGGCGCCGGGCTATTTCCTCACCGACATCAACCGCGACCAGCTCGCAGGCGACGCGGGCGAGCCGTTGCGCAAACGCATCGCGATGCGCCGCTATGGCGAGCTGACCGATCTCGATGGCCCATTGCTGCTGCTGGTGTCGGATGCCAGCCGCTTCATGACCGGCAGCATCCTCACAGTCGATGGCGGGCATCTGGTGGGCTCGCTTTAGCCTGGCGGCTTGACCGGACCGGGAAGAGGCGGGCATCAGCAACAGCATGACCAGCACCGCCCCCGTATCGCCGCATATCCACCCCGGCTGGCGCGACGCGCTGGCGGACGAATTTGCTGCGCCCTATATGGCCGAGCTCAAGGCGTTCCTGCTCGAACGCAAGGCGGCGGGCGCGCGGATCTTTCCGCCGGGTAGCCAGTGGTTCCGCGCGCTCGATCTGACCCCGCCCGATCAGGTGCGCGTCGTGATCCTGGGGCAGGACCCGTATCACGGACCCGGTCAGGCGCACGGGCTTTGTTTCAGCGTGCAGCCGGGCGTGCGGCCACCGCCATCGCTGATCAACATCTACAAGGAGCTCGAGCGCGATCTGGGTGTCACGCCGCCGGCGCACGGCTTTCTCGAGCACTGGGCACAGCAGGGCGTGCTGCTGCTCAATGCGGTGCTGACGGTCGAGATGGCCGAGGCCGGATCGCATCAGGGGCGCGGCTGGGAGCGATTCACTGAAGCAGTGATCGCCAAGGTCAACGCGCTCGATCACCCGGTGGTGTTCCTGCTCTGGGGCAGCTATGCGCAGAAAAAGGCGGCGAATGTCGACAGCATAGAGCGTGGCGGGCGGCATCTGGTGCTCAAAGCCCCGCACCCCTCGCCACTCTCGGCGCATCGCGGGTTCCTGGGCTGCGGGCATTTCAGCAAGGCCAACGCGTTTCTGGAAGAGCGCGGGCTGGCGCCGATCGACTGGCAGTTGCCGGACTCTCGTTGATTTGGCTGATGTTCTGCAGCGAAAGCCGGAGTCCAGGAGTCAGATCAGACTACCATCGCCCTGGATTCCGGCGTTCGCCGGAAAACGGATTTACTTCCAGATCGCGCGCGTCACTACGAACCCCGCCAGCCCCGACGATCCGGTGAGGAACGTCCCCCACAGGATATCGAGCACGGTGATCTTCGTGCTCCACACCGCCAGCGTCGCCTGGTTGGTGAGGTCATAGGTCATATAGCAGAAGAAGCCGAGCATCGCGCCGTTGACCAAGGCCGTCTGCCAGCGCCCATCGGCAAGCGCAGGGGCGACCGCGAAAATCTGGATACCCAGAATATAGAACACATAGAACACCACCGCGGGTACCAGCCGGAACGATGGCGCGAGCATGTCGCCCAGGATCGGCTGATACAGCCGGGGCGCCATAGTCTTGAGCCACACGCTGTCGATCAGCACGAAGGCAAGTCCGGTGAACAGATAGGCGGCGGCATAACGGAGCATAGGAGACCCTTTTCCGGCGGGAATGGATGGGGTGTGGCGCTATTCACTGGTGCGGGTCAAGCGCGTGCGGTTGCGCACCAGCCATTGGGCGGCGTCGTCGTCGAGAAAGTCGACCTCTTTGAGCGTCTCCACCGTGTCGCCATCGCGCACTGTCGTCAGCCGCAGCGTCGCGGGGCGGTCGTCGTCACTGCCTTCGGCTTCCTCGACAATCGTCCAATGGGTTGCGTCGCGCGAACCGGGGGCGATGCGGATGGCATAGGTCGTCACTTCGGCAACGCGGCCCTTGCGGAACGTACCCACCGACACGGTGCCTGCCGCAGGATCGAACAGTTCGACCGAGGTGATCCGGACATTGCCCACCGTGGGGCCATCGTCGAAATCGGAAGAGCGGATCATGGTCGCGCCATCGCCCTGCTCGGCGATCTGGGTCCTCACCGGTATGCTGAACCAGCGATCGGCGGTGTAATCGCGATACTCCAGCGTGCCCTGCCACGCTCCAACCATCGACGCGCGCGCCGTTGCAAGATCGACCGGGGCGGGCGCCATCGTACTGCGCGCGTGAACCGGCATGGTCGCGGTCAGGATCAGACAGCAAAACAGGACTTTGCGCATGTAATCGAGGCCCCCCTCATCAGTTTGGTGGCGAAGTTACGCTCACCAAATCAGAGCGGATGCAGCCGACATCATCCCATCGGTGCGGGCTGCCACAGCTCGATCTTGCGCCCGTCCGGATCCATGATGTGCGCAAACCGACCGTTGGGCGCGGCATCGAACAGCTTCACCGGTTCCACCCCGTGTTCGGCACATTGCACCAGCATCGCGTCGAGATCATCGACCATCAGGTTGAACATGAACTCCTTGTCCGATGGAGCGAAGTAATCACTGTCTGCAGCGAAGGGCGAGAACACCGTGCCCGCTCCCGGGTGGGCGGCCGCCGCATCAGGCGTGAACACCACCCCGCCCCATTCGCCGAAGTTCATCCCCAGCACCTTGGCATACCATGCACAGGTCGCTCCAGGATCTGCCGACTTGAAGAACAGCCCGCCAAGGCCAAGAACCTGCGCCATGGATCATCTCCCATCGTGCCATCGGATGCAGCCGTACGTTACGCCTGCCCAGGCCAAAAGAAAACCCGCCGACGTTGCCGCCGACGGGTTGATCTTTTTCCTCCCCAGGAAAACCTTATCGGTTTGGTTTGATCTTTCGGATTATCCGAACTGGTTCATCGTGTTGTTGACGCCACCAGCCTTCAAGGCTGCCTCGCCTGCGAAATATTCCTTGTGCGCATCGCCGATGTCGCTGCCCGACATGTTCTGGTGCTTCACACAGGCGATGCCCTGGCGCAGTTCCTGGCGCTGGACGCCGAGCACATAGCCCAACATGCCCGCCTCGCCGAAATACTCCTTGGCGAGGTTGTCGGTCGAAAGCGCTGCGGTGTGATAGGTCGGCAGCGTGATCAGGTGATGGAAGATGCCCGCGCGCTTGGCACCATCGGCCTGGAAGGTGCGGATGCGCTTGTCGGCGGCGATGCCCAATTCGGTCTGGTCGTACTTGGCATCCATCAGCTGCGCACGGTCATAATCCGATACGTCCAGCCCCTCGGACACCATCGCATCATACACCTGCTGACGGAAATTGAGCGTCCAGTTGAACGAGGGCGAGTTGTTGTAGACAAGCTTGGCGTTGGGGATGACCTCGCGAACGCGGTCCATCATGCCGGCGATCTGTTCGACGTGCGGCTTTTCAGTCTCGATCCAGAGCAGGTCGGCGCCGTTCTGCAGGCTCGTGATGCTGTCCAGAACGCAGCGGTCCTCGCCGGTGCCTTCGCGGAACTGGAACAGGTTGCTGGGCAGACGCTTGGGACGCATCAGCTTGCCGTTGCGGTTGATGATGACATCGCCGTTGCGCGCGGTGGCGGGGTCGATTTCCTCGCAGTCGAGGAAGCTGTTGTACTGGTCGCCCAGATCGCCCGGCTCGTTGCTCACCGCGATCTGCTTGGTGAGGCCCGCACCCAGCGAGTCGGTGCGGGTGACGATGACGCCATCTTCTACGCCGAGTTCGAGGAACGCATATCGGCAGGCGCGGATCTTCGCAAGGAAGTCCTCGTGCGGCACGGTGACCTTGCCGTCCTGGTGGCCGCACTGCTTTTCGTCGGACACCTGGTTTTCGATCTGCAGCGCGCAGGCCCCTGCCTCGATCATCTTCTTGGCGAGCAGATAAGTGGCTTCGGCATTGCCGAACCCGGCGTCGATATCGGCGATGATCGGAACGACATGGGTCTGGAAATTGTCGACCTGCGCCAGCAGCTCCTGCTCCTTGGCGCTGTCACCGGCGGCGCGGGCCTTGTCGATGCCGCTGAACAGCAGATCGAGTTCGCGCGCGTCTGCCTGGCGAAGGAAGGTGTAGAGCTCTTCGATCAGCGCGGGAACGCTGGTCTTCTCGTGCATCGACTGATCGGGCAGCGGGCCGAAATCGCTGCGCAATGCGGCGACCATCCAGCCCGACAGGTACAGATACTTGCGCTTGGTGGTGCCGAAATGCTTCTTGATCGAAATCATCTTCTGCTGCGCGATGAAGCCATGCCAGCATCCCAGCGACTGGGTGTACTGCGACGAGTCCGCGTCATAAGCGGCCATGTCTTCGCGCATGATCTTGGCGGTATAGCGCGCGATATCGAGCCCGGTGCGGAAGCGGTTCTGCAACTGCATGCGCGCGACCGACTCGGCATCGATGCCGGTCCAGCGGCCCTGCTTGGTACCGATAAGCTGCTCGTTTGCGCGGATTTGGTCGGTATAAGGCATGGTGTGAGGTCCTTCTGCGAGTCATGCTGTGTCATAAATTGACACTTGCTGACTGCTAGATACGCGCAATCCGCGTCATTCCCTATTCAAACCCCTGCAATTCAGTGTCGCTTTACGCCAGAAATTGGATCATGAAGTGTCATTATGTAAATTAATTTACAGGTGGCGAGGACTGACACCAGATCGCAGGCTGCCAAATTCATGCCGCATTCCGCTGCAATGCAACATATGGAGCAACGGCGCGTGTCCTTATCGTGCCATTGCGCATTCACGGGATAGCTCATTCATGCTCACGAGATCATTTCTACCCCTCGCACTGTTTGCGAGCGCGGCCACCCCTGCCGCTGCACAGAACATCGCCCAAAATCAGCCCCAGACCATCGCGCAACCCACCCCGGCCCCCACCGACGCAACCGTCGTCGTGACCGCGCGCCCCGATGCAGCGCAAGCTCGGCCTTATGGCCCCACCGAAGAGGAAATGAAGCTGCTCGCTTTTGGGGCACGGCTGTCACAGTCGGTGTTCGCCAAGGATTTCACGATCACCGTGGGCATGGGCGCGGGGTTCGTTCCCAGCTATGAAGGATCGAACCAGTATGTGCTGTTCCCCGCACCGGTCGTTCAGGGCAACTACAAGGGATACGCCTTTGCCGCGCGCGGCCCCGGGCTGTTCGTCGATCTGATCAAGGATCCCTTGTTTCCCAAGGTCGAATACATCGCAGGCCCCCTGATCAGGGCCCGGTTCGATCGCGTCGCCCGCATCCGCGACGAGGTGGTGCAGCAACTGGGTGACAGAAACATCGCGGTGGAAATCGGCGGCAGCGCGGGGATCAAGGTCAACCGCATCTTCGACCGGTTCGACAGCCTGACCTTCCAGACCGATGCGGTCTACGACATCGCCGGCGCACACTCGGGCGCGGTCGTGACGCCTTCGGTCAGCTATAACAAGCTGCTGGGGGCCAAGGGCGTGATCAACCTGTCGGTCTCGGGCGATATCGTCGATGGGAATTTTGCCGATTATTACTTCAGCGTCGATGCCGCGGGCAGCGCCGTATCGGGCCTGCCGCAATACCGCGCTGGCGGCGGGCTCAAGTCGCTGGGCGCAAGCGCACTGCTCGGCTTCGATCTGTCGGGCGATGCGCTCGATGGCGGCTGGGGCGTGTTCGTGCTGGGCAGCTATTTGCGCATGCAGGGCGATGCCGCCGATAGCCCGATCGTCAGCATCCGCGGCGATGCCAACCAGTTCTTTGGCGGGGCGGGGCTGACCTACACGTTCTGATTGAGCGCCGCTGCCTGATGCGCGGCGACGATCATCTGTTGCCGCTGATCAAATCGCCCAAAGACCCCAGCGCCGATCCCTCGCCCCGGTTCTGACCACCCCGGCTTCCGGCGGCAGCCAGCATCCGTCCGGCGAGCCGCGAGAACGGCAGCGACTGAATCCACACACGCCCCGGCCCGCGCAGCCGCGCAAAGAACAGCCCCTCGCCGCCGAACAGCGACGACTTGATCCCGCCCGCCGAGACCAGATCGAAATCCACGCCCGAGGTGAACGCCGCGACACAGCCGGTATCGACATGCAGCTCCTCGCTTGGGCCCAGTTCGCGCTCGATCAGCGTGCCGCCCATTTGGACGAAGACCATGCCATCGCCCTCGAGCTTCTGCATGATGAAGCCCTCGCCGCCGAACAGCCCGGTGAGGATGCGCCGCTGGAAGTGGATTCCGATCGACACGCCCTTTGCGGCGGCCAGAAAGCTGTCCTTCTGACAGATCAGCGTGCCGCCATAGTTGCTCAGATCCAGCGGCAGAATGTTCCCCGGCGTCGGCGCACCAAACGCGACCCGCGCCTTGCCGCGTCCGTTGTGCGTGAACACCGTGGTGAACAGGCTCTCGCCGGTCACCAGACGCTTGCCCGCGCCAAGCAGCGCGCCCATGAAACCCCCGCCCTGAGGCCCGCTTCCATCACCGAACACCGTGGTCATCTCGATGCTGGCATCCTTCCACACCATCGCACCCGCCTCGGCCACCGCACTCTCGCCGGGATCGAGCTCGATCTCGACGAACTGCAGTTCCTGTCCCTTGATCTCATAGTCGATGTCGTGCGCGGGCATGCTGGGCTCCTGGCTGTGGTGGTCGTGTTAACTTGGGCTTTCTGGGTTTCCGCGGAGATGGCAGGATTGTCCAATCTTAGGCAGCCTTGCTAGCAGGAAAACGGCCCGATCCACGCGGTAAGGTTTGTTACGCTAGCCGCTGAGGGCAAATGCATTGTCGTTAAAGAGGGCGACTTCTGCTGGATAAATCTCTTCGGACGCAGCGCTGGCATCTGCAACCATAATCTGACTAACTTCCAGAGCTTCGTTTAGTGCCTTCGAGCCAATCCACTCATTTTCCCAAAGAGTCACCTTTTCTCCATTGACGATCTTACAGATCGCCTCATCAGATAGGAATTCAAGGCCGACAGCTGTAGGTTTAGTTACCCTCTGAAGCCATATCTCTTGGTATCCATTATACGGAACATTACTCATTTTGTTTTTTACTTTATTCCAAAGCTCAGATTTTTGTTCGGCTGGCTGGAGAGAAATCAAATGACTCAAAATCGCAGCAATAACTGGAAAGGTTGTGGGAGACGTTACAGCAATATCTGTCGCTATCGCGACCTGCACCTCGAGATCATCTGGAGTGATTTTCTGCCTTGCCACCCTCTTATGCAGTATTGACAAAAGGCGCTTTAGAGCTCCGCTATTGGGATATTTTCGGCCGAACGAATGTAATCGTAAAAGCTGCTTTTGCAGCGTTTTTGCGTTAGTTTTTCCCAGATCTTGAAGTTCAATTCCAGCAATCTTGTCAGGTTTAATTGAGCCTTCGATCACGTTCGTGTGAGCAAATGTTTTTGCTACTCCAAGCCTCATACCAACGCTTCTCAGACAATCACTAATCGTCTTAAGAATATACTCAGCTTTCTGGTCGTCGTTGGTAAATATGCGATAGTCATCTCGATACCTTAGTATTTTGTAATCAAAATTTGCGTCTAATTTATCCGTTATCAATTCGTCAACATAGCCGAGAACAATCTCAGCAAAAAAATCCATTAAAACAGAACCTTGCGAAATCCCGTTTGTTTGACCATAACGACCCGCCCGAATGAGATAATCGATTTGGTCTCCTAACAGACTTGATTTTCCTTTTGATTCCTTTGCTTGCTTCATTCCATGTAGAGACCATGCAATGCTATGGGTGTACAGTGATCCATAGCAGTCAGTTACATCGGTATGCAGAATGTGGGAAAATTCGAGTGAGTAAGTGATTGAGGATTGCTCTACCTTCTGCCACCACTCCTTTATCTGCGAAGCTTGATCCTTCTCGTCGCCTTCAGACAGGACCGGCGCACTACAACATTCCACAGCGCACTTCTCGAAATCGGAAAATCGGTCCGTGATAATTTTTCAGTTCTCTGGCTTACAGATAACGTTCACAAGGGAGACATAAATCGCAGGATGCATTAGTTCGAGCGGCCGCCAAGCAAATCTTCCGTCCTTATTAGCAATAAAGCTATAATTTACACCTGACATATCTTCGGGTTTACTTTTTTTAAAGCCCCCATAGTCAGCTCCATTGAGAACAGCCGAAACGTGCGCGAGTATGGGCTCAAAGCTGATGTATGGTGGAAAGTCTGCATTAAAGTAGCTGCTTCCCTTAAGGAAAAACTTGATCGCTTCATCATGTGCAAGTTGCGTGAGTTTTTTCATACATCCGGTCCATCCATCTACTTCGCTCATAAAGTGCCATATTGCGGTTGCTCTGGCTAGTTTGATACTGCGTCAGCAGTCTATCGCCCCCTGCAATTCGGGCGACAGGATGATAATCGGCATTCGCACACGCAGCAGCAAAATGCCGCTCTGGGCGAGCAAATCGCAGTGCTGAGAAGAACATTGCTTCATAACAACGCTCGACAGCGCCACCGCTACCCCCTAACTTGCCCCCCATCCCCGGGGAGCCGAGCGGCTGAGAGGTGGGCGTTGCGTCCCACGACCCGTTGAACCTGAACCGGCTGATACCGGCGGAGGGAGGGAGCGGCTTCATCCGAAAACCGCGTCCGCTCTCCGCCCCCCAAGGAGAGACCATAATGGCTGATATCCATTCCCGCACCGAAATCGGCGTGACCACCGGCCCCATTAGCGGCAGCCGCAAGGTGCATGTCGCGGCCAAATCGGGCAGCGGCATCCGCGTTGCGATGCGCGAGATCGACCTTGCCGGCGGCGAGCCGTCGCTCCGCGTCTACGACACCTCCGGTCCCTATACCGACCCCAACGCGCTGATCGACATTTCCGCTGGCCTGCCCGAACTGCGCCGCGACTGGATCTGGAATCGCGGCGATGTCGAGGTTGTCGATCAGCGCGAGGTCAAGCCCGAAGACAACGGCCAGCTCGGCCCCGATCGCTCGGGCGGCGTTCCCGCCTTCCCCAATGTCCGCAAGCAGGTGCTGCGCGCGCGTGCCGGGATGAACGTCAGCCAGATGCATTATGCCCGCCGCGGCATCATCACCCCCGAGATGGAATATGTCGCCGAGCGCGAGAATCTGGGGCGCGAGCGGCTCGCCGAATACACGCGCGACGGCAACAGCTTCGGCGCGTCGATCCCCGATTATGTGACGCCCGAGTTCGTCCGTGACGAGGTCGCACGCGGCCGCGCGATCATCCCCAGCAACATCAACCACCCCGAAACCGAGCCGATGGCGATCGGCCGCAACTTCCTGGTCAAGATCAACGCCAATATCGGTAACAGCGCGGTCGCTTCCAACGTCGCGTCCGAGGTCGACAAGATGGTCTGGTCGATCCGCTGGGGCGCGGACACCGTGATGGACCTGTCGACGGGCCGCAACATCCACGACACCCGCGAATGGATCCTGCGCAACAGCCCCGTGCCGATCGGCACCGTGCCGATCTATCAGGCGCTCGAAAAGGTCGGCGGCGTCGCCGAGGAGCTGACCTGGGAGATCTTCCGCGATACCCTGATCGAACAGGCCGAACAGGGCGTGGATTACTTCACCATCCACGCCGGCGTGCGGCTCGCGTACATCCCGATGGCGGCCAAGCGTGTCACCGGCATAGTCTCGCGCGGCGGCTCGATCATGGCGAAATGGTGCCTGGCGCATCACAAGGAAAGCTTCCTCTACGAGCATTTCGACGAGATCACCGAGATCATGAAGGCGTACGACATCGCCTATTCGCTGGGCGATGGCCTGCGTCCCGGATCGATCGCCGATGCCAATGACGAGGCGCAGTTCAGCGAGCTCTACACGCTCGGCGAGCTGACCCACCGCGCGTGGAAATCCGACGTGCAGGTGATGATCGAAGGCCCCGGCCATGTGCCGATGCACAAGATCAAGGAGAACATGGAAAAGCAGCTCGAGGTGTGCGGCGAGGCGCCGTTCTACACCTTGGGCCCGCTGACCACCGACATCGCGCCGGGCTATGACCACATCACCAGCGGCATCGGCGCGGCGCAGATCGGCTGGTATGGCACCGCGATGCTCTGCTACGTCACCCCCAAGGAGCATCTGGGCCTGCCCGATCGTGACGACGTGAAGGTCGGCGTAGTGACCTACAAGCTCGCCGCGCACGCCGCCGATCTCGCCAAGGGTCACCCCGCAGCGCAGGTGCGCGACGATGCGCTGAGCAAGGCGCGCTTCGAATTCCGCTGGCGCGACCAGTTCCACTTGTCGCTCGATCCCGACACCGCCGAGCAGTATCACGACCAGACGCTGCCCGCAGAAGGCGCAAAGACCGCCCATTTCTGTTCGATGTGCGGGCCCAAGTTCTGCTCGATGCAGATCAGCCAGGAGGTCCGCGACTTCGCCAGCAAGCAGAATCAGGGCGTCGAGGGCTTCATCGCCACCGGGCCGTCCGGCGCCGAGACGGCAGCGGCAAGCAAGGAAGCCGCGCTCAAAGGCATGGCAGAGATGAGCGTCAAATATGCGGAAAAGGGCAGCGAGCTGTATCTGCCCGCCGAATAAGCGCACAGGCGATGCGGTTTGCGTCTTCGGGCCCTTGGTGGTTCTGATCCGCAACCGCATCGCCGGCCTTAATGTGCAGTCCCGAATCAGCTAGGCAACCGCCCTGTCTTTGCGCGACACAGGGCACTTCAATAGCCAGGCAGCGCCTGCCGGGCAAAGCACCATCCGCGCAGTCCAGGATCGGCTGCACGCTCGAGCAGATCCTTGCAGTCATCGATCGTCCAATGGCTGGCACTGTCGATGCTGGGCAGTTCTTCCCAGCTGATCGGGACTGCCACCGGCGCATGGGCTCTGGCGCGCGCCGAATAGGGCATCACCGCCGTGCTGCCGCGCTGATTGCGCAACCAGTCGATGAATATCCTGCCTTTGCGCTTGGCCTTGCTCATCGTCGCGACGAAGCGGCCGGGTTCGGCAATGGCCAGCGCCTCGGCAAAATGCCGCGCAAATCCTTTGTGTTCGTCCCAGTCATGGCCGCGATCGAGCGGCGCGATGACATGGATGCCCTTGCCACCTGTCAGCATCGCAAAGCTCACCAGGCCGATATCGGCAAGATGGCCCCGGATATCCAGCGCCGCCTTTTTCACGTCGGCGAAAGTGAGTTGCTCGTCCGGATCAAGGTCGAAAACCATCCGGTCGGGCTGTTCAACATCGTCTATCTGGCTGGCCCATCCATGGAATTCGATCGTCCCCATTTGCACGCAGGCAAGCAGGCCGTCATTGTCATCGATATACAGATAATCCTCATGTCCGCCGTCCTTCTCGCGGATTGCGATCTGATGGACATGCTCACCAAACGAACCGGAATCATGCTTTTGAAAGAAGCATGCCTTGCCGCGTCCCTGCGGGCAGCGCACCAGGCTTATCGGCCGCCGGGCCGCCTGCGGGATCATCAACGGCGCGATCGCGGCATAATAATCTGCAAGGTCTCCCTTGGTGATCTTCGCCTCGGGAAAGACCACCCGCTCCCGGCTGGTGATCTTGACCGAAGATGCTGATGACGGCGCGGGCTTGGCATGCTCCGGAACGACATCGCGCGCAGGCTTGTCGTCGCGCAGTCCCAGAAAGCTGGCGTGGCGAACCGATCCGCCCGCAGTGAATTCGGCAAAGGCAATTTCAGCGACCAGAGTGGGTCTTATCCACTGTGCGGTGCGCGCGGTGGCAGCATCGACAGGCAATGGCGCGGTTTTGCGGGCCAGTTTGGCGAACTTGCGTGCCAGTTCGTCCATCACGGCACTGGTGAACCCGGTGCCCACATTGCCCTTGTAGACCAGCGCGTCGCCCTCATGCTGCGCAAGAAGCAGCGACGCAAATGGGCGGCCCTTGGCGTTTGACGGCTTCCAGCCAACGATGATGAACTCCTGGCGGCGGGTGCACTTGACCTTGGTCCAGTTGGTCGATCTTTTACCGGTATATTTCGCATCGGCGCGCTTGGAAATGATCCCCTCCTGCCCCGCGCTGCACATCGCTTCATACAGTCTCTCGCCGGCACCAATCACATGATCGGCAACCGCAATCGGCGGAGCAGCGTGATGGAGCAGCGCCTCCAGTCGTTCCTTGCGCTCAAGATTGCCCAGCGATGTCAGCGCTTCGCCATCCTGTTCGAGCAGGTCGAAAGCAAAAAACAGCAGTTCGTCTTCCGCGCCCTGCGCACCATGCCCCCGCTTGAGCACGGCCTGCAGGGCAGAAAAGTCGGGGTTGCCGCCCTTGTCCATCGCGACGATTTCACCATCGATCAGACACGGCGGAAGATCGAGCGTGGCAAAATGGCGCACCAGCGGCGCAAATTTGTCAGTCCAATCCAGTCCGTTGCGGGTGTATATCCTGACCTTGTCGCCCGTTGCAGCGACAGCCGCCCGATACCCGTCATATTTGATCTCGTGTATCCAGTCGTGCTCCGTTGGCACGGAGTCTGCCAGTGTCGCAAGCTGGAGCGGACGGAACGCAGGAAGCTTGGCAGATGTTCGCGGCCTGCGGACGGGCGCTGCCTTCGCGCCAGGTGTGCGGTTGGCTTTGGCGGGTTTGGCGCCGTTTTCCTCAGAGGCGATCTGGGCCATGGCGCGGCCGGTGGCGACGCTGGTGATCTCCCGGCCCACCAGATCGTCGGTGCCGCCGGCAAACGCGTCGTCGATCTTGCGCAACAGCCAGTTCTCACGCTTTTCGCCTGGCCGCGGCTTCATCCGGACGAGCAGCCAATCACCTTTCATGCGTTCGCCCTGCAGCGTGAAATGCAAATGACCGTCAGCGATATCGCTTGCGCTTTTTCCAGCGATCGGCGCCCATGTACCGCGATCCCACAGCATCACGGTACCGCCTCCATACCCACCCTTGGGGATCACGCCCTCGAAATCGGCATAGGACATCGGGTGATCTTCGGTCCGCACCGCGAGCCTTTTGTCGTCGGGATTCGCGCTGGGGCCCTTCGTGACCGCCCAGCTTTTGAGGACGCCGTCGATCTCGAGGCGCAGATCAAAGTGCAGCCGGGTGGCATCGTGCTTCTGGACGATGAAGACATTGCCGCCAGGCTTGCCAGCCTTGCCCGCAGGCTCGGGCGTCAGAGCGAAATCCCGTTTGGCGTTGTATTGCGCAAGTGGGTCTGACGCCTTGGCCATATCAAGCCCGCTTGCGTGTCGGTGACTTTTTCGAAGGGGCTTTCTTCGCCGGTACGGATTCTTCTTCTTCCGGGGTCTTCTTGACAACAGTCTTCTTGCCACCGACCGACGCCTTGAGCGCCGCCATCAGATCGATGACATTCGAACTACCCCCTGCAGCTGCCGGCTCATCGACATCCTCGAGCACCCTTTTGCCCTTGGCTTTTGCCTTCTTGGCAATCACGCGCTTCAACGCATCGACGTAATGGTTTTCATAATCCGAAGCGTCGAACTCGCCCGATTTTTTGTCGATCAGCGTTTCGGCGAGGTCCAGCAGGTCAGCATCGGGTTTCGATGATGCAACGTCACGGAAGTAGTCGGCAGCCTTGTTGACCTCATCGGCGTAGCGCAGGACCTCGAGTATCAGCCCGCGACCGCAGGGCCTCAGGGCGACCAGTTGCTCCTGCCCGCGCAGCGACAATTGACCCAGGCCGACCTTTTTCGTCCGCTTCAACGCCTCGCGCAGCACGATATACGCCTCTTCCGCAAGATCGTCCGCCGGCACGACATAATAGGGCTTGGTATAATACAAAAGGTCGATGGCGTCGTTGCTGACGAACTGCACAAGCTCGAGGGTGCGTTTGCTCTCGAGCTTCACAGCCTCGATTTCTTCGTCATCCAGCAGCACATAGTTGCCCTTGGAAAGCTCGAACCCCTTGATGATATCATCATGATCGATCGCGCCAATCCCGGGGACGATCTTTTCATATTTCACGGGTTTTCCGCTGGGTTCGTGGATCTGGCGGAAGCTGATCGCCGCGCCCGATTTGGTCGCGGCGTAGATTTCCACCGGGATCGACACCAAAGCGAGACGAATGTGTCCCTTCCAATAGGCACGTGCAGCCATGTTCGTCTCGCAATCAGCCAAAACAGGGATATGCGCGAGCGGCAGACAGGTTCCCGTTGGCCGCGTTTCTGTAGATGGTAAATCCTGGCGGCACGACAGGCACGCGAAGCGGCCCCGGAAGCATTTGCTTTCGGGGCAGTCATGTATTTTGTGT
>NZ_BMGD01000006.1 GCF_014639875.1 Blastomonas aquatica | reverse complement strand
TTGCCCGAACAGGCGAGCGACAAACAAGCTTTCGACAAGGCCGTGCAGCGGTTTGCGCGGGTGGCTCAGGACATCGTCGCCATGCGCGACAAGGGGCTTCAGCCACTTGCTTCGCAGAGAACGGCATTGAACAAAGCCGGGGCTGATCTCAATACGCTGCGGCCGGAGAGCTTTGGTGATCTGCGCAAGGCGGTGAACAGGGACCTCAGCCTGATCCCTGAGGCGGTGAAGGGCCGCACCGATCGTGCGATCCAGGCGATGGAGCAGCAGGCACGGTTGCGCATCGATGCGCAGCGGGTTGCCGCCGCCAATGAGCGGCGGGCGGACGCCTTTGTCGATCAGTGGCAGCGGCAGTCCGAACAGTATCGGGCGCTACGCAAGAACGGCAGCGCGGCTGCTTCGGACAAGGTGCGGGCCTCTCTGGTCGACATGGCAAAGGGGCTGGAGCGTGATACTCAGCTGGAGTCGGTACTTGCCGCGCGACGCCCACAGCTTGGCCTGGACGCTATGAGCACGAAAACGCTGTCTCAGGACCTCCAGAAATCGCTCGGTCTCTCGCGCGGGTCGGGGATGGGGATGTAGCTAGGCGGGATGGACGATTCTCTTCTTGATCCCGACGCCGAAAAAATCCCGCTTGAGCAGGCGCTGGAGGCTGTCGCGCGGCGGCTGGCGGGCGTCACGGCTGCGGTCGATGGGTTTGCTGAGCGGCAGCAGGATCTGCTTGGGCGCGATTACAGCGAAGACCTCGCCTTGATCCATCAGAGCTGCGAAGACCTGCGTGAGACGATCGATGCGTTGGCGCAGAAGCCCGCGCTGGCGTTGACGCCAGAGATTATCGGTCGCCAGATCGAAGCTATTGCGCGGCAGAAGCACAAGGATGCCGATCTCGCTCTGGCTGCCGTCCAGAACAATCTGCAGAACGCTACCAGCGCGCTCGCCAGGATGACGGGTTCGGTGCGAACGGTGCGGTAGCAGAACCAGTGGCTTGCCGGAGCTGCTGGTTTAGCTCTTGTAATGGGTACGATCGGCGGGGCGATCATGTTGCCTGCGATCGACTGGATTGTGCCCGAAGACTGGCTCTGGCCTGAAAAGCGGGCAATGTCGGCATTGCGCCGTAACGGCTGGGAGGCAGGGGAGCGGCTGCTTTTGGTCACCGATCCTGAGCGCTGGAATGCCGTCCAGGCTGCGGCCAAATTGTCGGAGGCAAACAGCGATGCCATCCGGAAATGCTCCATGCGCGCCGCAGACAGGAAACTCAGAAGCGTCGGCTGCACAGTTGAGGTTCAAGCGAGAGATCAATGACGCAGCCTGTCCGGTCGGCTAGCGGACCAGCTCCATCCCTGCGGCACGGCCCCCATTAACGTCGGCGCAAGCTATCGTTGAATTGGGCGGGGCTGAGCTAAAGCAATGGTGCACGTGACATAAAGCACGGGCCGCAATCCAGCGACCGCTTTCACTTCCGGTTCAAAGATCACCCTGGGGCGGGCCGCTCGGTTTGGTGAGGGCTCACCGCACAATCGCGCGGCGGTAGCCCGCTGCCCTGGCTTGCGCCTCCGTGCAGAAAAACTCTTCAGCCCTGGTCCTGTCGTAATACGGCATTCCGGGCAGGTGGTAGATCCATTGCCCCTTTCGATTGCGGTTGCCCTTGATGGTACAGCCCGCGAACGACTGGTTGGATAGCTGCGGCCTCGAGGCGATGACCCTGGGCACCGGATCTGACTGCTTTGGCGCAGTCGCCAGTCTGTGCACCGACGGCATAGTAAAGGTGGAGTTCCAGATGCCGGCTTTGCGCAGTTTGGCGTGCTCTTCGGCTTCGACGTAATCCTGACTGTACTCGCGATAGGCCACAGCCCACCCCAGTTCGACGATCGCTTCGTTCAGCTCCAGAAACTCGGTTGAGCATTTGCCGAGGCTTCTGCCATATTGGTCCGTGCCGGTGATCTGACAATCGACCCGCTGCCCTGTGACCAGCTCATTCAATCGCTGCTTCGCGTCTTCGCCGCACTGCCAGGCGTTTCCATCGGTTTGGCACTTCTGGTCGAGTTCCGGGGCATCGATCCCGAACAGGCGTACACGCTGACTGCCAACGACCAGGGTATCCCCATCGGCTGCGGTCGCATCGCCTGTCAGCACCTGGGCAATTGCGTGTGAAGATGCTGCAAGCAGCACCACTGCCAAAGCCGTCGATACCCACCGAGCGTATTCAGACATGCCGCCTTCCCCTCCGATCGCTATCAATATACCGCGCGAAAGGTTGCGATTGTCTTGAGCAGGCGATGCAGGTGCAGGTGCGGCAAGCACCAGCAGTCCTGGTGATGCGCCAGAGGCTGCTCAGGCTGGACAGAATGGCAGCGATTCCGAGCAAGAATGATCCGTCGATGGGGATCATCTCCATCTCCTTTCCAGACTTCCATGTTTCACTAATGTTCCCATGTAGGAAAGGGGATTCTGCCTTCGTCCACTTGGTCGAGGCGTCCCTGAGCATACAGTCAGCAAAGCGCCCCAAGCTCAGTCATTCAGCTCCAGACAATCTGATTTCGAAACCTGCCGATCGTTTTATTCCAATCGACTTAGTGTTTGTGCTTACGACAACGGGCACACTAGCCTATGGTCAAGCAAGCTTTGTTGAATTGATGCAATCCAATGACCGACCCGCCTTTGCCATCCGGCTATCGATTGTTCGAAGCGTTTTGGAAGCTTCTCCGCGGGAACCCCAAGCTTCGTTTCGCATCACTGCTAGTTCGCAGTGGCACGGCTCTCACAGCGGGCCCACCGCTAGTGCTGGCCTTGGCGACGCTGTTTACGGATGTGGCATTTCCTCGGCCGCCAGAAGCAACAGCCACTGGGCTCGCCATCGCCATCCCATTGTTTGGCGTAGTTCTGATCGGGCTCGGCATTTGGCTATTCATGAAGCAAGCCGACCCGCCGATCTTGGAGGATCATTTCGGGACTCGACTTGCCGACGGACAGACGTTTGAGATGGCCATGTGCACCGTGTTGGCGCACGAAAAGAAAGTGGTATCCTTCTCGGGATTTACGCCTGAAGAGTTAGCGCGGTTGGTGCGCAAGCAAGAACTTGAGGCACGCGACAGCCAAACTGCTGCCCGCGCGCTTGGGGGGCTCGTTGTCGGGCGGGCTCCGTTTCCGGACTATCAGGTGATCGAGGATGAGACGTCGATCGAGATCAGGAGGGCACCGTGACCGTAGAAAAGGATTTCCCGAGGCCACCCGGCGGAAAGCTCGTTTGTGAGGATGGTCAGTCCGCCGTCATCCGTATCAAGGGCGGAGAGATTACTGCATCCTGTCACAGCCCTGACCCAGGGCTGACCCTCCGGCGAAACGGGCAGCTCACGCTCGAGGCCAAGAACTGGCTGCTTGGCGTCGTCAAGGATGAGTGGCGATCACTAAGCGCGCCTTTATCGTTCGACGATCAGGAGATCCTAGAGAGCCGCATATACGAGTTTCGTGGCCGTGATGGTTTAAATGTGCGGGTCGAGTTCAGTCCGCCGGAGAGTTCTAAGGGTCGGGGCGGCGGGGGAATGACAATGACGGGGTAGCGCCCCCCATTTTAGTCATTACGGCTTGCCTGCCGATTACCTGAAAGCGGACATCGCTGCCAATCGCCCCGGATAGCGGGGTGTGGGACTTAACGGACGTTTTCCACCGCCGCTGGGAATGACCTATTTAACTAAATCGTGCCATTCCTGAAGCGGCGAACGTTGCTCCGACGACAATCGGTACTGGCCGGGTTGTAGCATCTCGGATGCAGGAGGCTGCGTCCTAGGTCCCGGTTTCGATCGGCTGGTGTGGGCAATGGATGCTAGAGCGTTTTGGCCCAATGTTTGCCGGCCACAGATGCATCGACATGGGTAACGGATACCGGCTTAATCCCTCGCCGCCCTAGATCGATTATTCCTGAAAATTCACACGAATGTCACCGGATATGCGTTCTGCTGTCTTTTAACTGGCCTAGCGCGGCGATCGAGGGTTTGGGGGGTAACATTCTATGGTTCGCAATACCGCATTGGCCGGGCTCATGGCTGTCGCCTTGGCTATGAGTGCAGGGCCGCTGTTCGCCCATGACGGGGATCACAAGACTCCGCCATGGCAGGACGCCAGTGTGTGGCCCGACCGGGTTATCGCCACGTTCGAAGCGGATCCTGCGACGTCGTTGGCGGTAAGCTGGCGCACCGTAGCATCGGTGACGGCGGCCCGCGCCGAGATCACGCTGGCCACGCCGGACGCCCGGATCGATCTGGCCGCGCGAAGCGTGCAGGCGCAAACCGAGCGGGTGGAGCTCGACAAGGCGATGTTCGGCGATACGGCCATCGCGATCGAGGCCAATGGCACGCTGCCAGCGGTCGCCTATCATTCGGTCCGCTTCGATGATCTGCAACCCGATACGCTTTATGCGTATCGCGTGATGGGAGCAGATGGCCACTGGAGCGAGTGGTTCCAGACCCGCACCGCGCCGAAATCAAGGCCGTTCCGCTTCGTCTACATGGGCGATGCCCAGAACGGCGTGCTGTCCTTGTGGTCGCGGACCATTCGCGCCGCGTTCCAGGCCGCGCCCGATGCGCGCTTCATGCTGCACGCAGGCGATCTGGTAAACCGCGCCAGCCGTGATGCGGAATGGGCCGAGTGGTTCAAGGCGGGCAGCTTCATCCATGCGATGGTTCCCGCAATCCCGGTGGCCGGAAATCACGAATACGATCAGACCGCGCCAGGCGAAGGCGATCGGATGAAGTTGCTCAGCCATCTTTGGCGTCCGCAATTCCGTTTGCCGGTCGACCCCAGCCTGCCAGGCGAGGTCCATGAGACGGCCTATGTTGTAAAGTACAGCGCCGATCTGGATGTCTTCGTGCTCGACACCAACCAGCGCGACATGGCGCCGCAGGCCCAATGGCTCGATGCGAACCTGAAGGCATCAAAGGCGCGCTGGCGGATCGTGACGATGCATCACCCAGTGTTCAGCTCGGGCGGCGACCGGGACAGTCCGAAATTGCGCGATCTGGTCTTGCCGATACTGCTCCGCCACAACGTAGATCTGGTGCTGCAGGGCCATGATCATACCTACGCCCGTGGTTTGCTGGATGCCGGCATACAAGAGCCTCGCCGGCGCGGATTTGTGGTGGGCGACAGCTTGACGACCATGTTCGTCAATTCGGTGTCAGGTCCCAAGCAATACCAGTTCCGCAAGCAGGGCTGGGACGATTACGCACCGACCGGTGTCAAGCTTGAGCGGCAGGGCGAGAACGGCCAATTCTTTCAGGTGATCGGCATCGATGGCGATCGGCTGAGCTACACCGCCTACACGACAGACGGTGAAGCCTATGACCATGTCGAGCTTGAAAAGCGCGGAAGTACGAAGCGTCTGATCGAGAACGACAAGGATGCACCGCCTACCCGACGGTTTGACAATAGCCTGCCTTATAAGGGGCCAAACTTCTGATCGTGACAGTACGTCACGAGCAATAACTTCACTCATTATTTCGATTTATTTTCGTCTGCGCGGAGTCTCCGCGTGGAATTGACTTTCTGTTGCCAATGGAGATCGACATGAATACTTCTTACCGTGCAGGCCTGCTCGCTGGTGCTGCGCTCTGCCTGATGGCCTCGATGCCCGCCTTTGCCCAGAGTTCGGACACCAGCATGGCTGCCACCGAAACCGGCCAGATCGGCGGCGTGGTGGTCGACAGCAATGGCAACCTTGTTGCCGGCGCCACCGTCCAGGTGGAAGGATCGAACCTGGTCGCCACGACCGGGACCGATGGCCGCTTTGTCATCCGCAGCGCACCGGTCGGTGAGGTTCGCGTGCGAGTCCGCTACTTCGGCAGCGATCCTGTCGAGCAGACCGTGTCCGTCACCGCGCAAACCGCCGCCGAAATGCGCGTGACTGTGGGGGGAAGCCAGACAGTGAGGGAAGACGGGCAGATCGTCGTCACCGCCTCGCGTCCGATCGCAGAATCGGAGGCCGCCGCCCTGCAGTTGCAGCGCTCTTCCAATGCTCTGGTCAGCGTTATCGCCGCAGACAGCATCGGCCGCTTTCCTGATCAGAACATCGCCGCATCGCTCGGCCGGTTGCCCGGCGTCGCGGTGCAGCGCGACCAGGGGCAGGATCGTTTCATCAGCCTGCGCGGTGCGCGCACCAACTGGACGACGATTTCCTTCGACGGGATCAACGTGATCAGCCCGGCTGGCCGCACCACCCGCTTTGATACGATCCCGTCGGCCATCGCCAGCAAGGTGGCGGTGCGCAAGGCCGTCACCGCCGATCTGACCGGCGAGGCGGTCGCCGGGCAAGTTGACATCCTGACGCGGAGCGCATTCGACTATCCCGGTCTGAAGGTCGCAGCCGATCTCGGGCTGGGCTTTTCGGAGCTGGGCGGTGGCCGTCAGTACAACGTCACGACGCATGTCTCGGACCGGTTCTTCAACGACACCATCGGCATCCTGCTGTCGGCGTCGCGCTTCGAAGTCGACATGATCACCGACAACTTTGAAGCGGGTTGGGAGATCGCACCGGAAGATCGCCTGCCGGGGTCCGAAGCGCGGATCTGGGCCAACAACACCCAGAACAAGCTCTACCGTTTGACCCGTTCGAACACCGCATTCAGCGGCCGCCTCGACTGGCGCCCCTCGAACGATCACCAGTTCTTCCTCAGCTCGGTTCACACCGAATTTCGCGATGACGAATTGCGCAGCGCCTATGTCTTCGACTTTGACGATGGCGCGGTCCGGACCGACAGCACCGCACCCCAGCTGACCGCCCGCCGCACCGGCTATGCCGATATCCGCACCGGCAACACTCCGTTCAATGGCACATTGTTCGGCGCCGAAATCGACAGCACCTTGAACAGCAACTCTTCGCGCCAGCGCATCTTTACCAACACGCTGGGTGGCAACCACATCCTGGGCGAATGGGGTGCCAGCTGGCGGTTGAACTTTACCCGCGCGCAGGCCGATAGCCGACCACCGTTCCAGTCAACCTGGCGCAGCCCTTCAAGCCGTACCCAGCGTCCCAGCATCGTCTATGACCTGAGCGACCCCGCTCTGCACAAGGTGCAGCTGTACGATACACTGGTCGATGCCAACGGAAACTTTTCGCTGGGCCGGCTGCGCGATGCGATCACGCCGACCGAGCTTGAGTTCGTCACCTTCACGCGGAACAACCAGCGCGACCAGACCGATGCCTATACCGCCCGGCTCGACTTCGACCGGGAAATCAGCCTGTTCGGCCTCGACACCAAAATCCAGTTCGGCGGTCAGTTCAATAAGCGCACCAAGGAATCGAACCGGACGGTGATCGAAGCGCGTGCAGCGGATCTTGCCGCAGCCGGTATTGCCCTCCCAAGCCAGGCAGCGTTCGCATCCAACGACCCGCTCAAGGTGGGCATCCCGCTCGGTTACAGCTTCCGCTATTTCGATAGCGCTGCCGGCGAAGCCCTGCTCGACAGCTATATCGCTGCGGGCGCCTCGCGCATTCAGCCCAGCGCATCGGAAAACAACGATTACGTCGTTACCGAAAAGATCTTTGCCGGCTACCTGATGGGAACGATGTTCTTTGACCGCGGCAATGTCGTGGCCGGAGCGCGTGTCGAACGGGTCGACAATACCGGCAGCGCCTTGGTCAATTTTGGCGGAACCTTCCGTCCCGTCACCGCCGAATCCGGGAACACATTGGTATTCCCCAGCGTCCACTTCAATTATGATGCAACCGACGAGATCAAGCTGCGGCTTTCGGTCAACACCGGCGCTGCACGGCCCGACTATACGCTGCTGCGTCCCAATTTCACATTCTCCGACCAGACCGAAACGGTTTCGGGCGGCAACCCCTTCGCCACACCGGAAAAGGCCGTCGGCGTGGATGCCTATTTCGAATGGTACATGGCCAATCGTGGCTTCCTGTCGATCGGCGTCTATTACAAGAAAGTCCGCGACGTTCTGTTCAACTCGCAGCTGCCGCAGTTTGGCAGCGACGTGCTCAACAGCGACGGGATCGATCGTTCGGTCTACTTCTTCAACACCACGATCAACGGCGGCAGCGGTGAAATCAAGGGGCTGGAAATCGCCTATTCTCAGCCGTTTGAAGGCCTGCTGCGCAGCGTCGGCGCTCCAGAATGGCTGCAGGGCTTCGGCTTTCAGGGCAACGTGACGCTCAACGACTCCAAGGCCGTGACGCCCGATGGCCGCGATGTTGCCCTGCCGGGCGCGTCCGATCTGATCTACAACGCATCGCTCTATTACGAACAATATGGCCTGTCGCTGCGCGCCAGCTGGCAGAAGCGCGATGCGTGGCTGGACAGCCTGGGCGGCGATCCGGTGGTCGGCGACAACTTCTGGAGCAGCGTGGGTCGGCTGGATCTGTCTGCTCGCTACGCCATCAACTCGCGGGTCGAGATGTTCGTCGATGCCAACAACCTGCTTGACGAGCCCGGCATCCGTTATGTCGGCGATCCTTCGCGCACCATCGAATTTGAAAAGTTCGGTGCCCGGTTCATGGCCGGGGTGCGCATAAACCTGGGCGGCAGCGGCAGCCGCTAAGCAGGTCATCTTGGACGCAATCCGGGCGCAGTGCCTGCCAGTTTTAAGGAAACGATCATGAAGTCATTTACCCTGTGTCTGGCTCTGGCAGGCCTGCTTCCGGCAACCGCGCTGATGGCGCATGATGGCCATGGCGGGCTGGCCGAAGCGAAGGCGGATGGCGGCCCATCGTCCGCCAAAGCTGCCAGATCGGCCAAGGGCCGCACCTGGCTGTCGGGCGATCACCATATCCACAGCGAGTTCAGCGCCAGCTATCAGGCTGATCCTGCTGCGCCTGAAGCAGCACCCAAGCCGCTGCTGGGAAAGGACGGGCGCTACACGATCGCGCGCAACGCGCAGATGGGATCGAGCTTTGGACTGAACTGGATGGTCTCGACCGATCACGGCGGGCCGTTGCACTCGCGGCTCAACTTCGAGCAAGCCTATCCGCAGCTTCTGATTGCCCGCAATACGGTCCCGCAAATCCTGATTTTTTACGGGATGGAGTTCGATACTCCGGCGGGGGACCACAGCAGCCTGATCATCCCGTTCACCAGGGGGGAGCGTGCGCAGTTGCGTGATATTGAATCGCGGTTTTCCAAGCGCGAGGCGTTCCCCAGCGATCCAGCGCGCGATACCGAACCCAAGATGATCGAGGCACTGCGCTATATGCGCGCGCAACCGCACCAGCCCGTGCTGATCGCCAACCACCCTTCGCGGTCGGCCAAGGATGTCGGGGTGTACGGCCAATATACCCCTGCCGAATTCCGCAACTGGAATGATACCGCGCCGACGGTTTCGGTAGGGATGGAAGGCGCTCCCGGCCATCAGGCTGGCGCAATCAATCCCGATGGCAGCAATGACCCTACCGGTGCCCGCGGCGGCTATCGCAATTCGCCGACGTTGGGCGGGTTTGACCAGATGACCGCGCGCCTCGGCGGGTTCTGGGATTCGATGCTGGGGGAGGGGCGCCGCTGGTGGATCACCGCCACGTCGGATTCGCATTCCAACTGGCGCGACGGCGGTAGCGATTTCTGGCCCGGTGAGTATTCCAAGACCTATGTTCATGCTCGCCGCGACCATGATGATGTGCTGGACGGTCTGCGCAATGGCCGGGTGTTCGTCACCACCGGCGACCTGATCAGCGAACTGGGTGTGACCGTGCAGGTGCGCGGGGCCAAGCAATCGGCCGCGATGGGCGGCATGATCGCAGCCCAGCCGGGTGACGATGTCGAGGTCGTGATACGGTTGCGCGATCCTGCGGGCAAAAATCATGGTGGCTATTCGCCCGAAGTTGGGCGGGTCGATTTGATCACGGGTGATGTAACCGGCCCCGTCGCCGATCGGACGACCGACAGCAACCCAAGCACACGGGTCGAAAAGCGCTTCGGTTCGGTGGACTGGACGCGTTCGGGCGAAGTGATCACCATGCGTCACACGCTGCACAACGTTCGCGGGCCGTTCTACTTGCGGGTGCGGGGCACGAACACGACCCAGGCCGAGCCCGAAACCGATCCCAAGGGCGAAAACCCATGGGATGATCTGTGGTTCTATGGCAACCCGGTATTCGTGACCATCAAGTAAAGTATGTGCGGGCGGAGCACCTGATGCCGTTGGTCTCCGCCACCCGCACCGATAGAGTGAGGACTTTTGCCGTATATCGGCCGTGTGTGTGGGCCGATGCCAAGCCCAAGCCCAAGCCCAAGCCCAAGCCCAAGCCCAAGCCCAAGCCCAAGCGTCACCATGACGGCAGCATGCTGGTTCCATATTCATTGGCAAGTACAACTTGCTGCGGTTTCATGTCCGCTTCAGGGTTTGCGCTGCGTGACGGGATGACGGGATCGGGTGTATTTCGGATCGCCCGGATCGACCGACCCGATCGGCGGCTTGCGTCAGCAATGGACGTTCGCCCGAAATAATGTGAGCGACCGGCCTTGGGGCGCTAGCTGCCAAGCAAGCGGGGGAGCAAGCCAGCGGCAACTATTCACAATGGCGCGCCCGAAACCCGCCATCGGTAGGCCCCCATTTTCAGAATGTCACCAAGGGCGAGCCGTCATCAAGGCTCGCCGATCAGACACAAAAATCGCTAAAATGATTGTCCAAATGTGCCTGCCGAATCGCTCATTTGATTAGTTGGATTCCGCGCTAAGGAATCGAACCCATTTACTAAAAAATTTTGGGGGCACGATTGATGGACCTTTTAGGTGGGGGTGGTATTTTCCACACTTAATTCAAGTAGTTACTGATGTAATTCGATTCCCTCTACCCGCTCCACTCCTCACCATTTCATGCCCGCACGGAGCATTGCCGGACCTGATTCGGCAAAGGAGCCCAGCGCTATTAATGGTATGCACGCGCTTCTGCGCGGCGTTTGATAATCATTTTTTTCTAGCAAAGACCAAGCTCCGCTTTGCCCATGATACCGCGTTCGTCGCGCGCAAGGTGGGCGCTGACCTTCTTTTAGGCAGGTCGACTGGCTTTTGGGCAGGTCGGTTGGGCTTGGATTCATCGAGAGTGCCAAGCCGGACCATCATTCGCAAAAGTCTGCGCCGCCCACCCCGGCATTGCCCCGCGCCACCTATAATATGACGCAATAGTAACATGGTGGTCTCTTGCGACCAGCGGTGATTGCGTGAGGTTTGGCATGGAATGGTTTAAGGTCGTTGCGCCTATTCGAATGAAGTTGCTCGTGGCGTTCGGGTCGCTTGTTTTACTCAATGCCCTGATCGGCCTTGTCGGGCTGGTCATGGGGAACGTCGCGATGGCGGTCGGCGGCGCTGTAGCCGCGGCGATTTCGGCTAGCGTGAGTTCCTTTTACCGGCGCGCCATTGCCGATCCCTATGTGACAACCACCGTTCGGATGGAGGGACTCGCCGCCGGTGATCTGAGCTCCCCCATCCAGTATATGGAGCAACAGGATTGTGTCGGCCGTATCTGCCGCGCGATGTCCGGCTTTCGCGATGCGTCGGTCACTCAGATAAAGCAGGCGCAAGAGCAAGCCGAGATCGTCCAGATTCTTGCCGGGCACCTGGCATCCCTATCGCGCGGCGACCTTACAACTGAAGTAACCGCAGCTTTTCCGAATGAGTATGCCGCACTGAAGTCCAATTTCAACGAAGCGGTCGCCAGTTTGCGGCAGATGATTGCGGCGGTGACCGATAGTGCAGCAGCAATCGGGACCGGTTCGCGCGAGATTTCTCGCGCGTCGGAGGATCTGGCGCGTCGCACCGAAAGCAACGCCGCAAGCCTCGAGCAGACGTCTGCCTCGCTGGCGCAGGTTGATGAGCGGCTCAAGCTGAGCGCCAAAGCAGCACACAAGACGGTGGAGCGTGCCGACGCCGCTATTCATGTGGTGAGCGGCGGGCGAACGATCACCATCGAGGCGGTGCAGGCCATGGGCCGGGTCAGCGACAGTGCCAAGGGGATCGATGCCGTGATCGAGGGTCTTGACAAGATCGCCTTCCAGACCCGCGTGCTGGCGATGAACGCGGCGGTCGAGGCGGGGCGTGCGGGTGATGCGGGACGCGGCTTTGCGGTGGTGGCCGACCTCGTCAGCGCACTCGCCATGCGTGCCGAAGAGGAAGCCAAGCTCGCACGCGACCAGTTGACGGTGACGCAGGCGGAGATCGGCACTGCGGTCCATGCGGTGGAGCGGGTTGATGGGGCGCTGCTGGAGATCACCGAAGGCGTGAATGAGGTGCATCAGCTCGTCGGTGGCATGGCGGCGGACAACCAGACGCAATCCCAGGCGGTCACCGAGATCAGTTCCGCCATTTCCAGCATGGACCATACGACCCAGCAGAACGCTGCCATGGTCGAGCAAACATCTGCCGCAGCCGTCAGCCTCATCAGCGAGGTCGACAGGCTCAACGACCAGACCGCGGGCTTTGCGACTGGTGTTCGGCCGGCCGATTCCTACGCGCCCGCAATGGCAGGTCGCCGACAGCAGCCCGTATATTCGCACGTCCAGGCGCAAACCGCCCGTGCCTTTGCGTGAGTTCGGCTATTTCAAAGGATAAGTCTCCATGCCGAATACCGAAATGACGTCGCGGCTTGAATTCACGGGTTTTGATAGCAAGCAGAGATCATTGCTGGCTGCGGCGCGATCGCGGATCGAGGCAATTTTGCCGCGCGCGCTCGACAGATTTTACACGCACGTACGCAACACGCCGCATACGATGCGCTTCTTCAAAGGCGAAAAGCATATCGACAGCGCCAAGGGCGCGCAGTCGCGGCACTGGAGCCAGATCGCCTCCGCCCAGTTTGACGACGCCTATCATGAAAGCGTGCGCCGCATCGGTGAACGCCATGCGCTCATCGGTCTCGAGCCGCGCTGGTACATCGGTGCCTATGCGGTGCAGCTCGAAGAACTCTTCCGCGGACTGGCGAGTGGTTCAAGACTCAAGCGGCTGCTGCCCGGCCGAAAGGACGACGTCGAGCTGATGATCGCTGTCATGAAAGCGGCGCTGGTCGATATGGAACTGTCGGTCTCGATCTATTTTGAACGCACCAAGGCCACGCAATTTGAAGTGGTCGAAGCGCTCGAACGCGAACTTGGTCGCCTGTCGCGCGGCGATCTCACCGCACAGATCGATGTGGCGTTCGCACCCGAATACGCCACGGTAAAGAGCAATTTCAACGCGGCCATTGAGAACCTGCGCGGCATCATGAGCAGCGTCATGTCGAGCGCGACGCAGCTTCGAACGGGATCGAGCGAGATTGCGCAGGCGTCGGAGGATCTGGCGCGGCGCACGGAGAGTAACGCGGCCAATCTGGAGCAGACCTCGGCTGCGATCACGCAGATCGACCAGCGTATCAAGGCGACCGCCAATGCCGCGGACCGCACGGTGGCGCAGGCCGATCAGGCGATCCAGACGGTTTCGGGTGGCCGCGCGACGGTGGACGAGGCAGTGCAGGCGATGAGCCGGGTCAGCGAAAGCGCCAAGGGCATCGACAGCGTGATCGAGGGTCTCGACAAGATTGCCTTCCAGACGCGCGTGCTCGCGATGAACGCGGCGGTCGAGGCCGGCCGCGCAGGCGAGGCAGGCCGCGGCTTTGCGGTGGTCGCCGATCTGGTGTCGGCTCTGGCGATGCGTGCCGAGGAAGAAAGCAAGCGCGCGCGTGACCAGCTGACCGTCACCCAGACCGATATCGTCACCGCGGTTGACGCGGTGCGAAAGGTCGACGGTTCGCTGGCCGCGATCACTGAAGGCGTGGGCGAAGTGCACAGCTCGCTGGGCGCCATGGCGACCAACAACCAGGCGCAGGCGGTCGCGATCACGCAGATCAGCGCGGCGATCGGATCAATGGACCTCGCCACGCAGCAGAACGCCGCCATGGTCGAGGAAACCAGCGCTGCTGCGCGCAATCTGCTGAACGAGGTATCCTCGCTCAGCGAACAGGCGGGTCAGTTTAACACCGGAAACCATGCAGTCGCCCGGTCCAGCTCAAGTCACTCGAAAGTCACCGCGCGAGCGGTCAAGTCGCAGTCAACGCCAACAGCGCTGCCCGAGCGCAAGCGTGAGACTGCGTATGTCTCGCCGGTAGCAGCTCTTCCGGCCAGCGCCGCAATGGCAAGCAGCCCAGACGATTGGCAGGACTTCTGATGTCACTGAAAACGCATTCCATTTATTTCATTAGGACGCCTGTATGACATTGCTTGCCAATCTGAAAATTCCGACAAAAATCCTGCTGTTGCTGCTCATGCTCGGTACCGTGACTGTGACCGTCTCCGTTTGGGGATCGCGCAGCATAACGGCAACCGACGAAGCCTATTCGATAATGGTCAGTGAAGCCAGGGCACCACTCCACCTCGCCCGCGCCAATCGGGCGGCGATCGACATGGTCTACAACGCTTATCGCACCATGGCCTATGACGGGAACAGTGGTGCGGCACGCGCGGCCTCTGCTGCAGAAGGAGAGGCTTATGAATCAGGACGGGCATCGCTGGAGGAGGCCGCTGCGGCGAAGCGCAGCCTGGAAGGAGATATGGCCGGATTCAAAACTCAACTCGATGCCATCCACGACCTGACGCGGCGGGCGGTCAAGCTTGGGCTCATGAACGAAAACGCTGCAGCGATGGCTCTGTTGAGCGAGGCCGACGTGAAAGCTGGCGAATTCACGGAAGACCTTCGCGCGGTCAATGACACTGCCATCGCCGCAAATGCAACAGCCTCGACGGCAATCAGCGTCGATGCAGGCAGCTCGTCGTTCATGCTGCTGGTGGTAAGCCTCGCGGGCGTCGCGATCAGCATCGGTGTCAGCCTGTTCGTTTCGAGGGTCGGCATCACCGGACCGCTGAATGACTTGCGCGGCACCATGGACCGGCTTGCCGCAGGCGAGTCGCGTGTCGAGGTTCCCTGCGCAGCGCGCGGCGACGAAGTTGGCACCATGGCCAAAACCGTGCTGGTGTTTCGCGATGCTGCGGTCGCTCTAGAAGCGGCGACCGCTGCGAAGGTCGAAACCGAGGCGCAGCAAAAACGCGTGGTCGATACCGTCTCGGCGAGCCTGGCAACCCTGTCCGAGGGCGATCTGACCTCAACAATCGACTGCGAGTTCCCGCAGGAATTTGCGGACCTGAAAAGCAACTTCAACACTGCACTACTGAAGTTGCGTGAACTGATAAGCGGTGTCGCCGAGAGCGCGAGCCAACTGCGCACCGGCTCTGGCGAGATTGCGCAGGCGTCGGAGGATCTGGCGCGGCGCACCGAGAGCAATGCGGCCAATCTGGAGGAGACGTCTGCGGCGATCACGCAGATCGACCAGCGCATCAAGGCGACGGCAAATGCTTCCGAACGCACCGTGGCGCAGGCCGATCAGGCGATCCGGACGGTGTCGGGTGGTCGCTCGACGGTGGATGAAGCGGTGCAGGCGATGGGCCGGGTCAGCGAAAGCGCCAAGGGCATCGACAGCGTGATCGAAGGCCTCGACAAGATCGCCTTCCAGACCCGCGTGCTCGCGATGAACGCTGCGGTCGAAGCCGGACGTGCGGGTGAGGCAGGCCGTGGCTTTGCGGTGGTCGCCGATCTGGTGTCGGCTCTGGCGATGCGGGCCGAGGAAGAAAGCAAGCGCGCGCGTGACCAGCTGACCGTCACCCAGACCGATATCGTGACTGCGGTCGACGCGGTGAGGAAGGTCGACGGTTCACTGGCCGCGATCACCGAAGGCGTGGGCGAGGTGCACAGTTCGCTTGGTGCCATGGCGACCGACAACCAGGCGCAGGCGGTCGCGATCACGCAGATCAGCGCGGCGATCGGATCGATGGACCAGGCCACCCAGCAGAACGCCGCGATGGTCGAGGAAACCAGCGCCGCCGCGCGCAATCTGCTGAACGAGGTGTCCTCGCTCACCGAACAGGCTGGCCAGTTCAACACCGGAAACCATGCGGTCGCCCGGTCCAGCTCAAGTCACTCGAAAGTCACCGCGCGAGCGGTCAAGTCGCAGTCGAAGCCGACAGCGATGCCCGAGCGTAAGCGCGAGTCTGGTTATGTCTCGCCGGTCGCTGCCCTTCCGGCCACTGCCGCTATGGCTGGCGGTTCGGACGATTGGCAGGACTTCTGATCAATGCTCACATGATGAAGGGCCGTCGCTTCGCAGCGGCGGCCCTTCATCGTTTTTCGCTGCCAAACATCCTATCTGCCCTGTCGTCCCTCAACCCTGTCGTCCATCAACCCTGTCGTCCATCAACCCTGTCGTCCATCAACCCTGTCGTTCGTCGATGTCGTGCCCAGCCGTGCCATGTTCCCACTGGCCGCCCAAGGATCAGTCGAAGACGGTGGGGCAATCCCACAAGAAGCCCTGGCCATAGTCGGCACCGACCGCCAGCGCATGCTTCAGGTGAGACCGCGTTTCGACCCCCTCGATCGTCGATACGATGCCGCGATCGCGACAATAGCTGGTCACCTCCTTGAGCAGCGACAAGGGAGCGGATCCATCGATGCATCTCCAGAAGATTTCCTTGTCTATCTTCACTTCGGAAACCGGCAGGTCGAACAGGCGCTCAAGGCTGGTTGTTCCACGCCCGTAATCATCGATGGCAATCCCGATATGGCGCAGAGCCAGCCGGCTCGCAGCCGCTGTCATCGCTTCGAACGAATGGACCGTCTCGTGCTCGGTGATTTCAACCATCAGCATCGAAGGCGGCAGCTGCCACCGTTCCAGCGCATCTGTGATCATGCCCAGAAAATCGGGTGAGCATAGAATTGCGGGCGTGCAATTCACTGCCACCGGAACCGGAGTGCCCTGCTCGGTGAGCATCGAGGCGAAACGGGCGGCGTGGTTGACCACCGCATGCGTGATCCTCATTTGCAGGGAAAGGTCCGCCGACGGAGTGAAAATAAGCTCCGGGTTGATGGCTTGACCCTGAACGCTCAGCCGAAGCAGAGCCTCGTACCCCGTGATCACGCCGCTCGAAAGCCGGCGCTTGGATTGGAAAGCCGTTCGCAGGTTGCGCTCAAGGCCATCGTCCTCTGCAAGGGCGTGCAACAGGTCTTCATGGCGGTCGATGACCCTGGCCAGCTTGACATGGTGGCGCTCCACGAGCGCGACCAGAGATGCGATCGAATATGGCTTGCTCAGCGAGCCGAGCACATCGAGCCCTGCAACCTGCGCGCTGCGCACTGCGGCCCGGATGATCCGATCTTCGCGGCCGCTCGCCACGATGAGTTGTGGTGGCTGCTCTGCGCGTGCCAGCGCTTCGATGACCTGAAAGCCATCCTTGTTGGGCATGCTCAGGTCGAGCAAAACAATATCTGCGTTAATTTGGTTGATCGGCAGCTGCGGGTCGAGACCTGCCCTGCAGGAACACGCGAATCCCAGGCTGCCCAGCGCCGAGATCAGTTCCTTACAGATATCCTCATCATCATCGATGATGAGGATGCTGGGCCTAGACACGGTCGGCTTCCTCATGCGTTTGCTCTTGGTTTCGCTCCTTTTCAACCAGAGCAAAGGCCGGGAAATCGATAGTCACGACGGCACCGGTTTCAGGCGGCTCGCGCGATGCGATCGAAATCTTGGCGCCCATTTCCATCAGGATCTGGCGTGAGATGTAGAGCCCCAGCCCGGTGCCGTGATCCAGCATCTTGGTTGTCATAAAGGCGTCAAATGCTGATTCCGGGCGGCTCATCGTGAGCCCCGTGCCATTGTCGGTCAGCGCGATGATCAGATGCCCATCGATCATGGCCACGTTCACTTCGATCGCACCCACCATCGTGTGCGCGCCAGCCTCCCTGCGCGTGTCGATCCCGTCCACCGCATTTTGGATGATGTTCACGAGGACCTGCTCGAGCCCGACCCGCGTCGCCAGAAGTTGCACCGAAAGGTCATCGGGGCAGACGACCGTGGCTTTGACATCGTGCTGGACAAGCAACGGACGCATGAAGTTCATGGTCGTGCTGATGACCTCGGCGATGTCGAGTGGTTCGGGGTCGCTGTTGTCGATCCTGGCGTAGCGAGAAATCCGCGCGATGATGCTCCTGGCCCGGTTGATCTGCTCGCTGATTTTATCGAACTTGTCATAGGCGCGGGCAATGCTCTCGTCGCTGCCGTTGTCGATCAGCAGCCTGCCGTTTTCTGAGCACAGCGAGATGGTGAACAGCGGCTGTTTCAGTTCATGGCTCAAGGCTGAAGCCATTCCGCCAAGTTCGACGAGACGTGCCTGCTGGAGCATCCGGTTCTGTGCGAGCTTCGACTGGCGCAGCCGCACTATCCAACCCGACCGCCATCTGCCTGGTGCCAACAGGTCACGGGCGACAAGCAGATACCACTCGTTCGCTTCATCGTCGGCCAGGCGAAACTCGATGAACGCTTCTGGATTGTTGCGAGCGTCGGAAAAGGCCAGGCAATCATTAGGATGAACGAGGTGGGCGCGCTCCTGCGCGATGCGGTTGAGGCTAATGTCGTTGAAGACCAGGTGACCAGTCGTCTCATCGAACCGAATATCCGCCGCGAGACTGAGGTCCATTTGCTGTTTGAGTTCGGAGACAGCCTGCGCGATCCGTTTGCGCTCATCGTTGACGACGGCGAAATTGTGGTTGGCGGCGACGATGGCTCTGACAGGGTGATCGAACTCTGCGAAAAAAAGCTTCGGTGGTGGAGACAGATTAAGCTGTCCAAACCCTTCGGCGACAACTTTCCACGCCAGGATCGACTGCCGCAGCGCACGAACGATGAAGATATCCAGCATCAGTGCAAGAGCGAGGATAATGGAGGGCGCGATCATGGCAAGCAATACTTCGCGATAGCCGGATTCGGCGATCGGTCGGGTTGAGTATAAATAGAAATAAGTCGTATCATTAACCACTACCCGCGCAAGGTGGCAGGCATCCATCCAATATGCAAATGTATTGCGGTCATTCGGACCGGTAACGACGGTGCCGTCATCAATAATTGAACAATTAAATTGCTGCATTATTGCAGGCGTTTTAGCAAGACGTTCTCTATCCGTTATAAACAGCTTGTTTGGCGCGACGGTGTGGCTGTCGACTTCCATGAATCCCAGAAACTGGCGATCGTTAATCAGGCCCTCTCGAATCCGTAACTCGACCGAGAGTGCTGCACGCTGCTGGTATTCGCCAAACTCACGCGGAAAATGATAAACGCTGTTTACGAAGAGCAAAAGTGCAGAAGTGAACACGATGAAGTTGATCGATGCGGGCAGGAGCTCTGACAGGCTGACGTTACGTCTTAGCTTCACTCCTCCAAAAACTAGATTGCAATACAGCACTGATACGACGAGATCGATGATCGCTGCCAACAGCACATCGTTGATAATCTTGCGAATGATCGCCAGCATCATGATTGTTGGCGAAGCTTCATAGTGAAAATGAAGAAAAAGTATGGCGGCAACCGCGCCGATCGTACTGAAATACACGAATGTTGCGATCGCCAGCGACTGGGTGAAGAAGCGTGCCCGGTGGATAAACAAAACATGGCCCAGTGCCATCACGATGGTGAACACATGCCCCCACCAGAACCACGATGCTCCCGTTGTCAGAACCGCCATTGGTAGCGCGAGACGAAGTCCGCCGAGCCGGTACGCGAGCAGATAGAAGAGCGGGCCAAGATAGAGTTCAAATCCCGGGGCCAACACGATCCTGAAAGAACTTGCAGCGATCGCGACACTGGCAAGCGCAATCGCCCACAGCCAGGCTTTGACTGTCAGGGGACGAATATGTCTCGTTTCGGAAGACGGCTTGCGGTAGCGCCGCATGAACGTGGCTGAACCATATTTCAATGCAATTGTTCCTTGCACAGAAGCGGCAAGAGCTTGGTAAGATCCACCGGCTTGAACATGATCTGCAGACCCTCAGCGGCAATGGCCTGCTCGATGTGCTCGGTGATGTCTGTATGACCGGTCATCAGGATAATCGGTGCGACCCTTGTGCTAAGCTCGTGGTCTGATCGTATCATTCGTATGAGGTCCATGCCACTGCCATCTCCCAGACGAAGATCGGACAAAAGGGTCATGTTACCTGGAATGCTCCGAACGGCCTCCATGGCTGTTGCCACGCTGTATGCTGAACGCACCTCAAACCCGCGCAATTCAAGCATCTCGACCAGCTCTTCGCGAACATCGGTTTCATCTTCGACAACAAGGATCATGGTAATTGCCCAATAACTCTGTGAATATAAATCTCACACCCCCCCTCTGCCTCGGCGGCAAAAGTGCTCCATTCAGAAAGAATTATTCATTTATAATCAGTTAGCCGTACTTTTCAGTCCGAACATTGAGCGGTGTCAAAGCCCTTAGTTTTGTGCAGGATTAGTTGCAATTGAAGAAATTCGCTTAAAAGTCGGACCATAGGCCTATTCTGGCATGAGCCAGGGGTGTTTGAGGTGGTTCCCCCCTGAGCATCAATGCTGGGTTGCGTTGACGGTGGTGTTGAGGATCGACCACGGTGATCCTGCGGCGAAGGGCAGCAGTTCCACGGCGCGGACATCCTTTAAGATGATACGTTCCGACCAGCGCCCCGCTTCGGGGCTTGGTAGTTCAGGACAAAAGGCAATGCCGCTGCCATCGGTCATAATACCCAGCTTTTCGGGTACCCAATCGGACGGCCATAGTTGCGCGAGCGAGGCGAGCAGGGGGCGCAGGATCGCGCCGACCTGCTCGAACTCGGCATCAGCAACTCCTGCCTGCACTGCAATTCGCTTCCAAAATCCATCGAACAGGCAAAACCGGACTTGGGGATAGTGGACTTCGGGATACCGAAGATCGGGATGCCGGGCATCGACAAGCGGGACATGATGGTGCCGAACGGGCCGAGCACTTTGCGCGCCGGCAATGGTCCCAGTGAGGTACAGTGCACCATTTACGTCGAGAATTCTGGCGCAGGCGGAGCGGAAGTCGGCAGCGTGCGCACTGGGGAGGTGCAGGCCCGGACGTGTGGTCATCGCGCGCGCCGTGCGACCGCTGTTCGGTCGCAACGACTGGGGCCGCAAGGGCAAGGGATGCATGACTTTGGGCACGGTAGTTCATTATAGACGCTGAAGCGTAGTGGGCGGCCCATTGACCCTGAACTTATTCCCGTTGTGGTACGCTGCAGCCCGGACTGGCATCGCCAGCCGGGCTGCAGATGCGATTAGGCAGAAAGCGCAGCGCCCGAGGTGGCTCGCGGTGGATTGACCGAGCGAGGACCGGCAGCGGGGGGCACGGCAGCCGAGGTCTTTGGCGCGGACACCTGGACCATCTCGTTGTGCTGCTGATGCATGGCCGGCAGGATCGTCGCAGGTATGCGCGGCGGTGCCTGAACATCGGTAGCAGCGGTGGCTTTTGTCGTCACCTGCTCGGCAAACATCGCAAAGCGCGGGTCGGTCAGAACGAGCGAAGCCATCTGCTTGCTGGCGCGGCGCATGATCTGCCTGATCCGCTCGTGCGTCAGGCTGGTGTCGATGCTGAGTGCAGCCCGGGTATCATCCGAAAAGAGGCTGCGTTCGATGATGGCACGGTCGCGCTCGAGACGCTGGCCAAGGCTTGCAAGTTCTTCGGGTTCCACCCCCTGGTGGCCACGATAGCCGACTGGCAGATCCGGACGCGCCTCACGCCGTTCGGGCGATGGGCGCCGGGTGCGTGCCCGCTTGCGCAGCTGCTCGAGACCGGCCTTGCGCTCCATTTCGATATAGGCATCGACAACGGCCCGGAAGGTATCGCTGGCGAGGAAATCGGATGCCCCACATTCTGTCCGCTCAAGCGCGCCATGATCCTGGATCAGGCTCTCGAGCGTGGTTTCTTCACCGTCGCCGTTGATCGTTCCTGCATGGATGGGGATGGTCACGGCATCGACTTTGCGCGCTGAGGGGCGATGATCGGTCATCAGCCGGAAGCGCAGGCTCTGGAGCTCGCCGCGAATCTGCCAGTTCAGGAAAGTGGTGAATTTTGCCTTGGCGGGGTCATAGGCGCCGATAGCGCGATGGATGGCAATTGCGCAGACCTGTTCTGCATCTTCATGGTACCGGCTCAAGCCATACTGACGGATGAAATGACGAATTCGAGGTGCTGCGAGTTTCATAACTTTAACAAATGCCCGATCAATGGCTGCCCTTTGACGAGCCGTCTTAGGCGATTCATCCGTTGTTAAATGTTGGAGTACTTCGGAAACGGCTAATTCAAGTGCATCAGTATTTTTCGACATGGTATGTAACCCCCAAATTCGCTGCGATATCTCGTTGCGAGCTGAGAATTACAATATTCTGTCTAATGTATTCTTCCTGCGTGTCTCCGGTATTGTCCTATTAGGGGTTTTCCGGAGGCTGACTTGGACCGTCTGGCGGAAACCGCAGAAAAAGTCCGTATTTCCCTGCATCCAGCGATGCGCGATTGCACCGAGCTGGCTGGACGGGGGCGTCCGCGAGGGTTTGCATGGTGAAAGTGTTAATAGTCCGAAAGGAATCGGCGACAGCGCGGTGCGCGCTATGCGCCGTCCATCTGCCCGATTCCACTGAAGCGGTCGGGCCGCACGTTCCGCGTCACGAAGCCGTTGAGCCAGTTTCGGTGTGCGGTGGTGGCGTCGCCCGCGCGGTTGATCCGGTGGCTGGCCTGGTCATGACCGATCTGCGCCCTGAGCAGGTGCGCGGCGCGGTTTTCGCTCAGTCCACCCTTGAGGTAGCGGATCGCGTCGCCCGGACCCAGATGGTGCCCGAGATAGGCCAACTGTGCCATGGACTGTGGACTTTCAGCGGTGCGGATGCCCGCGTTGCGGATCTGGCGGATGTTCGATTGTGCATAATCCGCGATCGAGTGGATAGATGCTTCGGCATTGTAGCGCAGCGCGAGCAGCGGGCCGCGCGCCGCCGGAAGGACGCGATTGTCGCTGCCCAGCCAGCGCTTCTGCTGTGCCAGGTCATGCAACCAGTTGCCCGGCTGTTCCGCCATGCCGATCCAGGTGCCCGAAAGGAATTGGCCAAGACCGGCAGCGCTTGATCGGGGATTGCGCGACATCAGGTTCCAGCTGCCATCGGGCCGCTTGGCGGCTTCGGCATCGACGATCGCGGCCAGCGCGGCGGGGGGCAGGCCGCTGCGCTCGGCTGCTCGCTGCAGTGTTGCCGCATGCGCTGCATTGGCCCCCAGTGCTGCCGGTCCCGCGATTCCTCTGCCCGGCCCGTCCAAGTCAACCGTTGCGGGCAGGGCGATCCGGTCGGGGGCAAAGACGGTCGGCAGCGGTGCCGGGGACGGAGCAGACACCGCAGACATCGCAGGACCTGCGCCGGGCGGGCTGGGGACCGACGGAGCGACCAGGGCCATCAGGTCCATCTCACCGCCATGCCGACAGGGGGAAGGCTGGTTGAAGCCGTTGCTTTCCACACGGCCGATCGCCGCCTGCCAGAGCCGGTCGCTCAGCTCTGCGCGGGCGTGGCTGTAGATCACCCGCGCGCGCTCGGCAGGAGGCAGCGCTTCAAGACCGGTGACGGGCATCATGCTTCGTCGCAGGTCAGGCGAAGTGGTTCGGACCCGGCTCGGCGCGCGCTCCTCGAGGCAGTCAGGTCGTCCACCGTCCGCTGGTCGGCGCGTTGCTGGCGGCGGCGGCTTTCAGAGCGGAATCCATCAGCAGCGTTCTCGAGCACCACCATCGAGCCATAGGCTTCGCTGGCTTGGCTTCTCAACCTGTCGATTTCCTGCGAGGCGGCGAGGCGTTGCGCATGGAGTTGGGCGCGCTTTGACAGGGTGCGACGGACATACGCCTCGGTCGACATGGCCCATGCCTGCGATGCGACCTCATATTCGACAAGAAGCTCATCGCGCAGCGCCTGGCTGGCTTCATCGATTTCGACGATCCGCGTGCTTTCGGCGTGGATGGTGAGCCGCATATGGTCGATTTCGCGCCGCCGGGTGCGAATGACGGTGTCAAAGGGTGTTCTCATGGCTTGGGCTCCATCAATGCGGCCAGCCGGGCAAAGGCCTGGGGCGCGAGTTCACGATCGTCCTTGGTTTGCCGCAGCAGATATTCGATAGCCGGTGCCAGGCGGATCGCTTCGTCAACGGTCGCATCGGCACCCGGCTTGTAAGCACCCAGCCGCACCAGTTCTTCCATGTCGCCATAGATCGCCAGGTGGCGAATAGCAGCGAGGCGCAGATCGTTTTCAGCCTCGTCGTGGCATCGCGGCAGCATGCGCGACACCGACTTGAGGATGTCGATCGCGGGATAACGTCCGCGCTCGGCGATCTTGCGCGACATGACGATATGTCCGTCGAGGATGCCGCGCACGGCATCGGCGATCGGTTCGTCATGATCGTCGCCATCGACCAGCACGCTGAACAGCGCGGTGATCGAACCCTGGCCCGGCCCGCCTGGTCCTGCGCGTTCCAGCAGACGAGGCAGTTCGGCGAAAACCGTGGGGGTATAGCCCTTGGTGGCGGGAGGCTCGCCATTGGCCAGCCCAATCTCGCGCTGCGCCATGGCAAAGCGCGTGACCGAATCCATCAGGCACATGACGTGACGACCGGAATCGCGAAAATGCTCGGCGATCGCCAAGGTCGTCCAGGCGGCCTGACGTCGCATTAGTGCGGGTGAATCCGATGTCGCTACCACGACCACGCTGCGCGCAAGACCCTCTGGTCCCAGATCGTCCTCGATGAATTCCTGAACCTCGCGCCCGCGCTCGCCGACCAGCCCGATCACGGCGATATCGGTCTCGACCCAGCGGGCCAGCATCGACATCAAAGTGGACTTGCCCACGCCTGATCCGGCAAACAGGCCGAGCCGCTGCCCCTGGCACAGCGGCGCAAAGATATCGAGCGCGCGGATGCCGGTCTCGAGCTTGTTGCCCACCCGGTTGCGTGTCGCCGCAGACGGCGGATCCGCCTTGAATGGATGGCCCGCTGGACCCAGCAGAAGCGGCCCCCTGCCATCGATCGGCCGACCGATGCCGTCAACGACCCGGCCCAGCCATGCGTCTGAAGGGCGCAGCATCGACTCGCGCGTCATCAGGTCCGCGCGCGCTCCGGTGGCGATGCCCTGCGGTTCGCTGAACGGCAGGCAATGCGCGATATCGCGATCCAGACCCGTTACCTCGGCATCGACCGGCTTGCCGGCACAATCGATCACCAAGCGCGAGCCGATACGCGCTGATCCCAGCAGGCCTTCGACCTCTATCAGGGCACCGCGCACCGCAGCAACCTTGCCGAAGTGCCGATCGAGCTCCTGCGCGCGCAGGGCGCGGGTTGCGGATGCGAGTGTCTGCACCGCCAGAGGCTCGTCAGGCCGCGTAGGCGGGCGAGAAACGGGCGAGCGCCTGTGCCTCATAAGCGATCAGGTCGCGGCAGTCGGCCAGAGCATGGTAGAAGCTGCAGCGTGCAATCTTGTTGGCGAATGCGATGCAGCTGGCCTTTGCCTCGGGTGCCTCGATCGCATGCAACAGTTCCTCGAAAAGCGACAGGACCCGGCTTTGATGCTGGATCAGGCGATCGGGATCGATATAGGCCATCATGCAGGCAAAATAGAGCCGCTTGGCGGGAGTGTCGGCGTCTTCGGGCGTGATCACGTCGCGCCCCCGCAGGATAGCCGCCTCGTTCTCTATCACGACATCTGTTCGGCCGACCGAGCGGAGCACGGCGCCATTGATGACGACCTTCTCGCCGTCCCGAAGATTGATGCGAAGCATTGGAATGTCCCCTTGTTGTCTGGTGGTTCCATTATAGCGGGCTCCGCCTGGCTCGCGGCTGTCGGTCAGGAAAATCTGGTGTCGCTTGGGATCGGCCGATGCGATCTCCTAGAATGGTATCCGGGGCAGCCGTGCGCCGCCTGCAAACCCAGGAGAACCCATTTCGTGAGCCTTTATTCCGCCCTCTATGCCGGCGTGTCCGGACTTGGTGCCCAATCGAGCGCGATGGCGACGGTTGCGGACAACATCACCAACATCAACACTGTCGGGTACAAGGGCGTGGAAGCCAACTTCCGCTCGCTGGTAACCGACAGCAACGCCAAGGCCAGCTATTCAGCTGGCGGCGTTTCCGTTTCCCCGCGTTCGATGATCTCGAAGCAGGGGCTTTTGCAGGCCTCGGGCAGTCAGACCGATCTGGCGATCGATGGGGCCGGTTTCTTCGTCACCCGCCTGGGCAACGACGCCACAAGCGACGTTGCCTTTACTCGCGCCGGCGCATTCCGCCCCGACGAGCAAGGCTTTCTTCGCAATACCAGCGGCTATTTTCTTCAGGGCTGGAGCCTTGATTCGCTGGGTGGGTACATCAGCACGGGTGGCTTCAATGAAATGGAGCCGGTGCGTCTCAGCGGCTTGAGCGGGACCGCCAGTGCCACCACGCGACTGCAGGTTCGCGTGAACCTCCAGTCAACGCAGACGCCGCTGGCCAACCCGTTTGTAGCCGGTGACATGGCTACAGGAACGGTCGAACCGCATTTTTCGCGGAGCTTCGAGGTCTTCGATGCGCAGGGCACCAGCCATCAGGTGACGATGAGCTTTGCCAAAACGGCCGCCAATCAGTGGGTCGCGGAGATTTATGCCGATCCCGCCGAGGTCACCGCCGCCAATGGCTTGCTGGCCAGCGGTGCGGTTGCGTTCAACCCCGACGGCAGCCTCGACCTTGCCAATTCGGATCCCGCGCTGTTTGGATCACTCAACGTGGCCTGGACCAACCAGGCCGGGTCCTCGCCGATCCAGCTCGCGCTGGGTAGCCAGGATGGGCTCGACGGGTTGACCCAGTTTGCCAGCGATTCCGCGCTGATAGCTGCGAGCACCGATGGCGGAATGCTCAACAACCTCGTCTCGGTCGAGGTGAGCAACAAGGGCATCGTTAGTGCCATTTTCGATGATGGCACGACACGGGCGATCTATCAGCTGCCGATGGCCACCTTCGCCAACCCCGACGGGCTTTTCCGCCTGTCGGGCAACGCTTATGGCGTCTCCCCGCAATCGGGCGATGTCGTGATCGACCGCCCCGGTAGTCTGGGTGGAGGCACCATCTCTGCCAACTCGCTCGAGGCGTCCACGGTCGACCTTGCCCAGGAGTTCACCAACATGATCCGGTTCCAGCGTGCCTATAGCGCGTCATCGAAGATCATCACGACGGTGGATGACATGTTGCAGGAAATCAGCGCGCTCAAGCGCTAAGCCAATCGGGAGGCGGAGTGGGCTAAATGTCGCTGAATGAAATCCTTGGGTCTGCAGTATCCGGGCTGTCGGCGGCGCAGGCCGGGATCCGCTCCGTCTCCAACAACATCGCCAATGTCGGCACGCCCGGCTATGCGCGCGAACGAATCTCGCTGACCACCGGCGTCACACAGGGGCGCGTCAGCGGGGTCGTCATTGGCGAGCCCAAGCGGATAGCCGACCGGTTCCTCGAACAGACGGTGTACCTGCGCTCTGGGGATATCGGCAAGTTCGAGGTAACCTCCAGCTATCTCGACCGGCTGCAATCGCTGCTGGGCGAGCCAGGCTCCGAAGCGGGTCTGCCGGCCCGGCTCGACGCAATCACAGCCTCCGCCATCGCCATGACGAGCGCACAAAGCTCGCCGCAAAATGCATCGGGCTTCGTCACCGACGTGCAGGACGCCATCGTATCGCTGCGCCAGCTCGACGACGATGTGCGCAACCTGCTCGGCGATGTCGAGTCAGAGGTCAGCTATTCGGTTGAGGGTATCAACACCCTGCTCGAGCGCATTCACGGCCTCAACGCCACGGTTGCGCAGCTCCAGGGCCAGGGGCGCAGCGCCGTTGGTGCCGAGGGGCAACGCATGTCGGCGATCGAAGAGCTGAGCACGATGATGAAAATCTCCGTCCGGCTACAGCCCGACGGGCGATACAACATCGACGCCGCCAATGGTGCCGTGCTGCTCGACCGCCGGATGCGCCAGCTTTCGTATGTGGTGGCTGGCGATGGGGTGGCCCAGCCTGCCTATCCGGTAATCGACATCCGGTTTGCCAACGAGGCGGGCGAACCTGCAAGCGCCACGGGCGAAAAAATCGATTCTGCCGTCGTGGGAGGCAAGCTGGGTGGTTTGCTCGACCTGCGCGATCGCACGCTGCCGAACTTTTCAGACCAGCTCGGCACGCTTTTTGGCGGCCTTGCCGAGACCCTGAACGCGGTCAGCAATGCGGGCACCACGTTTCCGCCACCCACCCGCCTTGATGGCAAACCCACCGGGCTTGTCGGCGGTGATCGGCTGGGCTTTACCGGCGAAGCGGTGTTCGCCGTGACCGATCGAAAGGGTGCGATGATCGCCAGCACACGTATCGATTTTGATGCGCTGGGCGGCACAGCCACACTCGACGACGCGCTGGCGGCGATCAACACCGGGTTGGCCGGGGCGGCTACGGCAAGCCTGCAGGACGGCCGCCTGACGCTCGTCGCGGCAAGCAACACCAATGGCGTCGCGGTGGCGCAGGGGATGCCGCCGAGCGATCGCGCAGGCAATGGATTTGCCCATTATTTCGGTCTCAACGACATCGTGCGAAGCGATGGCGCAACGCTGGTCCCGTCAGGCTTCTTGGCGAGCGATCCGCACGGCTTCGGGGCAGGAGAGACGACCCAGCTCGAGCTGCGCGATGCGACCGGTCGGACGCTTGGGAAAACGACGCTGAGCGGGGCTTTGGGGAGCACTTTTGGAGATCTTGTCACCGAGCTCAACCAGAGCCCGCTGGGCGCTTTCGGCAGCTTTGCCCTCGATGATCGCGGACGCATCGCATTTGCCGCCAGCCCGGCGGCGACCGGTGCCGTGCTTTCGATCGCAGCGGATTCGACCAGCCGCAACGGCACCGGGGTGTCCTTCACGGCGCTGGCGAAACTGACCGGGAGTGCCAACGGGCTCGGCTCGGCAGGCGTGCGCGATGCAATGCTGGCTGATCCGACCAAGCTTCCGCTGGGCCGGCTGCGGATCGATGCTGCGATAGGCGAATCCGCCATCGGCAGCGGCGATACCCGCGGTGCCAATGCCTTTGTATCGGCACTGGGCGCGGTCATCGATTTCGGCACCGGCGCTTCGGCCTCACTGGAGCGATTCTCCAGCCTGCTGATGGGCCGCACTGGGACGCAAGCTGCGCAGATGAAAGACCTGATGGCCGACGCTGCCGCCCGGCGCGACGATGCCGTAAACCGTCGTGACAGCTTTGCTGGGGTCAACCTTGATGAAGAGCTGTCGCAGATGGTGGTGCTTCAAAACAGCTATTCCGCCGCCGCGCGCGTGATCACAACCGCGACCAAGATGTACGACACCCTGCTTGACATGATCCGCTGAAAGGCCGTGCGATGAACCGAGTTGCCACCATTCCCCTGCAACGCACCATGGCCGACGCCATCCAGCGTGCCCAGCGTAATCTTGCGGTCACCCAGACAGCTTTGTCGACCGGAAAGAAGGCGCAGGACTATGCCAGCCTGGGAACCGAGGCGGTACGCACGATTTCGGCGCATTCGCTGCTGTCGCGGCAAGAGGCCCAGTCGGTCGTTTCAAAGCATGTTTCGGTCACGCTTTCGATTTATGATGCGCATATCAGCCGCGTCGATACCGTGATGAGCGATCTGCGTACCCAACTGGTCACCGCGATCGGAACCGATGATGCCGATGGTCTGCAGGAAACGATCCGTGGCGCTTTCGAAGAGTTTCGCAGCAACCTCAACGCCGTCGAGGGCGGCTCTGCGCTGTTCGCCGGCTCGCGCAGCGAAGTCCTGCCATTTGCGCCTGAAACGCTCGAAGATACACTTCTGACCACAGCGGATGATGCCTTTCGCAACGACGACGTGCGTACTGCCGCCTATCTCACCGAGGGCAGGGAGGTCAGCTATGGCATCACCGCCAGTGATGTGGGCAAGGGTCTGTACGAGGCATTCCGCACGCTGGCTGGCGCAGGTGCGATCGGCGTGAGGCTGACACCCGCGCAGAAGGAGAGCTTGCGCGATGCTGTCGCGCAGATCGACGAGGGCATGGGGGCCTTGCGTTCGGTCAATGCGGCGAACGGCCGGCGGCAGAACCAGGTCGAAACGCTCGGCGTGCGTGCTGAACAGCGATCTTTGCTGCTGCGAGATATTATCGCGTCCAACGAGGACGCCGATCTTGGCCAGGTGGCGGTGGACCTTGCGCAGCAGCGGGCCACGCTGGAGGCGAGCTATTCGGTGTTCGCGCAGATCGCCGGGTTGAACCTGACCAAATTCCTCTGAACGACCACGGCATCCGACTGGCGCATCTGGCTAGTCGGTGCCGGCTATGTGGTCTTGCGCGGTGAAAGCTTGGGCGCAGCCGGTGCAGCGCCGGTGAGCAGGTCCGCGACATCGCCTGCAGGACTCGCGGTCGGCATTGCCGCCATCGCGCGGGCGATCTTTTCTGTATCCAGCTGATCGACCGGCCCTGTGAGCAGATCGAAGGCGGTTGCCGTTGGAAGCTCTGCAAAGATTGCCGCGTAGCGCGCTCGCAGCTGCGCCAGTGCAGCCTCGCGCCCCAGCATCGCCAATGCCACCGCCCGGCGCAGCACCACGGTCTGTTCCACTTCGGTCAACTGACCCGGTCGCGTCGGCAGCTGACGATCCGAATCGACAAATGCGCGCCAGTTGCGGCGGCTCCATTCGATTTCGTTGCGGATCGCAGCCCCATCGGGAACGCCATCGAGCACGGCCAGTGCTTCGTCCGTACGGCCGAGCAGGTGAAGCGCAATGGCTTCCATCCGCAGCCGGTCCCAGACGATTTCCTCGGGATAGATGTTTCCGTCGCTGCCGCGCAGCGCGCGCAGCGCCTGTTCGGGTCGCCCTTCGAGGATATAGAGCTTCGCCACGCGGACCGACAGCGGTCCTTGGGCGACATCCTTTGCGCGGGCCGTCATCTGGTAATTGAGCAGTTCTGCGGCACGGTCATAAAGCCGCGCGCCTTGCAGCCGGTCGGCCAGCTGGCTCACCAGAAAATCTCCGCCGGCACCGGCCGGGCTCAAATCGCGATACTCCCAAAAAAGCCCCGCTGCATCGGGCAGCGATATCTTGCTTTCGGGTGCCAGGATCATGCGAAGTCGGTCGTGCAGCCCGGCCAGCAAGATGGAGCTGTCCATCGCCGCCGGGTGGTAGCGGAAAAGCGCTGCTCCGGTTCTCAGCATCGCCGGGTGATTGTCCATCTCCGTCGCCAGCTTCAGCCGCAGCATCAGCCCGCGCCGCTCGATCTGTCCACCGCGCCAGATATAGCTAAGTCGTTCCAGGTCGTCATAGGCCTGTTTCGGCTTGACCAGATCCCGCTCCGCCAGCCCTTCGAGCAGCGCAATCCGCGCATCGACACGCTGCTCAGGCGAGCCATTGCCCTTTGCCTGATTGAGTCGCATCTTGGCGTCTTGCACCTTGTCGAGCCGGAACAGCGAGCGTCCGCGGATAAGGTTCGCTGCGGGGTCGGCCTCGGGCATCTTTTGCACCAAGGCCAACGCGAGGGCAGGTTGGTTGGCCTGCAGCGCAGCATCGGCGGCGGCAAGCATGAAGGTCGCGCGCGTTTTCCCGCGACGTGCGGCGATCGCCGGGCGCGCGCAGGCCCATTGCTGCAAGGCATCGGCTGGCATCGCGGCACCGGCCAGCGCGCGCATGCGCCAGGCGCAGGCCTCGGGATTCGTCGCAAGCAGTTCCGCCGAAAGCGCAGCGAGCGCATCCGGGAACCGACCGAGCCCGACCAGCGCGGCACCCAGCGCCAGCCGATAGGTTGCGACCAGCGCGAGATCCGGATCATCTTCCCCCATGGCGACCAGCACGCCATAGGCTTCGGGTGCACGCCCCTTGCCGAGCAGGCTGCGCGCCAATTGCCATCGTGCCGACTGGCGCGAGCGTTCGGTGCTGCCGACAATGGCCTTCCACGCATCTTGATCGGGAAGGGTTTTCCAGCCCGAGACGTCGGTGATGGGAGGTTCATTGGCCAGTGACGCGGCAAAGCCGGGTAGGCGGGGGAGCTTGTCCAGCGGCTGTCCGTCTGAATTCTCAGGCTCGACCGGCGGTTCTGCAGGTTTTGCAGCGTCTGCAGGCGCGGGTTCCTGCGTCTTGGGCGGGACAGTCTGGGCCAGACCGCTGGCCGTGAGCGAAAGCGAGGCGGTGATAACGACAAGCGGGCGCATGGCGATCCTCAACCCATGCCGACATGCGGCCAAGCGGCCAGCGTGACTCCACCGATCGCGCAACCGAGCAGGAATACAACCGCGCCCAGTAACACCAGACGATTGGTTTGCGACGCAGGAGGGGTGGACGAAACGGCCGGTTCCGGCGTCGGGGCCGGGGTCTTTGCGGCATTGCCGCGGACGTTTGCGGGCGTGCCGCCGTTTACAATCTTGATGCGTGCTGGTTTTTGATCGTTGCTCATGCGCGCTCCGGACGGTTTATCTTCTATTATAGAGGGAGGGCCGGCTGCTCCGCAGGCGCGCGTTCCTTTTCAATGGACGGCAGAGCAAACCATGACCACCAAGACTATTCTTTTGGCAAGCGCACTGCTCGCAACCCTCCCTTTGAGCAAGGCGGCGGGGGCAGACGACGGCCAAGTCGCCGGCAAGACCGGCGCCCAGACCAGTGGCGAATTGTCGACGCCCGGGGAGCTTATCCCTATGGAGCAGATTGACCTGCCGATCATCGACGGTGCGCGCGTCCAGGGGACGCTGCATTTCAAGCTGGTGCTGGAGGCCGATCAGGCAGGTGCGTCCGAGACACTCTCCGCCAACATGCCCGTCCTGCGGTCCGAAGCGCTCGCGGTCGGTGCCGAGTTCGCGCGGCTGTCCGCATCGCCATTCGTGGCGATCGACGCGCGGCGTCTGGCCGCGGAACTGGCGCAGGCGCTGCAATCCCGCCAGGCAGGTATCGCGAGGGTGCTGCTGGTGGAAGTGACCGCCAGATCGGCCTGAAGACGGGCAGGCGCGCAGGACCGCTTCGGCTATCCTGCGCGGTGCTCGGCTGTCAGCCGGGAGGATTGGCCGGGCGACGCTGCTGCTGCTCGGGCTTTGACCGGGGAAGCGGCTGGGGCTGATACTGGGACTGCATCCGGGGGCGACTGGTCTCCTCGGCCAGTGCCATGCTCAGACGCGCTGCCCCATCCGGGGTCATCGCCGCCAGGACCTGTGCCGTTGCCCGTTCGCGCATCTTGCGGGCCACTCCCACCTGAACATCGATTGCGAGCCGTTCAAAAACCCGGGCCGCCTGCTTGGGCTTCATCGATTGGTATATCCGGGCCAGCTGGTCCAGCGTCGCGGATTCAGCTTCTGCACCGGATTGCGCGGCGGGGCCGGTCTTGGTCCCTTTTTGCTGCTGCTGTGCCTGCGCATTCGCCTCAAGACGCTTTTCCGATGCCCTGATGGCCTGTTCGCGCAGTTCAAGCGCGCGCGCCCGTTGCTTGGCGGCGCGATCACGCTCGGTCATCTCCGACTGGATCGCGGTACCAAGCCGCGTGGTCGGTGTCGCGCGCTCGCCTTCGGCGGCGAACGATGCGTTCACGCCATGCGACAGCATGGACACCGCAGCAGCGCCAGTCATTAGCATCAGCAGCGACGGGTGTTTGAATTTCATGCCGCTGACTTCTCAAAGGACGGCTGGACGGTCGATGCGGTTTCCAGCAACCGCTCGGCTGCGGCGTTGGCGATGCCGATCATGAGATCGAGTTCATCGCGAATTTCACGCGCCTCGCCCAGCACACGCAGGTTTGCGGTCCCATCGGTGGAAAGTGTTTGGCGCAGGCCATCGAGAACGGTTCGCGCCTGCGCGGTGGCGGTGTCGAGCGCACCGACGGTATCGTTCAGGCTGACATCGCGCACCTGCTTCAGGCTGCGCATCAGCCTGACACTTTGGACCAATACGGCCAGGCAGAAGAGGATGGTGATGACGTTGGTCATAGCGGTAAAACTCATCGGGGCATTTCCTTTCCGATAGTCGAGACGATGCCGATTGCGATCTGATTGCGCTGTCGCCCGATCTGGGCTCGGGCCAGCGTGACTCCGCCGCAGCGCACTTCGAGCGGATCGTCGGGTGCGACGTCGAAGGCGATGGTCTGGCCCGGGGCCAGCGACTGGATGTCGGCGAGCCGCATCTGGCGCTCGCCAAGAACAGTGGAGATTTCGATTTCGGTCTGCAGGATTTCCGAACGCATATGGTTGAGCCAGGTGCTGTTGCCGCCCAGCTTTTCACCCATAAAGCGCTGCGTCAGCTTGCCGCGCACGGGCTCGAGCGTGGCAAAGGGAAGCAAGATGGTGAACTTGCCGCCGCGGCCGTCCATATCGACGCCGAAGGTCGCTGCCGAGGCCACGTTCGACGGGCCGGCGATCGCGGCGAAGCGCGGGCTTGTCTCGATGCGCTCCAGCTCCATCGTCACCGGCGAAATCGGTTCGAACGCGGTGCTGAACTCGCGCAGGATGAGCTCGATCATCTTGGATACCAGGGTCGTTTCGATCGTGGTGAAACCGCGGCCCTCGATCTTGCGCGGCGCTGCCCCGCGCCGGCCGCCGAGCAGCGCATCGACGACCGCATAGATCAGGCTGGCCTCCACCGTCACCAGGCCATAATCCTGCCAGGCGGGGACCCTGAACACCGCGAGCATCGACGGCAGCGGCACGTGGTTCATGAAATCACCGAAGCGGACCGAGGCGATCTCATCGAGCGAGACCTCGATCGCGTCCGAAGTGAGATTGCGCATGCTGGTGGCGAAAGAGCGCACCATGCGCTCGCACACGACCTCGAGCATCGGCAGCCGTGCATGGTTGACCACGCGCGATTCGATGACAGCGCGCAGACCGCTTTTCTGCGGCATGAGATCGCTGGCATCGCCGAAAAGCGCATCGATGCTGGCCTGATCGAAGGTCACGCCCTCGGGCAAGTCCGCCATCGGCGGTGCGGGGAGCTCGATCTCCTCGAAATCCATGCCGCTCATTGCTGGATCATATCCTGAATAAGCACATCGCTGACCACGCCTGCACCTAGCACGTCGCGCGCGCGCAGAAGCAGCTCCTCTTTGAGCCGGTAGACGGCGGCCGAGCCTGCAAGGTCATCGGGCCGCAGCTCGCGCAGGAACGGTTGGTATCTGTCGAGGATCTGCGGAAGCTTGGCCTCGATCACCGCCATGTCGCCCGGCGATGAAGCCGCCAGCAGGAACCGCAGTTTGAGGAACCGGGCCTGTCCGTCGCTTGATCGCAGGTTGATCACCATCGGGGCGACCTCGACGAAGTTGGTCTTGCCGTCGCCGCTCTCGCCTTTGTCTGCATCATCGTCCGCGTTGGCTTCGTCGGCGGCATCGTCCCCCCCGGAGAGCATCAGTGCGCTGCCGGTGCCCGCCAGGACGAGAACGCCCGCGACCGCCGCAGCAATGACCTTCTTCTTTTTGGAGAAGCGTGGCTGCTTTGTCTCCCCGTCAGCCTCTGCCTCTATCAATGCCTGGTCGTCGGTATCCGTGGCCATGTGCGCGCTCGCCTTCGTTGCAAAATCCAGCGGTCGCGCCGCCATCGGGTGTTTTGCTTCTATTATAGGGCTGTCACCCGGCAAGTTTTGCCTAGTGCGCTTTTTCATCGCCGATTTTTTGGAGCGGCCCACCGATGGACATTCCCTCATACGTTCTGTTGAGCCACGAACAGGCCCTCAAGCGGCGGCTAGACATCGTGGCCAACAATATGGCCAACACCTCGACAGTCGGGTTCAAGCGAGAACAGCCGCTGTTTCAGGAATTTGTCGAGAAGGCCGACGACGCGATCACCCAGGATGCCAAGAAGACATCCTTCGTTCTCGATTTTCACGCGGTGCACGACATGACCGCCGGTGCCTTCCAGCCGACGAACAATCCACTCGATGTCATGATCGAGGGCCCGGGCTATCTGACGGTCGAATTGCCCGATGCCGGCGGCAGGGCCTACACGCGCGCGGGCTTTCTAGCCGTGCTCGAAAATGGCGACCTCGCCGTCGCGGGTGGGCAGCGCCTGCTGGACGAGGGCGGCCAGGCGATCAATGTGCCGCCCGAGCAGGCAAACCGGATCTCGATCGCCAGCGATGGCACCGTCTTGGGACCAGACGGTCCGCTGGGCCGGGTCGCAATCACGGTGTTTGACGACGAAACCGCCTTGGCGCCCCGCGGCGACGGATTGTTTTCGGGCGCGGAAGGCCGTGTCCTGGCCGCCGCAGACACCAAACTGCACGCAGGCGGTGTCGAGGGGTCCAACGTCCAGCCGATCCTCGAAACCACCGCGATGATCGAGATATTGCGACTGTACCAGAACAGCGTGCGCATGAACGAGAGCCTCAATGACATGCGCAAGCGCGCTCTCGACAAGCTCGGACGCGTAGGCTGACCCGCTTTTTGATCCACCTTGCAGAAAGGAATTAACCCATGCGTACCCTCTCCATCGCCGGAACCGGCATGCTGGCCCAGCAAACCAATGTCGATGTCATCGCAAATAACATCGCCAACATGAACACGACCGCCTTCAAGCGACAGCGGGCCCATTTTCAGGATCTGCTCTACCAGCAGGTCTCGCGTCCGGGCGCGGCGTCCAATGGGGCCGAGGCTCGTGTGCCATCGGGAATTCAGATCGGCACAGGTGTGCGGACCGGCGGCGTCTATCGCATCGCCGAGCAAGGTGCCCTGGTGCAGACCGACAACCGGTTCGATCTGGCGATCCAGGGTTTGGGCCACTTCCAGGTCCAGCTACCTACGGGAGAAATCGCCTATACCCGTGATGGCGCCTTCCAGATTTCCGATCAGGGCGAACTGGTCACCTCGCAGGGACTTCCGGTCGAGCCTGGCATCACCATCCCGCAAGGGGCGGTCGATGTAGTGATCTCGCGGACCGGCGAGGTTCAGGTCAAGCTGGATGGCGAGGCGGAACTGCAGGTGGTTGGCCAGATTGAGCTGGCGACGTTCGTCAACGAAGCCGGTCTCGAAGCCAAGGGCGACAATCTGTTCCTTGCCACCGCAGCGTCGGGCGAACCGACGATCGCCGCGCCTGGCGAACCGGGCTTTGGCAATCTGGCCCAGGGGTTCGTCGAAGCATCCAACGTCAACCCCGTTGCCGAGATCACCGCGCTGATTACCGCGCAGCGCGCCTATGAGATGAACAGCCGTGTCGTGAAGACCGCCGACGAAATGCTCGGCACCACCAGTCAGTTGCGCTGATGATGGTGCGCCCGATCGTCCTCGCAGCGCTGGCGTCGGCGCTGTTACCCGTCGCACCCTTGCTGGCGCAGGCAGCCGCGCCGATGGCGTCGACCGACGTCCTCGCCCGCACTGTCCAGCGCGGCGAGGTGCTGGCTGCCGGCGACTTTACGAGCACCGAGATCCCCGTTGCACAGGCGCGCGACGCGATGTCGGCGCAACAGGCTGCGGGTCGCGAGGCGCGGCGCACCTTGCGCGGCGGTTTGCCGGTGCGCGCCGGCGACCTTGGCGACCCTCGCGTCATCCTGCGCGGTGATCCGGTCACGATCAGGCTGCGCAGCGGCGCGCTGACGATCAGCGCCAATGGCCGCGCATTGGCCGATGCTGCGCGTGGCAAGCCACTGCGGGTGTTCAACGAAGCGACCAACCAGACGCTTGACGCCATCGCCGAAGAGCCAGGCGTCGTCCGCGTGACAGCACGCTGAGCCTTTCAATTTTCGGAGATAGACATGAAGAACAATATTTTGCTGTTGGCTGCGGCAACAACAATTCTGTCCGCTTGCGGAACCGTTGACCGCCTCAAGAACGTGGGCCGCGCGCCCGCGTTGACGCCGATGGATGAATTCGTGGTGCCAGCTTTCGAGCGCTCGATCGCTTCGGAAGGGCCGAGCGATCGTCGGACGGGATCGACGGCAGCGCCGCTGGCGGCCGCGCCGCCCAGCGCCTCGCTGTTTCGCGCCGGAGCAGGTACGCTGTTCCACGATCAACGCGCCTCGCGGGTGGGCGATATTCTGACGATCATGATCAACATCGCCGACAAGGCCGATTTCAGCAACACGACTGCGCGCTCGCGCAATGGATCGGAGAGCGTCGGAATCGGCGCGCTGCTTGGACTTGAAACGCGTATTCCCGGTGCACCCGGTGGCGCGATCGATGCAACCTCGACTTCGCGGTCGGGTGGACAGGGCTCGACGACACGAAGCGAGACCATCGACATGACGATGGCAGCGATCGTCACCGAGGTGCTCCCCAACGGCAATCTGGTCATCCGGGGGCGGCAGGAGATGCGGGTCAATTATGATCTGCGCGAGCTGATTGTGACGGGCATCGTACGACCGCAGGATGTCGGGCGCACCAACACCATCGCGCACAGCCAGATCGCTGAAGCGCGGATCAGCTATGGTGGCCGCGGGCAGCTCAGCGATCTGCAGCAGGCCCGTTGGGGCCAGCAGATCTATGAGGCGTTGTTCCCGTTCTGATCTGCTGGTTCGGGTGCGCGGGGGGCATGCTCCCCGGGGCGTGACGCAGTCCGCGCAATTCTCTTTCCAGCGATAGAATTTAAATTCGCCAACCCATTTGGGCTAGCTTGTCATTCCTTCCCAAAATGAAGAGCGGGCCGCGTTTTTTGCGGTTCGTCGAGGGCCAGCGTTTCTGGCCCGGGCAGCAGAATGCTACCCGTTCATCCCAGAAGGAAAATACCCATGTCGTTTTCAGTCAACACCAACATCGGTGCCATGGCGGCTCTGCAGAGCCTGAACCAGACCAACAAGGGCCTGGCGCAGGTTCAGAGCCGCATCAACACCGGCTTGAACGTCGCAAGCACCAAGGACGATTCTGCATCGTTTACGATCGCGCAGAAGCTCCGCGGTGACGTCGGCGGTCTTTCGGCAGTTAACTCCTCGCTCAGCCGGGCGAAGAGCGCTGTCGATGTGGCGGTTGCAGGTTCGGAGCAGATCTCCGACATCCTCAACCAGATGAAGGCCAAGGCCATCCAGGCATCGGATGAAGGCATCGATGACGATAGCCGCACCGCAATCGATGCCGACTATACGGCTCTGAAGGAGCAGATCACCACGATCATCGCTTCTTCCGAGTTCAATGGCACCAACCTGCTGAAGGACGACGCTACTGCAACGGGTGCGGTTTCCGCGCTGCAGTCGCTCGACACCACGAGCGTGCTCGAGGTGGAAAACCAGACCTTCGACACTGACGTCACTGCCGCTTTGGCTGCTGGTCTTGATACCAAGGCCAATGCCGATACGGCGCTGACCGAGATCGAAACCGTGGCTACTGCGGTGACCACGACACTGAGCACTTTGGGCTCGGCGTCGCGCAAGATCGAAGGTCAGCTGGCGTTCAACGGCAAGCTGTCGGACGTGATCGAAAGCGGTATCGGCAATCTCGTCGATGCCGATCTGGCCAAGGAATCGGCCAAGCTGCAGGCGCTGCAGGTCAAGCAGCAGCTGGGCGTTCAGGCGCTCTCGATTGCAAACCAGGCGCCTCAGACCATCACTTCGCTGTTCCGTTAATCGGCAACGAGGCTTGGTCGGTTCGACCGAACGAGCTACTTGGGGCCGGGCGCAAGCCCGGCCCCATTTATTTTGGGCCTCAGCGATGTAACATGGGCGCTCGTCCAGGCATTCGTGGTCCTTGGCAGGGCCTGCAATTAAACAAGCGCGCACAAGGTGGTGAATATGTTTCCGAGAGTTCGGGAAATCGTCGATCCATTCGGCGATGTCGTGCGCATTACCGTCGAGCCGCACCCCGCTGGCGCTCTCGTCACGCTGGAACATCCCGAGGTGCCCGGCGCTGGCAAGGTCATGCTGGATGGCTATGGCGCGGATATTCTGGTCGGCTTCATTATGTCCGCCCGCCTGGCGGTGCCAGGTGAGATGCCGGAAGAAGAGATCGGCGGGACTTTTCCCACGCGGTTTCAGCTCGATATCATTCCGGCGGCGGCCGTGATCATCGACCAGATCAACGACGAAAAGCCGTTTCGCCTGGCTGCGCCCTTGTGGGACCGGGTGTATGCCGAGCTGTGTCTGGTCTGTGCCCATGCCCGCGAGATCGAGCGGCGCAAACACGCCTATATTCACTGACCGATGCCGGGGTCGCCGAGGCTGTCGGCGACCCGCCACCACCTTGCCGGCTTGCGGCAAGGCTGGAACAGGAAGCCCAGCTGCGCCGCTTTGGCACGGGTGTAACGGTTGTTTTTGGGGGAGGAGGCGTGCGGGAGGATGTGACCTCAACCGGAAGCGCCATCGAACCAGTGGCACTATCGACATGGGGGCGTGCCAGATGGCAGTTATCTGCAAAAGGGGGACTTCCGGGGTCCTTGAGGCGAAGCTCGAACAGGAACCGATCGCCGCGCAACGGACTAGCAGCAAGTACCCCGGAAGTCAGAGCCTGGCAGAAACGGGGGACATTTAGCTGCCAGGCTTGATTTTATTATAGCAACATTCGGCTGTTGAAGGTGTCATCCCTCCAGAATTAATCGTCGGCGCGTGATCTTACGCGGATGAGGTCAGGTACGCCGAAATCGGCACCGTTGATCCCCAGGCGGACAACGCCCCCGACTGTTTCGACCTGGTCGATCAACCCCTTACTCCGGATAGCTACGGGAACGTTCGCACCATCGGCCGCGCGTGCCGTCAGCGCCAGAGTGTAGCTGCCATCCGGCGCGGTCCGGCCATTGCTGAGCGATCCGTCCCAGCGGAAATTGCCAGCCCGGGCCGCGTCGAGCACCCGGGTTTCGACCACCTGGCCGCTTGCATTGGTAATCGTGGCCGAAAGCGTTTCGACCGCACGGCTCGCCTCCCAGCTCCAGTCTGCCGGGGTCGTTGCGGACATACCGGCCGTCGCGCTGTCGAACATCGCGTAGGTGCCCAGGAAGTTGGCGGACTGTGCCAGATCCTGCGTAGACAGGCTCGCGAGAATATCCTTGAGCGTCGAGGTCTGCTGGATCGATTGTTCGACCGCAGAGTACTGCACGAGCTGCTGCGTGTACTCGGATGTTTCCATCGGATCGAGCGGGTCCTGGTTCTGCATCTGCGTGGTCAGCAACTTCAGAAACATATCGAAATTGGCGTTGAGCGCGGCGTTGGCTCCGTTCGCGTTCTGGGCTCCCGTAGCGGGAGTGATGCTGCTTGAAATCGGGGTCATATTAAGGTCCTCACGCAAAAAGGTCTAGGCTGCTCGCAGTGGTCGATCTGCGCTGCTGGGGGTTGTCGCGTGCCTGGTCTTCGTCAAACAAGGTATCCTGGCGGCGAAATTCCTGGGGCTGAGGGCGCTGCCCGTTCTGTTCACGGTTCTGCCCGCGCGCGTCGAACTGAAAGGATTGCGCATCGGTGCGAATCCCTGCGTCGTTCAGCGCGCGAACGAGGTCACCGCTGTCGCGCCGCAGCATTTCGAGCGCGACCGCGCTTTCAGCCGAGACCTGCGCGCGCAGGCTGCCCTGATCATCGAACTGGATGCGGATCTGGATCTTGCCGAGCTCCACAGGGTCAAGCCGGACGGTCAGATTGTCGCGCCCATCCTGGCTGCGCCGGGCGATTTCGATGCCCAGCTGGTGGCCGATCTCGCCTGGACGGGCTGACACGGTCTCCGCTGATACCGGTGTTGCCGGTGCCGCAGGCGAAGACAGTGATGCAGCCGGCGTCGCTGATGCGGCGGGCAGCGGCGAAGGTACCGACGGGCCGCTCGCGGCTTCTATTGGTAGCGACAACAGCTCGCTCGCCAAAAGCGGAACCTGCGCCGGGGCAGACGGTGTCGCCTCTGTCATTGCCTGAGCTGGTTTCGCTGGATCTGCCGCCTTCATCGTCACTGGCCCTGAACGAAAGGTATCAGCAGCCCCCGTTGCCTCGACACGGGTCTCCGAACCTGCGACCGGGAGGGTGTTGTAGGAAGCGGCGGGCCTACCGGCGGTCGTTTCGCGCAATGTCGGCGACATTTGCGGCGTGGTTCCATCGAAAGCCTGAGGTGCTGGTGCTGGTGCTGGTGCGGAGGCGGCGGCCGGCAACGCGGGAGAGGCTGGTTCGGCGCTGGATGTCATGCCCAAAGTCGGAGGCGCTGGCGTCTCGTCGGTAGCGGCCAGTTCGGGGGCTGGCGCGACAGCAGCGTCGGGTTGGACCGAGGTCGCCGGAGCGACCGTGGTGGCATCAACTGGCGTTCGCAGCGGACGCTGTGCGGACCGTTCCGCAGCGGTGGGACCTGTTGCCGGGGCGGTAGCCGGCTCGGCCGGAGACGCGGGTTCGGCAGCAGGGGTATCGTGCACCTTGGGCGAGTGTCGTTGCCCGGTGCCCGTGTCACCTGAGGAAAGCGGCATCTGTTGTGATTGCACGCCTGTGCTGTCGGCAACTCCGGCCACTGGCGCGCTCATGGGCGAGGGAGCAGGGGAAGGGGCGGGGGCAAGCATGACCGCAATTGCAGGTGTGGCGGTCAAATTGCCGTGGAGCTCCGGCGAACGGAGCCTTTCGGCGGAATCGTTCCGATCGGTCGCCTGGACCGCTGCGCGCGCGTCGGTGTCATTGCCGGTCAGAGGCTCGTCGTCGGCAGGCGTCAAGGCGCGAGATGGCGCTGAGACGGCAGGACCATTGATGGGCACATCGGCCCGGGCCGACATGGTTTGGACATCGGCCATCGTAACGGTACGCTCGGATAAGGCGATATCGCCTGCGGCGTCTGGGTTCAGGCCGGGTGCAACCGGTGCCAGGGACAGGTTCTGCGCCTGGCCCGGGGGTGTCGGCGCCTCAGGTGGGACGACCGCATCTACGAAAACCGGGCCGGACGCTTGCCAGACGGTTGCCAGTGCAGTGTCTGTTCGCGGTGCGGCGTCGTGCGCGCGGCCCATCATCGGCGGCCATGCCGGCGAACCGGAGTTGCTGGCAAGAGTCGGCCCCGCCGATGCGGAAGCGGCTGTATAGCTGGCGGTTGACGCCACAGGCGCCGCGCTGCTGGCGGTTCGCCCGGCAGGCGCAGCGGTGCTGGCGGTCGATGCGGCCAAGAGGGTGGCAAACGCAGTGGTCGTCGAGGCCGGCTGGCTGATGCCACCGGACGGACTTTGGGAAAAGCTGCGATCCATCGCCAGCGACAGGATGTTGGTCATGCGGTCCTTTCGCCTGGAAGGCGGTTGTATACGTTATAGACGGCGCGTGCCGGTCAAGGTGCGTCGAGCGCGATTTGTTTGCCGATGCTGCCCAGCGAACGGATCCGGGTGCGCGGATGTACCTCGTTCTGCGAGAGAACGACGGTCGCCGGGCGGATGCGTTCGATGATCGAGCGGACAAAGGGGCGGATCATCGGGCTGACCAGAATGCACGGGATTTCATTGTCTGCAGCAAGCCGGTCGTACAGTTCGCGCACCTGGCCGATGAAGCTCTGCAGGTGTGAAGGTGCCATCGCGAGATGGCGCTCGTCGCCATCGCCGATGATACTTTCGGCGAACATCCGGTCCCAGTCGGGGGACAAGGTCAGGATGGGGATGGCACCGTTGCGGGTTTGCTGGGCGGATATCTGCCGAGCCAGCCGCGCACGGACATGCTCGGTGATCTGGGTGAGGTTCTGGGTCAGCGATACCGTCTCGGCGATCCCTTCCAGGATCGTCGCCATGTCGCGGATCGAAACGCCTTCGGACAACAGGTTCTGCAAAATGCGCTGGATGCTCGAAACGGTGATCTTCGCCGGCACGAGATCGGTGACGAGTTTCTCGGCGTCCTTGTGCACCTCGGTGAGCAGCTTCTGGGTTTCGGTATACGAGAGCAGATCGGCGATGTTGTCCTTCACCAGCTCGGCCAGGTGGGTGGTGATGATCGTGCCGCAATCAACCACCGTCAGGTTGCGCAGGCCGGCCTCGTCGCGCAGCGACCGGTCGATCCACAAAGCATCAAGGCCAAACACCGGCTCGCGCGCCGGATCACCGGGCAGTCCGACATCGCCGCCTCCCGGATTTATCACCATCAGCCTGTCGAGGCGTATCTCGCCCGCGGCTGCCTCGGTCTCGCGGATGAAGACGCGGTAATCGTTCGCGCCCAGCGCCATGTTGTCGATGATGCGAACCGCGGGCAATACGAAGCCGAAGTCGGTCGCCATTTGTCGCCGCAGCGCGCGGACCTGATCGTCGAGCCGGGGTTCGGTCATCGAGCCGTTGATGATTGGCAGCAGGCCATACCCGAGTTCGACCCGCACAGCATCGATCGCAAGAACGTGCGCGATCGGTTCCTCCGCAGATGCAGTGACCGCATCGGCCGATTGCTGCTCCGCCTTGCCGCGTGCTTCCTCGGCAGCCAGCTTGCGGCTCATCGACCATGCGCCGTAGCCGCAAGCGGCAGAGACCAGGGCAAACGGGATGAAGGGAAAGCCGGGCAGCAGCGCGAACGCACCCATCAGCACGGAAGCCATGCCAAACGCTTTGGGATAGCGCCCGAGCTGTTCGCTCAAGGCGGCGCCGGTCTTCCCGGCCATGCCGCCCTTGGACACCAGCAATCCGGCGGCGGTCGAGACGATCAACGCCGGAATTTGGCTGACCAACCCGTCGCCGACCGTCAGAAGCGTATAGGTGGTGACCGCCTCGCCGAAGGGCACCCCGTGAATTGCAATGCCCAAGATCAGGCCAACCACCACGTTGACTGCGGTGATCAGGAGCCCGGCGATCGCATCGCCTTTCACGAACTTGGACGCACCGTCCATTGCACCGAAGAAGCTGCTTTCGGCTTCGAGTTCCTTGCGCCGCGAACGGGCCTGTTCCTCGGTGATCATGCCCGCGCCCAGATCGGCGTCGATCGCCATCTGCTTGCCCGGCATCGCGTCGAGGCTGAATCGCGCGGCGACCTCGGCAATGCGGCCCGCGCCCTTGGTGATCACGACGAAGTTGATGAGCACCAGAATGATAAAAATCGTCAGGCCGATCAGTGTCTGACCGCCGATCAGGAATTCTCCGAAGGCTTCGATCACGCCGCCTGCGGCATGCGGGCCTTCATGGCCATGTCCCAGGATCAGGCGGGTAGAGGCCATGTTCAGGCCCAATCGCAGCATCGTGGCGATCAACAGGATCGTGGGAAAAGCCGAGAGTTCCAGCGGCTTTTCGATGAAAAGCGCGGTCATCAGGATCATCACCGACAAGGTGATCGATAGCGCCAGGCCCAGATCCAGCAACCAGCCGGGCAGCGGCAGGATGAGCATCGCGATGATCGCGAGCACGCCGATACCAAGCGCTAGATCGCGATTGGCACCGATGCGCTGGAGGAACGAGGCGATCATTGGCTGCATGCGGAATATCCGATCAGCGCATCAATGCGACGGGGATACGGAAATCCCCGCCTGCACGAAGGTTTTGAGCTTGTTGCGCAGCGTGCGCACCGAGATGCCGAGAACAGACGAGGCCGAGGTGCGGTTGCCGCCGCAGCTTTCGAGTGTCTGGAGGATGAGTTCGCGTTCCACTTCCGCCACAGTGTGGCCGACGAGCCTGTCGACCAAGATCTCGTCGCTTGGCTTGCAATGCGCCCGATCGAGCCGTGCGCCGTTGGCATGCACCAGCGCGTCGGCGCCGATGCGCGGCGTGCGTGAGAGCAGGGTGGCGCGGTGCACGGTTTCCTCGAGCTCGCGGACGTTACCCGGCCAAGGATAGCTGTGGAGGATGGCAGCTGCCTCATCGTCATAGGGACGCACGGGCAAGTCGTACAAAGCCGCAAAGCGCTGGGCAAAGCACCATGAGAGAGCATCGATGTCCGCGTTGCGCTCGCGCAGGGGCGGCAGGTTGATCTTGGCGAGGCTGAGCCTGGCGAGCAGATCGGCGCGGAACTGCCCCCGTTCGACCAAGGCTGCAGTGATGTCGTTCGCGCTGGTGATCAGCCGAGCAGCTGTGCTGGCATCGGCGTGCGTTCCCATTCCGCAGATCGCGCTGGTCTGCAGTGCGTCGAGCAGGCGGGCCTGCAGCGCCGGGGGCAGCGTCTCGACCCCGCGCAGGAAGATCGTGCCTCCCGATGCTTCGCCCAGCCGGCCCGGGCGCTGCGAGTGATCGCCCGATTTGCGTCCGAACAATTCGATCTCCAGGATTTCGGGGGCCACACCCTGGCATTCGATCGTCAGAAAGTGTCCAGGGCGGTTCGACCCGGCATGAATCAGGCGGGCCATCAGCTCCTTGCCTGTGCCCGTTTCGCCCTGGATCAGGATCGGCGCGGTGGTGGCCGCCATCGAGAGACCATATTGCACCACCCCTCTCATCGCGTCACACCCGGCGACGATAAACCAGGGTGTGGCCTCGCCCGACAGGTTTGCGGTCGTGACCGGTTCGTGCTGGACGGGCAGTTGAACGTAGTCGTCTGGTGTGTTCCGCCCTGCCAGCATGACCCGCGCGTCGGCGCGATCGCTGCCGCAGGCGATGACAGGCACCGCAATCCGCTCGGCACGAAGCCTGGCAACGAAGGCTGGAACATCGAGATCGACCTCGATCATCACCAGATCGCCTTCGGCGCGGCGCAGGTATTCCACCGCTGTCGCCTCGCTGGCGACCCGGGTGACGAGCGCGCCGGCCTTGCGCGCCAGTGCATCCACCCCGCAGGAGGTAGCGTTGCGGGCGGCGATGAGGATGACGCGTACCGGTTTGACGTGGGTCATCCGCATCAATCTTCTTCGCGCACGATCTCGGTGAGCGTCACACCCAAGACCTTGTCGATCAGCACGACTTCGCCGCGCGCGATCAGCCGGTCGTTGACGTAGATGTCGACCGGCTCGCCTACCTTGCGATCCAGCTCGACCACCCGGCCAGGCCGCATCTGCACCAGTTCCGAAATCGTCATTCGCGCACGCCCGAGAACGGCCTGCATGGTGAGGGGAACGTCGTTCACCGCGTCGAGCCCGTCGTTCATGGTCGCTGCCGGATCGAAAGAGGCAAGATCATCGAACGGAACCGCCAGCGCGGTCTCACCAAACACCGGGAAGTCCGGTGCGGTAGAAGGCTCTTCCGGCAGGCCGATGGCTGCTGCGTCGTTCATGTCCTGATTGTTCACCGGTTTCTCCATCATCCATTGAGCCATTGGCGGATAACCGCTGCAGCTTCGTTCGGGCTGCTGTTGACTGCATCACCCACGCGCTTGAGCGCGGAGGCCTTGAGACTGCCCTCCACCTGGGCAAGGGCGATTTCCTCTTCGAGCTGCGGGCCGCCGAGCGCTGGCGTCGTCTCGCCATCTTGCGTGCCATCGCCGCGTGGCTGGGGCGTCAGCATGATCGGGTCGCCAGAGGCAGCAGGACCACCCGAACCGGTAGCAGGCTTGGGTCGCAGCATGCGCAGGATGACAAGCCCCACCGCAGCGATCAAAAGCAATTTGGCGATACCGAAAAGCTGATCGACGGGCAGGTTGGAAAACAGGCCTTCGTCCGCGCCGTCCAGTTCATCGGGCTGTGCAAAGGCCATAGCCTCGACGATCACACTGTCACCACGTTCGGCATCGAAGCCAACCGAGTTTTCCACCACGCGCGTCAAACGCTGCAGTTGTTCCTGGGGCACGCCCTTCGCGCCGCCATCGACCATCACGGCGACGCTGAGTCGCGAGATCCTGCCGGGTGAGCTGACCTTGACCGTGCGCCGACTGCTGTTCTGGTAGGTGGTGTCTTCGGAGGTTTCGTTGCGCGCGCTCTTGCGGCCCGGGTTATCGCCGCCGCCGATGTCGCCTTCGGCTTCGGGCAGCTGTTCGCCGACGGTCGCACCTTGCGCTTCGGCCGTGTTCTCCTGGCTCTCGTCGCCTGAATCCACCGAAATCTGCCGGGCGATGACTTGGGCGTCGGGATCGAATATCTCGGCCTCCTCGCGGGTCTGGTCGCGGTCTATCTGGGCTGAGACTTCGGCCCGAACCTTGCCGACGCCCACGATCGGTTCAAGCAGCGCTTCGATCTGGCTGCGGAACCGGGCTTCGGTGGCGATCTGGCGCTCGTCGGCCTGCGCGGCCCCCGCCTGGCCTGCTTCTCCCGCGCGGGCCAGCAGCGCACCGGTGTGATCGACGATGGAGATCGACTCGGGTGCGAGCTCGGGCACCGCAGAGGCAACAAGGTAGCGGATCGCCTCGACATTGCCGGACGCCAGGCGCCCGCGGGTCTTGACGGTGACGGACGCGCTCGCTTTGCGTGCCTCGGGGGCGAACAGCGCGCGTTCGGGCATCACGATATGGACGCGCGCATTCGAAATGTTCTGCAGGGTCGAGATCGACCGACCCAGCTCGCCCTCGATGGCGCGGGTCTCGTTGAGCTTCTCGCGCGATGCTGAAATGCCGAAGGGCTGCTGCTCGTCGAGCACCTCATAGCCGATCTTGCCGCCAAGTTGGTCGCCGGCCATGCTCATCCGCAATTCGGGTAGCTGGTCTTCGGGTGCCAGGATCGCGGTTCCATCGCCCGAGAGCGAGAACGGGACGTTCTGCGCGCGCAGCTTTTCGATGATCGACTGGGCCGCAGACGGATCGAGATCGGTATAGAGATACCCCATCCGGTCGGATGATCCCGCGCTCATCGCCACCGCCGCCAGCGAGGCGAGGATGGCCAGCGCGACACCTCCCATGAGAAGGAGCCGCCGCGGTCCGAGCTGGTTGGCAAAGTTGCGCAGTGCTTCCAAGGTGGCCCCGATGATTGTCGCCAGCTCAGCAGCCGACCCTTAGGATCATTATAGTGCAGCCGACAGGCGGCAGTTTTTGCCGGTAGGAAAAATTTGCCGCCTGGTGCAATTCTCGTCAGGCCAGTCAGATGTCCCGGCCGCGCCGATCAACCCTGTGGATCAGCCCAGCGGATCAGCCCCGCGGATCAGCCTTTCGGATCAGACTTGGCTGTCAGCCTCGCTGGCTGCCGTCAGCGGCTCGAGCTCGTCGAGCACTGCCTGGCGGCGGCTGGCGGCATCGACCAACAGGCCGCCGCGCTCCCAGGTCAGCGCGGCATCGCCCGGCACAATCGCCGGATCGGCCGAAACGCTCAGGAACAGGCGCCGGCGGTCGCCCGCCTGGCGCACGGCGATGCGCTGCGTGATATCTTCCACCAGATCGGGATGGACCCGCACTTCTATTTCCTGGCCCCGGGTGACCAGAAGCAGCGCGCGCCCGATTGCCTCGTCGATCGGGCGCCCGGGTTCGCGGTCGATCGCACAACCGGCGAGTATTTCCGCCGCCGTCAGAGCGAGCTGGCAGGCGTCTGCGACAACCTCGTGGCGCAGTTCCTCGTGCTGAATGGCGAGAGTCTCGAGCGATGCCTGCGCAGCGTCGATCGCCGCGAGGATTGCTTCTTCGCGCTCGGTGCGGGCGTGATCCAGTCCCGCGGCGAAAGCCTCGGACCGCACAAGCGCGAGTTCGTCGCGATGCCCTTCCTCCAGCCGGGCGATCTGCTCCTGCAAAGCCTCAACCTCGTTCGCCAGCGCGATGGCATCGGTCTTTCTGCGATGCATCCTGGGCCCGTCGCCCGTCTGTGAAGGAAATGTGCGATCGAATGCAAAAGGCAGGATCTGGCGGCGGTTCTGAACTGCTTCCACCGTCAATAGACCATCGATTCATCGGATTTGGGGTCGACGAGCACGATTTCACCCCGATCGGCCAGAATCTTGGCGAGCCGCACGAGACCCGACTGCGCCTCGTCGCATTCGCGGGCACGCACAGGACCCATCGCGGCCATGTCCTCGCGCAACATCTTCGCAGCGCGCTCGGTCATCGCGTTCATGAAAATCACGCGCATATCCTCCGGCGCGCCCTTCAAGGCCAGCGCCATCATCCGCTTGTCGGCATTCTTGACGATCGAGGCGATCGATGCCGGCAACAGGTTTGCCAGATCCTCGAAGGTGAACATCAGTGCGCGGATCCGCTCGGCAGCATCGGGGTTGCAGTTCTCCAGTGCAGAGAGCATCGCCTCCTCGGTCGCGCGGTCGAGCGCGTTGAACACGTCGGCCATCAATTCGTGCGGATCGCGCTTTTGCGAACGGGCCAGATTGGTCATGAATTCGCTTTTGAGGGTGTTTTCAATCTCCGCGACGATTTCCTTCTGGACCGGCTCCATCCGGAGCATCCGCTGGATAACGTCGATCGCAAAATCCCCCGGCAGTTCGGAGATCACCCTGGCCGCATGCTCCGACTTCAGCTTGGTCAGAATCACCGCAACGGTTTGCGGGTATTCGTTGCGCAGATAGGCAGCCAGCACGACCTCGCTGACGTTCGACAGCTTGTCCCACATCGTACGTCCTGAAGGACCGCGGATGTCCTCCATGATTTCGCGGACCCGCTCGTCGGAAAGCATTCCGGTCAGCAGCCGCTCGGTTGTTTCAAACGATCCATGCAACGAGGCCATGCTCGAGACTTCGCTGGTAAATTGCACCAGCAGATATTCAACGGCCTTAGAGGGCAGGCGGCCGAGTTGCGCGATGGTCGATGAAACCTCCTTCACCTCTTCGGTGCTCAACTGTTCCCAGATCGGCGCGCCGTACACCTTGCCCAGCGCCAGCAACAAGGCTGCGGCGCGCTGAGGATTGGAATACTTCTTCAGCTCGGGAGGCTCCCCGATCGTGCTCAGCATCGTCATGATTTTCTCCCCAACGCTAAAGATTCCCGCGCACCCGTGCGTATGAGCAGGCCTTGTGTCCTATTATAGAGGCTTTGGCAGTCAATTGGCGGGGTGGATCAACACATGACACTGAACCTCAACAGCAGCCTGGCCGGCCTGAGCCTTCTTACCGGCACCAACAGTTTTGGCACCTGGGGCAGCAACGCGCTGACGGTGGAAACCCTCGCTGTGCGCAGGGCCAAGGCGGCCTTCACAACGCCCGAGACGACACCACCCTGGAGGCAGGCGGGCGCCGAATCGCCCGTATCTTCGCAGGTTGCAGCGATCCGCCGCCTGACGTCGATCGTCGATAGCAAGCCCAGTGGCGGCCAGAAGCTGACCAACGATGTTGCCGCGACATTTACGACGTACAAGGCGCTCGACCGGCTGCGTGTGCTTGCCGAAGCGGCGGTGGCCGGTTCGACCGACGTGGTTCGCAAGCCGCTGCAAGCCGTCTTCGCCAAAGGCTTGAAGGATCTCGAAGCCTTCATCGGCACTGCCCCGGGCGACTTGCTGACTCTCGCCTTCGAAAGATCGAGCAGCAGCGCAAAGTCGGTCGCCATTGCGACGGCCGGACCCGTGGGCAAGATCATTGGCAAGGGTGTTGCCGAGGCCAGAAATGCGCCTCTGGCTGCGCTGACAGGCACCGAGCAGTTCGTCGTGACCATCGCGCGCGGCAGCGCCAGCGACACCATTTCGGTCGATCTGGCCGGTGGTCCCCAGCCGCCGACGCTGGATTCGGTCTCGGAGGCGATCAACCAAGCGATCGCCGCGGTTCCTCTGCGCCAGCCCGATGGCAGCCCCAATCTCGACGCAAACGGCAATCCGACGCCGCGCTGGCTGGTCCGCTTCGTCCCCGACAAGAGCACGGGGAGCTGGGGCTTCAGGATCGAAAACCCCGGCAACGAACAGGTTTCGATCGACCAGATCGGTGCCAGCGATGCGCTGGTGGTGGCGACCGGCATGACCGATCCTGCAAAGCCCACATCGGTGCAGATGATGCGGTTCGATGACCCTGCGGGCGACCTGCAGAGGCTTACGCTGTCGCAGATTTCGGCAAGCGATCGGCTGGCAAGCGAGCGCGCCGCGCTGACCGCGCCAAAATTCAAGGCGATCGAAGGGGTCGAGCGACCCTCTACCGAGCGCGCGGCTGCGACCTCCGCGCAGGCGATCGTCACCGGCTCCGATGGCGCAAGCTACATCGTCGGAACGACGGCAGGCGATCTTGCCGCCAACCGGATCGCCGGTTCGCAGGACCTCTTCCTGACCAAGGTCGACAGCGAGGGGCGGGTTGTCTGGCAGCGTGAGCTCGGCGCAACCGGGGCCGCGAACGGTGCGGCGGTCCAGATCGGGCCGGGCGGCGAGATCGTCGTCGCGGGGACCGTCACCGGCAGCTTCGATGGCGCGCAGAGCGATGGCGACATGATCGTCGTCCGCTTCGATGCCGAAGGCGCCGAACTTTCATCCACCTTGGTTCGCGCGCGCGGCAGCGATGTCGCCACCGCGCTGGCGGTTGGGGCAGATGGCTCGATCTATGTCGGCGGTCGGGCAGCAACAGGCGGCGGCGATGCGTTCGTCGCCAGGCTCGATGCGACAGGCACGCTGCGCGAACGGCGCAGCATCGACAGCGGCGGCGGCGATTCCGTTACCGCGTTGGCGGTCGGCCAGGACGGCAATGTGCTGGTGCTGACGAGCGAGAGCGGTCAGGCGACGCTGCGGCGGATCGCGGGTACCTCGTTGGCCACAGACCTGGGCGTGCTCGACCTCGGCCGCACCGATGCGCGCGTGCTTGCGATCGACGCCGACGGGATGATCGCGGTGGGCGGCGCTGCGTCCTCGGCCGTTCCGGGAAGCCAGGTCAACGCCATCAGTGGCGCGCGTGACGGCTTTGTCGCGCGGGTCAGCGCGGATCTGGCTAACACCCTGGTTACCTATGTCGGCACCGGCGGCGATGATCAGATCGACAGCCTCACCTTCATGAATGGCACACTGTATGCGGGCGGACGAACCGCTGGCGATCTGTCAGGCGCCCGTCGCGGCAGCGTGGACGGCTTCGTGGCCCGCTTCGACGGTGCCACCGGCGCGGTCGCGCGTGTCGATCAATTTGGTCTTTCCACGCTTCGGACCGAACCGGTGCGGATTGCTGCAGCAACGGGCGGATCAACCGTTCTCGGTGCGCTGGGCCTGCGGCGCGGCGCGCTTGGCGATCAGCCTTCGATTGACCTTACCGCGCAGACCAGTCTGCGCGCGGGTGACCAGTTCGCTATCCGGGTCGGCGATGGCGCGGCGCGGCGGATCACGATCGATGCGGGCGAGACGCTGACGACGCTCGCGGACAAGGTGAGCAAGATCACGGGTTCGAAAGCGATTGTGACCACGCCTGCGGTCGATGGCATGCGGTCGCTCAGCATCGTGGCCAAGTCCGGCAACCGGATCGAACTGGTCGCCGGCGGGGCGGGGCGCGATGCGCTCGCCAAGCTCGGCCTGCCCGCGGCCAGGCTGGTGGCGCCGCCGGTCTTGGGAGCGCTTGCGCCAAAGGTCCGCCCGGGCGGCAATTATGGCCTGGATCTCACGCACGCGCTCGACCTTTCGAGCAAGGAAAGCGCCGCCGTCGCGCTCGCCAGAGTCAAGAGCGCCATCTCGATGACCCAGACCGCCTATCGCTCGCTGTATTGGGACGATGGCAAGGCCCGGATCGTTGACGGCAGCCGCGGCGCGTCCGGCGGCAGCGCGTCGCCCTATCAGCAGGCGCAGATCGCCCGCTATCAGGATGCGCTGACCCGGATATCCAGCCTGACGTTCGGTTTCGGCACCACCAGATTCTGATTTTCCAGGGAGTTCATGATGAGCGAGACAGTTCCCCCGTTGATGCGCGGTATCAGCCAGGCGATGGGTCACCTATCCCGGCGTCAGCATGTCATCGCGCAGAACATCGCCAATAGCGATACCCCCGGGTTCAAGGCCCGCGAGATGGAGGCCCCCAGCTTTGCCTATATGGTCGATGCAGGCGGCGCGCCCCATGTATCGCGGCCGCAGGTTCAGCTGACGGGTGGCATGAAGGCGCTTGGCGCTTCGCAGCAGACTGCGGCGGGCATCATACCGGACGAGGACGTGACCGAGACCAAGCCCGATGGCAACAATGTCACGCTCGAAGAGCAGGTGATGAAGCTGGGCGCGATCCAGGCCGAATTTGCCGCGCTGACCAACCTCTACCGCAAACAGATGCAGCTGATGAAGACCGCGGTGGGCAAGAACGGCGGCGGCTGATCGCTGTCCGCCAACAGCGCACAAAGCAATGCGCGCAGCCCTTTACGGCTGCGCGCAAAACTCTTTCCAGCCCGGGTGTTCAGGCCAGTTCGCTTAGGGCAGGCCGATTACAGGCGGGTGTTGACCGAGATCGGGCTGGTTCCGTCGCGGTGTATCATGGTGCCCGATTCCTGGTAGTTGAAGCCCCGGTTACCCGAAAGCCGCCGCGCTTCGTCGGCGACTGCGGCAATCATGTCGTTCGACAGGCTCAGATGGCGCTCGACGATGCGGGCATTGGCCGCAGCCGCCTCGCGCAGATCAGCAATGGCCGTACGCAATGCCTCGCCGGCATCTTCTCCAAGCTGCTGCAGCCAGTCCGGCATGACCCGGTTCAGCCTGGCGATCTCGCCATCGAGCAGTCCTGCGAGCCGTCGTTTGGCGGCGACGATCTGTTCATGTTCGGCGCACCGGCCCTGCTCCAGCAATGCAGCGCTCTCATCGCGCATCAGCCGGGTGAGCGATCCCGACACATCCAGTACGTCTTCGATCATGAGGATCCTTCCTGCATCTTCAACATTTGTTCCATGACTGCCGGGGCCAGCCCCACGCCGCCGCGCCGGGCCATTTCGCTGCCCAGCTTCTCGCCCAGCATGCCCCGGAAGATCTCTTCGCCATGGCCACCAGAAAAGGTGTCGCCGATATCGACGCTCTCGAGCATCAGCTTGGCCATCTCGCCCATGAACACGGCTTCGAAGTTCTCGGCTGTGCGCGCGATGGCGGCATGGTTCGCGGGCAGCGAGGGAGCCGACGACGGGCCGGCTGTGGGGGCAATTGGGTCGGTCACTGGACTTCGATCTCCGCTTGGAGTGCGCCAGCCCCCTTGAGGGCCAGCAATATCGTGATGAGGTCGCGTGGTGATACGCCCAGGCTGTTCAGACCGCTCACCAGCGACTGCAGCGAGGTGCCCCCCTCAAGCATGGCCATCGAGGCGCCGCCGCCATCGTCCACCGTGATCTGGGTTCGCGGCAGTATTACGGTTTCGCCCTCGGCGAACGGGGCCGGCTGCGAGGCGATCGGGTTCTCTGAAACACTGATCGTAAGGCCGCCCTGCGCGATCGCGACCGGGCTGATGCGGACATTGGCGGTCATGACGACGGTGCCCGCGGCCTCGTTGACGACGATGCGTGCCGGCTGATCGACATCGACCGCCAGATTTTCGATCTCGGGCAGCATGTCGAGCAGCGTCGTTTCAGAACTGGCGGCACGCCGCAATTCCACCGTTGCCGGATCCAGCATCCGCGCCGCTCCCGGGAAGCGCCGGTTGATCGCCTGTGCGACACGCTGGGCGGTGGTAAAGTCCGGGTTGTTGAGGGCGAGCTTGAGCGTTTCGGCCGATCCGAGCGCATAGGCTACCTCGCGCTCGACGATGCCGCCGCTGGCGATCCGCGCGGAAGTTGCGACGCCGCGGCTGATGCTTGCGCCGGCCCCGCGGGCATTGAAGCCCGATACCGCCAGGGGACCCTGCGCCACGGCATAGATCTCTCCATCAAGCGCGCGGAGCGGCGAGATCAGCAGCGTCCCGCCCTGCAGGCTGGTCGAATCGCCCAGCGCTGCGACTTGAACGTCAATCCGCGATCCGGCGCGTGCAAAGGCAGGCAGCGTGGCGGTGACCGAGACGGCAGCGACGTTTCTGGTACGAAGCTGGGTGTCTCGAACATTCACTCCCATGCGCTCGAGCATCGCCTGCAGCGATTCTTCGGTAAAGGGCACATTGCGGGTCCTGTCGCCCGTGCCCGCAAGGCCGACCACGAGGCCGTAGCCAACCAGCTGGTTGGTGCGAACATTTTCAAAGGCGACGATATCCTTGACCCGTGATCCGGCCCAAGCTGGGACGGATGTTGCGCACAAGATCACCGCCGCGGTAACGAATATCGCTCCAATTCGCATAATCTTGTCCTCAAACCCCGTGTCCGTGTCTTTTTCTTATAGGATGGAAAGGGGGGAGAAGGGCTCTCCCGGAGGAGATTATCGTGCAGATCGGCGCGCATTTGCCACTATCGCGCATCCTTGCTGTGATCACCGGACAACCCCGATCTGTCGGCGCTGGCGGGGAACCGGTGGCGGGCGCAGAGACTCTGCCCAAGCCGGTCGCAGCGCAGCAACCGCATCCGCTCGCCTCGGTCCAGATGCTGGTGACGCTTGCTGCCGTCGATCCGCAGCGCGAAGGGCGACGCGCCAAGGGCGGTTCGGCCCGGAAGTACCCGGACGATCCCGAAGGGCTGGCAGCAGAGCCAGGTTCGCAATATGCAGCGGCCGAGCGCATCATCCTCCCGGCAGAACCGGTCCGCCATTTGACGCTGTCGGCCGATCCCGCCCTGAATGCCGGCATGCAGGCTGACAAGCTGCGAGCAGGCGCTGCGCCGACCGAGCTGGATATCGAAGTGTAAGGGGCCGTTAACCTGGCAAGCCTGGCTTGCGAGCCAGTTTTACCTCGCCTTTCGCGCAAGCTTCATCACATAGGAGATGATCTCGGCGACGGCCGCGTAATGCTCGGTCGGGATCGGACGATCGAGCTGTGCATTGGCGTGGAGCGCGCGCGCCAGCGGCGGCCTCTCGACGATAGGGATCCCGTGTTCGGCGGCTATCTCGCGGATTTTCAGCGCAATCTCGTCGACACCCTTCGCCACCACCACCGGCGCCGCCATCGCTCCATGGTCATATTGCAGCGCGACGGCATAGTGCGTCGGATTGGTGACGATGACGCTCGCCTTCGACACCTTGGCCATCATCCGGCGCTTCGACCGTTCCATGCCGATCGCGCGGATCCTGGCCTTGATCTTGGGATCGCCATCGCTCTCCTTATACTCGTCCTTGATCTCCTGCAGCGACATGCGCATCTTTTTGAAGAAGGCGCTGCGCTGGTAGAAGAAATCGAGCCCGGCAAGCGCCACGACGAGGATCGCGGCGGCCTGGACCATCATCACGACAAGCGCTGCCGCGGTCTTGCCCACGGTTGCCGCAGAGGCACCGACCATACCCTCGATCTCGCCCGCATGCGGCCAGATGACGGTCAGCACCACGGTGGCGACGAAGCTGAACTTCGCCAACGTTTTGGCAAACTCGACAAAAGCCGATTTGCCGAACAGCCGCTTGATGCCGGCCAGCGGGGACAGCTTGTCCCATTTGAGCTTGAGCCGTGACCAGGCGAGCGTGGGATGGCTTTGCAGGAAGAAGGACAGCATGGCGAACCCGAGCAGCATCGCCAGCAGCGGGCCGATCGCCATACCCAGCTCACGAAGCAGCATCGCGGCAAAATGGTGGCCGGTTCCGCTATCGATCAGGATGTCGTCGGCATCGCCCCACAGTTTGACGAAGATCGTGAGCATCTGGGAAACCGCAAACGTTCCCAGGCTGCCCAGTGCGACGAGCGCCGCAACGAACATGCTGGCGTGGCGCATCTCGGGTGCGCCGGCGACATCGCCCTTTTTACGCGCGTCGGATAGCTTCTTCTCCGTCGGATCGTGCGTCTTGTCGCCTGAATCGCTGCCCGCCATCGCTCAGACCCAGCCTCCCTGCATCCATTGCGCCATCGCAGTGGCAAAGCCGGTCAGCACAGCGCCCAAGGTGGCGGCAAAAAGGGTCAATCCCAGCAGGATGTTCAGCGGCTGGGTGATGAAGAACACCTGGATGGTCGGTGCCAGACGTGCGGCAAGGCCCAATGCGACATTGAAGACAATGCCATAGACGATCAGCGGCGCTGCCAGGCTGATCCCCAGTTCCATCGCACGCGAGATGGTCGCGATCGCCAGTTGGGCGTAATCCGCAGCCGGCGGAAGTCCGCCGATCGGGAAAACGTTGTAGCTGTTCAGCATCGCCTTGATCCACAGGTGATGGATGCCAAGCGCAAGGCACACGACCGCAGCCGATACACTGACCAGTTTGGCAAGCACCGGCAGTTGTCCGCCCAATGCGGCATCGGGCATCACCGCCGATGTCAGCCCGGTCTGCAGGCTGATGATCGAACCTGCAATGGTGGTGGCAAGGAACATGATCCGCACGATCATGCCGAGTGCCAACCCGGTCAGCAGCTCGGCCACGACCAGCGTTGCCAGTTCGATATCGCTTCCCACCGCCGGAACCTTCGGGCCGACCAGCGCGAACAATGCGAAAGAAATGGCAAGCGCGATCAACAGCCGGATGCGCCCGGGCACGGCGTCCTCGGAAAACACCGGAAGCACCATCAGCACCGCGCCGAGCCGGGCGAAGACAATCAGGAAGCCTGACAATTGGGCTGGCAGCTGGTCCATGCGGTCAGCCGGCCACGATCCGGTCGGTGACCTGCGTCATGAAACCCGACAGTGCATCACCGATCATCGGTAGGCACAGCATGAAGACAAGACCCATGACGACGAGCTTGGGCACGAAGGTCAGCGTCATTTCCTGAACCTGCGTGAGCGCCTGGAGCAGGCCGATGACCACCCCGATCACCAGCGAGGTGAGCAACAGCGGCCCCGCAACCGTGAGGACCACGATCAGCGCCGCATAGGCGATCTGGATGGCGTCGTTGGAGTCCATGGTGTTGGGTCCCTCAGACGGTCAAATCTGCATCCGCATGATTTCGCCGTAGGCGCTCACCACCCGGTCGCGCACCGCGACCATGGTATCGAGTGCGGTCTCGGCGGCACCGATGGCGGTCACGACATCGATAAGGTCGCCCTTGCCGGCAACCTGGCGGATGCTCGCCTGCTCGGCGGCCTGAAGCTTGCCTGCGGTGTCAGCGACCAACCCGGAGACCATGTCGCCGAAGCTGGCGTCCTCTCCGCCGCCAACGCCGCCGCCTAAACTGCCTGCCGAAGCCGCGCCGCCTGTCTTGATCGCGGGAATGCCGCCATAAGCGGCGACTGCGTCAAAAGCACTGATGGACATGATATGGGTTCCTTACTTGAGCAGATCGATGGTGCGCATCGTCAGGCTGCGCGCAGCCTCGATGGCGTTGAGATTGGCCTCGTACGAGCGCTGTGCGGCCTTCATGTCTGCGGTCTCCACAAGCGAATTGACGTTGGGCTGCTTGACGTACCCCTCAGCGTCCGCACCCGGGTTGCCAGGCTGGTAGATGCGCGGCAGCTCCGATTGGTCGGGTCTGATGCTGGTCACCTCGACGGTGCTCCCGCCGTTCATGCGGTCCACTGTGGCGCGGAAGATGGGCACCTTGCGCCGGTATGGATCGCCGCCGGGCGTGTCGGCCACCGAATTGGCGTTGGCCAGGTTTTCGGCGATCACCCGCATCCTGAGTGATTGCGCGCGCAGGCCGGATGCTGAAATTCCAATCGAGGTTTCAAGGGTCATGGTTCGTCCAAATCGTGGTGCGCCGCAGCGCTGTCGTTCTTCTAATAGGAAAATTTTGCCTAGCTGCGGCTCGAGGATGGACTTTTCTGCCTAGAATATGGCCAAGGGAGTTGCCTGCCATGTCCGTACTCAATGACATCTCGGTCGAATGCACAATTGTTCTGGGCTCGACGACGCTGCCGATCCGGCAGGTGCTGAAAATGTCGCGCGGCGCGATGATCCCTCTGGATCGCAATGAAGACGATCCGACGCAGCTATTCATGAACGGCCAGCTGGTCGCGCGTGGACAGATCCTCGTCGATGGGGACAGAATGCTGCTCGAAATTTCCGAGCTCGTCAGCGCGAAACGCTAACCCATGGACATTCTGGGAATGTTGCGCGCGCTGGGCGCGCTGGCGCTGCTGCTGGGCATTCTGGCGGGCGCTCTATGGGCCACCCGCCGGTTTGATCTTCGCTTGCCGGGCAGGGTGGGGCACCGCGCCGAGCAGCGGCTCGAGCTGGTCGAGCGTCTTACCATCGACCAGCGCCGTTCTGCGGTGTTGATCCGTTGCGATGGTCGCGAACATCTCGTTATCGTCGCACCCGAGGGCCATGTCATGGTGTCCTCCGAAGATATGGTTGTGCGGTCGCCCGAACCACCCGAGTTGCAGGCGCCCATAAGTGTGCTTCACGCCCCGCCGGCTCGTGCCGCTGCGCAGGCAGGAAAGCGCGAACGGCCCAAGCGCGCGCGCTGGCACCTACCCCAGCAAAACACCGCTCGGGCGGCTGAAAAAAGCGAGCAACTGGCATGAACCGCAGTATCCTGAGGGGCGGCGTCGGCACCGTTCTGCTCGCGTTGCCCGAGGTTGCCTTTGCACAAAGCGCGACGATCGCGCTGAACGGCAATGGTTCGGTATCGGGCAACGTGCTCCAGCTTGTCCTGATGCTCACCGTGCTGAGCCTGGCGCCCGGCATATTGATGACGGTCACCTCCTTCACCCGGATCGTGGTGGCGCTGTCGCTGCTGCGCACGGGGATCGGCGCTCCCGGCGTTCCGCCCAATCCGGTGATCATCAGCCTCGCCCTGTTCCTCTCGTTCTTCGTGATGGCTCCTACTTTCGAAAAGGCATGGAGCGGTGGCGTCGTACCCTATACCGAGGGCCGGATATCGGAGACGAAGGCGTTCGAACGCACCTCGGAGCCGTTCAGGCAGTTCATGCTGGGGCAGGTGAGCGAGAGCGATCTGCAGCTTTTTGTCGAACTGTCAGGCAAACCTGCGGGGGACCGGGCGGAGATTCCGCTGACGACCCTGGCTCCGGCGTTCATGATTTCCGAACTGCGCCGCGGTTTCGAGATCGGCTTTCTGCTGCTGCTGCCGTTTCTGATCATCGATCTGGCGGTGTCCGCCGTGTTGATGGCGATGGGAATGATGATGCTTCCGCCACCGACCATCTCGCTGCCGATGAAGATCGTGTTCTTTGTGCTGGTCGATGGCTGGGCGCTGGTGGCAGGCTCGCTGCTCAAGAGCTTCGGCAGCGGGTGACGTACCGGGCGCGCGCGCTTTAGCGCGCGTGATCCTCGGGGATCTTGCCGCCTTCGAGCATGAAACGCATTTCCGGCTTGCCAAGCCAGTGCGCAAGCTCGCCAAAGCCCAGCCTCTCGAGAAACGTAAGCCCGGCAAGCCCGTCCTGTGTCCAGCGGGGCGCAAACTTCAACGGGCGCAAGCCTGAAATGGTCAGTTCGCCCACGCTGCCATGGGGAGGGGTTGTCGACGCCAGCACGGCGCATCCGCTCAGCGAGATGTTGACGACCCGGACCTTCGACCTCCAGCCATCGACGCGCATCGTCGCACGCACGGCAGCGGGAAACCGCGGTGCGCGCACGGTCAGCGCCTTGCCTGTGCGACCGGCTGGCGCGACGAGCAGCGTGCCGTGTTCGACCGTATCGGCAAAGCGGATGCCCGCAGCGAGATCCTTGGTCCACGCAACCTGCCCATCGAGGTAGCTACTGCTGCGCGTTTCGAGCGAAACCTTCTCCCCGGCCTGAAGCGGCATCGCGGTCTCTATGCGCATTCCGCCGGGCGAGATGTTGCGGATCCGGCAGATGGTATCGCTGCCCTGGTGCCACAGCCGGCCCAGCATGAACAGCGTCACCGTCCGCTCGTCCCGTGCCGCAAATTTCTGCACCGGGCCGGAAATGCCCTGCTCGTAGGCAGGGAGGGATGAGGACTGGTCGTGAAGCATTGGCGTATCCCTTCGAATTCAAGCCGGGTTGACCCGGGCAATGGCGACGGACTTCACCGCGCCTTCGCCGAAGGCGACATCGGCCGCTTCGACCACCACCTTGCGGAATATCTCGAGCGTCGGCAGCGTCCCGTCGGGTCCGCTCGCCATTGGCTTGAGATAGGCGCGCATGTTGATTTCGTGACGCAGCACGGGCAACCGCGCGGCGACGATGTCAGCCTGATCGTCCTCAACTTCCAGCGCCAGCTGGAAGGAGACATAGCCGGCAAGCCGTTCACCATCAGGCAGCACAAGCGGTGCAACGACCTCATCGACTTCGACGAACGTCGTTTCGATCTTGGGGGCCTTTTCCGGGGCTGTTTTTGAGGGTTGGCCAAGCAACATAGTCGTTGCGAAGCCTGCGCCACTTCCCACGCCCAATCCGGCAGCGAGCAGCGCGATCGCTCCCAGCGCTTTCTTGATAGCGGACATCTCTTGCAGCTCCTTAAAGCTTGAAGGTCGTATCGGGGGGGAGGGCGGATTGATCGGACTGGATCACGATGGCGATGCGTCGGTTTTCTGCGCGCATGGGCTGGTCGGGATAGACCGGGCGCGTGCTGGCCAGCGCCGCGACCTGGCTGAACCGATCCGGAGACAGGCCTGCAGCCGTCATCACATTGCGCGCCGCCTGTGCACGATCACCAGACAGTTTCCAGTTGGCCTCGCTGAGCCCGCCGCCGGCATCGGTATGCCCCTCAAGCGCGATCGTGGCACCGGTGCCAACGACCTTGCGCGCAATCCGCGACAACAGGCCGACGGCATAGGCGTTTAGTTCTCCCGAGCCGTCGCGGAACATCGGGCGCTTGGCAGTGTCCATCAGGCTGATGATGATCTTTCCATTGTCGGTCTCCATCTTGATGGTGTTCGCTGCGTCGGCCGGCACGGACGAGGAATCGATCTCCAGTCGCAATTCCTGAGCCAAGATTCGCAGAGAGGCATCGGGCACATTGGCGCTGCCGCCCCTTGCCGCGCCGACGGTCGCAGCTTCACTCGCCGGCGTCCCTGCCGGGGCCGGCCTGCTCGACTGCGCGGCACGACTGTTGCCTGCGGTGGAATCGGAAGGGGTTGCCGATGATGCGCCCGGATCGACCGGGGTGAAATACTCGGCAAGGCCCTTCAGCTTTTCCTTGTCGGGATTGGCAGTGAGCCAAAGCAGCATGAAAAAGGCCATCATGGCGGTTACGAAATCGGCATACGCGACTTTCCAGGCACCGCCGTGATGGCCGCCGCCGACGACTTTCTTCACCCTTCTGATAACGATGGGGCGATCGGAATTTTGCGCCACGATTAGATGACCTCAACCTTTGCCCGCAGCCGCTGCTGGAGCTCTTCGAGGCACACCTCATCGACCGCGAGCTGCGTTTGCACACCCGATGCGATCCGGTCGAGCAGCCTGGCACTTTCTGCCGAGCGCTGCACCAGCAGGTCGAAGGCCTGAAGCCGGTGAATGTGCTTCATCGCAACTTCCTCGTCGCAAACCAGCACATTGGCGAGTTCCTCGACCAGGTTGCTGACCTGGCGGATTTCGTCAGCGATGGCTCTGCAAAGGCTCGCGGTCTGCTGGTTTAGAGTGGTCATAGTTACCTCGGGAATCTGATGCGGACAGAGCGAACTAGCTCAGAACAGTTCGACGTCATGCGCCATGATGCGCTGCGGACGAGCCTCGGGTACGACGTCCTTGACGATCAGCGAGCGCACCCTGCCGTCATAGGGCAAGAATTCCACTTTCCGAGCGCTGTTGCCGCCAAGATCGCAGCGCTTCACTTGCAGCCCTTCGGTCTCCATGAACCTGCGAGCGAACGCGGCGTTGCTGCTGCCGATCTGGCCCAGGCCGGCGACGATGTTGCCTCCGCCATAGAGGTGCCCACACATCCGGTCACGCACGGCCCCGGCCTGCATCATCGCGTTGATGAGCAGTTCCATCGCGTGCACGCCGTAGCGATGCAGTTCTTCCGGCTTGAGCGCATGTCCTGCCATCGGTTCCCCGAGCAGAAAATGGTTCATGCCGCCCACCCGGGCGACCGGGTCGTGCAGGCACACGGCGACGCACGAGCCCAGGACGGTCGTCAGCATGGTGTCGGGCTCGGTGAGCACGCGGTGCTCGCCCTGGATGATGGCAATCCGGCGCATGGCGTTAGGTCAGAGCGCCAAAGACGCGTTCGATCTTGTCCTTCAGCGCGAACGGCGTGAACGGTTTGACCACGTAGTTGTTGACTCCCATGGCCGCCGCTTTCTGGACGATCTCCTTTTCCGCCGAAGCGGTGAGCATGATGAACACCGTCTTGCCGATGACCGGATCCTTGCGCACTTCCTGAAGGAACTGCAGTCCATCCATGTCGGGCATGTTGTAGTCCGAAATGACCAGATGGACGCGATTGGTACGGATGTCTTCCAACGCTTCGGCCGCAGCCGCCTTGTCGCGCACATCGCGAAAACCCAGATCCTGCAGCGTGCGACGGATCATCGCACGCATGCTGGTCTGATCATCGACCACCATTACCTTGATATCAGATGCTGCCGGCATAATAACTCCCGTTCACTTGCTGCGGCAGGCGGTGATGATCGCCCTTGGCATCGCAGACAGATCCAATTCCTGTTCGACCGCGCCGATTTCGGCAGCCGCCCTGGGCATGCCGTAGACGACGCATGACTGTGCGTTCTGACCGAAGGTGCGGGCTCCGGCCTGGCGCATTTTCAGCAACCCTTCCGCGCCGTCGCTGCCCATCCCGGTCAAGATGACTCCCACCGCCTTGTTGCCCAGCTTGGCCGCCGAGTTGAACAGAACATCCACCGAAGGACGGTGGCCGCTGATCCGCTCGCCCTCCACCAGACGGACCGTCCGGCCCGACAGGATCATGTGACGATTGCCCCCTGGAGCAATATAGACGGTTCCGCGCTTGAGGGTGTGCCGATCCTCGGCTTCCATCACCTCGACCGCGCAAACACCGTTGAGGCGTCCGGCCAACTGCTGTGTGAACGATGGGGGCATGTGCTGGACGACGAGCACCGGCGGAGCATCGATGGGCAGCGCGGGCAGCAGCGCGAACAGCGCATCGACACCGCCCGTCGAAGAGCCGATCGCGATGACCTGATCATCGCGATCGAGCGGCCCCAGCGGGTCCATGCGCGCAGAGTGCGGTGTATGTCTGACCTGAGAGCGCGCCGCGGCCTTCACCTTCTCGCGCAATTCGGTCATGGCCCGCTCGGTATCGCCTTCCGCGCCCGAAGGCTTTGCCACGAAGTCGACCGCGCCAAGCCTCAATGCCTCGATCGTGACCTTGGCGCTGCGGGTGGTGAGCGACGAGCACATGACCACCGGGGTCGGGCGCAGCCGCATGATTTTCTCAAGAAACGACAGGCCATCCATCCCCGGCATCTCGACGTCGAGCGTCACCACATCAGGGTTGAGCTCGCGCATCATCTGCCGGGCGGCATGGGGTTCGGGTGCGGCGCCGACGACCTCGATCTCTGGGTCCGCACTCAGTGCGGAACAGAGCATTGCGCGCATCGAGGCGCTGTCATCAACGACAAGTGTCCGTATTGGAACAATCATGAGCTTGCGCTTTCCTTGCGATAGATCGTCTGCCCACAGCAGGTGAAACCACCCGCACCTGGCCCGATCAGTCGTTCCGAGTGGCCAATATAGAGGTACCCGCCGGGGCGCAGGAGCTGCGCGAACCGGTCGATCAACTCTGACTTTGCCTGATCGTCGAAATAAATCATGACGTTGCGACAGAAGATCACGTCATATTGCTGACGCATCGGCCAGGTCGCGAACAGATTGAGTTCGCGCGCAGTGACCAGGCGCCGCACATCCTCGACAATCGCGTAGTCCTCGCCCTCGGGCCGAACCCATTCGCGGCGGTAGGCATCGGGAATCGGCTTGACGGTGAACTCCGAATACACGCCCTTGCGGACGGCAGCGACCACCTTGGGTGAGAGGTCGGTGGCCAGGAACTTGACATCATTGTCGAACGCCCAGCGCGCCATGGGGCGCGAGGTGCCCAGCATGCACATCGCGAGCGAATAGACCTCTTCGCCGCTCGAGCACCCCGCCGACCAGAGCCGCACCGGCTGGCCGGCCTGGGCCTGCTTCTGCAGCTCGCCCAGAACATGCTCGCGGAAATGGTCGAAGTGATGGTTCTCGCGAAAGAAATGCGTGTGGTTGGTCGTCAGGGCGACGACCATCGCCGCACGCTCCTGCGGATCCTGCTCGACGAACTGCAGATATTCGACAAATGTTGAAAGCCCATGGTCGCGCACGCGCCGGCTGAGGCGCGAGAACACCAAAGTCGCCTTCGACGGCGGCAGGTCAATGCGCGCATCCTCTTGCACGATGGCTGCGATCCGCTTGAACTCGCGGGGCTCGAGGCGGCCTTCGATTCCTGTGGCCGCGTCTGCCATGGAGACGGAACTGGAAGTCATCAGACGGCCAGGTCGATGTGGCGGGTGGGGCTGAGCTTGGAAAGGTCAAGCAGCGAAACCATGGTCTGGTCCTTGTCGCTGGACCCTTCTTGGCTGCGCTGGCCGATCTGGACCAGGCCCTTGATCAGGCTGGCTTCGGTCACTTCCACCTCCGGCGCCATCTGGATTGCGCTATCGGCAACCGAGACGATGTCGGCCACTTCATCGACCAGAAAGCCGGCATGTTTGCCCTCGATATTGACCACCAGGATGCATGAGCGCGAGTGAAGGACACTAGGTTCCCAGCCAAGCCGCTCGGCCAGGCCGACGACTGGCACGACGTGCCCGCGCAGGTTGGTCACGCCCTTGATGTAGGAAGGCACGCTGGGGAGCGGTGTTGGGGTTTCCCATTCGCGGATCTCGATCAGCGCGGACATTTCGATGCCGAAGGTCTGTTGGCCAAGAAGGAAGGTCACGATCTTGCGCTCGGCCAATGTGTCGCCGGTATCGATCGCGCTGACGGTTTCGGCCGCATAGGCCTTTGTCGCGGGCGCGGCGGTTTCCTGGGTATTCATGCTGCGATTCCTTTCAAGGCGAATTTGCTGGATGCACTGGGCGAGACCATCAGGGCGTCGATGTCGAGGATCAGCGCGATCGATCCGTCGCCCAAAATGGTCGCACCGCCCAGGCCGCGGATCGGGTAAAGGTTCTGGTCGAGGCTCTTGATCACCACTTCACGGCGATCCTCGATGGTATCCACCATCAGCCCGACATTGCCGGCATCGGTCTCGACGATGATGACCACGCTGTCTTCCGCCTCGCGTTCGCTTGATGGCAGATGGAAGAGTTCGGACAGACGTCTGACGGGGACATACGTGCCCCGCATCGCGATGACCTCCGAGCTGTTCGCGACCGGACGCAACTGGCCCGGTTCCGGCTGGACCGTTTCCACCACGTTCGAGAGCGGCAGGACATAACGCTGTCCGGCAAGCCGGACGACCATTCCATCAAGGATCGCCAGCGTCAGCGGCAGGATCATGGTGAATGCGGTGCCCTTGCCGGGCGTGGAAATGATTTCAATGCGTCCGCCAAGCGCTTCGACATTGCTGCGAACGACATCCATGCCGACCCCGCGGCCGGAGATCGCGGAGATCGTCTCGGCGGTAGAGAAGCCCGGGGCGCAGATCAGGTTGTCGATCTCTTCATCGCTCAGGTTCTCGTCAGGGCCGACAATGCCCTTTTCGACTGCCTTGGCGAGCACGCGTACGCGATCGATCCCCTTCCCGTCGTCGGAAACTCGCAGGAATATCCGTGCGCCCTTCTGTTCGGCGGAAAGCTGAAGCCTTCCTTGCGCTGGCTTGCCCTTGGCGATGCGCTCTTCGGTGCTCTCGATGCCGTGGTCGATGGCGTTGCGGATCATGTGCGTCAGCGGTTCGCCGATCTTCTCGATCACGCTCTTGTCGACTTCGGTCGTCTCGCCCGATACCTCGAGCGCGACGTCCTTGGAGGTTGCAGAGCACAACTCGCGCAACATTCGGGGCACGCGCGAGAACGCCTGGCGGATGGGCTGGGCGCGCAGTGACATGACATTGTCCTGGATCTCGCGCGTCAGCCGCGCCAGTTCGGGCAATTCGACCCGTTGCTGGTCCGCCGACGAGAGCCGGTCAGACAGGATCGAGTTGCGTATCACGAGCTCGCCGACGAGGTTCAGCAGCATGTCCAGCTTGGCTACATCGACGCGGATGTTCTGCTGCGCCTCGATTGCCTTGGATTCGGCTGGCTGCGCAGGCGCGCTCGCCTTGGCAGCGCTCGGCACCGCCGTAGGCGGAGCGAGAGGTTTGGCCGTTTCGCCTGCTGCCTGTTCGACCTGTTCGACGACGGGTGCTGGGGCCTCCTCGCGCGAAATCTGGATCACCGAATCGGGAGCGACGAAATCGAAAGCTTCGTCGATCGTCGACCGTTCCACGCCTGCGGGCAGGGTAAGGGTCCAGGTGAAATAGGCGCCCTCGGGGTCGAGCTCGCGCAGCGATGGCAGCGATCCGGTTTCGACCGCGATGATCTCGCCGCCCACGCGTTCGAGTTCGCGCAGCACAAGCAGCGGTTCGCCGCCATTGGCCATCGCATCGCGCGAGGGAGCGAACCGGATGATCCAGCGAGGGTTGTCGTCCTGCGCGCCGTGTTCGCCGGGGGCAGCTGCCGCGTCGCCGAGTGCCATCGGGTCGGCATCAAGGTCGAAGAGATCGACGACGACAGGTAAGAAGCCAAATTCATCCGCCCCTCCAGCCTGTTCGGTGGGCGCGGCGATGGCAGGCGCCTGCGCGTCGGCGTTGCCGGCCCGCTCAGCGGCAAGCAGCTCTTCCAAGGCTGCGACCATCAGCGTGTCGTCTGGCAGATCGGCAAGCCCCTGCGCGGCCTCGACGTGCCCAGTCAGCACGTCGAACGCCAGCAACATCGTGCGGCAGACTTCCTGCGTTGGTGGAATCTTGCCGGCCCGCACCTCGTCGAGAACGTTCTCGAACCGGTGGGAAAAGCCCTGCAGCGCATCATGCCCGAAAGCGCCGGCACCACCCTTGATCGAGTGGACCGCACGGAACACGCCCGCGATCACCTCGGCGGTGCTGTCGCCTTCGGCCATGGTGGTGAGGCCCGCCTCGGCGGTCGCCAACCCTTCGGCGCATTCTTCAAAGAAGATCGCCTGGATATCGTCGAAATCGTCGCTCACGGGCAGACCCGGCGAATGGCCGATACCAGCTTGTCCGGATCAAACGGCTTGGTGATCCAGCCCGTCGCGCCGGCGCTGCGGGCGCGGGCCTTCTTGTCGTCAGAAAACTCCGTCGACAGAACGAGGATCGGGATGCCGCGGAATTCGGGCATGGCGCGCACGGCTTCGATCAGCTCGAAACCGTCCATCTTGGGCATGTTGATGTCGGTGATCAGCAGATCGGGACCAACCTCGCACATCCGTGCTAGGCCGTGCTCGCCATCATCGGCGGTTTCGATCAGGAAACCCTGTTTGGTAAGCGACGTCTTGAGCAGCATGCGCATGCTCATCGAATCATCGACAGTCAAAATACGTTTGGTCACGCTTCGGCTCCCTCAAGTTGCAGGCCAATCGGTTCGGCCAGCCGACATTGGTCGACACGTTCGCAAAAGGCCGGACTGGGGTCAGTAATTTCAATCGCCTGGCCGGCTGCGCGGGCTTCCGTCTGAGCTGCGACGAGCAGCTGCAGGACGGCTTGGCCGATATTCTCGACCTCGCTTGCGTCGATCGCGGCAGGGCCGGGCCCTTCGAGCAAAGCCACAAGCTGCGCCCGCAGGCTTTCTGCCGAGGCGGTAGTGCCGTTGGCAGGAAGCTTGAGCACCGGCAAAGGTTCGTGGCTATCAGGCTGGTTTGGCGTTGAGTTCATTGTTCGCCTCATCAAGTGCGGTTTCGAGCTGTTGGAAGGAGGGCGCGTAACTCGAGGGAGTCATGCGCCGGGCGATTTCGATCGCAACCTGCGTCGGCAAGCCTTGCGCATGGCCGATGATGGCGGTCTTCGCGATGCCGAAGGGCTTCGAGTCAGACTCGATCGTCTCCAGCAGCTTTGCGGCAAGCGGGCCCACAAGGCAGTAGGACAGAAGTACTCCCAGGAAGGTGCCGACCAGCGCGCCGCCGATCATGGCACCGAGAACTTCGGTGGGCTGATCGATCGAACCCATGGTCTTGATCACGCCGAGTACAGCGGCGACGATGCCGATCGCCGGCAACCCGTCGGCCATCACCTGGAGCGCGTGCTGCGGCCCCAGTTCCTCGTGGTGGTGGCGTTCGATATCGGCTTCCATGGCTTCGGCCATCTGGTTGGGGTCTTCGAAACTGACCGTCATCATCCGCAGATAGTCGCAGATGAATTCCACCAGATGGTGGTCGGCCAGGATGCGGGGGTAACGGCTGAACATCGCGCTGTCGGCAGGCGCATCGAGATGAGGCTCGATCGCGGTCGCCCCGCCCTTGCGAAAGGTGGAGAGCAGTGCAAACAGCAAGGTGAGCAGATCGCGATAGTCGCTATCCTTCCAGCGTGGCGCTTTGAATGCACGCACGAGGCCCTTGCCGGCTTTCTTCACTACTGCCATCGAGTTGCCGACCAGGAAGGCTCCAAGCGCAGCACCGCAGATGGCCATCATCTCATGCGGCAGCGCATGCAGAATGATGTCCATCTTGCCGCCAGCCATGATGAAGCTGCCGAAGACGCAAGCAAGAATTACAACAAGGCCAACGCCATTCAGCATGCAAATCAAAACCCCAAGGGACGGTTGTTCTGGGAATTATAGTCGAGATGTCGGGTGGCGGGGGCGAGCGATGCCATTTTCATTTTTGCTGCGTCATCAAAATGCCTGCAGGCGACCGTGCGAAGCTCAACGTTGCTGTTGGCGGTTCCTCGCTGACCGGTCCTGTCCTGGTCTAAAAAGCTGCAGTCAAACCGACCGTGCGGCGAAGATCGCTCTAGAATGGTCCCACAATCGACAGAGGAGTCCGTTGATGTCGCTTTCCGCATACCAGAGCGTCCGAAGCCTGTCCGAGGCGCCGCGGGCCACCGAACACCGCCTGATGGGGCAAATCACCGGCGAGATGATTGTCGCGCGCGATGCAGGCATCCACGGTGCCGCACTCGTCGACACGCTCTACAGAAACCGCGAAATGTGGAACATTTTTGCAGTCGACTGTGGAGCACCGGGCAATGGCCTGCCCGACCAGCTGCGCGCGGGGATTGTATCCCTTGCATTGTGGATCGATCGGTTTTCAAGCGACGTTATCGCTGGCCGTGAGTCGATCGACGATCTGATCTCAGTCAATCGAAGCATTATGGAAGGCCTCGCAGGTCTGGGCCGTGCGAGCCCATGAAAACTTCGCCCTGACAATGCATCGCATTATCTGAGTTTACCGCATTTTACTTCGCACCGGCAGAGAGAACATACAGTATGGACCGGGCAAGCAACCGGACAGGAGCGAGATAGTTGAATAATGCAGACAGCTATTGAAAAAGCTTCAGAGTGGCGTAAACTGCAACAACACTTGCCGGAGTTGGCCCAAAAACAGAACTCGGACTTGACGTGAGATCGATATCGCGCGCTCACCGAGCCAGAGTTCGAGAATAGCTTGAAGACAGGAGCGGATCACTTTGATGCGCAGCATCTACATTGTGGACGATGACGACGATATCAGGGCTTCATTGCATACCTTGCTATCCGTTTATAAAAACACGATTATTCGCGGATTTCCGTCCGGTGATGCGTTTCTGGCAGAGTTGGACGAACTCACTCCCGGGCCTTTGCTGCTCGATATGAACATGCCTGGCACCAGCGGGATGGAGGTTATCGAGGCCATCGACGGGCGTCCGGACCTGCTCCCGATCATCTTGACCGGCTGGGGCGATGTTCCCCGCGCGGTGCTGGCGATGAAAGCCGGTGCGGTCGATTTCCTCGAAAAGCCATGCGACCCCAAACAGCTGCTCGATACGGTCGAGACCGCGTTTTCCTTGCTGGAGAAGACGACCCTGGTCGCCGCCCGCGCCGACACCGCCGTCAAGAAGCTCGAGCGGCTCTCCGGCCGGGAACGGGACGTTCTAGAAGGGCTGATGGTCGGCAAATCGAACAAGATCATCGGCCATGAATTGGGCATCAGTCCCCGCACGGTCGAGGTCTATCGTGCCAACATGATGGAAAAGCTTGAGGTGCCGAGCCTGCCAGATGCGATGCGCATCGCTTTTTTCGGCGGGTTGCTCGCCGACTGAAATTGCAGGTCGCCGGTGACCTGCGTGCTGCGGTTTCGTAGCTGACGCAAAGCCTTTCCCGACGCGCCAAAGCAGCGCGCCTGTGGCGTCCATTGCTCTCGCTCCAGACATCTGATCATGCCGCGACAGCCAGGCGCTGAGGCTGATTCAGGGTCCTGATAATGCGCCCGCACGCGACCAAAGCGTCGCAACCTCCCAGATAAATGCGAACAGATTCGCAAAAAAAGGTCCCATCGCGGCACGGCTCAAACCGAGCTGTCTATAATTTGCCTAACGACGTCGATGCCGATTCCCCGGCGATCTCAACAATGCGTCGGTGACATGGGACCGCTTTTCATGAGTAAAATACGCCTTCTTCTGACTGTAGCTCCGCTTGCGCTAGCAACTCCCGCATTTGCGCAAGACGCCTCGCCCCAGAGCAAAGCTACTGCAGAGCAAGAAGCTGCCAAGGAGCAGCCCAAGGACATGTTTTCGACTGGCGTCGCCAAGGGTCGCGACGCGCTCGATAGCGCGACGTCCACCAGCGTGCTCCGGTCTGCGGAGATCGAGAAGCTGGGTGCGCGCAGCCTGGCCGAGGTGCTGCGCAATATTCCCGGTATCCGTACCGAGTCATCGACCGGTGAAGGCAATTCCAATTACACGATCCGCGGCCTTCCGCTCGCCTCTGGCGGTTCGAAGTACATGCAAATCGAGGAAGATGGTCTGCCGGTGCTTGAGTTCGGCGATATCTTCAACGTCGCCTCTGACATCTTCATCCGGTATGACTTCAACATTGGTCAGGTCGAGGCCATTCGTGGCGGATCGGCATCGACTTTCGCATCCAACTCGCCTGGCGGCGTGATCAACCTGATCTCGAAGACCGGTGACGTCGAAGGCGGTGCGATCGCCATCACCACTGGTCTTGATTTTGATACCAAGCGGCTCGACTTCAGTTACGGTACCAAGCTGACCGACACGCTGCGCATGCATATCGGCGGCTTTTATCGCTCGGGCGAAGGTCCGCGCGACGTCGGCTTTAATGCCTACAAGGGCGGCCAGCTCAAGTTCAACATCACCAAGGAGCTGCCCAACGGCTATATCCGGCTGCACGCCAAGTGGCTGGATGATCGCTCGCCGCAATATGCGACGGCCCCTGTCGCTATCACCGGTACCGACGCGAACCCGTCATATGCCTCGTTCGCCAATTTCGACTTGAAGAAGGACTCGGTCCTATCGAACAATCTTCCGGGATTGGTTACGCTCGACGGCAACAACCAGCCCCAGAACTACAACCTGTCCGATGGCATGCACGCACAGGTCAAGTCGATCGGGCTCGAGGCACAGTTTGATCTTGCCGGATGGACGATCACCGAGCGCTTCCGCTATTCCGACATCTCGGGAAGCACGCTGCGCAACCAGTTTTTCAGCGCTTTTTCAGGCGATACCGTTCTGGCGTCGCTGGGCGCAGCAGGGGGGTCGCTCAGCTATGCGGGTGGACCCAACAGCGGTAGCGTCATCACCAACCCTGGCGCGCTCAACGGCAACGGCGTTATCGGCAATATGCTCGTCGCGCGGGTCAATGCCGAATCGCTCGACAATGCCAGCAACGACCTTCGCGCCACGCGGGTCTGGGAAGTGGGCGGCGGCAAGCTGACCACCACCGTCGGCGTGTATAAATCGAACCAGGCGATCAAGAGCGTCTGGCTTTATGGTAACACGCTGCAGGAAATGCTGGGCGGAGGCGACGCAGCGTTGCTCAACGTGCGCGACGCAGCCGGCACATTTCTGACGCAGGACGGCTTCCGCGCGTTCGATCTGGGCCCGACCATCGGCGTTGCCCCCGGGACCTTCCGCCGCAAGTTCGATGTCGATTATGACATCACTGCGCCCTACGGCTCGCTGAACTTCCATATCGGCGATATCGCGATCGGCGGCAGCATCCGCTACGACATCGGCAAGGTACGCGGACAGCTGTTCGGTTCCGATCTGGGTGGTGGCCGGGTGGGCAGCACGTCCTTCGACTTCAACGGCGATGGCAGCTTTTCACTGGCAGAGACGCGTACCGGCTTCCTGCCGTTGTCGCGCCCCGCACCTGTCGACTACAACTATGATTACATCAGCTACTCGACGGGCGTAAACTGGCGCATTTCCGAACCTTTCGCGGTCTTCGCACGTTACAGCAAGGGCGCCCGCGCCAGCGCCGACAAGATCCTGTTCACCAGTTCGGTGAGCGCGATTGACGGCAGCCTTATCGATCGTACCGCCGCGTTTGACACGGTGACGCAAACCGAAGGGGGCTTCAAGTTCCGCAAGGACAACATGACGCTCAATGTCACCGGCTTTCTCGCGGATACCACCGATCGCAACATTCAAGGTGGTACCGGGCTTGAGATCCTGCGCAACTACCGGGCTTATGGTGCTGAAGTCGAGGCGAGCTATCGCACCGGACCGTTCAGCCTCACCGGCAACATGACCTACACCAACGCGGAAATCCGCAACGACAACCTCAACGCTGCGTTCAACGGCAACACGCCGCGGCATCAGCCCGACTTCATTTTCCAGCTGACGCCGCAGTACGATGCCGAGCAACTGACTGTGGGTACCAATATCGTTGGCACTACCAAGAGCTTTGCGCAGGACGGCAACGGCCTGGTGATGCCGGGCTTCACGGTGGTCAATGCCTTCGTGCAGTTCCGCCCCACCGAGCGCATCCAGCTGATGCTGAATGCCAACAATCTGTTCGACACCCTGGGCTTTTACGACATCGCCCAGAACGCCGTGCCCGCAAACGGTATCGGCTGGGGCCGCGCGATCAACGGTCGCACGGTGTCAGCTTCTGCCCAATTCTCGTTCTGACCCCAAGCTACCGCCGGCGGCTCAGGCTGCCGGCGGTCGGCCGATCAATTTTGCTTCCCGCACCGACACAGGAAAAGATTCTGCAATGCTTCAATCCATGAACATTCCGCGCAAGCTCGCACTGTCATACGTGCTGATCTGCGCATCAGCAGCGATTGTGATGTTCGTGTTCTTCATGAACATCAGCCTGATCGGATCGACCACGACGGGAAACAATCTGGCTCAGTCGATCCATTCAAAAACGATCACGCTTGAAACGGCGGTGCTCAGACAGAACAGCCAACTCCGCGGCTTTCTGGTCACCGGCGATACCAGCTATCTCAAGTCCTATGACGAGGGCCGGGAAGAGTATGACCTGACCTCGAAGGAGCTCGAGGAGCTTCTCGAAGATCCTGCGCAGAAGGCTCTGGTGGTCAAGTCGCGCGAGGAGACGCTGGCCTGGCGCAAGAAATGGGGCGACCCGATGATTGCCAGGGTCAAGGCTGGACAGCGCGCCGAGGCCGTGGAAGCGGTTCGCCGGGCTGGCAAGGCGGTGCTGGTCAGCGCAGCGGTGTTGCCACTGCGTGACGTCCGTGATGCAGCGGTGAAGCTGATCGATGAGAATTCGGCCCTGCAGGATGGCGCAATCGCGTCGGCCCGGATCACGCTGTTCGTCGGGGCGCTGGCCCTGATCGGAATTGCCGCAACCTTGGCGATCGTGCTCAGCCGTATCATCGCCCGGCCCGTCAGCGCGCTGACCCGGACGATGGCCGATCTTGCCAATGGCCGGGTTGACATTGCAGTGCCCGATGTGGAGCGCGGCGACGAGCTTGGCGATATGGCGCGCGCCGTGCTGGTGTTCCGCGATGCAGCTGTCGCCAAGCAGGCCGCCGAAGCCGAAGCCGCCAAGGCAGAGGCTGCCCAGCGGATGGTCGTCGAGACCGTATCCACGCATCTGTTGGAACTGGCGAACGGCAATCTCACCGCCACGATCGAGACCGAGTTCCCCGCCAGCTACAGCTCGGTAAAAACCAATTTCAACAACGCGATAACGGGCCTGTGCGCATTGATTTCGTCGGTGGCTGAAGCGGCGGCGGCTATTCGTACCGGCTCCAACGAGATCGCCCATGCGTCCGAGGATCTGGCGCGACGGACCGAAGCCAACGCAGCGAGCCTTGAGGAAACGTCGGCCGCCGTCAACCAGATGGACCAGAGGCTGAAGGCAACCGCGCAGGCCGCGACCCAGACGGTGGAACGTGCCAACGGTGCCATCAACACCGTATCAAACGGCCGCGATGTGGCCGACGAGGCGGTGAATGCGATGAGCCGGGTCAGCGAGAGCGCCAAGGGCATCGATAGCGTGATCGAAGGTCTCGACAAGATCGCCTTCCAGACACGGGTGCTGGCGATGAACGCTGCGGTCGAAGCTGGCCGTGCTGGCGAGGCGGGGCGCGGCTTTGCCGTGGTCGCCGATCTGGTGTCGGCGCTGGCGATGCGTGCCGAGGAGGAAGCAGGTCGCGCCCGCGATCAGCTTACCGCCACCCAGGACGATATCGGGGCAGCCGTCAACATGGTGCAGAAGGTCGATTCCGCGCTCGCCAACATCTCCGGCGACGTTAGGGAAGTCCATGCGTTGCTGGGCCGGATCGCCGATGACAACAATGCGCAATCGTCGACCATCGGTGAAGTCAGCAGTGCCATCAGCACGATGGATCATGCCACCCAGCAGAATGCCGCGATGGTGGAGCAGACTTCGGCCGCAGCCCGCAATCTGGCAGGTGAGGTCACCAACCTGGCGGAGCAGGCCGGAAAGTTCAACGTCGGTGCGCCTAACCGGTACAACAAGCCTGCTGGGGCAAGTGCCAAGTTTGGCGGACCTACCCGCAATCTCCCGGCCGCGGCGGTCGCTGCGCTGGCGAGGCCCGATTCCGCAGACGAATGGAGCAGCTTCTGAGGCGCAGTCTTGCGTGATGTCCCGGCGGCTTTGACAGTCGCCGGGGCCTTCACCTGATTTTCGCCCTCCCAGCGACGATTGCGCTGGTTCGATTCCCGGCAGTTGCGCTTGCCGTACTGCTGGTCTCTCCCGGTCGGCGCCGCCCTGGGACAGATGGTGTTCCAATTGCGCGCGGAAAATGACATGAACATGATCGTGCATCCCGGTAGCAGCTCGGAGTTGCGCCGCCAGTCCTGGCGCGCGCGCCTGCTCGGGTCGCCCTTTGTCGCAGACGTGCTTGCCGCCGCAGACCGTCAACTGGTGCACGCGCCTCGTACGGCGGCGCTGATCGCCAACTGGCAGGGCGATGCGGCTGCTGCGGCACTCGGACTGCGGCTCAATTCAGCCGTCCACGCTCTGGCCCGGCGTGGCATACCGCCGGTGCTCAAAGCACTGTTCGACCACAGGCACAACGACTTTGACGGTGCGCTCGCCACGACATTCGAGACCGAGGACCGTTTCATCGCCAACTGGATGCGTAGCCCGACGCAGACCAACGAGGTCGGCCGTGCCGCAGCGCTGGCAGCCGCGCTGCTTGTCGCCCGCGGCGCAACGGGTCTTCCCGCCGAGGTGCTTGAGCTTGGGGCCAGCTGCGGGCTGAACCTCAATCTGGGGCGCTATGGCTATGACCTGGGTGGCAGGATCGCCGGCAATCAGGATTCTGCGGTGCATATCGCACCCAGATGGAACGGCAGCGCACCACCGGCAGAACCGCTGGAGATCGTTGAAGCCCGGGGGGTCGATCTCAATCCGCTTGATCCGCGCGATCTGGCCACGCGTGAACGGTTGTTGGCGTATGTGTGGGCCGACCAGCCCAGGCGCACAAAACGTCTTGAGCAGGCGCTCGAGATCGCGCAGCTGGCAGTCCCGGACGTGGAAGGCGCCGATGCGCAGATTTGGCTGGAAGAACGGTTCGCCGAGCCCCAAGCCGCAGGAACATGCCGCGTCGTGGTCCATTCCATGGTGCTGCAATATCTGGGCCACGACCAGCGCGAGGCGCTGGGCACAATGTTCCAGGAGGCAGGGCATCGCGCTTGCAGCAAGCGCCCGCTGGCCAGGATATCGTTCGAATGGAACCAGGCACGCACTGAGGTGCACCTCAAGCTCACAACCTGGCCCGGACAGACCACCCGGCTTCTGGCGGTCTGTGACCCCTATGGCGACTGGATTGATTGGCGGGGGTAAGGCGCTACCGGCTCGTCGACGATCGCTAAGCGGCAGCGACGTTTGGTGACTTCTCTTTCAACTGTTGTGAACCTATCCGGGCCTTCAGCGACTTCACCAAAGGCCCGGACTGTCTGCTTCTTCAGAACCCGACGCGCAGCGATACGCGGGCGTTGAGCGCGAGCTTTTCGTATTGCTCTTCGGCGCCGAGCTCGCCCGCGAGCGAGAAGCCTTCCTGACCGCCGATCACGCGCAGACCGCCGATCCAGCCATCGTTGCGCGCATCGGGGGCCAGCGTGAACGCTGCGCCGTTCTTGAACTGCGCGGTGGTATCGCCCAGCGATCCGCCGACGATCTGGCGGCGTCCGCCCTCGATCTCGGCGCGGATCCAGACATCACCGGCAGCCAGGCTACCCAGATCATAGCCGGCCACCAGCGTGCCGTTGACCGCGATCTCATCACTGCTGCGCTTGTCGACGGTGAGGTTGAAAGCGTCCCCCCCTCCCGTCTCGGCGAAGCCGTCCTCATCGAGCCGGTAATAATCGATCGATGCAGCAGGCCGCAGAACCAGGCGCTTGCCGATCCGTGCCTCGTAGGAAAATCCGGCCGAGGCGCTGTACAGCTGGCCCGACCATTGTCCCTGCGCCACGCGCTCGACCAGATCACCTGCGAGCGTATAGGCAAACCGGCGGGTGCCTTCGAAATCGATCTGTGCAGCAGAGCCGCGCGCAAACGCCCGCAACGGCCCCCAGTTGCCACGCCAATGCGCGGCAAGCTCGTAATGGCCCGAACGGACCTCGTTGCCGGTATCGGTGTCGTCATTTCTGCCGTTGAGATACGCGAGCGACACGCCGAAATTGCCGACATCCCCCGCCTTGATCTCGGCCCCGGCCGATGCGCCCCAGCCGCTGGTGTCGAACGCGGCGGTGCCACCGCGGTCCTTGGCGCTGCCCCAGACGGTCTGCTGCAGCCAGAAGCCCCAGTTGCCCTGGTCGCTATAGGGCGCCGACGTGTCGGTGAGGAACCGCGCGATGGCGCGCGAGCCCTGCGTCACCGTGGCGAAGGTGCCGCCGGCATGATCGGGGAGCATCTGCTGCATTGCTGCGCTCGCCTGCTCGGCATTGCCGATCGCAAGGAAGCTGCCTGCGACGGCAGCGTCGCTGTCGAGTGCCTTGAACACTGAATCATAGGCGCTTGCCTGCGATGCCGACAGGCCAAGCTCGGTGGTCGATTTGCGCTTGATGTCGACAGACACCGTGCCCGCCGCGTCGTTGCCTGAGATCACCGATTTGAACAGGAACGGCAGAGCGACGCTGGAAGCGACGATGTTGGCAGATCCGGTCAGCGTCCCCGCAGTGACGATCTGGTAGGTTCCTTCCGAGTTGCTGACATTGGCGAGGCTGACCGAAAGCTTCGATCCAGCCGCAAAGCTTGCGGGGCCTGCCACCGCGATCCGGGTGAACGTGCCCGCCTTACCGTCGATGGCAACTCCGATGGTGCCCTGATCGGTGACCGCAAGCGAGCCCAGGTTCACCGTTCCGAGGCTGGTGATCGCCAGCGTTCCGCCCGATACCGTCACCGCTGCCTGACCTGCACCGGTCAGCGATCCGCGAAGTTGCGCGGTACCCGACAGCGCGAGCGTGTCATTGCCGCCGCCCAGATCGAGCTTTCCGGCAAACACAGACTTGCCCGAAAGCTGCACGGTATCGGCGCCCGCGCCAAAGGTCGCATCGCCTGTCAGGCTGGACTCGCCACTGGCCACGAGCCGGTTGTTGCCTGCACCAAAGCGCATCGCGCCGGTGACGCTGCCCGCTGATACCTCGAGCAGGTCATCGCCCGAGCCGAAGCGGATGTCGCCCGTGATCGACGGCCTGCCGGTAGCCGTCGTCGCGCTCTGGCGCACGGCGGTGCCTGTTGTGTTGGCCGAAAGATCGATCGCGATGGCGCGGTCGGCCGCGGGCTTGGCGCTGATCGCGCTGATCGCGCCGGTGTTCTCGATGGTACGCAGCGAACCTGACAGGTCGATGATCGCGCCAGCCGATCCGTCGGTGGCGGCGGTCGCGGCGATCTTGCCGCTGTTCGACAGGCTGGTGAGCGTACCGCCTGCATCGATCACCACCGCGCGCACCTGGCTGGTCGCGGTGCTGCCACCGGCAGCCTCGATCGTGCCGGTGTTGCGCAATACCGGAACGCTGCCCTGCGCGCCTATGCGGATCGCGGTGGCATTGCCGCCGACCGATGCTGCCCCAACCGAGCCGTTGTTGAGGATGCCGCCCGTGATCGTGGTCGCGTTGCCCAGACCGCCGATGACCAGACCGTTGGCGGCAACGTCCTTGTAGACGCCGCTGCCCAGGACCCGGCCATTGATCACCATTCCGTTGCCTGCAGCCGCAGTTCCCGCGACCGCTCCGATGGTCACCGCTTCGGTTGCCGAGCCGATCTGCACCGCAGGCGCTGTTCCGAATGAGGTGATCGATGCTGTGCCTTCGCTGGCGTCGTCGATGCCGTCCTTGTCTTCATCCTTGTCATCAGGATTGGTGTTGCGCGGTGGGGCATCGAACAGGATGCCGCCGGCCACCGATCCTGCCACCGACAGCGCCGGGCCGCCCTGGAGCAGGTCATCGGCATCGAGCTTACTCACATCGGCGGGCGCGGTGGTGCTGCGATACCCGGTCGCGGTAATGACGCCCTGCACGGTGAGCGCCCCCCCGATCGGGCCGGTCAGCGCCACGCCGGTAGCATTCGCTCCGGCGGCCACGATCGATCCGGTCAGCGCGACGTTTCCGCTCACCGCACCCGCGCGCACGCCGACCGAATTGTTGCCCAGCACCGAGATCGCACCGCTGCTGGTCAGCGATCCGGTGAGGGGGCCTTCCAGGCTGATCGCGGCGCTGTCATTCCCCTCGATCGTAATCGTGCCGCTATTGATGACCGACCCGGTGAACGCGCCGAGCGTCCGGATGCCGAACCGGTTGGATCCCTGTGCGAAGGGACCGTCAATATCGCCATCGCCGTCGGTGTCGGTCGGCGTATAGTTTTCGTCGATCGTGATCGTGCCCCTGTTGGTGATTGTCGCTGCGGTCCCGGCCTGCGCAACGATCCCGGCGGAGTTGCTGGCATCGGTGATCTGGATGGTCCCCTCGTTGGTGACATTGTGGTTGCTGTTGACCGTTACCGCGACACCCGATGTCGGCTTGATCGACCCGGTGGTGGTGATCTTGATGCTGTCGGCAGCATTGTTGTTCGCGGTCGCAGTGGCAATCGGAGTGGTGCGCGCGGTGCTCACGCTGGTCTCGGCAAGCGCGGCAGCCTGGGGAAGCAGCAGGGAAATCGGGGTCAAGCAGGTACAGGCCAGCAACAGGCGCATGAAACGTCCTTTCAGAGTTTTGGAGAAGAGCTTTGAGCTTCACTGACCAAGACGCTGCGGAGGATTCAGACCCGTATTGCGGAGTGTGGCTGAACACTCATACTGCGCTCAGTTGATTGAAAAATAACGATTAAAGTCTTCAGAAACTGAAGTCTGCACCGATTTTGATGGTCCGCGGGCGCAGCGGCGTGATCTGGTCGCCCAGCGGCAGCGTGAAGGGCGATCCCAGCGCAAAGCGATTGCCGCGGCTGTCGAGCAGGTTGGTCGCCTGAAGCCATATCGTCCGCGCGCCACGTGTGATGCTGGCCGAAAGCGAGGTGTCGAGGACATCGCCCTGCTCCACTCCCAGCACCGGTCCGATGCCCAGACGCGATCGCCCGGTATAGCGCAGCGATCCAGCGAGGGTCAGGTCACCAGCAGCGCCCAGCGTCGTCCGATAGCTCGCGCTCATCCGTCCCGAAAGCCGCGCGACATTGGGCAGGTCGTTGCTCTCGGCAACCACCGCGCCTGCCGGGATGCTGGCGAAATCGAACCCGGCACGGTTGGCGGGCAGCACGAAAATGCCCGCTGCCGGATTGACTAGGCGGCTGTCGGCCCACACCGCCGAGGCTTCGAGCGACACGGCGGGGACCGGCTGCCAGGCCAGCGTCGCATCGATCGTGACAATGCGGCCGTTGCCGATATTCTCGGTCGCCGGTAGTCCGTCGCTGTCAATGAGATCGGCCTGGATGTTGCGCCAGCGGGTATAGGCCATGGTGACATCGCCGCTCAATGTGCTGCCGGTAAACGCAAGGCCCGCCTCGACCGCAGAGACATTGTCGGGAAGATAGCGCCGTACCATGCCGTTGCGCACGCCGATTCCGCCGGGACGAAAGCCCTCCTGATAACGCGCATGCCCCGATAGCGCGCCAGAGAACCGGTAGCGCAACCCTGCCGACGGAAGGAACGCAGTCTGCTGACGCCGCGCGCTGCTGCGCGCGAGGACCGCGATTGCGGCAAAAGGCGTGTCGAGCGCCTCGCCAGATAGGCGGACATGGCTCACCCTTCCGCCGACATCAAGAAACAGCCTGTCGGTCGCCGGGATCGCCACTTCGGCAAAGGCGGTGGCTTCATCGACCTCGTTTTCGATCCCGGTAATGGCTGATGACCGTTCGACCGAACCGCGCGCGCGCCGGATGCGATAGCGGTTGTTGAGCACGCTGGTCCCTGCGAGCCAGCCGATGCCACCTGAAGCCTCGCCCGATAACCGTGTCTCATTGGTGATCAGCTGTGTCTCGCCGTGTTGGCGGAACAGGCTGGGTGCGGCGCCCGGCTGGCTTGCGTCGAAGGTTTCTGACAGGTCGAGACGCGTCGCGGTGGTGGTCGAGAGCAGCTCGAAACTGTCCCACTGCTTGCCGACCGCGAGCTGTCCCAACCGAAATCGGTTGCGGAAGGGTTGCGCAAACGGGCTTGCCCGGTCGAGCCGGTCGCCGATCCGGTCGGCATACTGGCTGTCACGCCCGTCGATATTCTGCGCTGCAGCCATCAGGTCGATGGTCCAGCCATCGCCCGGCTCGAGCCGCGCCGAAATCCGCCCGCCGATGGTGTCGACACGATTGATGTCGTCACGCTCGCGCAGTCGGTCGTCGATGTAGCCGCCCTCACGGCTGCCATAGACCACCGCGCGGATGCCGAGCGTACCCGGCACGATCGGTGCGTTGAGCACCGCGCTTCCATCGACCGAGGGGTTGCCGTGCTGGGTCGCGGCAAGCGAGATCGACTGCGCACCCTGCCAGTCCCCCAGATCGGGCATATTGGGAAGCAGCCGGATGACCCCGCCCAAGGTTCCTGCACCATAAAGCGTGCCCTGAGGCCCTTGCCGGACCTCGATCGTGTTGAGATCGACCAGCCTGAGATCGGGATCGGGGGCATTGTAGTTGAGGCGTGCAGTCCCGAGGTACTGGCCGACCACTGCCTGTGTCGGCCCGTTAAAGCTCGAGTCCGCGATAGCGCGCAGGAACAGCCGGTTGCGGCCTGGGCCAAGCTGGGTCGAACCCAGGCTGGGCAACCGCTCGATCAGCGCATCGGATCCGCGGCCCTGAGGCCCCAGAACGAAGTCGCCATCGAGGTGGAGGTGACCAAACATGTCTCGGCTCAGCGTTTCGGCAGTTGCCGGCCGCGCGGTGACGACGATCTCCTCGACCGGATCTGCAACCTGGGTTGGCATTGCTATCGCCAGGCGGATCGGTGCGCCGCTGCGCCGGCTTGCCGACGTGATGCGGGTAATCCGCCAATGGCCCGTCGCGAGCCTGACCGGACGCGCGTCGGTGTCCTTGAGCATCCGCTCGAGCGCCTGCTCGGGGGTCATCCGTCCGCGCAGCCGTCGCACCCGGTGCGCGCCGAGCCGCGGGTCACCGATGCCGATAGTGATTCCTGCTTGGCGCCCCAGCGCGATGATCGCAGCATCCAGCCGGCCCGAGGCGATATCGATCGACACCGGTGCCTGCGCCAGCACCGGCGAGGCGAGCATCGCAACGGGAAGCGCCAGCAGGGCGAGGCTAGGGGTTCGCATCGCTGCCGATCAGCTCCCAGCCATCACCGCGGCGGACGGCGCGGGTACCCAGCACCGGCGCGATCGATGCGACGGCCTGCGCGCCGCGGCCCCGAATCTGGATGACCCCGCTGAAAGGGCGCGCAGAGATTGCAGGTGCAACTGCAATCCGCGCGCCCAGGCCCCGCTCGAGCGCGGCGGCGACATCAGCCAGCGGGGTATCGGCAAAGCTCAGCTGGCCAGAGCGCCAGCTGCCCACCTGATCGATTGGAATGGCCGAGACCGTCACTTGGTCGGTGACGTTATCGACCCGTGCCCGGCGACCGGCGGGCAGCTGGACATTCTCACGCTCGGGATTGACGATCACCACCCCTTCGGAGACCGCGACATCAAGCGAAGTGTCATTCCGGATGACGTTGAACGCGGTTCCAGCATCGACCAGCCGGACATCGCCGGTTTCCACCACGAACGGATCGCTTGCATTGTGGCGCACCTCGAACAGCGCTTCGCCGCTTTCGAGCCGGGCAAAGCGGATGTCGCGCCGGTCGAGCGTTATCAGTGTACCGCCGTTGAGCAGGATGCGGCTGCCATCGGCGAGTTGAATGCTCTCGGTCTCCCCGATCGCAGTCGCCACCGCATAGGGCTGAGGCCGCATCTGCCAGACGGGAACCGCAACGATCGCCAGCACCGACGCGGCGATTGCGCCATACATCCAGCCGCGGCGGCTGGACGACCGCGGTGCGGCGCGGTCCTCGTCATTGGCGGGTTGCGGCAGAACCGGTGCAGCGATCGCGGCGAGATCGGGAATGACGTTGCCCGCTGCCATCGCCCGGTCGTACGCATCGGTATGACGCGGATCGGCCTCGAGCCAGCGGACAAGCCCGTCCCAACCGGCAAAATCGGCTTCCTGGGACGATAGCGCCCATTCGATCGCCTGCTGGCGGATAAGGTCTTCGGTGCTCGTCATATCGTCCGTCCTGAAGCAAAGACGTCACGGCGGTTGTCAATCCGCATCCTGCTTCTCCCGCCAGTGGATCAACGCGCGATAGGCCTTTTGCAGATCCTTCTCGACCGCGCTCAGGCTCAATCCCAGATCCTGCGCGATCTGGCGCTGGCCGATGCCCTCGATCCGGAACAACCGGAATATCTGCAGCACGCGCTCGCCTTCGGCTCTGAGCATCGCTTCGGCCTCATCGAGCGCGGCGCGTGCGATCAGGTGCCTGTCGGGAAGCGGCGCATCGGAGGCCTCGCCCGCGCCGCCCTGGACCGCCAGCCAGTCGGAATCGCGCTGGCGTGCGCGCTGCGCAGACCGGTAGCGGTCATGCATCACGTTGTTCGCCGCGCGGAACAGATAGCCGCGCGGATCGGCAATCGGGCCGGAATCGAGCGCGGACACCCGCAGCCAAAGGTCCTGCAGAACGTCCTCCGCCGCATCGCCCGCGCCACGTGCGCGCAGGAACCGCAGCAACGGCTCACGTTCGGCAATCAGGACGGCTTCGAGACCTTGGCGAGACATCGGATCGGATTTCTGACAATTTCAAAAGAGGAAATTGGGCTTGGCCCATGCACTCAGACGTCACAGGCTGCAAGCAACCGTACGCCGTTTCGCAGATCATGAAGAATTTTGCGCGACACCCCGATGCGGGTTTGCCAGGCCGGCGGCGTCTTCCGGGCAAAGCCAGCCAAACCCCAGGCTGGTTTGCACCGGTCCGGTCGGCCCCGACGGACCGGAGGCACCCTGAGCGGAAAGTCTCGACCAGCTTTCCGCTCAGGGGCCTCAAACCTACAGGCTGAAGGGCAGGAGTATCGCAACGGTGGCTTACCTGCAGACCGCAATATTGGCGATGGTGCTGGTTTCGGCAGCAGCGAGCGATGCGGGCACGGCAGCACCTGCATCTGCATCTGCCCCAGCAACCACCGGCCTGATCTTTGTTCCGCCCGTTGCCGACGACGCGGTCGGACCCGTCCGGCCCGAGGTCGATTGCATCATGGCATCACGGGTCCAATCGACGCGGATCGTAGAGGGTGTGGGCATCGTGTATAAGATGGCCGGGCGCAGACGGTTGCTGAACCGGCCCAGGCACGGGGTGCGGCAACTGCAGCAGCACCAGGTCCTGATCACCCGGCTCAGAGGCGCGTATCTGTGCGCGGGGGACATCGTGCAGCTCGCAGGCGGCATGTCCGGGATTGCAACCGGATCCATCGCGCTCGGGCGCTTCGAAGCCTATCAGCCAACCGCTGCCGATTAGGGCCCCCACCGCTGGGTATCCCTCATACCGCACGCTTGCTGACACCCGGCCGCCGGGCTATCTGGCGTCATTGCCCTGTTCCGGAGTGTTTTCTTTTATGCGTCATCCGCTATTGCTTGCGACCACCGCGTTGTTTTTGTCTGCGCCCGCTATCGCAGAAGAGGGTATGTGGCTTCCCGGGCAGACCCCTGCGCTGGGCGACACGCTGAAGCAGGCCGGCCTCGAGATTTCGCCCGCTGACCTTGGCGACCTGACCACCGCACCTTTGAACGCCATCGTCTCGCTGGGTGGATGTTCGGCCTCGTTCGTCAGTCCCGAAGGGCTGGTCGCGACCAACCATCACTGCGTCTACGGATCGATCCAGTACAATTCCAAGCCTGGCCAGGATTACCTGACCGATGGTTTCCTCGCCAAAACCAATGCCGATGAGGTGCAGGCCGCCCCCGGATCGCGGATCTATGTGATCGAGGATCTGCGCGATGTGACCGCCGCGATGACCAAAGGCGTAACCAGCAAGCTGGACGGGCTGGATCGCTACAACCGGCTCGAGGCCAATCGCAAAAGCCTGATCGCGGCGTGCGAAAAGCAGGCCAACCGACGTTGCGACGTTCGGCCGTATTTTGGCGGGCAGACCTATTTCTTGCAGCAGCAGCTCGAGATCAAGGACGTCCGGCTGGTCTATGCGCCCGCCGGCGGCATCGGCAATTTCGGCGGCGAGACCGACAACTGGCAGTGGCCCCGCCACACCGGCGACTTCGGCTTCTACCGTGCCTATGTCGCGCCCGATGGATCCTCGGCGCCTTATTCGGCGAGCAACGTGCCCTACAAGCCCAAGTCATGGCTTAAGATCGCCGACAAGCCGCTCGAAGACGGCGATTTCGTCATGGTCGCGGGCTTCCCCGGCGTTACCCAGCGGCACTGGACCGCCGCTGAAGTGCGTCACAATTTTGAGCAGGTCTATGCGATCGACCAGCAGCTGCGTGCGGATTACTCGACGGCGATCGAAAAGGCGGTAGGCGGCAACAAGGATGCCGAAATCAAATACGCCTCGATCCTCAAGGGGTCGGACAATTACAAAAAGAAGCTGCTGGGCGAGATCGCAGGCGCCGATGCGATCGATCTGCTGGGCCGCAAGGACAAGGCCGATGCGGACTTCCGCGCCTGGGTTGCGGCGGACCCTGCGCGCACTGCACAATACGGCCAGGCGCTGGCAGACCTCGATGCGTTGGTCAGCGAATCGAACCAGGCCCGGGTGGACAGCCTGCGGCTCGCCACGCTCAACCGCGCGCAGCTGCTGACCGCGGCACAGACGCTGTATCGCTGGGCGATGGAGCGCGAAAAGCCTGATGCCCAGCGCGAGCCCGGGTTCCAGGATCGCGACCGGCTTTCGATCCGCGAACGGCTGACCCAGGTCGAGCGGCGCTTCGATGCGGGTGTGGACAAGGTGCTGTTCCAGCAAGCGCTGGGCGAATATGCCAAGGTCTCGGCGGACAAGCGCAACGCCCCCCTCGAAGCGAAGATCGCAAGCACCGGCGTTGACCGGCTGTATGCGGACACGCAGCTTGGCGATACCGCCCAGCGGTTGGCTTGGATGGACAAGCCTGCGTCAGAATTCGACGCATCGACCGATCCCTTCATCCAGCTAGCCGTTGCCGCCTATCCCGGGCTGAAGACCGCCGAGGACAAGGCCAAGGAACGCGCCGGGCGCATGCAGGCGGCTCGCTCTCAGGTGATGGCAGGCCAGCTGGCGTTCGCAAAGGCGGAAGGTCGCACGCTGTATCCCGATGCCAACGGATCGCTGCGTTTCACCTATGGCAAGGTCACCGGCAAGCAGCGTGATGGCCTGATCTGGACGCCGTTCACCACCGCCGAGGGGCTGGTCGCCAAGCAGACCGGGCGCGGTGAGTTCGATGCGCCTGATGCGGCGATCTCCAAACTCAAGGCGCGCGATTTCGGCACTTACGCCGACGCAAAGCTGGGCACGCTTCCGGTCAATTATCTCTCGACCGTCGACATCACCAACGGCAACTCGGGCTCGGCCACGCTCAACGCGCGCGGCGAGTTCGTCGGGCTGGCGTTCGATGGAACGCTCGACGGCGTGGTCTCGGACTGGTCTTATGATGCCGCCATCAACCGCACCATCCATGTCGACAGCCGCTTCATGCTGTGGACAATGGAAAAGATTGACGGCGCGCAGAGGCTGCTGACCGAAATGGGCGTGGGGAACTAAGCTGCCAACAGGGCGGTGGGGTCAATCCCCGCCGCCCTGATTGTCTTCCTTGCTTTCGCCCTTGTTGCTGCGGAACAATTTCCGGTCTTCGGGGCCGAATCCGCGGCGCCAGATGATCCAGCCATAGACGACCATGATCGCCGGGATACCGATCGCGAGTTCGGCCCATTCGGGCAGCTTGGTAAAGCCCCAGCCGACCAAAGATGCGACCGCTGCGGCCCAGACCAGCGCCCAGCGCCAGCCGTTGACCGGCGCGCCGAGCAGCTTCGAGAGCAGCCGCGCCTTGACGATCGAGGCAAATCCCAGCGCGAGTGCCAAAGCGAGCGCGACACTGGCCGCCTGAAACAGTGGCGGCAGGCCCAATGCCTGCGCGGACAGGATCAGCACCACGCTCAACACCGCCTGCAGGGCGAGCATGGCAAGCGAGATCATCAGATTGCGGTGCCGCGCGACGTAAACCAACGCTGCTTCGCTGACTGCAGCGGTCGCGGCGACGACTTCGGCGGCCAGCAGGAAGGCGAGTGCGCCGGTTCCGCCTACGAAGTTCGGGCCGACCAGCCCCATCACGCCTTCGCCAGGGATGCCCAGCGCCAGCGCGACTCCGGTTTGTGCCGCGATGATCCAGAAGCCGACCTGGCTGACCTGACGGGCGATCTCGGTCAGTTTTCCTTCCTGAAGATTACGGGTGATCACCGGACCCAGGATCGGATCGAAGCTGGTCTTGAGCTTTTGCGGCAGGCTGGCGACCTGTTGCGCGATGTAATAGATGCCGACGACCGCAGGCGCTGCAAACAGCCCGAGGATCGCCAGATCGAGCCGCCGGCTACCCCATTCGATCGCATCGGCTGCTGCAAGCGGTGCGTTGCGCCGCGCCATCCGGGCGAGCTTCATCGGCTGGGGCTGCCAGCCAAAAGGCAGGCCATAATTGCGCAGCAACGGCCATAGCGAAGCGATGAACGCTGCCACCATCGATGCGATGTAGGACAGGATCAGGCCGTTCGCCGGGGTCCAATAAAAGAAAATCCACGCGGTGATGCTGATCGTCCACGGCTCGATCACTGATCGCGCACGCACCGTGGCGGCGATATCGAAGCGATAGGCCAGCGCCGCCAGCGCAATGTCCGATCCTGCGACGGCAAAGATGATCAGCGGCAGCAGCCTGTCGATCTCGCCCGCGGTGCTGTTAGGGAACATCAGTTCGGGGAATATCATGAGTAGCGTGGCCGCCGCCGCCGATGCGACAAAGCTGACCAGCAGCCCATCGGCCACGACCTGCGCATGCGGCCGCGATGTCCGCGCCAGCTGCGCAGCCAGACCACGCTTCAGCCCCAGCGTGGCGAGTTGGGCGGCAAACTCCACCACCAGGATCGCATAGGCAAACCGACCGAGCGATTCCGCGCCGTACAGCCGTCCGGCGATGAACAGGAAGGGCAGCCGGGCTGCGAGCCTGAGCAGAAAGCCGAAAAAGTTGGTGCGCCCGCCCTTTGCGAGCTTGGCGATATCACCGTCGGGCTTGGCGGTTGCATCAAGCGGCTCACCGGCCGGCACAGCCTGCTGCCTGCCGGATATTGCATCCGGACGCAGAGGCTCATGAGGCGGCGGCACTGATGTCAATGAACTGTTCCAACCCCAAAATCGGTCATGCTCTAAAGCAGCTTTGGCGGGCTTTGGCTAGGGCGAGCCTGTTGGGGTGGATATCTCCGGGCCTGCAAGGGATCGCAAAAAAAGGAGCGGACCGTTGCAACCATCTCGGGCGTCGCCCGTAAACTCGTCCATGCATTGAGCATGAAACAGGGTAGTGGAGCAAATTATGCGTAAACAGATTCTTACCGGCATCGCCGCAGTTGGTCTCATCAGCCTCGGCGCTTGTCAGAGCGAAGAAGCCGAACGGGTCGAGAACCAGGCTGAAGCCGAAGCTGAAGTTCTGGAAGACATGGCTGACCGTGCCCCGACCGACGCGCAGGAAGACGCGCTCGATGCGCAGGCTGACGCCGTGGAAGATGCTGGTGAAGCACGTGCTAACCAGATCGACAGTGAAGCTGGCGTTGTGACGCCGGGCACTGTCACGAACCAGCCGGGTACTGTCCCGAACCAGTAAACCTTCCCCTTCGAAGGTCGACGGACGGCGGTGAACCGAAAGGTTCGCCGCCGTTTTCGTGTGAGGTGCAGGTCAGATCAGCCCTCTGGCCGCCCACGGATCATCTCGCACGCGCGGCACGTCCTCATCTTCTGCAGCCACCAGCAGCGCTGCAAATGCTTTGTTTTGCGACAGCCAGATTTTCCCGGTCAGGTCAGCAACCAGATGGCTGCGTTCGAGCGCGTCCATCACCGGCCCCTTGACCTCGGACAGGTGCAGCTTGACGCCGGCATCGGCAAGCCGGTGATTGATCGCCTCAAGGCTCTCCAGCGCGGACGCATCGATGCCGTTGACCGCCGAACACATCAGGATGAGGTGACGCAGCCGGGGATGTTCGGCGACCTGCTCGAGCACGAACTCCTCGAGCCAGCGCGCGTTGAGATAGGTCAGGCTCTCGTCGATGCGGATCGTCAGGATGCGCGGATCGGTGAGCACGTTGTGGCGCTTGACGTTGCGGAAGTGTTCGGTCTCGGGCACCCGCCCCACGATCGCCGCATGCGGGCGCGAAGCGCGCCACAGGAACAACGCCAGCGAAAGGCCGACGCCCGCGATCACGCCGGGTTCCACGCCCGCCAGCAAGGTGACCAGCACCGTCACCGCCATCGCGGCGAAGTCTGGCTTGGAATAGCGCCAGATATGTCGCGGTGTTTTCAAGTCGACCAGGCTAAGCACCGCAACGATGATCGTAGCCGCTAGCGTTGCGATCGGCAGCGAGGCGAGTAACGGGGTGAGGAACAGCGCGGCGATGGCAATCCCAACGGCGGTGAACGCGCCTGCTGCGGGGGTCTCTGCGCCCGCATCGAAGTTGACCACCGAGCGTGCGAAGCCGCCGGTGACCGGATAGCCGCCGGTGAACGAGGCTGCGACATTGGCCGCACCCAGCCCGATCAATTCCTGGTCCGGGTTGATCCGCTGGCGCTTCTTGGCGGCCAGTGTCTGCGCCACCGAGACGCTCTCGACAAAGCCGATGACGCTGAGCAGCAATGCCGGGATCGCCAGCTGCTGCCAGAGCGCCGCATCAAACAACGGGACCGTGAACGGCGGCAGGCTTTGCGGTATCTGACCGACGACCCGCACGCCCTGCGCCTCGAGATCGAGCAATACCACCGCCAGCGTAGACACCGCGACCGCGGCGATCGGCCCGGCCTTGGCGGTGAGGTCAGCGGTGCGGGCTTTCAGCCCCAGCCTGATCAGCATCGGTTTCAGCCCCTTGCGCACCCAGAACAGGAACGCGGTCGAGACAACGCCTATGATCAATGTCGGCATGTTGGTGGCGTTAAGGTTGGCGATCAGCGTCGTCACCAGCTCGGGCATCGCCTCGCCGCTGGCCTTCACCCCAAGGATCGACTTCAACTGGCTGGTGGCGATGATCAGCCCCGAAGCGGTGATAAACCCCGACACCACCGGGTGCGACAGCAGGTTGGCGAGAAACCCCAGCCGCAGCACTCCCATCGCAATGAGCATCGTCCCGGACATGAATGCCAGCACCAATGCCGCTGCGATGAACTGCGCACTACCCGGTGGGGCGACGGCGCTGGCGGCGGTCAGTGTCATCAACGAGATCACCGCGACCGGGCCCACCGCCAGCGCGCGGCTGGTGCCGAAAAGGGCATAAGCGACGATCGGCAGGATCGAGGCATAGAGCCCGATTTCGGGCGGCAGTCCTGCGAGCATCGCATAAGCGAGGCTTTGCGGGATCAGCATGATCGTGACGATGGCTGCTGCAACCAGATCGTTGGTCAGGACAGTGCGGTTATAGCCCCGGCCCCATTCGAGCACCGGCAGATAGCGGGCAAGCGCCATGGATCAGGCGCCGATCATATGCGGTTTGACCATCCATTCGCGGCCCTTGAGCATCCCGTGCCAATAGATCGGCGGCAGGATGGTATCCTTAAGCAGCCACGACAGCCGCGAGGGCCTGGTCCCGTCGATCAGCCATGTGGGGAAGCTGGGGAGCAACTTTCCACCATAGCCGAATTCGGCGAGCACGATCTTGCCCGACTCCACGGTCAGCGGGCAGCTGCCGTAGCCGTCATAATCGGCGACCGGCGGCTTGCCTTCGAGCGCGGCGAGCACGTTGACCGCGACCACCGGCGCCTGCTTGCGCGCGGCGGCCATGGTCTTGGCATTCGATGCTGAGCAGGCATCGCCCAGCGCGAAAACATTGGCGTAGCGGGCATGGCGCAGTGTCGCCTTATCGACCTCGATAAATCCCGATGCCGCCGCGAGCGGACTGGAGCGAACGAAATCTGGCGCGGTCTGCGGCGGCACGACATGGATCATGTCGAAGCGCTCCTCGACGCGGGTCACGGTATCGCCCCGCTTTTGCTCGAAGGTAGCGAATCCGCCAGCGCCATCGACCGCGACCAGCTTCGATTCGAAATTGAGGTGCGCATTGTAACGCTCGACATATTCCATCAGCGCAGGGACATAGGCGGGCACGCCAAACAGCACCGCGCCTGCAGTGTGGAACTGCACGTCGATATTGGGCAACATACCCGATTTCTCCCAGCGGGTGCAGGAGAGATACATCGCCTTTTGCGGTGCGCCCGCACATTTGATCGGCATCGGCGGCTGGGTGAACAATGCGCGTCCCCCGCGCAGCCCATCGACCAGCTGGAGGGTATAGGGCGCAAGGTCATAGCGGTAATTGGAGGTCACGCCGTTGCTTCCCAACGTATCGGGCAGGCCGGGGATGGCATGCCAATCGAGCTTGATCCCGGGGCAGGCGACCAGCACGCGATAGTGCACGTCGCTGCCATCGGTCAGGATGACGCGGTCGTCCTCCGGAGCAAAGCCGCTGGCCGATGCGCGGATCCATTCGACGCCATCGGGCATCACCGACGCCTGCGAGCGGCGGGTGAATGGGGCGTCGAAAATGCCGCCGCCGACCATCGTCCAGCCGGGCTGGTAATAATGCACTTCGGACGGCTCGATGATCGCAATGCTGAGCTTCGCGTTGCGCTTGAGCAGGCTGGCGGCAGTCGCGATACCTGCGCTGCCGCCGCCGACGATCACGACGTCGAAGGTTCTGGCAGAGGGGTGGTGCTCAAGCGACGATAACGGCTCTGCACTGCCCCGGGCCATTTCATGCAACTTGGTCGAGCGCGCGCCCGAGCGGCAATAGGCCAGGACCGGAGCGGGCAGGGTGGCGAGCGCATTGGCCATCGCCTCGGCATCGGCGGCGGTGATCGCGCCCGACACGGCGGGCACATAGGCAAAGGCCAGTCCGTGCCGTGTCGCCTCTTCGCATATGGTCGCCTCAGAGACCTGGCCGGTCTCCTCGTCATCGGGCCGGTTGCAGATGATCGCGCGGAAGCCGAGCCTGGCAAGTTCAGCGATATCGTGCGGGGCGATCTGCGGTGAGACGCTGATGCGGTCGGTCAGTCTGGTGATCTGCATAGGTCTCTCCCGTCCCGCGCATTGGCGGAGTATCGTTATCGAAATGCGAACTTGTGGACCACCATGCCCGCCAGCATCGCGGCGATGAACATCGCGGCAGGCGCTGGCGCGATGGCGAGATCGGCGATGGCGGGGCCGGGGCACAGTCCGCCGATGCCCCAACCTGCACCAAAGATCAGCGCGCCGATTGCCAGCCTGCGGTCAATACCGGTGGTACCGGGCAGTTCGAATTTTCCAGCGGCAGCAGGCGTTGCCATCCGCCGCTGGATGCGCCAGGCAATGGCCATCGGGATCATCGCGCCGCCCATCACGAAGGCCAGCGTCGGGTCCCATGCGCCGAACAGATCGAGGAACGCCTGCACCCGCTGCGGATCGGCCATTCCTGAAACGGCGAGCCCCGCGCCAAAGATAAGCCCGGCGGCCAAGGCAATTGCAGTCTGTTTCACAACCATCCTCCCATCCGCAGCAACCCGACCGTCACGAACCCGCTGGCCATGAACATCGCGGTGGCAAACAGCGAGCGCGGCGAGAGGCGCGACATGCCGCACACGCCGTGCCCGCTGGTGCAGCCCGACCCCAGCCGGGTGCCGAAGCCGACCAGCAGCCCCCCGATGATGAGCGGCCAGGGGCTGATCGGGAAAGTCGTTTGCACGCCGTCGCTGATAACGCTGATCAATAGCGCACCTAGCGGCAGGCCGAGTATGAACGCGATCGCGATGCCGCGCGGTGCGCCGCTGGCCGAAAGCCCGGTCGCGCGCGCGGCAAGCCCGCTGACGCCTGCGATACGCCCCAGCGCCAGCAGCATGATCGCGGCGGACAGACCGATCATCAGCCCGCCAGCCAGCCCCTGCAGCGGCATCGCATCAGGAAAACCCGGAAGCATCAGCGCTGTCGTCGTCACAGTGCGTTGAGCGGAATCTTGAGATACCGCACGCCGTTATCTTCGGGCTCGGGCAGATGGCCTGCACGCATGTTGACCTGGATCGACGGCAGGATCAGCTTGGGCATATCGAGCCCCGCATCGCGCTTCTCGCGCATTGCGACGAACTCGTCTTCGGTGATGCCGTCATGCGCATGGACATTGTGCGCGCGCTGGTCGGCCACCGTCGTCTCCCAGACGAAGTGCTCGCGGCCTTCGGGCAGGTAATCGTGGCACATGAACAGCCGGGTATCCGCCGGAAGCTCGAGAATGCGGCGGAGCGAGCGAAACAGGGTGCGCGCATCGCCCCCGGGGAAATCGGCGCGCGCGGTGCCGTAATCGGGCATGAACATGGTATCGCCCAGGAACACCGCATCGCCGATGACATAGGCGATATCGGCAGGCGTATGGCCGGGAACATGCATCACGGTCACGTCGAGATTGCCGATCTTGAAGTGATCGCCATCGTGGAACAGCACGTCGAAATCGCTGCCATCGCGCTCAAACTCGGTGCCGGCATTGAACAGTTTGCCGAACACGTTCTGCACCAGGGTGATCGATGCGCCGATGGCGATCTGTCCGCCCAGGCGCTGCTGCAGATACGGTGCGGCCGAGAGGTGATCGGCATGCGCGTGCGTTTCGAGCATCCAGTCGATCGCAAGCTCCTTCTCCCCGACATAATCGATGATCGTATCTGCCGAAGAGAAGGAGGTGCGACCCGATGCGGGATCATAGTCCAGCACGCTGTCTATGATCGCTCCGCGGAGGGATTCGGGATCGTGGACGACATAGGACACCGTGTTGGTGGCCGTGTCGAAGAACGCCTTGATGACGGGCACGCCGTGCTGGGCGTTGGCAATCTGGGCGGAAGCGGTTGCAAGGACGGAGTCGGACATGGGGAATCCTCTTTAAATTCATATTTACAGGAATTATGTAATTAAGTAAGAGGGGGCCGTCAAGCCAATTGATTTGGTCCCCACAGATGTGAGATGGCGCACGACATGAACCTGTATGAAAGCTCCACCCGCCTCCCGGCGCGCGCGATCCGGATCGGCGATCCCGCACCCGATTTCACCGCACGTACGACCCAAGGGGAAAAGTCGTTGCGAGACTATCGTGGGCATTGGCTGGTGTTCTTCTCGCACCCGGCGGATTTCACCCCAGTCTGCACCACCGAGTTCATCGGCATGGAGCGCGCAGCGGACCAGTTCCGGGCGATGGACTGTGCGCTGCTGGGGCTGTCGGTCGATAGCCTGTACGCGCACCACGCCTGGCTGCACGCGATCCGCGAAAGCTTCGGCGTCACCATCAGCTTTCCCGTGGTTGAAGACCCGTCGATGGCGATCGGTCACGCGTACGGCATGATCGATGAGCTGGCCGAGAGCAGTGCGGCGATGCGGTGCACCTATTTCATTGATCCGCAGGGGATAGTCCGCGCGATCACGACCTATCCGCACAATGTCGGCCGATCGGTGGCCGAGATGCTGCGGTTGCTGGCAGCATTGCAGCGCGCGGATGATGGATCGGTGATGACGCCGGAAGGTTGGCAACCTGGCGATGATCTGCTGCAGGCTCCCGACCCTGAAGCGATGCCCGATGGGGCTGCAGCCGACTGGTTCTGCCGCAAGGTCGCAGCATCATGACCGCGATCTATCAAAGCCGCGCGCTGGCTGAGGCGATGACCGAAAAACTGCGCGCCTATGCCCAGCCGCAACGGTTGATGATCCTCTCGAGCCTGTTGGCGGGGGAAAAGACCGTCGGGCAGATCGATGCCGCAACCGCGATCGGTCAACCCGCGCTCAGCCAGCAGCTCGCCGAACTGCGCCGCGCCGAATTGGTCCGAACCCGCCGTGCGGCCAAGCAGGTGTTCTACACGCTGGCTGACGACACGGTGGCTCTGTGCCTGCGGACGATGGAGGCCATGATGGGGGGCAAGGATGATCCGGCTGCCGCGCTGCATCAGGCCCTGCAGACGCCTGTCAGTGCCGAGCCGTCCGCGCGTGTCCCGCACGGCGCTGCGGGTTTCGCCCGGATCGGCTAGGCGGCCACGCAAAAACCCCGGACGTTGCCGCCCGGGGTTCTTGTCTTGGCGCTCTTTTGAGCCGGTCAGGCGATGTCGAACCTGTCGGCGTTCATCACCTGGGTCCATGCGGCGATGAAGTCGGACACGAACTTCGCCTCGTTGCCACGCTCGGCATAGACCTCAGAGACCGACCGCAGCTGCGAGTTCGATCCGAACACCAGATCGGTCCGCGTCGCGGTCCAGCGCTGCTCGCCGGTGGCACGATCGGTTCCGACGAACTCCTCGTCGCTGCTGGTGTCCACCACCTTCCACGCCGTGCCCATATCGAGCAGGTTGACGAAGAAGTCGTTGGTCAACTGGCCTGGACGATCGGTGAGCACGCCGTGGCTTGAGTTGCCGGCATTGGCACCCAGTACGCGCAGGCCCGCGACCAGCACCGCCATCTGCGGGATCGAGAGGCCGAGCAGATGCGCGCGGTCGAGCATCAGTGCCTCGGTCTTCACGCTCTGCCGGGTTGCCAGATAGTTGCGGAACGCATCGGCACGCGGCTCGAGCGGCTCGAAGCTTGCGGCATCGGTCTGCGCGTCGGTGGCATCGCCTCGGCCCCCGGTGAACGGCACGGTGACATCGAACCCGGCATCACGCGCAGCCTTTTCGACCGCTGCGGTTCCCGCCAGCACGATCGCGTCGGCTACCGACAAAGACCCACGCAAGCGCTCGATGGTCGCCAGCACCGCCGCCAGCTCGGCCGGATCGTTGACCGCCCAGTCTTTTTGCGGCGCAAGCCGGACGCGCGCGCCATTGGCACCGCCGCGATGGTCCGAACGGCGATAGGTCGAGGCCGAGGCCCAGGCCGCCTTGACCAGCTCGCTGACACTGTGTCCGCTGGCCAGGATCGCCGACTTGAAGCTATCGACGTCGGACTGCGACGGCGTCGTACCTGCGGGCACGATATCCTGCCAGATCAGGTCCTCGGCCGGAACCTCGGGGCCGAGGTAACGGACCTTGGGACCCATGTCGCGGTGGGTCAGCTTGAACCATGCGCGGGCAAAGGCATCATCGAGCGCCGCCTGGTCGTCGCGGAAGCGTTCGGAGATCTTGCGATATTCCGGGTCCATCTTCAGCGCCATGTCGGCGGTGGTCATCATCGTCGGCACCTTCTTGGAAGGGTCGCGTGCATCGGGGGCCATGTCCTCGGGATCGGGATTGATCGGCTGCCACTGCTGCGCGCCTGCCGGGCTGCGCACCAGCTCGAAGTCATACTTGAACAGCAGCCGGAAATAGTCGCCGCCCCAGGCCGTAGGGTTGGGCGTCCAGGCGCCTTCGATGCCCGATGTGGTGATATGTCCCTGCTCGATCTGCTCGGCGTCGGTCGCCCAGCCAAAGCCCATCAGTTCCATCGCCTCGGACTCGGGGGCACCGCTCAGCTGATCGGCAGGCACCGCGCCGTGCGACTTGCCAAAGGCATGGCCGCCAGCCGTCAGTGCAACGGTTTCCTCGTCGTTCATCGCCATCCGCTCGAAGGTCAGCCGCATGTCGCGTGCCGACTGCAAAGGATCGGGGTTGCCGCCGGGGCCTTCGGGATTGACGTAGATCAGCCCCATCTGGATCGCGGCGAGCGGGTTTTCCAGCTCCCATCCCTTGTCGGGCTGGATGCGGGTTTCGGCGCCATTGTCGACCCAGGCTTCCTCGGTGCCCCAATAGACATCGCGCTCGGGCTCGAACACGTCCTTGCGGCCGCCGCCAAAGCCGAACACCGGGCCGCCCATCGATTCGATCGCGACATTGCCGGTGAGGATGAACAGATCGGCCCAGCTGATGTGCTTGCCGTATTTCCGCTTGATCGGCCACAACAGGCGGCGCGCCTTGTCGAGATTGCCGTTATCGGGCCAGCTGTTGAGCGGGGCAAAGCGCTGCTGCCCGCTGCTCGACCCGCCGCGCCCGTCGGCGGTGCGATAGGTCCCCGCCGAGTGCCATGCCATACGGATGAAGAACGGTCCGTAGTGTCCGTAGTCCGCCGGCCACCAGGGCTGCGAGTCGGTCATCAGCGCCTTGAGGTCGGCCTTCAACGCCGCGTAATCGAGCTTCTTGAACGCTTCGGCATAGTCATAGTCCGGCCCCATCGGGTCGGGCGAAGTGCCGTTCTGCGTCAGAATATCAAGTTGGAGGGAATCGGGCCACCAATCGCGGTTGGTCCGCCCGAGTAGCGAGCGAACACCGCCATCGCTTCCGGAAAATGGGCAGCTGCCGCCCATACCACTCGTCTTCATGTCCATTGCCTGTCTCCTGATTGTTTTTAGGATGCCAAGCTAGGGCACGGTTGCCTATCCTCCAAACAAGGAAAACCCATCAGCCAGATCGAGAATGACAATAGGCCACGGGGCTGGAAGATGTGCAATGTCCCAAAAGCGCTACCCATCCAGCCAAAGCGGGCAAGGGCTGCGGAACGGTCAACCTTTGCGAAACGCCGCTATTTTCATCGAGACCGACTTGATCATCGCTTCCCCCGTTACGACCAGCGCTGTTCCTTCGGGTGGGGGCGGGGCAGCATTGCCGATCATCGGCAGCAGCGTGACCGGTCTTTTGGCGGGCCGTGGCCGTACGAATGTCACCACGGTATAGTCGCCGATGGCGCGGATCGCGGTGATTGCCCCCCACCACGCTTCATCGGTGCGCAGTGCAGTCTGCAATTGCGCCAGCGTATAGGTTGGCGGATATTTCCTGTCTTCGCTCACGGTGTTGCCTCCATTGCCTGTATCTTGGTCTGGATATCGAGAACCTTGGCTTCGCGATCTTTTGCGCGGCAGTAATTGGTATCCAGCGCGATGCCGATGTTGCGCAGCGTCTCGTCCGGGGTCGCGCCTTCGGGCGTTCCGAATTCCTGCGCGGCAAGCGCGATGCGACGGGCACGCACGGTTGCGTCCTTTTCGTCCTGCAGCAGTTCTGCCAGCGTCTCGGTCGAGGCCTCCATATCTTCGGCAAAGGTACAGGCGGTCAATGCATTGGCAAGAATGGCTTCATTCTCGGTCTGGGCTTCGACCGCGCGGTTGACCACCTGGGCGATCGCATATTCGAACGATCCGGCGCGCTGATAGGCGGCGAGATCGCCGAAGGCCAACGGCAGGGGATAGGTCTTGTGATCCTTCTTCATCGCGCGGACGATATCGGTGCGAACCCGCGCGCGTTCGGCCTCCATTGTTGCGAACATCGCAGGCAAGGTGCGGTCATAGAACAGGTTCTTGTCGAACGCGCTGCGCGCGCCCAAAAAGGCGGCGGCTGCGGTGGCGAAGGGATTGACCTCGTCCGCCTCGGCCACAGCGGCGGCCCCGGTAAGGCCCAGCAGGGCGATATCGAAGGCAAGTCCCGAAGCCCGGCTTTCGGACCCTGCCTGCGCGCGAAACTCGGCAAAGCGGGCATCTATCGCTTCAAGGTACAGCGCGATGACCAGATTGCGGTAATCCATGGGGGACAGGTCAAGTCGCGCGCTGTTGGCGCTGGCATAGAAACTGCGGATCGAAACCTCAGGCTTGAACTGCTGCGCCGCAGCGACGCTATCGGAGGGCGCCAGCACCGGCCGTTGCGCTCCGCTCAGGCTGGTGCATCCGCTCAGAACCGCAGCGCAAGCCACGATGGCGGCAAGAGAGTGCCGATGGGCCATGATGTCGTGATCTCCCCCCTGATTCAGACAGGGGCACACAACAGCAAGCCGCGGCTGGCTTGGTCAAATTATGGTTCGGTAATCTGCGGAGCGCTCGGCGCGACGGCGAGGAAGTGCACCTTGCTGCCGACGCCCAAACTCTCGGTTGTCAGATCAGAACGACACCTTGGGCACGGCGCCGATCATCAGCCTGAACGAAAGGCCTCGCGGCTGATCAGAGCCCCATGATCGCCGCTGCAATCCAGCGGTCTTCTGATCGAAGGATGCCCCAGGCGCGGGCCGCGGCGCGGCTGTCCATCACTTCGACACCGATGCCGTGCGCTTCCATGGCACGGATGAGCGCCCGGGGCGGATGCGCCAGCCCGGGGCCGGTTCCCAGCAGCATGAATTCAGGCGGTGGAGACATCGCCAGCACCTGATCGAATGCCGCGATATCGAGTGCATCGATGGCGGGCGCATTCCAGGGCATGGCCGAAACGGGGGTGAGCACCAGGCTCGATTCCACCCGGCGCGGACCCAGATTGTCGCCATCCAGCTTGAAGCCATGCGCGGTGAACCCGGTGATCACCGGGCCGGATGCGCGCGGGTCCTGATTGAATTCAGCCATGTCTCAACGGCCTGTCAAGGCTTGGCGCCGCCGATGCCCTCTTTCAGCTTGGCCTCGGCCCGGTCGGCATCGCTCATATGCGGAACAAAGCTGTGCGCGCCCACGCCCAGCCACACGAGGATGGGGTTGGCCATATAGACCGACGAATAGGAGCCGACGAAGAGGCCCAGGGTCATAGCGGCAGTAAAGCCGAAGATCACGCCAGGGCCGATCAGCAGCAGCGCCATCAGCGCGATCAGCATGGTCAGCGTGGTCATGATCGTGCGCGCCAGCGTCTCGTTGGTCGAAAGGTCGAGCAGCGCAATCATGTCCATCTTGCGGTATTTGCGCAGGTTCTCGCGCACGCGGTCAAACACGACGATGGTATCGTTGAGCGAGTAGCCGATGATGGTGAGCAGGGCCGCCACGATATTGAGATTGAATTCAAGCTGGGTCAGCGCGAAAAAGCCGAAGGTCAGCGTGACATCGTGGAACAGCGCGAACAGCGCGGCGACGCCGAACTGCCATTCGAACCGGAACCAGATGTAGATGGCGATGGCGATCATCGCGAACACCAGCGAATAAACCCCGGTCGATAGCAGCTCGCCTGAAACCTTGCCCGATACAGAATCCACGCCGTCGATCCGCGCGCCCTGCTCGGCGTATTGCGTGGTGATCATCTGCGTCACCCGGCTCGTCACCGCGTTGACCTCTTCGGCATTGTCGCCGTCCAGCCGCATGCGCACCGAAACCTGATTGGGCTGGCCAAAGCGCTGGATGGTCGATTCGCCCAGGTTCAACGCCTGGATATCGGAGCGCAGCTGCGCAACCGGAGCCTCTTCGACCTCATCGAAGGTGACCTGGATCATCTGGCCACCGACAAAATCGACACCAAGGTTCAGACCACGCACACCGACCAGAACGATCGACGCGATAATCGTCAGCAGGCTGATCGTCATGGCCAGCTTGCGCCAGCGCAGAAAGCGGAAATTGGTGTTGTCCGGGACGAGCTTGAGGAGCTTCATGGGATCAAGCCTTGTTAAATTACGAGTTCGCGCGGACGTTCGCGCTTCAGCCAGATGGCGACGAACATGCGCGTTACATACACCGCAGTCCACACCGACGTGACGATGCCGATCATCAGCACCACCGCAAAGCCGCGAACCGGCCCGGAGCCGAACAGGAACAACAGCACCGCCGCGATCACATTGGTGATGTTGGCATCGAAAATGGCACGCGACGCTTCGGTATAGCCGACCTCGATCGCCTGGATGATGCGCCTGCCGTTCTTGCGTTCTTCTCGAATGCGTTCATTGATCAGCACGTTGGCATCGACCGCAGCACCGATGGTGAGGACGAACCCTGCAATACCTGGCAATGTCAGCGTTGCATTCATCAGCGCCATGACGCCCAGGATCAGCAGGATGTTGAGCACCAGAGCGATATTGGCGTAAACCCCAAACCGGCCATAGGTCAGGATCATGAAGGCCAGCACGGCGATCGTGCCAACCGCGCCCGCAAGCAGACCCAGCTGAATCGATTCGGCACCAAGGTCGGGCCCGACCGAGCGTTCCTCGACCACCTTGAGCTCGATCGGCAGCGCGCCCGAGCGCAGCGCGATCGCGAGCTGGTTTGCGGTTTCCGTTGTAAAGCTGCCGGAGATCTGGGCGGTTCCGCCCAGAATCGGCTCGTTGATATTGGGGGCCGAGAGCACTTCGCCATCCAGGATCATCGCGAACGGCTTGTTGACATTCTCCTGCGTCAGCCGGGCAAAACGCGCGCCGCCTTCGCGGTCGAAGGTGATCGAGACGACAGGCTCGTTGGTCTGCTGATCGAAGCTTTGCTGCGCATTGGTCAGCTTGTCGCCGCGGATACCACCCAGACGACGTACGGCGATCGCCGTGCCGCCAGCGGGGTTGGTGGGATAAGGCACGATTTCGCTGCCCACCGGCGCACGTCCAGCGGCGATATCCTCGGGGCTGGCGTTCAGATCGACCAGCTTGAACTCGAGCTCTGCTGTCTGGCCGAGCAGTTCCTTCAGGGCTTCGGGGTCGTCAAGACCGGGCACCTGCACCACGATGCGGTTGTCGCCCTGGCGGATGATCGTGGGCTCGCGCGTTCCGAGTTCATCGATGCGCTTGCGCACCACTTCGGTTGCGGTTTCCATGGCCTGGTCGAGCGCTTCGGTGAGGCCCGCCTCGGTGGGGGTCAGCACGATCCGGCTGGTGTCGCGAACCTCGATATCCCAGTCGCGCTGGCCGGTCAGCCCTGCGCCGGTGGTCAATGGCAGAATGGCCTCGCGGGCGGCATCGACTTGCGAGACATCGCGCACCAGGAACGACAACCTGCCGCCCTCGCGTGATATGTCGCCAATGCCGATCCGCGGAGTGGCGGCACGCATGGCACCGCGCACGGTCTCTTCCATGTTCTGCAGCCGCTGCGCCGCTACATCGACAGGATCGCCCTCCAACAGGATATGGCTGCCGCCCTGAAGGTCCAGTCCCAGATTGACCTGGGCCTGTGGAAGGAACGAGGGATAATATTGCGCCGCACCGGCAGGCAGCAGGCTGGGGATCGCCAGCAGCACGCCCAAGGCGAGTATCAGACTGATCGAGATCGTTTTCCAGCGCGGAAAATCAAGCATTCTCAAGGCTTCCTTGGCAGTGCTGGCTCATGCGACGCATTGGTGCGGGCAAGGGAAACGCGGACCGGATGTGAGCGCCGTATATTCAACGGGCTCGCACGCGGCAAGGCGATAGGTCAATCGTTGGCGGGTGCGCCGCCGGGCTGGACGACATCGCTCAGCGTTGTCTTGACCGCGCGCACCTTGGCACCGCCCAGATCGAGCTCGACATAAACATCATCGACCTTGGTCACCTTGCCGACCAGACCGCCACCGGTGATCACCTGATCGCCGCGCTTGACCGCGTCGATCTTGGCCTTGTGCGCCTTCATCTGGCGCTGTTGCGGCCGGATGATCAGAAAATAGAAGATCAGCAGCAGCGGCACGAACATCAAAAGCTGAGTCCAGGCCGGAGCCCCGCCGGGAGCAGCTGCAGCCAATGCGAGCAGAAGTGTCGAATCCATGACGATAAATTCCGAATGTCTGAAAAAGCACAAGAGCGAACCGGCACAAAAACCCGGTCGCAGCGATGGGCGCGCCTATCACCATCGGCTGGCGATGGCAATTGGCGATGACCTGTACCCCGCCATGCGGCACAGCGATGCACGACGGGCTTGCCAAGCGCGACCGACCACCATATAGGCGCACCTCCAATCAGCCGCCTCGCGGCGATTGCCGGTCGGGACGTAGCGCAGCCTGGTAGCGCATCACACTGGGGGTGTGGGGGTCGGAGGTTCGAATCCTCTCGTCCCGACCAATTCTTTCCATCGCTGCGACTGTGTTTCGCGCGCGATGTCAGCCATCAATCCATCCATCGCCAAACACCTCGGTGTCGATCGTCCGCTGCATAGCCTCGCCATAGCGTGGGCCGGCGACGGTGTGCTGGTTGATCAGCGCGTCGATGCGTGCCGCGACATCCGCCGGGATGGTCCAGTCGGCCTGTGCGAAATTCTCTTCCATATGACCGATCGAAGCGGTTCCGGGAATCGCAACGATGTGATCGCCGCGCGACAGCACCCAGGCGAGCGAGAGCTGTGCGGGTGTGACGCCGCAGTCTGCAGCGATCGTGCAGAACGCATCGACCAGCGCGCGGTTGGCGGGCCAGTTGTCTCCATTGAAGCGCGGCATCGTGCGGCGCAGGTCGTTGTCGGCCAGCGCTGCCACATCGCGAACGCCATTGGCCAGAACCCCGCGCGCAACCGGCGAGAAGGCGACGAAGGTCGTGCCCAGTTCGCGGCAGGCATCGAGCACCGCGATCTCGGGTTCGCGGGTCCAGGGCGAATATTCGGTCTGCATCGCGGCGATGGGATGGACTGCAGCCGCGCGGCGCAGCGTGTCTGCCGACATCTCTGACAGGCCTATACTGCCGATCTTGCCCTCCTTGACCAGCTCGGCCATCGCACCGACCGATTCCTCGATCGGCACGGTGCGATCACGCCGGTGCATATAATAAAGGTCGACATGGTCGGTCTGCAACCGGGTCAGCGATTCATCGATGCAGCGGCGGATGCTTGCCGGGCTGCAATCGATCCCGCGCTTCTCGCCCTCGATGACGATGCCCATCTTGGTCGCCAGGAAGAACTCGTTCCGCCTGCCCTTGAGAGCTTCGCCCATCAGGGTCTCGTTATGGCCCAGACCATAGATGTTGGCGGTGTCGAGGTGGTTATAGCCCAGGTCTAGTGCACGGTTGAGCAGCGCGATCGCGGTCTTGCGTTCTGGCAGCGCGCCATAACCCCAGCTGAGCGACATGCATCCCAGGCCGATGGGGTTGACCGGTTTTCCATTGATGGCGCGATGGGGCATGCGGGGGGCTTTCTGTCGTTCGGTTGCGATTGCGTGACGCGGTCGCACGGATGGCATTTGGAGGTCAACCGGCAGCAGCGCTGCGATTAAGCAGGGTACCGGGCCCTCGCTGCCAGAACGATCCAACGCAAATCGATTCGGGTCGGTTTGTGCGCTTTCGTATCGCGAGCAGCTGCCGAGCGGCCGAGCATCGGGAAAAGAGGGTGCCACGGTCAGGCCATCGCGGCGAACCGAATCCCATCGCGATTTCGCTACTGTCTTAAGCGTCTGTAAAAGATCGGAAAAATGGCTACCATCTGGCCGCCTCATATCCGTATGGATTTTCTGTCGCTGCTTGGCTGAAGCGATATTGAGACTGGCTGGTGCCAGAAGAAGACGCATCCGGCGGTGTTGTTTTATTCGCTTTTCCGCGTTTCGTAACTCGGCTATAGGCACGGTTCCCAAGGGTGCGGGGGTAGGGTCAGGCCGCGTGCGTGTCCTTGCCAGCGCGAGTGCAAGAAATATGTCTTGCCAGAGTCCCTAGGGTGTCGATACAACGCGGGCTCTTGTTTCCGCAACGAAGGGGAAAAGTACCATGAAGTCCATTTTCAAGCTGAGCCCGGTTTTCGCCGCCGCTAGCCTTCTGGCTCTCGCAGCCTGCACTCCTGAAGAAGCTGCTGAAGCTCCTGCTGAAGAAACCACTGAAGTTCCTGCTGAAACCATGGAAGCTCCGGCTGCTGAAGGCGCTGAAGCTGGCATGGAAGCCGGTATGGATGCTGGCGCTGAAGCCGGTGCCGAAGCCGGTGCAGAAGCTGGTGCCGACGCCGGCGCCGCTGCTGGTGCAGAAGCTGCTCCGGCCGCTCCTGCTCAGTAAGCTGACGCAAAGCTTCGCCTGAAAAGGCAAAGGCTCAAAAAGACGCCCGGCACCCTGATTGGGGTTGCCGGGCGTTTTTTTGTGCTCGGCTTTTTGAGGCCGTTGCACCTACGCCAGAAAGTGTTGCCCCGATCGGTTGGTAAGCACCCGGTGGTGCTCTGGATCGCCGTTTGTTTACGATCGGTTAGGGTCTTCTATTTATGTAAATGGGGCGTGCAGCTATCGAGGATGCGAGTTCCGGTTGTGAGCACAAACGGTTTTGCGCCGGCGGGGACAAACGATGATGGCTACGGCACGAAAGCAGGCGGGAGCGAGCCAACCGGCGAGCGATCGCCGTTATGCCATCCGCATTAATGTCCACATCGACGCAGAGCTGCTTGATCAGGGTCGCAGGCGGTGCGCGGTAACTCTCACCAATCTGTCGATTACCGGATGCCGGTTCGAGTCCAACCTGCCGCTGCGGTTACCCGCGCCGATCACGTTGCTGATCGACGGGATCGATCCGATCGCGGGCGATGTCGTATGGTCAGACGGTACGCTGGTCGGCTGCCATTTCGCCGAGCCGTTGAGCCCGACGATCTGCAACCGGATCATCCGCACGCTACGCGATCGCGCCGAGAGACGCTAACATCCCAGAATCCTCTGAAAATGCCGGTGGAGTTCGTCCGCATTGCGGTCCCAGTTGAACTGCGCGACGCAGGCGCGCACGGCCAACGGATCGGGTTGCAGCGCGAGAACGGCGTTGACTGCATCGGCTATCGCCTGCGGATTGGCATCGGCAATGCGCCCGGCAACCGGAATGGTGAGCAATTCTAACGCGCCGCCGGCATCGCTGATGACGATCGGGGTTCCGCAGGCAAGCGATTCGACCCAGGCATTGGCCAGCCCTTCGGACTGCGACGGCAAAACCATGACATCGGCAGCGGAGAGCCAGCGCGGCAGATCGTCATGCGGCAGGGATCCGGCAAAGATCACACGATCGCTGACGCCGAGCCGCATTGCCAGCGCGCGATAGCTTGCCTCTGCATCGCCTGCACCTGCCAGCACCAGGGTGGCATCGGGCAGAATCGCCAGCGTCTCGATGATCAGGTTCTGGCGCTTGCGTGCGATCAGTGCGCCCACGCAGATCAGCATCGTCCCGGTGATGCCCAGCTCGGCGCGCAACGCGGTGCCGTCCTGCGGAGCGAACCGCTGCTGGTCGCACCCGGTATAGTGCACGGTAATGTTGTCTGCGGGCAACCCCAGCGCGACCATGTGAGCCTTCAGCGCGGATGACACCGCAAGCAATCCGTTGGCATCGCGCCCCGCCTGGACCACCATCTCGCGTGTATGGGGCGCTTGGCCCCAATGATGAACGTCCGCGCCGCGCGCCTTGACCGAATAGGGAAGGCCCAACGCGTGCGCGATGATCCGTGCCGCCGGGCCATCGGGATAGAAGAACTCTGCATCGATCAGGTCGAACGGTCTTTCCCGGTGCAGCCTGCGCACCAGCGGCAGCACCGCGCGCGCCAGCAACCGGGGCTGCCAGTGCACCCCGATTCCCGGTATGTGCAGGAAACGCGGACGATAGACATCAAGCCCATGCCAGGATTGATGCTCGGGCAGCGTGGCGATAGTGCGATAGCGGTGATGCCGGGACAGCGGCCACGGCGGTACTGTCTGCGGGCTGATCACCGTAACCTCGACGCCATCGCGCGCGGCCAGCGCTGCGGTCTGGCGCTCGACGAAAATCCCGAAATTGGGGCGCGCGGAATTGGGGAACAATGTGGCGAGGGTCAGGATGTGCATATCGGCGCTGCTTCTACAGCGCGCGGATTAACGTTTCTGCCACCGCCAGCCACGGCGGATTGCTGACCACCTGCTGACGGGTGCCCGCGCCTGGCGGCAGGATCTGGATCCGTTCGCCATCGCGCGCGATCAGCCGCCCGAACACGAATCGGCCTGCCGGGCGCGGGACCAGCACGTCGCGGTTGAGCGCTGAGGCGAAACCCTCCGCATCGATCCGCCGCAGCCAGAGCATGTCGCCGCTGCGGTATTCGCCCAGACTTCCGGTCACGCGCATCGCCAGCATCTGTTCGCTGGGGGAGGGCAGCACCGCGCTCTCGGTGCGGGTGAGCGCATGGGCTCCGGTTGGATCGAGCAGCGCGACGACGGGAAGTTCGGATGCTTCGCTGGTGCTGACCAGCGCGCTGCTTTCCACTTCAAGCGCGGCGGCGATACGGTTGAGCCAGTCCAGCGATAGCGTCCTGGTGCCGGTTTCAAGCCGCCCGATGGTCTGTGCGGTGGTCGGCGGATCACAACGGCGAGCCACATCGTCCAGCGTCAGACGGCGTGCACGGCGGACATCGCGAATTCGGTTGATCATAGTAGGTATCCTTGAACCGGATCGGGAAACCTCTTTCCTACAGTCCAACCATTATGGCAAGTCGTTGCTGGTGATATCTAACCGATCTGGATGGTGCGGGATGGCGAACGACAAGTCTTCGGGGGATGTGAGATCGGCTGCAGGCCGTCTTCTGGTGGAGCGTGCTATCGACGGAGACACCGTTGCCGCGCATGGATCGCGCGGCGCGAGACCGGCACGATCGGTGACGGTCAACCTCGCGGAATCGCCATTGGGCTGGCTGCTGGCACGCGGGCTGATCGACCAGCGTCAGTTCGATGCCGGCGAGAAACTGCGCGCCGACTGGGAGCGCGCCAATCTGGCGCCCTCGATTACGATGCGCTGGGATGCGGGGCCGCGATCGGGCGGCTTTCGCGGGAGTGGCGATCATCTTGAACCGACCGAGCGGCAGGCGGCGGCACGGCAACGGTTCGACGCGGCGATCACCGCGCTGGGCCGCGATCTCAACGACATCGCCTGGCGGGTGATCTGCTCGGGCGAGGCGATGCCGGTGGCGGAAAAGGCGCTGGGCTGGCCGGTGCGGTCGGGAAGGCTGGTGCTGCGCATGGCGCTCGACCGGCTGGCGGATTTCTATCGATTGCGGTGAGATTAAGCGTCATTCCGGAAAGCCCTCCCCCTAGATGGGGGAGGGTTGGGTGGGGGTGATCTCTCGGGATGGTGCGACGGGTGCGAAACCGCGCCTTCGGCATCCGGCCGCACCATCACCCTCACCGCTGCGACTGAGGCAGCAAGCTGCCAAGTCTCGCTGCCTCTCCCATCAAGGGAGAGGGGAGCTGGGGCAACATTCCCGTCAAGCTCGTAAGGATTTTATGGCGCAACCCATGGCGGTCCCCTGCCTTCGCAGGGGAGCAGTCAGGGGAATGGCGAGGGACGGTGCCTTACCCCATCGCCTCGACCTGCTCGGCCAGGTCCAGCCAGCGCATTTCGGCGGCGTCCTTTTCCTCGCGCGCCTTCTCGATTGCCTGGGTGAGCGCCGCGAACTTGGCGGGATCGCGGGTGTAGAGCGCAGGATCCGACAGAGCTGCCTCATCGCGTGCGATGGCCGCTTCGATCGCCTCGATCCGCTCGGGCAGCGTGTCGTAATCGCGCTGGTCCTTGTAGCTCAGCTTTACCTTCTGCGAGACCGGCTTGGGAACCGAGGCTGCGGCGGCTGCGGCGGCATCTGCCTTGCTGCGGTTGGATTTGACCCAGTCGGCGGTGCGCTGCTTGCGCTTGGCCTCCCAGTCGGCATAGCCGCCCGCAACGACATCAACCACGCCCGAACCATCGAGCCCAAGCGTCACGGTGACGGTGCGATCGAGGAAGTCGCGGTCATGGCTGACGATCAGCACGGTGCCGTCGTAATCGGAGATCACCTCCTGGAGCAGGTCGAGCGTTTCGAGATCGAGATCGTTGGTCGGCTCATCGAGCACCAGCAGGTTCGACGCGCGGGCAAATTCGCGCGCCAGCAACAGCCGCGAGCGTTCGCCGCCTGACAAGGTGCCGACTCGCGCTTCGACCAGCCCGGGATCGAACAGGAACTCTTTCAGATAGCCATGGATATGCTTGCGTACCCCGCGCACGTCGATCCAGTCGCCGCCCTCCGCGAGCACGTCGCGCACCCGCTTTTCGGGCGACATCAGTTTGCGCTGCTGGTCGATGATCACGCCGTCCAATGTCTTGGCGAGCGTGATTGTGCCGCTGTCGGGCTCGAGCTCGCCGGTAAGCAGCCGGATCAAGGTTGTCTTGCCCGCGCCGTTCGCGCCGACGATACCGATGCGGTCGCCGCGTTGCACCCTGAGCGAAAAGTCCTTGATGATCGTTCGCGCGTCCTCGCCCTCGCCGAAGGTCTTGAACACCCGGTCGGCGACAATCACCGACTTGGTCTTGCTGTCATCGCTCACCGCTTTCAGCTTGGCGGTGCCCTGCGGCCCCAGCATCGCGGCGCGGGCTGCGCGCATTTCCCAAAGCTTGGCGAGCCTGCCCTGGTTGCGCTTGCGCCGTGCGGTGACCCCGCGCTCGAGCCAGTGCGCTTCGATCTTGAGCTTGGCGTCCATCTTGTCGGCGGCGCGCGCTTCTTCGGCATAGACCTGCTCCATCCATGCTTCATAACCGCCAAAGCCGATCTCGAGCCGCCGCAGATTGCCGCGGTCGAGCCACAATGTCTGCTTGGTCAGACGCTCGAGAAAGGTCCGGTCATGGCTGATCACGACGAAGGCGCCGGTGTAGCGGCCAAGCCAACTTTCGAGCCAGTCGATCGCGGCAAGGTCGAGATGGTTGGTCGGCTCGTCGAGCAGCAGCACATCGGGATCGCTGGCCAGAGCGCGGCAGATCGCCGCGCGCCTGCGCTCGCCGCCGCTGGCGGTCGCCGCCTCGCGCGACAGATCGATGCCCAGCTGGTCGGCGATTGCCGCGACCTCGTGCGCGGGCGGGGCATCATCGCCAGCCAGGGCCCAGTCGTTCAGCGTCTCGAAGCCCTTGAAGTCGGGATCCTGCGCCAGCATGATGCAGCGGACGCCCGGTTGGATCGTGCGCGTGCCGCGATCGGCCTCGATTTCGCCCGCGATCAGCCGCAGCATCGTGGTCTTGCCCGCGCCATTGCGCCCGATCAGCGCAAGCCGGTCGCGCGGGCCGATGTGCATGCTGATATCGCGGAACAGCCAACCGGTGCCCTGGTTCAGGCCAAGGTCTTCATACGACAGAACGGGAGGTGTGGACATGCTTTGGGCACTTAGGCGGGCAGGGCGCGCGGCGCAATCCCCGCTTGGCCTATCACCGGCTTGGCCCATGACATGCCGCTTGACCCAAAGCCGCGCCCCGTCGCAATACAGGCGCACGCCATAAAAGGGGTCGCAGGTGCGCACGGTCTATCTCAACGGAAGCTTCGTCCCAGAAGGCGACGCCACGGTGTCGATCTTCGACCGCGGGCTGCTGTTTGCCGATGCGGTATATGAGGTTTGCTCGGTGCTCGACGGGCGGATCATCGACCAGCAGGCGCATCTGGCGCGGCTCGAGCGGTCGCTCGCCGAGATGGCAATCGCGCACGATGTCGCGGCGACCGACTGGGCCAGCGTGTTGGCTACCCTGATCGAACGCAACGGCTTGAGCGAGGGGACGATCTACATGCAGGTCAGCCGCGGCGCCGCCGATCGCGACTTTCTTTTCCCCGCGCCTGGCACACCGGCCACGGTGTTCGCCTTCACTCAGCCGCGCGCGCTAGTTGCCAACCCGATGGCGGAGCGGGGTATGCGGATCATCACCCGTCCCGATCGGCGCTGGGGGCGGCGCGACATCAAGACGGTGCAACTGCTCTATGCGAGCATGATGAAGATGGAGGCCAAGGCCGCAGGTGTCGACGATGTGTGGCTGGCCGAGGGCGATGTCATCACCGAGGGAACCTCCCAGAATGTCTGCATCATCACGCCGCAGGGCCATCTGGTCACCCGCGATCTGGGGCATCACATCCTGCCCGGGGTGACCCGGCTCAGCCTGATCAAGATCGCTCGGGCCAGCGGTATCACGATCGAGGAGCGGCCGTTCACCATCGCCGAGGCGCAGGGCGCGGCCGAAGCGTTCGTGACCTCGGCCTCGCTTTTCGTGATGCCGGTGGTCGAGATCGACGGACTTAAGGTGGGCGACGGTCTGCCCGGCATCGAAACGATGGCGCTGCGCGCGGCGTATATCGATCATGCGCGCGAACCGCGATGATGTGCGGGATTGTCAATCGGCTGACGTCTCCGTTCAGCGCTGCGACACCTGATTGAACACATAGCCATTGTGTTCTCCGGCGAAAGCCGGAGCCCAGGGGCGTCTGCAGCAATACATCGCTCGTGGATTCCGGCGTTCGCCGGAAAACGGTAAAAATTTTGGAGACCCCGTTGATGACCAAAACCTTCGCCCGTGCCCTGCCGCTGGCCTTTCTCGCCACCCTCGCAGCCAGCCCCGCGCTTGCCGCCGTCGACGTAACGCCGAGCGCTGCCAATCCGGTGGTCGAACTGAGCGTCACCGAAACCGTGCTGGGTGCGCCCGATACCGCGACCTTCAGCACCGGGGTCACCAGCAAGGCGCCGACCGCGCAGGAAGCGCTCCGTGCGAACTCGGCCGACATGGAAAAGGTGATCGCGCAGATCGTCGCCCTGGGCATCAAGCGGCAGGACATCCAGACATCGGGCATCAACCTTTCCGCCGATTACGAGTATTTCAACGATGGCCGTCAGCCGCGCTTCATCGGCTATCAGGTTACCAACCAGGTCACCGTCAAGGTCCGCCAGATGGCGCGACTGGGCGCGATCCTCGATGCGGTGGTATCGAAGGGCGCGAACAACATCTCGGGCCCCAGCTTCAGCCTCGACGATGACGCCACCGCGCAGACCGAAGCGCGCGACAAGGCGATGCAGCGTGCGCAGGCGCAGGCGATGGACTATGCCAAGCGCACCGGCTTTACCGGCGTGCAGTTGCTTGCGGTTTCTGAAGCGATCTCCAACGCTTCACCGATGGGCATGCGCGACATGAAGCGCAGCTCGATGGAGATGGTCGCCGCTGCCCCGCCGATTGAAGGCGGTCAGGTGGGCACCAGCGTCACGGTCAACGTCACCTATCAGATGACCCGGTAAACCGGATTCCAATTCCGTCACCCCCGCGAACGCGGGGGTCCGGCTTCTGCGCTACGGTTGCTGAAGCGGGATTCCCGCCTTCGCGGGAATGACGGGAACGAGTTTTGTGGATCGGCACGGATCGCTGGCCAAAGCATGAAGAAGCGGTTAGCGCTCTATTCAGCGGGTATTCAATGATCGGGGACTAGACGTTCGCCATGAAACTGTTCTTCTCGTCTTTGTCGGGCCTTGCCCTCGGCGCTGTGGCGCTGGTGGCCGGTGCCCCCCATGCAGACGCCATCGACGGCAAGCGGCGGGGCGAGCAGAGCGAGGCGCGTGAGCAGTTCATGGCCGGCCAGGTCAAGTCGCTGCGCGATATCGAGGGCCGCATTCTGCCCCGGATGCGCGGCATGCAGTATCTGGGCCCCGAATACGATGCCGGATCGCAGGTCTACCGGCTCAAGTTCCTCGACAGCGGCCGTGTCATCTTCGTCGATGTCGATGCGCGGACCGGAGCCATCCTGCGCCAGACGGGCTGATCCTGCCTGACCCCGCTTTACCGGCCAAGCTTGTCACTCCAGCCGTTTTGCCCGATATGGGGCGCTGTACGGAAGGTCAGGCAGCCTCATCGCCGCTTCCCAGCCCATTTTGCAGGAGTTGCCCATGCGCGTTCTGATCGTCGAGGATGAACCCACTCTCGGCAAACAGCTCAAGTCCACGCTCGAAGCCACGGGCTATGCTGTCGATCTGTCGGTCGACGGCGAAGACGGTCATTTCATGGGGGCTACCGAGGATTACGACGCGGTTATCCTCGACCTCGGCCTGCCCGAAATCGACGGGCTGACCGTGCTGGGCATGTGGCGCAAGGAAGGCCGCACCTTCCCCGTGCTGGTGCTGACCGCGCGCGACAGCTGGTCCGACAAGGTCGCAGGGCTCGATGCGGGCGCGGATGATTATCTTGCCAAGCCGTTCCAGACCGAAGAGCTGATCGCACGTCTGCGCGCGCTGATCCGCCGTGCCTCTGGCAATGCGTCGAGCGAGCTGACGGCGGGCGATGTGCGGCTGGATACCCGTTCGGGCAAGGTTTCGCTGAACGGCGAGCCGGTGAAGCTGACCGCGCAGGAGTACAAATTGCTGTCGTACCTGCTCCACCACAAGGGCAAGGTGATCAGCCGGACCGAGCTGATCGAGCATATCTACGACCAGGATTTCGACCGCGATTCGAACACCATCGAGGTGTTCGTGACGCGTATCCGCAAGAAGCTGGGTTCGGACGTGATCACCACGATCCGCGGGCTCGGCTATAGCCTCGAAGACCCGGCAGAGCGTGCCGTCGGCTGATCTTCCTGTGGCAGAGGCGGCATCGCCCGCTGTGGCGCCTCTGCCCAACACCGGATCGCTCAGCCGCCGGATGATCGGCATTGCTGCGGCATGGATCTTCGTGCTGCTGCTCGGCGGCGGGCTCGCGCTCGACCGCATCCTGACCAACACCGTCACCACGAGCTTCGACGACCAGCTCGAATATGTGCTCACCGCGATGATCTCTTCGGCGGAAATCGGCCCCGATGGCGAGGTGTTCTTCAACCGACCGCTCGGCGATCAGCGCTTCCTGGAACCCAACAGCGGGCTCTACTGGCAGATCAGCGGCGCGGGCCATGCCGATTTCACCTCGCGCTCATTGTGGGATCGCGCGCTGCGGATAGAGACCGCGCACGCTGACCGCGAGCCGCATATCTACAATTCCGAGCAATTTGCCGATGCCGAACTTCGGATCATCGAACAGTCGATCTATCTGCCCGGATCCAAGGTGCGCTGGCGCTTCGTGGTGGCGCAATCGCGCGATGCAATGGACATGCAGATCCGTCAGCTGCGCCAGACGCTGACCTATAGCTTTGCCTTGCTGGCGCTGGGGCTGATCATCCTTGCCGCGTTGCAGACGCTGTACGGGCTATGGCCGCTGCGCAAGGTGCGCGAGGCGATCCAGGGCATGCGCACCGGCAAGATGGACCGGGTGCGCGATCCGATGCCAATCGAGGTGATGCCGATGGTCGAGGAATTGAACGCGCTGCTAGAGCATAATGAAAAGCAGGCCGAAGAGGCGCGGCGTCATGCGGGGAATCTGGCGCACGCGCTCAAGACCCCGCTGACAGTCGTGATGAACAGCGCCACCGCGCGCGCCGATGACCTTGCCGATACCGTGATCCGCGAAGCCGCGGTGATGCGCCGCCAGGTCGATCACCATCTGGCGCGTGCGCGCGCGGTCGGCCGGCGGGGCCAGGCGCTTGCCCGGGCCAATGTGTGGGAAAGCGCGCAGGCGGTGGAACGCGCGGTGTCGCGGTTATATCCGCATATCCGCTGTGATCTGGATGGCAGCAAGACCGCGATGGTCGCGATCGAACGGCAGGATCTTGAGGAAATGCTCGGCAATCTGGTTGAGAATGCCGGCAAATACGGCGGTGGTAGCGTTTTCGTGACGATTGATCCCAAAGGATCGGCCGACCCCAAGCTAGTCGACATCTGGATCGAGGACGACGGCACCGGCATCCCCGAAATCGAACGCGTGCGGATCTTCGATCGCGGTGCGCGGCTGGATACGGGCAAGCCGGGGACCGGGCTGGGTCTCGCTATCGTGCGCGATGTTGCGGAGATTTATGGCGGGCTGGTCGAGCTCGACGAGAGCGAGGACCTCGGCGGGCTATTGGTGCGGTTGAGGCTGCCGAGGGCGGGGTAGGGTGGCCCAAATCCTCCCCTGCAAGGGGAGGGGAACCACGAAGTGGTGGAGGGGAAGCGGGATTGCACAGCAGTGCGGCCCGTGTGCAACCCCGCTTCCCCTCCGTCAGCCCTGCGGGCTGCCACCTCCCCGTTCCGGGCGAGGATTTTGAAAGCTTAATTTACCCAGCGTCCCTGATCTTTTCATGATGCCGGATCACCTCGTCGATCACGAAGCGCAGAAACTTCTCCGAAAAATCCGGGTCGAGATCGGCATCGACCGCCAGCCGCTTCATCCGCGCGATCTGCTGGTCCTCGCGGCCGGGATCGGCAGGGGGCAGGGCGGTCTTGGCTTTGTATTCGCCCACCGCCTTGGTGATCTTGAAGCGCTCGGCGAGCATGAAGATGAGCGCAGCATCGATATTGTCGATGCTTTGCCGGAAAGCGGCCAGGACGGGATCGTGCGCCATAACGGTAAAGCCCTATCAGCTAAGGTGTCCGCAACGGGACCGGAATCACGCTACGGATCACATCACCGCTGCGCTTTGCGCTTGCCTTAAGCCATGCGGATTGCCACATCGCAACCCATGACAGCGACTATCCACCCGATCGGCCGCCCTGGCAGCGCGCCTGCCCCCGTTCCCAGCCTTGATCCGATCATGGCGCTTGTTGCCCAGGATATGAACGCCGTAAACAGCGTGATTCTGGACCGGATGCAGTCGAAAATTCCGCTGATTCCCGAGCTCGCAGGGCATCTGATCGCAGGCGGCGGCAAGCGTATGCGGCCGATGCTGACGCTGGCGTGCGCGCGGCTGCTCGATTATCCCGGAACCCGGCATTACAAATTGGCAGCGGCGGTGGAGTTCATCCACACCGCGACGCTGCTGCACGATGACGTCGTCGATGGATCGGACATGCGCCGCGGCAAGAAGGCCGCGAACCTGATTTTCGGTAACCCGGCCACGGTGCTGGTCGGCGATTTCCTGTTCAGCCGCTCGTTCGAATTGATGGTCGAGGATGGCTCGCTCAAGGTGCTCAAGATCCTGTCGGGTGCATCGGCGATCATCGCCGAGGGCGAGGTCGATCAGCTCACCGCGCAGCGCCAGATCGAGACCAGCGAAGAACGCTATCTCGCGATCATCGGCGCCAAGACCGCAGCGTTGTTCGCCGCCGCCTGTCGGATCTCAGCGGTGGTGGCAGAGCGCAACGAAGCCGACGAACTCGCGCTCGATGCTTATGGCCGCAATCTGGGGATTGCCTTCCAGCTGGTCGATGATGCGATCGATTATGTCTCGGACGCCGCAAAGATGGGCAAGGACGTCGGCGATGATTTTCGCGATGGCAAGGTCACGCTGCCGGTCATCCTGGCGTATGCGCACGGCACCCCTGAGGAACGCAAGTTCTGGGAAGCCGCGATCATCGGGCATCTGACATCGGACACTGATCTTGCGCATGCGACCGATCTTCTCCGCCGTCACAACGCCATCGATCTGACACTCGACCGCGCCCGCCACTTCGGCCAGCGCGCTATCGATGCGATCGCTGGCTTCCCCAGTGGCAAGGCCAAGGCGGCGCTGATCGAAACGGTCGAGTTTGCCATCGCAAGAGGTTATTGAACCCGGCTGACCCGAATCACCGGGCAGTCCCGGTTTATCGAGTTTCAGTCAAATGACGGCGCTTTCAGCCACCTCCATTCCTGCCGATGCCCGGCCCGCTTCGTTGCGGATCGAAATCCGCGCGCTGCTGCTGCTCGCCGGGCCTTTGGTGCTGGGCAATCTTGCGCAGATGGCGATCCACACCACCGAGGTGATCATTCTGGGCCGCTACAGCGTGCAGGCGCTCGCAGCAGCAGCGCTGGCGGTGAACCTGTATTTTGCGTGCGGCACATTCGGCATGGGGCTGATGACCGCAGCCTCACCGATGATCGCCTCCGAGCGCGGGCGGCGCGGGCATTCGGTGCGCGATATCCGGCGGACGGTGCGGCAGGGCTTCTGGGTCGCCCTGGCGGCGAGCATTCCGATCTGGGCTGTGTTGTGGCAGGCCGAGAGCCTGTTCCTCGCGATGGGGCAACAGCCTGATCTGTCGCGCGATGCGGGGCAGTTCATGCGGGTGGCGATGTGGGGGCTGCTGCCCTGGCTGCTGCAGTTCGTGCTGAGGCTATACGTCTCGGCGCTCGAGCGGCCGATTTGGGGGGTGATCGTCACGTTGTGCGGCGTCGGGGTCAATCTGATCGCCTGCTGGGCGCTGGTGTTCGGCAACCTGGGTTTTCCCGAGATGGGGCTGATGGGCGCAGCCTATGCCAACCTGATCGCCAACTGCACGCTGTTCATCGTCATGGCGCTGGTCGTCAGCACGGTAAAGCCGTTCCGCCGCTATCGCCTCTTCGGGCGGTTCTGGGTCGCTGACTGGCCGCGCTTTGCCGGACTGTTCCGGCTGGGCCTGCCGATCGCGATCACCTTTGCCTTCGAGGTCGCGATCTTCAGCGCGGCAGCGTTCCTGATGGGGCTGATCAGCCGCGACTCGCTCGCCGCACACGCGGTGGCGATCCAGATCGCCTCCTTCGCCTTCATGGTGCCGTTCAGCCTGTCGCAGGCCGCGACGGTGCGCGTCGGGCTCCATCATGGACGGCGTGACGCGGTGGCAGCATCGCGCGCGGGCTGGGCGGCTTTGGGTGTCGGGGTGATTGCGGCATGCGTGATGTCGGCGCTCATGACCGCGTTTCCGGAATTTCTGGTCGGGTTGTTCATCGATCCTGCCGATGCGACCGCTGCGGTGGCGTTTCAGCTGGCGCTCGGCTTCATCGTGGTTGCGGCGATCTTCCAGCTGGTCGATGCGGTGCAGGCGGTGGGCGCAGGCGTGCTGCGCGGATTGCAGGACACCCGCTGGCCGATGATCTTCGCCGCCTTCGGATACTGGGTGGTCGGCATGGGAACCGCCTGGTTCTTTGCGTTCAACCTGGGCTGGGACGGTATCGGGGTGTGGATCGGGCTCGCAGCGGGGCTTGCGGTGGTCTCGGTGCTGATGGTCGGGCGCTGGATGATGCGCGGCAGGCTCGGGCTGGGGGTTTACCAGTAAATGCAACCTTCCCCGAGTTCCCGAGCGAAGTCGAGGGACGTGTCCGCAATCGGCAGCGTGTACGTCCCTCGACTTCCCGGCATGGCCGGGAAGTTTATCCCGGGCGGCTGGCTTGCCAGCCAGCCGAAGGGCTCGGGACAAACGGACAGCGGAGGCGAGCGTGGCTAACCTCCCGATCCATGCCGTCCTCCCGGACTTGATCGCCGCGCTGGCGACCGACCCCAACGCCGTCCTCGTCGCCCCACCGGGCGCGGGCAAGACCACATCGGTCGCGCCGGCCTTGCTGGGCCAGTCGTGGTGCACCGGGCAGATCCTGCTGCTGTCGCCACGCCGCCTCGCCGCGCGTGCCGCTGCCGAACGGATGGCGGAACTGGCGGGCGAGGCCGTCGGCCAGACGATCGGCTATGCCACCCGGATGGACAGCAAGAGCAGTGCGGCAACCCGCGTGCTGGTGCTCACCGAAGGGATCTTCGTCAACCGCATCCAGGCCGATCCCGAGCTGGTGGGGGTCTCGGCGGTGCTGTTCGACGAAGTGCACGAGCGCAGCCTCGACAGCGATTTCGGCCTTGCGCTGGCGCTTGAGGCGCAGGGAGCGTTCCGGCCCGACCTGAAACTGCTCGCGATGTCGGCGACGCTCGATGGCGCGCGCTTTTCCGGGCTGATGGGCGATGCGCCGGTGATCGAGAGCGAGGGCCGCTCGCACCCGCTCGACCTGCACTATCTGGGGCGGCGCGGCGAACAGCGGCTGGAAGATGCAATGGCGCAGGCGATCCGTACCGCGCTGCGTGAGGAGCAGGGGGATGTGCTCGCCTTTTTCCCCGGGGTCGCCGAGATCGCGCGGACGCAGGAACGGCTCGCCGGATTGGGCGATGCCATCGCGGTGCTGCCATTGCACGGCACGCTGACCCCGCCCGAGCAGCGCGCGGCCATCCGGCGCGATCCCGATGGTCGCCGCAAGGTCATCCTCGCCACCAGCATCGCCGAGACCAGCCTGACCATCGATGGCGTGCGGATCGTCGTCGACAGCGGCATGGCGCGGCGCGCGCGCTACGATCCGCTCGCGGCCACCACCCGTCTGGTGACCGAACGCGCCAGCCAGGCGGCGGCGACCCAGCGTGCTGGCCGCGCCGCACGCCAAGGGCCGGGCGTCGCCTATCGGCTTTGGGAGGAGGCTGCGACCGGGGGGCTGCCGCGCTTCGATCCGCCCGAGATCCTCGACAGTGATCTGGCACCTCTGGTGCTGCAATGCGCCGCCTGGGGAGAGAGCGACCCGCTCCGGCTCAACTGGCTCGATCCGCCGCCTGCGCCGCTGCTCGCCGAAGCGCGCAAGCGGCTGCAGGCGCTCGATGCGGTGGATGGTAGCGGCGCGATCACCCTGAATGGCCGCGCGATCGCCGCGTTGCCGCTGCCGCCGCATCTGGCGCATATGGTGCTGTGCGGCGCGCGTGCAGGCGTCGCCTTGCTGGCGGCGGAGATTGCCTTGCTGTGCCAGGAGCGTGGGCTGGGCGGGCAGGGCGAGGATCTCGATGCGCGGCTGATGCGCTGGCGTTCCGACCGGGGAGAGCGGGCGTCCAAGTCACGCAAGCTCGCGCAGCGTTGGGCGCAACTTGGAGAGCGACAGGTACGCGAAGTGCAAGCTGCCGACCTTCCGCCTGCGATCCTGTTGACGCTGGCGTTTCCTGATCGGGTGGCCAAGCGCCGCGATGCAACGGGCGAGGCCTGGGCCAGCGCGGGCGGGCGCAGCTTTCGGCTCGATTCTGCGTCATCGCTGATCACCGCTGATTGGCTGGCGATTGGCGAGGTGCAGGGCAAAGCCGCCGATGCCCGCATATTGGGCGCGATGGCGCTCGATCCGGCCGATGTCGAAACGCATCTCCTGGCGCGAATCGAACGGGTGAGCCGCTGCAACTTTGCGCTCGCAGAACGCCGCGCCGAGGCCCGGCTCGAACGCAGGCTCGGCGCCATCCGGCTGGCGAGCGGGCCTGACCCTGCGCCTTCGCCCGAGGCGTTGTGCGCTGCGCTGATCGGCGGGGTGCGCGAACATGGGCTGGACCTGCTTCACTGGGGCGACAAGGCGCACGCCTTGCGGCAGCGGGCAAGGTTCGCCGGGATCGCAGTGCTCGACGACACCACGCTGCTCGCGAGCCTTGAGGACTGGCTCGCGCCTGTGCTTGCCGGGCACCGCTCGCTGGCAGCGGCGACACCGGGGAATCTGCACAACGCGCTGCAGGGCCTGCTCGGCTGGGATATGGCGCAGACGATCGACCGGGTAGCGCCGCCGGAGTTCGCCAGTCCCGCAGGCACCCGCCACGCCATCGACTATTCCGCCACCGCAGGGCCGACCGTCGAGTTGCGCGTGCAGGCGCTTTATGGGCTCGACGATCACCCGGTGGTGGGGCGGGACCGCATCCCGCTTGTGCTCTCGCTGACCTCGCCTGCAGGTCGCCCGATCCAGACCACCCGCGATCTGCCCGGCTTCTGGCGCGGCAGCTGGCGCGACGTCGCCAAGGACATGCGCGGCCGGTACCCGCGCCATCACTGGCCCGATGCGCCTTGGGAGGCGGCGGCGAGCCTGGCGACGAAGAAGCGCCAGGGGATTTGAACGGCGCGTGGGAGAGGCTCAAAGCTGATTCCGTTCTCCAGCGAAAGCCGGAGCCCAGGGGCGATGTTGCGCTGCAGCCGCTCTGGATTCCGGCTTTCGCCGGAAAACGGGGAGGGGAGAGAGCACCCCATCCACCCACACCGTGCTTGACCCGCCCCTGCGCCTTGTAGCATGGGCAGCGAAACAGATTTCCCGGGACGACAACCAATGGCCGCACGCATTTTTCAGCGCACCAAGAACCCCATGCAGTCGGGCCGCGCGCTCACCGATCTGTGGGTGCTCGAGTTCGAGCCAGCCGAGGCGAAGAAGCCTGATCCGCTGACCGGTTGGGCGGGGTCTGGCGATACGCGCCAGCAGATCAGCCTGCGTTTCCCGGATGCGGATGCGGCCAAAGCCTATGCCGACAAATACGGCATTGAAGCGCGGATCGAAACGACACCTCCGCGCCGCCTGAAAATCCAGGCCTATGCTGATAACTTCCGGTGATTTTCTGCGCTGAGGCTTGATCTGAAGCGCACGCCTATCAACCTACCAGCGAATCGATCGCGCCCTGCAGGATGAAGGCTGCGGCCGCCGAATCGACTCGCTCGGCGCGCTTGGCGCGGCTGACGTCGGCGTCGATCAGCGCGCGCTCCACTGCCTGGGTCGACCAGCGTTCGTCCTGCAGCAGGATCGGCAGGCCCAGCACCGAGATGTTGCGCGCAAAGGCACGCACGCTTTGCGTCTGCGGGCTGTCGGTGCTGTCCATGTTGAGCGGCAGCCCGATCACCAGCCCGACGATGAACTGATCGCGCACCAATTGCTCGATCTGTTCCTTGTCCTTGCTGAACTTGGCACGCTTGATCGTCTTGGCGGCGGTCGCAAAGATCCACCCGGCATCGCAGAACGCGGTGCCGATGGTCTTGCTGCCGACATCGAGCCCGATCAGCCGTCCGCCATCGGGCAGCGCCTCGCGGAATTCCGCAGGTTTCGTCGTGATCAGCGCGCCAGAAATGCCGCGACCCTCCGCTCGGCATCCGCGCGGATATTCGCCCAGAACAGCGGATAATCATACACGTGATAATTGTTGCCGGGCAGCACGTAATTGCCCATCTGCGGCTCTCCACCCAGCAGCAGCAAACCGCGCTCATCGCAGCGCGCGGGCACGATCGCGGGGGTGATGACGCCATCGGTGAGCGCGTCATTGGGAACCAGCGTGCCGATATTCGCGTCGGCAGCCGCCTCGTCGCCCATCACCCCGGTGAGCGGGTTGACGCACAGCATCGGCGATGTGCCGCGAAGCTCGCCGTTGAACCCGATGCTGATGTCATAGACCGAGAGGATCAGGTTGGGCTCGGCCGGTTCGCCGAAGCTCTGCCACGATAGCATGCAGCCCGTCTGCTCAGGATCGCTGCACGCGGGCAGGCCCAGTGCCAGCAGATCGGTGGTCAGCGAAACCGGCCAGCCGACGACATAGGCTGCGACGATCCGGTCGGCGAGCGGGCGGGTCACGACGCGCTGGCGCATCAGCGTGGTCAGATGCAGCGCGCCCTGGCTGTGCCCGGCGATGATGATCGGCATGTCCGCGGGGATTTCTTCAAGAAATTCGTCAAAGGCCGCCAGCACATCCGAATACGCCGCGTCGAAGGCCATCTGCGCTTCGGGCTTGTCGGTCAGGAAGGCGCCGATTGCGGCCTGGCGATAGCGCGGCGCCCAGACCTCGCCGATGCCGTTGAACACGCTGGCCTGGCTGCGCAAGAAGATCCGCGCCCGGTCCTGCGATTCCTTGTCACCCAGCGGCGCGTTCCAGAATTCGCGTTTCATATACGATGTCGGGTGGATGTAGAACACAGCGACCTTGGGCGCTGCGGTGGGCGCGAAACCCTCTGGCGTCCACAGCGACGGGTTGGCGGCACCGGTGATTTCGGGGCGGGAGAACCACATCTCCTGATCGGCATAGGCGCTCATTTTCACCGTCTCGGGTGCGACGAATTCGGTCGAAGGAACGAATGCAGCGGCGAAAATCTGCTGCGGAAACAGGCGGTAAGCAGCGAAGACGGCAACCAGAATGAAGACGATCGTCGCGATCAGATACAGAAACTTACGGGCCAAAAACTGTCTCCGGGGCAGGCGGGGACGGGCCATCGCGCGGCCAGTCGAACCGCGCATATAGGGGCGAGCCCCGGCCACTGCCAGCGGTGTTTGATCACAGCATCGATAACGCAGCCGCAGCATTTGCCCGCTTGAAGGCCGGGCAGGTGGGTGCTAGCCGATCAGGCTATGTCAGTAGATAGCAAAACCGTCAAAAAAATCGCCAGCCTGGCCCGCATCGCGATGAGCGATGACGAGATCGAGGCTATGGTCCCCGAATTCAACGGCATTCTGGGCTGGGTGGAGCAATTGGGCGAGGTCGATGTCACCGGCGTCGAACCGATGACCGCGGTGATACCCAACGTGCTGCGTTTGCGCGACGATGTCGTCACCGACGGCGACATCCGCGACAAGGTGCTGGCCAATGCGCCCGCTGCCGAGCACGGGTTTTTCGGCGTGCCGAAAGTGATCGAATGAAATCCGCAGGATTTCACTCGATCATCCCGGACAGCGGCGCAGCCGCGTACGATCCGGGATCCAGAACAAAAGCAGCAAGCGTTGACGTTTCAGGCGTCGTACGCCCCGGAGCATATTGAATGACCGACCTGACCGACCTCGGCATCGCCGACATCCGCAACGGCGTGCGCGCTGGCACCTTCAGCGCGCGCGAAGTGGCGACCGCCTTCAACGCCAACGTCGCTGCGGCCAAGGCGCTCAACGCGTTCCTGATCGATACGCCCGAGCATGCGCTCGCCGCGGCCGATGCGATCGACGCCAAGCGCGCCGCGGGCGAGGACCTGCCGATCATGGCGGGCGTGCCGATCGGCATGAAGGATTTGTTCTGTACGGTCGGCGTCGAGGCGCGCTCGGCGAGCAAGATTCTCAATGGCTTCAAGCCGACCTACGAATCGACCGTCAGCCAGAAATTGTGGGATGCAGGCGCTGGCATGCTGGGCAAGCTCAACATGGACCAGTTCGCGATGGGGTCATCGAACGAGACCAGCGCGTTCGGCAACGTGATCTCGCCCTGGCGGCGCAACGATGGCGGCAATGCAGCGCTGGCTCCCGGCGGCTCTTCGGGCGGTAGCGCGGCGGCGGTTTCGGCGCGGCTGTGCCCCGGCGCGACCGGCACCGATACCGGTGGATCAATCCGCCAGCCTGCGGCCTTCACCGGTATCTCGGGTATCAAGCCGACTTATGGCCGCTGTTCGCGCTGGGGCGTCATCGCCTTTGCCTCGTCGCTCGATCAGGCAGGGCCGATGGCGCGCGACGTGCGCGATTGCGCGATCATGCTCGAGGCGATGAGCGGCTTCGATCCCAAGGATTCGACCTCGCTCGACCTGCCCGTGCCGCATTGGGAAGCGGGCCTCTCGAGCAATCTGACGGGCAAGCGCGTTGGTATCCCGAAGGAATATCGTCTCGATGGCATGGATGCCGAAGTGGCTGCCGTCTGGGACAAGGGTATCGAATGGCTGCGCGATGCGGGCGCCGAGATCGTCGATGTGTCGCTCCCGCACACCCGGCATGCGTTACCGGCCTATTATATAATCGCACCTGCCGAAGCCTCGTCGAACCTCGCGCGCTATGATGGCGTGCGCTATGGCCAGCGCAACCTGCCCGATGGCGCAGGATTGCAGGACATGTACGCCGCGACCCGCGCTGCGGGCTTTGGCCATGAGGTCAAACGCCGGATCATGATCGGCACCTATGTGCTGTCGGCGGGTTTCTACGACGCCTATTATACCCAGGCGCAGAAAGTGCGGACGTTGATCGCGCGCGATTTCGAGCGGGTTTGGGACAGTTGCGACCTGCTGCTCGCGCCGACCGCTCCCAGCGCTGCGTTCGCGCTCGGCCAGGAATCGGACGATCCGATCGCGATGTATCTCAACGATGTGTTCGCAGTTCCCGCCTCGCTTGCCGGATTGCCGGCCATGTCTGTCCCCGGCGGTCTCGACAGCCAGGGCCTGCCGCTTGGCCTGCAGATCATCGGCAAGCCGCTCGACGAGCAGGGCGTGCTGAACGCAGGTCTGGCAATCGAAGAACGCGCGGGCTTTACCGCGCGCCCGGCACAGTGGTGGTGACAATGACCGAATCAACCTATCGTATCCAGGGCGCCACCGGTGAGTGGGAGGTCGTGATCGGCCTTGAGGTGCATGCGCAGGTGACCAGCAACGCCAAATTGTTTTCGGGCGCGGCGACCACCTTTGGGGCAGAGCCCAATGCGCAGGTGAGCCTCGTCGATGCTGCGATGCCCGGCATGCTTCCGGTGCCCAATGGCGAATGCGTCCGCCAGGCGGTACGCACCGGCATGGCCTTGAACGCGCAGATCAACCGTTACTCGCGGTTCGATCGGAAGAATTATTTCTACGCCGATCTGCCGCAGGGGTATCAGATCAGCCAGCTCTACCATCCGATCGTCGGCGAAGGCGCGATCGAGATCAGCCTCGACGAAAAGAACCCTGACGCGCACACCAAGACGATCGGCATCGAACGGCTGCATCTCGAGCAGGACGCGGGCAAGCTGATGCATGATCAGCACCCGACGATGTCGTATGTCGATCTCAACCGCTGCGGAGTCGCGCTGATGGAGATCGTATCGCGGCCCGACATGCGCTCGCCCGCAGAGGCCGGGGCGTATCTCAAGAAATTGCGCTCGATCCTGCGCTATGTCGGCTCGTGCGACGGCAACATGGAAGAAGGCTCGATGCGCGCCGATGTCAACGTTTCTGTGCGCAAGCCCGGCGACGAATTCGGCACCCGCACCGAGACCAAGAACGTCAACTCGGTACGCTATGTGATGGCGACGATCGAGCATGAAGCCAGCCGTCAGGTCGACGTGATCGAAAGCGGCGGCACCATTGTGCAGGAAACGCGGCTGTACGATCCCGACAAGAACGAGACCCGCTCGATGCGGTCGAAGGAAGATGCGCATGATTATCGCTACTTCCCCGATCCCGATCTCCTGCCGCTCGAGCTCGATGACACGTTCCTTGACGCCTGCAAGGCATCGCTGCCCGAACTGCCCGATGCCAAGCGCAAGCGGTACGAGAGCGAGCTGGGCCTGTCTGCGTACAACGCTGCGGTACTGACCGCCGAGGCGGAAACTGCGCGCTGGTTCGAGGCGCTGCTCACCGAAAGCGCCAAGGCGCAGGGCAAGCCCGAAGCCGAAGTCGCCAAGGCTGCGGCGAACTGGCTGCTGTCCGAGCTCTACGGCGCGTTGAACCGCATGGCCAAGACGATCGACGATAGCCCGGTCAGCCCGGCCGCAGGCGCCGAGCTCCTGGCTCTGGTTGCAGGCGGTACGATTTCGGGGACCATCGCCAAGCAGGTGTTCGAGATCATGCTCGAAACCGGCGAGGGGGCAGGCGCAATCGTCGAGGCGCGCGGCCTCAAGCAGACGTCCGATACCGGCGCCATCGATGCCGCGATCGCCAAGGTTCTCGCTGACAACGCTGACAAGGTCGAGCAGTATCGTGGCGGCAAGGAGGCCTTGTTCGGGTTCTTTGTCGGTCAGACGATGAAGGCAATGCAGGGCAAGGCCAATCCGCAGATGGTTAACGAGCTGCTGAAGAAGGCGCTTGGCTGATCGTTGCCAACATTTGGCGCAATAGTGCCATTTTGTAACATTTTCTGGCGGCGGTCGCGAGCTTACCAGCCATTAATGTTTATGTCTGATACCGGTGTCGAAAACGATTGTATGTAAGCCGGGGGGCATCAGTGAACGACACTGCAAACAAAGATGGCCCGGCGCCAGACGATGGACGGGTGGCGGGCTGTTGTTGAAGCATATCAAACCGGCCGAGGTGAAGGCGGGCATGTTCATCCACGGCTTTGTCGGCTCGTGGTTCGATCATCCGTTCTGGCGCAAAAAATTCCTGCTGGTCGATCAGGGCGACGTGCTCAAGATCCGCGCGAGCAATGTCTCGGCGGTGATCATCGACAGCGAGCGCGGGGCCGCGCCGGCAGAACCGGAGCCTCCGACGGTCGCCACTACACCTGATTATCAGCGCAAGGCTGTTTTGGTCACCAGTCGCTACGCTTCGTCCAGGCCGCTGCCGCGCAAAACCAGTTTTCGTCAGGAAACCCGCCGGGCCGTCCGGATCGTCGAGAAATCGAAGCAGCAGGTCGGCGCGATGTTTGAATCGGCGCGGCTGGGGCAGGCGGTGAAGTTGCCCGAGGTGCTGCCGCTGATCGATGAAATCCGCGAATCGGTCGAGCGCAACAGCAAGGCGCTGATCAGCCTGGTCCAGTTGAAGACCAAGGACGAATACACCTATATGCACTCGCTTGCGGTGTGCACGTTGATGATCAACTTTGCGCGCAAGCTCGATCTGGACGACGAAACTATCCGGTCGATGGGAGTGGCAGGGCTGCTGCACGACCTCGGCAAGATGGCGGTGCCGCAGATGATTCTCGACAAGACCGAGCGCCTGACCGCCGATGAAATGACGACGATCCGCAGCCACCCGGAGCGCGGACATGCGCTGATCGGCAACAATCGCGATATTCCCGATATCGCCCGCGATGTGTGCCTGCATCATCATGAGAAGATGGATGGGTCGGGTTATCCGTTCGGTCTCAAGGGCAGCGAAATCAGCATGGCCGCGCGCATGGGCGCGATCTGCGATGTCTATGACGCCGTAACATCGAATCGCCCTTACAAGGACCCCTGGACCCCATGCACCGCGCTGGGACGCATGATGCAATGGGAGGGGCACTTCGACGAGCGGCTGATGCAGGTCTTCATCAACAGCCTGGGGCTGTATCCGGCAGGCGGGCTGGTGCGATTGAACGATCACCGGCTGGCGCTGGTGGTCGATAATTGTGCCCAGGATCCCGCTGGGGTCCGGGTCCTGCCGTTCTATTGCACATCAAGGCTTCAGGAACTGACGCCGGAGGAAATCACGGTTGTGCCTGATCGCGGTGTGCAGATCCTGGGCACCGAACGGCCCGAGTTCTGGCACTTTGAAGAATGGTCCCGTATGCGCAACACGATCCTGTCAAAGGCGGCTCCATTGTCCGCTGCGGCTTGACCGCGCGAGGATTCGCAGTTAAGGGCCGCGCTTCCGAATGTCTGGACGCATTGCGCCCGGCATCCGGAGAACCAAGCAGACACTGGCGTCAGGTGCGGGTGGGAAAAAGGCGGAGCCTCCACCATATCGATCCGTTGCAATACGGACCGGGCACGTATCGGGCGGCAGAGTAACCTTACCTTATACCAATCAGGTGAAGAGAAACATGCCAACGATCAACCAGCTGGTCCGCAAGGGCCGGGTACCCCAGAAGGCGAAGTCCAAGGTACCCGCAATGGATGCAAACCCGCAGAAGCGTGGCGTTTGCACCCGTGTCTATACGACGACTCCGAAAAAGCCGAACTCGGCGCTTCGCAAGGTGGCTAAGGTCCGTCTGACCAACAGCCGTGAAGTCATCACCTACATTCCGGGTGAAGGCCACAACCTGCAGGAGCACTCGGTTGTGCTGATCCGCGGCGGCCGCGTACGCGACCTTCCCGGTGTGCGTTACCACGTGCTGCGCGGCGTTCTCGATACCCAGGGTGTCAAGGACCGCAAGCAGAGCCGTTCCAAGTACGGTGCCAAGCGGCCCAAGTGATCCTCGCGGGGTGCTGGTCACCCCGTTTGAAGGTCACGCCTTTTTCAGGAGTCATCCAATATGTCACGTCGTCGTCGTCCAGAAAAGCGCGTCATTCTTCCCGATCCCAAGTTCGGTGATCTGACGCTTTCGAAATTCATGAACAACCTGATGCTTGACGGCAAGAAGTCCGTCGCAGAGCGGATCGTTTATGGCGCCATGGAAACCATGCAGGCCAAGGCCAAGGCCGACCCGCTGCCGATGTTCCACGATGCGCTGAACAACGTGAAGCCCGGCATCGAAGTCCGCAGCCGCCGCGTCGGTGGTGCGACCTATCAGGTTCCCGTCGAAGTGCGCCCCGAGCGTGCCCAGGCTCTCGCCATCCGCTGGCTGATCTCCGCAGCGCGCAATCGCTCGGAAACCACCATGGCCGCGCGTCTGTCGGGCGAGCTGCTCGATGCTGCAAACAATCGCGGCAATGCGGTCAAGAAGCGTGAAGACACGCACCGCATGGCCGAAGCGAACCGTGCCTTCTCGCACTATCGCTGGTAATCAGACGATCTCTCTGCCTTAGGGCAGGGGGATTGCAGCGCGCAGGCGCTGCGTGGGCGAGGGCAGGGAGCACATTGCGTGCTGACCTGCCTCTCTCGCATTTTCGCCCCCGCTGGCTTGCTGGCAGGGCTCAGTTTCCTCCTCCCGTTCCGGGAGAGGCATTTGATGCTCGCTGTGGCATCGCCCCAATTCACGCTGGCCAAAGCGCCGGGGCTTCATTATAGCGCGCGGCAAATTACGCCCCACACTTGGAGTTTATGACCATGGCACGCAGCCATCCCCTGGAAAAGTACCGCAATATCGGCATTATGGCTCATATCGATGCGGGCAAGACCACCACGACCGAGCGTATCCTCTATTACACCGGCAAGTCCTACAAGATCGGCGAAGTGCATGAAGGCACCGCGACGATGGACTGGATGGAGCAAGAGCAGGAGCGCGGGATCACGATCACGTCCGCTGCGACCACCTGCAAGTGGCGCGCTGAAGAGGGCAAGGGCGAAGAGCACCTGATCAACATCATCGATACCCCCGGCCACGTTGACTTCACGATTGAAGTCGAACGTTCGCTGCGCGTGCTCGACGGTGCGGTCGCATGCTTCGACGGCGTTGCCGGCGTTGAGCCGCAGTCCGAAACCGTGTGGCGCCAGGCGGACAAGTATGGCGTGCCGCGCATGTGCTTCATCAACAAGCTGGATCGCACCGGCGCGGATTTCTATTTCTGCGTGCAGTCGATCATCGACCGTCTGGGCGCTCGCCCGGCCGTGCTGTATCTGCCGATCGGCATCGAAGGCGGCTTCAAGGGCCTGGTCGATCTGGTCGAGAACCGCGCGATCATCTGGCTCGAAGAAAGCCTGGGTGCGAAGTTCGAATATCAGGAAATCCCTGATGACCTGAAGGAAAAGGCTGCCAAGTATCGCAGCGACCTGATCGAAATGGCTGTGGAACTCGACGATGCGCTGATGGAAGCCTATCTCGAGGGCAACGAGCCCAGCACCGCCGACCTCAAGAAGCTGATCCGCAAGGGCACGCTCGAGATGGCATTCGTTCCGGTGGTTTGCGGTTCGGCGTTCAAGAACAAGGGCGTCCAGCCCCTGCTCGACGCCGTCGTCGACTATCTGCCTTCGCCGCTCGACGTTCCCGCGATTCAGGGTCTGAAGCTCGATGGCGTGACGCCGGATGAGCGTCCGTCCTCCGATGAGGTCCCGTTCTCGGCGCTGGCGTTCAAGATCATGAACGATCCGTTCGTCGGCACGCTGACCTTTGCCCGCATCTATTCGGGCAAGCTGGAAGCCGCTTCGTCGGTGACCAACTCGGTGAAGGACAAGAAGGAAAAGGTTGGCCGCATGCTGCTGATGCATGCCAACAGCCGTGAAGACATCCAGGAAGCGTTCGCAGGCGACATCGTCGCTCTGGCAGGCCTCAAGGATACCACCACCGGTGACACGCTGTGTGCAACGAACGCACCGATCATCCTGGAGCGGATGGAATTCCCCGAGCCCGTGATCGAGCTTTCGGTGGAACCCAAGACCAAGGCGGACCAGGAAAAGATGGGCGTCGCGCTCAATCGTCTTGCACGCGAAGATCCCTCGTTCCGCGTGTCGTCGGATGCCGAAAGCGGCCAGACGATCATCAAGGGCATGGGCGAGCTTCACCTTGAAATTCTCGTCGACCGTATGCGTCGCGAGTTCAAGGTTGAGGCCAACGTCGGTGCACCGCAGGTGGCGTATCGTGAATATCTCGGCAAGGCCGTGGATATCGATTATACCCATAAGAAGCAGTCGGGTGGTTCGGGTCAGTTCGGCCGTGTGAAGTTCAAGGTCACGCCGGGCGAGCGCGGTTCGGGCATCATCTTCAACGACAACGTCAAGGGCGGCAACATTCCGAAGGAATACATTCCTTCGGTCGAGAAGGGCATGCGCGAAACCGCAGCTTCGGGTTCGCTGGTCGGCTTCCCGATCATCGACTTCGAAATCGAACTGTACGACGGTGCGTACCATGACGTCGACTCGTCGGCGCTGGCGTTCGAAATCGCAGGTCGTGCGGCTATGCGTGAAGCGGCGCAGAAGTCGGGCATCAAGCTGCTCGAGCCGATCATGAAGGTCGAAGTCGTAACCCCGGAAGATTATCTGGGCGACGTGATCGGCGATCTCAACAGCCGCCGCGGCCAGATCCAGGGCACCGACACGCGCGGCAATGCCCAGGCAGTGGAAGCGGTTGTGCCGCTTGCAAACATGTTCGGTTACGTGAACCAGCTGCGTTCCTTCACTCAGGGACGTGCGCAGTACACCATGCAGTTCTCTCACTATGACGAGGTTCCGGCGAATGTCGCAGCCGAGGTCAAGGAGAAGCTGGCATAAGCCGAGCATTGTCGCTATAGGCGCTCGACCTTAGCCCGTCGAATCGCGCCTCTGGCGCCACGGGCTCTCAATTGGGTGTTGACAGTTTCGGGCAGTCTCGCCAGAGCGCGGCGCGGACTATCCATAGATAGTAAAAGAACGAAGGTAGGAAAAAATGGCTAAGGCTAAATTTGAGCGGAACAAGCCGCACTGCAATATCGGTACCATTGGTCACGTCGACCATGGCAAGACCACGCTGACCGCAGCTATCACCAAGGTGCTGGCTGAAACCGGTGGCGCAACATTCACCGATTATGCGAACATCGACAAGGCTCCTGAAGAGCGCGAGCGCGGCATCACCATTTCGACCGCACACGTCGAATATGAAACCGAAGCACGCCACTATGCGCACGTCGATTGCCCCGGCCACGCTGACTATGTGAAGAACATGATCACCGGTGCTGCGCAGATGGACGGCGCCATCCTGGTTGTGAACGCTGCTGACGGCCCGATGCCCCAGACCCGCGAGCACATCCTGCTTGCTCGTCAGGTCGGCGTGCCTGCCCTGGTCGTTTACATGAACAAGGTTGATCAGGTCGACGACGAAGAAATCCTCGAACTGGTTGAACTGGAAGTGCGCGAGCTGCTGAGCTCTTACGATTTCCCGGGCGACGACATCCCCATCGTCAAGGGTTCGGCTCTGGCCGCACTCGAAGGCCGTGATGATGCAATCGGCAAGGAATCGATCTACGCCCTTATGAAGGCCGTGGACGAGTTCATCCCGCAGCCCGCACGTCCGATCGACCGTCCGTTCCTGATGCCCGTCGAAGACGTGTTCTCGATCTCGGGTCGTGGTACGGTTGTGACCGGCCGCGTTGAATCGGGTATCGTCAAGGTTGGTGAAGAAGTCGAAATCGTCGGCCTCAAGGACACCCGCAAGACCGTCGTGACCGGCGTTGAAATGTTCCGCAAGCTGCTCGACCAGGGCATGGCTGGCGACAACATCGGTGCACTGGTTCGCGGCGTTGCTCGTGAAGACGTTGAGCGTGGTCAGGTTCTCTGCAAGCCCGGTTCGGTTACGCCGCACACCGAGTTCAACGCAGAAGTCTACGTTCTGTCGAAGGACGAAGGCGGCCGTCACACGCCGTTCTTCGCCAACTACCGTCCGCAGTTCTACTTCCGCACCACCGACGTGACCGGTGAAGTTGTTCTGCCTGAGGGCACGGAAATGGTGATGCCGGGCGACAACGTGACGATCGGCGTCAAGCTGATTGCACCGATCGCTATGGATCCGGGTCTGCGCTTCGCAATTCGCGAAGGTGGTCGGACCGTCGGTTCTGGGGTTGTCAGCACGATCTCCAAGTAATATAGGGCCATCTCCCGCACGGTTCGGATGATTCGTGCGGGGGATGGCAATTTTCTAATAGGCCGCCCCAACGTTGGGTTCGCAAGGACCAACGGGTTTCAGGGGCGGTTTGTTTTTCGCTCTTTCGCATCGGTAAAGTGGTAATGGAAACGCAGAATATCCGTATTCGCCTCAAGGCATTTGATCATCGCGTGCTCGATCAGGCAACCGGCGACATCGCCGACACTGCCCGTCGCACCGGAGCTCTCATTCGTGGTCCCATTCCGCTGCCGACGCGCATCGAGAAGTTCACCGTGAACCGCGGCCCGCATGTCGACAAGAAGTCGCGCGAGCAGTTCGAGGTGCGCACTTACAAGCGTCTGCTGGACATCGTTCAGCCGACCCCTGCCACCGTCGATGCTTTGATGAAGCTTGAACTGGCAGCTGGCGTGAACGTCGAGATCAAGCTGGCTTAATGCCAGCCGGCGCCGGGCCCGTCCCGGCGCTTCCATCCACGCGATGGGAACTGCTCCACCTTGTTGGTGGAAGTTTTTAGGGATACCGCGCAGCTTTTGCTGCGGCTCTGGTCCCCCGTCTTTTCTGACAGCCCTTTTGGGGAATGCAGAAAAAGCCAACCCGGACGGGGTGATCATCAAATTTCGGGTTGGCCCTCAAGGTTTTGAACCTTGGGGGTTTTCGTTTGGATACGCCCCCACGCAATCACGCATGTGGGCCTCTATTGGGAGAAAGATCATGCGCACTGGCGTGATCGCAAAGAAAGTCGGGATGACCCGCCTGTTTCAGGACGATGGTCGGCATGTGCCGGTAACCGTTCTGTCGCTGGAAGATTGCCAGGTGGTATCGGTTAAGAACGAGGACCGTGACGGTTACGTCGCAGTTCAGTTGGGTGCCGGAGCCGCCAAGCCAAAGAACGTCAACAAGCCGCAGCGCGAGCATTTTGCCAAGGCAGAAGTCGCTCCCAAGATGCTGATGGCCGAGTTCCGCGTCTCTGATGATGCGATTCTCGATGTTGGCGCCACCATTTCCGCCAACCATTTCGTTGCCGGCCAGCTGGTCGACATCACCGGTCACACCCAGGGTAAGGGTTTTGCCGGTGCCATGAAGCGTTGGGGCTTCGGAGGCATGCGCGCCACCCATGGTGTGTCGATCTCGCACCGTGCCCATGGTTCGACTGGCCAGCGCCAGGATCCGGGCAAGGTTTTCAAGAACAAGAAGATGGCCGGCCACATGGGCGACCGTCAGCGTACCCAGCAGAACCTCGAAGTCGTCCGCACCGATGAAGCGCGCGGTCTGATCTTCGTCAAGGGTTCGGTCCCCGGTTCCAAGGGTGGCTGGCTGATGGTTCGCGATGCCGTCAAGGTCGATCGTCACGCCGATGCGCCGTATCCCGGTGCCATCCGTTCGCTCGATACCGCAAATGACCAGAGCGAGCACGAAGAAGCGCCCGCCGGCATGGTTGAGCCCGCTGCTGAGCACGAAGCGCCGATGACCCCGACCGATGCGGAAATCGCAGCGGCCGCGGCAGAAGTGCCCGCTGCAGGTGGTGATCTTGATACGCCGATCAGCACCGTTGAGAAGGAGGGTTAAACCATGAAGCTCAAGGTCCAAACCCTCGACGCCACCACCAATGGCGACATCGAACTGAACGATGACGTCTTTGGTGTCGCTCCGCGCGCAGACATTCTGCACCGCGTCGTCACCTGGCAGCTCGAAAACCGTCGCGGCACCGCCCGTGGCGCTCGTGAACGCTCGGACGTTGCCCGCACCGGCAAGAAGTTCGGTCGCCAGAAGGGCGGCGGTACCGCTCGTCACGGCGATCGTCGCGCTCCGATCTTCATCGGTGGTGGTAAGGCTCACGGTCCTCGCGTCCGTGACTTCAACCCCTCGCTGAACAAGAAGGTTCGCGCGCTCGGTCTGAAGATGGCTCTGTCGTCCAAGGTCGCCAGCGAAAGCCTGATCGTCCTCGACTCGTTCGACATGACCGAAGCCAAGACCAAGACCTTGCTGGCACAGCTCGGCAAGCTGGGTCTCGGCAAGAAGGCACTGTTCATCGATGGCGATGCCGTGAACGACAATTTCCGGAAGGCTTCGGCCAACCTGATCGGTCTGAACGTGCTGCCCGCGGTCGGTGCCAACGTCTATGACATCCTGAAACACGATACGCTGGTGCTGACCCGCGCCGCTGTTGAGAAGCTGGAGGCACGGTTCAATGGCTAAAAAATCCGACACCATCGATATGCGTCATTACGACGTGATCGTTGCCCCGCACATCACCGAGAAGTCGACTCTGCTGAGCGAATTCAATTCGGTGGTCTTCAAGGTCAGCCAGGATGCGACCAAGCCGCAGATCAAAGCTGCGGTCGAAGCGCTGTTCGATGTCAAGGTGATCGGGGTCAACACCCTGGTCCAGAAGGGCAAGACCAAGCGCTGGAAGGGTCGTCCCTACACGCGTAATGACATCAAGAAAGCCGTTGTCCGGTTGGCCGAAGGCCAGTCGATCGACGTCACCACCGGCGTTTGAGCGCGGTTCGTAGCTGACAGGATAGAGATATGGCACTCAAATCATATAATCCGACAAGCCCGGGCCGTCGTGGTCTGATTCTTGTCGATCGCAGCGACCTGTACAAGGGCGGCCCCGTCAAGGCGCTGACCGAAGGCAAGCGCAAGACCGGTGGACGCAACAACAAGGGTCACGTGACCTCGCGCGGCATCGCCGGTGGTCACAAGCAGCGTTATCGCATCGTCGATTTCAAGCGTCGCAAGATGGACGTTGCCGGCACCGTGGAGCGGATCGAATACGATCCCAACCGCACCGCTTTCATCGCGCTGATCAAGTACGAAGACGGTGAAGTTGCATACATCCTGGCGCCGCAGCGTCTGGCCGTTGGTGATTCCGTGATCGCCAGCGAAAAGACCGACGTGAAGCCGGGCAATGCAATGAAGCTGGCGCAGATGCCGGTTGGCACGATCATCCACAACGTGGAGATGAAGCCGGGCAAGGGCGGTCAGATCGCTCGCTCTGCTGGTACCTATGCGCAGGTCGTAGGGCGCGACCGCGGCATGGTCATGGTGCGTCTGAACTCGGGCGAACAGCGCTACATTCCGGGCACCTGCATGGGTACCGTGGGTGCAGTGTCGAACCCTGACAACAGCAACCAGAACTTTGCCAAGGCTGGCCGCAAGCGCTGGATGGGCCGCAGGCCTCTGACGCGCGGTGTCGCAAAGAACCCGGTCGATCACCCGCATGGTGGTGGTGAAGGCCGCACCTCTGGTGGCCGTCATCCGGTAACGCCGTGGGGCAAGCCGACCAAGGGCATGCGCACCCGCAAGAACAAGTCGACGGACAAGATGATCATCCGGTCACGTCACGCGAAGAAGAAGAGGTAAGTCATGGCTCGCTCCATCAAAAAAGGGCCGTTCTTCGACCTGTATCTGCTGAAGAAGGCAGAAACGGCGCAGGACGCTGGCGGCCGTGCTCCGATCAAGACCTGGTCGCGTCGTTCGACGATCCTGCCGCAGTTCGTTGGCCTGACGTTCAACGTGTACAACGGCCACAAGTTCATCCCGGTTTCGGTCAACGAAGACATGGTGGGTCACAAGCTGGGCGAATTCGCTCCGACCCGCACCTTCCCTGGCCACGCTGCTGACAAGAAGGGCAAGCGCTAATGGGCAAGGCAAAATCTCCGCGCCGGGTAGGCGAGAACGAGGCTTTGGCTGTCGGCACCACCATCCGTGGTTCGGCGCAGAAGCTCAACCTCGTTGCAGCGCTGATCCGCGGCAAGAAGGCTGAAGATGCTATGAACATCCTGGCCTTCTCCAAGAAGGGCATGGCGGTCGACGCACGCAAGGTTCTCGCATCTGCGATCGCCAATGCGGAAAACAACCACAACCTTGATGTCGACGCGCTGGTCGTGGCCGAAGCGAGTGTTGGCAAGGCGATTACGATGAAGCGTTTCATGACGCGTGCTCGTGGCCGTTCGAGCCGCATCCTGAAGCCGTTCAGCCGCCTGCGCATCGTTGTGCGCGAACAAGAGGAAGCGTAAGTCATGGGTCAGAAGAGCAATCCGATCGGCCTGCGTCTGCAGATCAACCGCACTTGGGACAGCCGCTGGTACGCCGAAGGGCGCGACTATGCACGCATGCTTAAGGAAGACATCGAGCTTCGCAAGTACATCATGAAGTCGCTGCCCCAGGCTGCGATCTCGAAGGTGGTGATCGAGCGTCCTGCACGTCTTTGCCGCATTTCCATCTATGCCGCACGCCCCGGCGTGATCATCGGCAAGAAGGGTGCTGACATCGAAAAGCTGCGCAAGAAGCTGGAATCGATGATCAAGGGTGGTGAGGTCAAGCTCAACATCGTTGAAATCCGCAAGCCTGAAATCGATGCCCAGCTGGTTGCACAAGGTATCGCCGATCAGCTGATCCGCCGTGTTGCCTTCCGTCGCGCCATGAAGCGTGCGGTTCAGTCGGCTCTGCGTCTGGGTGCCGAAGGCATCAAGATCACCTGCGGTGGCCGTCTGGGCGGCGCGGAAATCGCACGGACCGAATGGTACCGGGAAGGCCGCGTTCCGCTGCACACGCTGCGCGGTAACGTCGATTATGCCCATGCCGAAGCGCTGACCGCGTACGGCATCATCGGCATCAAGTGCTGGATCTTCAAGGGTGAAATCCTTGGTCACGATCCGATGGCGCAGGACCGGCTGATGATGGAAGCGCAGACTTCCGGCGTCCGTCCGGCGCGCTGAGCCAGAACAGAAAACGAAGGTAGAGCATCATGCTGCAACCGAAGAAAATGAAGTTCCGCAAGGCATTCAAGGGCCGCATCAGCGGCAATGCGCCTGGCGGTACCAGCCTCAATTTCGGGTCGTATGGCCTGAAGGCGATGGAGCCCGAGCGGATTACCGCCCGTCAGATCGAAGCGGCCCGCCGTGCGATCACGCGTCACATCAAGCGTCAGGGACGTTTGTGGATTCGCGTGTTCCCCGACGTGCCCGTGACCAAGAAGCCTGCCGAAGTTCGTCAGGGTAAGGGCAAGGGTTCGGTCGAATATTGGGCAGCACGCGTCAAGCCCGGCCGCATCCTGTTTGAACTGGATGGCGTTCCCGGTCCGATCGCCGCGGTTGCGTTCGAGCGTGCAGCCATGAAGCTGCCGATCAAGACCAAGGTTGTGGCTCGCCTCGGCGATACGTCGCACCTGGGAGGTGAGTGATGAGCAATACTACTGAAGATCTGCGCACCAAGTCCGACGATCAGCTGTCCACCGAACTGGGCGCGCTGAAGAAGGAAGCGTTCAACCTGCGGTTCCAGGCTGCGACCAACCAGCTGGAACGTCCTGCACGGGTCCGTGAAGTGCGTCGCAACATTGCCCGCATCAAGACCCTGCAGAGCGAGCGCGCCCGCGCCGTTGCGAAGAATTAAGGAGGCCTGTATGCCGAAACGTGTTCTGACCGGAACGGTGGTCTCCGACAAGGGCGACAAGACCGTGGTGGTGAATGTCGAGCGCAAGGTGAAGCACCCGTTGTACGGGAAGATCATCCGCCGCTCGAAGAAGTATCATGCGCATGACGAAACCAACAGCTTCAAGGAAGGCGAAACCGTCCGCATTGAAGAGACTGCGCCGATTTCGAAGCTGAAGACCTGGAAGGTGCTGGATCGGGTTAACACCCACAAGGCGCCCGAGGCATCCAGCCCGGAAGCTTCCGCCTAAGCGCAATTCAATTAGGAACTGCCGGACTGGTTCCGGCAAGCCAGACAAGAAGGAAACGGATCCATGATCCAGATGCAATCCAATCTTGATGTTGCAGACAACAGCGGCGCGAAGCGCGTCCAGTGCATCAAGGTTCTCGGCGGATCGAAGCGTCGCTTCGCCGGCGTGGGCGACATCATCGTCGTCTCCGTCAAGGAAGCGGCCCCGCGTGGCCGCGTCAAGAAGGGCGACGTGCACCGTGCCGTCATCGTTCGCACCGCCAAGGACGTTCGTCGTCCCGATGGCACCGTGATCCGTTTCGACGGCAACGCAGCGGTCCTGGTCAACAAGAATGACGAGCCGATCGGCACGCGTATTTTTGGCCCGGTGGTTCGTGAGCTTCGTGCGCGCAAGCACATGAAGATCATCTCGCTGGCTCCGGAGGTGCTGTAACCATGGCAAGCGCAAAGATCAAAAAGGGCGACAACGTTGTCGTTCTGTCCGGCAAGGACAAGGGCCGCACCGGCACCGTCGCAAAGGTTATGCCTAAGGACGAGAAGGTCGTGGTTTCCGGGATTAATGTGATGACCCGTCATCGCAAGCCCAGCCAGGCAAACCCGCAGGGTGGCCTCGACCGTGTCGAAGCTCCGATGCACATTTCAAAGGTTGCCGTTGCCGACCCCAAGACCGGGGCGCCCACGCGCGTCCGTTTTGAAACGGTCGACGGCAAGAAGGTCCGCGTGGCGGTCAAGTCCGGGGAGAAAATCGATGGCTGATAAGTACGTGGCCCGCATGCGTCAGCGTTATGACGATGTCGTGGTTCAGGCGATGCAGGAAAAGTTCGGTTACACGAACCCGATGCAGGTCCCCAAGCTCGAGAAGATCACCATCAACATGGGTGTCGGCGAAGGCAGCCAGGACAAGAAGAAGGTGACCACCGCCGCTGCAGAAATGGAGCTGATCGCTGGCCAGAAGCCCGTAATCACCAAGGCACGCAAGTCGATCGCACAGTTCAAGCTGCGCGAAGGCATGCCCATCGGCTGCAAGGTGACTCTGCGCAAGGAGCGTATGTTCGAGTTTCTCGATCGTCTGGTGACGATCGCGATGCCGCGCATCCGGGATTTCCGCGGACTGAACCCCAAGAGCTTCGACGGCCGTGGCAACTATGCCATGGGTCTGAAAGAGCAGATCATCTTCCCCGAGATCAGCTACGACCAGATCGATGCTGTTCGCGGCATGGATATCATTGTGACCACGACGGCCAAGACGGACGATGAAGCGCGCGAACTGCTGCGCCTCTTCGGCTTCCCGTTCCCGATCGAGGAAACCCAGGAACAGGCGGCGGCGTAAAAGCCCACCGTCTCGCAATAGAAAGGCGAGAACTTAAGTCATGGCGAAACTGAGTTCCATCAACAAGAATGAGCGTCGCAAGAAGATGGTCAAGCAGTATGCTGACCGTTATGCGCGTCTCCGTGCGAAGGCTGAAGACACCAATCTTGACGAAACCGAGCGTTTGATCGCCCGGCTCAAGATGGCGGAACTGCCCCGCAACGCAAACCCCACGCGCGTGCGCAACCGGTGCAACACCACCGGCCGTCCCCGTGCTTATTACCGCAAGTTCGGACTGAGCCGTATCGAGCTGCGGGATCTCGCCAATAAGGGCCTGATCCCCGGCGTTACGAAGTCCAGCTGGTAAGGATTTGAAGATATGGCAATGACCGATCCTCTGGGCGATATGCTCACCCGCATCCGTAACGGCCAGCAGGCCAAGAAGGACAGCGTGATGTCGCCGGCCTCCAACCTGCGTGCCCGCGTGCTCGACGTTCTCCAGCGTGAAGGCTATATCCGTGGATATAGCGAAGAGCTGCTGGGCCGTCACAAGGGCCTGCGCATCGAGCTGAAGTATTTCGAAGGCCAGCCCGCGATCAAGCATGTCGCGCGCGTGTCGAAGCCTGGCCGCCGTGTCTATTCGGGTTCCAAGGAACTGCCGATCGTGCGCAACGGCCTGGGCATCACCATCGTATCCACTCCCCGTGGTGTTCTGTCCGACGCCGAAGCGCGCGAACAGAATGTCGGCGGCGAAGTGCTGGCGGAGGTATTTTGATATGAGCCGCATTGGTAAAAAGCCGGTGGCCATTCCTGCAGGAGTCACTGCATCGATGGCTAACGGCGTCATCACGATGAAGGGTCCCAAGGGCGAACTGACCATGCCCACCGTTCCCGACATCACCTACGAACTCACCGATGGTGAAGTCGCGGTGAAGCCGGCGAACAACACCCGTCGCGCTCGCGCGTTCTGGGGCATGCAGCGTACGCTGGTCCAGAACCTGGTGGTTGGTGTGACCGAAGGGTTCACCAAGACGCTGAACATCACCGGCGTCGGCTATCGTGCCAACGTGCAGGGCAGCAACCTCAAGTTGCAGCTCGGCTACAGCCATGATGTCGATTTCGCCATTCCTGATGGCATCGAGATCAAGACTCCGGATCAGACGACGATCCACATTTCGGGCAGTGATCGCCAGAAGGTTGGCCAGGTAGCCGCCGAAATCCGTCGCTGGCGTAAGCCGGAGCCCTACAAGGGCAAGGGTATCAAATATGCGGGCGAGTTTATCTTCCGCAAGGAAGGGAAGAAGAAGTAAGCCATGGCGAAGCTCTCTTTATTCGATCGTCGCCGTCAACGCGTACGCAGCTCGCTGCGTGCTCGTGCAGGCGGACGTCCCCGTCTTTCGGTGCACCGCACCGGCAAGCACATCTATGCACAGATCATCGACGACGCAGCTGGCAAGACGCTGGCTTCGGCTTCGACCCTGGTCAAGGGCAGCAAGGCATCGGGCGCAACCGTTGCCGACGCTATTGCCGTTGGCAAGCAGATCGCCGAGGCTGGCAAGCAGGCGGGTGTGACCACCGTTGTGTTCGACCGTGGCGGTTTCATTTTTCATGGCCGGGTCAAGGCCCTGGCCGATGCCGCACGCGAAGGCGGACTGGAGTTTTAAGCGATGGCTGATGAAGTGAACAACGCAGAAGCATCGGGCACCGGCGCTGAAGGTGCCCCCCAGCAGGAACGCCAGGGTCGTGGCGGCCGTGGCCGTGGCCGTGGTGGCAACGAACGTGGCGGCAATGATCGTGGTGGCCGTGGGCGCCGGGATGACCGCAACAAGCGTGACGAAGACCAGGGCGACGAGCTGATCGAAAAGCTCGTCCACATCAACCGCGTGTCCAAGACCGTCAAGGGCGGTAAGCGCTTCGGTTTTGCTGCATTGGTCGTTGTTGGTGATGGTCAGGGTCGTGCCGGTTTCGGTCACGGCAAGGCGCGCGAAGTGCCCGAAGCGATCAGCAAGGCAACCGCTGCTGCCAAGAAGAAGATGATCCGCGTTCCTTTGAAGGAAGGCCGCACGCTTCACCATGACGGCACCGGCCATTTCGGTGCGGGCAAGGTGACGCTTCGCAGCGCGCCGCAGGGTACCGGCATCATCGCCGGTGGTCCGATGCGTGCCGTGTTCGAAAGCCTGGGCGTGGCCGACGTTGTGACCAAGTCCAACGGCACCTCCAACCCCTATAACATGATCCGCGCGACCTTCGAGGCGCTCGGCGAACAGACCAGCCCCAAGTCGGTGGCAGCACGTCGTGGCAAGAAGATTGCCGACCTGCTGGGCCGTGGTGGTGCTACCGCTGTTGTCGCCGAGGCTGAAGCCGCTGCGATTACGGAGTAAAGCGACATGGCAACCATCAAGCTGAAGCAGACCGGATCGCCGATCCGTCGTCCTGAATCGCAGCGCAAGATCCTGATCGGTCTTGGTCTGAACAAGATGAACCGTGAAGTGGAACATACGGACACGCCCGAAATTCGCGGCATGCTCCAGAAGGTCCGCCACATGGTGACGGTGATCGACTGACACTGAATATTCTCTTGCCGACGGGGAAGAGAGTTAGGAGAGGGGAATGCGCACAATTGTGCTGGCGTTCCCCTCTCTGTTTCGGCTAGGGGCCACGCTCTTAGCCTGCCGTACCTCTTCCACTACGGGGGGAGAACGGTTCTAGCGCGAACAAAGCGAAAGCGAGTGCAACTTATGAAACTCAATGAGATCAAGGACAATGATGGCGCCCGCAAGGGCCGTATGCGCGTTGGACGCGGCATCGGCTCGGGCAAGGGCAAGACCGGTGGACGCGGCCAGAAGGGCCAGACCAGCCGTTCGGGTGTCTCGATCAACGGATTTGAAGGCGGCCAGATGCCGCTCCACATGCGTATTCCAAAGCGCGGCTTCAACAATCCGTTTGGCAAGGATTATGACATCGTTAACCTGGGCATGATCCAGAAGTTCATCGATGCCGGCAAGCTGCCGACCGATGGCACTGTTGATCAGGCTGCTCTGCGCGCTGCCGGTCTTTCGCGCGGTGGCAAGGATGGCGTGCGGGTTCTCGCCAAGGGTGAACTGACCTCCAAGGTCAGCTTTGCCGTCGCCGGTGCATCCAAGGGTGCGATCGAGGCGATCGAGAAGCTTGGTGGCAAGGTGGACATCGTTCTGCCGCGTCCCAAGTACGTAAAGCCGCCGTTCGAAAAGAAAGCCTGACACGGCCACCCGGCTTGTCAACAACGCCCCGCCTCCCGATATGGTGAGCGCGGGGCGTCTTGCTTGAAGCGCCGCAAGCCGGTATCGCTGGTGACTGCCGATACGGCAACCGCGCGCAGGGCAGGGCGCATTGAGACGATTCTCGGCCACGCGTCGTTTAGAACGCGCTAACTGGCCGCATTATGGGATACTTAGGTTCATGGCATCACGGGCCGATAATCTGGCAAGCAATTTCAGCATGGCTAAATTCGGCCAGGCGACCGAACTGAAGAACCGTATCTGGTTCACGATCGGCGCGCTGATCATCTTCCGTCTGCTCAGCTATGTGCCGTTGCCCGGCGTTGATCCCACCGCTCTGGCGGCTCTGTACGAGCAGACCAAGGGCGGCGTCCTCGATATCTTCAACACCTTCTCGGGTGGTTCGCTCGAGCGCATGAGCCTGATCGCTTTGGGCGTGATGCCTTACATCACCGCCTCGATTGTCGTTCAGCTCGCCGCCTCGCTGTCGCCGCAGCTTGCCGCGATCAAGAAGGAAGGCGAGTCGGGTCGCAAGAAGCTCAACCAGTATACCCGCTATGGCACGGTGTTCCTCACTGCGCTGCAGGGCTATTTCATCGCTGTCGGACTTGAGTCCTATGCGGGCGCCAGTGGCATCCAGGCGGTGGTCGATCCCGGCATCATGTTCCGCGTCGGCGCGGTGATCAGCCTCGTCGGCGGCACCATGTTCCTGATGTGGCTGGGCGAACAGATTACTGCGCGCGGTATCGGCAACGGTATTTCGTTGATCATCATGGCGGGGATCGTTGCCCAGATGCCGGTGTTCATCGCGCAGATGTTCGAAGGCGGCCGTACCGGTTCGATCTCGCCGTTCCTGATCGTCGGCCTGCTGGTGATGATCGTAGGGCTGGTGATCTTCATCTGCTTCATGGAGCGTGCGCAGCGCCGGGTGTTGATCCAGTATCCCAAGCGCGCCACGCAGCGCGGCGTGATGCAGGCCGATCGCAGCCATCTGCCGCTCAAGATCAACACCGCCGGCGTCATTCCGCCGATCTTTGCTTCGTCACTGCTGCTGATGCCGCTGACGATCTCGCAGTTTGCGGGCAATTCAGCCGATCCTGATTCGACATTGGGAACGACGCTGGTGACGCTCAACCAGTATCTGCAGCACGGCCAGCCGCTCTACATGACGCTGTATGCGCTCGGCATCATCTTCTTCTGCTTCTTCTACACCGCCGTGGTGTTCAACCCGGAAGAGACTTCGGAAAACCTGAAGAAGAATGGTGGTTTCATCCCCGGCATCCGTCCGGGCAAGAACACCGCGACCTATTTGGATTATGTCCTCACCCGGATCACCGTGGTTGGTGCAGCGTACCTGACGTTCGTCTGCGTACTGCCCGAATACGTGATTGCGCAGACCGGCATTCCGCTGTTCTTCCTTGGCGGCACGAGCCTGCTGATCGTGGTCAACGTCACTGTCGACACGATCACCCAGATCCAGAGCCATCTGCTCGCACACCAATATGCCGACCTGATCAAGAAGGCGAAACTGAAGGGCCGCTTGCGCTAAGCGCTCCAGTCTGAATATGAAGGGCCGGGGCAACCGGTCCCGAGGGGATGTAACTACCCATGAACATTATCCTGTTGGGTCCGCCAGGTGCCGGCAAAGGCACTCAGGCGCAGCGTCTGGTTGACGAACGCGGCATGAAGCAGCTGTCGACCGGCGACATGCTGCGCGCCGCGGTCAAGGCGGGTACGCCGATCGGGCTCAAGGCCAAGGCCGTCATGGAAGCGGGCGAACTGGTCTCCGACGAGATTGTCTCTGGGATCATCGGCGATGCGCTCGATGAACTGGCGCCCGAAACCGGTATCATTTTCGATGGTTATCCGCGTACAGCGGCACAGGCGCATTCGCTCGACGAGATCCTTGAGTCGCGCGGCCGCAGCCTGCATCATGTGATTGAACTCGGCGTCGATGAGGATGCATTGGTCGATCGCATCACCGGGCGGTTCACGTGCGGCAATTGCGGCGAGGGTTATCACGACCGCTTCAAGCTGCCCGCCAAGGAAGGCGTCTGCGACAAGTGCGGATCGACCGAGTTCAAGCGCCGCCCTGATGACAATGAAGCGACCGTTCGGACGCGGATGGCCGAGTATCGCGCCAAGACCGCGCCGATCCTGCCGATCTACGAGGCGCGTGGCATCGTTGCCCGCGTCGATGGCATGGCGAGCATGGGTGCGGTGGCCAGTGACATTTCGGGCATACTGGGCGCCTGACACGCGCGCGCTTGCGGGGGACGATTTTTGGGGGCATGAACCGGCGACACCACCGGGGACACTCCATGCGCACCTTTTCAGCAGCCTTAGCCCTCGCCATCATTAGCGTCTCTCCCGCGCAGGCCGAGGTCTCCGCACAATCCGAAAACGGCTTCGCCGTCGGGCACACGGTCAGTGTTTCGGTTGATCCTGATGCCGCGTTCGCCATGCTGCGTACGCCCGCCAAATGGTGGGACAAGGACCATAGCTGGACCGGCAACCCTGAAAATCTTTACATGGACGCGCAGGCAGGCGGTTGCTTTTGCGAGCTGATCCCGAACGATGCGAGCACCGAGAGCGGCGCGCCGCAGCGCACTTTGCGTGGCAGCGTCCAGCACATGCAGATCGTCCATGTCGATCCCGGCAAGCTGCTGCGCATGTCAGGCGCGCTTGGCCCGCTTCAGGGCGAGGCGGTGACGGGGACGCTCACGGTTACGCTCGCCCCCATCAAAGGCGGCACCATGCTGGCGTTCGAATATGTCGCCGGTGGCTTCATGCGGATAGATGTGGCTGTGATGGCACCGGCGGTCGATCGCGTGATCGGCGCGCAGGCCTCACGCTTTGCCATGGCGCTGGGCCCGCTGGTCGGGGGTGGCAGCGCTGATGAGACCGGGCCTGAGCCCAAGCCAGAAGCCGAAGAAGACACAAGCGGCGGTGATGGTGAGGCAAGGTACGATAGCAGCAAAGGCAGCGGCAGCAGCGTCAGCGGGCTTGTGGCGGATCTTGAGCCTGATGACACCGTCTCGCCCGGCACAGACGCCGAAGTGATCGAGGATGAGCCTGTGGAACCGGAGGCAGCCACAGGAATGACAGATCCCGCCCGGCCTGCGCGCAGGCGTTCGGACGAGGATTCCGGGCGCTAACGCCATCGCGTTGGCACCACCTCTTGGGTCGATCCCCCGCCTTTTCCAGCCACCATCTGCCTGTGCCAATTAGCACTATCGTCCCGGCAAATTTCCGTTAGAGTTTGCGCGGAATTGCAGGCGAATCAGCAGAGTTCGTTGCCATTCGGGCCGGGTCGCGCAGTTTGCAGCATTACCTCAAAGGGGGGGACTCATGGCCGTTACCGATCACGTAGACTTGCCGACCTTTATGGAAGGCGTGAAGAAGCGCAACCCGCACCAGCCCGAATTCGTCCAGGCGGTGCAGGAGGTTGCGGAAGACATTTTCGACTTCATGGCCGACAAGGTCCAGTACCACGAGCAGCAGATCCTGCGCCGTATCGCCGAGCCGGATCGGGTGGTGTCGTTCCGTGTTTGCTGGGAGGACGATAACGGCAGCATCCGTGTCCAGCGTGGCTGGCGCGTCCAGAACAACAACGCCATCGGCCCCTATAAAGGCGGCATCCGCTTCCACCCTTCGGTCAACGAATCGGTGCTCAAGTTCCTTGCGTTCGAGCAGACCTTCAAGAATGCGCTGACCGGGCTGCCGATGGGCGGCGGCAAGGGCGGATCGAACTTCAATCCCAAGGGCAAGAGCGTGCGCGAGATCATGCGCTTCTGCCAGAGCTTCATGACCGAGTTGTACCGGCATATCGGCGCGGACGTCGATGTGCCTGCGGGCGACATCGGCGTGGGCGGACGCGAGATCGGCTATATGTTCGGCCAGTACAAGCGCATCACCAACCAGTTCACCGGGGTGCTCACCGGCAAGGGTCTCGAATGGGGCGGCTCGCTGATCCGCACCGAGGCGACCGGCTATGGCGCGGTCTATTTTCTCGCCAACATGCTGGCGCACAAGGGCGATGACCTTGTCGGCAAGACTGCGGTGATTTCGGGCTCGGGCAATGTCGCGACGCACGCGGCTGAAAAGATCGTCCAGATGGGCGGCAAAGTGCTGACCCTGTCCGATTCGGGCGGTTTTATCCATGACCCCGATGGCATCACCCAGGCCAAGATCGACTGGGTCAAGGAACACAAGACTCATCGCCGCGGCCGCATCGAGGAATATGTTGCTGAATTCAAGAGCGCGACCTTCCATGAGGGCAAGACCCCCTGGGGTGTGCCTTGCGATGTCGCGCTGCCGTGCGCGACGCAGAACGAGCTGCTCGGCGATGACGCACGGTTGCTGGTCAAGAACGGTTGCATCGCGGTGTCCGAGGGGGCCAACATGCCCACCGATCTTGATGGCGTGCATGTCTTCAAGGATGCCAAGATTCTCTACGCACCGGGCAAGGCCTCTAATGCAGGCGGGGTTGCGGTCTCCGGCCTCGAGATGAGCCAGAATTCCGAGCGGCGCGCCTGGAAGGAAGACGAGCTGCAGCAGATGCTCAAGGACATCATGCAGGGCATCCACAACAGTTGCCTGACCTATGGCGCGCAAAGCGGCGGCTACGTCGATTATGTGAAGGGCGCCAACATCGCGGGCTTCAAGAAGGTTGCCGATGCGATGCTCGCCTTTGGCGTCGTGTAAACCGATGACGGTCGCGGCGAGCGGGACGAACTGCTCGCCGCAACCCCGTTGCGCTGCCCGCGCGGCCTGCTAACGGGCGCAGCGATGCCCCGGTCTCCCCTTAGAACAAAAGTTGGCCGGGAACTGGTCGATATCGGCTGGTCCGAGTGCATTGACCTGCCTGATCTGGGATTGCACCGGATCAAGGCCAAGATCGATACCGGCGCTGCCACCTCCTCGATCCATGCAACCCGGGTCAAGCCGCTGATGATCGATGGCCAGCTGGTCGTCGAATTCTGGTTCCGGGCGCACCGCGGCGAACCCGCGCGCAAATACCGAGCGCCGGGAGTCGAACAGCGCAGCATCAAAAGTTCGAATGGTGCGATCGAACTACGCTATGTCATAGAAACGACGATGATCCTTGGTAGCGTGCGCTGGAAGGGGCATATGACCTTGGCCAACCGTACCACCATGACGTTCCCCATACTGATCGGCCGACGCGCGCTGCGCCGTGGTTTCCGCGTCGATTGTGCGCGCAAATGGGTGCTGGGCCAGCCCGAAATGACCGACCGATGACCCCTTTTCCCCAAAGGATTACCCCATGAAAATCGCCATGCTGGCGCGCAACCCCAATCTGTATTCGCATCGCCGTCTGTGCGAAGCGGCGCGGGATCGTGGACACGAGATCGACATCCTCAACACGTTGCGGGTGACGATGAACATCACCTCGCACCGCCCCGGCGCGCAATACCATGGTGAGCCGGTTATGGGCTATGATGCGGTGATCCCGCGGATCGGTGCATCGATCACGCAATACGGTCTTGCGGTCGTCCGGCAGTTCGAGATGATGGGGGTTTGGTCGCTCAACGAGAGCGTCGCGATCGGTCGTTCGCGCGACAAATTGCGTTCGATGCAGATCTTCGCCAAGCACGGTCTGGGCCTTCCGGTTACTGCGTTCGCGCATGACCCCAGGCAGACCGACGAGGTGCTCAAGATCGTCGGCGGCGCGCCTGTCGTCATCAAGCTGCTCGAGGGTACGCAAGGCATCGGCGTGGTGCTGGGCGAGACCGAAAAGTCGGCTAAGTCGGTGATCGAGGCGTTTCGCGGCGCCAACGTCAACATCCTGGTGCAGGAGTTCATCAAGGAGGCCGATGGCAGCGACATCCGCATCTTCGTGATCGGGGGCAAGGTGGTCGCATCGATGATGCGCACCGGGGCGAAGGGGGATTTCCGCTCAAACCTGCACCGGGGCGGCAGCGCCAAGGCAATCAAGATCACCCCCGAGGAACGCTCGACCGCGGTTCGCGCTGCCAAGGTGATGGGATTGAACGTCGCAGGTGTCGATATCCTGCGCTCGAATCACGGTCCGGTGATCATGGAAGTCAACAGCTCACCGGGGCTGGAGGGGATCGAGAACGCCACCGGCAAGGACATCGCCGGGATGGTGATCGATTTCATCGAGGGCAACTTCAAGGCCGGCGCGACCAAAACCAAGGGGCAGGGCTGAGCCCTGTCCTTTCACCCAGATTAGCCGAGCATCCGCGCGCCGAGCAGCAACAGCAATTTGACGTCCATGCCGCAGCCTTGCGCGCGCTTGTCTGCGATGAAGCTTTCAAGGTCCGCCAGCGGCACAACATGGACGGTGATGTTTTCACCCTCCACTCCGCCGCCTGCGTCGACGCGCTCGAGATCGTGCGCGCGCATCAGGTGGAAGGCTTCGCTGACCATGCCGGGGGATGAATAGAACTCCCCGAGGTTCTCCATGCGGCCTGCGCGAAAGCCAGTTTCCTCTTCAAGCTCGCGCATGGCGGCAAGCTCGGGCGGCTCGCCGCTGTCGTGGTCGCCGATCAGGCCTGCGGGCAGCTCGATGCATGGGCGCCCCAAGGGAACCCGGTACTGTTCGACCAGGATCACTGCGCTATCGTGCACCGCCAGGATCACCGCAGCGCTGATGCCGCGGGCGCGCGAGACATACTCCCACTTGCCGCGGGTCTTGGCGGTGATGAACTTACCCTGCCAGACGATTTCTTCGGGTTCGGTCATGGGTCTGTCCTGCGAAGGTTAAGCCGTTCTCCGGCAAAAGCCGGAGCCCATGGGCGATAACGTCCTGCGAACGCCCTGGATTCCGCCTTTCGCCGGAAAACAGATAGACATTAAAGCTCGATCAGCCGGTCGGGCAGTTCGTTGGGGTTGTCGGTGGTCTTGGGGAAGTGCTCGGCAAGCACCTTGCCGACATCCCGGACCGCTGCTGCCATGCCTGCGCCCGCGCGGCCCGCCTTGAGTTCGACGATCATGTCGGCCATCGCTTCGCCCCACACATCTGGCGAGACCTTGGCGGCGATCGCGCTGTCGGCGACGATCTCGGCGCGGTGCTCGGCCATCGAAAGATAGATCAGAACCCCGGTCAGCCCCATCGTGCGCTTTTCGGCGCTCACCCGGAACAGGCTGATCGCGCGCGCACGCGACCGGATGCGCTTGATCGCAGGCGGGGTCAGCGCGAGCCGCACTGGCTTCCACGCGACGAGCAGATGTGCGGCGGCAAAGGTCACCGCCAGCAGCAGCATGATGATCGTCAGATATTCGCCCGGGGTATAATTATGCACCCAGCCCCCGGTGAACACGCTGAGCCAGCCTTCGAACCATGCAGGAAATACGGCGATACAGGCGAGCACGAAAAACATCGCCGCCACCGCCCAATAGATCGGGGTTTCGCGATAATCATCGGACTGGCTGGCGATCACCGTGACGATCTCGCCATCGGTGTGCTTTTCTGCCGCAGCGACGGCATCGGTGACGATGCAATGATCGTCTGCGGATACGGTTTCAACCTTGCTCATGGTACCTCACCAGCCTCCCGACGAGCCGCCGCCGCCGAAGCCGCCGCCACCACCGCCAAAGCCGCCGCCACCGCCAAAGCCGCCACCACCGCCAAAGCCGCCACCGCCGCCACGTCCGGAGTTGTTCAATGCCGACCCGATCAGCAAGCCCCAGGTGACGACATCGCCAACCCCCGATCGCCCATAGCGCTTGCCTTTGCCAGCACTGCTCAGCGCGGGGATGATGAAGAAGAACAGGATGATCGCGGCCCAGAACAGAAACACGCCGATGCCGCCACCGCGCTTGCTGGTGCGTGCCTCCTGGGCAACATCGGAGGCAAACGCGCGGGCCTCGTCGTCGGGCAGGGTCAACTGGGTGATAATCGCATCGGCCCCGGCGGCGATACCGCCAGCGTAATCAGAGTCGCGAAACTGCGGCAAAATGTCCTGCTGGATGATCACTGCCGACAGCGCGTCGGTCATGATGCCCTCGAGCCCATAGCCGACCTCGATCCGCACCTTGCGCTCGTTGGGCGCGACGATCAGCAGCGTACCGTTGTCCTTTTCGGCATCGCCATCGGCGGCTTGGCCAATGCCCCATTCGCGGCCAAGCTGATAGCCGTATTCCTCGATCTCATAACCCTGCAGATCGGGGAGCGTGACGACCACCAGCTGGCGGGTTGACTGCTTCTCGAGCGCTTCCAGCTTGGCAGACAGCGCCGCCTCCTGCGCCGGGTTGAGCAGATTGGCGTTATCAACCACGCGCCCGGTCAGCTTGGGGAAGGTCTGCGCGTGCGCAGCCGTCCCCATCACAGCTGTCCCTATCGCTGCCGCAACAAGCAGCAGCGCCAGGGCCATGACGAATTTGCGCCAGAGGTGCGGTAATGCGGTATCCAGTGTCACTGTTGGTAATTTCACGCGCCGAAATCGACCTGGGGAGCCTCGTTGGCGCCTTCGCTCGTCGCCTTGAACGGCACCATCGGCTTGGCGCCGTGGATCAGGTTCGCGCCGATCGAATCGGGGAAGGTGCGGATGGTGGTGTTATACTGGCGCACCGCCTCGTTGTAGTCGCGCCGGGCAACCGTGATGCGGTTTTCGGTGCCTTCTAGCTGGCTCATCAGCACGGTGTAGTTTTGCTGGCTCTTCAGGTCCGGATAGGCTTCGACCACGGTGCGCAACTGGCCCAGCGCCTGGGTCAACTGATTTTGCGCCTGGTTGAACCTTTCGAAGGTTTCAGGATCGGACAGGTCATCCGTGGTGATATTGATCGCGGTGGCGTTGGCACGTGCCTGCGTCACCTGAGTCAGGATCCGTTCTTCGGATGCTGCACCGGCCTTCACCGTCGATACGAGATTGGGCACCAGATCGGCGCGGCGCTGATACTGGTTTTCCACATCACCCCACTTCGCCTTGGCGTTTTCCTCGGCAGTTGGCACCGAATTGATGCCGCAGGCGGCGAGCGAAAGCGTGGCCAGTGCCAGCAAGGCATAACGGGTGATACGCATAAGACTGTGATCCCTCCAGATGATGACGCGTGACCGTAATATCGTGTTAATACGGCAAGCCTGCAAGCCCCGGGTTTTACAAATCGTGCCGGCAAAGTCACTCGACATCGTGATGTCCTTGGCGATTATAGGGGCATAACGCGAGGGCAAAAAGGGGAAACACGTGCTAACAGAGTTCAAGGCGTTCATCGCACGCGGCAATGTGCTCGATCTGGCGGTGGCAGTGATCATCGGCGCGGCGTTCGCAACCATCACCACCTCGCTCACCCAGGACATCATCATGCCGGTGGCCGGCGCGGTCTTCGGCGGCGCGGATTTCTCCAGTTACTTCGTCATGCTGGGCCCGGTGCCCGAAGGCTATACAGGATCGCTCGAAAACTATGCCGAACTCAAGGAAGCCGGCGTGGCGCTGTTTGGCTATGGCCAGTTCGTCACCGTGGTGATCAACTTTCTCATCCTCGCCTTCATCATTTTCCTGATCGTGCGCAGCGCCAACAAGATGATCAAGAAGGAAGAAGAGGCTCCTGCAGCGCCCAAGGGACCGAGCGAGGTCGATCTGCTGATTGAAATTCGTGACCTGTTGAAGAAGTGACCTTTTGCAGGCGCTCACTTCCCATTCAGGATTTGATCGCTATATGGGTCTTTGCCGGTTCGTCCGGCTATGACGATAAACTGCGGCGTGCAATAGGCACAGCGGACCCGGGGGCGGTACCCGGCGGCTCCACCATGAACCCCGTGAAAGCGGGGCTTTTGACGGGGCCGAACTAGGATCGACGTGTGTTGAAAGACGTTGTTTTCGTCCGGGCTGAGTAACCCGTTAAAGGCTCAAACACGATAAGTGCCAATGACAATGACGCACTCGCCCTCGCTGCATAATTCAGCGGCCTAACGGCCAAGAATTATAAAGCCTGAGCGCGGTTGAACCCACCGGGCAACAGAAGCGGAGTTCAGCGGTTTGGAGAGCACCGGGCAACAGAAGCTCTCCACCTTTCCCGTCAGATAGCGCGATCACTCTGGGCCGTAGGCCTTCTGGTAGTCGATCGCGTCGAGCATCTTGGCGCCAGCCATGAAGACCGCGCCTGTGCAGGCGACGAACAGCAGCCAGCCGCCAAATCCGGGATATTGATCGAGATAGAGCTTGCCGCGTTCGCATGCCCCCAGCGCCAGCGCATAGGTGATCAGGTACACCTCGAACTTGGTCTTGATCACGAACAGGCGCCGGATTTTTTCAAACATGGTCAGACCTCCGCAAGCCCCGTGCCAAGGGCGGTTTCCTGCGGGGTATCATGGTGAAGATGGGGTTAACTTGTAAAGCCTGCCGACAGGGCTTCAGGTAAGTTCCTGCAATTCCAGCGCCTCTAGCAGGGCATTCCGCGCAACGCGGACGGTATCGGCAAAAGCAGGGTCAGCCAGATGCGATGGTGCGATACGCTCCGGCCAGTGGCGCGCAATCACCCGTTCCAGGATATCCAGCCGCTCAAGCGTCGCGATAAAGCGCGGATCGACGGTCGCGGGGTCGGCCACCACACGCAGCCTGAGGCACGCCGGCCCGCCACCATTGGCCATCGACTGGCGGACATTGACCGGGACCAATTGCCGGATCGGACCGTTGCCCGCGACCATTGCCTCGAGCCATTGCCATACCGTTGGCACCTCCTGCGATTCGCTGGGCAACACCAGCGCATGGCCGCCTTGCGGAAGGCTCACCAGCTGCGCATTGAACAGATAGCTCTTGATCGCATCGGCCAGAGATACCGCGCTCGCGTGCACCTCGACGATCTGCACTGCCTGGAAAGCGGCGCGGATTGCAGCGTAGGTTCCGTCACGGTCCGCGAATGCCTGTTCATGGGTGAACAACACGGTCTCGTTGGCGACAGCGACGACATCATTGTGGAACGCGCCAGCGGCGATAGCGGTTTCGCTCTGCTGGATGAAAAGCGTGCGCTCGGGCGCGAGGCCATGCCGCCGTGCGATTGCTTTGCCCGCCTCGATATGCTGGCGTGCAGGGAAGGGGCCGCCTGCCTTGCCGTAAACGAAAATCTCGACGCCTGCGCTGCCATGGCCATCGCACAGCCGCATGTGGTTCGCGGCGCCCTCGTCGCCGAACGGGGCAGGCACCGGGCCGTGTACCGCAAAATGCCGCGTGTCGGCGAAGGCGAGCTGCAACTGGGCCAGCGTACCCGTCCACTCATGGCTGCGGTGCGGCATGGTGACGAGGTTGGCGACCGTCAGGTGGCAGCGGCTATCGGCTGTATCTGGGGCAGGGGAGACGGTCGCAGCGTTCGCCGCCCACATCGCTGATGCCGAATACGCCGCAGCGCGCATATGCGGCTCGGCGTTCGCCAGATCACCGCCCAGGCTTTCCAGCCAGCCCGTGTTGGGCCGGTCGAGAGGCAGCAGGAACCCCTGCACCAGGCCCAACGCCATGTTCGCGCGCATCTTGGCAACCCCCTGCAGCGCCGCCGCGCGCGGCTCGCTCACCGCGCCTGCATTGCTCGCAGAGGCAATGTTGCCCAGACTCAGCCCCGCATAATTGTGGCTGGGTCCGATGATCCCGTCGAAGTTGATTTCGGTCAGCATGGCGTCTTTCCAAACAAGCCTTCTCCCTTGATGGGAGAAGGATACGAAGCCTTGCCAGTCCTGAGCTTGTCGAAGGACCGGCTAGGCGCAGTTGGATGAGGGTGATGGCGGCGAGTTGTCGCTTGGCTTGCGCATCACCCTCACCCAGCTCCGACTAATTCGCTGCGCTCATAAGTCTGCGCAACCCTCTCCCATCGAGGGAGAGGGAGAAATCACCGCGCAATCCAACGAACCGCATTGCCCGATTGTACACCCAACAGCCCCACAGCCTTGGCGTCGAGCGCTATTGTGTCGCCCTCATCCCCCACATGTCCGTACGCGCAGCGGAAGTCCGCCAGCCGGCCTGTCGCCACCAGCGAGAGCGTTCCGCCGTCAGTCGTTCCGCCCAGCACCGCATCGCGCGAGTTGCGGATGGTGTGGACCTGGTTGGTACGCGCGGTCATCGTCGGGCCGCCATCGAAGATATCGACGTAGTTCTCGTACCCGAAGCCTTCGTTTTCCAGCATTCGCATCGCCGCTCTGCCGCTGACATTGGGGCGTCCCAGCACATGCCGCGCGGCATCGGAAAGCATCGCGACATACACCGGATGCTTGGGCATCAGATCGGCGATGAACTGGTTGCCGCGCAGCGCATTGAAGGTGTCGGCCTCATCGAAGCTCATCCCGAAGAAGCGCCCAGCGATGCTGTCCCAGAACGGCGAATCGCCTGCCTCGTCGATCACCCCGCGCAGTTCGGCGATGATCCGGTCGGTGAACCGTGCACGGTGCATCGCGATGAACAGATAGCGGCTGCGTGCAAGCAGCAGGCCCAGCCCTCCGGCGCGCTCGCCGGGATGGAGGAACAGCCCGCCAACTTCACACGATCCTTCCAGATCGGTCACCAGGCTCAGGATTTCAGCGCGGAATGTCTGGCCAAGCTCGGAGCTGTGCTGGGTCAGCGTGCTGAGGCGATAGGAATAGAACGGCCATTTCTGACCGACCCGGGTGAGCAATTGGCAGGTGCCGCGGATTTCTCGCGTCTCGGTATTCTCGAGCACCAGCACGAACAGTTCGTCCTGTAGGCTGTCCTCGGTACGCGCAAAGGCCTCGGTCGAACGGACAATCTTCGATTCGAGCGACGTGCGGTCGGCTGGCAGATTGGTGAATCCACCCCCGGTGAGCTTGGCCATCTCATAGATCGGCTGCAGATCGTCGGGTTTCGCCGCCCGGATGACAAAGCTCATAAACCCCTCTTTTCGGCCAGCCGCAATATGGTGAGCGCCGAGAGCTGCGCACGTTCGGCCAAGCTGTCGGTGATCAGGAATTCGTCTGTGCTGTGGATCGCGCCGCCGCGTACCCCCATGGTATCGACCACCGGAATGCCGCAGGCCGCGATGTTGTTGCCATCGCACACCCCGCCGGTGCCGCGCCAGCTGATCTCGAGCCCCAATGCTGCGCCGCAGGCCTTGACCAGCCCGAACAATTTGTGCGCACCGGTGTCGATCGGCTTGGGTGGGCGACCAAAGCTGCCGTGACGGTGCAGCGAAACATCGTGCTCGCGGGCGACGACATCACACAGCCGTTGTAACTCGGCATCGGCAAACGCCTGCATCTCAAGGCTTTGCGGGCGGAAGTTGACGCGTAGAATTGCGTGATCGGGCACGATGTTGTTGGCGCTGCCGCCATCTATCTTAGCCGGATTGACCGACAGTCCATCGCGGGTCAGTGCCTTTAGCCGCACTGCCAGATCAGCGGCGGCGACCAGCGCGTTGCGCCCGTCCTGAGGGTTTCGCCCGGCATGCGCCGAGCGGCCGGTGACGATGACCGAGAAATTGCCCGATCCGCCGCGCTCGCCCGCCAGCGTGCCATCTGGAAGCGCGGGCTCATAGGTCAGCGCGGCGACTTTGCCTCTGGCCAGTTCCGCGATCAGCGCGGCGGACGATCCCGATCCGACCTCCTCGTCGCTATTGATCATCACGTCATAGCCGATTAACGCTGCGAGCGGCGATGTCTCGACCGCGCGCAGCGCCGCCAGCATCACCGCAATCCCGCCCTTCATGTCGGCAACGCCGGGGCCGTTCAGCACGCCGGGTTCGAGCCAGGTCAGGGTCTGGAAGGCGGTATCGACGGGAAACACCGTATCCATATGCCCGGTGAGCAGCAGCCGCAGCGGTGCATCGGGGCGAACGCTGACCACAAGATGCTGTCCGCGCTTGATCGCATCGATGCTGCCATCGGTCCGCACTGCATCGACCGGCGCAGGATCGACCAGCCGCACGTCGCCGGGGAGTGCCGCAAAGGCTTCGGCAAGCAGCGTGGCGGTCCGCGCCAATCCGTCGAGATTGCCCGATCCGCTGTTGATCGCCGCCCATAACTCGACCTGGCTCAGCATTGCGGACTGGTCGATCGTATCGAGGACATCGCGTTCGGATGCGGTGAGGCTGGCAAGGCTCGTCGTCATCCGCCATGCCATAGCCCGGTTGGTCGCATGCCGCCACCCGTTGTGGGCAAAGCGGATTTACTTTGGCGCCTTGCCTTGCCATAGCCGGTGCTTCATTCCTCCCCGGAAATACTCTGAATTTCCCTGCGCGCTGCGCGCGGGGGGTTCGTATCAAGCAAAGAGGACCGGGAATGAGCGACTATATCCAGACCAACGGCATCAGCATCGATTCCGCGCTGCACGGCTTTGTCACTGAGTCGGTGCTGGCCCCGCTTGCGCTCGACGCCGACCGCTTCTGGGCGGATTTCGCCGCGCTGCTCGATCGATTTGCGCCGGTTAACCGCCAGATGCTCGCCAAGCGCGAGGACCTGCAGGCCAAGATCGATGACTGGCACCGGGTGCGCAAGGGCCAGCCGATGAACGCGATGGAGTATCGCACCTTCCTGTACGACATCGGTTATCTGGTGACCGAGCCGCAGCCGTTCAGCATCGGCACCCAGGACGTCGATCCCGAGATCGCGACGATGGCAGGTCCCCAGCTGGTTGTGCCTTCGCTCAACGACAGGTTCGTGCTCAACGCCGCCAACGCGCGCTGGGGGAGCCTGTACGACGCATATTACGGTACCGACGCGCTCGATGCCGCGCCCGCGCAGCCCGGCGGCTATGACGCGGTGCGCGGCGCTGCGGTGGTCAAGGCGGCCAAGGCGTTTCTGGATGACGCGGTGCCGCTCGCGGACGGCAGCTGGGCGGACTTTACCGGCGGGGCGCCTGCGCTTGCCGATCCCGCACAGATTGTCGGCACCAATGGCGCCAACCTGCTGCTGCGCCACAACGGGCTGCACATCGAGATCGTCATCAATCCCGCCAGCCCGATCGGCAAGGACGATCCGGCCGGGATCGCCGATGTTCTGCTCGAGGCGGCACTTACCACGATTGTGGACATGGAAGATTCGGTCGCCGCGGTCGATGCCGAGGACAAGACCAACGCCTACACCAACTGGCTGGGGCTGATGCGTGGCGACCTCGAAGCCAGCTTCCCCAAGGGCGGCAAGACGATGACCCGCGCGCTTGAGCCGGATCGTGACTACACCGCGCCCGATGGCACTGCGCTCACTTTGCCGGGCCGCAGCGTGCTGTTCGTGCGCAATGTCGGGCATCTGATGACCAATCCCGCAGTGCTGCTCGCCGATGGGTCAGAAGCGCCCGAAGGCATTCTCGATGCGGTGTTCACCAGCGCGATCGGCTGCCACGATATCAAGGGGCTGGGCCGGTACCGCAACAGCCGCGCTGGATCGATCTACATCGTCAAGCCCAAGATGCACGGGCCCGAAGAGTGCGCATTCACCAACGACCTGTTCGATGCGGTCGAGGACATGCTGGGCCTTGCGCGCTACACCATCAAGGTCGGCGTGATGGACGAGGAGCGGCGGACATCGGCCAACCTGGCCGCGTGCATCCATGCGGTGCGGAACCGGATCGTGTTCATCAACACCGGCTTCCTCGATCGCACCGGCGACGAGATCCACACCTCGATGCAGGCAGGCGCGATGGTCCGCAAGGGCGACATGAAGACCTCGGACTGGATCAAGTCCTACGAGGCGCGTAACGTTGGTATCGGGCTCCAATGCGGGCTCGATGGCAAGGCGCAGATCGGCAAGGGCATGTGGGCCGCGCCCGACATGATGGCCGACATGATGGAACAGAAGATCGGCCATCCGCTGACCGGCGCGAACACCGCCTGGGTGCCATCGCCCACCGCCGCGACGCTGCACGCGATGCATTACCACAAGGTCGATGTCTTTGCCCGCCGCGCCGAGATCGCCACCCAGCCGGTGCCGAACCTTGATCCGCTGCTGAGCATCCCGCTCGCCGCCGGGCAGAACTGGTCGCCCGAAGACATCCGCGCCGAGCTCGACAACAACGCGCAGGGGATTCTGGGCTATGTCGTGCGCTGGATCGATCAGGGCATTGGCTGCTCCAAGGTACCCGACATCCACGACATCGGCCTGATGGAAGACCGCGCCACGTTGCGCATCGCCAGCCAGGCTCTGGCCAACTGGCTGCTCCACGGGGTGTGCACCGTAGAGGAAGTCGATGCGGCATTGCTGCGGATGGCGGCCAAGGTCGATGCGCAGAACGCTGGTGACCCGCTGTATCACCCGATGGCGAGCGATCCCGAGGGCTCACTCGCGTTCCAGGCTGCGCGCGATCTGGTGTTCAAGGGGATCGACCAGCCCAGCGGCTATACCGAGCCTTTGCTGCATGCATACCGGCAGCGGGTGAAGGCGGGCTGAGGCTCATGCACTCACAACCTGTTCTCCGGCGAAAGCCGGAATCCAGGGGTCAGATTGCGTTGTAGTCGCCTCTGGATTCCGGCTTTCGCCGGAAAACGAATTTGTGTTTACGCTTCCACCGCATCCAGATGTTCGCGGATCGCGTCCAGGCTTTCCTCCAGATGGCTGAGCATGAACAGATGCCCGCCATCGTCGATGATCTTGAGCTCCGAATTGCGGATCAGCGTCTTGAGGATCTGGCCGTTGATCGGAGGCACGATCTGATCGTCGCCGCCCATCAGGATCAATGTCGGCTTGTTCATGAACGGCAGGAATGGTGCGCTGGTCCAGCCGATCATCGCGAGCAGCTGATAGAAATAGCCCATCTTGGAGGGCGGGGTGATGCGGCCGGTGTGGCCGGTCGCGCCGTCGGTCGAACCGCCGTAGAGCGTCGCGAAATGCTTTTCCATATAGCTGGGGTCGATATAGCGGCGCGGGTCGGCCATCTTGCTGAGCGCGGCGATATTGCCGGGAACCATCAGCATACCTGCGGTCGTCGCGGCGAGCACAAGCCGGTTGACACTGCCCGGGTGCTGCAGGGCAAAGTGCTGCGCCATCGCGCCGCCCCAGCTGACCCCCATCACATCGACCGTCTTGATCTCGAACTGCTGAAGCAGCAGCCACGCGCAGCGCGCCATCAGGAAGGCGTTATAGGGTACCTTGGGATCTGGCGATCCGCCGACACCGGGCATGTCGAAGGTAATGAACGGCCGCTCCTCCATCATCTCGGCAAACGGCGCGACCGCTTCCATGTTCGCCCCGATGCCGTTGAAGAACAGCAATGGCGGCTTGGTCAGCCCTTCGTCAAAGCGCCACCGAGCCACGCGCAGGGTGCGGCCATCGGCCACCTCCATGGTGATCTCGGGGCCGCTAGCGGCGGTTGGCTTGGGTTTGCTGGCCAAAAGGGAATTCCTGTCGGTTGGATGGTATTGTACTCAAATCCTACCCGATCCGGGGAGGGGGGCCGTGACACGGCGGAGGCAAAGCGCCCTTGTACGGCGCCTGAAAAAGCACATCGTACCGCTTCCCCTCCGTCATAGCTACATCATGCCACCTTCCCGTTCCGGGAGAGGATTTTATTTGCATGCTTCATTCCAGTACATACAGACCCGGCGCAGGTTCCAGCGCGCGGTTTTTCTTGCTGCCGGTGCTTGAAGGCGCAGCCATCTTGTCGCCCGAGCGCGCCTGCAGCCATTCCATCCAATACGGCCACCAGCTGCCCTTGACCTCCTCGGCCTTGGCCAGCCACGCATCGACGTCCGCAGGGGTCTTGCCTGCCTTGGTCGGGGTATTGCCCTTCATGCGGAAATACTTGGCCTTGGGGTTGGTCGGCGGGTTGAGGATCGCCTGCATATGCCCCGATTGCGAGAGCACGAAATCGACGTTCTTCGATCCGAACAATTGCGTCGAGCGATAGCACGCGCGCCATGGGGTGATGTGATCGGTCACCCCGCCCAGGATGAACAGGTCGTTGGTCACCTTCGACAGATCGATCTTGTGATCGACCATCTCGACCTCGCCGTGCTTGGTGAAGGCGAGCGTCTCGAAGATCGTCAGGAAGTCGCCCATCAGGCTCGCCGATAGGTTGGTGGCATCCGCATTCCAGAACAACACGTCGAACGCCGGCGGGTCCTCGCCCATCAGATAGTTGTTGATGACATAGTTCCAGATCAGGTCGTTGGGGCGCAGCCAGGCAAAGCCGCGCGAAAGATCACTGCCCTTGATCACGCCCTTTTTCGCCGCGCGCTGCTTGGCGAGCGCCAGGCCGTTGTCGCTCATCAGCGATCCGGCCTCGATATCGGTCTGCTTGGGGTGGAGCACGCACACCATCAATGTCACCGCGCCGATGCGGTCATCGCCCGATGCCTTGAGCTTGGAGAGCAGCATCGCCAGCGTCTGCCCGCCCGAGCAGCCACCCGAAACATTGACCTTCTTCGAACCCGTGATCTCGCACACCACGTCGATCGCGCGGGTACAGGCGGCGATGTAATCCGCCATCGCCCAAGCCCCATGCTCCTTTTGCGGGTTGCGCCACGAGATGACGAAGGTCTGGATGCCGTTGTCGAGCTGCCACTTGACCACCGATTTTTCTGGCGACAGATCGTTGATGTACATCTTGTTGATCTGCGGCGGGATGGTCAGCTGCGGGATCGCGTGGACCTCGTCGGTCGTCGGCGCATAATGCACCAGCTCCATGATCTCGTCGCGATAGACGACATTGCCCTTCGACGTCGCGACGTTCTCGCCCAGCGTGAACGGCTTCTTGTCGACCTGGCTGACCATGCCGTCGTTATAGACCATGTCGTTATAGGCGTTTTTCAGCCCCTTGAGCAGCGACAGGCCGCCTGAATCGACGATCCGCTTTTGCGCCATCGGATTGCCCATAAGGGTGTTGGTCGGCGCCAGCGCATCGATGATGATCGCCGAGATGAAGTTGGCGCGGTCACGCTCGAGAGCGTCGAGCTCGAGCTCGTCGATCCAGGTCTTCATGCCCTTTTGCACGGCCAGGTAATATTGCGCGCCAGCCTTGAAGAACGGGTTGAACTGCCAGGCCGGGTCCATGAAGCGCTTGTCCTTGGGATCAGGCGACAGCTGCGACTGGCCCATCATGATCTTGACGACGTCTTCCGAGAACATCTGGGCGTGGCGCATGGTGCGGGCCGGATCGCTCGCGGTTTCGCGGAGCAACAGCCCGATCGCTCCGACAAAGTCCTCTCTTGCCAGCCCCATCAATGGCCCCAGCGCGGTCGTCGACTGCGCGGCCTCATCGACCAGATTCGGGGTGTCGTCTGCCATAAGCTTGCTCTCCAGAATGCCTCGCCGCCCCGTTCATGCAGGGTCGGTCTGGCAGGCATCGTATAGAGAGCAGGCGGCCTGCACAATGGCCGCCGAAGGGGTCAGATCAGCGCGTCGATCTCGGTCGCCAGGTCGATATCGCGCTGCGAAAGCCCACCGGCATCGTGCGTGGTGAGCAGGATTTCGACGCGGTTGTAGACATTCGACCATTCAGGGTGATGATCGGCTTTCTCGGCAAGAATCGCGACCCGCGTCATGAAGCCGAACGCCTCGACGAAATCGGTGAAGCTGAACGTGCGGGTGATCCCGTCGCGGAGCGGCTCGTGGTTCCATTCGGTCAGCGCGGACAAGGCGGTGGTGCGCTCGATATCGGTGAGTTTGGTTACCATGAAGGTCTCCTCTTGGCAGCGGGCGGCAAATGCGCCATCCGGGAGCAGATGGCGCAAGATGCTGCACAAACCAAGGATTTTGATGGCGAAGCGGCGCTGGAATGCACCGGCCTTGCCTGCGTGCGCGGCGGCCGGATGCTGTTTGCCGGGGTGTCGTTCGCATTGAATCCCGGCGAGGCGTTGCATGTCACCGGGCCCAACGGCATGGGCAAGTCCAGCCTGATCCGTGTGCTCGGCGGGCTATTATCGGCATATGCAGGGACGGTCGAAGTCAAAGGCCGCATGGCGCTGGCTGACGAACGTGTTGCGCTCGATCAGGGCCAGCCGTTAGCGCGCGCGTTGGCGCATTGGGCGCATATTGATGGCACCGCGCTTGCCGACATCACCCGGGCACTTGCAGCCGTAGATCTCGCGCATCTCGCCGATGTGCCGGTGCGGTTTCTATCGACCGGGCAGCGCAAGCGCGCGTTGCTGGCGCGGATTCAGCTTTCGCGCGCGGCGGTGTGGCTGCTCGATGAGCCCGCCAACGGTCTCGATACCGCATCGATCGAGCGGCTAGGTGCAATGATCGCAGATCACCGGGCAGGCGGGGGCATCGTGCTCGCCGCCTCGCACCAGCCGCTGCCGATGCACGGCGCAAAGGTGCTGGCGCTCGCCGATTTCGTCGGCAAAGAAATGCTGGAAGACGCCGAATGATCGCAGCCCTGCTGACGCTGATTCGGCGCGAGCTGATGCTGGCCTTTGGTCTGGGCGGCGGCGCGCGCGGGTCTTCCGGCTTCATCATGCCGATCATCTTCTTCCTCGCGGTGGCGACGATCTATCCGTTTGCGGTCGGTCCCGACGCGCAGTTGCTGGGCCGTACCGGCGGCGGGGTGATCTGGGTTGCGGCGTTGCTTGCGAGCATCCTGCCGATCGACCGGCTGGTGCAGGCCGATGTCGATCAGGGGATGATCGACCAGTATGTCGTGCGCGGGATATCCGAAGAGCTGATCGCGCTCGCCAAGACCATCGGCCACTGGCTCAGCTTCGGCCCGCCGCTGATGCTCGCGGCGGTGATCTCGGCAGGGTTGCTGGGGCAGACATCCGAGCAGTTGATGATCGTCGAGATCGGCCTTGCTTTCGCGACACCGGCGCTCGCTGCCTTGGGCGTGATGATCGCCTCGCTTACCGCCGGCTTGCGCCATGGTGCGGCGCTGGGCGGATTGCTCCTGCTGCCGCTGGCGGTGCCGCTGCTGATCTTCGGGGCGGGCAGTCTTGCGCCCGGCAGCCAGAACGGGTTGATGCTGCTGGGCGCGGCCAGTCTGTTGCTCACCGTGATCTGTCCGATCGCCGCAGGTGCCGCGATCCGCGCCGGGCGCGAGTAACGGGGTTTTTGTTGCCGCGTTTTCCGAGCCGTTGACCGGAAAACGGTCAACTCGAAAAAGCTCTATCGGCAGGCCCGCCACCCCATTTCGCCGCGATCAGCCATGTCGAAGTGGAAATGGTCGGCGTGGGCCGCATTATACTCCGGCGACAGCACGGTCGAGAACAGATCGCACGCACCATCGCGCACCTCGCGCAAGAACATCGCTTTGTCGCCTTCGCCCGGCCAATCGCCCAGCACCGATATCCGCGTCCCGTCGGCCAGTACGAATGCGCCGATATCGATCGCATTGGCACGGGCATGCTCGCTCCACGCGCCTTCGCTCCGACCATACATGCGGCGGCACGAGAAGCTGCCAAAGGTCTCGATCCGCGCCACCCGCTGGCCGAAGATCTCCTGCGCCTGCGCTTGCACGACCTGGTTCTGCCAGATCAGCATGCCGATCATCACCGGGCACGAGGGCGCGACCGAGCGCGGGGTCATCGCCAGCAGGTCCTGCGTGCCATCCAGCCGAATTGCATCCTCGACCCGGCACTGGTCGCTGCCCCGCGGTTCCAATGCATCGAATTCCAGCCCTGATGTCTCGAGCAGTGCGATACAACCATCACGATCGCCGGTCAGCCGCGCGACCTTGCGCCCGGTGGACATGCCGATGGGGTCGCTCAGGCTCAACGGCGTCCATGGCATGTCCTCGCGTCCAGGCCTCAGCCAGGCGAACAGCACCAGCAGTGCGAACACAAAGATGGCGAGCCAGATCAGCCGCCGGGCCAGACCGATGATGTTGGGAATACGCATATGGACGAGGTTACGCAGATCGGCCGCATAAGGATGCAGCGCGATGACCTGTGGCGTAATTGTTCTGCCGCTGATCGCGACATACCCAAGGTCATTCAATCCAGACGGGAGACGCAGGCATGAACAGCAAATGGCAGGCGCAGATGCAGATTTGGTGCGGCGCGGTGATGATCTTCGGGCTGGTACTCATCGGCGGCGCTTTCGAGGTAACCAGCGCGGGGGTGAGCGGGCTCTTCGCGATCCTCGCTGGTCCGGGGCCGATCACCTGGGACCCCGCCTTTCGCTTTTCTCTGGCGCTGATGGGTGCGGTGACCCTCGGCTGGGGCGCGACGGTGCTGGCGGTGGTGCGCGGGACGAGCGAGGTGCCCGACGCGCAGTCACTGGCGCTGTGGCGCGGGATCACGGTCGCGCTGCTGCTCTGGTATATCGTCGATAGCGGCCTTTCCATCGCGACCGGCTTCTGGCGCAATGTTCTGCCCAACACGGTGTTGATCGGCTGGTACCTTCTGCTGGCGGCGCGGCACCCGGCGCGGGCAAGGCAGGGACAGGTGGCACAGGTGTGAGTTACACCACCCTCCGTCATTCCCGCGAAGGCGGGAATCCCGCTTCTTCAACGTTCAAGCAATAGCGGGACCCCCGCGTTCGCGGGGGTGACGGTGAAGGGAATGCTGAAACGAGTCCGCGCGTCACCCTCACCCAGCTTCGCCTAAACTCGCTTCGCTCATCAAGGCTTTGCAACCCTCTCCCATCAAGGGAGAGGGGGAGAGGTCAAAGGCGAGGGGAAGGGGTCACGGGCGATGGTAAAAAATCAAAACTGCATCTCGTCATAGATCCGGCTCAGATCGCCGCCCCATTCGCCATGGTATTTGGCGAGCAGGTCTTCGGCCGGCGTGCGGCCGCGGGCGACGGTGTCGCGCAGCGGTTCAAGGAAGCCGGTTTCGTTGTCGCCGCTCGAGTTGGTGCGGGCGCGGGCGGCGAGGCCTGAGGTAGCGATGTCGAGCACTTCGGCGGCGATGTCGAGCAATTTGCCGCCGCCTGCGATCGGTGCATTGAGGCCCATCTTGGGCACCGAATCGCGCAACGTCTGGCGCTCATCTATGGTCCAGCCCTTGACCACATCCCATGCCGCATCGAGCGCGGTCTGGTCGTAGAGCAGGCCGACCCACAAAGCCGGCAGCGCGCAGATCTTGCTCCACGGTCCGCCATCGGCGCCGCGCATCTCGAGGAAGCTCTTGAGCCGAACCTCGGGGAAGGCGGTCGAGAGGTGGTCGGTCCAGTCGCTCTGCGTCGGATATTCGCCAGGCAGCGCGGGGAGCTTGCCGTTCAGGAAATCGCGGAAGCTTTGGCCGGCGGCATCGATGTAGAGTCCGTCGCGGAAGACGAAGTACATCGGTACGTCGAGCATGTATTCGACATAGCGTTCATAGCCGAAGCCGTCCTCGAACACGAACGGCAGCATGCCGGTGCGCGCGGGGTCGGTGTCCGACCAGATATGACTGCGGTAGGAGAGCATGCCGTTGGGCTTGCCCTCAGTGAACGGCGAGTTGGCGAACAAGGCGGTCGCCAGCGGCTGCAGCGCGAGGCCGACGCGGAACTTCTTGGCCATGTCGGCCTCGCTTGCATAATCAAGGTTCACCTGGATGGTGCAGGTACGCAGCATCATGTCGAGACCCATCGAGCCGACGCGCGGCATGTGGTTCAGCATGATGCCATAGCGGCCCTTGGGCATGATCGGCAGCTCGGCGCGGGTCTTGTCGGGCCACATCCCCATTCCGAGGAACCCGGTGTTGGTCTTCTCGCCCACGGCCTTGACCTGGGCGAGGTGGCGCCCGGTCTCGGCGCAGGTCTGGTGCAGGTTTTCGAGCGGCGCACCCGACAGTTCGAGTTGGCCTGCGGGCTCTAGGCTGACGGTGCCATCGGGGCCGCGCATCGCGATGACGTTGGTGCCACCAGCAGCGGTGCGCTCTTCGACGGGCTCCCAGCCGAATTCCGTCATCGACATCAAAAGGTCGTGGATGCCGCCGGGTTCGTCATAGCTGGGGGCATGGTGATCGTTGCGGCAGAACACGAACTTCTCATGCTCGGTGCCGATCCGCCAGTCGGCCTTGGGCTTTTCACCCTCGCGCATCGGCTCTGCGAGCTGTGCGATGGAGGTGATCACGGGCTCGTCCTGGCCGGTGGAAGTACGTGTGCTCATCGATGCGCCCTGAACCCTGGATCTGTTATCGTCGCTCGCTTTAGTTGCGCGTTGCAACCCAAGCCAGCCCTAATTGTGTAATGGGGGCGATAGCGCTGCTTTCAAGCGGCCCAATCGCCCTGTGCCGCCATCCACACGGCTGTCGCTGCGATTGCGGCGGTCTCGGCACGCAGGATGCGTGGACCGAGCGAAACCGGGACCGCGGCAGGGTGTGCGCGGATCGCGGCATTCTCGCTGTCGGTGAAGCCGCCTTCGGGCCCGATCAGAACCGCTGCCGGGCCGGTGTGGCGAACGAGCGCCTGCGCCAGCGTAGCACCGCTTGATTCGTGCAATCGTTCATCGGCAAAGAAAAGGTGGCGGCCTTCGGGCCAAGTCTTGAGCAGAGCGTCCAGCTTTGTCAATGCTGCGATCTGCGGCAGCGCGGTGCGCTCGCATTGCTCGGCGGCCTCGATCATCGTGCCGCGCAACCGGTCGTCCTTGACCTTGTCAACCACCGCACGGTCGGTCAGCACCGGTACGAACCGCGCCACGCCCAGTTCGCAGGCCTTTTCGCCGAGGAAATCGAACCGCGCCTTCTTGATCGGCGCTGCGCACAGCCAGAAATCGGGAACGACGTCGCGGGGCCGTAGCAGGCTTTCGATGGTCAGCGTCAGGTCGCGTTTGCCGCGTGCGCTGACCTTTGCGAGATACTCCCCGCTGACATCGTCGAACAGCTTGACGGCAGCGCCTTCGGCCAGCCGCATCACGTTGATCAAATAATGCGCCTGGTTGCCCTCGACCCGCACCGACATTCCGTCGGTCAGCGGCGTATCGACAAATAGGCGTGGGGCGGAGCGCGGGGGCCAGGCAGGGGTTGCGGTCATTCAACGGGGTTAGCCCCCGCCGATGACTGCGTCCAGCGCGCGGCGTAAATGGTCGGGATAAAAGGGCGCCCGCGTCAGTCCGGCGATGCAAGCTGCATCATTGCGACGTCATCCAACGGTGAAGGTGGGGTATAAGCCCGGGCGCGATGAGAAGGGGGGAGGATCGCGCGCCCGGGCTCATGTTTGTGAGGACGACATTACGAGGGGGGCTTGGTCTGTCGTCCTGAATCAAAAACCAAGATCGCCAAATATGGTTCCGAAAAAAAGACAGCCGGTATGATTTTTTTGGAAGCGTGAGCAGCCACCGCAAAACCCCGGTCGTGCCAAGGCTTCGGCGCTGGTGGTGCCGAGGTTGCGAAGCGATTGAAAAACCGTCCACCAAGAGGCCGACAGGCACAAAAAAACGGGGCCAAAAGACCCCGTTTCCTTGATTCATTGGATCAGTGCGATCCAACCAGTCTGATCGAAATCAGGGGCTGGTCGGGGTGTCGCTGTCCTGATCGGCAGCGATCACGATGCCGCCGATGATGGCAGCAGCGGCAACGATACCGATGATGATTCCGGCGCCGCCAGCAGCTTCGTTTTCCTCAGTCGAGGAAGCCGAAACGCGCTGTGCGCTGGCCTGTGCCAATACCGGCGTTGCGGCGATGGCGAGTGCAGCAAGAGCAGCTGCAGCAATACGATTCTTCATTATAGCCTCCGTCACGTCTTAGTTCAGTTCCCTAACCCATTGAGGAAACAGGGATTGCAACCCATTGCGAAAAGAGTGTTTTACGAGCTCTTCCCGACGCTCAATGCCCAACTACGAGTAAAGTTCCCACCATGCAAGACTCAAAGCCGTCTCGCTCCGCCGCAAAAAAGCTTTTGTCGCAAGCTGTTGCACGCGGGCAACGAATGCTTTCGCAAACGTAAACAAACCTCTCTTACTTGCCGTTAGCGCCCCCTTCGCGCCTCATACCGGCGCACGCCGCCGACCCAGGTTTCCACGACTTTGGCGGTCCGCAGGTCACCCGGACTGCTCAGCAGCGGATCGACATCCAGCAGGATGAAATCGGCGCGCATCCCGGGCTGGAGCGTTCCGAAGCGATCCTCGGCAAAACCTGCGTAAGCAGCGCCGCGGGTGAAGGCATCGATTGCCTGAACCCTGCCGAGCCGTTCTTGCGGTTGCCAGCCACCGAAAGGCTGACCATCGGCACCTTCGCGGGTGATTGCGGCAGCCAGCCCGGCAAACGGATCGGGTGATTCAACCGGAGTGTCGGACCCGAACGCCAGCGGAACCTCGGCATCGACCAGCGTCTTCCAGGCATACGCCCCGGCCAGGCGTGCCGTACCCAACCGCGCCTCGGCCATCAATCGGTCCGAAATCTGGTGCACGGGTTGCATCGAGGCAATGATGCCGTTCTCGGCAAAGCGGGGTATGTCGACCGGATCGATGATCTGCGCGTGCTCGATCCGCCAGCGGCGGTCGCCCTTATAGTCCTTGGCCAGCTCCTCGATCGCCGAGAGCACTTGCGCGTTGGCGGCATCGCCAATGGCATGGGCTGCAACCTGGAACTCATCCATCGCCGCGCGGCTCATCATGTTGAGCAACTGGGTATCGTTGACGAAAGCTAGGCCACGTTCGCCGGGTTTGTCGGCATAGTCCGCCTTGAGCATTGCGCCGCGCGATCCCAATGCGCCATCGAGATACAGCTTTACCCCGTTCAGCCGCAAACGGTCATCATAGAGCCATGGCGTGGGGCGGGGGCCCGCAATCGCCACCATCGATTCAATGCCGCCGGCATAGGCCATGATGCGAACATACAGACGTCGCTCGTCGCCCGCGCGGCGATAGGCCTGCCAGTCGTCGATCGAGGTGCCCATGTCGGCAATCCCTGTGATGCCGAGCGCCAACAGATGGTCCTGCGCGGCGATCAATGCGGCATCACGGTCAACCGCGCGCGGCATCGGAACCGATTTCGCAACCAGGCTCTCGGCGGCATCGACGAACACGCCCGCAGGCTTGCCGCCGATCCGCTCGATCCGGCCCCCGGGAGGATCCTTGGCATCGGGCTTGACGCCGGCTGCCTGCATCGCAGCAGTGTTGGCCCAGCCGGCATGTCCATCGACCCGTTCAAGCCACACCGGTCGATCAGGCACGACCGCATCCAGATCGGCTGCTGTCGGAAAGCGGCCGAGACCCCATTTTTCCTGGTTCCAGCCGCGTCCTATAATCCAGGGGCGTGACGGGTTCTCGTCAGCATAGGCCTTGATCAGGCCAAGCGCCTCCTCGAGCGTGCGCGTGCCCGAGAGGTCGAGTGTTAGCAGTGAAAAGCCCAGCCCCATGACATGGCCATGCGCATCGATGATGCCGGGCATCAGTGTTCGGCCTTCGCCGTCCAGCTTGTAATCAAGCTTCTCGGGGCGTTTGTCGCGACGTTCGAGCAGCGTCTTGACCTTGCCGTCGTTGTCGATGACCAGCCCGGTGAAATTGACGACCTTGCCCTTGGCATCGAGCGTCATGCCATTGACGTTGTCGATCAGGCCATCGGCCAGAGCGGGGGTTGCGGCGCTCGAAAGCAATGCGGCAGCAAGCGCGAAACCGCGCGATAAAGTTCTGGCGATCATTTGCGCGGAAGTCTCCGGATGAGGGCACTGGTATCCTGGCGGCCTGCGCCGAGGTGCTGCGCTTCGGCAAAGAACTGGTCGAGCAGCGCGGCCACCGGGAGCGACGAGCCGTTGGCGCGGGCTTCATCGAGCGCCAGACCCAGATCCTTGCGCATCCAGTCAATGGCAAAGCCGAAATCGAAGCTGTCTTGCGACATCGTCTTCCAGCGGTTGTCCATCTGCCAGCTTTGCGCGGCCCCGCCCGAGATCGCGGAGAACACCTTGTCGAGATCGAGCCGGCTGGCCTGGGCAAAGCGCATCGCCTCGCTCAAGCCGCCGATCACGCCTGCGATGCAGATCTGGTTGACCATCTTGGTGGTCTGGCCATCGCCCGGGCCACCGACATGGACGATCCGCGAGGAATAGCTCTGGATGATCGGGCTTGCCGCCTCGATGGCGTCTGCCTTGCCGCCGCACATGATCGCGAGCGTGCCGTTCTCGGCACCCGCTTGTCCACCGGTGACCGGCGCATCGACACACAATATGCCCTTGGAGCGGCCTTCGACCGAAATTTGGCGGGCGATGGTGGCGGACACGGTGGTGTGATCGATGAAGACCGCGCCACGCTTCAACGTGTTGAACGCGCCCTGGCGGCCCATCACGACCTGCGCCAGATCATCGTCGTTGCCGACGCAGGTGATCACCACGTCCATGCCCTCGGCTGCTTCCGCAGGGGTTGCGGCGACACGCACCTTTTCGGCCAGATGCGGATGCGCTGCCAGCCAGCCTTGCGCCTTGGCCGGGCTGCGGTTGTACAGCGCCAAAGAGTGCCCGTCGTTGCCCAGATGCCGGGCCATGGGGCCCCCCATCACACCAATGCCGATAAATGCTATATTTGCCATGGCGGTGCCTTAACGGATGTTTTCAATCCGCGCCATATCGGTTAGGTGCCGCAGCCGACATGACCAGCCTTTCCGACCAGCTCACCCTCGATACCATCCGCGCTGCGCACGCCCGCATCGCCGGATCGATCGTCCGCACGCCCACGCTTGTCAGCAAGACCCTGTCGGCGATTACCGGGGCGACGGTCTATCTCAAGTTCGAGAACCTGCAGTTCACCGCAGCCTACAAGGAACGCGGAGCACTCAATTTTCTCAGCCAGATGAGCGACGAGGCCAGGGCCAAGGGCGTGATCGCCGCCTCGGCGGGCAACCATGCGCAGGGCCTGGCCTGGCACGGCACCCGGTTGGGGGTTCCGGTCACCATCGTGATGCCCAAGACCACGCCCACCATCAAGGTCCAGCAGACCGAGGCCAACGGCGGCAAGGTGATCCTGTTCGGCGAGAAGTATGATGACGCCTATGCCCATGCCCGCGAGTTGGAGATCACCGAGGGGCTGACCTTCGTCCATCCGTTCGATGATCCGGTGATCGCGGCGGGGCAGGGTACGGTCGCGATCGAGATGCTCGAGGACGCGCCCGAGATCGACCATTTCGTGATCCCGATCGGCGGCGGCGGGCTGTTCTCCGGAATGGGCACGGCTGCGCGCGCGATCAAGCCGGGGATCAAGCTCACCGGGGTGCAGGCGCGGCTTTATCCCAGCATGTACAACACAGTGAAGGGCACCGACTACCCGTGCGAAGGCGATACGCTGGCCGAAGGCATCGCAGTCAAGCAGCCTGGCAATTTCACCCGCGAGATCGTCCGCGCGCTTGCCGATGACATCGTGCTGGTGACCGAGCCCCAGCTTGAAACCGCGGTCAGCCTTTTGCTGCAGATCGAAAAGACCGTGGCCGAAGGCGCAGGCGCCGCTGGGCTTGCGGCATTGCTCGCCGAGCCCGAGCGTTTTGCCGGACAGACCGTGGGCGTCGTTCTGTGCGGCGGCAACATCGACACCCGGCTGCTCGCCAACGTGCTGCTGCGCGATCTGGCGCGCTCGGGGCGTCTTGCGCGCTTGCGCATCGCGCTGCAGGACCGCCCTGGCGCGCTGTTCAAGGTGATGCGCCAGTTCGACGCGCATCAGGTCAACATCATCGAGATTTACCACCAGCGCGTCTTCACCAACCTGCCCGCCAAGGGCCTGATCACCGACATCGAATGCGAAGCCCGCGACCGCGGCCAGCTCGAAGCGCTGATCACCTCGCTCAAGGCGGGCGGCTACGACGTCGGGCTGGTCGAGGTGGCCTGAGGGAGTCAACCCCCGGGAGCTTCGCTGCTGCTCGCCTCGCCCTTGATGGGAGAGGCTTGGCAGCTTGCTGCCTTAGTCGTAGCGGTGAGGGTGACGGTGCGGCCCGGAACCTCCGCCACAATCCGGAGACATCACCCCCACCCAACCCTCCCCCATCGAGGGGGAGGGCTTAGGCGCATCCCGGCAAGCCTCAGTAGATTACCGGAGGCCGAGATTCACGATGAATCCTTCCTTTATCCACAGTGCGGCGCAGTTTGCCGCCAAATTGACTCGACTTGGCGCTGCTTAACCATGAAAGTTGGTTAACAGCCTTGGCGGCGCTGTGGCTTATCGACCATACCGGCCCGGGACAGTTTCCCGCATGATTGGCACCAGATAAAAGGATCGTCCTGCACGTGAGCGCACCGGCCCGCTTTCCCCGATTCTTCGTGACCAATCCCGGTCCTTGCCCGTATCTGCCGGGCAAGAGCGAGCGCAAGGTCTTCACCGAACTTAACGGCCCGCATGCCGACGAACTCAACGATGCGCTGAGCCGCATTGGATTTCGCCGCAGCCAGAACGTCGCCTATCGCCCCAGCTGCCTCGATTGCCGCGCCTGCGTGTCGGTGCGTGTGGTCGCAGACCAGTTCGTCCCCAGTCCAGGCCAGCGCAAGCTGATCAAACGGAACCGCGACCTGATCGTTTCGGCTTGCCGCCCTTGGTCGACGCAGGAGCAGTACGACCTGCTTCAGCGGTATCTCAAGGCCCGGCATCCCGGCGGTGGAATGTCCGAGATGGACGACATGGACTATGCCGACATGGTCGAGCATTCGCCAGTGCGCAGCTATGTCATCGAATATCGCGAGCCCAATCCCGATGGCAGCGCGGGCAGGCTTGTCGGCGCGTGCCTCACCGATCAGCAGGGCGATGGCCTGTCGATGATCTACAGCTTCTACGAGCCCGAGCATCCCACCCGTCGGGGTCTGGGCAACTATATCATCATGGACCACATCCAGCGCGCGGCGCGGGCGCGGCTCCCCTATGTGTATCTGGGATACTGGGTAAAATCTTCGCCGCGCATGCAGTACAAGATGAAATACCAGCCACTTGAACTGCTTGGGCCCGATGGCTGGCACCCCTTCGACCTTGAACGCGACGCAGGCGACGTCTAGACGTTTTGCGCGGCCGCGGCACAGGACCCGTTCGCGTTGAAGGCAATGGGTTGATGAGTCTGGCTGATCGCGCGCCCTTGGCAACGGCCTGGACACTGGCTTTGCTGGCCGCAAGCCTGGTACCGGCGGGTGAAGCGCGCGCGCAGGAAACAGACGCCCCAGCCGCAACTCCAGTACCCCAGCTCACCGCGCCTGATGCCGTCGATATGCGGCAGATGGCAGACCCCCTGGACATCGATCCGCTTGCCCCGCTCGATCAGTTGCCGGGGATGGAGGTCGACTGGCCCGAAGGCGATGACGTTCCTGCATGGCCGGGCGAATTCGCGACCGAAGACGCGCTGCCTGCCGATACCCAGTCGGCCGATGCTGCCGACAGTGCCAACCCTGACAGCGTTGCAACCGGCGCGGACGATGTTCGCGATGGCCTCGTTGCGGCGGTGCCGGTCGGCGAGACCGGCTCCGCGTCGGAGAGTACCGACGTCGAGGCAGACACCCGGCGCGCAGAACGTCAGGCCGAGCGACAGGCAGAACGGCAACAGCGCCGCGCCGAACGCCGGAGCCTGCGCGAGATTGACGATGGCGATGTGCGCTACAGGGTCGTGGTCAACTTTGAGCCGACAGCCGACCTGCAGGCGCTCGATCAGGGTGCATTTACCGATCGGTTCCGGTTGCTTTCGGCGCTCGAGACGCTCTCGGATGACGATGCCAATCTGGCGCAGGTCAACCGCCGCGCGCGCGACGACCGCGAACTGCTGGACAATATATTGCACGTCTATGGCTATTATGACGGCGACGTGCGCAATTCGATCGCGCGGATCGAAGGAGAAGAACGGGTCGCGCTGACCTTCGATATTACCACCGGACCGGTCTATACGCTCAGTTCGATCGATCTGGCCGGGCTGGATGCGGTCGGGGTCGATGTGCCGGCAATGCGCGAGGTCTTCGGGATGGCGGCGGGGGACACTGCGAATTCGGACAAGATCGTCGCCGGGCGTCTGGCGCTACTGACCCGGCTGCTGGAGACGGGCTTTGCCTTTGCCCAAACCGGCGAGCCCGATCTGCTGATAGATCATGAACTGCGCAGCGCAGCGCTGACGGTGCCGGTGACCCCGGGCGGGCAGTATCGCTTTGGCGATATCGTCGTGGGCGACGACAGCCTGTTTGGATCGCGCCATCTCCAGCGGATCGCGCGGTTCGACAACGGCGATATCTTTCAGGCATCGGATGTCGACGATCTGCGCCGCGCGATCCTTGCCACCGGACTCGTCTCCACGGTCACGCTGACCCCGGTCGCAGCACTCCCGCCACAAGGCACCGAGCCGGGCACCGTCGATATCGCGGTCGAAACCGCAGCCGCGCCGCTGCGCACCGTTGCCGGCGCGCTGGGCTATGGCACCGGCGAGGGTATTCGCGCCGAGGTCAGCTGGGAGCACCGCAATCTCTTCCCGCCCGAAGGCGCGGTGCGCGCCCGTGCGGTGGGCGGCACGCAGGAACAGCTGCTCAACCTGGTTTATCGCCGCAACAATTTCATGACCCGCGACAGGGTGCTTACCGCGCAGGTGCTTGCCAGCAACATCAACCGCGATGCTTTCGAGGCGCGAACCTTCCTGGTGGCAGGCTCGCTTGAACGGCAGACCAACCTGATCTTCCAGAAGAAATGGACATGGTCGCTGGGCGCCGAACTCGTTCTGACCGATGAACGCGATGGCCGCGGACGGATCGACGGCGGTGCCCGGCGGACCTTCTTCATCGCCGCTGCGCCCGTATCGCTGATGTATGACGGCAGTGACGATCTGCTCGATCCCAAAAGCGGTTTCCGGCTGGGCGGCCGGGTATCGCCCGAATTTTCGTTGCAATCGGGCAGCCAGGCTTATGCCCGGATCCAGCTCGACGGCAGCTATTACCAGCCGGTCTCGGAACGGATCGTGCTGGCAGGCCGGGTGCGGCTGGGCAGTACCCTGGGCGCAGACCGCTTCGAAATCGCACCTTCCCGCCGTTTCTATGCAGGCGGCGGCGGATCGGTGCGCGGCTATGGCTTCCAGCGGATCGGCCCACGCGACGGCAATGACGATCCGATCGGCGGCAACGGCCTGGCAGAATTTTCGCTCGAAGCCCGGGTGCGCTTCGGCGCGTTCGGGATCGTCCCGTTTTTCGATGCCGGCAATGTTTATGCGGACAGCCTGCCCGACCTGACCGGAATGCGCTATGGGGCAGGCGTCGGCGTGCGGTATTACAGCAGCTTCGGCCCGCTGCGGATCGATGTTGCCACCCCGCTCAATCGGCAGACCGGAGACAGCCGGATCGGGGTGTATATCTCGTTGGGCCAGGCGTTCTGATGGCCGACGAGACGATCACCACGCCGGACGATGCCGCCGTGCCGCCGGCTGACGAGGCAGCTCCGGTTGTCCAGCGCAGGCCCGTCCGCTGGGTGAGGGGTCTCTTGCTCGCGCTGCTGGCGCTGGCAGTCGCGATCGGCGCGCTGGTGCTGGCGCTGGACACCGGGCCAGGCCGCCGCTTCCTGGCCGATCAGCTTGCCGGATATCAGCTCAAATCGGGTCTCAAGCTGCGCGTAGCGCGGATCGATGGGTCGATCTATGGCAGCGCGGTGCTGCGCGGGGTCGAGGTCCATGACACGCGCCGCGTGTTCTTCACCGCTTCAAGCGTCGATCTCGACTGGCGGCCGTTCAAGTTCCTGAGCAACCGGCTCGATATCCGCGATCTGGTGATCCGGCGCGGCGAACTGCGCAGCCTGCCCGAACTGAACCCGGGCGACCCCGACGACCCGCTGCTGCCTGCGTTCGATATTCGCATCGACCGGCTGCGGGCCGATGGTTTCGTGATCCGTCAGGGGATCGCCGGGGCGCGCCGGGTGGGCAACATCGCGGGCAAGGTCGATATCCGATCGGGCCGGGTGCTGGTCGATGCGCGCGCGGCGCTGGCCGACGGCACCGATCGGCTGGCGGTGACCATCGATGCGATGCCCGTGCAGAACCGGTTGATGATCGACGCTGAGGTGAATGCGCTTGTTGACGGCGCGATTGCTGCGATCGCCGGGCTGAACCAGGATCTGACCGGCTCGATCAAGGGCCGCGGCGACTGGGATTTCTGGCAGGGCAAGCTTGCAGCCAGTTTAGGCCCGGGTGAACTCGCCGCGCTCGATATCAACCAGCGCGAGGGCAATGTCCGGATCGGCGGCTATATTCGCCCCGCGCCGCTGATCGGTACCAGCATGGCGCGGGCGTTGGGTCCGGCGGTGGGCGTGGGCGCGCGTGGAACCCTCGATGCGCGGGTGCTCTCCGGCACGTTGGCGTTGGCGGCGCCGGCGGGGAGGGTGAATGCCAAGGGCGCAATCGATCTGGGCGCAAACCGCTTCGACAACGTTGAAATTCTGGCTTTGCTCACCCGGCCCCAGTTGCTCGCCGAGGGGCTGGAGGCGCGCAACCTGCGCGGCGCGATCACGCTCGACGGCAGCTTCACCGATCTGACCGCGCCGTACAGGCTGACCGCGGACCGGCTGGCGCTGGCCGGGATCAGCGCCGATGGGCTGCTGGCGGAAGGGACGCTCACCCGCACCGGCGCGGACTTCAATATCCCGGTCAATGTCCGCGCCGCGCGCGTCGTTACCGGCAATGCTTATGGGGACCGTTTGGCCACCGGACTGACCGGACAGGGCGTAGTGCGGATGCGTGACGGGCAGCTCAGCAGCGATCCGATCCGGCTCGCCAGCCGCGCGTTCACGGCGTTGGTCCAGCTGTCGGGCAGTGCCCAGCGCGGGCGCTATCTGGCCGTCGCTGATGTGCGTTTGCCTGCCTTCGGGGTCGAGAATGTTGGCAGTGCGGATATCGATGCCAATCTGCGGCTGGCTTTTGGGGGCGGTGCGCGCTGGGACCTGCTCGGCGATGTCCGGGTGCTGATGCGCAGCATCGTCAACGAGACCGTGGTGACGCTGATTGGGCCCAGCCCACGCTTCGCAGCCAGGTTCAGCTATGGCGCGGGCCAGCCCTTCGTGCTGCGCGATGCCAGCCTGGCGGCAGAAAAGCTGGCGCTGATCGGTGGCGGGCGGCTCGAGGGCGATGGCCGCATCGTGTTGCGCGCCAGCGGTCGCCACCGCGATTACGGGCCGCTCGACGTCAGCGCGGATTCGGTCCGCGGCGATACCCGCGCGGTGCTCACGCTCGACGATCCGCTACCGGCATTGGGCGTCCGTGATCTTCGACTGGCGCTGGGAACCGTGCCCGACGGGTTCTCGGTCGACGTTACTGGTCAATCGACGTTGGGGCCGATCGAAGGCGTGAGCCGCATTTATGCGCGCGAGGCCGGGCGCACCCTGATCGAGATCGAGCGCTTCACGGTGTCGCGCGCGCTGTTTGCGGGCGATATCTTTGCCACCCGTGCCGGGATCGAGGGTGCGCTGACGGTTTCAGGCGGTGGCATCACCGGCGATGTCACGCTCGATCCGCGCACCGAGGGCCAGGGGGTCAAGGCGCTGATCGATCTGGCCAATGCCCGGTTCGATGGCGAGGTGCCGATCACCATCAACCGGGGTGCGGTGGAAATCGACGCTCTGTTCGCCGAGGGCCGCAACACCATCGCCGGCAGCATCCGTGCGCAGGGTATCGGGCGGGGGCCGCTGTTTGTCGGCCGGCTGGCGGCAAACGCGAACCTGGTCAACGGCGAGGGCCGGGTGACGGCATCGCTCGCGGGCCGACGGGGCAGCGCCTTCGATCTGCAGACCAGCGTCCAGGTCGCCCGCGACGCGCTCGTGATTGCGGGCAACGGCCAATATGGCAACCGCCGGCTGCGGCTGGTGCAACCGGCCCGGCTAAGCAAGCTGGACGATGGCGGATGGGGTCTGGCGCCAGCAGTGCTCCGCGTCGGGCGCGGACGGATTGGCGCACAGGGGCGCTTTGGTGGCGGGCTGACCGATGTCACCGCGCAGTTCAACACCGTGCCGATGGCGCTGTTCGACATTGCGGTGCGCGAACTCGGCTTTGGCGGCAACGCATCAGGCACGCTCAGCTATCGCCAGGCAGAAGGCGGGGTTCCAACCGGCAAGGCCAGTCTCAAGCTCGACAATCTCACGCGTACCGGGCTGATCGTCAGCTCGCGGCCGGTCGATATTTCGGCCAATCTGGCGCTGACCGCCAATGCACTTGCGATGCGCGCGGTGATCGCAGAACAGGACAAGACCGTGGGGCGCGCGCAGGCGCGGATCAGCGGCCTGCCAGCCGGGTTCGACCTGTTCGGGCGGTTGCAACGCGGCGCGCTTGCCGGGCAGTTGCGGTTCAATGGCCCGGCGGATTCGCTGTGGCGGTTGTTGGGGGTCGAGGCGTTCGATGTGACCGGTCAGGTCGGCGTCTCGGCAGATCTTTCCGGCAGCCTGCTCGACCCGCGCATCAATGGCGTTCTCGCCACCCGGACCGCGCGGCTGGAAAGTGCGCTTTCGGGCACGATCATTACCGACATCGCCTCGCGCGGCCAGTTCAACGGGTCGCGGCTGACCTTCTCGAGCTTCAGTGGCAAGGCAGGGCCGAACGGTACGCTGAGCGGATCGGGCTATGTCGATTATGGCGGGTTGTTTGCCTCGCCCTCGCAAGGCGTCGCGGTCGAGCTGCGGGCAACCGCCAGGAATGCGCTGCTGGTCAACCGCGACGATTTTGGCGCGACCGTTACTGGGCCGCTCACCATTTCGTCCAACGGAACCTCGGGAACGCTGGGGGGCGATGTCGTGCTCAACCGTGGCCGCTTCCGCCTAGGGCAGTTCAACGCTGCGCAGGCGCTGCCGATCATCAACATCCGCGAGATCAACCGCCGCGCCGATGAAGCGCCGCGTCGCGAACGGCCCGCTATCTGGGAGTATGATGTCAAGGCGCGCGCCACCAACCAGTTCACCGTGACCGGGCTTGGGCTCAACAGCGAGTGGGGCGCTGATATCACGCTTACCGGCACCGTCAATGCCCCGCGCATCACCGGGCAGGCTGATCTGATCCGCGGCGAGTATGAGTTTTCCGGACGCGAGTTCGAACTGGCGCGCGGCCGGATCAATTTCCGCGGGGAATCACCGCCCAACCCCTCGCTCGATATCGCCGCATCGGCGAACCTGCCCGACCTCAATGCCACGATCAACGTCCGCGGCACCGGTCTGGCACCGGAGATCAGCTTTACCAGCACGCCTGCCTTGCCCGAGGACGAACTGCTGGCGCGGTTGCTGTTCGGTTCATCGATCACCGATATCTCGGCGCCCGAAGCGGTGCAGCTCGCAGCCGCATTGGCCTCGCTGCGCGGTGGCGGCGGGCTCGATCCGATCAACGCGCTGCGCGGGGCGATCGGGCTCGACCGGCTTCGGATCGTCGCGGGCGACCAGACCACCGGGCAGGGCACCAGCATCGCGGCGGGAAAATACATCACCCGCAACACCTATGTCGAAATCGTCACCGACGGACGCGGCTATTCGGCGACCCAGATCGAGTTTCAGATCACTCGCTGGCTGTCGTTGCTGTCATCGATCTCAACGATCGGTCGCCAAAGCGCCAATGTGCGGATATCGAGGGATTATTGAGCCTTGACCAGTTTTCCGGCGCAAGCCGGAATCCAGAGGCGAGACTGGAGTGTATCCGCTCCTGGGCCCCGGCTTTCGCCGGATCACGATGGTTGCAATTATGGGTCAAATCGGAGGACGCAGTGTGCAGACGATCAAATGGGGCGCCATCGTGCTGGCGATGGTGCTGCTCGGCATCCGGCTCGCCGGTGATGCATCGGTGGCGGCCATGGTGAATCAGCCAGACGACGCGCCGATCATGAAATGGCCCGATCTGCTCGATCAACCGCGCCCCGTGGCTGATCGCATGCTGGCGTATGGCGATGACCCGCTGCAGCTGGTCGATCTGTGGCTGCCGCAGGGCAAGGGCCCGCATCCGGTGGTGGTGATGATCCATGGCGGGTGCTGGCAGACCGAAATCGCGACCCGCGACATCATGAACTACATCGCCGATGATCTGCGCAAGGACGGCATAGCAGTGTGGAACATCGAATATCGCGGGGTCGATCGCGGTGGCGGTTATCCCGGCACGTATCAGGATGTCGGCGCGGCGGCGGATTTGCTGGCAAGCCAGGCCCAGGCGCTGCACCTCGATCTTGGCACCGTGATCGCGATCGGCCATTCGGCAGGCGGGCATCTGGCCTTGTGGCTCGCCGCGCGTCAGGCGCTGGCCGCAGGTGAACCTCTTCGGGGAGCTAATCCGCTGCGGATCGATGCAGCGATCAGCCAGGCCGGTATCGCCGATCTGCGTGCGGCGATGGCACGCGAAGGGCATGCTTGCGGAACGGACGCGCCCAAGGCGATGGCAGGCGATGCGTTCGCGCTGACATCGCCGCCCGAAATGCCGGTGAGCAACGCGCAGCAGATCCAGTTCCACACCGACAAGGACCGGATCGCGCCGCCTGAATATGCCAACGACTATGCCGCTGCGATGGCCAGGCGCGGGATCACGGTCGAAACCCAGATCCACGGGCCCGAGGGCCATGTCGAGCTGATCGCGCCTGCCAGCCGCAGCTGGGCGGCGCAAAAGGCGCGGATCAAGCAACTGTTGAGAATGCCATGACGTCCCCTTATCCCTCCCTGTCCGAAGCTGAGGCCCGCGATGCCGCCGATCCGTTGCGCGAATGGCGCGACCGGTTCGTGCTCCCCGAAGGCGTCATCTATCTCGACGGCAATTCGCTGGGTGCGTTGCCCCGGGCAACCTCGGTCTTGATGCGCGATGCGGTCGATCGGCAGTGGGGCAGCGGCTTGATCCGCAGCTGGAACGATGCAGACTGGATCGGCGCGCCGCGCCGGATCGGCGACAAGATCGCGCAGTTGATCCGCGCCGCGCCGGGCGAGGTCGTTGTTTGCGATTCGGTCACGGTGAACCTCTACAAGCTGATGATGGCGTTGCTTGCCGCGCGCCCGGGGCAGGACAAGTCCATCCTCACCGAAAGCGGCAACTTTCCCACCGATCTGCATGTCGCCGCCGGAGTCGCACGCCAGCACGGGATGACACTCGACGCCTTGCCGCGCGATCAGATCGCCGACCGGATCGGTCCCGACACCGCTCTGATCGTGCTGACCCATGTACATTACAAGACCGGCGAGCGGTTCGACATTGCGGGCGTGCAGGCGCTGGCCGACGCGCACAACGTACCGCTGATCTGGGACCTGTCGCACTCGGTCGGCGCGGTGCCGCTCGACATGGGCAGCGATACCGCGCGCTTTGCGGTCGGTTGCGGCTATAAATACCTCAACGGTGGTCCCGGTGCGCCGGGGTTCCTGTATGTCTCGGCCGAGGCACTCGAATTTCTGGGTTCGCCGATCCAGGGGTGGATGGGGCACGCCTCGCCATTCGCCATGACCGATGGCTATATCCCCGCGCCCGGGATCGAAAGGTTCCTGGCAGGAACCCCGCCGATGCTGTCGCTGCTGGCCCTTGAAGGTGGGATTGATCTGATGCTGGAGGCAGACAGCGATGCATTATGGAGCAAATCGCGCGCGCTGTTCGATTTCCTGACGCAATTGATGGCGGCGCGCTGCCCGGACCTTGCCCCGATCACACCTGAACGCGCCGATCAGCGCGGTAGCCATGCCAGCTTTGCGCATCCGCATGCCTGGCCAATCAACCGTGCACTGATCGAAGCAGGGGTGATTGGCGATTTCCGGACACCCGATGTCCTGAGGCTGGGGCTGACGCCGCTCTATTTGGGATTTGTCGATCTGTGGCAGGCGGTTGACCGACTGGCTGCAATCATCGACGATGGCCGCTGGAAGCGGGCCGAGTTCAGCACTATGAGCAAAGTCACCTGACAAACTGCGAAACCATCAGCCGAAGATGAACGTTGGACAACAGACGCGCCATGATGCGGCAACGGCAAGCACCATACGCTGCATCTGATCAGGCCATAGCGGCCCAACACTAAACAGGAGAGAAATATGACCCGCCTATTGGCCTGCCTAGACGTATCGCATTATTCGCAGACAGTGTGTGAGCACGCCGCATGGGCCGCATCGCGGCTCGATGCTACGGTTGAGCTGCTGCATGTTATCCAGCGCAATGCCACAGAAGAGGTGCGCGAAGAGCTGGGCGATACGATGGATTTGGCCAGCAAGCCGGGTCTGCTTGATGAAATCCTTTCGCTCAAGGTGGCCGAAGGGCATCTTGCCGGGCGTCAGGGCGAGCTTTTGCTGCAGGCCGCCACCGATCAGCTTCGCGCACTGGGCATCGAGCGGATCGAGACCACACAGCGCGAGGGCGGGATCGTCGAGACGATTACCGAACGCGAGGCGTTCAGCGATATGGTCATCATCGGCAAACGCGGCGCGCAGGCCAATTTCGCCAAGGGCCATCTGGGTAGCAAGGTCGAGCGCGTGGTGCGCCAGTGCCAGAAACCGGTGCTGGTCGCGACGCGGGTCTACAAACAACCGCAGCGCATCGCGATTGCGTTTGATGGCGGCCCATCCAGCCGCAAGGCGCTCGAATATGTATCGACATCACCGCTGTTCGGCGGGCTGGAGATCGATATTGCGCTGGTGGGAGGCTATACCGACAGGAATGCCGCACATATCGACTGGGCGCAAAGCCAGTTTACCGGGCGCCCCGGCGTCACGGCGATCCAGCGCGAAGGCTCTCCCGATGGCGTGCTGCAACAACTCGCCCTGGAGCGGGCCATTGATATGTTCGTGATGGGTGCCTACGGCCACAGCCCGCTGCGCAGGATGCTGGTCGGCAGCACGACAACGCAGATGATCCGATCGGGCCAGATGTCGGTGCTGCTGTTCAGGTAACTACGCCGCTCTCTCCCCGTCAGGGGAGAGACGCGAGACTTGGCAGCCTTGCTACCTAGTCGCAGCTGAGAGGGGGCTGCGGCAGTTCATTCCCCTCTCCCAACCCTCTCCCCAAAAGGGGAGAGGGCTTTACTCCAGATACAGCGACCTTAACCGCGCCACGTCGATAGCCGTGACCCCCAGAGTCGCCAGATACCCTTCGACGCCGCCGTAATCACGATCGATCACCTCGAAAAACTGCGCAAGGTGCGATTTGCCCGAAGCTGAATACAAAGGCTCGGCCTTGATACCGCCCGGCTTTTTCGCAGCGGCGGCATAATATTGCACGATCGGGTTGTTGGGATGATCCGCCGGGTCCAGCGGCGGCAGTTCGTTCTGCGGACGCCGCAATTCGGTAGATAGGTGATAATCTGCCAAGATCGTCTCGCGGTCCACGCCCAGCACGCTCAGGATCAGCGCCGAAGCAATCCCGGTGCGGTCCTGGCCCGCCGAGCAGTGATACATCACCGCGCCATCATCTGCGAGCAAGCGCTTGAACAGCGAGCGGTACTGAGGCGCGAGCAGCTTTTCCATACCGGTGTAGACGTATTCGCCCTGCATGCTGCCCATATTGGCCATCAGCGGTTTGAGCGAATAGTCGTTCGAGACGAACAGCGCGCCGGTGCGGTCGTCGAGCAGGGTCGCGGCGATTTCGCGCTCCTCGAGCGAGCGCAGATCGACGACGGTGCCGATATTCAGCCCGCCGAGCAGGGTGTAATCCTCTTCGGTGAGCAGCGGCAACGCGCCCGAGCGGAACACCTTGCCCCAGCGTACCGTCTTGCCACCTGCACCCTTGTACCCGCCCAGATCGCGGAAGTTCGATCCCTTGGCGAGCGGCAGTTCGCGTTCGGCTGCCAGCGTCAGCGAGGCATCGCCGCCATCGCGCAGCACGACGAACTGACGCGTGCCGGCAGGCATGGGGATGATGGCCTCGCCCTTGCGGCTGGCCTTGACCACCGGTGTGGCCGCGCCTGCGGCAACCGGGGTGTCGGTGACGATGATATCGACCGGATCGCTGTCGCGCCATGTGACCTTGACCGTATCGGCATCAATGCGGGCAACGGTGACATTATCGACCGCCAAGGCCGGGGCGGTGCCGGCCAGCAGAGCGAGGGTGAAAAGCGTTTTGATGCGCATGGGATCAAGTCCTTTCAGGTCAGAAGCCGAAGCGGATGCCAGCGAGGTAGCGCCGACCGATTTGCTCGACCTCGGTTGGGCGCGCCCGGGTGCCCAGGAATGCGGTGTACTTGGCATCGGTCAGGTTGTTGAGATCGGCAAACACGCTGATGTTGGGGGTGATGTCATAGCGGATCGCGACATCGACATTGGTATAGCCGCCGCGGAACTCGTCGCCGGTCGCCACGCCGCCGCCGGTGCCGATCGACAGCGATTCCAGATAATCGGACCGCCACTGGTAGCTCGCGCGCACCGAAAGCCCGTATTTCTCGTAATACAGCGAGGCGTTGACGATCGTGTCCGATGTGCCGGGGAAGCCGATGTTCTGTCTGAGGTCGGTATCGAAGCTGCCTTCGATCAGCGTGAGGTTGCCCTGGAAGCCGAAGCCGTCGAGCGGCGAGGGCAGGAAGGTGAACTGCTGCTGATAGTTGAACTCGACCCCGTAGAGTTCGCCTGAATTGCCGTTGAAGCTGGAGCCGAGCAGATAGCCCGAGCGGTCGATGCCATTGCTGTCGAACGCGTTCGATCCGACGATCTGGACGTTTGAAAACAGCACGTTGTCGACCCAGCGGTGGAAGCCCGCGACCGAGAGGATGCCCTGGCCGGGAATGTAATATTCCACGCTGGCATCGACACCCCAGGTGTATTCGGGCTGCAGATCGGGGTTGCCACCGCTGATCGTGCCGGGGCTGTTGGTGTCGTTGATCGCAGAGCCGACGCGGATTTCCCCGAAGCTGGGCCGGGCGATGCCGCGCTGCCCCGCGACCCGGAATACCAGGTTGTCGGTGACATCGAAGCGCGCGTTGATGCTGGGGAAGATGTCGGTGTATTCCTGCGGCGCCGAGAGCGGCACGAAGGTGCCATTGGCGAGACGCGCCTGGCCCTGATTGCCGATGCGAAAATGCTCGATGCGCGCGCCTGCGATCACCTGACCGCCATCGAACACCAGCTTCGCCATACCATAGCCGGTCAGCGTCTTTTCGGTGAGCGCAAAGCGGTTTTCTGCGGGCACGTTGTTGGCCGAATTGAACCGTCCCTGTCTCTGCAGGGTCGCGAGAATGTTATCGAAATCGGCGCGCATCCGGGTGTTGTCGACATAATTGAAGTTCAGACCCAACGGGAAGCCGGTGCTCCAAGGCTGATCGGTGATGTAGCTCGCCGGATTGAAGCTGAGCCCGGTTCCAGCCAAAGCTGCCTGCGAAAGTACGACGGCGTTCGAAGCGGCAAAGATAAACCCGTCGATATCACGGTCGGCATACAGCAGGCCGCCGGTCAACGTCAGGTCGCCCAATTCCTTGGCGACATCCAGTTTCACGGTGTAGCTGTCCGAGAACACGTCCTGCGCGATTGGGATGAGGATCGCAGGCGCGGTGTTGGCGTTGATGATCGTGGTCTGGTCGAAGTTCGCCAGCGCCGGACCGCGCACGAAGCTGCCCGGGGTTGCCCCCGGCACGGTCTGGAACAGCTGGACGATCGGGAAGTTGGGCCGGCTGAAATCGAAGCTGACCGAGGGCGATGTCGCGGTCGCGGTGCTCGCCTGGACCAATGGCAGATACGTGGTGTTCTCGGTGCGGGTGTAGTTCGCAGCAAAGTTCACCTTCCAGCCGTTGTCCTCGTAATCGCCGCCGATGGTGTTGATGAAGTTGCGCGTACGGTATTCGCCGAGGTTGAACGAAGCGCGGATCGGCACGCGTACCAGATCGCCGCCCGAAAGATTGCGCGTACCCGACAGCGCCCGGTCGAGCCGGACCTCGTACTGGTCGCGCTGCTCGTCGTCCTTGAACTCGGTGTAGATCGTCTTGAGGTACAGCCGCTGACCCACTGCAGGCGAATATTCGAGCCCAGCGAACAGCCCGTTGTTCTCGCGCACCAGCCGATAGTTGCGGATGTCGATTTCGGTCGGGCCGAACTGAGTGTCGGCAGCGCTGGTCGGCTCGTCGTAAAGCCCGACCTCGCGGTTGTCCGTCACCTGCTCGCGGCGGTAGTGCGATGCGCCCGCAACCACGCCGAATGTGCCATCACTGTACGATACGCGGATCGACCCCTGGCGCTGCTCGCCATCGCCCAGCTCCATCAGGCCGTACCCTGCATCGCCCTGGACGTGGAAGCCGGTCTTGCCGGCCAGCGGCGAGAAGGTGCGCAGATCGATGTTTGCGACGATCGCCTCGGCCTGCAGATTGGGGGTGAGCGACTTGTTGATCGCGAGCGAGCTGAGCAGCACTGCCGGCACCGCATCGAAGCGATAGGCGCGCGACAGACCGCCTTCATCGACCCCGATCATCGGGATGCCGTCGATGCTCACCGAGGTCCAGCGGTTGGGCGCGCCGCGCACCTGGATATAGCGTTCTTGGCCCTGATCGCGCTGCACCGCGACGGCGGGGAGCCGCGACAGCGCAGCGGCGCTGTTCTGGTCGGGGAAGCGCCCGACCGAGTCAGCGGCGGAAATGTCGATCAGGTTGTCGGCGTTGCGCTTTTGCGCGATCGATTCGCCCTGCGCGGTGATGATCGCGCCCTGGACGATGATTTCGGCAGGCTGATCAGAATCATCCGGTTGCTCGCTGCTCTGCGCCATTGCAGGCATTGCGGCAAACGCCAGCACAGCAATCGATGAGCACAGCAACGCGCTGGTACGTGTCTTCAGAATCATGGTGCAACCCCCCGTTGTCAATCGAGGGTGCGCTAAAGCCAAGCGATGACTCCGCCACGGCGCGGGTGTGACAGATTATACGATTTTCCGCGCGTGAACGCCGCACAAATGCAGTGTATTTGTCATCAAACCGCAGTGGTCGCGGTCAGCCTTTCAGCTCGTCTGCGACCAAGCTGCTGATTCCCGAAACAGTTTTTGCGATCCCCTGCGGATTGGGATGGACGCCATCGGGCAGCATCAATTTGGGATCGGTGATCACGCCATCGAGAAAAAACGGATACAGTTCTGCGTCATATTTCTCGGCGAGCTGGGTAAAGATCGGGTTGAACCTGCTCGCATAATCCCGCCCCAGGTTGGGCGCGGCGATCATGCCGGTCATCACCACGTCGATATCGCGCTTCTGCAGTTCCTTGAGCATCGCTTCCATGTTGCTCAGCGTCTGGTCGGGGTTGATCCCGCGGAGCATGTCGTTGCCGCCGAGGCCCAGGATCACCAGGTCGGGCTTGCGCGGCAGACCATCGAGCGCGAATGCCAGCCGTTGCAGGCCTGCAGCCGTTGTATCCCCCGATACGCCGGCGTTATGCACCGAGACCTTGAGGCCCTTGTCTGACAACGCCTTTTCGAGCTGCGCGGGGAAGCTTTCGTCCTGCTTGACGCCATAGCCGGCATACAGGCTGTCGCCGAACGCCATCACCAATTTGGTGTCCGCGTTGAGCGCGGCATCCGCAGCGGGCGCGTTTGCGCTTTCGACCGGCGCAGGTGTGGCTTCGTCCGACGGCTGCGAACATGCTGCAGTGCAATGGACAAGCAACAAAGCTGCCCCATATAGGAGGATGTTCCGACCCAAAGCGAAAGCCCTTTCATTTCATGCCTGATAGCCAGACGCGAACCCATATTGCCATTGCCGCCCGCAATGTCACCCTCTCGCTCGGCGAAAGCGGCAACCAGACGCAGATATTGAAGGGCATCGACCTCGAAATTCCGCTCGGCCAGTCGGTCGCTTTGCTCGGACCATCGGGATCGGGCAAGTCTTCGCTGATGGCGATCCTCTCGGGGCTCGAACGCGCCACCAGCGGCGAGGTGACTGTCGCCGGGCTCGATTTCGGGCCGATGGACGAAGATGGCCTCGCCAAGGCACGGCGGGGACGCATCGGCATCGTGTTGCAGGCGTTTCACCTGCTGCCGACGATGACCGCGCTGGAAAACGTCGCGGTGCCGCTCGAGCTGGCTGGCCGCGACGATCCGTTCGGCACCGCAGCGCGCGAGCTTGAGGCGGTCGGGCTTGGCCACCGCGTCACCCATTATCCCAGCCAGCTTTCGGGCGGCGAGCAGCAGCGCGTGGCGATCGCGCGCGCGATGGCGCCGGGGCCGGATATCATCTTTGCCGACGAACCCACCGGCAACCTCGACGGCACGACCGGCGATGCGATCATCGACCTGCTGTTCGGCCGGCAGAAGGCGAGCGGCGCGACATTGCTGATCATTACGCATGATCCTGCACTGGCGACGCATTGCGACCGCGTCATCGAGATGCGTGACGGGCTGATCATTGCGGATCGTGCGGGAGGGGCTGCGTGAAGCTTCCCGTTTTCGCGCTATTGTTCTCCGGCGAAAGCCGGAGCCCAGGAGTCAGATCGCACTACAGCCGCCCCTGGATTCCGGCTTTCGCCGGAAAACAGGATGGTGAGAGGCGCGCAGCATGACCTGGGCGCAGATCTGGCGGATCGCACGGCGTGACCTGTCCGGGCGGTTTCGCGGGCTTCGGCTGCTGATCGTCTGCCTGTTCCTGGGCGTGGCGACGCTGGCGACGATCGGCAGCTTGACCGCGTCGATCACCGGCGAGCTTTCGCAGCGCGGGCAGGTGATCCTCGGCGGCGATTTCGAGGTCACGATGTCGCAACGGATGGCGAGCGAGGCCGAGAGGTCCGCGTTCGAGCGCGAGGGCACCGTGTCCGAAACCGTGCGGATGCAGGCGATGGCCCAGCGCACCGGTCCGCGCACCCAGGGTACCGGACCCGACGCGATCCTCGCCGAATTGAAGGGCGTGGATTACGACTACCCGCTCTACGGCACGCTGACGCTGCAATCCGGCGCCTACGCGCCGCTCGATCCCGGCAGCACGGTGATCGGCGCGGGGCTGGCGGACCGGCTTGACCTCAAGCCCGGCGACACCATCCGCTTCGGCGAGGGCGAGTTCACGATTGCAGCAATCATCGCCGACGAGCCCGACCGGCTGGGCGAGGGCTTCACCCTCGGCCCCGTCGCGCTCGTTTCCGATCTTGGCATCCAGCGCACCGGGCTGATCCAGCCGGGCAGCATGTACGAGAGCAAGTACCGCGTGAAGGTCGGCCCGCTGGCAGACCCGGTGGCCTCGATCGACCGGATCAAGGCCGAGTTCCCCGAGGCAGGGCTGGAAATGCGCGACCGCGATCGCGGCGCGCCGGGAACCTCGCGCTTTATCGAGCGGATGGGGCAGTTTCTCTCGCTGGTCGGGCTCGCCGCGTTGGTGATCGCAGGCATCGGCGTCGGCAACGGCGTCGCGTCGTACCTCGCCACCAAGCGCGCTGGCATCGCCACGCTCAAGATCCTGGGCGCGGGCTCGGGCGATATCCTGCGCATCTATCTGGTGCAGATCCTCGCGGTCTCGACGCTCGCGATCCTCGGCGGGCTGATCGCTGGCGCGCTGATCCCGCCTGCGATCATCGCGGCGGCGGGCGACATCCTTCCGGTCAAGCCCGGCTTTGCCATCCATCCGCTGCCTCTGGTGGTGAGCGCGGTGTACGGCCTGCTGATCGCGTTCATCTTCGCGCTGCCGCCGCTGGCACGCGCGCGGCATATCCCGGCCGCAGGGCTGTTCCGCTCGCTGGTCGAGGGCAACCGCTGGCCCGACCGCACGACGCTGGCGCTGGTCGGCGGCGGCATCGGCGCGATCGTGGTGCTGGCGCTGGTCACCGCGCGCGAGGCGCAGTTCTCGGCGTGGTTCATGGCCGCGACCGCGGGCGTGCTGCTGATGCTCGCAGGCATCGGTTGGGGCATCCGCTGGACCGCCGCCAGGCTGCCGCGTCCCAAGGCGCCGCTGCTGCGTCTGGCGCTGGCCAACCTCCACCGCCCCGGCGCGCAGACCGGGCAACTGGTGGTAGCACTGGGGCTGGGGTTGACCCTGTTCGTGATCCTCGCAGGGATCCAGACCAGCCTCACCAACGAGATCACCCGCAACGTGCCCAAGGAGGCGCCCAACCTGTTCGTGCTCGACGTCCCCGTCACTGGAGAGGCGCAGTTCCGCGATGCCGTAAGCAAGGCCGCACCCGGCGCGCAGGTCAACACCGTGCCCTCGCTGCGCGGCACGATCACCGGCTACAAGAACATCCGCGTTGCCGATCTCGAGGACATTCCCGACAACGCCTGGGTGCTGCGCGGCGAGCGTGGGCTCACTTATGCCGAGACGCTGCCCGACGGCAGCGAGCTGATCGAGGGCAAGTGGTGGCCCAAGGGCTATGACGGCCCGCCTCTGGTCTCGGTCGATCAGGAGATGGCGCGCAGCCTGGACCTGAAGGTGGGCGATAGGCTCACCGTCAGCCTGCTGGGGCGCGAGTTCACCGCGAAGATCGCCTCGCTGCGCCAGATCAACTGGGACACGATGGGCTTCAATTACGTGATGGTGTTCAGCCCCAACACGCTGCGCGATGCGCCGCACAACCTGGCCGCCACCGTGTCGTTGAAGGGCATGCCCCAGACCGATGTGCTCGAGCGCGCGGTCTCGAAGGCGGTGCTTGCCGGGTTCGCCTCAGCCACGGTGATCGAGGTGCGCGATGTCATCGGCCAGGTCTCGACGATCCTGACGCAAATCGCCACCGCGATCGCCGCCGCAGGATCGATCGCGATCCTGTCGGGCATCGCCGTGCTGATCGGCGCGATCGCCGCCAGCCGCCAGGCGCGGATCTACGACAGCGTGATCCTCAAGACCCTGGGCGCGACGCGGCGGCAGATATTGTCGGCGCAGGCGCTCGAATACGGGCTGCTCGCGGCATTGCTGGCGGTGGTCGCATTGGGGCTGGGGGTGCTCGCTGCGTGGTACGTGATCACCCAGATCTTCAGCTTCGGCTGGCAACCCGATTGGGGCGTGGTGCTGGCGACGCTCGGCGGAGGCGCGCTGCTGACGCTGGGGCTGGGCCTTGCGGGCTCGCTGCCGGTGCTCGCGGCGCGGCCTGCGCAGGCTTTAAGGCAGTTGTGAGGGGGGCCTTACTATACCAGAGCTTTGATCAAGAGTTGCCGATTCCGACCCAGATCACGCCATTCCGACCCAGCAACATGTACGTCGGCTTAAGCTAACGCCGGTCGTTCCGCTCACCGAGTTCCGCCATCCGCTGCCGCTGACATTGCCGCCGTTCAAAGCTCGTTTGGCATTTCCTGATAACGGCCATCCGTTCAGTCAATCGGGACTATACGTGCCACTTGATTTCTCACGAGGTTCGTTCGTCAGCACACCATCGACGACTTTAAACAGGCCACTGCCAGCCACCAATCGTTCGCAATATTCGATCAGCAGATCCTCATCCGACCTGCCTCTCGCCTCGCCTTCCGTCAATTTCATGAACTCGAGGAGCGTTTCTCGCTTCATGTCTTTCTGACCCTGCATGAAGAATTGAAACATATCGTAAGGTGTTTTTATGCCTTTCGGCACATACTTGATTTTTCCGAAATAAGCTTCCTTGTGAGCGCGATAATCCGCCAATTGCGCGTCAGTCATTGATTCCTTCAGCAAATACGACTGTTTGTCATCTGTGTAGATGGCTACAATTACCTCCTTCGCATTCTCATCAACAATTGCATCAGTGACTTCGCCGACAAGGCCTGCCCCCTCCGGGCTCGCCCCTTCAAAGTTGTATTTTTGACCGATTTGCACAGGTGGTCTCTCGCCGCTCAACGTAAATCCAGGCATTGAACCATCGAACGTCGTTGGAAAGCTCAGAAGATTTTCCATGCTTTCGACTACTCGAAAGGCATCAGCGTGTTTCTTCTCGCGCAGATACATTTCCGAGAGCTTCATTGCCCCGCTCCGGTTGAAATCTGGAATGCCGACGCTACCAGGAATGCAAATCATTTGGGCGCTTTCCAGAAGGTGTCGATGAAATGTCATATTCGTGACGAAAACATACGCCTTCTTGCCGTTCTCAAGTTGCAAATGCTCGTAGCGAGCTAGGCGCTTGTTTACTGCATCGACGAAGGCTGGCCTGTTCTCCTCACTGACGTCAGGTGCCATTTCAGCGTTCAGATCGATAAATATCATTCTCTGGCCATCCGCAGGCTTTCGCATGGCTGCATGCAGATGCGTCGCGAGGTGCGAGATCGGATTGCCCGCCTTTTCCTCGGGCGTTCCATCAGTATGGTCCTTACCCAAAATGCCAGATATCGAACGCATTTTTGCTTCGATCGTGAACTTTTCCCCGGTGTCTTTGGAGATGGCTCCAAACTCGCAATGCTGCGACCTTCTGTCGTTTTCATCTTCCAAGGTGAGTTCGAACCCTGCGGCAATCAGGACGCGCGCGACTAGGAGTTCATAATATGCACCTTGAAAGTTTGATCGATCCTTCAACCGAGCAATCATTCGGCTTTGAAGTTCAACGTTGTGCTCGATCAGATATAGAGAGTAGGCGAGGCCAAAATAGCAGGCCAAGACGCCCTTCATCTCCATCGAAGTCGGTTCGCCAGGACTCGTGATCGTCGCCTGCTGGAGACGGCAAACCGCGTCATACCACTGCATGATCGTGTGCCTTTCAGCGAGAGGCTTGGCAATCTCAGCGTTCCCCCATTCTGGCGTCAGCTTATCCTTGAGATAATGGCCCAAGAAATCGACAAATGTCTTCCAGCTCTTGGAGAACATCACCTTGTTGCCGACGGCTACAACCTGATGATCGTTCCACTTTGTCGCGATGATCGGCTTCCCTCGACCCTGTTGCGCCTGACGGATGAATTCCTTTGCTTTGAAGTGTTCCCTCGACTGATTGAGTGCATTGATGAGTACAGGATCAGTCACGGGAATAGGTCCATGTCCTCCGTGACATTTTTTAAATTTTTTACCGCTGCCGCAGGGGCATTGCTGATTTCTTCCCACCTTCATAAAAGAAAGATGGGGAACTGACCGCAATTGTAAAGATGGCAGGATTAGTTGCCCGTGCCGAATTGAACGAAGGGCGGCTTCCCTCGTTTGCGGCTTAAATCCGGACAGTCGCAAGCGTTCAACATCGTGGCAAGTCCCAGCGTAGTTGGCCGACGATATATTCACGACCTAACAAACAAACAAAAAAAGCCGCCCCGGTTGCCCGGAGCGGCTTTTTTGGTTTCCCGACCGCCGTTGAAGGCGGTGGGAAGCTTTTGGGTCAGGCAGCCTTCTTGAAGCTGTCGACGGCCACGCTGACACGGTTCGAGATCGGCTGGATCACGTCGCCGGCGAGCTTGAGGAAGGCTTCGCTGTTCTTCGAGGTCTGTGCAACAGCGGTGTCGAAGGTCTTGCGGACCAGCTTGCTCTGCAGCTCGATGAACTCGGTGGGCGACTTGACGGTGGTGAATTCCTTCAGCGCCGCGGTCATTTCCTCGAAGGTCTTCTTGGTGTCTTCGGCATAGGTCTGGCCCATGTCCTGCGCGCCCTTGGCTGCGATCTTGCTCGATTCGACTAGGGCTTCAACGTTGCCCTTGGAGAATTCGGTCGCCTGGCTGACCATTTCGGTGCCCTTTTCATAGGCGGTCTTGGCGCGGGTCGAAACGTCGCCCATCAGGTTCTTGACCCGATCGGTCATGGCTTCGGCGGCCTTCTTGGTTTCGGCGGTGATGGTTTCGGTGGTGGTCATGATGGATTCCTTCTTCTTCACAAGAGCGGCAACCTTGGCGGCAACCGGAGTTTTGGTGACTGCGGACTTGGGCTTCGTGGCCTTGGGCGCAGCCGTCTTTGCGGCAGGCTTGGCCATCTTTGGTGGAGTGGGCTTGGACGCGGCAGGCTTGGCTGCAGCGGGCTTGGCTTCGGCGGACTTGGCCTCGGTAGATTTGGCCAGGACCGGCTTGGACGCGGGCTTCGCTACGACCTTGGCTTCGACAGGCGCGATCACGGGATCGGCAGCCTGGGCCAGCACGGTCTTGGAAGCTTCGGTCTTCAGCGTATCGGTCGTGGTGGCGTCGGGCTTTTCAGCCTTGGCGCTGACGTCTGCCTTGGGCGCTGCGACGGCTGCGGGAACGGCGGCTGCCGGTGCAACTGTCCCATCCTTGGCAGGCGGGGTCTTGCTCTGATCGGACATGTCTGGTTCCACTCGTCTGCTGCGTTATGCTGCAGTGCACAATAGTGATCCAGGTTAGGCCCGTCAAGGAAAAATGTTGCAGTGCACAAAAGCCATGCTGTAGCTCAAACGCCCGGCATTGCGGAACGCTGGCCGATCACAGCCTTAGCCCAAACCGTGCGATTTCGCAACCGCGTCAGCGCTGCTTGACGTAACGCCCCGGCGCATCCTCGATGGCTTTGAGCTTGCCCTTGCCCGGTACGCGCGCACCCTTGGCGGCAATCGTCTTGGGGGCGTGCACCTTGAGCCAGGCGGCCCAGTCGGGCCACCAGCTGCCCTTGGTCTCGGTCGCGCCCGCGATGAAGTGCTCGAGCCCGTTCACCTCGTCCTCGTTGGTCCAGTACTGGTATTTCTGCATCGAGGGCGGGTTGACCACGCCTGCGATATGGCCTGATCCTGCGAGCACGAAGCGCGTGGGGCCCGACAGGTGATCGGTCAGCCGCCAGACGCTTTCGAGCGGGGCGATATGGTCTTCCTTGCCTGCCTGGACATAGGCCGGGGTCTCGATTAGGCGCAGGTCGATCGGAGTGCCGTCGACGACCATCGATCCGGGCTGCGCCAGCCGGTTGTCGCGATACAAATCCTTGAGGTACGACTTGTGCCACTTGGCGGGCAGGTTGGTGGTGTCGCCGTTCCAGTGGAGCAGGTCGAACGGGGGATAGTCCTCGCCCAGCAGATAGTTGTTGATCACATAGTTCCAGATCAGGTCGCGCCCGCGCAGCAGGTTGAAGGTCGCGGCCATATAGCGCCCGTCGAGAAAGCCCTTGGCGCCCAACTGATCGACCAGCTTCAATTGCTCGTCATCGACGAACAATGTGAGATCGCCCGCCTTTTCGAAATCGACCTGCGCGGTGAAGAAGGTGACCGACTTGACGCGCTCTGCCTCGCCGCGCTTGGCGAGCAAAGCCAGCGTGGCGGCGAGCGTGGTGCCCGCGACGCAATAGCCGATGGTGTGGACATGGGGGACCGAGAGCAGATCGCGCACGACATCGATCGCCTCGATCTGCGCCTTGACGTAATCGTCCCAGATGATCTCGGCCATGCTCTCGTCGGCGGACTTCCACGAGACCATGAACACGGTGATGCCCTGTTCGGTCGCCCAGCGGACGAAGCTTTTCTGCGGGTTGAGATCGAGGATGTAGAAGCGGTTGATCCACGGCGGGAAGATCACCAGCGGGATCTCGAGCACATCGTCGGTGGTGGGGGCGTACTGGATCAGCTGGAACAGCGGCGTTTCGTAGACCACCTTGCCCGGGGTCATCGCGATGTTGCGGCCGAGCTCGAACGCATCGGGGTCGGTGTGGGTGAGCTGGCCCTTGCGCATGTCACCCAGCATGTGCTCGAGCCCCTTGAGCAGGTTCTCGCCCTTGCTCTCGACCATCTTTTCCAGCACCAGCGGGTTGGTCATCGCAAAGTTCGCGGGGCTCGATGCGTCGAGCAGGCCCTTCAGCGCAAAGCGCATCTTTTCCTTCTGGCGCGGCTCGAGGCCATCCACCCGGTCGGCGACGCGCAGCATCTGTTCGGACACCATCAGATAGCTCTGCTGGATCAGCGCATAGACCGGGTTGTCGTGCCACTGGCGCGCGGCAAAGCGGCGGTCGGTGCGCAGTTCGGGGACGCTGCCGGGGGTCTTGGGCGGGCCGCCTTCGTTCTGGGCGAGCATCGCAGGCGGGGTCATCGCGCCGATGAAGCCCTGCCACAAGGTCATGCCGTCGCGCCACATATCGGCCTGCGCATCGAGCATCGCCTGCGGCATGCTGCCCATCCAGGCGGGCAGCCGCGCCTGCAGCGCCTGCGGGCTGGTGAAGGCGCTCATGTCCATCGGGGTCTGCTGGGCCATGGTTTGCTGGGCCATCGTTGCGGCGTGCTCGAGCATCATCTGCTGCGCGCGGCCGACCACCCAGGTCCAGTGCTGCATCTCTTCCAGCGTGGGCAGGCCCGGAGTGGTGAGTTCGGTATCGCCTGACATGGTCATCTCTCGCTTTTGCTCTTTGCGCATGTCCTAGCAGCCCCGGATTGCAAAGATAAGCCGTCTCTTGGTTCCGCGTGTCGCCCGCAGCGATCCGGCTAGCCGCTTTTGCTCGACACGCGCACCCACATACGTCAAACAGCGCGCTCCATTCACGGAGAACTGAAAAGCGAAATCGATATGTCCGAAGAATTCTACCGCATCAAACGCCTGCCCCCTTATGTCATTGCCGAAGTCAATGCGATGCGGGCTGCGGCGCGAGCGGGCGGAGAGGACATCATCGATCTGGGCATGGGCAATCCCGACCTGCCGCCGCCGGCGCACGTGATCGAAAAATTGTGTGAAGTCGCGATGAAGCCCGATGCGCATGGCTACAGCCAGTCCAAAGGCATCCCGGGCCTCCGCAAGGCGCAGGCGAACTATTATGCGCGCCGCTTCAACGTCGAGCTCGACCCCGAAACCGAGGTCGTGGTGACGATGGGATCGAAGGAGGGGCTCTCCAGCCTTGCCAACGCGATTACCGCGCCGGGCGATGTCGTGCTCGCGCCCAACCCCAGCTACCCGATCCACACCTTCGGGTTTATCATCGCAGGGGCCACGATCCGTTCGGTGCCGACCACTCCGGATGAGAACTACTGGCGCTCGCTCGACCGCGCGATGGCGTTCACCGTGCCGCGTCCGTCGGTGCTGGTCGTCGGCTATCCGTCCAACCCCACCGCCGAGGTCGTGGACCTTGCCTTTTACGAACGGCTGGTCGCGTGGGCCAAGGAGAACAAGGTCTGGGTCTTGTCCGACCTGGCCTATAGCGAGCTGTACTTCGATGGCTGCCCGACGCCGTCGATCCTGCAGGTCCCCGGCGCCAAGGATGTCGCGGTCGAATTCACCTCGATGTCGAAGACCTATTCGATGGCCGGATGGCGGATGGGCTTTGCCGTGGGCAACAAGACGCTGATCTCGGCGCTGACCCGGGTGAAGAGCTATCTCGATTATGGAGCATTCACCCCCATTCAGGCGGCGGCATGCGCGGCATTGAACGGCCCGCAGGACATCGTCCAAAAGAACCGCGAGCTCTATCACAAGCGCCGCGACGTGATGGTCGAGGCCTTTGGCCGGGCAGGGTGGGACATCCCCCCGCCGCGCGCATCGATGTTCGCCTGGGCCCCGCTGCCACCCGCGCTCAAGCACATGGGGAGCCTCGAGTTTTCCAAGCAATTGCTGCAGCACGCCAAGGTCGCGGTTGCGCCGGGCGTCGGCTATGGCGAGGACGGCGAGGGTTTTGTCCGCATCGCGATGGTCGAGAACGAACAGCGGCTGCGCCAGGCCGCACGCAACGTGAAGCGCTACCTCACCAGCATGGGCGTCAATGCGCCAGGGCAAGCCGTCGGCAGCTGATCGGGGACGTGATTGGGGGGCCGTGTTCCTCCGTTTCGGAGCCTGTTGTCCTCTCATCGCGTCGATGAACGCGCTTTTATCTCCGGCAGCGTGCCCCGGCGGGCACCTGCGGGGGAAGCGCGATGTGGCGCGACGACAGGACAGCTCCGACCAGAACCGGCACTGCGGCGTGCGGTGCGCCCTTGGCATGGCTGGCGATCGGTTCCGATCGCGCGGTGATGGCGGCACAGGTCCAGTCGCTTGCGCGGTTTGGTGTGAGCGCAGAACTTGCCGACCCTGTTGGCATTCCGACGCCGATCGCCCCGGTGCTGTGCGACCGCCGCCACCGTGCGCTGGTGCGCGAGCTGCTTGGCCAGAATCCACCCCGCATCGCACCGTTGATCGTCCTGGGCGTCAACGCTGCTGAGGCAAGGGCAGGGCTGATCCTGGCGGGGGCGGACGACGCGGTCTCGGCGCGTATCGCGCCTTGCGAACTGGCGGCGCGGATGATTGCCACCCAGCGAACGCGGGCGGCGGCAAAGGGCATCGTCATGCTGGCGGGCTTCACCTTCGATACCGGGTTGCGGCAGGCGTGCTGGCAAGGCCAGACGCTGCCGTTGATGCCGCGCGAGTTCGATCTGCTGCTGGTGCTGGCGCGGCACGCCGGGCTGGCGGTCAGCCGCGAGCTGCTGCTCCATACGGTTTGGCGCACCGCGTTCGACCCAGGCACCAACAGCCCAGAGGTGCATATCTTCAAGCTGCGCCAGCGATTGGTGGCCCTGCGGGGCGCGGTGCAAATCGAAACGGTCAAGCGTCAGGGCTACCGGTTGGTGACCGCGCCCCAACCCCGGGGGTGACAGCGCTGCACGCCGCGTTATGATCGGTTGCAAGACGCAATGCGAATCCGTCTGGAGAGGCCATAACCCGATGATCGACCTGTATTACGCCCCCACCCCCAATGGGTGGAAGATTGCGATCATGCTCGAGGAATGCGGCCTGCCTTACACCGTCAAGCCGGTGAACATCGGCGCCGGCGAGCAGTTCGAACCCGCGTTTCTCAAGATCAGCCCCAACAACCGTATCCCCGCGATCGTCGATCATGACCCGCCCGGTGGCGGTGATCCGGTAAGCGTGTTCGAGACCGGCGCGATTTTGCTGTATCTGGCGGACAAGGCGGGGCGGTTCATGCCTGCCGACCTGCGCGGGCGCACGCGGGTGCTCGAATGGCTGATGTGGCAGATGGGTGGCCTCGGGCCGATGCTCGGGCAGAACGGCCATTTCAAGCTGTATGCGCCCGAGAAGCTGCCTTATGCCATCGACCGCTATGAGCGTGAGACGGCGCGGCTGTACGGCGTGCTCGACCGCAGGCTGGGCGATGCGGAGTATGTCGCGGGGGATGAATACACCATTGCCGACATGGCGATTTTCCCGTGGATATTGACCCACAAAAGGCAGGAGATCACGCTCGACGATTATCCTAACGTTGCCCGCTGGTACGCGCTGTGCCGTGCGCGGCCCGCGCTGCAGGCGGGGCTGGGTGTGATGAAGGACGCGATCAACCGCAACCCGCAGGCCGATGCGAAGACGCGCGAGACGTTGTTCGGGATCAAGACGTGATGGGTTGCGGTTCTTGCGCACCTTCGTTTCCATCGTCACCCCCGCGAACGCGGGGGTCCCGCTTCTGCGCTGCGGTCGCGAAACAGCGGGATTCCCGCGTTCGCGGGAATGACGGGATGAGGCATGGGAAGATTGAACTCACCCCTGGGCTCCGGCTTTCGCCGGAGAACGGGCAAGAAAGGAACGTCACCGCATGACCCCTCAAATCGAATTTTGCTTCGATCTCTCGAGCCCGTGGACCTACCTCGCGTTCCACAACATCCGGCCATTGGCGGCTCGGCACAATGCGACGATCCGCTGGACGCCGATCCTGGTCGGCGGGGTGTTCAATGCCGCAAACCCGTCGGTCTACGCCGCGCGCGAAGATGGCAGCAGCCCCAAGTTCCGGCATATGGGCAAAACCCTGCGCGACTGGGCGCGATGGACCGGGGTCGAGCTCAATTTCCCCTCGCCGCACCACCCGCTCAAGAGCATCGCACCGATGCGCGCGGCGTGTGCGCTCGAGGATGACCAGGCCGCGCTCGAACGCTTTGCGCAAGCCGCGTTCCACGCCTATTTCGTCGATCAGCGCAACCTTGACGATCCAGCGGAAGTCGCTGCGGTCGCCGCAGGCATCGGCATGGATGGCGCGGCCCTGATCGCCGCGGCGAACAGCCAGCCGATCAAGGACCGGCTGCGCGCCAACACCGAAGCCTTGGTGGCGCGCGGCGGCTATGGTTCGCCCTCGATTTTCGTTGGCGGCAGCGATATGTACTTTGGCAACGACCAGTTGCCACTGGTGGAACAGGCGCTCGCAAGCGCCAAGGGAGAGAGCATTTCATGAACGACCGGGTCAGCATCACCATCGATAACCACGTTGCCGATGTCCGGCTCAACCGCGCGGACAAGATGAACGCGCTCGATCCGGCGATGTTCGATGGCATCATCGCCGCGATCGACCGGCTGGGCAACGAACCCGGCGTGCGCGCGGTCGTGCTCTCGGGTGAGGGACGCTCGTTCTGCGCGGGGCTCGACATGGCCAGCTTCACCGCGCCCGGCGGAAGCTCGGGTGGTGATGCGCCCGCCGCGCTCACCGACCGCACCTATGGCAACGCCAACAAGTTCCAGCAGGTCGCCTTCGGCTGGCGCAAGCTGCCGATGCCGGTGATCGCGGCCGTCCACGGCGTGTGCTTCGGCGGAGGTCTGCAGATCATGTCGGGCGCGTGCATGCGGATCATCGCGCCCGATGCGCGGCTGTCGATCATGGAAATGCGCTGGGGGCTGATCCCCGACATGGGCGGCTATGCGCTGTGGCGCGGCACGGTGCGCGACGATGTGCTGCGTGAGCTGACCTACACCAACCGCGAATTCTCCGGCGAGGAAGCGGGCCGGATCGGCTTTGCCACGCATCTCGATGCCGATCCGCACGCCCGCGCAATGGCCATCGCCACCGACATCGCAGCGAAGAACCCGGATGCCGTGCGCGCCGCCAAGAACCTGTTCAACCGCACCCCGGATTTGGACACCGACGCGATCCTGATGGAAGAAAGCGTGCTCCAGGAAAAGATCATCCGCACGCCTAATCAGATGGAAGCGGTGTTCGCCTTCATGCAGAAAAGGCCCGCGAACTTCAGCTGATCCACCATCCCGTTCTCCGGCGAAAGCCGGAGCCCAGGAGTCAGATTGCGCTGCTGTCGCCCTGGATTCCGGCTTTCGCCGGAAAACGAAAAGGGCGTAGTTTGTGAGTTTCAAAGTGGTCACACCCCCGCCGCGTTCGCCAGCGAGTCGCAGAAGCAAGGCACTCATGAAGCTGTCTTCTTGAGTTTTTTTAACGTCCGCTTTTGGTGTTGGTTTTACTCGGCATGAATGACCATTTCTGGGTGGTTAGCTGACGTTAAGGGGTGGTCCGAAAAGGCGGCTCAGCACCGCTACCATCAGCACTACGACAGCCGCTGATGCGAGATACGGGATGGTCAACACAGCGTTTGAGAGAGCGGCAATCAATACGAATGCAGTGAGCAATAAAGCGGCGGGCAGCAGACGCCAGCGGACGAAGAGAAAAGCGCCCGTTGCCAGAAGGGAAAAAACCGCGAACATCGCTCGCAGACCGGGTATCTTGTCCGCATTGATTGGCCAGGCATTCGCTAGTTCGAAAATAACCCAGCCTAGGGCAAGTAGAGCACCGAATGCAGCGAGGCTGAACCAACGGATCATGCCGGATCATCGCGCATCGTGCCAACGTCTGCAAAGGGGTCGGTAAAAGAATTTCCGCTGCTGGCAAAATCGCTACGCAGGCTGCCTGACCGGTTTGGGGCTTTTGCCGATCCGGCCGGAACGACCGATTGTGGATGGGAAGGCGCACGGCGGGTTAAACTCGCAACGGCTACCGCCCTGACGAGCCGAATTGCTGCAGCTATAGATCGGAACAGCGAATGCGTGTTCCGACATATTCGATCCGGGCCCGCTCGTCAGGCAGTGCTTCGAACTGATGAGCCGAGCCGTCTTTCAGCCCCAAGGTCAACCGGAACGGCCCTTCCATCGTGCAGGGAACCGTCGAGCACATTGCATCGATCCGTTGTTCCTCGTCCGGGCTGTCGCTTACGGCCTCCACCTTGAGACTGAAAAAGGTGCTGCCGCCGACCAGCAAACGCTGCGCGGCCGTCAACGTCTGCATATCGAACGCCCGAACCGATCCTGCCACGCGCTTTTCCTTCATGGGCAGTTCGGCTGCCATGCGCTGACAGAAGGAAGGAGGTGTCTCTGCAGCAGCGACCGATGGCGCAAGCGCAGCGATCATAAACCAGAATGCGAATGTCATCCTCTTGTTTCTCCTGCTGGTTCAGAGGCTGCTAAAAGGTTCGGAACCCCGTAAACTATACCAATCTTGCCATTTCCTCGTGATGTTCCAGGCAGGCGCAGACCGACGCGCCACAGCGAACGAACGGAAGCGCCTCAATCGCGATAATCCAGCGGCGGCTTGCGGTCACCCAGCAGCGAGCGATACTCGTAATCCGGCCCCAATGCGGCCTTGAAGGCCACCGTCGCCTCGTCGCGCAGCGCGGGGTTGGTGTAGAGCTCGATCGCCGCCAGCGTCATTGCCTTGGCTGCGACCTGCGCGCCCTTGAAGCCGATGGTCATTCCGCTCGCCGCCGCCGATTGCCAGCTGTGCGATGAGGTGCCGGGAACCCATGTTGCGGTGCGGACGCCGACGGTCGGCGTGGCGTAGGAGACGTCGCCGACATCGGTCGAGCCGTAGCCGAGTGAAACGTCGTAAGGCTGGATCTCGCTCTGGCTTCCCATTGGCAATTCGGGCTTGTCGAAGCTCGCCCGGATGCCTTCTGCAAATTTGGTTTCTTGCGCCGTGTAGCTGATGCCGCCGACCTGGGTCAGCTTGGCGTGCATCATCTTGGCGAGCGGTTCGTTGACCAGCAGCGGGTTGTTGCCGTGGATGATCTCCCACTCCACCTTGGTCCCGGTGCCCTGCGCCGCGCCTTGCGCTGCCGCCTCGAGCCGCGTCCAGATGCTGCGCACCTGATCGGCATCGGGGTGGCGGAGGTAGTAAAACACCTCGGCAAAATCGGGCACGACGTTGGGTGCATTGCCGCCTTCGGTGATGACATAGTGGATGCGGGTCTGCTGCGGAACGTGTTCGCGCATCATGTTGGCCATCATGTTCATCGCCTCGACTCCGTCCAGCGCCGAGCGGGCGCGCTCGGGGGCGGCGGCGGCATGCGCCGAGACGCCGGTGAAGCGGAACTTGGCCGAGCGGTTGGCAAGGCTGGTGCTCGCGGCGGCGGAGTTCTCGTCATCGGCGTGCCAGTGGATCGTGAAGTCGACGTCCTTGAACAGCCCCTCGCGAACCATGTACACCTTGCCGCTGCCGCCTTCTTCGGCGGGCGTGCCATACAGCCGCACCCGGCCCGGCGTGCCGGTGGCCTTGAGCCAGTCGCGCACCGCGAGCGCTGCGCCCAATGATCCTGCCGCGAACAGATTGTGCCCGCAGGCATGCGCCGCGCCCTTGCCGTCGATCAGCGCGCGCGTCGGCATCGCATCCTGATTGATCCCGGGCAGCGCGTCATATTCGGCGAGGATCGCGATCACCGGCCCGCCGCTGCCGAACTCGGCGGTGAACGCGGTGGGGATGCCCGCCACGCCTTCGGTGATCTTGAACCCTGCGGTCTTGAGCCGCTCGCGCAGCAGCGCGCTCGAACGTTCCTCCTTGTAGCCGACCTCGGCCCATTCCCAGATCTGCCGCGCCACTTTGGCGGTCTCGTCATAGCGGCCATCGATCGCGGTCAGCACCTGCGCGGTGGCGGCGTCCTCCGCCTCGGATGCCTGGGCCGGGGTGGCGAGGGTGAAGACGAGCGCGGTGAGCAGCAGATGTTTCATGGAGGACGGCCCCTTTTTGATGTGATGTCCGCATCATGTTGGAGGGGAGGGAAGAGTGCAAGCTGGGCGTGCCAAATCATGGTTTTCCGGCGAAAGCCGGAATCCAGGGCGACGATAGCTCAATCTCGCCCCTGGGCTCCGGCGTCCGCCGGAGAATGGACTATGACCGCCAGTCCAGGAACCCGGCATCAATACAATGATCGATCATCCGGCGAAACGCTGCCTCATCCACACTCGGAGGCGCAATGTCCGCGATGTCGCGCAGCGTATCCCCCGAAAACCGCGGGCTGCGGACGAAATAGTCGAAGAACTGCGGACCTATCCGCCGGTGGACCATCGCGATGCGCCGGTCGCGCTCGCTAGCGTGATATTGCTCGGGCGCGATCATCGTCGCAGGCACGGTGCCCGGATAGCCGCTGACGATCCGCAGCATATCCGCCATCGCGAACGGCGCGGCACCCACCAGATGGACATGGCGACCATCGAACGCGGCGATGTCCTGCGCCATCGCCATCAGCCCGGAGGTAACGTGGCAGATCGGCACGATCGCGAACGCGGCATCGGGGGCTGCGGGGACGGCACCCAGCAGCGGCGATCCGAACAATCGGAACAGGTGATGGAACCCGTCGATGCGGGCAATCGCGCCATCGCTTAAGCGCCCGACGATGATCGCGGGACGGGCGATCGCGGCAGCGAGACCGTCCGCGCGCGCGGTATCGACTAGGGCTTCGGCGCGGGCCTTGCTGGCCTCGTAGCCGTTGGTGAAATCCGCTGCCGGGTTGGCGGCAACCTCGGCGATATCGCCATCGGCGCGGCCGCAGACATAAGCGGTCGAGACATGCAGCAATGGGCAGCCCCAGCCTTGTGCCAACGCGATGGCATGCGCGGTGCCGCCGACATTGACCGCCTCGTGCACAGCCTCGGCAGCGGCGAAATCGACGGTCGCGGCGCAGTGGACCAGCAGATCGATGTCCTCGGGCGGCGTCTCCACCAACCCGAAGCCAGGGAGCGCGACATCGCCCTGCAGCACCCCGATCTCGCCGATGCGATTCCGTCCGTCCATATCGAGCACATCGCGCCCTACGCCCCGCACCAGCGCGGTGACGCGGTGCCCGGCATCGAGCAACGCGCCCGCCAGCGCCCCGCCGACAAGGCCTGTGGCGCCGGTCAGAAAGACGTGCATATGCGCCCCGGATGGAGGAGCGCTAACACCCTCCGCTCAGCCTGAGCCTGTCGAAGGCCCCGCGCATAGGGTGGCCTTCTGGTCCAGCCGTTTTCCGGCGAAAGCCGGAATCCAGAGCGGCTGCAGTGCAATCCAGCCCCTGGGCTCCGGCTTTCGCCGGAGAACGGGAGACGTCTGGGTGAGGACATCGCGGGGCCTTCGACAGGCTCAGGCTGAGCGGATGTGGTGGGCCCCGAGCGCAAGCGATACGTCCTCAAACGAACCGCTCTCACACGAGACCCGCTCAAACGAAACGCGCTCAACAGCACCCCACCAGATCGCCATCCTCGCCGGTGCTCTGCGCGAAGGGCAGGCCGCCGCCACAATCGGCGAAGACGCCATAGTGCGTCGAGAAATCACCGATAAACTGGAAATGCTCGGCAAAGCGCGTATCGGCCAGCATCTTCCAGCTGTTGCCGCAGATCGGGAAGATCCGCCCGCGTTCGATCTGGTGGTGCTTGTCGAGCGTGAACACGCGCTCCTCGCCCTCGACGCTGCCCAGATACACCACCGCCTGGCCGTAATCCTCGCACTCGGGCTCGAGGTCATCGAGCTTGAACAACCGATAGGTGGCGGAGAAGAAATCGATGCCGTCGAGCATGGCGGCAATGCGCGGATCGCCGATGCCCAGCGGACGATCTTTCACGAGGCGCGGATCGGTGAAGCCTGCCGCCTTGGACAGCTTGAGGAAATCGCCCCAGTAAAGCGCGCCCGACAGGCATTCGCCGTGCAGCACCGGATCGGTGAGCAGATGCAGCGGCACCCGCCGGTTGGAATAGACATCGGAGAAATACATCTCGCCGCCGGGCTTGAGCAGCCGGTGCGCATCGGCGAACACCTTGGCCTTGTCGGCGACGAGGTTGATGACGCAATTGGAAACGATGATGTCAAAGCTGCCGGGTTCCAGATCGAGCGCGTCGAGCTTCTCGATATCGCCCTCGACGAAGCGGACGTTCGATTTGGCATAGCCGAAGGTCTCGCGGTGCCATTCGAGATGCGCGTTGGCGACCGCAAGCTGTTCGGGCGTGGCATCGACCCCAACGACCTCGCCATGCTCGCCCACCAGTTGCGCGAGGATATACGCGTCCTGCCCCGACCCCGAGCCCAAATCGAGGATCCTCGCGCCCTGAATGAAAGACGGCGCGATCAGGCCACAGCCATAATAGCGCGCCTTCACATCGGGGTGCACATTGGCCAGCGCCTGGATCACTGCCAGCGGGGGGCGTTCGGCGGTGGTGCAGGCATCGGTGCGCAGGTCTGCCGATTCCGACAGCACCTTGCCGTAATATTCACGCGAATTTTCGAGATTCATGCTGGATTCCCCCTCAACTGGCGCACATGGTCTAGCGACAAGAATTCGCGGTAACCAGCCGCATTGTTTCACCGAAACGGGGTGTATGAAATATTCGCACGACGTGATCGTCATCGGGGCAGGGTCTGCCGGGCTGGTCTGCTCGGGCGGGCTCGCGATGTTCGGGCTGAAGCCGCTGCTGATCGAGCGCGCAGCGATGGGGGGCGATTGCCTCAACACCGGCTGCGTGCCGAGCAAGGCCTTGATTTCCGCCGCGCACCGCGCGCACGACATGCGCAATGCCGCCGAATTCGGGATGGCGTCGGTCGAGCCGGTCGTCGATTTCCGCGCGGTGCACGATGCGGTGCACCACGCGATCAAGACCATTGAGCCGCATGACAGCGTCGAGCGCTTCGAAGGCATGGGGGTTGAGGTGGTTCGCGGCGATGCTTGCCTGTCCGGGCCCAGGAGCGTGGTCGTCGGCGGCACCACCTACACCGCGCCGCGGATCGTGATCGCGGTGGGTAGCCGCGCGTACGTCCCGCCGATCAAGGGGCTCGATGCAGTCCCGTACCTCACCAACCACAATGTCTGGGAACTGACCGAACTGCCCGGGCGGTTGATCGTGCTGGGCGGCGGTCCGATCGGTATGGAGATGGCGCAGGCGTTCCGGCGGCTGGGGTCGGAGGTTGTCGTCGCGACCAAGGGGCGCCCGTTCCCCAAGGACGATGCCGACGCCGCGAAAATCGTCATCGACCGGCTGACCGGGGAGGGGATCGAGCTGATCCATGATGCCGAAGCTGATGCGGTGGCGAAGAACGACCAAGGCCTGGTACTGACGCTCAAGGATGGCCGCACGATCACCGGCACGCATCTGCTGATCGCCACCGGGCGCGAGGTCAACTTCGACGGGCTGGGGCTCGAGGTCGCGGGCGTGCGATACGACAAGAAGGGCATCGCCGTCGATGCCCGGCGGCGGACCAGCGCGAAGCATATCTACGCGATCGGGGACTGCCGTGAGGGACCGCGCTTTACCCATGCCAGCGGCTATGAGGGCGGCAACGTCGCGCTCGAGATCAGCCTGGGCGTGCCGACCAAGGCGAACTATGCCGCGCTCCCCTGGGTCACCTATACCGACCCCGAGCTCGCGCAGGTCGGCATGACCGAGGACGAGGCGCGCAAGGTGCATGGCGACAAGATCACCGTGTGGCGCCAGGACTTCGACCACAATGACCGCGCGGTGACCGAGCGCGAGGTCACCGGCTTCGTCAAATTGGTCAAGAAGGGCAGCAAGGTCATCGGCGGTACGGTGGTCGGGCGCGGCGCGGGCGACCTCATCCTGCCGATCGCGATGATGATAGCGGGCAAATCCTCGACCTTCGGCGTCGCCAGCCTGATCGTGCCCTATCCCAACCGCTCGGAGCACATCAAGGCGGCGGCTTTTGCTTCGGATGAGGGCAAGGTGTTCAACAAGTGGAGCCGGGGCTGGGCGCGGTTTCTGGCGCGGCGGCGGGGGTGAGGGGCAGGCGGCTGAGGCCAGCGTGTGGTGTACCTCATTGTGTTCGATAGATGGTTGCTTGGCGAATCGCGAGTTTCCATTCACCGCTTTCGTCGGTCCACACTTCGGTGACGCGGCGACTGATTTTTTCACCCGCGAACCGCGCCTTGCCAACCGGAGTCAACACCTCGACACCCATCAGCACGACGTCATGATCGCCACGTTCCGCCGCATACTCGATCGTTCGCTCGAGCGTTTCGTAGTCAATCAGTCCGGTTTCCAAGTTCCGCACGGCATCCGATTTGCGTGCTATGCGATTGAACGGATTGTTGACCACCGTATCATCGGCAAAAATGGCTGAAAAAGCATCCTTGTCGCGCGCCAGAATAGCTTGATCCATTCGTTCGGTCGTTGCCAAGGCAGCTGCCACGCGCGGTGTTTTTGCCGCCGCTTCGACTTCGGCATTTGCGGCACGCCAAGACGCGGACGCCGGCACAGTCACGGCTGCCAATACTGCGGCAGCCAGGAATACTGATTTTCGCATGGCTTCACCCCCTAGGCAGGCTGCATCGCAGTTGATGAAGCCTGACCACGATTAAGCACACACGCACCTTTGCAAGTCCAGCAGATATCGATCTTTCAATTGACTGCATTCAGGCAAGTTTCCGCGCGCGATGGCGGGCGTTGTCGCATGATAGCTTTCGTTGGGTGTATTGCTTCCCACGACACATTAAAAAACACCGTCAATCCGCCACAGACTCTGCGCGATCTCCTATGAGACAACCGAGAGCATTCCAGCCGCTGGACCAGCGTTTGGCCAATGCTGTTCGACGTCGATCAGGAGTCTGCCGCGTGACCTTGAAGCAAAAGCTGCTGAGTTGTCTTGGCCTATTGGCGGCAGCCACTGTGCTGATCGTCGGCGCATCCTATTGGTCGACGAAGAACAACGCCGAGGCGTTGGCAACCATCCTCAACGATCGCGTCGTGCCGATGAGCGATCTCAAGGTGACGGTGGATAGCTATGCCGTCGATATTGTCGATGCCGCGCACAAGGCCCGGAACGGCAATGTGTCTTTCGCAGAGGCGGAGACGACAGTGCGCAACGGCAAGAGCAAGATCGCTGCAGCCTGGCAGCGGTATCGCTCGACGACGCTCACGGATGAGGAAGTGCGGCTGGTATCGGCGGCAGAGTCGCAAATGCAGCGGGCCGACGTGCAAGTCGCCAGGCTGATCCAGATCCTTGCGGCACGCGACCGTGCAGCGCTCGACCGCTTTGTCGTGAATGATCTTTATCGGTCGATCGACCCGGTATCGACGGAAATCGGCAAGCTGCTGGACCTGCAGATCAACGTGGCTTCGGAGGTGACGAGCGACGCGCTGTCCGCGCTTGAAGCCGCGCTCATCATGGTGCTGGTTCTCGCGCTGGGTGCTGGCGTGGCGCTTGCCATCGCGTATCTGACGATTACCCGCAAGGTCGTTGCTCCGATCAACATGCTCGCTGATATCATCAATGGTCTGGCGAAATCCTCGGGCGATGCAAAGCTGCCCAACCTCGATCAGCGCGACGAGATCGGAACCATCGCGCGCGCCGTCGATGCGTTTCTGGCGTCGGTGATCGCCAAGGAGCGCGTCGCAGCGGCGGCGGCTGCAGCCGAGCAGACCGTCGTGACCGGCGCGCTTCGCCAGAGCCTTGCCTCGCTCACTGCGGGTGACCTGACATCGCCGATCGTCGCCGATTTCCCACCGGCCTATGCAGAGTTGAAGACCAATTTCAATGAGGCGCTGCATTCGCTGCGGTCGCTGATTGGCTCGGTAGCGCAGAGCGCCTCGTCGATCCGCACAGGGTCGGGTGAAATCGCTCAGGCCTCGGAAAGCCTTGCGCGCCGGACCGAGAGCAATGCCGCCAACCTTGAGGAAGCATCCGCGGCCATCGCACAGATCGACGGGCGGCTGAAGGCGTCGGTCGTCGCTGCCACCTCCACGGTTCAGCGCGCCGATGGCGCGATTGCCACCGTGGCCGACAGCCGTTCGGTGGCGGTCGAGGCGGTGCAGGCGATGGGGCGCGTGTCGGAAACCGCAAAGGGGATCGACAGCGTGATCGAAGGCCTCGACAAGATCGCCTTCCAGACGCGTGTTCTGGCGATGAACGCGGCCGTCGAGGCGGGGCGTGCCGGCGATGCCGGGCGCGGCTTTGCTGTGGTCGCGGATCTTGTCAGCGCGCTTGCGATGCGGGCCGAAGAGGAAGCGAAACGCGCACGAGAGCAATTGACGGTCACGCAGACCGAGATCGGAGCTGCGGTCGAGGCTGTTCACAAGGTGGACGGCGCCCTTGCCAATATTTCGGGCGATGTCGGTGAGGTTCACGTTTTGCTGGCCAGCATGGCGGCCGACAATGCGGCGCAGTCCTCCACCATCGCGGAAATCGCCGGTGCGATCGGCGCCATGGACAATTCTACCCAGCAGAACGCGGCGATGGTGGAAGAAACGTCGGCAGCGGCACGCAACCTTTCGTCGGAGGTCGAGGCGCTGGCGGACGAGGCAAACCGCTTCAAGATCGATGCGCCTGGAGCTTTGAGGGCGGGTGCTTCGCATTCCGCGATGAAGAAACCGAAGACGGCTGCTTACGCCTGATCGGTCGACGCCGCTCCAAGAGCCACTGGGGCGGCCTTTCGCCTGCTCAGTTTTGATGGCGATGGCGTGTGACGGCACGCCCGATGCCGCTAGTGCGGCGGTGTAAAATCATCTGCACCATCAAGCACTAACGCTATGTTCACCCTTTTTCGCCATAGCTGATGCTAATCTGCGTGGACCCGGCCCGGGCTGCCTGCTGTGTGCAGGTGGCGGAGTACGGAGTCGCCGGTGGACGAAAAAGGTGCTGACATGGGATTGTTCCGTCTGTTGAAAATGGGAATTGCGGCGCTGGCGGCAACCGCTCTGCTTGCCGCGTGTGCCGCAACTCCAAGTGGACCGCAGCTGCCCCCGGCATCGTTCGTCTCGCTCTCCGATGGCCCGGGTGATGACTATATCATCGGCCCGCTCGACGAACTCACCGTGTTCGTCTGGCGCAATCCCGAGCTCGGCGCCAAGGTGCAGGTGCGCCCCGATGGCCGCATCACCACGCCCCTGATCACCGACATGCCCGCCGTCGGCAAAACTCCGACGATGCTGGCCGAAGACATCAAGCTGCAGCTGTCGCAGTTCATTCAGGAGCCGATCGTGTCGGTGATCGTCAACACCTTTGCGGGCACCTTCTCGCAGCAGGTGCGGATCGTCGGCGCGACCGAAAAGCCTGCATCGATCCCTTACCGTGCCAATATGACACTGCTCGACGCGATGATCGCGGTGGGCGGCCTTTCCGAATTCGCCGCAGGCAACCGTGCCAAATTGGTGCGCTTCGACAAGATTTCGGGGCGTCAGCAGGAATATCCGATCAAGCTGGGCGACCTCATCAAAAAGGGTGACAGCCGCGCGAACGTGCTGTTGCAGCCGGGAGATGTTATTATCATCCCGGAAAGCATGTTCTGATTGCCAGAAACGCCGATCCGCACCGTATAAGCGAAAGAAAAGCCTGACCGATGACTGGCCTGTACGAAGAATTCCGGATTGCTGTTCACAGCGTGTGGCAACGCCGTTGGCTGGCGATGGCCATCGCCTGGGCGATCTGCGTGCTGGGCTGGCTGGCGGTCGCCTTGATCCCCAATACCTATGAATCGCAGGCGAAGCTTTTTGTCCAGACCAAGGCGATTTTGCCCGACAATACCGGAATCAGCATAGTCGAGCGGCAAAAGCAGATCGATACCGTCGAGCAGACGCTGACCTCTGTCGCCAACCTCGAAAAGGTCGTGCGTGGTACCGATCTGGGCAAGAATCTGGTGACCCCACGCGAGGTCGAAGGCGCAGTCGGCGGGCTTCGCGGCGCGATCAAGATCAAGTCCGAGCAAGACAACCTGTACGAGATTTCGGCGACGATGTCGGCAGGCGACCGGTCCGATGGCGAGGCCGCGACGCTGGCACGCGATGTCGTGCAGAAGCTGATCGACATCTTTGTCGAAGCGAACCTTGCAGGCGGACGCGGCGAGACCAGCGACACATTGCGCTTCCTCGATGAACAACTCGCCAAGCGGCAGAAAGAGCTCGAGATAGCCGAGCAGAAGCGGGTGCGGTTCGAGACCGAGAATCTGGGGATGCTGCCAGGGATCGGATCGGTCAGCCAGCGTCTGGAATCGGGCAGGGTCGAGATCAACCAGATCGATTCGCAGCTGATCGCCGCGCAAAGCGCGCTGGCTGCGATCAACGGCCAGATTGCCGGCACTCCGCAGACGATCGCCGGCGGCGCAGGCGGCGGGGTGAACCCGCTGGCACAAGCGCAAGGCGAGCTTGCCTCGATGAAGGCGCGCGGCCTGACCGACCAGCATCCCGATGTGGTCGCGATGCAAAGCCAGATCGCGGCTTTGCGTGCAGCCGGCGCGGGCGCGGGCACCAATTTTGGCGTTTCCAATCCGGCGTATAGCTCGCTGATCAGCATGAAGGCCGAGCGGCAGGCCGCCGTCACCGCACTGCAGTCGCGCAAGTCCGCGCTCCAGGGCGAGATGAGCGCGATGGTCGCCAAGCAGATCCAGGAGCCGGGGGTCGCCGCCGAACAGGCTCGGATCGCGCGAGATTATGAGGTGCTCAAGACCCAATATGACAAGCTGCTCGCCGATCGCGAGCAGGTGCGGCTGCGCGGGCAGGTCGAAACCGAGACCGACGCGGTCCGCTTTGACCTGATCACACCGCCCTCAAGCCCGCGCACGCCGATTGCGCCCAACCGTCCGATGTTGCTGGTCGGGGTTCTGCTCGCAGGTATCGCGGGCGGCATTGGCGGAGCATTCGCGCTCGGTCAGCTCGGTGCGAGCTATCCTACGGCGGCCAAATTGGAAGCTGCCAGCGGCTTGCAGGTGATCGGATCGATCTCGCAGATGCTGACCCAGGCGCAGCGCGATGAACGCAAGCGTAAACTCAGGATGTATCTGGGGTCGGGTGGCGCCCTTGTGGGGGTCTTCCTGCTGCTGCTGATGATCGAGTTTATCCAGCGCGGCTCGGTGGTGTGAGGGATAAAAGAGACATGACCATGCACGACCCCATCCCGTCGCCGGATAAATCCAGCAGCACGCCATCGTTGATCGAGCGTGCTGCCAACATGTATGATTTCCGCAAGGCGCTGAATCAGCCCGGTCCGCAGCTGCCCGATGCTGCCGGAACTCAGACCCATCAGGCGGATACTTCCGAGACCGTTGCGGTTCGTGCACCGGTCGCGGGAGCAACTCCCGTGGCTGCCCCCTTGCCGCGTCCGCGCAGTGGCCCCGCCATGCCGGTGGCGGTCATCGACCGCGATCATCTGCGCGAGCGCGCGTTCATCGTCCCCGATGGCCCTGTGACCAGCATCTCCGAAGAGTTCCGCATCGTCAAACGCCGGCTGCTCGCCAGCATCCAGGCCGAAGCCAATGCAGGGCTCGGCGCAGCCGCGCAGCGAATCCTGATCTGTTCGGCGCAGCCCAACGAAGGCAAGACTTACAGCGCGATCAACCTTGCGCTGTCGATCGCGACCGAGCAGGACCATGACGTGCTGCTGGTCGATGCTGATTTCGCCAAGCCCAGCATCCTTTCGTCGTTGGGCATCGAGGGGCAGCGCGGGCTGATGGATGCGCTCGCCGATCCCAAGGTCGCGGTGGAAGATTGCATCATCCCGACCGATATCCGGGGCTTGTCGGTTTTGCCGGCGGGACGGCAGACCAACACCGACAGCGAATATCTTGCATCGGCGCATACGCTCGATGTGCTCGCCCGGCTGACCGAGGGCCATCCGGGCCGGATCGTGATTTTCGATTCCCCGCCGCTGCTTGCCGCATCACCTGCGGCAACGCTCGCCCAGCATGTCGGCCACGCGCTGATGGTGGTGCGTGCCGATGTCACCAGCGAACGCGCGCTGCGCGACGCGCTGGGGCTGATTTCCGGCTGCAACCAGGTTCAGCTGCTGCTCAACGGGGTGAAATTCTCGCCCTCGGGTCGCAGCTTCGGATCCTATTATGGATATGGAGAATGACCATGCAAAGATGGTCTGCTTTCAGTTCTGGCAAACGCGGCCTGCCGCTGGCCGCACTTGCGGTCGCGCTTGCAGTGGTTCCTCAGGCGGCGCTGGCCCAGCAGGGCCCGCTAGCGCAGCAGGGCGGTGATCGCGGTGAGGGCAGCTCGGGCCGCCAGCGCACTGTCGTGGTGCCCTATCTGGAAGTCGGCCAGCTGATCAGCGCCGACCTGAAGAATGGCGGCGATCTTTTGACCTATAGCCTGGTAGCGGTCGGGGTCGATGCGGCGGTGCAGACCACGCGTGCTGAAGCGCAGGTTAGTGTCCGCTATGAGCGCCGCTTCTCGTGGAACGACGATTTTGGTGATCAGGACGCGATCAGCGGCATTGCGCGCGCCAATGTGCAGATTATCCCCAACACGCTGTCCATCGAAGCAGGCGCGCTGGGTATCCGTTCGCGGATCGATGGCGCCGGTGCCGCCCCCAGCAACCTGATCGGCGGATCCGACAACGTCACCCAGGTCTATTCGGCATATGCCGGTCCGACGCTGGCAACGCAGGTTGGCACGGTGGATGTCAACGCGGCCTATCGTATCGGCTATACCAAGGTTGACGCCAATACGGTTGCCTTGCCTGCAGGTCAGCGACCGGTCGACATTTTCGGCGACAGCGTGAGCCACGCTGCCAGCCTGGCGTTCGGGCAGCAGCCCGGCGGGTTCCTGCCGATCGGATGGTCGGTGAGCGGTGGGTATTTTCGCGAAGATGCCAGCCAGCTCGATCAACGCTTCGAGGACAAGATCATCCGCGCCGATGTCACCGTTCCGGTCAGCGCGACCTTGGCGATCGTCGGCGGTGTGGGTTACGAGGACATCGAGATTTCCGAGCGGGACGCGTTGCGCGATGCGGCGGGCAATCCCGTGGTCGGCGATGACGGGCGCCTGGTGACCGACCAGAACTCGCCGCGGTTGCTGTCATATGATCAGGACGGCCTCATCTGGGATGTCGGCGTGCTGTGGCGGCCCAGTCGGCGTACCTCGCTCGAGGCGCGGATCGGCAGACGCTATGACAGCCTGACCTATTACGGGTCGTTCACTTATACCCCCAGCCAGCGTCTAGCGGCCAATCTGACGGTGTACGATCTCGTCGCGGGCTTCGGATCGCGGCTCAACGACAATCTGGCGGGATTGCCCACGCAGTTCGATGCCACCCGCAATCCGCTGAGCGGTGATCTCAATTCGTGCGTGTTCGGTGGTTCGGGCAGCGGCTGCCTCAACGATTCGCTGCAGTCGGTCGCTTCCTCGGCGTTCCGCACTCGCGGCGTAACCGGCCAGGTCAGCCTGACCAGCGGCAGCTGGACCCACGGCCTCGGCGCGGGCTACAGCCGCCGCAAGTTCTTCGCGGCCGATACCGGCGCGCTGGCTGGCTTTGATCAGACCATCGATGAGGTCTGGTTCGCAAGCTATGTCGGCGCCAAGCAGCTCGATCCGCGGTCGAGCCTGACAGGAACGGTCTACGCGACCTATCTTGAAAACGGCCCCGGCCAGACGTTCAATGGCGCAGGTTCCGATGTGCTGGGGATTGGCACCAACGCTGCCTATTTCCGCAACTTCACCAATCGCTTCTCGGGGAGCGTTGCGGTGGGGCTGGATTACTTCGATCCCAAGGGCTTCGAAAGCAGCCTGATCGCGTCGGCGCTGCTGGCGCTGCGCTATTCGTTCCAGTAAGTTTACATAAGCAAGATCAGGGGGCACGCCCATGTACGAAACCCATTATGGCCTCACCGGACGGCCTTTTCAGCTGACCCCCGATCCGCGCTTCTATTTCGAGAGCGCCACGCACCGCAAGGCGATGTCGTATCTGGGCTATGGCCTGGCGCAGGGCGAGGGCTTCATCATCATCACCGGCGAGATCGGCGCGGGCAAATCGACATTGGTCGCGCACCTGATGCAGACCGTGGATAGCGCCCGGCTGACCGCCGCGCAGATCGTCACCACCCAGCTCAAGGGCGATGATCTGCTGCACATGGTGGCGAGCAGCTTCGGCGTGGCCACCGCAGGGCTGGACAAGACCGGCACCCTGGGTGCGATCGAGCATTTCCTTCACACCGAGGCGCGCGCTGGACGCCGCTGCCTGCTGGTGGTCGATGAATCGCAGAACCTGCCGCTGCCCGCGCTCGAGGAGCTGCGGATGCTGTCGAACTTCCAACTGGGAAGCCACCCGCTGCTGCAGATCTTCCTGCTCGGCCAGCCCGAGTTCCGTGCTTCAGTGCAGGGCGCGCCGGGGCTGGAACAATTGCGCCAGCGGATCATCGCCACGCATCACCTGGGTGCGATGGAGCGCCACGAACTGCAGCCATATGTCGAGCATCGGATGGCTTTAGTCGGTTGGCAGGGGCGTCCGGCGTTTGCCGACGATCTGTGGGCCAGGCTGTTCGCCGAAACCGGTGGTATCCCGCGCAAGATCAACATGCTGATCAACCGCGTGCTGCTGATGGCGGCTGTAGAAAACCGCGAGACCGTCGATGCGGCTCTGGTCGAGGCGGTGGTGGCCGATCTGGCGGTCGATGCGATGACCGATGACGACTGGCAGAACGACGCCGCGCTCGCCAGTGCTGCATCGCATGCCGCCCATGCCGCGTCGGTCGCGCCTGGCTCTGAAATGCCGGTAGCTGCTATGGCGGCACCTGCGATCCCCGAAGTCAGCAAGGCCGATTTCAACCAGTTCGTCGCCGAGGTCCGGACCTTTGCCGGACAGCAGGAAGACGAACGCAGGTTTCTGGTGAACGAACTGCAGGCCGCGCTCGACCGGGTGCAGGCGCTTGAGGCGCGCCCCGCCCAGGCGCAGGTCGATCTTGAACCCTTGCTCGCCCGCGTGCATGCACTCGAAGCGCAGCAGGCCGAACAGCAAAAGGCATTGCACCGGGTGCTCGCTTTGCTGGTAGGATGGGTCGAGGATGAATCCGCCGGAATGTGGCCCAAGGGTCGCGCCGCCTGATCGCCTAGCATCATTTTCGGGCCGTTACGGCCGTTTGCCTGGAGCTGAACACCGTGCGCGAAGCATCGCTGGGACCAGATCGCACCGATGCGCGCGCCATCGTCAACGGGCTTTCCGTGGATGTCGAAGAGTATTTCCAGGTCGGTGCGTTCGAGAACACGATTGCCAAAGGCGATTGGGAGAGCATCGCCAGCCGGGTGGAACACAACACCGGCGCAGTGCTTGATCTGTTCGCCCGCTGCGGGGTCAAGGCGACGTTCTTCACGTTGGGCTGGGTGGCAGAGCGCTACCCTGCATTGATCCGCCGCATTATCGCCGAAGGGCACGAGATCGCCAGCCATGGCTGGGACCACACCCGCGTCTTCACGATGACCCCCGATGCCTTCCGCGCCGATATCGATCGCGCGCGCAAGGCGCTCGAGGACGCAGGTGGAGTCGCGATCCGGGGCTATCGCGCGCCCAGCTTCTCGATCGATCGGCGCACGCCCTGGGCGCATCCCATTTTGGCCGAACAGGGCTATGCCTATTCGTCGAGCGTCGCGCCAATCGCGCACGACCATTATGGCTGGCGCGAGGCACCGCGCTTTGCGTTTCACCCAGTCGCAGGATCGGACCTTATCGAACTGCCGGTCACCACGGTCGAGCTGGGCCAGCGCCGCTTCGGCGCGGGTGGCGGCGGGTTTTTCCGCATCCTGCCTTATGCGCTGTCAAAATGGGCGCTGCGCCGGGTCAATGCGACCGATGGCCAGCCGGCGATCTTCTATTTCCACCCGTGGGAGGTTGATCCCGATCAGCCCCGCGTTGCCGGTGCGCCGCTCAAGTCGAACATCCGCCATTACACCCAGCTGGGCGCAATGGCGGGCAAGCTCGAACAATTGACCCGCGACTTCAACTGGTGCCGGATCGACGAGATCGCGCTTCCGCTGGCGGCGGGACGGCTGTGATGCTGCACTTTGCACCTCCCGCGCTGACTGCCCCCAAAGTGCGTCTGGTGAACCTTGCCGACCCGCAGGACATCGCCCGGCTGTCGGCGTGGATGGATGGCCGCGAAGACGCCACCGCGTTCCACCGCATCGCCTGGGGGGAGGCGGTGGCCCGCGCGACCGGGCATGATTTCCTCGCGCTGGTCGCAGAGGACACAACAGGCGACCTGACCGGTTACCTTCCGCTGCACGCGGTGCACTCGCCGCTGTTCGGCCGCGCGATGGTGTCGGCCGGTTTCGCGGTCGATGGCGGGATCATCGCCAGCGATGGTGCCAGTGCGCAGGCGCTTAGCCAGGCCGGCTGGCAACTGGCCGAACGCTACAGCGCGCCGACGCTCGAGCTGCGCGGTGGCTGGCTGCCCGAGAATCCGTGCTGGACGATCAAGTCGAACGCGCATGCAGGCTTCATCGCCGACTTGGTGCCCGAGAGCCCCGATGCCGATCAGAAGCAGCTCGAATGGGTGCCGCGCAAGCAGCGCGCCGAGGTGCGCAAGGGTCTAGCCAACGGTCTCGTCGTGCGCACCGGAACCAGCGCGCTCGACCGGCAGCAGCATTATGCGGTCTATGCGACCAGCGTGCGCAATCTGGGCACCCCGGTGTTTCCGCGCGCCTTGTTCGAGGCGGTGCTCGATGGGCTGGGCGACGATGCCGATATCCTGACCGTGCTGCACGGCGATGTCCCGGTCGCCAGCGTGCTCAACCTCTATCATCGCGGCACCGTGATGCCGTTCTGGGGCGGCGGTGTGTGGGCGGCGCGTGGCCTCCGCGCCAACGATGTCATGTATTATGCGTTGATGAACCATGCACGGCGGCGCGGCTGTGTGCGGTTCGATTTCGGGCGGTCGAAGGTCGGCAGCGGCGCGTTTTCGTTCAAGAAGAACTGGGGCTTCGAGCCCGCTCCATTGAGCTATGCGATCCGCAACGCCGATGGCCAGCCACCACGCGACGTCAATCCGCTCAGCCCCAAATACCGGCTGCAGATTGCCTTGTGGCAGCGTCTGCCATTGCCGATCGCCAACCGCCTGGGGCCGCTGATCGCGAACGGTCTGGGCTGATGGGCGAGACGCTCTTCCTTGCGCACCGCATTCCGTTTCCGCCCGACCGGGGCGACAAGATCCGGTCGCATGCCATGCTGCGCGCGCTGGCTGCACGTGGGCCGGTACATGTCGCGACCTTCGGCGAGACCGACGCCGACTTGGCCGCAGAGGTCGAACTGGCCTGGGCCGCGACCAGCCATATCCTTGTCCGCCGGACGATTTCGAATGTGCGCGCCGGGCTGACGGCCTTGGCGGTGGGCAAGCCGGTGTCGCTGGTGGCGTTCGAGAGCCCGAGTATCAGCCATTTTGTCACCCGTCTGCTGGCGACGCGGCCCATCGATACGATCTTCATCTACTCCAGCCAGATGGCGCAGTTCATCCCGCCGAGCTTCGCGTGCCGGGTGGTGATGGACTTCGTCGACATGGATTCGGCCAAGTTTGCCGCCTATGCGGGGGCCACGCAGGGTCCGATGAAGCTGGTCCATGCCCGTGAGGCGCGCCTGCTGGGCGCGCATGAGCAGCAGGTGGCACGCCGCGCCGACCTGTCGCTGTTTGTCAGCCCGGCAGAGGCCAAATTGTTTCGAGATACGCTGGACGATCCTGCGGTACGGGTCGAAGGCATCAGCAACGGTGTCGATACGGTGTCCTACGACCCTGCCGACGTTTCAGCCGCGCCTTATGCCGATCGCCCCGGACCGCATCTCGTGTTCACCGGGCAGATGGATTATGCGCCCAACATCGATGCGGTCGTCCATTTTTCAAAGGCTGTGCTTCCCGCCGTGCGGGCGGTTCATCCGGATGCCTGCTTCCATATCGTCGGGCGCAGCCCGGTCGCAGCGGTGCGCTCGCTCGCCAGCCTGCCCGGCGTGGAAGTGGCCGGCGCGGTCGATGACATCCGCCCCTGGATCGCGTCTGCCGATGTCGTGGTCGCGCCCTTGCGGATCGCGCGCGGTATCCAGAACAAGGTGCTTGAGGCGATGGCTCTGGCGCGCCCGGTGGTGGCATCGGCTGCCGCTGCAGAAGGGATCATCGCCGAGCCTGATCGCCATTTCGTGGTGCCCGCCGATGACGCCGCGATGGCCGCTGCGATCAACGCGCTGGTCGCCGATCCTACGCGCGCGGCAAGCATGGGGCAGGCAGGTCGCGATCACATGCTTCAATGCTATCAATGGGATGCACTGCTCGCCCCGCTGATTCAGTGGCTGGATACCCCTGTCCACGCCTTGCAAAGCGCCGCCTGATATGGCCAGCGTTGCCGCCGATGCGGTTCCCGTCACCCCGCAACCGTTAAGCGCCGCATGGCGGTCTGCACTGATTCGGCTAGGAATCGCCTGGGCGGTGATCGTGCTGGTGTTCGTGCGCGATGCGGCGGACATGGTGATGATCTGGTGGGACAGCTCCACCTTCAACCACATCCTGCTGATCCCGTTCATCCTGGGCTGGCTGGTGCTGCAGCGTCAGGACGAGCTCAAGCGGATCGTCCCTTCGGCCTGGTGGCCGGGGCTCGTGGTGATGGCGGCGGCTGCGACAGGCTGGGTGCTCGGCGAAGCTGCGGGTGTTGCGCTGGCGCGGCACCTGGCGCTGGTGATGTTCCTGCAGGGCAGCACGCTGGCGCTGCTCGGGCCGCAGGTCGCCCGCGCGCTGCTATTCCCTCTGGCTTATGCGTTCTTTCTGGTCCCAGTGGGCGAAGAGCTGGTGCCCCGGCTGCAGGTGATCACCGCCGACATCTCGATGGCGCTGCTGGGGATGACCGGAATCCCGGCGCACATCGAGGGTGTGTTCATCTCGACCCCGACAGCCTTGTTCCGGGTCGCCGAGGCATGCTCCGGGGTAAAGTTCCTGATCGCGATGTTCGCGTATGGCGTGCTGGTCGCCAATGTCTGCTTCAAGAGCTGGCCGCGTCGGATCGGCATTGTTGCGCTGGCGATCGTCGTCCCGGTGCTGGCAAACGGCGTGCGCGCGTTCGGCACGATCTATATCGCGCACCATCACGGGCTCGATTTTGCTGCCGGGTTCGATCACATCTTCTACGGCTGGGTGTTCTTTGCGCTGGTGCTGCTGCTGGTGATGGCGATCGGCTGGCGGTTCTTCGACCGGCAGGTGAGCGATCCGTTCATCGAACCTGCGCTTGCCGAGCAGCTGGCGTTGAAATCCCGTCTTGCCGCGCCGCCGGTTCGCCCCGTTCTTGCCGGCGCCGCACTGCTGATCGCCGCGCCGCTGGCCTGGTCGCTCGCCGGATTGCCCGCGCCTGCCGCGATACCGGTGAGCGATACGCTTCCCGATATCTCCGGATGGCAGCGCCAGGCCTATGCGCCATCTGTCGCCTGGACCCCGCGCGCCGATGGCAGCAACCGCACCGTGATCGCGACCTATGTCCGCGATGGCCGGCGGGTCGATGTGTTCGCGGCGCTGTACGATGGCCAGTCGGAGGGCCGCGAGATCACCGGCTATGGCCAGGGCGCGCTCGATCCCGATGGCGATTGGTCGTGGGTGGAGCAGGGGCCGCCGCTCGCTGATGGCAGGTTTGACATCATCACCGGCACTGGCCGGGTCGTCCGCGACGTTGCGACCTACTACCGCACCGGCGATGTGCAGACCGGCAGCAATCTGGCGATCCGCCTTGAATCGCTCAAGGCGCGGCTGCTGCGCCGCCCGCAGAGCGCGATGATCCTGATCGTTTCGGCAGAGCGTAGCGGCGACGGATCGGCGCGCGGTACGCTCGATGCGCTGATCGCCGACGCCGGTGGCCCGCGCAAGCTCGCCGATGCCGTCCTGGCGGGGCGCTGACCGGCCATGTGCGGAATTGCGGGCATCTTCCATATTGAGACCGCAAAGCCGGTCGATCCTGCGCGGATCCGGCTGATGACCGATGCGATGCTGCATCGCGGGCCCGATGGCAACGGCTGCTGGACCGCGCCGGGCATTGGCCTTGGACACCTGCGGCTCTCGATCATCGACCTGGCAGGCAGCGCGCAGCCGATGCTGAGCGAGGACGAAGCCGATGTCCTGACGTTCAACGGCGAGATCTATAACTTCAAGGAAGTCCGCGCCGAGCTTTCCGCGCTGGGCCACCGCTTCCGTACCTCGGGGGATACCGAGGTGATCCTTGCGGCGTGGCGGCAATGGGGCGTGGGCTGTCTGGACCGATTGAACGGCATGTTCGCCTTCGCGATCCACGACCAGCGGACCCAAAGGCTGTTCATCGCGCGCGATCGTCTGGGAGTAAAGCCGCTGCATTACGCGGCACTTCCCGATGGCAGCGTGATCTTCGCATCCGAATTGAAGGGCCTGCTCGCGCATCCTGCCTTGCGCCGCGCGCCCGACGCGCAGGCCGTCGATGACTATCTGGCGTTCGGCTACGTGCCCGATCACCGCTGCTTTGTCGCAGGCGTGCACAAGCTTCCTGCGGGGCATTATCTGATGCTCGAACGGGGCAAGCCGATCCCTTCGCCCGAGCAATATTGGGACGTCGATTTTTCCAAGCGTGCGCGCGGTTCGGCCGCCGATCTCGAGGCCGAACTGATGCACCATATGCGTCAGGCGGTGGCATCACGCATGGTCGCCGACGTGCCGTTGGGCGCTTTCCTCTCGGGCGGGGTGGACTCATCCACCGTGGTCGCGCTGATGGCCGAACGCAGCACCCAGGCGGTCAAGACCTGCAGCATCGGCTTCGACGTCGCCGAGCTCGACGAGAGCGATTATGCGCGGCGGATCGCCGAACGCTTCGCCACCGATCACCGCAGCCGGACGGTGTCGCCCGACGATATCGCGATCATCGATTCTGTCGCGGCGCAGTTCGACGAGCCCTTTGCCGATGCCTCGATGCTGCCGACCTTCCGCGTCTGCCAGCTTGCGCGCGAAAGCGTCACCGTGGCGCTGTCGGGGGATGGCGCCGACGAGGCGTTCGCCGGGTATCGCCGCCATGTCTTCCACCACGGCGAGGAGCGGGTGCGCAACCTGTTGCCTCAGGGGCTGCGCGGTCCGGTGTTCGGGGCTTTGGGTTCGCTGTATCCCAAAGCCGATTGGGCACCGCGCCCGTTGCGTGCCAAATCGACATTGCTCTCGCTCGCGCGCTCAGGCGCAGAGGGTTATACCGATGCGGTCGGTGTCACGGGACACGCGCTGCGGCAGTCGCTGTATTCGGACAGTCAGCTCAAGGCGCTTGGCGGCTACCGGGGCGAAGATTACATGATCGCGCTGATGGAGACCGCCCCTGCGCGCACGGGCCTTGATGCTGCGCAATATGCCGACATGAAATTGTGGCTGCCCGGTGACATCCTGACCAAGGTCGATCGCACCAGCATGGCGGTCAGCCTCGAGGCGCGCGAGCCTCTGCTCGACTACCGGCTGATCGAGTTCGCCGCGACGCTCCCCGATGCGATGCGGGTGCGCGGCGGGCACGGCAAGTGGCTGATGAAGCGCGCGATGCGCGGCACCTTGCCCGACGACATCCTGTATCGCCCCAAGATGGGTTTCGTCAGCCCGATCGCGCAGTGGTTCCGCGGGCCGCTCGCAGAGCAGGCGCGCAGCATCGCGACAGGCTCGGCGCTGGCGCGCATTGGCTGGTTCAACACCGCCAGGCTGAGCGAGATCGCCGAGGCGCACATTTCGGGCCGCAGCGACAATGCGCGGCTGCTGTGGCAATTGTGGATGCTCGACAAGGCGCTGGATCGGGTGTTTTAAGAGGGTGATCGAGCCTCTCCTTTCCCGCACCTCTAACGCCTCTCCCTTGATGGGAGAGGCAGCGAGACTTGGTGGCTTTGCCACCTAGTCGCAGCGGTGAGGGTGACGGTGCGGCTTGGTACAACGGCGCAGTGTCGCAATCCGGAGAGATCACCCCCACCCAACCCTCCCCCATCAAGGGGGAGGGCTTTACGGATACACCGCGCCTGCAAAATACAGCCCATCGGGCGGCGCATTGAACCCCAGTGCCTCGCGATCCTTCGCTTCCAGCGCCGCCTTCAAGTCCTCGCCCGACCATTTGCCTCGCCCGACCAGCACCAGGCAGCCGACCATCGAGCGCACCTGATGGTGCAGGAACGAGCGCGCGGCGGCGTGGATATCGATGCCGTCGCCATCACGCACCACATCGAGCCGGTCGAGCGTCTTGACCGCGCTGGCCGCCTGGCAGTGCACCGACCGGAACGTGGTGAAGTCGTGATGCCCAACCAGATGCTGCGCAGCATGATGCATCGCTGCGGCATCGAGCGGCGCTGACACCTGCCACGCCTTGCCGCGCTCGAGCGTCAGCGGCGCGCGCCGGTTGGTGATGCGATAGATGTACGATCGCCCCAGGCACGAAAAGCGCGCGTGCCAGTCATCGGGGACGATAGCGCAGCCCAGCACCGCGATCGGTTCGGGACGCAATTTGGCGTTGAGCGCCTCCATCAGCCGGAACGGGTCGATGGCTTTTTCGATATCGACATGCGCGCGCATCGCCAGCGCGTGGACGCCTGCATCGGTACGTCCGGCAGCGTGGAGCGTCACCTGCTCGCCAGTGATCGCGTGTACGGCCTCCTCGACATGCTGCTGGATGCTGGGGCCGTGCGGCTGCCGTTGCAGCCCCATATAAGGCGCGCCATCAAACTCCAGCGTCAACGCGAAGCGGGTCATGCGATCGGCGTGCCCGGGGTCACGGAGAAGCCGCGCAGAAAGTCGTCGAGCGCCATCGCCGGACGGCCCGCGCGCTGGATGATCACCGGACGGATCGCACCGTTGGCGCACGCGATGGTAAGGCGGTCATTAAGGACCGTGCCGGGCGTCGCTGCGCCTTCGACCACTTCTGCCGCGTGCACCCGCAACCGCTCGTCCTGCAGCTCGAAGAACGCGCCCGGCATCGGGTTGAACGCGCGTACCTGCCGTTCGACCTCGACCGCGCTGCGCGCAAAATCCAGCCGCGCCTCGGCCTTGTCGATCTTGGCCGCATAGGTCACGCCGTCTTCGGGCTGTACCACCGGCGGATAGGCGGCAAGGTCGGCGAGGACCTGCACCATCAGTCGCGCACCCAGTTCGGCGATTTCGTGCGTCAGTTCGCCCGCTGTCTTGCCCGCCACCGGGGTCTCGCCCTTGAGCAGCATCGGCCCGGTATCGAGCCCGGCCTCCATCTGCATGATCGTGACGCCCGTTTGTCCATCACCCGCTAGGATCGCGCGCTGCACCGGCGCCGCCCCGCGCCAGCGCGGCAGCAACGATCCGTGCACGTTGAGACAGCCATGACGGGGCGCATCGAGCACCGCGCGCGGCAGGATCAGGCCGTACGCCGCCACCACGCAGGCATCGAGACCGAGCGCGGCAAAGGCGGCCTTTTCTTCGTCGCCCTTGAGCGAAACAGGGGTGCGCACCTCCAATCCCAGCTGCTCGGCCAGCAGCTGCACCGGGGAGGGGGTCAGCTTCTTGCCGCGATTGGCCGGACGTGGGGGCTGGCTGTAGACCGCAGCGATCTCGTGTCCCGCATCGACCAGGGCTTGCAGCGTCGGCACGGCAAAATCGGGGGTTCCCATAAAGGCGAGGCGCATGGCGAAGGGTGACTTTTCTTTTGCAGGCAGTGATCCTGCTCCCTAAAGCTCAGGCCATGGCATCGCAAGAGATTGAGGATCTGGCAACCGCGCTCGCCCGGCTACCCGGGCTGGGGCCGCGATCCGCGCGCCGGGCGGTGCTGTATCTGCTCAAGAAGCGCGAAACCGCGTTCACGCCTCTGGTCGATGCGATGGAGCGGGTCCGCGCCAACCTTTCGACCTGCGATCTGTGCGGCAATGTCGATACGCAGAGCCCGTGCGGCATCTGCACCGATCCGCGCCGCGACCCGCGCAGCCTGTGCGTGGTCGAGGAGGTGTCCGATCTGTGGGCGCTCGATCGCTCCCGCCTGTTCGTCGGGCGCTATCATGTGCTGGGGGGGCGCTTGTCCGCGCTCGATGGCATCGGCCCGGAAGACCTGGGTGTCGCCTCATTGGTCGCGCGGGTGGCGGCCGGCGGGATTGACGAGGTCGTGCTGGCGATGAATGCGACGCTCGAGGGCCAGACCACCGCGCATTACCTCGCCGAGCGGCTCGAAGGCTATCCGGTGCGGCTCACCCAGCTGGCGCAGGGGCTACCGATGGGGGGCGAGCTCGATTATCTCGATGAGGGTACGCTGGCGCAGGCGCTGCGGGCGAGGAAACCGATGGTGTAGGGGCTTTTTGGCCTTGCCGTTCTCCGGCGAAAGCCGGAGTCCAGGAGTCGGATTGTGCAACCTCGCCCCTGGGCTCCGGCTTTCGCCGGAGAACGGGGCAGCGGACCGGGAGCTTACTCCGCCGGAACCAGCGCCGGTGCATCGCCCCTGTCCATCACCGCATCGCGGTAATCGCTTTCGGCGAGCTGGATCAGATAGCGGTCGTCGTGCTTCCACGGATGGAAGCCGGGCAGGAAATAGCTGATCCAGGGCAGGATGATCTTGCGCGCCATTCCGGGGTTGCCGAACGCGTACCAGAACAATTGCGCCCAGACCTTGGGTCCTGTCAGGCCATCCTGCCGCAGCAGCTCGGCCATGCCGCGCGCGCGGTGCACGGTGAAGTTCTTGGTGACGATCAGCATCACCAGCGACTTGACCTTCCAGCGCTGCCAGCGGCTCCAGTCCTTGGTTGCGTGCAGCCAGGTGTCGAACGCTACGCCCTTGTGCTCGATCTCTTCCATCGCGTGCCAGCGCCACAGATCGCGCGATTGCGCATCGGCGGTTTCCAGATGCCTGGGGTTAGCAAGCAGCTGCTGCGCCAGGATTGCGGTGAAATGTTCCAACGCTATGGTCGAGGCAAGGTTGGCGATCTTGGGCTTGTCCTTGGTCAGTGCCAGCGCCTGATCGACATGGTCTTCCAGCGAGCGGACATCATAGCCTGCTTCCACCACCCGGCGGTTGAAGGCGACATGCTCGCGGGTGTGGTTGATTTCCTGCTTCACGAACGCGCGGATCTCGGTTGCCAGCCGCTCGGGGGTGCCCTCGCGGAACGCCTTGACGCTTTCGATGAAGAACGCCTCGCCCTTGGGGAAAGTGACCGATAGCGCGTTGTAGAACGCAGTGCCGATCGGATCGCCACCCATCCACCAGCGCCGCATCTTGCTGTCGCGACCAAAGCGGCGGTCACGGACCACGAGTTCCAGATCGGCAGGCGTATGCTGGCGATCGAGCGGAGCCAGGGTAGCTGCGTCGGGCGCTGAAAAGGATTGCGGAGCGTTCATGGCGGGGTCCATAATGCTGGAGTGTTACTTACATTGCTGACGATAAGGTTACTTACATAGATGTCAATAGCGAAAAGACGGCTGAGCCCCGAGGAAAGTCGCTCCGCCGCTCTGGGGGCCGCGCGCGATCTGCTGATTGAAACCGGGCCGCAGGCGGTTACGCTCAAGGCCGTGTCCGGGCGAATCGGGCGCACGCATGCCAATCTGCTCCACCATTTCGGATCGGCATCGGGGTTGCAGAAGGCGTTGGCCGAATATCTGGCGCAATCGATCTGCCACACGATCGGCGCGGCGGTGGTCAAGCTGCGCAGCGGCGAGGGGGCGACCCGCGAGATCGTCGATCTGGCGTTCGATGCGTTCGATCGTGAAGGGGCAGGGGCACTCGCCTGCTGGATGCTGTTGTCGGGCAACGAGGATGCACTCGACCCGATCGTCGAGGCGATTCACCAACTGGTCGATGAGCTCGCCGAGCATGGCCCCGAGGGCCGCACGCTGCACGAGGACACGCTGGTGCTTTGCACCATGGCGCTGGGGGATGCGCTGATGGGCGCGCAACTGGCAGGTGCACTGGGCCTGGACCGCAATACCGCGCGGGCACAGGCGGAAAAGCAGCTCAGCGCCTCGTTGTCATTGTGGCATGCAGAGCAACTCGCCTAGGCGCGGTCAATCGCCCTTGGTCTTGGTTCGCACCCCGAACCGGCCCTGCTTGCGGAAGCGCACCAGATAGTCGCCGATGACCGCCGCCATCGGCTTGGGGGTGATCCCGAAGGCTTCGAGGCCCTGCGCCCCGGGTGCCACGACATTGTCGGTCTGCAGCATCGCCCATTGGTCGCGGGTGATCGGCGCGCCGGGAAGCCAGCCGGTGAGGCCCGCCATCAGCCCGGAAAGCGAATCGGGCATCGCGATGAAGCTGCGATCGGCGCCGATTTCCTTGGCGATCCGTTTGTTGAGCTCGGCCATGCTGACTGCCTCGGGGCCGCCCAGCTCGAACGTCTGCCCACCAAAGCGTGCGGGATCGGCCAGGCTGAGCACGACCGCCTGCGCGACATCATCGACATGCACCGGCTGGAACTTCGCCTTGCCGCCGATGATCGGAACGACCGGCAGCGATGCGATCAGCCCGGCAAAGCGGTTCACGAACTGGTCCTCGCGGCCAAAGACGATCGAGGGGCGCAGGATGGTTGCACTGGGGAACGCCGCCTGGACCGCAACTTCGCCTGCGGCCTTGCTGCGGCCGTAGCCGCTGGCCGATTGCGGATCCGCACCGATGGCCGAGACATGCACCAGCGCCGCGCATCCTGCATCCGCAGCCGCCTTGGCGACATTGGCCGCACCGATGTGGTGGAACGCGTCGAAATCGCCTTTGAGGATGCCGACAAGGTTGATCACGGCATCGGCGCCATGCACCGCGCGTGCCACCGTCTCGGGCTTGCGGATGTCGGCCGCGATCAGCTGGGTCTGGCCCAGATTGCCCAGCGGTTTGACATCCTGCGCGATGCGGATGTTGCGTTGCGCGATCCTGACACGCGCGCCCGCAGCGGTGAGCTGCTGGGTGATGTGGCGGCCAAGAAACCCGCCGCCGCCAAAGATCGTGATCAACGTGTCGCGCATGTGTCTGTCCCGTAATTTTGCTTACCTGTCCGCCGCTCCGCCCGCATCGGGCGTCCACGAACAAGCGTCCGCCGATGCCTTTGCATCAGCCGATCGCCAGAGGCAACGGCGCAATTGTGCTAATGTATCAGCCCGCGACCGGGGCCGTGCGCAAATTCTTTTGATTGATCGGTTCGCAGGCAGTTGACGGGCACAAATACAGCGGCTAGTGGCCCCCTCCTACCCCGTGCCCAGATGGCGGAATTGGTAGACGCACCAGCTTCAGGTGCTGGCGCTCGCAAGGGCGTGGAGGTTCGAGTCCTCTTCTGGGCACCATTTTTCCGTGTCAGGGCATCCCACCAGGATCGACAAACCGGCGGAAATCTGCCATTTTTAAGCCTCACCGATCCCGGAACGTGCCAGGCGATATCAGGCAATCCGGTGCCATGAGGTGCCATTGTTTGGGCAATATGGCCCCAGGCAAAATGTTGATGGCCCCATGACCCCGAAATGCCCTCGCTAGTCCGTAGCCGGACCTGTTGAGGAGATTCGCACGTGGCATTGAAAGAGCTTCAAATCCGGCACGCCCGTCCGGCCGCCAAGGTTACCCAGATTACGGACGAGCGCGGTTTGTATCTGGAGGTCCATCCGAACGGGTCGAAACTATGGCGCTACAAATACCGCTACATGGGCAAGCAGAAGCGGTTGGCACTTGGCCGCTACCCTGACGTGGGGCTCGCTGAGGCTCGCCAGCGCCGCGACGACGCACGAAACAAACTGGAAGCCGGTTCAGATCCGCTTCAAGAGCGGAGGCGCGAAAAGCTGGTGGCAGCGTTTAGCGCTGCGAACAGTTTCGGCGAGATTGCCAGAGAATATATCGACAAAAGGGTCGCTGAAGGCCAGTCGGACGCAACAACGCAAAAAGCCAACTGGCTGCTTGAACAGCTCAAGCCGATCTGGACGTTTCCGGTAACGGACATCAAGCCTGTCGACTTGTTAGCGGCGCTGAAGCGCGTCGAGGCCCAGGGCAAGCATGAAACTGCTCGGCGCTGCCGATCATTTGCCGGTCGTGTTTTTCGGTACGCTGTTGCGACAGGTCGTGGCGAAAGCGACCCGAGCTCAATCCTGCGCGGTGCGCTGATCGTTCCCAAAACAAAGCATCACGCCGCGATCCTTGAGCCCGGGCAACTGGGGGAGTTGCTTCGCTCGATCGATAGCTACACCGGTCACAGGATCACGCGGCTCGCAATGCAGCTGTCGCCACATGTCATGACCCGTCCCGGTGAACTGCGCATGGCGGTATGGCCAGAAATCGATCTCGAAAATGCAGTCTGGAAGATCCCCGCCGAGCGCATGAAGATGCGCCGTCCTCATGAAGTCCCCCTTTCGCGTCAGGTTGTTGCGTATTTTCGTGAGCTTTTCGAGCTCACTGGCCCCGATGGCTATGTCTTTCCGGCATTCCATACTTGGAAGCGACCATTGAGCGAGAACACAGTCAATCAGTGCTTCCGCCGGATGGGCTATGCCGTTGGCGAAGTGACCGCGCACGGGCTTCGCACTACTGCGTCCACCCTGCTCAACGAGAGCGGCAGGTGGTCACCGGATGCCATCGAGCGATCCCTGGCGCACGCGGATGCCAACAGCATTCGCGGCGTGTATAACCGCGGGCGTTATTGGGATGAGCGGGTCGCAATGCACCAGTGGTGGAGTGACTATCTTGACGAGTTGCGAGAGCGCGTACCGGTTGAGCGCACGGCAAAAGCCCGAGCGCGCCCCTGACCTGCCTCGTTCCGCCGTTTAGCTTCATCAAGTCGGCGCTGCATAAATCCCTCCGATGGTGTGAGCGACCATTTCACCGCAGTCTCTTGCCAAGGCCCACGACGCACAACGAATGTGACGAGTGTCCAAGCCCGTCAGGCTGCAGGTGCAGCTCTTGTGTCCACACCAGTCTGCTCAAGTGGCGCGAAGGCACTCACTGTAGCGGCTTATGCAAAGGAGCATCGCAATGTCGGAGCCCGTTATCGTCGCGCCACGGCGCTGCGGCATCTACACACGCAAAAGCACGAGCAGCCGCCTTGAACAGGAGGTCAATTCGCTGACAACGCAGCACGAGATATGTTCTGCCTATATCTCGAGCCAGCGATATCGAGGCTGGATGGTGTTGCCGAAGCGCTATGACGATGGCGGGCATTCAGGGAGCGGAATCGACCGGCCCGCTCTCGCCGCGCTCATGCACGACATCGAGGCGGGCGAGATAGATACGGTTGTCGTCTACAAGATCGACAGACTGACGCGGAGCCTTGCGGACTTTGTCCGGTTGATCGAGATCTTCGACCGGCACGGGGTAGGTCTGGTATCCGTTTCACAGGCGTTCGATACGTCTGACAGCATGGGACGGATGATCCTCAACGTCTTGCTGACCTTTTCCCAGTTCGAGCGCGAACTCATCGCCGAGCGGGTGCGAGACAGCATCCGTACCCGCAAGCGGCATGGGCGCATTCATGGGGGACTTGCGCCTTTCGGGTACGAGTACCGCAATGGAGAGCTGGCGGTTGTCGAGGCGGAAGCGGCAATCGTACTGTTCATCTACGAGGCGTTTCTGCGCCAAGGCACATTCACTGCCGCCATGAGCGCGGTCCGGGAAGCCGGATTTTGCAGTTCGATCAAAAGCATGCGGAACGGCTCTTTCAGAGGTGGAAGGCCCTTGAGCCCGGGCACAGTCTACAACATCCTGCGAAATCCGATCTATGTCGGTGAAATCAGGGGCCATGAACGGACCTGGCCGGGCCGCCATGCGCCGATCATTGATCGCGGCACATGGGACGCAGCCTGCGTGCTCGTCGAGAAGCGCAGACGCAAGGGGCCAGGTCCCTCGGGCACGAACCATTTTCTCGCAGGCCTGTTGTGGGATGACCTCGGCCGCCATATGCTGATCGATGCCAACTGGCTGAACGGCACGCCCTACCACTTCTATGTTTCGAGCAACGCCCAATGGTCGCAGGCCGAGTATCGCCGTGCCTACAGAACACGGGCTGACCGGCTTGACGCGGTGGTTCTGGCAAGCGTTCATTCGTTTCTGGCGGATCGCGCCGAGCTTCGTTCTGCGCTTGTGGCGCATGGGCTGTTCGGTAGCGAACTCCAGCAACTGGTCCAGACCGGCAGGCGGGCCTCTCAGCGGCTTTCCGGCTTGCCAGGCGAGCAGATGCCCTCGCTGTTTTCGGCTTTGCTGGAAAGCGTCGAGGTTTCACCAGATGCTGTCACCCTCCATTTTCGTCTGATCGAGCTCGTGCGTTTTCTGGAATGGGAAGGGCAGGGAGCATTTGTCGGTCGCCCCGCAGACTGGCCGACAAGCAAGGCGCGCCATGCCATCAAGGTCCCGGTGAGCGTCATTGCTGCTGAACGGTGGCCTGTGTTCACGGTGCTGCCGTGTGAGCCTTCCAGAAGGCGCAAGCCCAACAAGCAACTTGTCCTCTTGCTGCGCAACGCGCGCGCAGCGCTGCAATTCATGGAACGGAACCGCGAACTCGATCTCAATGGCTTGGCAAAAGGCTTTGGTCGTTCTCCGGGGTATTTTTCGCGTCTTGTCCGCCTGAACTACCTGGCACCCGATATGCTGGCGGCCATTGCCGACGGCACTCAGCCCGAAAAACTGGACCGTTCGACGTTGGCTTCGGCACATATTCCGCTGGATTGGGCGGTGCAACGTCGGATGTTCGGATTTCCGGAGCCCCGGCGGCCCGTCAATCCTCGCAATCTCTATGGACGCGGTATGTGGCCAGCCGGCGATCAGGCCCCGGAGGGGCCATAGTCTCTTAGCACTATATATCGCTCCATATCGTCCTCTTGCCTCTCGAATTCTCCCGGAATCCTCCCTCGACCCTCTGAACAGCTTTTTCATTTGCAGCATGATTTCGGACACTCACCGCACCGCTGGCAGGTCGGGGTGGAGTGATTGCGGACGACGCGCCAGAAAGTGCCCAAGCTTGAAAGCACAGCCGCGATACCCAGTAGAAACGATCCATCGATGATGATCATTGCAAACTCCTTCACAGCCGCCAATGTTCCACAAATGTTCTCATGTAGGAAAGGTGATTCTGCGAGAAGCGCCAGGATCGTTCCTGTGTCCGTCGGCTGCGGCGTCAGGTTGGCAGCGATATGAGGCTGTGCTGCAGGTACCGTTCGAGTACGATGTACAGCGCACCTTGCCGGGTCACCGTCTCCATTGGGAGTTCTGAAGGCGCCACGGCCGAGCGACATCAGCCAGCGCGATGAGGTGTAATTCTGAAGATCCCGAGGCGTTGTTTCCTTAGTCTCGAGATAGGCGGTGGTCGCGACGCTGTGCAGGTCCCACGTGTCGAGTAGCGGCCTCGATTTTTCCGATCGGGATACGCTCATGGTGTACTTATGGCATATTTTTCAAAGCCGGTCGGAGGCGGCCGCAGGTTAGCTCGCGCGGGTGCGATAGATCGCGACGCTGTTCGAGCCACCGAAACTCCCGGTTGGCGTCAAAGAGGCCCGGCAATCTCATCTGGGAGCCGAGCGACTGTCTCCCCCCTCATTTCGCGGTCCAGTAATCGCGCCAGGAACTCGGTGAAGGGGCGAATGTCATGCCGGCCGCTGGCTTCCTCCAGCGCAGCCATATAGCCGACGCGCTGCTCGACGGGCACGACCGTCCACGGATAACCGCCAGCCGCGAGCATGACATTCATCAGGAAGCGGCCAGTCCTTCCATTCCCGTCCATATAGGGATGGATGTAGACGAAAATGAAATGACCCAGGACGACGCGAACGGCAGGCTCGGGTTCTTCGCTCAGCAATTCGAAGAACACTGGCATTGCGTCGCGGACAGCATCGCAGTTGAGCGGTACATGCATCGAGCCGCGCAGATAGACCTGACCGTTGCGGTATCCGGCAAGATCGCTCGCGCCAATCAGTCCGGCAGTGACACTTGGCGTGAACATCTCGCGATACCAGTCGCCATGCTCCTCGTCAGCGACGAGGCCGGGGTTTTCACCGGCAAGGACGCGATTCAGGCTGTTGAGAACAGCTTGATGGGCAAGCCAGTAGCCGCGAGCAGCTAATCCGTCCCTGTATTCGCGGTCCTGCTCGTAGACTTCCGGATTCCACGTGCCGCTGCGAACGCGCTCGATCAGTTCCGGGCTGACGCGATAGCCCTCGATCGAGAGAGAATGATAGGCGTCGGTGACGTAGCTGTCCTGCACGCGCTTGAAATAGGCCTCTGTGTCGGCGGGCGGACCTGGCGGCGGTGGAAATCGCTCGAGGACTGCTCCACGCATCTCTTGCCACATCAGGCGGATGCGGCCCGCATAGGGGGAGCGTTCACGCGCTGGAAGGAGGGTCTCAAGCTTTGTCCCAAACGGATCCTGCTCGCGAACGGTAAAGCCTGCCGAGCGCATCGCTTTCAGAATGTCGTCGGCGATGCGCTCGCGCCCGATGTTGCGAAAGGCACCCGCCAGACGACCGGCGATCGCACTGTGTCCTCCTTTGAGCAACCGTCCCAACAGCTCGGACGCGTCTCGCACTGTTGCCAACGCAGCGCGAATGTCGATCGCATTGTTTTCGTAGAGGCCGGGTGCACTCGCGATGAGGGCAGCGGGGATCGAGAAAAGGCGCAATCCGTCCTGCACCTCGATATCTTCGGGTGCCGGTATTGCCGCCCGGACGTCGAACAAGGAGGTGTCCAAGGGCAGTGACGTCGGCTTGTTGCCGCCTTTCGGCGTACGCACGAGGAGCTGCTTTGGAACCGTGCGATTCCCCGTTTGAAGGGCAATCGAGAGTTCGGGAGAGAGGGACCATTCTGTGCCGAAGCGCTCGTTCAGATAGGCGCTGCAGAAGCCCCAATATGAGGTATACCACGCCGTGCTTTCGCCAGCGCCTGCATCAGGCCGTGCGGGAATATACCAGCCCTTCATGACTTCTTGCAGGAAGCCGTGCTTCATGAGCAGCTCGCGCTGGGATCGGCTGAGATCGTCACTGCGAATGGCGACGCGGTTGCGGTCCTGGATTGTGCGGAGCATGTCGAGCGCGTCCGCGAGCTTTTGTTGGGGAGTAGCCATCACGGTCGCCTAGAAGATGCGCATCCATTAGGTTTTCGTGTTGCGCGGGTTTTAGGTTTTTATGATGTGCCATTTTTAGGTTATTGTGTCGAGCGATAATTAGGTTTTTGTGCTGAACCTCGAGGATTGTACTAACCGAATGATCCGTTCAATCGACTGCACTTTCTCACTGAATCGGAATGCGCATCGCTTGTGAGGGCGATCGCGGAGATCTGCCCGAGCAGATCTGCATCAAGGGGGTGTTCGATTCAACACTGTCGACCTGGCTGACCTCGGGCGCGCAACAGGCCGAAGCCTTTTTCTATCGCGATGTCGCGCCGCGGCTAGGAGCGGACCCATGAACGACATTGCTGATATCGCCCGTGAACCGCGCGCCGCAGATGCGCCCAACATTAGCACGCCGATCGATTACAAGATCATCTGCGCCGATTCGCATGTGAACCCTCCCCATGATTTCTGGCACCACGACATGTCCGCCAAATGGAAGGACGACCTGCCTTATGTCGAAGAGGCCGGAGACGCCGACACCTACCCAGTTGCCAACGCGCAATCACAGTCATCCTTCCAGTCACCCCTTTTCTTTGTGCTTTCCTGACGCCCTATGCGGCGGCATGAGGAGAAAGCTGTTTCCTTTCAGTAGCTTGACGATCAGCATGGTTCGAGGCGCAAGGCAAATATGAGACTGCACGACGCTCTCGATCTTTTGCAGGTCGTGTCTTTCGGTATGCTGTTGCAACCGGGCGCGGCGAGAGTGATCCGAGGCGGCTAGGGGAGCTGCTCCGCGCTATCGACAGCTACAGTGGTCACAAGATTACGCGGCTCGCAATGCAGCTGTCGCCACATGTCATGACCCGCCCGGGTGAGTTGCGTATGGCGGTATGGTCCGAATTTGATCTCGACAGCGCAGTCTGGAAGATTCCTGCCGAGCGCATGAAGATGCGGCGACCGCACGAAGTTCCCTTGTCACGTCAGGTGCTGAAATATCTGCATGAGCTGTTCGAGTTGACCGGGCCAGATGGCTATGTCTTCCCGGCATTCCATACGTGGAAGCGACCATTGAGCGAGAACACAGTCAATCAGTGCTTCCGCCGGAGGGTTTTGCCGTTGGCGAAGTGACCGCGCACGGACTTCGCACTACCGCGTCTACCCTGCTCAACGAGAGCGGCAAGTGGTCACCGGATGCCATCGAACGATCCCTGGCGCACGCAGATGCCAACAGCATTCGCGGCGTATACAACCGCGGGCGCTACTGGGATGAGCGGGTCGTGATGCACCAGTGGTGGAGCGACTATTTGGATGAGATGCGCGCTGATATGCCAGCTCAAATTCCTGCGACGGTTAGCGCTAGGAATAGGGCGGTTGGCTGATGGGTTACGGGACTTGCGAGGTAATGCTTCGCGGTTTTTTCGGGCAAACGGCTTTGCGGCTTAAGATCTGTAATCTCGGAACGCTCGAACGAAATCCGGGGTTGGCGCGGGCAGGGCTGGCGTATTGGAGTTTAGATAATGTTGATGTGATCTGCTGTTGACTGGGACCGAGAGTTGCTAAGTGCCGCCGCGCGTCAATTTTGCTTCTTGCGGCGTTACCGCAGAATTTGCGGCAGGAGGCACCTCGGTCCCCGTGCAGCAAAAGCCCGCAAATCCGATAATTTGCTCAGCGTACTTTGTCCTATACTACCATTTACATCGCAGCTGTGGTCGCCGCAAAACGGTGGCAATGGCCGTCCTAGGTTAAATGCGGAGGCCACGGCCTCTTGATCTGTAACATCGATATCACTGCAGAAAGAAGTTATCGATTACCCTTTAGTCGCGCCGTACGATTGCATCTAGTCGGGTCAAGGCCTCAAGTCCGAAAGAAGGCAGGTTGAACCGTTGTCCCTAGACGGCAGTTCATTATCCAGGCATTTTCCTTACATTGGGCTCACTTGCAGGCGAGGTTTATGAAAGGGGTTTTCGAAATCAGCGGTAACTCTCGGTACGATGACGAGATTACCGAGCGCTACCATTTCCCTAGCCGTTACCTTCCGGTTGCTAGGGACTTGATTGGCGACTGGATCGTCTATCGTGAAAGCCGCATAGCTGGCGGAAGGATGGCGTACATCGCTGCAGCCGTTGTCGAGCGCATCGATCGCGATCCTGGTGACTCAAGCCGCTACTACGCCAGGGTTCTCGACTATCTTGAATTCGATCAGCCTGTTCCTTACCGAGCCCAAGATGGCCGCTTTGCAGAGCGCTTTCTTAGGGAGATGGCGAGCCCAGGTGCTGCAGGACGCACCATGCGTGGCAAGTCGGTCCGGGTACTCGACAGCTTCGATTTTGTGGCAATCGTCAATGCTGGTCTGACTGAAACGCTTGATCCGTCCAATCGGATCAGGCTCGAGCTCGACTCTCTTCGGATCGACGCTGAAACCAGAATGCTGCTGGATGATCACTTTGCCGAACGGCGGGTTGAGCAGATGCTCGTCAATCGCAAGATCCGTGATGCCAATTTTCGACATCACGTCCTAGGCGCATATGAAAACACCTGCGCCGTCACGGGGCTCAAAATCGTCAATGGTGGCGGGAAGGCTGAGGCACAGGCTGCACACATTTGGTCGGTTGCCGATGGCGGGCCAGACATTGTCCAGAATGGGGTGGCACTATCGGCAACTGCGCACTGGCTGTTTGACCGGCATCTTATCACTTTTGACGACAATCTCCGGCTATTGGTCTCACATAACAAGATTCCGTCAGAATACCTGCAGTTGTTCCCGCCAGTCGGGCAGCAGATTCGTCTGCCACGCGACCCAAGTCTTCGTCCACGCCCTGATTTCGTTGCTCGGCATCGAGAGCGGTTCGCACGGCCCCTGGCTTAAAATGGCGGTCAGAAGATCCGATCGAACCAGGCTGTAGGGCTGAGCGACCTGAACATTAGCATGAATGACAACGATCCAAATTTGGTATGAACCATTGCCACTTGATCCGCGACAAGGCAACTGGTTGGATGATTACACGCCATAATACGAGCCATCGACGATCTGCTGTGCCACGATGTCACTATGGATGTTGTGCATTGAAATACCCTGACACCAGTGGTCTGCATAGAGCCGCATTCGGTTCCAATTATAATTGCCTTAGCATTGTATTTGTACAGGATGAAATAGCGCTGCTTCAATATCAGCGTGTGACCGGGTCCTGGTGTGGATGTCCAGGCTTTTAGCTAAAGATGCCAGTGCGGGCTCCGACGCGCGTTTCCGATTACCCGGTTACCTTTTTGTTCAGGAGGTCCGGATTATAAGCCGATTATTAAATAGCGCTGTCTGTTGGTGAGTCATAGCCTTTCCCTGCGATCATACTGATCGCATCTGATGGAAAGGAACTGAGCATGAACTCGTTTGAAACCCAGAATGACGACGTCATCGATCTCGGCGCTGTCCAGGAAGAAACCCGCGGTGCCTCGATCCTCGGCGACGAAGACGTCGAGACCAATCAGCGGTTCCTGGTCTTCGGACTGGCTTCCGAAGACTGAGCAGCCGGTGGCGTGCAGCCTGCTGGCTGCACGCCATTGCCGGTCATTAAGCCATCGCGATGAACTACAGACTGTCTCCGCACCTGCGCTACTGCCTCTTCGGGGCAGCCTCGATATTTCTGGACACTGATCGCGAACGATATTTTCTGCTGCAGGACAGAGCGGACGCGAGGTTCCGGCGATTCCTTGAGCAAAGTGCTGATGCCGCCGATTTTCACTGGCTGATCGCACGGAACATCATAGCCGAGGGTCGCGATGATCCGACAATGCACAGCCGTAAAGTCCCGGCTCCGACATCCGGACTTGGAAATCAACCACCGCTGTCTGCCGATGTCGTTTTCACCATCAGAGCGATTGCAGCACAGATCAGCGCACGGCGGATGCTCCGGCGCCGGCCATTTGCGGAGATTCTGAAACCCGGCTGGTCAGTGGCGCAATCCGTCGCGCAGGATCAGGAGCACCAGGTTTCTCGTGTGACGGCCGCATTTCAGCAGGCCCGGCATTTCGTTCCGGCAAAAGACCAGTGCCTCGTCAGGAGCATCGCCATGAAGCAGGTTCTTGCCAGCCAGGGATGTCATGCGAACCTCGTGATTGGGGTAGCGCTTCCCTTTTCAGCGCATGCCTGGGTCCAGTCCGGCGACACAATCCTGACAGACCCACTCGAGCTGGTCGAGCCCTACACGCCGATACTGGTGGTCTGATGGCAGGGCGTTTCATCATAGACATCAACCCGGCGGCTTTCTGTCAGGTCCTGCCTGTCAGCGATATGGGAGAGCCTTCGTTCAATGATCCTGCCGTTCGCGTGTGGAGCCATTTACCCGTAATCAGGATTGGCAGCACAGGCTGCATCATCGGACATTTGTTTTCCCGGAAACCGCCTCGCCGGCGCGTTCTGGAGTTCGATACTGAAACAGCCCACGGGATCGGGGCTAGCAAAGGACGCATGCTCCTGCAGGAATACTGGGGTGCCTATGTTGCGGTCGTTGTTGACCCGGATGGTGCTGTCTCGGTGATACGCGACCCGTCCGGTCTGCTGCCATGTTATTATCGCACCCGGGCGGACGGCGCAGTGCTCGCGGGCGATGTGGCGGATCTGGTGACCCGGGGGGCGGGTGCCGTCAATCTGACAGAGATCGGCAGACTTCTTGCCAGCCCGGATGCCATGGGCCGCAACACCTGTCTGTCCGGCGTTTCCGAATTGCTGGCGGGTGAGTGCCTGAGCAGTTCACCGGCAGGAAATACCGTGAACGCATGGTGGTCGCCATGGCACTGGACCTGCCCGGAAACGTCTCCAGCCTTCGACCATGCCGCAGCCAGACTTCGCAAGGTCGTTTCTGACTGCGTCGGATCCTGGGCCTCCTGTTTCCAGTCCATCCTGATCGGAGTTTCCGGAGGGCTGGACTCTTCCATAGTCGCCTGCTGCGCCCAGCCACGAGCCGCAGCACTGCATTGTGTCAATCTCGTCAGCAGCGGAGCGGGTGGAGATGAGCGTCGCTATGCGTCTGCTCTGACGCATGCGCTCGGCCTTCGGCTGCACGAGCGGCACTTCGACATCGGATCGGTCGATATTGAGCAGCCTGCGGCGCCCACACACCCCTGGCCAAATGCCGCGTATTTTCTGCAGGCAATGCAGGCCACACATTGCGCATTTCGTGATGATCATCCGGTTGATGCATATTTTTCCGGTAATGGTGGCGATAACGTGTTCTGCAGCCTGCGCACGGCCGCTCCGTTCGTCGACCGGTTCATTTCTCAGGGCTCACGCTCCGGAATCATGAACACTCTGCGCGATATCGGCATCATGACCGGAGCGGACGGCACGACAATTCTCCGACAGGCCTGGGATATTCACCGAAAGGCGGGCGGCCCGCCCCGGACTTTGTGTGATATGTCCGGTCTGTCACCTTCGTTCTTCGAAGCGATGGCACCCCAGCAGGCACTCCATCCCTGGCTCAATCCGCCGCCGGACGCACTTCCGGGCAAGGTCGGGCATGTGAAGCAGCTCCTCCGGGCCCATCGCAGCATCGAGCTGTATCCGCGCCAGGCGTATCTGACGCACATTGCTCCGCTAATGTCTCAGCCAGTCGTCGAACTCTGCTTGCGCATTCCAACGTGGCATTGGGTTCATGGCGGGGTCAACCGGGCAGTCGCCCGCGCAGCTTTCGGGGGAATCGTGCCGGACGAGCTGCTCAGACGAACCTCCAAAGGAGGCCCCTCTGGCTTCATGAGGGAAATATATCTGGCAAACCGCAGCAAAGCCGAAGATCTCCTGCGCGGCGGTCTTCTCGCCCGGGCAGGAATGCTGGACCTTTCGATCCTCAGCCAGGCGCAGCTTCCCACAGCTGCAGGTTCCCAATCCGCGCGTCGGATCCTGGCAATATGTGCTGCAGAGGCCTGGGCGCAGTGGTGGACCAGCTCTGACGGGCTCAGGGCAGACCATCGGATGAAATGACCGGAAGTGCCGGGCAAGGGGCGCTTCGGTCGCGCGCCATCCCGATCCAGTGGTCGGCACGTCCCCCAGAGGAGCCGTCAGTCTGCTCCACGTCGCGAAGCCAGAAATCAAACCATGCAAGGTTCTCGCGCATGGCAGCCAGACGGTTCGATGGAATGTGAAACAGGTGCGTTTCATCGGTAGCGGTCGTTTCGCCTGGATAAAGGCTTATCTGCGAAGGAACGCGCGCTGCCCTGAGGCTCATATGGAAATCAATCGCACCGGCAAAGGGCGTTGCCATCTGCTGGAGCACAGCTGCACAGGCATGGTCAGCGCGCAGAGAGGGCGACAGGCGACGGTAGTTCTCGAGAAAAGGCCCGGCTGGGGGACCGCCAAAGATGGCTGTGTAAGATCGCATCACCTGGGACCAGGCTGAAGGCTCAAGAAAACTGCCATCCCCGCTCGAAGCGGCTCTGAAAAGACCGGACTGCGTGACGGCCACATTCGTGATCTGGGATCCCCGGCTGTAGCCTGCAATTCCGACCCGGCTGCCATCCACCAGCCCGTCATGGACCAGCTGGCTCACCACATCTTCCAGCATGTGCACCACATCAATCCAGGCACTATCCTGAACTTCAGCTGGCGACACGGGGCCCGTGCCCGAGCGCCACTGGGCATAGCCCGCCATCAGGTCCGGGTTCTGGCGGGGAGACGGATCGTTGATCAGAACGACGAAATACCCCCGCTCGGCCCAGGCCTGGACAGGATAATCCCATTGAAGATCCTGGTCTGCAAATCGCTCATCAGCATCACTGCCATGGGTCACGAGGATTGCGGGGTACCGATGGCCCTTTTCATAGTTGCGAGGCCAGACGATGAAGCCTGTGGCATTGTGACCAGCACGGTTCTTCCACTGGTGTGCTGTGATTTTTAACGGCGCTATCGCTTCATGCCGCGCTGATAGAGCCAGGACCTTTGTGATTTTGCCGCTTCCGGGCTCGACCCTGACAAACCGGGGGGGCTGGCTGAGCGATTCCTCCACACAGATCCCCCATGACAGATCAGCCCGAAAATCGCATCGGCTCAGGCTTTTTTCGTTCAGGATGGTGCGTATGCCCGCTTTCGAGACGACCGCCAGTCCATAACGCGGATGGCTTGTAGTCCGCACGCCAAGAACCATGCGTCTGCCGTCCCCGGATCGCCAGCTCGCGGCGGACCTGGGGTCCCCGACGTAGAAACCGTATCTGCCATAGCGGTGCTTCGTGCCGTCAGGACCTGTTTCGATAAGGTCCAGCGATGGCCCCGTTCCATCGCTGGCCAGCTGACCGCCACGCGGCCCCCTGAGATAGTCGACCGATGGAAGCCCCTGCATTTTGCCTGCCGAAGTGCTGACCAGCGAGGCAAAATTCAGATCGAACGCTTCTGACTCATCGCTCTTGGTGCCCGATGTGGTCTCGACGAAATACCGCAGCCCGTCTTGGCCCCATCGCACGGTGGCGGCAAAGTAGAATGCGAGGCGATCGCTCACGGGGCGGGTCGCGATGAGAGTGTCTTCGCCTGACGCCGCACGCAGCCGCAGCTCGACAACAGCAGGTACAGGCGCTCGGCGCCGGTACTTCTGCGCCGTTACCTCGCTGTCGAACTGGACACGCGGATCGCCGGGTCCCGGCCTGAGCGCTGCGTACCACAACCAATTCCGATCGGGAGACCAGTCATAGGCCAACACGCCGACACGATGCGGCGCGAGCAACGATGCGGTGAACAGATTGCCCTCGGCCTGTCCGACAGTGACCTTTGCCTCGCTGGCAAGAACAAGTCGGGCCGATGCGCCGGAATCGATCTGGTACAGCTGCTGTCCGTCGCCCAGATCGAGCAGGACATTCCAGGCCCGCTTTCCTGCAATTGCCTCGAGCTTATCGGCTGCATTGGCACGCGCAATCTCTGTCCTGACGCCCGAAGCCAGATCCAGCCGATATAGCACGAGCAGCGTCCGGTTCCCGGCAATGTCCGCAGTCCGCTCGATATAAGCCAGTTCGGTTCCATCGGATGACAATGCCATCGAGATCACCCTTGGCACCGACACGATGTCTTCCAGCGTCCAGCGGCGGCCCGGATCTTCGGCCATCGCCGCCGGACAGGACACGATCAATGCCAACCCGCCAAGAAGCGAGCATTTTGTCAGGCTTGCGTGTTTCGCGCGCGGCTTACCAGTCATGGCGCACCGTCAGGCCGAGAAAGCGCCCGACCGCCGAATAATTGGTCGTATCAAAGGCTGCGTCGAACGCGGCTGCCGTGAAGATGCGATCGGGCTTCTCGTTGAAAAGGTTGAGGGCATTGAGCGCGATCTCAGTCCCTGTCCCCAGCGTCAGGCGCGCCGTCAGATCCAGGGTGGTGAACGACGAAAGCTTAGTCCGGACCGGCCTGCGATTGTCGGTTACGCCGCCGCTATGGTTGACGAAGGAGGAGAGCGAGAAGCGCTTTGTGCTGTAAGTCGCCCCAGCCCGCGCGCGAACATGCGGCGGAAAGAAGATGTTTCCGGCAAGTTCGGTCACGGGCAGGCCGGGAAGAAGACGCTGGCTGCTTTCCATCCATGTACCGCCGCCGCTCAGCGAGAGCCGCTGACCCGGGCCAGTCTCAAGGTCGTATCGTAACCCCACATCAACGCCGCTATAGGTCTGTTGGGCAATATTGCGGGTGCGCGCATCCAGAAGCGCGATCACCCGCCGCGGGTCATAAGGAGCGCCAGTCCCATTCTGTAGCCCGCCGTTCGCGCCGCTGAACAGTGCATCAAGCAAAGCTGCTGACGGATTGAAGGTGATGAGATCGGCGAAGATCGGGTTGTTGAGCGCGCCGGCGCCGGAGGCGAGCGGAGGCGTTACCCGGTCCGTATAGTCGATATGGAAATAAGCCGCTGACAGCTCGAGACCTCGTACCGGTTTCACCGTCGCGCTGAAGGTCCAGTTCTCCGAGCGCTCGGGACCCAGCATCTCGCTCGCCCCCTGGGCAATCGCGAGCGTCGAGCTCGCCGGGAAACCCTGTCCGAAGCCGCCAACCGGCACCAGAACCGCCGAATAGCCTGTATATTGCTGAAAGAGCGTCGGCAGTTTGAACGATTTGCCCCATGAGATACCAAACGTCAGCCCGGCTACCGGCTCGTGGATCATGCCAAGCTTCGGAGTGACGATGTCGCCTGAATCCGAGTTATCCTCATAGCGCAGCGCACCCGTCAGCGATGCCCGGTGCGCAAGAGCGACGCCCTGTTCCGGGCTGGTGAGCGGCAGAAACAGCTCCCCATAGGCAAAGTAATTTCTGCGAAGCTGGTCGAACGCCCTGCCGCCAAGCCTCGCCTCGAAAAAGCTGGAGCGGTAACCAGCGCCCGCCGCAATACGGGCGGGTCCTCCAGGCAGTTCGAACAGTGCGCCCTGAAGCCCCGCCTCAACCGAGAAATTCCGGTTGAAGAAGTATCGTGGGCCGGTGCTCGTCTGAATACCTCCGGAATAAACCCGGGTAAGACCATCGGTTGTGTCGGTGCCATAAAAACCGAGGGTCTCGAAGGTCCAGCCGTCAGACAGATCGACGACTATTTTCGGAGCAATCCCGAATGTCTCGAACTCGGTGCGAACCTGGTTGCCAGACGTGGTGACCGGCACAGTAGCGGAGAAGCCCGAGGCCCCGATCTGTCTGCCCGTCTTGAAAATGGCGTCGGCGCTCAGTTCGACACGATCACCAAAAGCCTGGTGGGCGCTGACGAGAATGGCGTGCCGACGCAGGTCGGGGAACAGGGTGGCATCCGGATTGTTCGAGACGGCATAGCTGCGCGACCCGGCCTGGATCGAAGAAGTGCTGCTGACATCATAAGCAGCAAGCACGCCGCCGGTCGACCAGCTGGTGCCGGCCAGAACGCTGAGCTGCTGCTGGAAATTGCCACCATCTGTCGAACCGCCGACGCGCGCCGTTGTCGACACGCCATCGTAGCTTTTCCGCAGGATGATATTGACGACGCCCGCCACCGCATCTGCGCCGTAAATGGCTGATGCACCGTCGGCGATCACCTCGACACGCTCGACCGCAGCCACGGGAATCGCGCTTACATCGATCACCGAGTTGATCCCGCTGAATGCGAAGCGGTTGCCGTTGATCAGCGTCAGGGTCGCATTGGGGCCGATCCCGCGCAGGTTGAAGGTCGATGCCCCGTTGACGTTCACATTTTCGTTCTGTGCGCCCTGCGTGTTGCCGATGCCGGGATTCTGCCCGCCGCCAAAATTCTGCGGCAGGCTGCGCGCCACTTCGCCAAGATCGTTCAGACCGCCATTGCGGATGTCCTCGCTTGTCACCGTCGTCACCGGAACAGGCGAGGGCGCGCCCTTTATGCGTGAGCCGGTCACGACGATCTGATCGGACTGCGAGCTGGTCTGGCCGGCGCGTCTGCCACCGGCGCGGCGGATCGTCACGGATCCCTGCTCGAACTGTGCCACAAGGCCGGTTCCGCGCAGCAGAGCCTCGATCGCCTCGCGCGTGGTCAGGCTGCCTTCAAGGCGAGGGGCCTGCAGCCCCTCAAGATCGTCTGCCAACGCGTAAAGCTCGATCGCTGCGCGCGCCGCCACGCTGCGAAGCGCATCGCCCAGATCCTGCGCCGGCTGGTCGAAGACAATCTTCTCGTGCTGCTGCGCATGGGCAACGGCCGGCACACATCCCAGCGCCACGCCCGCCATCAGCGCATGCACGAACCGGTATTTTCCTGACATCATTCTTCTCCCCCTCGGGTTCAGGGCCGCTTGTCGGGAAGACGTCCGGCCTCTGGAGGGGGAATGACGCTGGCAGTGACCGGACCTTAGTCAGGCCGTGAAAAATTTTATCGGGAGCGAAGATGAATGCCGTCAGCCCTGCGCTCTGCCACCAGACCGAACAGCCGGGAGAGGCGCTCGATGAAGCTGTCGGTCTGGCTGATCCTGAACCGGCCCGATGCCTCGAGCCGGGCGATGGCTGGGTCCTTGATGATGATGGGAACGGCAGCATAGCGGTTCGCCTGTGCCACCAGCTGGTCGAGCCGGATCACACGATATTCGGCCCAGCCGGACGGCCAGTCGCTCATGCCTTGAGCCGCAGGTCGCGCCTCAAGGCTGAGAACGGGCGCATTAGCGCGATACCCGAGGGCATTTCCGGCAACGAGCTGCAGCGGTTGACGGGGCCCACGATGCGCGTCAGCCGCTTCGATACTGGCACCGCCTTTGGCCAGCGTCACCGCGATCATGCCATCGGCCCCTCTGGCGATGTCGAGCAATGCCTGGCTCGCTGTCACCACGCCTGCGCCGGCCTCGATCCTGAATGGCCTCGCATCGTCGGAAATCTGGAGCCGGGCCCTGCCTTTCACCAGCCGTACAAGCCTGGCGTCCGGGCCCATGGCCACCTCGAGCCGGCTGTCGGTGTCGAGCGTGGCCACCGATCCGTCGTCCAGATGAAAGCGCCGGATCTCGCCGTGCTTCGTGACCAGCGGTTCGGCTGCCCAGGCTGCCATGGGATTGTTGCCATACGGGCTTGAAAGCGTGGTCCCGCCTGCGTTGAACGCCACAAACAGCATGGCTGCTGCTGCTGCCAGCGCTCCTGTCATGAGCCATTGCCGTGTCCATGGTCTTGAGCGGGCAGGGGTTTGCGGGCGGGCAGGGGATCTGGCGCGGGCCGGGCCATAGCGCCCGGAACCTTTCAATACCGCCGACTGTGCCAGCAGCTCCCCGGCCCGATGATATGCTGCGCGGTGTTCGGGCGAGGCTTCATGCCAGGCCTCGAACTCGCTGCGGAGGAGGTCGGCGTCTTCGCCGCGCATCCTGATCAGCCACATCTGCGCAGCCGCGTCAGTCGCATCATCGCGGTCTGCAGATGTCATCGGTCATAATCCACAGCCTTCGCGATATGCGCGAGCGCCTTCATCATGTGATATTCCACCGTTGCAACGCTGATCCCCAGCCGATTGTGTATCTCGCGATAGCTCAGCTCGTCGACCCGGTGCATCAGAAAAACCTCGCGCGTCCTGGGGGGCATCGAATCCACGGCCGCCTCGTACAGGCTCATCAGATCGGCGGCTTCCATATCCCATGCCTGCTGGGGCGGACTGGCAAAATCGCGCTCCTCGCAAAAGGACAGATCCGGCGCACCTTGCCGTCCTGCTTTGCGCGACCTGTCGATCAGAAGGTTCTGCGCAATGCGCCTCAGGAAGCCGCCCGGATTGTCGAGACTGTGGCGCTGAGCGCTGCCCGCTGCCCGCACGAAAACCTCCTGGACCAGATCGGGTGCTTCTTGCGGGCTCGCCTTGCGGCGCAGGAACTGCAGCAGCGCCTTGCCATGCTCCCGGAATGCCGCATCAAGATCGGCGGCCTCGCGCGCGGTCGGTTCGGCCTGAAGCGGCCGGTCATCGGGATGGACATGGCATGCCGATGACACCGAAAACGGGTGACGGCCTGAAGAAACGCTTTTCCACTTTGGCGAAGACACGCAACAGCACCCGTGAGGCACGAACCGACAGACCGGGCAAGGCCGGTCTGTCCGTCATCCAGTGCTGCGCCGACGTTCGGTGACTTAAGGACAGTCACATGATCCGTTGCGGCCGCTTGTCCCTGCATGGACAGGCGCTCATGATGCCTGGCGGAATATTCCGCACCGCGCGGCCAGATCTGCGGGGTGCTCTGCAATAATGTCAGGAAGCGGTTGCAAGGACAACAGAAAGTGCTTTTCGCAGATAGTATTGAAATGGAGCGTGCAGAAATCCTAATTCAGCCGGTGATATGGCGGATATAGGCATCAGCCTGCCGCGCGCGCCGCTCATGATAGTGGAGAAGCACCATTCGGATTTCTGGCAGGCCCCCGCTGCCTGACAGCGCCGTTTCGAGTCTGCCGAGCTCTTCAGCAGTGTCGTCGAGGACGGCGACATCAGCGATCCGGATCGGGAGAAGCCGGTCACCCAGCCCTGTGACAGCGATGGTAAGCTCGGTATTGCCGGAACGACGGGCGATCTCGCGGAACAGCGACCCGAACCCGTCAGAACTGTCATTCTCGCCGTCCAGCGGGGCGATCGGACTGCTGCTTTGGGTAGCCACGGCAGCGAGAATAAGGACGAGATGCAGTTCTAACATATTGCGCAATGCGCTTTCAGTCATTCGCGGTACGTGAAATCCCTCGCCATGCTCGAAATCCACCATCCGCTCGCCAGCCAGCCTGTACAGGCTGTCGCGCACCGGCGTGACGCTGACATGCAGCTGATCTGCGATTTTTGAAGCCTCGAGCCGCGTGCCTGGCGGCCAGTGACCCTGCATCAGGCGCCGCCTGATCGCCTCATAAGTCGGCTCGATGACATGTGCGGGGCTCACCTTGCGAGACGCTGCTGTTCGGCAAACTCAGCCAGCATTGCAGTCTGATCGGGACGCAAGGAATCCACTGCAGCAAGATGCTCAGGCACGATATCATCAAGCAGTACGGACGGGCACTGGCCTTCATAGTTTCCGAGATTGGGCCGGTGCTGGACATAGCCTGCCAGAGCTGCAAGCTCGGGCGGGAACGTCCGGGCGACAGCGGGTGGATAGGCCAGCCAGAGGTTCTCATAAGGTTTGAGCCATCCAAGGCTGTAGCCGATGACGATCCCGCGCCTGACGCCGTTCGTCAGATTGGCACCCGCACCATGCGCGGTCGAGCCCAGGAAGCAGATCGCCGCTCCCGGATTGCATTGCGCAGTCACAGGCTCCCCCGGGTCCTGCCTCGCCAAACCTGCTGCGCCATGGCTGCGCGGATAGATCTGCGTTGCCCCATTGTCTGCGGTGAACGGTGTCAGCGGCCAGATCACATTGACGAGATATTCATTCGTGCCTTTCTCACCGTTCCACATGTCATGGTCGCGATGGGGGAACTGGCGCAGTTCTCCCGGATGAATCTCAATCGCCTGAGCAACATTGAGCTGGATCCGGTCGCAGGCTTCGCCGAGGATAGCCTGCACTGCCCCGAGGATGGTTTTTTCGAGCACGAGCGTGTGAGCATGAACCGATCGCCTGAGGAGGCCACCGAAACGTTTAGTCCTGCACCCATAGAAACTGCCCTGGCCGAAGGGCGTGGCAGCGAACACACGGTCCAGATCGTGAGCCAGCGCATCGATCGTGGTGCGAGGAATGAGATCGGGCACGATGCAAAAGCCCGTATCGAGCAGCGCAGCGGCCAGCTGTTCGGACGATATCGTGCTCATGCGACAGGCTCCCGGCTCTCGACGAGCTGCAGTGACAGGGGGGCATAAATTCCCGTGCACTTCAGACTGGCGCGTGTTTCGTTATCGATCCGGATCGAAAGGGCTCCGATCTTTGATCCTATGTCGCCCTTCGGTTCTCCCAGCGGCTCACAATGCCAGCCGAAACGCAGGATCTGCGCCAGCCAGCCAAGTTCGGCAACGCCCGTGTAGCAGCCGATGCCTTCGCGCAGCGCATGGTCGACCAGCGCCGTGACCAGCTGGTTGCGCGCAGACAGGCGCGACGCTGAATCCTGGTCCCTGTCGAGGCAGAACCGCGAGATCTCCAGGATGGCAGGACCCCTTGGCACCTCGCCGTCGCACAGATGTGGGTACAGATCGCCGAGGATATGCGGGCCTGTACTGGGCAGAAGCCTTGCCGAGGCGCGGTGCTGTCCCTCGGCGCCGAGCAGGATCAGGTAGCGTGCATCAGGTGTGTCGAACTGATCGATCTCAAACCTGTCCTCCAGCACCGGCAGATCCCAGCCCAGCAGGTCGACGAACACCTGCTTTCGGGCGGCAAACATGGCGCGCATGGCCTCCTTCTGGCATGAAGGCTGAACCCGGGCGGAGACATTGATCATGGCTGTTCCTTTGAGGACTGTTGTCCTTCAGACAGACCACGACCGCGCATTTGCTGGTATACCAGTTTCAGGGGATGGGGTGTTCCGCCGCTGCCCGCCGTTTCAGAGGCAGCGAATTCGCTTCCACCAGGATTCCCCGGACTGGCAGGGCACTCAGGCTGGCGTCCACCAGTCGAAAATATCGGAGAACCCGATGAGCCCGTCGAACAGCGCGCACAGGATCAGCATCTGGCGGCCGTGCACATCGTATCGTTCGCGGGCATTTTTGAGGTGCTGGACTACCGTCTCCTCGCTGATTCCCAGGATTGCTGCGATTTCACCTGCTGTCTTGCCACGCGCCGACCACAAGACGCATTCGCGTTGCCGCTCGCTCAGAACAGGCCTTGGATCAACAGGTTTTGATCCACTGATTCTGCGTGCGGCAGCCAGGGCGGTTGCGCCGACGATTTCGGCACAGTGAAGGACATAGTCAGGCATATCCCGCTCGCAGCCGATGACGAAGGTACAGGTCCCGCTCGCTTCGCCGACGAGGTGCCTTGGCACCGTATAACCATCGGCAAGGCCATTTTCGCGGCCGACCGCCAGCATCTGCCTGTCCCCGGTGGTCAGCGGAATATAGTGCTCGAGCTGGCGCCAGCTGAACCCGGTTAGCGCGCGCTCGCCGGCTCGGCGCACCGGGTCGGCCTTGCCAAGATCGAACCCGTTGTACACTGTGGCCCAACTCTGAGGGTAGTTGTGCACCAGCAGATTGCCGGGCTCCGACAGACCTCGTCGGTCATATGTCAGTGCGAAATGATCGAAGTCCATCAGCGCTGTCGCCTTTTCCAGCGCAGCAAAGAGAGCGACTTCATCCGTCGCGCAGGAAATCTCCTGCGACAGCTCCTGTGTCAGGTGCCATTGGTTCACGTTCAAAAACCCGGCAGCAGGCGCGGTTCCGACACGTCGACCCTGCAAGCCACCCCTTCAGATCGGCAATCTCCGGTTCCCGTCCGGAATCGCCGAATGGTTGATGCACCATGTGCCTCTGTTTATCCCATCATTATGCTGCTGTTACCGCAGCCCGCGATCTAGCGATGGCGACAGCTAGGATAGCTTATCAGCCCAGGTTTTTACGGGAAAGTCTCTTGAGATGAGAGTTTGGACCAGTATTGGTTCTATTGCGACGCAGTAACTAAAAGTCGCTGGGGTTCGCGACGTCGGTGAACGATTAGCGCTACGTGATACGCGCGCTCGATGCCAAAGGGGTACGATGTCGGCGGTTGCGCGGGTGCTGCACAGCTCATGCTAATATATCAGGCGTTTGCGGTCGGCGCCCGTACCCGACCCATAGCACGCCGTTCTGGCAGCTGCTGCGAATAGCTGCTCTGCAGAGACTGCTAAACGGAAGCTCCAGAGCGGCCAGTCAGGTTTGCGCCCTAATATCGGTCATTGTAGCTCGCCCCCCGTTTGCCTGAAAGCGGACATACTTGCCAATCGTAGCTGGGTATGGGGCTTAGCGGGTTATCGAGATGGCCGCGATTTGCGGCAGCTGTTCCTAAGACCGAGCGTAGGCCGTTTGCCCGGTAGCCCCGATCGTTGAAAACCATGCCCGTTGAGGTTGGCGATTTCTTGCTTTCGGAGGCGCGCAGGGGAAATCAGGCAAATCGGCGTTTGATAGTTCGCGTGACTTTTGAAGTAGGACAGGTCAAGCTGTGCTGGTGAACCTGACCTTGCGTAACGTCCCTCACTGGAAAGGCCGACCTCACGTCGTGCTACGGCCAATGTCTCCATTTGGCCGGTATTGGGCAGACCCGATCCGCTTGGTGGAGGCCGTAGCCCATCAAACCGAGAGCATCATGTTTACCGCGTGCCGTCACATTCCAAATGCAAAAGACCGGGAATACTATACCGAGTTCGATGACCTCGCGGACGTCGAAGTTCGATTCCTCTCCGCTATGGTTATGGCTCTTGGCTTAGACGAAGGTGTCGTGGCTCCGTACCCGGTGTCGGACTCTTTCGCCGTCGAATACAACGGGCCGCTACACGACCATGACTTCCTACGAAAGGCGGGAGGAGCTTTGCAAGCGGAAATCGAGGGGATGCGCCGCTTTGCTACCTCGCCACCGATTGTGGCGAGCGAAGGAGCCCCATTTGAGTATCATCATTTACCGCTGAGCCTTACAAAACTAGCAGACGTATTTTCAGCGGTTAGCAGGGACGACGATCTTATGATGCGGGGACTTCATGCCCTGCTAAAGTCTCGAATGATTGCGATGCACTTCGAGCTTGCGGAAGAAGCAAATTACCCCCTCTACGTAGCTTTAGATGCTCTATTCTCGCTTATTCGGCGACAACTTATAAAGATGGGCAACCCCAACCCATCATCATATGACGCCCAGGCTTTCGTTCACCATCTTTTTGATGAGGATCAGTCGGGCATGCGCTTCTTTGAAGAGTTCTATGACGATAGAATCATGACAATGCACCCGGAGAATCGATACGGCATTTTCCGCCATGCACCGATCTCGCATTGTGATTTTCACTCGCTGTTCGAAACGGTGCGAGAGGTTTACCGTGAAATTGCCCTTTTCTCGAAAAGAGCTTCAGCAAGCAACAACACTCCAGACTGAATAGATCGTTTGCACGAACGACCAGCTAAGTACAGAAACGGTGATTCCTGCGGTCACATTTTTGAGCCTTCTCTCAAGTGTTTGGTAGACCGTCACGGCTTCCAGCGGAGCAAGCCATAGTACCTAAAGAGCATCACTTTCAGGTGTGGTCGAGTTCGGATTTGGCTTTGATGTCGGTCAACACACGGCTGACATTCTCGTGGATGGTAAGCCGCGCGATCGGCTCCCAGTAGGGCACGGGGTCAATCCGAAGACGGTGTTCTGAAGAGATTTTCAGCCGGGTGCGGTTGCCCGCCAGCGGCACCAGCACAAAACGCGTTTCGCCGGTGGTGAAATAGCCCTCAACATGTGGGGCATGCACACGGCGATAGGGACTCATTTCCTCCATTGCCGGCGCTTCATCCTCGACCCTGAAAGCCAGCAACCTGTTCGGTTCCCATTCGGTCACGACCTCGATTGCCGTTCCGGTCGAGAACACGCCCATGCGAGTTGCGCCGAGCCCTTCATCTTTCAGCGTGCCCTTGATTGGATAAGCGAGGCCCGCCAGCGCGGGAAGACCCGGTACTGGAGCGATCGGTTCCGAACTGATCAGCGCCTGCCAGACTTGTTCCGCGGGTGCTGCAATCTCGATATCATATTGTGTTACGATTGGCGCATCGGGCGGCATGGCAGCCTCCAGCATGAAGACCATCGGCAAGATGGCGACGCTGGCGAGCGGGGTGCGCCGATTGTGGCGTGCGATCGCTAGCCCTCTGCCTATGACCCCGCCGAGCATGACGATAGGGATTGCCAGCGGTGCCGCGAGGATGATGCAGACAATCCCTTCAAGGGCGAGAACGACGAGGGCCAGACTTCCCAAACCCGCTGCCGCAATCACCAGCTTCATGGTGGTCGATGCACCAAGGTCGCTCTGCTCATTCACCAGGTAACCGCACGTTATCCCGACGAGGAAGGGAGTCATGACGAATAGCCCATAACCGTAGGCGCCAAAGGTCACGGCAGAAATCAGCACCGCAAGTACGACGAGCGCGATCCCGGCAATGAGTCCCATCGTGACGTTTTTCGCCGAGGTCGCTCTGGATTGCTGCATTTCATCAACCGCTTTGCGCGCTGGGAGCACCGCGTTGAGCAGGATGGCTCCCAGCTGCAGTACCGGGACGACGCTGCCCACCGCGAGGATGAAACCCCGGTTTGTCCGCCGCGCCAGCTGGAAGGACATCAAGGCCAGCAGCCACGCCACCAGCAAGGAATAGGCGAAGATGACGGCGCCCCAGATCGGCGGCAAAGATGATATCGACATCGCACTACTGAGCGGCGTCAGCCAGAATTCGACATCAAGCACTCGTTCAACGGAGAAAGCCTTTATCGCGCCCCAGGCGACCAGATTCTGACTGGCGATCAGGGCAAATGACGCTGCAGAATAGGCCGATCGCCGCACCAATTCGGGCCAACCGGCGCTCATGTCCGGGCCTCCGTCAGACCTTCCGCGGCTTTGCTAGGCGGCGAAGCGACGCGCTTGATCGCCTCGGCCCGGTCAAGCTGCTCCGGCAGCACGATATCCCAAGCAAGACCCGCGCGCCGAAGGAGGCAGATGAAGGCATAGCCCCAATCCGACTGGCCAGGGTGGATGCCAATCCGCGCTGAACCGGGGTAGGCGTGATGGTTGTTGTGCCAAGCCTCACCCATGGTCGGGATGGCGGCCCATGGCACATCATGCGCCTGCACACCTGCATCCACGACCTGCCAGCTTTGCGGCCCTCGTGTATGGGCTAGATGGCCCACAAACCAGTGCCCGGTCACCGATACCGTCACCCGGACGCAAACGCCCCAGATCACCCAACCCCATCCACCGAGCAGAAACAGCAGCGCGGCAATCGGCAACTGCTGCAACATCCATGTCCGTTCCAGAAAGCGATAGAATGGGTCGCGCCCGGCACCTCCAAGATCGAAGCCGGGAGGATGGTCGAGTATCAGGCGACAGTGGACCTGCCAGATATAGTCCCGCAACATCCCACCGCGATGCGCAAGGTAATCATGGCATTGCGGATTTCGCTGCGCCCAATCGCGCAGGTCATGGGTGCGAATCATCCACAAGGGGCCGCTCATGCCCACGCAGGTGCCGATCCAGACCAGCGCACGCTCAAGCCACAGCGGGCAGGCAAAACTGCGATGGATCAGGCGGCGATGAAATCCCACACTGTGCCCCAGCAACAGTGAGGCACCGGTCAAAATCACGAATGCCAACACTGCGTCCCAAGTCAGAAACACCGGGCCAAGCACAAGTGATGCGCTCAGCATCCCGCCGTTCCATACCGAATGCACCGGGTCCCAGCGCACCAATCCGTGGACAGGCTCGCAGCCGGGCACCTCAACGAGGCTGTTTACCCGGCAACGGTCTACCAAGTCGCCCTCGATCTCCACTCGCCACTCCCTTACACAAAGTATTTAACTTATGGCTTAATCGTCTAAAAGCGCTTGTCAAGCGATTAGCTTATTCCTTAAATAGGACCATGCAGAAAACTTTCGAAGCGCTCGCCTCGACGCCAAGGCGCAAGATCCTTGCTTACCTATCGGAGGCCGAACTGAACGCGGGCGAGATCGCCGCGCGCTTTGACATGTCGAAGCCCGCGGTTTCCCAACATCTCTCGATCCTGGAAAACGCTGGCCTAATCGCAAGCGAGAAGCGCGGGCAATTTGTCTATTACCGCATGATCCCCGAGAACCTCGTCAACACACTCAATTCCTACGTGCAGGAAGTATGTCCGGTTTCGCGGCCATTGAAGCGTGAAAGTGCCGAACTTTCAGGAAAGAGTGACCGCCAAAGCAAGGGCGACAGACCAGAGCCACCAAGTGCGGCCGGCGATGCCGTGTAAAGATCACCAGTGTTTGACCGGACGTTCAAGAATCTGCTCACAATCGGTCGCTTACGCCGGATCGGCGCGCATCCAAAACTGGTCAGGCAGCTAACGCAGCGATGTCGCCAAAACCGGAAATTCTTTTGCCGACCCCATTGCTGACTTCAGAATCTTGCGGCAGAAGTGAAGGATGCGAGTTTGTTTATCTCTAACCGTCGCGCTAATGGCGATTTCATGTTCGTCGAACAGCTCCGCAGACTCGAAGTTCGTTCGTTTGGATGATCTGCGAATTGGTGGTGATATCGACACAGTTATATTAGATGACGCATTACGTCGACTCGATCCAGAAGAACGCAAAACCTATGATCGGTATGATGAGACAGCAGGGTTCTATTTCGAGGGACAAACGAAACATTGCATAGTGATTGTCGTGTTGCGACGCGGTGTTCTCATTCATCGTCCGTCGCCCGCATTCTGCTACGACAAAACCACCAATAAGTTCCTAGACCGACTCTGACGATACGGCAGCTTTCCACCCAGTTTCGGTCATCCAGGCGACAGATTCGAGGTCCTGAAAGCGGACCCGCAGGAGCCTGCCGTACATCAACATGGTGCATATCAGCCCGTGGGATGCGACGCTGGGATTGTTCAAGGGCTGCGCCCAGGTGCTCGCTGAGGGGGCGCCCATTATTCTCTATGGGCCGTATCTCGAGCGGGGCGTGGAGACGGCAGCCTCCAATCTTGCGTTCGATGACTCGCTCAGGGCGAGAAACCCGGCATGGGGCCTGCGCCACCTTGATGACATGGATCGCGTAGCATCGGACCATGGCTTCGCGCGCACCAGCCTCCACGCAATGCCAGCCAACAATCTCACGCTGGTTTACCGGAAGCGTTCGGCGTAGCGCGAGTTGAATCGTTGCTATGTCCGCTCGTGATAGGTGCGAGAAAAAAGCTGCCGTTCGGCAAACGACCCTTTGCGGACGAAGACGGTATCGGCAGGTGAACGCGATCTATCTTAGGATCGTGTCCGTCGAAACGATCTCGATGTCGCTCATCATGCCGAGATAGGCTTCCAGCCAAAGCTTATGCGTGGCTCCGACGATGACGAGAACACGTCCACCAGGAGCGCGCGCGCTGGCTTCGCGGATGTTAGCGGCCATCCTGAGGTTGCGGGATTCCCAGGCAGCAACCCGCTTGCGTCCCACGTTCCCCTCGGTCCGCTCCTTGATCGCCCCCAGCCATTCGATCTCGGAAAGACGGCGCTCGATCCGGTCGTCGTTGAGCTTCCGATAGGCGGCGAGGGCGGCTTCGGGCGTTGTCATGTTCTCAATCTTGCCACGCTCCTTCGCAGCAGGGTCCGCGTTGTAGCGTTCTGCCACAACTGGAAAGACCTTCTGGAAAAACACATCGGATTCCTCCGGTGTGAGGACATCGTCCTCCTGCGAATCAATTTGGTAGACGCGCTCGAGCCCGAGCCGCACGGCGAGGCTAGCGGCAAGCACTACCCCCTCCTCGCGTTCCAGCCCCAGCTCCTCCAGCAGCGCGGCCAACCGGCGCGATACACCATCGCCGGGAACCCGCTCGGAGGAGGGCAGCCGCCACCATTGCACCAAGGCCGAATAAGGATCGCCCGAGGCGGCGAACAGCGCGGTCGACCGGCGCCTCGCAGCGGGCGTCGGATTCTCGCCAACCTTGCCAAGATGCCTCCGCAGCTCGGCTTCGGCCTGCGGCATATCCATGTCGAGCGACAGTGCGGCGATCGACGACATCAACAACGCACGCCCGGCGTAGGCGGCAGCCGCCTCAGGATAGACACTGCGATAGGACCATAGCTTGCTGGTCGTAGGTCCCGGCTGGTTCTCGATGGTGATGACATCGGGTTTGAAGGATGCGAGCCGGTCCAAGAGAAGGTCGAGGACCTTGGGGTCCCATCCTTCCGCCGCATCGCTCAGATGCGTGGTTCCCAGAACCACCACCTGCGTTGGGTTCTCGATTTCGCGTCGATACTCGCGAGGACTGAACTCCTGCGCGCTGGTGTCCGCGGCTCCGAGAAATGATGCAAGGCAGATAAGCGACAGCGCAGCGAAACCCTTCATGTTTGAACCCCTTGTGACCGGCATAATAACTGCGGCTTCCTTAGGACCGCACGTGCATCACGCCATTATCCGACGTCAAAATATTTCGCCCTTGAGCGGTCAACGCTCTGCAACACAGGCAGGTGAAGCCTTCTCGGTGGGCAGCGATCGGCGAAGCAGCTATCCGGGGAGCCGCCATTCCGATATCCACCCACTTGTAGCCATGGGACGCCGTGCGGCCGCTGCCTGAAAGCCGACATGCGGCTTCGGCCGTTTCGTAGCTAGGACCTGCCCTTCAACAACCGGCCCAAATCTGGTCATTTGTAAAGCAGCAGCCGATCGAAGCTCAGCCCAAATCGCGCGAGATACTTGCGCAAGCGATCAGCGTCGTTCGTCGAGCTGCGCCGCTGGCGGGAGGCGGCAAACAAGGTTCGTCCTGCCTCCGACAGGCTGGCGCTCCGGCGGCAGACACGCACCACCTCCGCAAGCTGCGCGCGGTCGAATGCATCCACTTTGGTCAGTTCCTCCTCGCCCAGCACCTCCGCAAGGACGTCAGGCTCGGACGATGCCCCATTCGACCATAGGAACTTTAGGCGCGCAATTTCCTGCTCAACGGTCTCGCGATCAATCCGACCGGAGGGGGCCAGCGTCGCCATACGGGTGACGCTGGCCGAGAGATCACGGAAATTGCCCTGCCATGTCGCCGCGGCGCTTGTGGCGAACGCAAGATAGGTCTCTCGCGCCTCCTTGTTGAAGGTGACGCGCAAATCCTGGGCCGCAGCGAACCGGTCCATCTCGTAGTCGAGATTGGGCTCGATGTCCTCGGGCCGTTCGGCAAGGCCGGGCAGGCGGAAGGTCCAAAGATTGAGCCGCGCGAACAGATCCTCGCGGAACCGTCCTGCCGTCACCTCGGCCAGCAGCTCACGGTTGGTCCCCGCGATGAGCTGGAAGCGACTCGTTACTTCCCTGTCCGCGCCAAGCGGCAGAAACCGGCCTTCCTCGACCGCGCGCAGGATCATCGCCTGCTCGTCGAGGCCAAGCTCACCGATCTCGTCGAGAAACAGCATGCCGCCATCGGCACTGCGCAAAAGCCCGGCGCGCTCCGTCATGGCACCGGTAAAGGCCCCCTTGCGGTGCCCGAACAGCGCCGACATGGCGCCGTCGCCCTTGAGAGTCGCGCAGTTGACCTCGACAAAGGGGCCGGAAAGGCGGTGGCGGCTTGCCTTGAGCTCGTAGATGCGGCGGGCGAGCTGGCTCTTGCCGGCGCCGGTCGGCCCCATCAGCAGCATCGGAGCCGCGCTACGTGTGGCGACCCGCTCGATTTCGGCGATCATCCGGTTGAAGGCCGCGTTGCGCGTCGCAATCCCGCTCTTGAGAAGCGCAGCGCTGTCTTCCTGCGCCTCGGCGAAGCGGCGGGCAATGCTGTCGTAGCGCGACAGGTTGAGGTCGATCGCATTCCATGTTCCCGCCGGGTCAGGCATTCCACGCGGCGGCTGGGTCTGAAGCAGCTTGGCAGGGATGAAGCGCGCTTCGGCCAGCAGAAACAGGCAGATCTGCGCGACATGCGTGCCGGTAGTGATGTGGACAAGATAGTCCTCCGCCTCGGGGTCGAAGCTGAAGCCCTGCGCGAAATCGAGTAGGCCGGTGTAAACCTCCTCGAAATCCCAGGCATCGTCGAACTGGACCAGATGAGGCACAACTTCTGTCTCGGGCGAGACCGAGGCGATGTCGGCGATCACGAAATGGGCGAGATCGGCATGCTTTGCACCGTGCAGCAGCACGAGGCGATCGACCCTTAGGTCCTGGTGCATGCACAAGCCGACGGTGGGACGCCATTTGTGCCAGCGCGAGGAATCGCGCTTGCTGCCATCCAGCGTGCTGCCCAGAAACCCGATCACCGTTGTGCGTGCCATGCCTATACTGTAGGATAAAAAGCGATAGGGTGCGATAAGGAATTGCAGGTTGCGCCAAAATGGCTGCATACGAGCACAGTGCACGAAGTCGTTATTTTACAGTCATATACGCAGTTCAATCGAACATACGGGTCGTTTGGCACGGTCGCTGCAACGCTATCAGCGCCGGGTCCGTCAAACAGCCCGGCAGCGAGCGGTCGGGGTGGCCGGAATGGGCCGGCCACCCCAGGAGACTGCCAAAGCAGGAACCGAAGCGATGACCATGACCGGATACGAACTGCACGAAGTCGAAGGTGGCGCGCCGATCAAGGCATGGACCCGCGGCGTTCCGGTGGACGACAAGGCGCGCGCGCAGCTTGCTCGTGCGGCGCAGATGCCGTTCATCTTCAAGCACGTCGCGGCGATGCCGGATGTGCATGTCGGGATCGGTGCGACCGTGGGTTCGGTAATCCCGACCAAGGGCGCAGTCATCCCCGCCGCTGTCGGCGTAGACATCGGCTGCGGGATGATGGCCGCACGTACCTCGCTCATGGCAAGCGACCTGCCGGACAATCTCGAAGGCATCCGTGCCGCAATCGAGCGTGCTGTGCCTCATGGGCGTTCCTCGGGGCGTGGCGGGCGCGACAAGGGGGCATGGGGTGATCCGCCGTCAGAGGTGATCGAAGGATGGGCGACGCTGGTGCGCCGGTTCGATCGCATCGTGGCGAAATACCCGCGGCTCGCACGCACCAACAATCTGGTCCACCTGGGCACGCTCGGGACCGGGAACCACTTCATCGAACTGTGCCTCGACGAGGCGCAAGCCGTGTGGGTGATGCTCCATTCCGGCAGCCGCGGGGTGGGGAACGCGATCGGAACGTTCTTCATCGAGCTCGCCAAGCAGGATATGCGCAAGTGGCATATCAACCTGCCCGATGCGGACCTCGCCTACTTCCCGGAAGGGACCGACCACTTCGACGACTATGTCGAGGCGGTCGAGTGGGCGCAGGACTTTGCGCGGCTGAACCGCCAGGTCATGATGACCCATGTCATCGCCGCCCTGCGGTCGCAGATCGACAAGCCCTTCGAGGCGGCGTGCGAAGCGGTGAACTGCCACCACAACTACGTGACGCGCGAGAACCACTTCGGGGAGAACGTGCTCGTCACCCGCAAGGGTGCGGTGCGTGCTGCTAAGGGAACGTTGGGGATCATCCCGGGTTCGATGGGCGCCAAGAGCTTCATCGTGCGCGGGCTGGGCAACCCCGACAGCTTCGACAGTTGCTCGCACGGAGCTGGGCGCATCATGTCACGCACCGAGGCGAAGAAGCTGGTCACACTCGATGAGCATATCGCCGACACGGCGGGTGTCGCCTGCCGCAAGGACGAAGGCGTAATCGACGAGACCCCGCGTGCATACAAGCCGATCGAGAAAGTGATGGCCGCACAGGCTGATCTGGTCGAGATCGTGCATACGCTGAAGCAGGTGGTGTGCGTGAAGGGGTAAACCCCTTCGCGTCGCCATTGGAAGACAAAGAAGAATGACCATGATCACTATCGACGGCTCCGAGGGCGAAGGCGGCGGGCAGGTGCTGCGCTATGCCTGCGCGCTTTCGCTCCTCACCGGAGAGCCCTTCATCATCGAGAAGATCCGCGCTGGTCGCGATCAGCCGGGGCTGATGCGTCAGCACATGACCGCGATCGAGGCCGCCTGTGCGGTGGGCGGTGCGGAGTGCGAAGGGCTCGAGCTCGGCTCGAATCGCATCACCTTCCGTCCCGGACGGGTGTCGCCCGGCGAATACCGCTTCGCGGTGGGCACCGCCGGATCGACCGCGCTTGTGCTCCAGACGTTGCTGGTGCCGCTGGCGCTGGCTGGCGCGCCCTCGCGCCTCGTGATCGAAGGCGGCACACATGCGGCGATGGCACCGCCTTTCGATTTCATGGCGCGCTGCTTCCTGCCCGTTTTCGAGCGGATGGGGCCGCGCGTTTCGGCGACCATCAAGCGGCACGGCTTTTTCCCGCGCGGCGGTGGACGGATCGAGATCGAAATCGATCCTGCACCGCTGCGCAGGATAGAGTGTCTCGCCCGGGGGGATCAAGTTTCACGCGCCGGAACAGTTCTGTTCGCATCGCTCGACGGCGATATTGCCAGGCGTATCCGCAAGGCAGCGCTCAAGAACGTGCCCGGCTGGGCGGACGACGACATCACGGTTCGCGAATTGCCCGCTGATCAGGGGCCAGGCGTTGCCCTGCTGCTGGAAGCCGGTTTCGAGCATGTCGCCGAAGTGGTTTCGGGCTTCGGGAAACTCGGTCTGTCTGCCGAGAAGATCGGGGTGACTGCGGGCAAGCGCATGGCTGGCTACGAGGCGTCAGGCGCCTTCTGCGGCCCCTATTTGCAGGATCAGCTGCTGTTGCCAATGGCTATCGCAGGAGGCGGGGCGTTCACCAGCGTGAAGATCAGCGACCACACGCGCACAGCAGCGAAGCTCATTGAGCTTTTCACGGGGCGCAGTATTCGTTTTGGAGAAGATGGGCATAAGCGGCAACTGGTAGAGATCGGGTAACCACCACACATGCGGCCATTGGATACCCTGCAGCAACTGTCGGAAAGCCGACATGTGGCTTCAGACCTATCGTGGCAAGGACCGGCCATTCAACAACCTTCCCAATAGCGGTAGCGGCCAGCAGGTATGTCCAAGTTGCGGCTTTAGTGATCTTTGGCTGCACTCTGCCTGGAGCCAGTCATTCCCATCGACAACTATGAGCGCCTGCTGCCGAAAGAAGCGGCCGATTGGTGTCGTCAATGCCGACGATCGGCACAGCGATCTCATCCAGGTTGACAGGGGCCGGGGCCTCACTGCCTGTACAAATTCATGGTACGAATGCTAACTAAAATACACCAATCGACGTGTTTGAAATACCTCAGGATCGCGGCGCCGCAAATTTCAGAATTCTGCCTAAGCTCCCGGGTACTATGCTGGTGGCAAATGTAGAAAATATTTCTCGGCATTCCGGATTGCTCCAGCCCTAAAGGGCGCGCCAAAAGGTAACATTCACTACAGCGAGGATTGCTCCAAAATGGATGGAGTTTTCAGTTGAACACCTTGGGCTGGAGACTTAGTCTACCGCCCTAAGGAGAACGTCATGGCTGCAGTTGACATTGAACACGTACGAGTGAGTCTTTTGAAATCGAAGACCGTTAATCCGGCCCTTCAGCGTCTCCAGGCACGTATTGCGACAGGTGCGAAAGCCAGCGAGCTGATCACGAGCTACGATCGGATGCACCACCGACACAATCGTTCCTAGGACGGCATCGCTATGAGCGGGGCGACCATCACGTCGTTCCTGGTGAAGGTAGCATCGAGATGCAATCTCGATTGCGATTACTGCTACGTGTATCATCATGCCGACCAGGGATGGCGAAAGCTACCGCGGTATTTATCAGTTGCACACCAGGATGCGTTCGCAGACAGACTGGCTGATTACGCTCGCGAAGCCGGGTTGAGCCGTATTGCCGTGATATTCCATGGCGGTGAGCCTTTACTTATGGGACATGCGCAGATTGTCGACCTGGCAGTCAGATTAAGATCTGCAGTCGGCGAGGTGGCTCAGCTGGACATAGGTCTGCAGACGAACGGGCTGCTGCTCACTGATGACGCCCTCGATGCTTTCGAAGCCGAAAACATCGGGGTCTCTTTGAGCATGGACGGGCCGCGCGAAGCTCAGGACCTTCACCGTACGTCGCGCAAGGGTCGATCGAGCTTCAATCGCGCCCTGGCCGCCCTTGAGCGGTTGAAGCAACGTCCGAAAATTTTCGCAGGAGTAATCGCGGTCATCGACCCGGCAGTCTGCCCATCAACCCTGCTCGATTTTTTTGACCGCCACGCAGTGCCCAAAATTGATTTTCTTTTGCCGGATGCGCATCATGGCACACTCCCGCCCGGTCGCGCTACCGATCCGGGCCTTTATGAACGGTGGTTGATCCGCGCTTTCGACATGTGGCTGGATCACTATCCTCAGCTGGCAGTAAGGACGTTCGAGGCGCTGCTTGATGGGGCTGCGGGGCTCTCTTCAGGTACGGATGCGTTCGGTTTTGGGGACGTCAGTCTGATCACACTTGAGACTGACGGGACATGGCACGATCTTGATGTTCTTAAGGTTGCTGGCGAGGGGGCAAGCAGGCTGATGGGCACGGTTGATGACACCGCGATTGCAGTAGTTGCATCTTCCCCGCGACTGGCTTTGCATCGCCATCTGCTGACCATGGATGGGCTATCACCAATCTGCCGCGAATGTGATGTGGTCAAAATCTGTGGTGGTGGAGCTGTCCCCCATAGGTTTCGTGATGGCGGGTTTAGTAACCCCACTGTGTACTGCACTGAAATGCGGGCCATTATTCGGCATGTGGTTCGCCGGTTAAATGAGAGCCTGGTTGAAAGCATGCGAGGGTCGGATGAACCAGCCAGCTTCGACATCGCGGCTTTTGAATTTGCCGAGCTGAGCTCAGCAATAATGAATGAACTGGCTAAGACTGCGTTTGATGCAGATCTCGACGGATTGCGTCATGCAATGACTGACGCCGGCTATCGGCCTGACAGTTTCGAAGATGATGTACTCGAGAATGTTGCCCGCCGGGCAGGTACAATTGGCTGGCAAAGGGCGCGTAGTCTGATTGGCAGCGGGCGACAGGTCCGCGATGTGGATGGCAATCCGATAGATGTTGATGACACCTATCTCGGTTGGGTCCTTGGTCGTGCAAGCGATTGTGAGAGGCTCGAACTGGGGGCAGCCGATGAGTGGCTCCGCAAACCGTTCGGAACAAGCATCGTGTTTGAGCCAGAGGAACTCTCTGCTAACGGTAGAGACCTCGTAGTGCAGGCATTAGCGATCATAGACGAGTGGCGACCTTCAATTGGCGCAGAACTGCGTAGTATCTGTTCGGCTGTCCAGTTCATTCGGGACCCTTCTGCTCATCCTGATAAAATCGTCTCCTTCAGCGATGATTCCGTTCCAGGCGCCCTTTTTGTGTCAATTTATCGGAGCGACGGTCTTATTGATGCCTACGATCTCGCAGATTCCCTTGTTCACGAGTATCGACATCAGAAGCTCTATCTGCTCGAGCGCCTGTATCCCACTTCCAGACCGGGCGCTTTGGTAGCTTCGCCATGGCGTGAGGATCTCAGGCCGGTGTCCGGACTCATTCATGCAGCATTTGTGTTCGTTGAGCTGCGCCGTTTCTGGCGACATATACGGGACGCCGGGCCGGAGCGTCTTCACAACCGCGCAATTGCTCAACTTGAAGACACCGAACGAAATCTTGGCGAGGCTTTTGAGACGTTACGTAGCTGCGATCTGACGAGGGTGGGCCGCTCTCTGGTCGACATTCTGGAAAGCAGCGGGCGGCAACTGCCGCTTGTCGCCTGATCGTGCTGATTCCTGAAACCCTGTTGCCGCACGACCTGCACGGCAGACACGGCCGGTTACGGGAATATTTTCACGATAAGGATGCCACGGCGACGCTCGTTGGCGATTATTGGCAGATCAAGCTTGAATGGCCCGATGGCACGCGCCGTCATGTCGACCCAATGATTGAAGCGGCACTCACAGATTGGAACAGTATTCCGCTATCGGGCATGGGCCTCGCGCGTCAACGTTCGGGATCAGTGCTCACGGCACTTTATGACACATGGACACTTTTGAGCTGGAGTGAGTGGGCGAAGAGAGCAGGGGTGACGGCTGACGACCGTATAACAGTTCTTCACCTTGACGATCATCGCGATCTTGGTTCCCCCAGGCTTGATATGATTGAAGACGGACTGGTTGACATGATCACGAACCAGCCGTTCGATGTCACGCTACCACACACTGTTCTGGCTGCGTGCGAGAGTGGCGCGATAGGCATGGGGAGCTTTATGACGCCCTTCCTGCTTGCATTTCCAAACTGTGACGTCCGGCAGCTCGCCCAGCCGCCCAAGGTAACAGAAACCCGGGACTGGGCTTTTTTGCCTTCCACTTATTCGGACGACCTGCTTCGTCCGGGGCACCTCCGTCCCGCAATCTTGCTTGAATCCGTCATTGGCACCGGGCCCGGGCGATATCGCGCAACGAACAAGCTTGACGACTGGCTCGATGGGATAGGCCCGGGGCCAGTTTTGCTTCATGTTGACATGGACTACTTCAACAACCGCTATGATGGCGACGGTGACTGGCCTGATCGCCACCCTCGCCATGACCCGCCCCTTCAAGATGTCGTCTCGCATATAGATGAAGTGGTCGCCGCGTTAAAAGGCGCAGACGTTCTTCGCCGCGTGGAGGACGCAGTAATAGCGTTTTCACCAGGCTTTTTCCCGGCAGAGATGTGGGCCACCGCAGGGGCGCGACTTGGTGCCGGGTTGGCTGAGCTTTATGACTGAGGAGCCGCGCCCGCCTGTTCAGCGGAGGCGCAGGCCCGCCCGCCCGACCTCAAAGCCAAAGGTCATTGTGCCACCAAAGGGAGGCCCAAAAATCGACGCAGCTCGTATCACGCTGATTGCGAAGCGGGCAAGAAAGGGAAAGGGCGACGGGAATGAGGGCGAGTACTGGGAAATTCAGTGCGATGGAAAACGGGCAGGCGAAGTTTTCGTCAATCTCATCGACGAACACCCGGTCGGAGTACATGCATCACTTCAGATTTTTCTTAACGCCAAAGCTCAGGGCCAGGGAATAGGGCGGGTAGCCTATCGGCTGGCGGCTGATGCAAGCCGGCACGACCCGATTTATCTTCACATGCGCAAGTCAAACGATGCTTCCCGGATTGCTGCCGAGCACGCGGGTTTTTTTGACGTGTCCCAGCCTGAAATCATCCAACGGATCATGAAACGGCACAGGAATAGTCCATGATCACAGAAGCCGCGATGTCTCGCACAAAAAAGCAGGTCCCAATCGACTGTGATCCGGAGGCGAGCTTTTGTGAGGTTAAAACGTGCTGACCTTCATCGTGATGCCATGCCTGAATGAGGTGGGGTATATCGAGCATGCGGTCCAGTCACTTTTGCAGCCAGAGCATCACCGCCCGCCTGAGGTCCAACTTATTGTCGTAGATAACGGGTCAAATGACGGCACAATCACAATCCTGCATGATATTGAAAAACGATACGCGGGGCGTGTCACCATCGGTCATGAAAGTCGCAGAGGTTATGTGCCACCGCGCTGTACCGGAGTGCGTATAGCGACTGAAATAGCTTCAGCCTGTGGGAAGCGGTCATCTGACGTTCTGATTCTCCAGGCAGATGCGGATACCCAATATCGCAGCGGGTATGTCAGCGCGATGCAATCTGCCGCAAATGCGGCCGGATCGGGCGTCCTTCTCGAAGGGGCAACAAGGCACCCCTTGGAGTTTGTGACAGACTATCCCGGCTACATTGCCGCTGAATGCCTGTATGATACAGGCTTAGAGAGACTTGAAGCAGAAGACGAAGACGATGTTGTCGTAGATGATAAGGTCTGTGCCTATTGGCTGTCCGACTACGAGCTTTGGGGAGGGCTTTTGGAGGAAACCGACCAGGCGGGAGATCTGCTACACGCTGAAACTTCGAGAATGTTCATCCGCGCGCGACTGGCTACCGACGCGCGCAAGGCGCGCGTTAATCTCGCCGGTGCCGACCCTTCGCGTCGCAAAGTAATCGAGGACCCTTATCTTCACTTCGTGACCATGGGGTTCCCCAGAACGCATTCATGGGTTGAACGCGTTAAAGCTAGCGGAAAGCAGCAAGACATCGAGGAATTTGCCCTGAGTGTGATGCAAGGCCGCGAAGCAACAGCCACTCGTCTTCGTCAGGCCCATTTGCTGGCGCTGTTCCGGTATCTCCCGGCCCTAGTTTCTGCCGTCGGTAAGCCGCAACTGGAGAGTTATCTGACGCCGCCCGATGTGCAGGCAGCGCTGAATGCGATGCCCCGACGAACCAGAGCCGAGCTGATCGCCGCGCCGGGGCTCGCAATAGAAGACGCGTTGCAGCTAATCGATACACGCCCCATGCTTTTCGACCAGTCGTTCACAGGGGTCGATTGAGTTCTCTGACGGCCGGATCTCATCTTCTTGATACCACTTTTGCTGAACCGATGACTGCCCGAAAGCCGCGTGCAGGTCTGTGGCCGACAGGATGGGAGTATTCCGGATTGCTGCCTTTTCGGGTTTGAACGGTCCACCTCGTGGGTCATCGGCGACTATAGCGAAGGCAGCTGTCATGACTAAGCGCACGTTCCTATCAGGCAGGTGAACATTGCCGTCAAAACGGAATTGGCTCTGCCGTGATGGCATTAGCCATCTGGCCGGGCAGCATGACTGCTGAACGGCCCGATACGACCATAGAACCTAGCAACGCGCCGACGCTGTTGCCTCGACCTTCCTGCCGGTGAAGGCCGGTTAATTTGTAATTCCTTCCGTTCAGTGTGACGTGATCGAATGTCACTTCGAACTTGCCCGATTTGCCGCCAATTGCGCGACCGGTTTTCCAGGTGATCGTGCCCTGAACCAGGCTACCTCGCGGGATAGCGATGATTCCGCCCTCGACGACATCAGCAACGACGCTGAACTGAAACTTGTCGCCTTCCTCGATACGCTTCGAGGTGATTTCGGCAAGTTGCGAGACGGTCAGAACCGTACTGGGCGGCACGGAGCGGGCCGATGGCGCTGCTTGAGCAGCGGCTGGCGTTGCGACAGGTGCAGCTACCAGAGAAGGCGAAACATTCTCCTGTGCCAGCGCGACTGAAGCCGGGCCTACGCAGAAAACGAGCGCCAGAGCATATCTGTTCGACGACATTTAATTTCTCCCGCCTGCAACATACCGTAAGGAACAGCCTGCGCCCCGTCAGCTGTCCTGTCAAACGGCACTTCAACCGATCTGATTTTTGCTTCCTGAAGGCGGTTAACGTCAGGCAGGTCGCTTCTTGACGTTCACGAATAGTATTCGCACGCCAGTCAGAGTTTCACGATTGCCGGACGGGTTATTTGTCTGCTCAGAGCGACTGCCAGGTGGAACCGAATTGGAAGAATTGAGATGTCTCACCCGACACGTTCGAGCCCGAGGTTGGCGGCAACAAGCCGACCAGAATCGAACATGTCTTCAGTACACATCCCGCGGCATTAGACCGTGCCGCATCGCATGTTCGGATTCGCCGAACCGCAGCGTCCCGTCGGTTCCCATTGTCTGTTTAGTCAAGGTTATGGCCAGCGCGCGACGTTCACTCTGAACGCTTGAAATTCGTGTGCACAATATTGGAATGTCGGGTGAAATTTAACCTATGTTCATCTATTCCGGCTAATCACTCGATTTCTCCGAGCTAAAGCGCCTTGCACTGCACGATTTTGAGCAGTCAGGCAGATGCTGGCATGGCGGTGCAGCCTGACTGCGGACGGCTCGCCAAAGTGCGCCGAGACTCGACACGACGGCAGCGAGGCCCAGCAGAAACGATCCATCGATAATGATCATTGCAGACTCCTTCCTGTGGAGCCATGTTCTATGTTTGTTCTTAAGTAGGAAAGTTGATTCTGCAATGAACATCACGATTTTGCGTGTGCCGGGGTAGCCGCCCCTTCAAGCCAGCGGCGATATCGAGGCCGTGCTGCAAGTCCCGTTTGACGATGATGACCGCTTTCTTGTCTGGATCAGCGATAGCCCATTGCTGCTGGGCACCTATGACGAACAGCTGCGATGTGCCTAGTCCGTAGCGCGCGAAGGCGCTGCCATTGTGCGGATCAAAGACCAACGCGTTGTTTCCCATTGGTCCGTCGAATGGATCACCGTCGGAATATACAGCGGCGTCATGATCGACCGTGCTGCGCCTGCACCCCTGCCACTGCTTCCGGAGCTCGATTTCCACGCTGCCTGATCGTCAGTCGCTTACCTCGTAGAACATCGGATTCCTCAGCCATTCCTCGATAGCCGATTTCCGCCATCCGCAGCATCGCTCGGCGAGCTTGACCTGCCTTGGGAACGTGCCCGCCTGGATCTTTCGGTAAAGCGTCGCTCTGGAAAGCCCGGTGCGATCGAGCACTGTGTTGAGCCTCAGGAACCTTTCGGGTGCATGGGATGCCATGGCCATTGTCTCCATCCTGTGATATGATCTGCTCCTGCCTGCGACTGAGATTGGCGATGTGCCGCTGCGCGTCAATCGAGCCACCTGCGATGATGTCGCAGGCAATAGGGCAGGGGAGCGCTGCTGGCTGATCGCCGGATACGGCAGCGTAAGCAGAATATTTCTGCTCACGGCGTCTCATCGTGTTTCATCATTCAGCAGCGCATCTGCGGTCGCAGCAAAGCTGCGGCGTTTGCCCCGCTCGGGCGGGACACCGGGGGCCGTCAATCGCCTCTAGCCACGCCAGGCCACCGCTCAACCCGCGGTGCGGGTCCTCCTCTTCGTTGCGGTGCTTAGCGCATGCGCGCTGTCCGTTGCAGCGTGGCTGCCAGCTCTTTCTCGCCGCCCCCCAGCGCCCCTTCCGGGCCGGGGCCGGATGGAAGGAGACAAGGCCATGGAAAACACTACCACCCGCAACAGCCTCTATTCTGAGGTCACACAACGCATCATCGCCGAGCTCGAGCAGGGACGGCTTCCCTGGGTCCAGCCCTGGGACACAGCACTCTGCGGCTGTACCATGCCGCACAACGCAGCAACCGACCGGCGGTACTCGGGCATCAACGTCCTGATCCTGTGGGCCGAAGTAGTTATGAGGGGCTACGGTTCCCAGCGCTGGCTGACCTACCGCCAGGCGAAGGCCGCTGGCGGCAATGTCCGCAAAGGCGAGAAGGGTACCACCGTCTGCTATGCCGACCGCTTCACGCCGAAGGCAGAAGCCGAACAGGCACGCGGCGAAGACCGCGAAGCCAGGACCGTTGCTTTCCTCAAGCGGTTTACGGTGTTCAACATCGACCAGTGCGAAGGTCTGCCCGAGGACATGACCGCAGCTCCGGTTGCGACCGATCCGGTGCTCGCCATCGCCGAGGCCGATGCAATCATCAGCGCCAGCGGTGCAACGTTCAACATTGGCGGCCATGCTGCGTTCTACAGCCCGTTTCACGACTTCGTTCAGGTGCCGCCACAGGCCGCCTATCGCGAGCCGATCAACTGGTATCGCACTGCGCTCCACGAGCTCGGTCACTGGACCGGCCATGCCAGCCGGCTGGACCGCGATCAAAAGGGTAGCTTCGGTTCTCAGGCTTATGCCCGCGAAGAGCTTGTTGCCGAAATGGCAGCCGCGTTCACCTGCGCATCACTTGGCATTGCACCGACTGTCCGCCACAGCGATTACATCGCATCCTGGCTCACAGTCCTGCGCGAAGATGACAAGGCCATCTTCCGCGCCGCCAGTGCGGCCAGCAAGGCCGCAGATTATCTGCTGGCCCTCACGGGAGACGCAGCATGAGCCCGCGTCTTTCCCGAGCCGAACGCCGGCAACTGCGCCGCGCCGAGCGCGCCGTCGATAATATGTCGCCAATGCAGCGCGAGATCTTCCTCGGCATCCGCGTCGATGAGCTTAGCTATGCGGAGCTTGGCAAAATCCACGGCATCACCGTTGCGCAAGTCGAGCATCACTTTGCAGGCGCGCTGCGCATCCTCGACCGGCATATGCACGAACGCCACCACAAGTGGTGGCAGTTCTGGCGATGATCGCCCGCTTCCGCCTTGCCAATCGACCCGTGCAGCTACAGGGTAAACAGGACCATGCGAACCGACATCGATCATCTCCCGGCCAACAAGCAGCGCGAGCTCGAGCGCGTAAAGCAGATCATCTTCGAAGAGTTCGAAGACGCCCTCGCGCTTGCCACGCACCAGTGGAAGAAGAAGGGCCGGATCGAGAAGCTGATCCTCTACGGCAGCTATGCGCGCGGCGGCTGGGTCGATGAGCCGCACACCGCCAAGGGCTATCGCTCCGACTTCGATCTGCTGATCATCGTCAACGACAAGCGGCTGACTGAGCGCGTGGATTACTGGCTGAAGCTCGAAGACCGGCTGATCCGTGAGCTTGCCATTGACCGGACGCTGCACACGCCGGTCAATTTCATCGTCCACACGCTCCAGGAGGTGAATGATGGACTGGCGCATGGCCGCTACTTCTTCATGGACGTAGCGAAGGACGGTATTGCACTGCACGAGGCGGATGACCGGGCGCTGCATACGCCCAAACCCAAGACGCCCGATCAGGCGCTGGCCATGGCAAGGGAGTATTTTGACGATTGGTTTCCAGTAGCCATGCAGCGCTTCGATTTGGCCAACACAGCGCGTGAGAAAGGGTTTCTCAAACCGGCAGCATTTGATCTCCATCAAGCGACTGAGTTTCTATACCATTGTGTGTTGCTAGTGACGACCTTCTACACGCCCCATATGTGGACGGCCCCTCGCTTACAAGGTTCAAGCAGCAGCTGATCGGATGGTTTGCGTTCATA
>NZ_BMGD01000005.1 GCF_014639875.1 Blastomonas aquatica | reverse complement strand
AACGATGCGTCCCGTCCGGTGAAAGGGCATATATGGACCACTCCGATTCGGGTCAAACGGTTTTTTCAAAAATCCTTCGAAACCAAGCAACCATCGGCATTCCCGGCGCGTTTTGCGTCGCTTTGGATCTGGTAGGGTCCTTGGACGCCCAAACGACTCGCAAGCATCAAGCCTTTGCCAGTCCGTCTGATTCGGGAATCGGAGGCACTGCGCCTGCGGGCCAAGTCTCACGCACGCCTCGGCGCATGACCAAAGCCACCATTACCACGAACAGCAACAGCGCCGGCGCCATCAGCGACAACGGTTCATTGCCGACCCCCGGGTTTTCGCGCTCACCCAAGAACGCTGCGAAAAGCCCGTAGCCCGAACCGATCCAGAACAGCGCCAGAAGGCCCAGCTGCTCGAGAGGCCGGGTACGATCGAGCAGGTCGCTAAGGATGAAGGCAACGCCCACCCCAAGGATGCACAGGTCGTAGTCATAGTTATAGGGGCTGATAAACAGCGATGCCGCGCAGACCGCTGCTGCCAGCATCTGTGGGGGCAGGTTTCGCCACCAGCCGTACAACAACAATGTGATCGCGACCATAGCTCCCGTACCGTGCACCGCAAATGCAACATCCGATGATAGTCCGGTGCTGCGAATAGCGGCGTATATCGATGTCATTCGGAACAGCGGATATTGCCCTTCTGCCAGCAAGCGGCTCGATTCACGCACGCTGTCGAGGAATGCGGGCCAGATCGCCAGGCCAAAGACCGCTGTGGGCAGCAACAGCGCGGTGATGACTATGCCTGTGGCGATAAACATCGCCTGCCAGCGGCGCTCGGCCATCGAAAGCAGCGCGATCGCGACGGCCAGATGCGGCTTGATGATCATCAGCCCGAGCGGGATGCCCGCCTTTGGCTGACGAAGCAGGAAGGCCAGCAGGAACATGCCGACCAATCCGCCCGTCACGAAGCCGTTCTGCCCGGTCATCACTGAAAGCATGATGATCGGCAATATGGCTATCACCACGCCGGGAAGAACGTCGCCCGCAATTCGCCTGAGGATGATCAGGTAAAACGCTGCGGTCAGCGCCGTGAACAGCGCATAGGCCAGACCCAGGGGCAGGGCCGCGAGCGCGGTAACGAACAGCGTAAACGGCGGCGGGTAGGTCCACGGCATGAAGACGTCCACGCCGGTGAAATCGCGCTGGGCCGCCATCATCTTTGTCAGATCGTAGGAATCTGCGGGCCTGCCCTCCAGCGCCAGCGAACCTGCGACGTAATATGCGTGGAAATCGACCACTACGCCTTCAGTGCCGGCGTCATTCGACCTCTGGTAGGAAACCGCAGCGAAAGCCAGCAGCATGGCAGCGACGGTCAAGACGGCCTTGAGCAACAGGCGGCTGGTCGCGAGCGAATGAAAGACGGGTCCGGTCATGGTGGATGCGTCGGGACCTATGCCTCAGCCACGCGGAACGGCAGCAGCGGCATACGCCATCGAACCGTCCAAGCGTGCGGTGAACACGAATCGCCGGTCGAGCTGATATTTAACGAAATAGCCGATCCCCAGCCCCAGCAGCGCTCCTGTCACGCGGGCCTCGTGGGTGTTCCATGCAAACCAGAAAAGCGTTTCGATCGCCCAGAAGATCGCGGTCGTGAACACCCCCATCAACGTGTACAGCGAAAACTTGCGGCAATGCGCGGCCACGCCACGGCTCGGGTCGGCGAATATCCAGCGCTTGTCGAGGATGTACTTGACCACCAGTCCGACACCGGTTCCGGCCGCGAGCGCGACATAATACATAAGAGCGCGGTCATCGATCGTCAGAATCGCCGATTGCATCCCAAGATTCGCGGTCATGGCAAGGATGGCAAAGGCGCCGTAATGCAGCGCCACCGTCAGATTGCTCACGACAGAATGCCTCCACACCAGCAGGGATGCGCCGCAAATTCCGGATTTCGTTCTGCAACGGCCATCGAACCACCCCGTAATCGCCTCCAGCCGCAGAGGTGCAGCAGGATGCTTTGGAGCAAGGCTAAGGTTGGCGAGCTTAGATTTCGTTAACGCAAAAGCCGCGTTGCGACCTGCATGTCACAGGAAATACTTGATCGTCACCCGCTGGCTGGTCCCTGCCCCCTGGTTTACGAAAAGGACCTGAGAGAATCGCGGCGGGCCGAAGCTGAAATTCGGATTGCGCGAGAAACCGATGCCCTCCTTGGGAATTCCGGCAAAGGTATCGAGCTTGTTGTTGCCGTTCTCGTCATGGACGATCGCCAGCGCATATTGCCCGGCGGGCAGGCCAGCAAACCGGGCAACCCCGTCCTTGGCCCGTGCGGTAAGGCGGCGTGCGGCAGGATCATCCTCACAATCGGGAAAGCTGCGCTCGTTGGCGGTGAGGCACAGTTGCAGCAGTCCCTTGGACGAGCGGAGATGATCAATGGTGATATCGATATCGCTCAACGGCGCGGCCCCGGGCAGGGCAAACAGCGCGGCCAGGCCGAGCGCCAGGGTCTTGAGCAGTGCCACGTAATCAACTCCCAGAATGTGCCGAACGGGCCGGATCGATTGCCGAACCCTTCGCCATTGTGTGCCGTCCCGTTTCAGGGAATTCCCCCAGCCCCTTGTCCGTGCCGCACAACCTGTCCCAGAACCGGAAATATAGCCCGTAATTGCAGGTATAGCGCGCATGGTGGTGCTGATGGTGGCTTGCCGTTATCAGCCCTTTGCCCAACCCACCATGAACAAGCCAGCGCGGAAACAGCTCCCAGCCCATATGGTTGGTCACACCCATCAGCGTCATGATGAAGAGCACCAGCCCCAGCATCGCAATGTGAATCGGGATGATGAACACCAGCAGCGGGATAACGAAAGCGCCGGTCAGCGCCTCGATCGGGTGAAAACTCATCGCAGCCCAAGCGGTGGGTGGGCGGCTTTCATGGTGCACCGCATGCGCGATCCGGAACCATTTGGGCTGGTGCATCCACCGGTGAGTCCAGTAAAACCAGGTATCGTGCGCGAACAGATACGCGAACACCGACACCGGCAAATACCACAACGGCAGCGCGCTCCAATCGGTGTAGATTCGGGTCCAGCCGAGGTTCTGCCAGCCCCAGGCAACGATACCGGTGGGGATGCCATAAATCGCCGTGCTATATAGCGACCAGCGGATTTCCCGGCCAATCTGCGGTTTCATGCCCCCATACAGCCCCGGCCGCACCTTTTCGGTCAGCCAGGCAAACAGGCCGCTGGTCGCAAGATAGCGCACGCCGACGATCAGCGTCATCGCCAGAGCGGACAGCACGATGTGGGAGGATCCAAGCATTACGCCGCTGTAGCGTGGTTATGCTGCGCTGCAAAGCAGTCCCTGCACCCTTCCCCTTCGCCGCTGGCTGCGCTAGGGCGGGGGGGACATGAAATCTCCGCGCAATCTCTCCAGCAAAACTCTCAAATGCGATGTGGCGATCCTGGGCGGCGGGCTCGCCGGCGGGTTGATCGCGCTTGCGCTGCGCCGCAAGCGGCCCGAACTGGAAGTGCTGGTGATCGAGGAGAGCGGATCGCTGGGTGGCAACCATATCTGGTCGTTCTTCGGGCCCGATGTCGCCGACAAGCACCGCTGGCTGGTCGCCCCGCTCGTCTGCCATGGCTGGCGTGGTTACGACGTGAAATTCCCGGGCCACGAACGCGCGCTCGAAGAGAGCTATTATTCGATCCTGTCGGACCGGTTTGACGAGTATCTGCGCGAAACCTTGCCCGCGCACCACATCGTAACCGGGGTGCGCGCGCTGGCGGCGAGCCAGACCAATGTCGTGCTGGAAAACGGCGCGCGGATCGAGGCGGGCGGCGTCATCGATGCGCGCGGCGGTGGCAATGTGCGCCATCTGCGCTGCGGTTGGCAGAAGTTCATGGGGCAGATGCTGCACCTTAGCGAGCCGCACGGCCTCACCCGCCCGATCGTGATGGACGCGACCGTCGAGCAGATCGACGGTTATCGCTTCGTCTATTGCCTGCCGATCAGCCCGATGGAAATCTTCGTCGAGGACACCTATTACAGCGACACCCCCGATCTCGACACCCAGGCCTTGTCTGCGCGGATCAGCGCCTATGCCGATGCCAAGGGCTGGCAGATCGAGCGCGTCAGCCGCACCGAAACCGGCGCGCTGCCGGTGGTGTATGGCGGCGATTTCGGCGGATACTGGCAATCGACCGGCGGCGATGTCGCCAAGGCGGGCACGCGCGCGGCATTGTTCCACGGCCTTACAGGCTATTCGCTGCCTGATGCGGTGCGCCTTGCCGCGCATATCGCCGAGATGCCCGACCTGTCGGGCGCGGCGCTGGCCGAGATGAGCCGCAAGACCAGCCTCGATCACTGGGAGGCCGACGGCTTCTACCGGATGCTCACCAAGATGCTGTTCAAGGCGGCAGGTCCCGATGAGCGTTATCGTGTGCTCGAACGCTTCTATACGCTGCCCGATGGCCTGATCGCGCGCTTCTACTCGGGCAAGTCGACCTTTTTCGACAAGGTCCGTGTCCTGGCCGGCCGCCCGCCGCTGCCGATCTGGCGCGCGATCCGGGGATTGTTTAGTTAGGACTGCGGGTTGCCGGACCCATGCCAAACCCACCCCCGCTCAACCTGAGCCCAAAGGTCCAGGCGCGGCTGGTGTCCGGGGCAGTCGCAAAATGTTGGGCACACAGTGTTGGGCACACACTGTTAGGAAGTCTGGAATTGCATGGCAGGCTGCCGACCGCCTCAACTCTGCAGGCGAACGCGGTCTTCCAGCTTTGCCAGCAGCTTCTGGTTGTAAGCCTTGGGCTTGAGCCGGCGACAATCCTTCAGGAACTCGGTATTTCCCGCCCGCGCAAACGCCTCTGCCTCTGCTTCAGGTTTCGAATGTTCCAGCAGGAAACTGCGGATTCGGGAGATCAGACTGTCGGACGGAAGCCTTTTATCCGTGATGGAAAACGGAGAAAATTCCTTCGGATACACGTTGTGCTTCCATAGGAAGTCCTCCGCCCCGATGGCATTTTGGAGGCTCTCCAAGGTCATTGGCTTATCGCCCGCGACGATCACGCCTGTGTCGTAATCGATCCGATATTCGTCACGCATCTTCTGGATGAAAATCCAGCAAAAAGGCGTCAAAGTGGCTAACGGACCTGCAATGATCTGCGCTCCATCCAACTCGAAGTGAGTCAGACCGATGTCAATTCCGGCAATCGCCTGACAAATTGATTTGCGATCTGATCTGGCTGACAGCGGCTTTCTCCTTGCGGCGGGTGGAATGCAGGCAAGGAGCCTATCACCCTCGGCGCAGGGCAGCCATGGGGTCGTTGCGTGGATAGCAGCTTATTTCTCGACAGCGCAGGGGCGGATGGGCGAATTGTATGTCCGATCGGCCCCGAAGACCTCGCTGCCTGGATGCGCGGAGCAGAGCGCCGCCCCAGCAACCCGCCTACCCGATCGTCCCGATCACATCGCCGATCTTGTAGGCCTCGCCCTCTTCGCCGGTGACGCGCAGCACGCCGGTGTCCTGCGCTTCGATCTCGGTGGTGCTCTTGTCGGTCTCGACAGTGTAGAGCACGTCGCCCTTCTCCACCGTCTCCCCGTCACCGAACATCCATTCGACCAGCGTGACCTCGGTGACGCTCATGCCCAGCTTGGGAATGCGGATTTCGGCCGGCATCAGCGTTTCCAGTCCAGCGTCGTGCGGATCGCCGCGGTGATCTCGTCCTTGTTGGGGATCCACGCCTGTTCGAGCACGCTCGCCATCGGCACCGCGGAAAACGCACCGCCGATGCGCTGTACCGGGGCCTTGAGGTCGTTGAACAGCGATTCGTGCAGCCGCGAGGCGATTTCCGCGCCGGTGCCATAGCTGCGCACTGCCTCGTGCAGCACGACCGCGCGGCCGGTCTTGCGGACAGAAGCGGTAACGGTTGGCTCGTCATAGGGCGCGATGGTGCGCAGATCGATGACCTCGACCGACACGCCCTCACCGGCCAGCGTCTCTGCGACTTCCAGCGTATCGAGCACGGTGCGGCCATAGGTGATCAGCGTGACGTCGGAGCCTTCGCGCGCGATCGCCGCCTTGCCCAGAGGCACCCGGTAGTCGGCGCCCGGATCGTCGGACTTGAGGCCGTAGCACAGGATGTTCTCGATGAAGATCACCGGGTCGTTGCACTCGATCGCGCTGCGCATCAGCCCCTTGGCATCGGCAGCGTTCGAGGGGGTTACGATCTTCAAGCCCGGCACATGCGCGAACCAGGCTTCCAGCATATCCGAATGCTGGCCGCCAAAGCCGACGCCGACCCCGGTGGTGGTGCGGATGACCATCGGCACGTTAGTCTGCCCGCCCGACATGAAGCGCAATTTGGCCGCATGGTTGACGATCTGGTCCATCGCCACGGTAACGAAGTTCATCAGCATGATCTCGGCGATCGGGCGCATCCCCGCTAGTGCCGCGCCGACGCACGCCCCCATGATCGCCTGCTCCGAAATCGGCGTCGCACGAATACGATGCTCGCCGTACTTTTCGCTGAGCCCGGACGAAACCTTGAACACGCCGCCGCCCTGCTTGGCGGCAACATCCTCGCCCAGCAGGATCACGCCTTCGTCGGCGGCCATCGCCTCGTCGATTGCGGCGTTCAAGGCCTGCACCACAGTGATCTGCTTGACCTTCGCCTGGGGTGCGGTGGTTTCGAGTGTTGCGGTGTCGCTCATGCCGCGATCTCCTCTTCGAATACGTCCTTGCGGATTTCGTCGGCGTCCGGATAGGCGCTGGCAAAGGCGAACTCGACCGCAGCCTCCAGCTCCGCCTCAAGCCCGGCGACGATCGCATCGAGCTCGGCTTGCGGGAACTGGTGCTCGAGCATCAGCGCATTGAGCTTGGGCAGCGGGTCTTCCGCCTTCATTTCCTCGATATGCTCGGGCGGCATGTACGAGAAATCCGCGCCGAAGAAGTGCCCCATCATCCGGTAGCACATCGCCTCGATCAGCGTCGGGCCGTCACCGGCGCGAGCGCGGTCGACGGCTTCCTTTGCGGCGGCATACATCGCGACCGCATCGTTGCCGTCGACCTTCACGCCCTTCATTCCGTACGCGGCGGCCCGCGTGACGATCGAATCCACCTTGGTGTGGTCGGCAAAGGCGGTGTGCTCGCCATAATGGTTGTTCTGGCAGAAGAAGATCACCGGCAGCTTGTAGAGCTGCGCCATGTTCATCGCCTCGTGGAACGCGCCGATATTGGTCGCGCCATCGCCGAAGCAGGTGACGGTGACCTTGCCGTCCTTCTTGTTCTGGCTGGAGAGCGCCAGACCATTGGCGATCGGCAGCCCCGATCCGACCACGCCGGTGGTGACCATCACCCCGGTGGCGGGATGGGTGATGTGCATCGACCCGCCCTTGCCCTTGCAGGTACCGGTCGCGCGGCCTGCGATCTCGGCGATCAGCAGGTCGAGCGGAACCCCCTTGGCGATCTGGTCGTGCTGGCCGCGATAGGTGGTGACGAGATAATCGTCCTGGTTCAAGGCTGCCATCATCGCCGATGTTACCAGTTCCTGCCCGCGCATCGTGTAATAGATGGTGGCGAGTTTCCCGCTCATCAGCAGCGAGCGCATCTTCTCGTCGAACCGCGCGACCTTCATCGTGCGGGTGTAGATATCGAGCAGTTTTTCGCGGTCGATACTCATGGTCATGCAATCCCCGTCTTCGCGTTCATGCTGGCAGCCGCGCTCGGGCGCTGGGCGACACGCGCCGACCATGCGTCGAGATTGGCGAGGTCCTCGGGCGTCGGCTGGCCGACCTGCTTGCCGAATTCGGTCAGGCAATAGAGCAGGATGTCGGCCAGCGTGAACCGATCACCTGCCAGCCATGTCCTGCCCGCCAGCTGGGCATCGAACGCGGCGAGGCCATCGCGCACGCAGGCCTTGAGGCCATCGGCGGCCTCGGGCAGGCAGCGCATCCGGCTCTGGAACATCGGCAGGCCTTCAGAGCCCCGGAACGCCATCGTCATCGGGGCAACGACATCATAATCCAGCCTGCGCACCAGCATGCTGGTCACCGCGCGTTCCTCGGCGGTGCTGCCGATCAGTGCGGGCGTGGGAAACTTCTCCTCGATATAGCCGCAGATCGCGGTGCTTTCCGACAGGTGGCTGCCGTCGTCCAGTTCGAGCAGCGGCACCTGACCGAACGGATTGAGCGCGGTGAACGCCGGCTGGCGGTTTTCACCCGCGATGATATCGACGAATGCGCGATCAATCGTCGCGCCCTTTTCCTCTAGGAACATCAGCACGACGCGCGGGTTGGGGCCGATCGATTGATAGAGCTTCATGAAAACAGTCTCCGGATCAGAACTGGACGCGCTGGGTGAAGCCGCCATCGATGACGACATTCGCTCCGGTCATATACGGGCAGGCGGGGCTCGCGACGAAAACGATCGCCTTGGCGACCTCTTCGGGCTCGCCGAAGCGGCCCATCGGCATCTTGGCGAGCGTGCCTTCGTAAAGCTCAGGCACCACGCCCTTGATCATCTCCCAATTGCCGCCGGGATATTCGATCGCGCCGGGCGAGATGCAATTGACGCGGATGCCTTGCGCCGCAAGCGCCTGGCTCAGCTGCGAGCCATAAGTGATCAGCGCGGCCTTCAGCGCGTTGAATGCCTGGGGCGCGACGAAGGTCTCGAGCGCGGCGGTCGACGACATGAAGATGATCGATCCGCAATCCGATTCGGTGAGCGCCGGGGTCAGGACCTCCACGCCGTGCACCGCGTTCATGACGTCCATGTCGAGGCAGCGCTGCCAGTCGCCGGTCGCGCCCTGGCCCGATGCGCTTGCGGTATGGACGAAGATATCGCAGCCCCCCAGCGCCTCAAGACAGCCGTTCAGCCAGGTCTTGTAGCCTTCGGCATCACCAGTGATATCGATCGCGGTGCCATGCACCTTGCCCGTGCCGCAGCCGTCGATCTCCTTGACCGCAGCGTCCACCTTGGCCTGGTCACGCGACAGGAAGGCGACATCGGCGCCCTCGCGCGCGAAATGCCTGAGCGAAGCGAGGCCCAGCCCATGTGCGCCACCGTTCATGATGACCTTCTTGCCTGCCAGACCCAGATCCATTTTCCGCTCTCCTTGGCTTTTCGCGCGTGATTTTATGCCACCACGCTATCGGAATCACCTTCCCCTCGTAACCAGCAAAAGTGACAGCAGACGGCCTACGCAAAGCCGGAGCGTGCCGCCCGGTCAGGGATCGAAACGTGCACGGGACCGTTTCTGGGAGTGCTGGACACAGCTATCCCAAGCCCATAACACGGGGTGATGAGGGCCAACGGATAAGGAACAACCGCCATGATCTGGGTAATTCGTCTGCTCGTCGCCGGGTTTGCGGCGCTTTTCGTGATCATCGGCGTGCGCGCCATGATCGATCCGCAGTCAATCATCACCCAGTTCGAGCTCGGCCGACAGGGCGTGACCGGAACCAGCGCGATCCGCGCCGATATGGGCGGTTTCTTCATCGGCACCGGCATCGCGGCGTTGGTGGGGCTTTTCCCCGGCAAGCGCCAATGGCTGCTCGGCGCGGCAGGCATGGTGGCACTCGCCTTTCTTGGCCGCGCGATCGGCTTGATGAGTGACGGCATCACCGCCAACATCGCCCAGTCGATGATCATCGAGGCGATCTCGGTCGCGCTGCTGGTCGCCGCCTTCGCAATCCTGAGCCCGCGCCGCCGTGAGGAACTGGCCGCTGAAAAGACCGCCGAAATCGAGCGGCAGCGCCTGGCGGCCGAGGAAGAGCGGCTCGCGGCCGAACAGAACGATATGATCGCGCAAAACGAAGCACAGCTGCAAAGGGACCGTGACTTGGCCCAACCGATTGTCTAGGGCTGTCGTCATTCGATTCTGTCGCCTTTCGGGGGTTTTGCGATCTTGTCTTCGACCCGCTTCCAGCCCCGCGTTCGGCGAACCGGCCGGCCTGATTGACCCATGGCAACGTCCAGCCTGATCATCACCTGCCCTGCGTCTGCCGATGCCGCGCTGCATTGGTGGCGCGCCGATGACGGTCATATCGTTGCGCGAGGGCAGGATTTCAGCCCACCCTCAGCCGCTAGGGATACCGACGCTGGCACGGTGATGGCGCTGATTCCCGCCGCCGATACCGTCATCCGCATCATCGACATGGGCGATATGAGCGCCGCGCAGGCCGAGGCCGCCGCGCGCTATCGTGCCGCAGACCTCAGCATCGGAAGCGACCTGTTCGTCGCCGTCCGGGCGTTGGGTGGCGGAGATTCGATGCAAGTCCTGTGTGCGACGATTTCGCGCGCGCGGCTGGCAGATCACATGGCCGAACTGGCGTTGCGCGGGCTTGACCCCGATGTGATGATACCTGTCGGGCTGCTGCTTCCCGCAAACCAGACGCCGGTCAGCGCGACCTTCGGCGATCTGGGTGTGGACCGTCTGGGCGATCTGGTACTTCCGCCGGACGAGGCTCTAGGCGCGTTGCTGCTGGGGGAGACTCCGCCCGCACCGCTCGATCAGGATGCACGCGACGCCGCAATGGTCGCAGCCCTCGCCGATCCGCCGCTGAACCTGCGTCAGGGTGGCTTTGCCCGCCGCACGCCGCTTTTTGCATTGGGCACCGGCCAAGGGCGGACACTGGCCTGGCTGCTGGGTGCGCTACTGCTGATCAGCTTTGCCATTCCGCTGATCGAGATCGGCAAGAACTATCTGGGCGCCGACCTTGCCGAACGCCGCGCGCTCGCCAGTGCGCAGCGTCTGGTGCCCGAGGCGACCGATATTTCCCAGGCCGAACAGGCGATCGATACCCGGCTCGCTGCGCGCGGCGCTGGAAACGCGATCGCAACGGTGCCGCTTGCAGGCCTGCTGTCGGCGATGCAGCCCGTTGCGGGTGTGACCCTGCGCCAGGCCGATTACCGACCCGGCGGAATCATCGGCGCGATGATCGCCGCGCCCCGGGTCGAAGATTTGAACGCGGTGCTGATCGCGCTGCAGAACAATGGCTATACCGTTACCGCCGCCCAGCGCAGCGATGCCACCGGCCAGGCCGTCGCCGATATCACGGTGCTGGCGCCATGATTAAAGAGGTGCCAGCACCGTGACCGAAGCAGCAAAGAACTGGTTCGTCGCGCTGTCGCGGCGCGAGCAGATCATGGTCGGCTTCGCTGCCGTCCTGGCGTTGGGGATCGTCGGCTTTTACGGCATCTACCGCCCGATGTACGACCTTGCGACCGATGCCAAGCGCAGCTTTTATGAAGCGACGATGCAGGCAGGCCGCATCGAGGCCAAGACGCAGGCGCTTTCAATGCCCGCCGACAAGCGCCCGGCCGAGGCGATCGCCGCGCTCAATCTGCTGCTCGCCAGCGAGGCCGCCGAACGTGGGTTCACGCTCGATGCCAACACCGCACAAGGATCGAACCGCGCCGAAATCGCGATCGGATCGGCGCGATCGACCGCGTTCCTGTCATGGCTGGCCGATCTCGAGCGCCGTGGCGTGGTTCCCGAAACGCTGACTGTCCGTCGGATGGACAACGGCACCGTTTCAGTTTCGGCACGGCTGACGAAGATCGGCGGATGAACAGACGCGTCAAACGGGCAGTCCTGATTGCTGTCGTGCTGATCGTGGCGCTGCTGGTGCTGCTGCCGATGCGGATCGTGTTCGACATGAGCGGGCTGGGCGGCCGCGGTGTCAGCGCGCGCGCTGTCGAGGGGAGTGTCTGGAGCGGCACCATCCGCGACCTGCGGCTTGGCCGGCTGACCCTGGGCGACCTCGATGCCAGCCTTTCCCCTGCCGGGCTGCTACGCGGCGAAACGCTGCTGGCAATGACACGCGCGGCCGATGTACCCGGCCAGCCGCCACTGGCGTTCGAGCTTGCAAAAAGCGGCAGCAGCATCGCGATGCGCAATGCCAGCGGTGACATCGCCACCGCCGATCTGTTCGCGCCGCTGCCGTTGCGCAGCGTGACGCTCGATGGCGCCAACATCGCGTTCGTCGGCGCGCGGTGCAGCGCGGCATCGGGCGCGGTGCGGGTCAATATCGAGCAGAGCCTGTTCGGCATCTCGCTGCAACGCGGGCTTAGCGGCACGTTGCGCTGCGACGGTGGCGACCTGCTGATCCCGCTGAGGGGCCAGTCCGGGCTTGAGCAGATGGATATCCGAATCACCGGCGCGGGTCGCTACACCGCCGATTTCAAGCTCGGCGGCCTCGCCGGCGGCGCGGGCGCGGCGCTCTCGGTCCTCGGCTTCCGCCAGCAGGGCGATGCGATGGCGATCAGGATCAACGGACGGTTTTGAGGGTGGTTCCTGATCGCGAAACACCTGCATAGCTGTTTTCCGGCGAAAGCCGGAATCCAGGGCGGCTTCATTGCAATCTGACCCCTGGACTCCGGCTTTCGCCGGAGAACGGACCCAATCAAAAGAAGAATGGAGACGATGCCATGATCCTTCCCCCCAACACCCCCGTTCTGATCGGTGTCGGACAGGCGGTCGATCACTGGGACGGCAGCGATCCGGCAGCCGCGCCCAGCCCGCAAAGCCTGATGCAGCACGCATCCGAGGCCGCACTCGCCGACACCGGCGTTGCGGATGCCGTGCGCTCGGCGATCGATGTCATCGCGGTGGTCCGCCATTTCGCCGACAGCGCGCCGGGCATGGTGCCCGAAGGCACCGGCGGATGCGACAAGCCGCCCTTGGGGCTCGCCGCCCGGCTGGGCATCACGCCTGCCCGCGCGATCTACTCGATCGTCGGCGGCCAGAGCCCGCAGGCTTTGGTGAACGAATTTGCTGCCGAGATCCATGCGGGCAAGGCCCGGTGCGTGCTGCTGTCGGGGTCCGAAGCGATCGCCACCGCCAAGACCGCCGCGCGCAAGGGGGTGACGCTCGACTGGAACGAGACCATCGCGGGCGACATGGAAGATCGCGGGCTTGGCCCGATGCTGCTCGACCGGCACGAGCTCAGGAACGGTGTCGGCGCGCCGATCCTCACCTATCCGCTGTTCGAGCACGCGCTGCGCGCACGCCTCGGCCGCACCCGCACCGAGCATGTCGCTGAGATGTCGGCACTGTGGGCGGATTTCAGCGAAGTCGCCGCCGCCAACCCCTATGCGCAATTCCCCAAGGCGATGAGCGCCGATTATCTCGCAACACCGTCAGACAGCAACTACCCGGTCGCCGATCCCTATCTCAAATGGCACGTCGCGCAGGATGCGGTGAACCAGGGCGCGGCGCTGATCCTCACCAGCGCCGGTCAGGCCGAGGCGATGGGCGTTCCGCGTTCGCATTGGCTCTTCCTGCACGGCAGCGGCGAGGCGATGGACAAGAATGTCAGCCTGCGCCCCGATCTGTCGCGGTCGCGCGCGATCGAGGTGGCGCTGAAAGGCGCACTCGCCAGCGCGGGCAAGACGCCAAGCCAAATCGCGCATTACGATATATACAGCTGCTTCCCGGTCGCGGTGCTGCTGGCGGCCGAGGCGCTGGGAATCGACGAACGCACAACCGCGCTGACGCTGACCGGCGGGCTGCCGTTTGCAGGCGGCGCAGGCAACAATTATTCGATGCACGCCATCGCCGCGATGACACAGACGCTGCGCGCCGACCCCGGCAGCTATGGCCTGATCCTCGCCAATGGCGGGTTCCTGTCGAAGGAAGCGGTCGGCATCTACAGCACCACAGCGCCCGAGGCCTGGACCCCGGTCGATCATGCCCCGATGCAGGCCGAGATCGATGCCGAAGCCGCGCCCGCGCGGCTGGAGGAACACGCGACCGGAACGATCGAAAGCTACACCGTCGGCTATGCCAAGGGCAGGCCCGCGCGCGCGGTGGTCATCGCCCGGACCGCGACAGGCCGCGTCATTGCGCGCCCCGCCGATGGCGACAAGGACGCCGCGATCGCCGCGTTGCTCGATCCGGCAAAGGATCCGATCGGCCGCACCGTCCACATCACGCACACCGATGGCGTCAACAGCTTCACGGTAGCCGAATGAGCAGGCCGCAACGCCCGCTGCGCGCCGATTATCGCGCGTTCACGACGATCACCACCCGCTGGTCGGACAACGACATCTACGGGCACGTCAACAATTCGGTCTATTATTTCTGGTTCGACACTGCGGTTAACGAATATCTGATCAAGGCCGGCGCGCTCGATATCCATGCGGGCGAGACCATCGGCCTGGTGGTCGAAACCGGGTGCGCCTATTTCGCGCCGACGGCGTTTCCCGACACGATCCATGCCGGCATCCGGGTCGATCACATCGGCACCAGTTCGGTGCGCTATGGCGTGGGGCTGTTTCGCAACGATGACGACGAAGCCGCTGCCGCCGGGCATTTCACCCATGTCTATGTCGGGCGCGACAGCCGCCGCCCGGTGGCCTTGCCCGAAGCGCTGCGGACGGCGCTGGAAGCCATCCGCAGCTGATCGTCTTCAGCCCCGTTTATTAGCCGACAAACGCGCGCTCGAGCACATAAGTGCCCGGGTTCGACTGCGCGCCTTCGACAAAGCCCAGGCTTTCGAGCAGCGCGCCGGTTTCCTTGATCATCGCCATGCTGCCGCACAGCATCACCCGGTCGGTCTCGGGGTTCAGCGGATAATCGCCGCACTCGATCCGCGTGGTGATGCGGCGGTTTTCCTCGGTCCAGGTCGGGCACTTGGTCACCGACCGGTCATAGGTCAGCCGCGTCACCGCCAACTCGCCGACCAACGGATCATGCTCCATCCGCGCTTCCAGCTCTTCGCGATAGGCGAGATCCTGAATGTCGCGCACGGTGTGCTGCACGGTGATCTGCTCATAGCGCTCGTACGCATCGGGATCGCGGATGATCGACATCCAGGGTGCAAGGCCGGTGCCGGTGCCGATCAGGTGCAGGCGCTTGCCGGGCAGCAGCGCATCGAGCGTCAGCGTTCCTGTGGGCTTTGCGCCCAGCAGGATCTCGTCACCCGGCTTGATCTTGTACAGATGGCTGGTCAGCGGACCATCAGGCACGATTATGCTGAGAAACTCGAGCGTCTCATCCCATGCCGGCGAGACGATCGAATACGCGCGCAGCAGCGGCTTGCCGTTGATCATCAGCCCCAGCATCACGAACTGCCCGCTCACGAACCGGAACGACGGCGGCCGCGATACGGTGAACGAGAAGAGCCCGGTGTTCCATTGGTGCGTCGTCAAAACCTCGACAGTCGTAATCGCCATTTTCGTCCAATCTATCAATCGTGCGCGCCCGATAGCAGCATTCGCCGCCAGGGGAGAGGAAGCATAATTTTGCACCGCAAAACGCCAGCTTGCGGCGTAGCGGTCAAGGTTCAGCGACGGGCGCTGATGCCTGGATCGGGTTAGCCCCCCCTTGAACAAACTGGCGCGCCCTACAGGAATCGAACCTGTGGCCTCAAGATTAGAAGTCTCGCGCTCTATCCAGCTGAGCTAAGGGCGCGCGCCATTTGACATCTATTTTCGATATCGAGGGCGCAATAGCGGGCTTTGCATGGCCATGTAAACCGCGATATGGCGGTGGCCTATGCAGCGACCATCCCGCGATCTCCTGAACCCCGCCCCGCTCTCCAGCGACGGCTTCGACCCCGCCACGCACCGCTTTGCCTATTACGATTTCGTGATGGCTGCGTTCGTGACGGTGCTGCTGCTGTCGAACGTGATCGGCGCAGCCAAGCCGACCTTCATCACCATCGATGGCGAGCAATGGGTGTATGGCGCAGGCATCCTGTTCTTCCCATTGGGCTATGTGATCGGTGACGTGCTGACCGAGATCTACGGCTATGCCCGCGCACGCCGCGTGATCTGGGCAGGCTTTGCAGCGTTGCTGTTCATGGCGTTCATGAGCTATGTGGTGGTCACCCTGCCCCCCGCCGATGGCTGGGACGGCCAGGCGGCCTATGAGTCCGTTTTTGGCCAGGTGCCCCGCATCGTATTGGCATCAATCGTCGCCTTCTGGGCGGGCGAGTTCGTCAACAGCTATGTCATGGCGCGGATGAAGATCTGGACGCGGGGCCGCGCCTTGTGGTCGCGCACCATCGGATCGACGATCGTGGGCCAGGGTGTCGACAGCCTGATCTTCTATCCGCTCGCCTTCTATGGCGAATGGGAGACAAACCAGGTGATCACCGTGATGATCACCAACTGGCTGCTCAAGGTCAGCTGGGAGGTGGTGCTGACCCCGGTCACCTATCTTGTCGTCGGCTGGCTGAAGCGGCGCGAAGGGGTGGAGGTGTTCGATACCGCCACCGATTTCACCCCGTTCAGCACGAAGGTTTGAAACTGGGGCCTCAGCCGGGGGCCTGACCGCAGGGTTTTAAGCCAGAGGCCCGCGCTCAGCGGGCCGATGCGATCAGCCCGATGGCGAGATAGATCAGCACCGGTGCACCGACACCGAACAGTGCAGCCAGCACGAAGCCGATGCGGATCAGGTTGACGTCCCAGTCGAAGTAATTGGCGATGCCTGAGCACACGCCCATCAGCTTGGCGTTCGACTTGTCGAGGTGAAATGCGCGGTTGTTCATGATTGTATCCCTTAAAGCCCGGTTGTTGTGATGCGGCAGATCAGACGATCATCGACGCCATGCCGATTTCTGCGGGACCTACGCTCAGGCCGATGAAAAGTGCCGAGGTCGCAAAAGCGCAGATGGCGGCGAGGAGGTTGCTGTTGAGGTTCGAGAGCGAAAACATGATGTGGTTCCTTTCTGGTGTGTCTGGGTCCCTCGGGGCTGTCCTTCGGGAGATGCCAGATACGTTGCACGCGCCGTGCCAGTTTGGATAACGTCGATAATTCAATGTCTTATACGCAAAGTGACGATTCTTGCCCCAGGCTGAATACGAAGGTTTGGGAATATTCACGATAAGTTGGCGAGCGCACTGTGCCGACGATCCGTGCCCTTTCGATTTTGCGCGCGAACCCCTTCCCAAGGCGCTATAGCGGTGCCCGCATGGCGCTTTCCAACCTGTCCCTCAGTCAGTTTCGCAACCACGAGGCCAGCCGCATCGCGGCGGGCGCGCGGTTCAACGTCATCTGGGGCGACAATGGCGCGGGCAAGACCAACATCCTCGAGGCGATCTCGCTGCTCGCCCCCGGGCGCGGGATGCGCCGCGCCAGCATCGACCAGATGGCGCGCCAGCAGGGACCGGGGGGCTTTGCGATCTCCGCGAGCCTTGCCGGCGAAGAGCTCAAGATCGGCACCGGCACGAATGCGGACGCGCCCTCGCGGCGGCTGGTGCGCGTGAACGGCGCGGCGGCGGCGGCGACAAGCCTTGCCGACTGGCTTGCAGTGGTGTGGCTGACCCCGGCGATGGACCGGCTGTTCCTCGAAGGCGCAGGCGGAAGGCGGCGGTTTTTCGACCGGCTGGTGCTGGCGCTGCACCCCGCACACGCCCGCCACGCCGCGCGCTACGAGGCCGCGATGCGCGAGCGCAACCGGCTGCTGGGTGAAACCCGTGCGGTCGATCCCGGCTGGATCGATGCATTGGAAGCACGGATGGCCGAGCATGGCGGCGCGATGGCCGAGGCGCGCGCCGATACGCTCGAAGCGCTCGAAGTGCAGATCGATGCGCTGGCCGACGGCCCGTTCGCGCAACCGACGCTGGCGTTGGAACGCAAGGGCCCGGCAGAGACTGACGCGCTCGCCGCAGCGCTCAGATCAGGCCGCGCGCGCGACCGTGCCGCCGGGCGTGCGCTGGCGGGACCGCACCGCGACGACCTGATCGTCACGATGCGGCAGAAGGGCCAGCCCGCGGCCTTGTGTTCGACCGGCGAGCAGAAGGCGATGCTCATCGCGATCATCCTCGCGCACGCCGACCTCGTCGCTGCCCGCCGTGGCAGCCGCTTGATCCTGCTGCTCGACGAAATCGCCGCACACCTCGACCCTGCGCGCAGAGCCGCGCTGTACGAGCAGCTTGCCGACCGCTCCGGGCAGGTGTGGATGACCGGCACCGATGCCGCGCTGTTCGAGGCGGTCCCGACGGCAGGCCGCGCCGACTGGAGCGTCAGCGGCGGGGTGGTGACTCCGACAGGTTAAGGGGCCTGTTCATCCGGAAGCGCAATCTCTGCGCAGTTCGCCGCGACCGCAGCGCGGCTGACGAATGCAGACACCGTCCCGGCAAAACACGTCGGCGCGACCAAGGCGAGAAAATGTGCGCCCCGATCCACCGTGACGAAATGCACATCGCCTGCAGGTGCCAGCAGTCTGATATGCGCCAATGCGCCTTCATAGGGTGTGTTGGGATCAAGCGTGCCATGGACAACAAGCGTGCGGGGGAGCCTTTGCGGCACTGTTCCGTAGAATGCGTCCCGCTGATAAAGCGGCGTGGGGCTTCCGACGAGCAATCCGGGAAGCGAACTGGTAAACAGCGAATCCCCAGATTCTGCAGCGACGATATCTGCCGTCAGATCCGGGCGCGCGTTGTTTTCTGATCCGCTGATCAGCATGACCAGTGGCAGCGAGGGCGGCGATTGCGGATACACAGACAGCTGTGCCGACAGGGCTCGAACATCGCTGATGGCAGAAATCAATGGAGCGGAATCGTTGTTCGCCAGTGCCTCAATCATCTGGGGAATACGGTCGCGCACCTCGGGAAACGTCAGCATCGATCCCATCAGACGGCGCAGATCGCCACCCGGAACGCTGGCGAGCCAGCCGGGCTGCTGCTGGGCAAGCAACTCGCGATATTGCTGGGTCTGATCAGCATTGAGCAATTGCCTGCCCACTGCATCAACCACGGCGGTGCGTCGGCTCAAATCCCACTCGCTTGCCGTTTCGGGCGGCACCAGGCCGTCCAGTATCATCCCGTCGAGCCTGACCGGCGCAACCTGCATCATCCGCAGGACCAACTGCGTCCCATAGGATACGCCATATAGCTGAACCTTGCCGCGCGATCGGTAGCGACGGATCAATGCGGCCAGATCGTACGCTGCGTTGGTGATCGTAAAGCTGTGCGTCCGTGCGACATTCCCATGCAACGCACCGATGCATGGCCCCCACTCCTCGCCTGCCAGTGCGATCCCTCCAGCACTGCCTGGAGCTTCCTGATCCGGGCACAGCTTAGACGAATATCCGGTTCCGCGGTGATCAGGGAATATCAGATCATAGCCGGCAAATGCCTGTCTCAGCGTCGGCAGCACCGGATAAAGCGACGCTCCCGATTCACCGGGGCCGCCAGCAACCAGCCAAACCTGCCCACGACGCTTGCGGGCATTGGCGGCAGGAAACTTTCGAACGAACAGCGATAGGGTTTCATCCGGCGAGGCCGACACCCCGGGCTGCAGCGGAACCTCAGCGGTGGCACAAAGCGATCCTGCCAGCGCGGGGAACGCATCTGCATCGCTGCACGGCGTGAACTCCTGCGCCATCGCGTCAGTCGGGAGCAGCCAGATTGCCAATGCCGCCATGGCCAGTGCGCAGTATCGCAGCATCATGGGATCTTTCACCTGTTCCAGCCAGCAGAATTCCTGCGCTTGCGCAGTCAATCCGCACTAATCCCGGGGCAGAATGAATGTAAAGATCAGACGCTCAGTGAATCGTCCCGATGCTCTGGTCGATCGTCATGATCACCAACAGCCGTTCGATCTGGCGCCAGTGACAAAAGTGGATGTGGTTGCCGCGGGCACGGGCGGCTTCGGCGCGGTCGGAGGCTTCAATGCCGGCGGTCTCGCCAAAGCGCGAGAGCAGCATGCAGGCGTCGTCATAGGCTTCGCGGGTTCCGATATAAGGCAGGTTCATGGCCGCTCGTATGTTCCTTGTGTACACCCGCACCCCCTGCTGGCTGCGGTTCGTTCAGGGATAGCGTTCGGGCGTGGAAGAAGGCTCAACCGGGTTGGTAAACGCGTCGTTAGGGTTTTGCGGTGGCGGCGCGCGTCACTTCGCGTTGGCAAATCGCTGCCAGCCGTGGCAAGGGCTTTGCCATGCAGAACGATACGCGCAAAACCCCTGCCCGCCCGGAAGATCGCCCGCCTGTGCGCGGCGGCGGCGTGTTCATGGCCTTGGGGACATTGGTTGGAACCGTGGTCGGCGGATTGATGGGCCAGCCCTCGATCGGGTTTCTCGCCGGGCTTGGTGGCGGCTTCGCGCTGCACGGCGCGCTGTGGTACATGGACAGCCGCAAGCGCTGAGGGCTGGTTGCGCCACCAGCCGTTCTCCGGCGAAAGCCGGAGCCCAGGGGCGGCTGCAGAGCAATCTGACTCCTGGATTCCGGCTTTCGCCGGAAAGCAGTGACAATCACGCCAGCGAGATAAAGCTGTCGATCACCCGCTTGCGGCCCGCGCTTTCGAAGTCGATCTCGAGCTTGTTGCCTTCCTTCTCAGCGACCAGCCCGTAGCCGAATTTCTGGTGGAACACGCGGGTGCCGATATCGACATCGCTGCGTCCGGCGTTGCCCAGGCTGATCGCGCTCGACCGCGCCTCCGCCACACGCTGAGGTGCGGTGTTGAAGCCGCCGGGGACTTGCGTGGCGCGCTGCCAGCCGGGCCCGCGCCGCGCCGCGCGTTCGGGGTCGCGCGCCAGATGCGCAAACGGATCGTCGCGCTCTGACAGCCCCGCCCGCCACAGCGAAGCCCCACCGGTCAGCGAGCTTTCCTCCTCGATATGCTCTACCGGCAGTTCGCCGATGAAGCGCGAGGGGATCGAGCTGGTCCACTGGCCATAGATCCGCCGGTTGGCCGCGTGCATGATCGTGCAACTGGCGCGAGCGCGCGTAATTGCGACGTACGCGAGACGGCGTTCTTCCTCCAAGCTAGCCAGCCCGCCCTCGTCGAGCGAGCGTTGCGAGGGGAAAACGCCCTCTTCCCATCCCGCGAGGAAGACATGCTCGAACTCGAGCCCCTTGGCACCGTGGATGGTCATCATCGTGACCTTGGCCTCGTCCGCGCTCGCCTCGTTGTCCATCACAAGACTCACATGCTCGAGGAAATCGCCGAGGCTTTCATACTCTTCCATGGCGCGGGCAAGCTCGGAAAGGTTTTCGAGCCGTCCCGATGCCTCGACCGATTTTTCCGCCTGCAGCACTTGGGTGTAACCCGATTCGTCCATGATCTGCCGGGCGAGGTCCGCAGGCGTCATCGTCGTCAGCAGGTCGCGCCAGCGGGCAATCCCGCGCATCAGGCCGCCCAAAGCCGTGCGGGCCCGCGCAGGCAGTTCATCGCTGTCGAGGATCTGGAACGCGGCCGCCGACAGCGGCAGCCCGGTGGCGCGGGCGACGCGGTGCACCTTCTCGACCGCCTTGTCGCCGAGGCCCCTCTTCGGCGTGTTGACGATCCGCTCGAACGCTAGGTCATCTGCGGGCTGGTTGACGACGCGCAAGTACGCCAGCGCATCGCGGATTTCGGCGCGCTCGTAAAAGCGGAAGCCGCCGATGATGCGGTAGGGCATGCCGATCGCGATGAACCGGTCCTCGAACTCGCGGGTCTGGAACGAGGCGCGCACCAGGATCGCGGTCTTGTCGAGGCTGGTGCCCTCCCGCGAAATCCGCTCGAGCTCCTCGCCGACCCGCCGCGCCTCTTCGGGCCCGTCCCACACGCCCAGCACGCGCACTTTCTGTCCGGCATCGACCTCGGTCCAGAGCGTCTTGCCCAATCGGTCGCTGTTCGATGCGATCAGGCCTGATGCTGCGCCCAGGATATGCGGGGTGGAGCGGTAGTTCTGCTCGAGCCGGATGGTCCGTGCGCCAGGAAAATCCTTTTCGAACCGCAGGATGTTGGCGACCTCTGCACCGCGCCACGAATAGATCGACTGGTCATCATCGCCGACGCAACAGATGTTCTTGCGTGCCTGGGCGAGCAGCCGCAGCCACAGATACTGGCTGGAGTTGGTGTCCTGATATTCGTCGACCAGGATATACTTGAACCGTTGCTGGTACTGCTCGAGCACCGCGCGGTCGGTCTTGAGCAGCGTCAGCATGTGCAGCAGCAGATCGCCAAAATCGCAGGCGTTCAAGGCCTTCAGCCGGTCCTGATAGGCGGTGTAGAGTTCCTGTCCCCGCCCATTGGCATAGAGTTCGCTCTCGGCGGCGTCCAATTCGTGCGGATTCAGCCCCTTGTTCTTCCACCGGTCGATGCACCCGGCGAGCTGCCGCGCGGGCCAGCGCTTGTCGTCGATATCGGCGGCCTGGATCAATTGCTTGAGCAGCCGCAACTGGTCGTCGGTATCGATGATCGTGAAGTTGCTCTGCAGCCCGACCAGCTCGGCATGGCGGCGCAGCATCTTGGCGCCGATCGAGTGGAAGGTGCCCAGCCACGGCATCCCCTCGACCGCATCCCCGATGATCCGCCCAACGCGCTCGCGCATCTCGCGCGCGGCCTTGTTGGTGAAGGTGACCGCGAGGATTTCCGAGGGCCAGGCGCGGCGCGTCGCGATCAGATGCGCTAGCCGCGCGGTCAGCGCCGCGGTCTTGCCCGTGCCTGCGCCCGCCAGCACCAGCACCGGGCCTTCGGACGACAATACGGCTTCGCGCTGCGGCGTGTTGAGCCCCTGCAGATACGCAGGGTCCTGCGGCGAGGGCGGCGGAAATTCGGATGCGGGGGCGAGACTGTTCACCAACGAACGTTTAGGGAACGAGGGCGGCGGGGGCAAGGGGTGAGGTGGAGCGATCACTCCACTCAAATCCTCCCCGAGCTTGTCTCGGGGAGGGGGACCGCCGCAGGCGGTGGAGGGGAAGCGATTTGGCACGGCGATTTATCGAGGCACTATCCCGCAGCCCCTCCACCCCCCGCTGTGCGGGCGGTCCCTCTCCCCCCGCTTCCTGGGGGAGGATTTGAGTCGTACGCAAACGCCATCAATCGAGAACGAACTTCTCCAGCATCTCGACATCCGCAGGTAGCGCCAGCCCGATCTTGGCGCGCGCGAACGCCTCGTGCGACATCGCCCGCGCTGCCGCGCCTAAATGCGCCGGATCATGCGCGGCAAGCGATCGCAGCGCCTTTTGCAGCCGGATCTGTACCTCGAGATGCCCTGCCCCGTCACGCGCGATCCAGCGGAACGCATCACAGACCATATCTTCGACGCTGATCGGCGGAACGTGCAGACGTGGACATTTGACGACCCGTTCCGCCGCTTGCGCCTGGGTGCTCCAGCGGGCCAGGAGCCTGAGCGACGTCCCCACCACGTCGATCGCGGTCCCCGGATCGTTGATCCCCGGCGACAGCGCCTTGGATGCGGTCTCCGACAGCACGATCAGGCAGAAGCGCGGATCGGCCTCGAACGTGCGGCTCCCGCCGATCACGAAGGCGTTGTAGACGGCCTTGGCGGTCTTGGCGTCCAGCGGCTTCGATGTCACCAGCAGCGTGGTCGCTAAATCGACATAGGTTCCGGGCCGGACCGCAAGATAGATATCGACGTCATGCTTCTTGCAGACTGTGGCAAAGACGTGATCGTCGATCGCCTGGATGAAGCCGAACCGCTTCGAGCGAACGGCGAAGCCCTCCGCCGGCAGGGCATCAAGCACGACCCCGTTTAGGAACGGCCGCAAAGCCAGCTGGCAGAACGCCTTGTCCGCGCTGTCTTCGAGCAGGTCGATGATCTCGGACACATCGCCCAGATTGCTGAGCCGCCCGATCCAGCGGATCAGCGCGTAGATCACCGAGACGATTACCAGACAGGTTGCCAGGAACAGGATGACCCGTGCGGGCTGGTCGAAATAGCTCGTCGACAGGCCCACAATGCCGACGATCGCGAAAATGAACCCGCCAATGAAAACGGAGATCGCGTTCTGCGCGGTGCGATCGCGCATCAGCAGCGGGCGGGCACGGGGCGTTGCGGCGGAAGCGGCGGCCTGCAGCGAGGACACCATGATACCCAGCGAGAAGATCGCTACCGCCAGCAGCGTGTTGGCGAGCACGCCGAGCAGCTCGTCGACGCCATCCAACCCGATCAGCTTGTGGAATTCCTCCGGCAGAAACATCGATGCTGCAGGCGCAAGCAACAGCACGACCACCGCCAGCACCGCATAGGCCGCAGGCGTGAACCACAAAGATGTCAGCACCCGGATGGCGAGCAGGCGCGCATAGGATAAGCTCATTGTGGAAACTCCCGGGCGCACAGATTGCAGCGCCGCATCGCCCATAGGACGCGGCGCACCGGCAATAGGTTACAGTGCCTATCCAAGCCGCCCCAGCGCCGCTGTCAGCCGCTCGGCTTCGGCGGATTTCTCCGCATGGTCGGCGCGGGCCTTCTCGACCGCCTCGGGCTTGGCTTTCTCGACGAACGCCGGGTTGGACAGACGGCCGTCGAGCGACTTTGCCTCCTTGGTCACCGCTTCGAGCGCCTTGGCGAGACGCGCCTTTTCGGCGGCAATGTCGATGATGCCTTCGAGCGGCAGCACGAAGGTCGCCTCGTTGACCACGATCTGGATGTTCGCACCTTCGGGAGCGTGTTCGCCCAGCGAAGCGAAGTCGATCCGGGCGAGCCGCTGCGCGCCGGTGGCAAAGCCGTTGATCCAACCGCAGGTGCGATCGTTCGCACCCTGCACGAAGCCGCGCAGCCGCTGTCCCGGCGGGATACCGAGTTCGTTCTTGGCCGAACGGATTTCGCGCACCAGCGCGATTCGCCATTCGGTCTCGGCCTTGGCGTCGGCATCGACGTTGGCATCGGGCGCGGGCCATTGCGCCAAGATCAGGTCGTTCTGACGCTCGCCCAGCGCATGCCACAGCTCTTCAGTGATGAAGGGCATGAACGGGTGGAGCATCACCAGAATCTGGTCAAGCACCCAGCCAGCCACCGCGCGGGTTTCGGTGGCCATTGCGGGCTGAACTTCTGCATCCTGGCTCAGGGTTGGCTTGATCAGCTCGAGATACCAGTCGCAGAATTGGTCCCAGACGAAGTGATAGATCGCGTTCGCTGCCGCGTCGAAGCGCAGGTCGGCGAGCGCCTTGTCGAGTGCAGCGACGGTATCGACCACCTCGCCGATGATCCAGCGGTTGACCGCGAGCGTCGCCTGCGGAGCGCTGACCGATGCACTCGCGCCGATGCCGTTCGACTGGCAGTAGCGCGATGCGTTCCACAGCTTCGTCGCGAAGTTGCGATAGCCCTCGACGCGGCGTTCATCCATCTTGATGTCGCGGCCCTGGCTTTCCATCGCCGCCATGAAGAAACGCAGCGCATCCGCGCCGTACTGGTCGATCAGGCCCAGCGGATCGACGGTGTTGCCCTTGGACTTGGACATCTTGGCGCCATCGGCCGCGCGGACGAGGCCGTGCAGATACAGCTGCTTCCACGGGGCTTTCCCCATGAAATGCGTCCCCATCATCGCCATCCGCGCATCCCAGAAGAACAGGATGTCGAAGCCGGAGATCAGCAGGTCGTTGGGATAGTGTTTGCGCAACAAATCCTCCCCGGAATGGGGAGGGGGACCATCCGCAGGATGGTGGAGGGGAAGCGAGTTCGTGCCGCCGTCGCATGCAGCCGCTTCCCCTCCGTCAGCGCTACGCGCTGCCACCTCCCCTGAAGGGAGAGGATTGGAAGAGTCCGGCCAACACAGCGTCGCAAATGGCCAGAGCGCGGAGGAGAACCAGGTGTCGAGGACGTCGGAATCGCGTTCCAGTGTGACGCCTTCACCCGCGAGCGCCTGCGCGGCCTCCTCGGTCTCGGCGACATAGCATTTCCCGTCGGAGCCATACCAAGCCGGAATCCGATGCCCCCACCAGAGCTGGCGGCTCACACACCAAGGCTGAATGTTGTCCATCCAGTGGAAAAACGTCTTCTCCCAGCTCTTGGGAACGATCTCGATCACGCCGGTCTTCACTGCCTGGATCGCGGGCTGCGCGAGCGTCTTGGCGTCGACATACCATTGGTCGGTCAGCCAGGGTTCGATGACCACGCCGCCGCGGTCGCCATAAGGCGTCTGGATGGTACGCGGTTCGGCGTCGTGTTCGGTGACCTCGCCGTCCTTGCTTGTCACGACATGCGGGACCAGCAGGCCCAGCGCCTTCATCCGCTCGACGACAAGCTTGCGTGCGTCGAAGCGGTCCACGCCGATGAACTCAGCCGGGATCAGGCCATCAGAGGCAGCAACCTGCACCACCTTCGCCTCGGCATCGAACATGTTGAGCATGTCCGCCGCCGCAATGCCTGCGCGCCGTCCGACCTCGAAGTCGTTGAAATCATGCCCCGGCGTTATCTTCACCGCGCCCGAACCCAGCTCGGGGTCGGCATGGTCGTCCGCGACAATCGGGATGCGCCGTCCGGTGATCGGCAGCTCGACAAACTTGCCAATGACGCTGGTATAGCGCGGATCGGCGCCGTTCACCGCCACCGCCATATCGGCGAGCATCGTCTCGGGCCGCGTCGTTGCCACCACGATATGGTCGCGGCGATCGTCGAGCGTGACCCCATCCGCCAGCGGATAGCGGAAGTGCCAGAAATGGCCCTGGACCTCGCGCGTTTCCACCTCGAGATCGCTGATCGCGGTCTTGAGCTTGGGATCCCAGTTGACCAAACGTTTGTCGCGGTAGATCAGCCCCTGATTATACAGGTCGACGAACACGTTGAGCACCGCCTTGCTGAAATGCGGGTCCATGGTGAACTGCTCGCGGCTCCAGTCCATCGAACAGCCCAGCCGGCGCAGCTGGCGGGTAATCTGTCCGCCGCTTTCTTCTTTCCACTCCCAGACCTTCTTGACGAAGTCCTCGCGGCTGTAATTGGTGCGCTTGTCGCCTGCGGCCTCAAGCTGGCGTTCGACCACCATCTGCGTAGCGATTCCGGCATGGTCGGTGCCGACCACCCACAAGGCATCCTTGCCGCGCAGCCGCTCGTAGCGGATCATGATATCCTGCAGCGTGTTGTCGAGCGCATGGCCGATGTGCAGCGATCCGGTGACGTTCGGCGGCGGATTGACGATCGTGTACGGCGCAGCATCGGGCCGCTCGGGACGGAACGCGTTCGTCTCCTCCCAATGCGGATACCATTTGGCCTCGATCGCGGCAGGATCGAATGTCTTGGGCAGCTCTTGCTTGTCGGTGCTCGTCATCCCGCCGCTTTAACGCAGGACGCGTTATTTTCCAGACGTTTTCAGAGGTTGCCGGAGCCCGTCAAACACGTTGCGGTGTCATTGCACGCTGGCCTGCGCTTTCAACACTCAGTGGTTCTTGTCCGGGAAGACCCGCAACGCCGGTCTCGAACGCCATGCCATGCCGATCGAATGCGCCCGCATGCGTCACCAGCCATTTAATCAGCCGTTGCGCCCGGTGATCCGGCCGATTTCCTTGGCGACCAGCGCCTCGACCATATCCGGTAGATTGCGATCGAGCCATTCGGCCAGCATCGGCCGCAACATTTCGCGCACCATGCCTTCCAACGAGGTTTCTCCAGACCGGACGATCTGCGGGCTGACACCCGGTTCGGTCAGCGTGGCCAGAACGGCAAGCGATTCGCGCATCGATCGCTCGCCCGCGCGGCTCATCAGCGGGGCTTCCTCGGGAGCCGCCGGTTCATATGATTCGACGCTGTCGGTGAGTTCGAGAATGTCGTCGATCGGCTTTTCCTGGCGCGCTTCGTGGCGTTGGGGAGCAGGACGCGCCGGCGCAGAACGCCGTGGTTTACGGCCGTCCTCTGCAATCACCTTCTTGATCGAGGCAAGGATTTCCTCAAGGCTTGGCTCGCCAATATCCCGTGTCATCGCTTTGAGGCCCCTGATCCAGATCTGCGCCTTGGCCGGATTTACTGGCTGGGCGGCCCTATCACTGCGGCATTTTGCGTCGCGCTGTCAACGGTACGTGTCGACTGGGCGACCGGGTTTCTGTCCGAATCCCAGTCATTGATCTTGTCGCGGACACGTTCGTAGTTGATCGTCGGGTCATACAAGGTGCCGCCATCGAGACCCAGATCGCGCGCTTCAGCTCGGCCCATCGCTGCCAGCAGCGTGAAGCCTGCAACATAAGCGTTACGCCGCGCCGTGACGAGCTGCACCTGCGCGTTGAGCAATTCACGTTCAGCATCGAGGATATCGAGAACGGTGCGGTTGCCCACGCTGTTTTCGGCGCGGACGCCTTCAAGCGCGAGCGCGTTTGAATCGACCGCAGTTTGCGAAGATTCGATCACCTGCATCGAGGCGCTGAAGCTTGCGTACGCGGCGCGGACCTGCGCGATGATTCCGCGCTCAACCTCGATTTCCTGCTCCATCGCCTGCCCGGACACCGCCTGCGCCCGGCGGATCTGCGCACCAGGGCGGCCACCCTGGTACACCGGCACGGTCAACTGGACACCGGCAGCAGCGCTGGACTGCTGCTGGACGAAATCCGCATCGAATAGCGAACTGCCAAGCGTGCCAAGAAAGTTCTGGTAATTGCCCTGTGTAAACAGGCTGACCTGCGGCATCCGTGTACCGCGAGCGGCGCGAACATCGAAATTGGCCGCCTCGACCCGTTCCCGCGCCGCGAGCAGATCGGGATTGTCGTCAAGCGCGGTAAAGACGGCTGCTTCTGGCGCATCGGGAAGGTTGGGGAGCGGCGGCGGCGGCTCCAGCTCTCCCGGAGCGATGCCGATCAGCTGTATATAGGTTTCCTTGCTGCGAATCAGATTGGCCTCGGCAGTTTGCAGATCGCTGCGCGCAATCGCCAGCCGCGCTTCGGATTGTGCCACGTCAGTGCGGGTCAGGTCGCCGATTTCAAACCGGTCGGACGATGCCTGCAGATTGACATCGAGCACGCTGACATTCTGCCGCTGCAAGCCGACAATGGCTTCGTCGCGGATGACATCCATGTATGCGGCAACGACGTTGCTGAACACCGATGCCTCGGTACCGCGCAGATCAGCCTGACCCGCATCGACGCGGGTTTTGGCCGCATTGATGGCGTTGCGGGCACTGCCGCCCGAGTAGATCGGAACGGCCAGGTTCAAATTGCTGCTGAATGTGCGTTCCGGCGCGGTGAAGGCGTTGGCGGGGTTGAGGAAGTTCTCCGAATATTGCGCCTGAGCCTGGAGGCTGGGACGCCCGTCGGCCAATGCAATCGGCACGCCTTCATCAATCGCACGCTGCTGCGCACGCGCGGCGTTGAGCGTGGGATTGGTCTGATACGCCGCGATCAGCGCATCGCGTAGCGTCTCGGCGTGCAGCGGTGCACTGCCCAGTACGAGCGCCGCACCGCAACCGGCCATCCAAAGAGAAGTCTTCATCAATCCGGTCTCGTGTCTTCCGCCACCCCTGCTGCCGGGCGGTGGTCCTGCGTCAGAAGCTATAGCTTTTTGGCCGGGCAAAGGCCGCAAGCGGGGCAATATCGGTATCGGCGAAGGGAACGAGAGCGAACGCATCGCCGTCCCGCCGACCCGAGGCAAGCCGCGAGACACCGTTCTCATCCACGCCTGCGAGCAGACGGCCGCCATCAGCCAGTTGGGCGATGATGGCATCGGGAACCTGCTGCACGGCACCATCAATGATGATCAGATCGTAAGGCGCGTTGGCTGCGTGTCCTTGTTCCAGTGCCGATTCGATGACGGTGACATTGGCCATGCCCGCGAGCGCCGCCTTGGCATGTTCGACCAAGGCACGATTGTTTTCGACGGCGACAACCTTGGCGACAATCCCTGCAAGCAGCGCGGCGGTGTACCCGGTTCCGGCAGCGATCAGCAGCACGCTCTGGCTGCCCGAAAGTTCGGCCCGGGTGAGCAAAAGGCCGGTCGAAAGCGCCGGGTTGAGCACCCGGCCTGCGTCCAGCGGCACGGCTCGGTCGATATAGGCGAGCGGCTTTTGCGCGGCGGGGACGAAATCCTCACGCCGGGTTACCGCCATTGCGGCAATAACAACCGGGTCGCTGACGTCACTGGGACGCAGTTGGCTTTCGATCATGTGCCTGCGGGCAGCGGCAAAATCTGGCGGAGCAAGAGTATGTGTGTCGGTCATGTCCAAGCGCCCTAGAATATGCGAACAACGATGCAAGCCCAAACGGTCCGAATGTCACCGCTTTGATACCTTACCGGTTGCAAAATGCAATCGACATCGCGTCATCGCCAGTTATGACACGGCTGTATTATTATGGCAATACAGCTTTTGCGCCATCATGGCGGTACCGTTGTCGACCCCGCGCAGCGTCCGTTTGATGCGCATCATACTTGACTTTCTAGCCAAAGCCGCACAATGCCGCGTCCTTCGACGCGGATGGCCCGATGGCGGAGTGGTTACGTAGAGGACTGCAAATCCTCGCACGCCGGTTCGATTCCGGCTCGGGCCTCCAGCTTCATGTCGCAGATCAGATCGCGAGCCTTTTCGGATCGACCTTGATCACCACGCAGAGCCCGGTTTCCGCCCAATCATAATCGATCGATCCCTGCAAGTGGCCTGAGACGCTGCGTTCGACCAGCTTTGACCCATAGCCTGCATCTTCGGCCGGCTTTCGTATCTTGGGCCCGCCGGTTTCCGTCCATACGATGGTGACCGCTGCATCGTGCGACGAACACGACACATCGAGCGTGCCCGTATCGACCGAGAGCGCGCCGTATTTGAGCGAATTGGTCGCCAATTCGTGCACCACCAGTGCCAGCACCGTGGTCGCCGATTCGCCCACCCTCATCCGCGGCACAGAGACCCGCACCCGCCCGCTGAACGCGCCCAGATCATCATACGGCGCCAGCAGCACCGAGAGCAGGTCCCCCAGCAATGCGGATGCCGCCTGGGTCTGCCCTGGCACCGGGCGCACCAGATCATGCGCACGGCCCAGCGCGGTCAGCCGCAGTGTCAGTTCCTCGGCCATCTGCTCCTTGGAATGCGCAGAACGTGAGGTGATGGTGGTGAGACCGGTGGCGATGGTCAGCAGGTTCTTGACCCGGTGGCTCATTTCACCCGCAAGCAACTCATTGCCTTCCTCGGCCTGCTTGCGCCCGGTCACATCGATGAAAACACCGAACATGATGCGGTCGACCATCCCGGCATTATCGCCCTGCCCCCGTGCCGAAATCCACTTGAGTTCATCGCCCACCAGGATGCGAAAATCGATCTCGAATGCCCCGATGATCGCGCGGGTGGCAGCAAACGCCGCGCGCACCCGATCGCGATCTGCGGGGTGGACATGCGCCGACAAGTCCTCGAAACAGACATCGGTGCCCGGCTGGACGCCCCAAAGCCGGTATGCATGGTCATCCATCGCGAGCGCATCGGTATCGACGTTCCAGGACCACAACGTAATCCCGGCAGCCTCGATCGCGTGGACGAGATTCTTGCGCTTCCAGACGGATCTGTCGCCTGGCGCGGCCTTTTTGGCCTTGCCGTTCTTGCTTGTCATAGCTTGTCTATCCCCGTTGCGGGCCCAGGCCGTGATCCTGCGCCGCAGTGAACGCTATGCTACTTTTATCAACCGACTGTGCAGATAATTTCCATCAAACCCGGCAATTTCGGCAAGCCGGACCGGATCGATGATTTTGAGCGCGCCTGAACTGAGCTCCATAACCTTGTTTAATCGCAGGCCCTTGAGCACGCGGTTGACGTGCACCGGGGTCAGCCCGACGGCATCGGCCAGCACCAGTTGGGTTAGCGGCAGTTCGCACTGGTCGTGGGTGGCAAGCCCGATGTTGCGCATGCGGATATAAAGCTCGCACATCAGGTGCGCGATTCGCTCCTCCGCGGTGCGCCTGCCCATGCTGACGATCCAGGCGCGCAGCACGCCCTGATCGACCAGTTGCGACCACCAGAAGGCGTGGGTGATGTTCGACTTGGCCTCGACCAAAGCCTCCATCTGCTTGCGCGGCAGCGTCGCAACCTTGGCGGGTGTGATGGTGACGATGCTATGGTCCATTTCCTTCAGCACCGCGATGTGGATATCGCAAAAGTCGCCCGGCAGCATGAATGCCAGGATCTGACGGCCACCATCGGGAAGCATCTTGTATCCGCAGGCCCAGCCGTCCAGCATGACGAAGACCGGGTCGGGGCTGTCGCCTTCGCGAATCATATGGTGCCCTGCCGGAACATCACGGACATTGCGACAGGCGTCTGCAAGCAAAGCCACATCGGCATCGCTCAGCGGCGCGTAGCCGCTCAATCGGTCGGTGAAGGCGTTGGACATTGCGTGCTCCCATCCTCGATGTATTGAACCACATGTCTCGTCGCATTAACTTCGGTTATATTTCCCGACGCCAATCAGGTGCATAGCAGAAATACTGTCGGCAAGCGAACCCAGGCGCAGGCAGCAGGGAGCCAAGGTATCGCCCCCGCCTGATATTGCATCGGCCCGGACATGACCAACGACACCATCATTGCTGCCTCGGTGCCATTGCCCGGTGGCGCAATCGAACCCGATGCACACGGGCAGGCCGCTTTGCTGCTGGCAGAAAGTATCCTGCATGCGCTGGTCGAAACCCGCACATTGAGCATCGATGCTGCGTTGTCGGTCATCAAGACGACTTGTGAAGTGAAACGGGAGGTTGCTGAAAGCACCGGTGAATCCGACGGGCGGATGAAGGAATCGCTTGCGCTGCTGCAAGCTATCTCCGCAACCTTTGCAGTGGACGCACAATAATCAGAATAAAAAGCCAATTACTAACTCTGATCAACATGCCCGATCGTAGAATCTGTCATTACACCTTCAGTCAATAGGCCAGGAGTTGTCCAATGATGAACACAACCAACATTGCTGAGTGCGCCGAACTACGGTCCGCTCGAGTCGCCACCGAGGCGATGATTTTGCAGTTGTTCGCCCCCGCTCGCCTCATGGCGCGCAAGGACTCAGCCGGCCAGATCGAAAATGCCTCGCTGTGGCGGCAGGACGCGCTTCACCGCGCGAAGAACATGGCGCAGATGACTGTATCGCTCGCCAACCTCGCCGAGCACCGCTCGCGTTGCTGGTTGCCCAGCGAGGTTGTTGCCAAGGCGCGCGGCCTAGCCCGTGCCTATGAAGAGCTGGGCACAGATTGCGGAACCACCGCGATGGTACCGGTCGTCCCCCTGCTGGTCACGATCGCCGTCCGACTGGTCGAAATCTTCGGATCGGCACGCGATATCGCGGTCTCGATCGATGCCGACGACGTCCTGCTGGTACCCGATATGCGCCGCGCGCTGATCCTGATGGCCAGCGAGATGATCATCAACGCGCTGAAATACGGTTATCCCAATGCATCGGGTGGCACCATCCGGGTCAGCCTGAAGAACCGCGATAACGGTCTGTCGCTGATCGTCGAGGACGACGGCGCGGATTATTCGGCAGATTACTCCGCCAGCCAGGGCAGTGCACTGCTTGACAGGTTGAGCAATGTGCTGGGCGCATCTTTGGTGCGTGGCAGCGGCAGCGAGGGACACGGTTACCGCGTCGGTGCCATGGTTACCCCAGGCCAGGACGACCATCTGGCCGTGTAAGGATCCAGGTTTAAACGGCCGATGACCAATTGACAGGTCCGGCCTGCATTGTGCGACGAAGGGAGCAACCTTCCGCTCAGCCAGCCGTCCTGTAGTTGCCGCGTCCGGCGACCAGAACCGGAAAACATGCGGCGCCCCCCCATCCTTAATCGATGCCTCCGTCTTTCTGGCGGGGGTATCCTATTTGTCCGGACCTTTTCGAATGCGAACATCATGATGAAGATCAAACCAGCCATGGCGCGCGCGATGAAGCTTTCGCGCGCAAGCAGAATGAACGCGGCCAATCGGCTGGTCCAGAAGACGCTCGCGCACAACCTTTCGGGTGGTTTTGCAGGCGGCATGGCCCGCCGGTCGATCGCCCGCAGCATGGGTGGTCTGGTGGCGCTCGATGCGTTGCAGAAGTACCTTCCGTCCGCGCCCGGAAACCCTGCCGCGAAATCACCCAAGAAGCCCGCTAAGCCCAAAAAGCCTGCGGTCGCCCGCAAGCCCGCCAAGCTGGCCAAGGCCCGCAAGGCCCCTGGCAGGGGCAGCTTTGCCGAACTTCGCTACGAGGGGCCTGAGGGATCGCTGGATTACTGGCTGTATCTGCCTGCGCAGGGCGCCACCGGTCTGCCGGTGGTTGTCATGCTCCATGGATGCACGCAGACCCCGGGCGATTTTGCCCGCGGCACCGGGATGAATGCGCTGGCCGATGAGCTTGGCCTGATCGTCGCGTATCCCAGCCAGCCGGCATCCGCCAATATCGCGCGGTGCTGGAACTGGTTCAAGCCGGGCGACCAGCAGCGCGATGGCGGCGAGCCCGCGCTCATTGCTGCGATGACCCGCGCGATCCTGGCAGATACCGACGCCGATGCCACCCGCGTCTATGTTGCCGGACTGTCGGCCGGCGGTGCTGCCGCCGCGATTCTGGGAGCAACCTACCCGGATGTCTACACTGCGATCGGGGTGCACTCGGGCCTGGCGTGCGGCGCGGCGAGCGACATGATGTCGGCGTTTTCGGCAATGCGCAACGGATCGCGCAACTCGCGCACGTCGCCAGACGATCGCGAATCCAGGTTCGTGCCCGTGATCACCTTCCATGGCGATAACGATGCTACCGTCCATGCCATCAACAGCGCGCAGATCGTGGCGAAGGCCGCCGAGCACATCGGTACGCCGCTGACGGTTAAGCGCCAGCGCGGCGGTACTGCTGCCGGACGGAGCTATACGCGTGAGATGAATTGCAGCGCCGATGGTGTGGTGCAGATCGAGCAATGGACGATCCATGGCGCGGGCCATGCCTGGTCGGGCGGGCACAATACCGGCACCTATACCGATGCGAGCGGCCCTGATGCATCACGGGCGATGATCGCGTTCTTCTTGCAGCATCGCCTCGACTGAACTTCTCTGCCCCGACTGCGGAGAACCGCAGTCGGGGAATGCACCGGATCAGTGAAGGCTTTGGTAATGCACCCGGCTAGCGAGTGCGCTTGGATCGGTGAGGCTGAGGTCACCATTGACCAGCCGGATGACCTTGTCGGCGCGCATCTGCTGCAGCGTGCGATTGACGTGGACCGATGAGATGCCGACCAGATCGGCCAGCAACTCCTGGGTCAGCGGCATGCGATAGGCATCGCGCGAACCCAGCCTGCGAATTTCAAGCCGTTCACCCAGTTCCAGGAACAGATGGGCCATGCGCTCATAAGCGTTGAGGCACCCCAGCCGGAATATGCTGTTTTCAAGCTGGCGCTCGATCAACGCGCATTCAGCCTGGACGATTTCGCTGTCGGGCAACGTCGAAAACTCGATCAGCGAAAGGCGCGTCACCGACATCACCGAATGGTAGAAACTGGGCTGGTTGTCGCGCCACACACCGACAATTTCGCCCGGCAGATACAGGTTCGTCAGCTGCCTGCGGCCGTCGAAGGTGACCCGGTACCCCGCGCCCCATCCGTCCACGACAAGACGCGGCCGCATGACCGTATCGCCCTGCTGGATGAAATCACAGCGTGGCTCGATGGCAGTCTGGCTATACCGGTTATGGTTGGGCCATTCGATGGGTAAGCTTGCGTATACAGTCATAGATAGACTTTCGTTCTATCCCCTCGACTGCAACCTGTCATTTCGTTCAGATTGAATCATTAAACTGGTTTAATTCAGGGTGAATACCGCGACGAGCCGAGTGTCTAGGCCGCTCGTCTTGACCATATTTGCCCGGATTCGCCACCGGCACTTAATCTAGATCAGTCCCATCACCCCAATCGACACGCGCTCGCTGCATACTGGTCGACCCGGCGCTTGGCGATTCGCCGCGCGAATCAGCTGCCGACGATCACACCGCCGTTGGGGTGCAGCACCTGCCCACTCATATAGCTGGCATCATCGCACGCCAGAAACAGGAAGCACGGCGCAACCTCATTGGGCTGTCCGGGGCGGCCCATCGGGGTCGATTCGCCGAAGGTCTCCAGCTTTTCCTCGCTGGCACCACCGCACGGGTTGAGCGGGGTCCAGATCGGCCCTGGTGCAACACCGTTGACGCGAATTCCCTTGTCGGCCAGATTCTGGCTGAGGCTTCGCGTGAACGCCGTGATCGCGCCTTTGGTGGCGGAATAATCCAGCAACTCGTCTGCGCCCTTGTACATCGTCACGGAGGTGCAGTTGATGATCGTCGAGCCTTCCTTCAGATGCGGCAGCGCCTGCTGCACCAGATAGAACATGCCATAGACATTGGTCTGGAAGGTCCGCTTGAGCTGATGGTCCGAGATTTCGGTCACCTCGCTGTCGGGATGCTGCTCGCCGGCGTTGTTGACCAGGATGTCGAGTTGCCCGAAGCTGGTGATCGCCAGCTCCACGATCTTGCGGCAATGGTCCGGGTCGCCGATATCGCCCGCGATCGTGACCGCCTTGGCACCTTCATCTGCAATCATCCGCGCGGTGTCCCTGGCATCTTCATCCTCCTCAAGATGCGAGATGACGATGCTGGCGCCTTCACGCGCGAAGAGAACCGCCACCGCACGGCCGATACCGCTGTCGCCGCCGGTCACGATCGCGACCTTGCCTTCCAGTCGGTCCGAACCGGGATACCGCGGCTGCCATTCGGGTTTGCGGTCGAGGTTCGCCTCGAGCCCGGGGAGTTGCGCTTCTTCAAGCTTGGGAATGATGGTGGTCATGGATTGGTCTTTCGATTGGCGGGCTGGATCAGCCCAATGAGACATCAAGAAACATCATGATGGCGAGGCCCACCATCAATGCCGGAGTGGCAGATCCGTGCTCGATCCGGCGGCTGGCTTGAGGAATGATGTCCGCCATCACGACAAACAGCATCGCTCCAGCGGAAAAGCCCAGCGCCCAGGGCAGAATGGCGGTCGAGATCTGAACGATGGCCACGCCGATGAAGCCGCCAACCGGCTCGATCAGCCCGGTGGCAAGTGCCGCGAACATGCACCGCATCCGGCTCCACCCCAGCGTCGAAAGGGCTGCGGCCACAGCCATGCCTTCGGGAATGTTCTGGATGCCGATACCCAGCGTCGTCGCCCAGCCTAGCTGCAGGTCCCCCGACATGAAACTGACCCCGACTGCGGTGCCTTCGGGAATGTTGTGAAGCGTGACGGCAATCACGAACAGCGCGATCCGTTGCTGCTCGCCATTGCCCAATTGCACCGAGCGTCCAATCGAGCCCAGCCTGCCCAGCGCCGCCATCTCGATCAGTCGTCCCAGCTGCGCCATCGCCAACGCGCCGAGCAGCACTGCACTGATCACCATCGCTGCGGCCATTGGGCGGGACGAGCCCGTCAATTGCGCGCGTTCGATACCCGGGATGATCAGCGAAAAGAACGCCGCCGCGATCATCACCCCTGCGGCAAAGCCCATCAGCAGGTTGTGACGCCGTTCGGTCGGTTGTCCGCCGAACGCGACAAGCGCCCCGCCCAGTCCGGTCATGCATCCGGCTGCCAGGCTGGCGGCTATTCCGATAGCCGCCAGCTCAAGCATGGATCACCTCAGGATAAGCGGGGTTAATCTGCCTGTCCGTCAGATTACTGCACCAGCGAACCCAGATCGGCACCGGTCAACGGATCCTTGGAGGGATCGGAGGTCGTCCGGACGGCCATCGCTTTCACGGCCGTCATCTGGTCGTCGGTCAGCTTGACCTTGGCCGTACCATCGCCGCCATCGAGTGGGCCCTTCGCGACGACATCATCGATGCGATCCCATTCTTCGCCGCTGTTCCAGGGGCCATCGATATCGCCTGCGCCCGTCGAGGTGTTGACGTAGAGCGAATCGAAACCGGGAACACCCGGATGCTTGCCCGGCGGGAAGTTATCCTCGATGGTATAAAGCGCCTTCTCGAACGACTTCTGATGCGCGATTTCGCGGGTCATCAGGAAGCCGAGCGCGTCCTTGATGCCTGGATCATCGGTCACCGCGATCAACCGTTCGTAAACGATCTTGGCGCGCGATTCAGCCGCGATGTTCGACCGCAGATCGCAGGTCGGATCACCGCGCGAATCGACATACGCCCCGCTGAACGGGACTCCCGACGAGTTGGTCAGCGACGGGCCGCCGCCGAACAGGATCGCCTGGGTGTGGCTGTTGCCGCCTGCGGTGATCGAGCGGTACAGCTCGGCCTCTTCCAGCGCGGCTTCAGCCAGCTGGCCCTTGGCTCCCTTGTTGAGCATCGCAACGATCGATCCAATGATCTCAAGATGGCTCAGCTCTTCGGTGGCGATGTCGAGAAGCATGTCCTTGCGGCCGGCATCATCCTCGGCAAGACCTTGCGTAAAGTAACGCATGGCTGCGGCGAGCTCGCCATCGGGTCCACCGAACTGTTCGAGCAGAAGCGAGGCCAGAACCGGGTTCGGCTCTGAAACGCGCACAGTGTATTGCAGCGCTTTGTTGTGGGTAAACATATTGGGAATTCCTAACTGTTGGACGGGATCAGCTGCGGGGATAGCTGGTCGCTGGAGCCGTGCTGGCAGGGGTGTTGGCCAGGCCGGGAGTCACGGTGTTGACGTGGTTTGCTGAGACTGCCTGGTTTCCGTTCGTAGCCGGAGTACCATCAGCGTGGCGCAGGTAAGGCATTGTGTTGCCGCGGGGCGCCGACATTGCGAGGCTAATCAAGGCGCCGATCACGGGTATGCCCATGATCCAAAGGGGAAGCAGCGCCATACCGAAAATGCTTGTCATGTGTTTCACTCCAGGTGAGCCGGGATGAACGCATCCGGGCGGGGAGGAGCAAGGCTGGGCCTGTTTGCCACGCCCACCAATAACATGGGTGATCATAGGTTTTTTTAACCGCCGAGGCTGCAGCATTACCTATGTAAGCCCGGGCGCCGGGTTGCTGCGCTAGATGCCGGATCTTCCCTATCTGTTCTCCATACGCTCACCTGCAGCGGTGGAGGGCTTTCTATCCGGAGATCACCGATGCACCGCCCGTTTCAGCACAGCAACACCCCTGCCTCGTCCACGCGGCCCGTGATCGTCTGCTTTTCACACCTGCGCTGGGATCTGGTTTTCCAACGGCCACAGCACATCATGACCCGGCTCGCACAGAACTTCGACATCCTTTATTGGGAGGAGCCGCGTGCCGACGCCGGTTGCATCGCCCCCCGGCTGGATCGGTCGAAAGTGGCCACCGGCGTGGTCCGGATCGTGCCGATGATGCCCGAGGCATTCGATTCCGGTCAGACCGCCGAAGCCCTCGAATCGCTCCTGCGCAGCGAAATGCAGACGCAGCAGCAATCATCGCCACAGATCTTCTGGTACTACACCCCGATGATGCTGGAATTCAGCGAGCAGGTGCTGTCTGATCTGGTGGTCTATGACTGTATGGACGAACTGGCCAATTTCGCCTTTGCGCCCGCCGATATCGTCGAACGCGAGGCGCGGCTGCTCCAGCACGCGGACATTGCCCTGTGCGGCGGCCGCAGCCTTTACGAGGCGCGGCGCGCAAAGCGTCCCGATATCCTGTGCTACCCTTCGGGGGTTGATACCGACCATTTCGCCGCGAACAAGACCGTGGTTGTCGATCCGCAGGACCAGGCTTCACTGGAAGGCCCGCGTCTGGGCTTCTATGGCGTCATCGACGAGCGAATGGACCTCGACTTGCTCGCCGAGATGGCGCGGCTGCGGCCCTCCTGGTCGTTCGTGATGATCGGCCCGGTGGTCAAGATTTCGCCCGATGATCTCCCCCGCGCCGACAACATCCACTGGCTTGGCGGCCGGGATTATACCGATCTGCCGGCCTATGCGATCCATTGGGATGTTGCGCTGATGCCGTTTGCGATCAACGCGTCGACCCAGTTCATCAGCCCGACCAAGACGCCTGAATACATGGCATGCGGGTTGCCTGTGGTTTCGACTCCGATCAAGGACGTGGTCGATACTTATGGTGCGCTTGGCAGCATCAAGATCGCCGACACCGCAGAAACCTTCGTCATTGCGTGCGAGGCGCTGCTCAACGCGCCCGATAGCATACGGGCCGGATGGCGCGACGAAGCGGTGGCATGCCTGGCCGACAAGGGGTGGGACGGTATAACCAAGCGGATCGCCGGGCATATCCAGGACAGCCTCGTGTCGCGTCAGGTCACCCGGCTGAGCACCAAGCGCCCGCCAGTACGGCGCCATTACGATGTCCTTGTCGTCGGCGCAGGCTTTGCCGGCGCAGTGATGGCCGAACGCATGGCATCGGGCTCGGGCAAAACGGTGCTCGTCATCGACAAGCGCGATCACATCGGTGGCAACGCCTACGATCATCGCGACGAGGCGGGCATCATGGTCCACAAATACGGACCGCATATCTTCCACACCAACAGCGGCGATATCCTCGATTACCTCTCGCGCTTCACCGGATGGATACCCTATGAACATCGCGTGCTGGCCGAGGTCGATGGGCAGCAGGTGCCGATGCCGATCAACCGCACGACGCTGAACATGCTCTACGGTCTCGACCTGAAGACTGATGAGGAGGCGGCAGAGTATCTGGCTTCGGTTGCTCTCGATGTCGGCGAAATCAAGAATTCGCGCGACACCGTGGTCTCGCAAGTGGGTGAAGACCTGTATGCCAAGTTCTTCGAAGGCTATACCCGCAAGCAATGGGGGGTGGATCCGAGCCAGCTCGACAAGAGCGTCGCAGCGCGCGTCCCGGCACGCACCAACCTCGATGACCGCTATTTCACCGACAAGTACCAGTGCATGCCCGAAAAGGGCTACACAGCGATGTTCCGCAACCTGCTCGATCATCCATCGATCGATGTGATCACCGGCCAGGGGTATGAGGATCTGCCGATGGATATCAGCTGGGACCATGTCGTGTGGAGCGGGCCGATCGACGAGTATTTCCACCACCGGCTGGGCAAGCTGCCGTACCGTTCGCTGCGGTTCGAACACGAGACGCTCGATTGCGAGCAGGCGCAGGCGGTCGCGGTGGTGAATTACCCCGACTTCGAAACGCCCTATACCCGCATCACCGAGTACAAGCACCTGACCGGGCAGACGGCGGCGAAAACCAGTGTTACGCGTGAATATCCGGCTGATGAGGGTGATCCCTATTACCCTATCCCCAATCCCGCGGCGCAGGACATGTATCGTCAGTACGCGGCGCTGGCGGGCAAGTGCGAGAACGTGACCTTCGTCGGACGGCTGGCCACCTATCGCTATTACAACATGGACCAGATCGTCGGGCAGGCGCTCGCAACCTGGCGCAGGCTGGATGCGCGCTGGCGGCTTGAATCACTGGCCGGACTTGGCGTTGTGGCCGCCGAATGAAATTCGGGACCGCAGCTGGCCATGCCGCTATGAAGCGGCTGGCGGTGCCATCACCTGTCCAAGAATGGATACGGTGCGCGGACGGTGCGCCGTATTTCGAAACCGAAACCGGCCGGAGCTGGGCTCCGGTCGGGTATAACGATGCGATCACCTGGCCTACGCTTGCACCATTATACCGTCGCAAGGACCCTGCTGTCGTCGAACAGCATTTCGCGCGGCTGCGCGATCACGGGGTCACCTGTGTCCGGTTGATGCTCGACTACAACCAGGTTCGCTCTCGCCATCTCGAGACCCGGTGCGGGGAATTCTCGCGAGCCATGGTCCAGATGTGGGATGACCTGATCGCGCTGGGCGAGGTGTATGGCATCCGGTTCCTGCTTACACCGTTCGACACCTTCTGGATGGCACGGCGCTGGCGTACCCATCCGTATGCGCGCGCCAATGGCGGGCCCAGCGCGAAGATCGAGCAGATGTTCACCTGCCCGGACACCCGCGCCGCGATCAAGAACCGACTGGCGTTTGCCACCCGCCGCTGGGGGCATAGCGGCGCGATCTTCGCCTGGGATCTGTGGAACGAGATCGACCTCAATTACGCCAGCGGGGATGCCGCAGCAGCCCACGACTTTGTCAGCGATATCTCTGCTTCGTTGCGCAACGAGGAATTGCGCCTGCATGGCCGTAGCCATCTGCAAACCGTGTCGGTGTTTGGCCCGGCACTCAAGGCGCGGCCCGCGCTCGACGACATCGTCTTCCGGCACCCCTCGCTCGATTTTGCCAGCATCCATCTGTATGAACGCAGCACGATCGACAACCCGCGCAACACGCTCGCACCTGCGCTGGCGACCGCGCGACTGATCGCGGAATCGGCGCTGAAGTGTCCGCCGGGGCGTCCGCTGCACGATAGCGAGCACGGCCCGATCCACGCCTTCAAGGACAGGCACATCACGCTGCCTGACGAGTTCGACAGCGAATATTTCCGCCGGATGCAATGGGCGCATCTGGCAAGCGGGGGGGCAGGTGGCGGCATGCGGTGGCCCAACCGGCACCCGCATGTGCTGATCCAGGGAATGTACGATGCGCAGAAGGTGCTGGCCGAATTTCTACCGTTGATCGACTGGAGCAGCTTTCATCGCCAACCGCTCGATGCCAGGCTCTCAGTGCATGATTTCGACGGTCTTGTGACCGGATGTGGGGACACACGGCAGGCGGTGCTATGCCTGATGCCCAGCCGGGCGCAGTGCGGCAAAGCCTGTGCCATCGATATCTCGGGTCTCGAACCGGGGGTCTATTCGGTCACCCAGGCCAACACGCTCACCGGCGGTCACGAATCCAGCAGGCTGCAAACGACCCAGGATGGCCATCTGAACGTGCTGGTGCACACAGGCGGTCAGGACATAGCGCTGGCGATCGTCTGCGCCGACCCGGCAGCGTAAGCGACGCGAGCGGACGTTCCGCTCGCGTCGCTTGTCGGTTTACGCCAGCACCAGCCCGGCCAGGTTCATTTCGCGAGTCAGCCTCTTGTTTTCCTCATCGCTCAGCCTTGCGCGAAGCGCCGGAAACAGCGTGTCTTCTTCCTCCCGCATATGCACTTCGAGGTCGCTGCGCAGCGTCGCCAGCGTTTCTGTAAAGCGCGGGTCCGCGTTGTCGAAATGGGCGAGTTCATACAGATGCGATTTGACCTGGCCGTGGTCCAGGTTGAGTGCATCGGCCGAATCATCACCCTCTTCGCGGCGCAGCATCGGATAGATGACCTGCTCTTCCTGCATCGCATGCTTGGTGATCATGTGGGTGAGGTTGGTAAGGAGCACTGTGCGCTTTTCGGGGTGGTCGGGCGATACCTGCTCAAGCTGATCCAGAACCGCGAGGGTTGCCTTGTGTTCCTTGGTCAGGCCTTCGCACCAATCTTCCGCCAGCGCGGTTGGAGCCTGTACCGCAAGCTTGCGGCCCAGATTGGCAATGGTGACGGCGCCGGTGGCAATCAGCACGCCCTTGATCGTTTTTCCAAGGAACGAGCCCTTGCTATTGTTCTTGGTCGGGGCGGGTTTAGGCTGGGGCCTGGGCGATACGGGGCGGGGTTTGCGCGAAACGGTATGTGCCATGGGGACGGCTCCTGATGATTGGGCTGCCGAACCGACGGCAGCAGACACATTTGTTTCGCGCACTGCCAGGATCCCGGCACACGCTTATGTTAGGGAACCTGCGAATAACCGAGCTTACGGATCATCCTCAACCGCTCAGATTGCAGGAGATCCCGATGTCCGCCGATGCCCCAAAACCCGCCAGTGATCCCATCAATGACGAAGAACTGTCTGAGGCCATGAAGGAGCTTACCGGCAAGGGCGGAGGTGGCGAATCCAATGGCGGGGCCTACCCCAATCCCCATACCGGCAAGGAAAAGCGCGGCGGACCAGACAAGCCCTTCAGCGGTGGTCAAAGCGACAACCGCTATTTCGGCCCCGAAGATGCTGCCGGCAACTCAGCCAAGGGTGCTGATCGTGATCCGCTTGCGAGCGATGAGGACGAGGTCCGCCACTAGGGCTCGCCCTCCTCTCCTTTCGCACCCGTCACCGCACCCGACCGCTGCGCTGTGCCCCTGCTCGCCGATGACGAAAAAAATGGCGACCCGAAGGCCGCCAGTCGGAAGAAGCATCAAGGTTCGTCAGAACCCTATAGGCAGATCATTGTCCGTCAGGGATCATGCCCGTGTTGCCCTGGTTCATCGTGCCCGAATTGGTGGCGCTGGTCGCCCGCGCGCTGGTGCCAGTCATCGCACGAACCCCATCGTGATGCCTGCGGATCACAGGAACGACTTGCTGCGCAAACGCCTTGAGATCGGCGTTGTCGGTGTTGCTGTTGTCAGCATAGCCTTGATGCAGCGCCAGTGCTTTGTCATGCGCCGCCATCTGCTGAGTCTGATACTCGCTGTCGAACGCTGCGCCCTGAGCATTCTTGAGCCGATCGATCATAGCCTGATGCTCTGCGTCGAGCCGCGCAGGAATGGGCATGGCGGCCGAGGACCTGGTGACGGCTGCCTTCATATCCTGCGACGATTTGGTGTGATCATCGACCATCATCTTGCCGAACCTGCGGGTCTGCTCGGATTGACCGTTGTCCATTGCCAGCTTTCCGGCCTCGATTTCGTACATGTCCGAGATCGCCGCACGGGTTACATATGTTTCCGTTGTCAACGCACCATTATTCGCTGCCGCATCAGGCCCTGTCGCGGCAGACTGGGTATCGCCCGTCATCGCGGTATCTGTCTCGGCTTGCTCGGCCTGACGAGTATCGGGGGTATCACATGCAGTGGCCAGAAAGGCCGCCGCCAGAATTACAGTGTTGCGCATCGTTACATCCTCTTTCGGTATTCATGAGGCTGTAATGTTAGGCGAAGTCAGCGCGAGCCGAACTTACATAGGCAAGTGTTGTGGCGGCACCGCCGAACGACCATAACGTGGCGCACCCTGGCTGTGCTGCCTGATGACATTGATCATCGCTGCAAATCCTTGCAGCGAGATGGGCTTTTCAAAATGCGCAACGTCCGCAAAGGCATCGCGGACGGGTTCATCGCCATAGCCCGAGCAGAACAGGAACGGTATCTTGTCCTGCTGGAGGCGTAGCGCCAACGGGAACACTGCTGTGCCGCGCAGATTGATGTCCAGAATGACAAAATCCAGGTCACCTGCGCTCTCATACATTTCAAGCGCGGCATCCAGCGTTGCAGCAGGTCCGACAACCTCGGCGCCAGCGCCCGTAAGCCGCCGGGCGAAGTCGTCCGCGATCAGAAAATCGTCTTCGACCAGGAGAACCCGGCATCCCTGCAAACTTGCGTGTGTCATCGACCATCCAAAAGTTCGAGACCGGCCCATCGTTGCCGCCCGGGCAAACGCCATCACCCATGCCGCAACATACCCGCTATTTGTGCGTAGGTTCCCGATCGTGACGCACTGGAGACATCCGCGTTGGTACCGCACATCATTTTTAAACTGCGCGGCTATAGTGACCTTGAACAAGGCACCGAAGGATGGCTGACGGAGATGGCCGGCGCCAACATCCGCCACGTCACGCCCCGGACCGATCTGCTGCGCCAGGGCGACTGCACCAGCGCGCTGTTCATTCTGCTCAAGGGTTGGGCGATCCGCTACAAGACGCTCGAGGATGGCAGGCGACAGATTCTGTCGGTGCTTCTTCCCGGCGACATTTTCGACATCAACGGGTTCATGGCGCAGACGATGGATCACAGTATCGCTGCGCTGACGTTCGTCTCGCTGGCTGCGCTCGAGGATGATTTCTTCAACCTTGCACGGCGTGATTACCCCGATCTTGAAAAGGCGCTGTGGTGCGACCTGCATGTGTCCGCCGCAATCCAGCGCGAGCTTTCGACATCGCTGGGACAGCGCACCGCGCGCGAGCGGTTGGCGCATCTGATGTGCGAACTGTTCAGCCGGCAGCGCGCATCCCACCTCACCCAAGACAGGAGCTGCGCCTTCCATCTCACCCAGCTCGAGCTTTCCGAAATCCTGGGCATGACCCCGGTTTACGTCAACCGAACCCTGCAGGACCTTCGCCGCGAAGGTCTTGTGCAACTGGAGCACAAAATGCTGACGATATTCGATTGGCCGAGGTTGAAGAGTGTCGCGCTGTTCGACAGCGGGTATCTGAAGATTTGCGAGGAGGATGACAGCTTGTCGCCAGCACAGGAGATCGCTGATGCCATCTAGTTGGTCAGGCCCCGTCCAGACGCTCAATCAGTTCATCGAGACCCTGCCGTTGCTGGTGTGGCGTGCCGAGCGCGGCGGTGGGTGGCTGTGGGCGAGCCAGCAGTGGCAAACCTTCACCGGGCAAGGCGAGGTCGACTACATGGGCGATGGCTGGCTCGAGGTCGTCCACCCCGAAGACCGGGCGTCTGCGCAAAACGCTTGGCGCATTGCGGCGGACGCCAAGAGTTTCGAGGTCGAGTTTCGCGTCCTGAAGGCCGACGAGCAGCGCTATTACTGGCACCAGACCCGTGCGGGGCCGGTGTTCGACGACAATGGCGAGATTCTGGAGTGGCTCGGAACGTCGAGCGATATCGACGATATCAAGCGGTTGCGGGACCAGGAACGGTCGCTTCACGGCGAACTGCAGCACCGGGTGCGCAACATGCTGGGGGTCGTCCGCGCGCTCTCGCGCCGAACCGCCGATCATTGCGATACGATCGAAGATTTCCTGCTGACATTCGATGGCCGGATCAACGCATTCGCGCGCACCCAGTCGCTGTCAACGCGATCACCCACCGGGCAGGTCAATCTGCGCGATATCGTGTTCGACGAACTGCTGCTGCACCATCTGCAGGACGACAGCCGGGTCAAGGTCGAGGGCGCGGACATCATGCTGGGTGTCAAGGCATCCAACCTGCTGGGCCTCGCCGTGCACGAGCTCGCCAGCCATGCGGTCTCCAACCCGGCGAGCACGGAAGATGCGCTGACCATCTCGGTCGCATGGACGATCTCCGGCGATGCCGAGACATCATTGCTGCGTTTTTCATGGCAAGAAGGCGGACGCGAGCTGTCTCCACCGCTCGAGGTACCGGAAACGCTGGCCCGCGATTTCCTCGAACGGGCGATGCAATATGAACTCGACGCGAAGACCCATATCGACATGCTGCCGGGCGGGCTGTTGTTCACTGCGAGCATTCCGTACGCCCGTGCGCAGCAAAGTGACAGTTAAGAGAAAACTATCATCCCGAAGCCAACCCATGTGATTATCTGCATGGCGCTGCATCGCTAATCTTGGGTCCGACACGGCGCCAATCCAAACCCCCGACGCCCCCTGACGGGCGCCGTGTCACCCTCCCAAGCGACCCTGCCTCCCGTGACCCAACTGGCGATCAAGAGCTCTGCCAATCCCCCGCTTTTTGCTGCTCCATCGGTTGATGGCTTGCCCCGGCACGCGATAGCTTTCATGCATGCAGGCGGACGATCGGCATCGACAGGGGCATGCCGGCGCGATGGGAACAGCAAAGCCGGACTGATGACGACATACGATGTGTTGAAATTCCTTCACATTCTGGGGGTGATCTTATTGCTGGGCAACATCACCGTCACCGCAGTGTGGAAGGTGTTTGCCGACAGGACCCGCGATGCCAGGATCGTGGCCTATGGCCAGCGGATGGTGACCGGGACGGATTTCGGCATCACCGTGCCGGGAATCGCGCTCACAATGATCGGCGGATACGGCGCGATGTATGCCGCGCGGTATGATTTCCCGGGGCCGGCCTGGCTGGTGTGGAGCCAGCTGAGCTTTCTGGCGGCAGGGTTTTTCTGGCTGGGGATCCTGATCCCGATCCAGGTTCGTCAGGCCAGGATCGCACGGCAGTTTTCCGACGACTTTGCGATCACCGAGGAATACCGCCGATTGTCGCGGCGGTGGCTGTTCTGGGGCCTGGTCGCGACCGTGCCGCTGGTCGCTGCGCTGTATTTCATGATTGCCAAGCCTGGCTGACCGATGGACCGATCACGCATGATGATCTGGGTCGATGCGGACGCCTGCCCGGTGAAGGATGAGATCTACCGGGTCGCGCTGCGGCATGCGGTGCCGGTGACCATCGTCAGCAACAGCCCGATCCGGGTGCCCGATCATCCCCTGATCGGGCGGGTGGTCGTCGGCGACGCGTTCGATGCAGCCGATGACTGGATCGCCGATCGCGTCGAGAAGCGATCGGTGGTGATTACCGCCGATATCCTGCTCGCCGACCGGTGCATCAAGCAGGACGCGGCCGTGCTCGGCCCCACCGGCAAGCCCTTCACCGCCAACTCGATCGGCGGCGCTATCGCCACGCGGGCGATCATGGCCGACCTGCGCGCAGGCGGCGATGTCATCGGCGGCCCGGCGCCGTTCAGCAAGGCCGACCGGTCACGCTTTCTCCAAGCGCTCGACGAGACCTTGGTCCGCCTGCGCCGCGCAGGTTGAACAAGCCGGCGCTCAGTCCTCGCCGCTTCCGATCGGCATTCCGGGCGGGATCGGCACGGCGGTCTTGTCGTCGGCGATCGCCGCAGCCAGCGCATCGCGGTCCTTGAGCATCCGCGCGGCCGACAGCGCCCAGGCGCGATCGGCAGGATCGGCAAAGCGGCGCGAGGCTTGCGCCTGCGCCCAATCCTGCAGCGCCTGACCAATACGGCTCGAAGCCTCGATCCCCGATCCAGGGTCCGCCGCTGCCTTGGCCAGCGAAACGATCACCCGGCTGCCCAGCACGCGGCGCACCGCGCCCAGGCGTGCATCCGGTGCCGGTGCATCGACCAGCGCCAGCAAACGCTCGGCCACCGTATGTGGCCCCGGCACCGCTCCATCGGCGCGGTGCTGATCGGCCAGCCGCGCGAGCCGCTCGGGCGCGAGCAGCGCGTTCAGCGTCAATTGGGCGGCAACCTGCGATGCGGCGAGCGGATCGAACACCGCACTTCCCGCCATCGGCATCGTCTCGATCTCGGTCTGGCGGTCATAATCGCCCGAATACCCCGCAGACAGCAGCGGCACGAGCGTAGCGGGAACATCGAGCGCGGCCGGCTGCAGCGTGGCCATCAGCGCATCGAGCGCGCGGACCTGATCGCCCGCAGCGACCGCATTGCCCTCGGGCGAGGCCTGGCCTGCAACCGCATACACCGAATACGTCCCGCCCAGCAGCTTGGCCGCCGCCTCGACCTGATAGCGGTGCACCAGCCACACCGGCACGAACTTGCGGCGCAGAATGGCAACCGGTTCGCCCGGCGCCAGTGCAGGCAACCCGAACCGCTCCACCGCCGCCGCGCGCACATCCATCATCCGTGCAAGTTCGGCCACCGGATCTGCGCCATCATCCCACAGGCTGCCCCAGGGCTGGCTTGCCGAGACGCTGCGCGCATTCTCGTCGCCCACAAAGCGCAGCCCCAGCCGTTCGGCCTCCTGCGCCTTGGCGCGTGCGGCTGCATCGGGGTCGGTCCCCGGAGTGTCGCCGTACAGCCAGTCGATCGCATGCAGGTCCCATCGGCCCAGCCCGACGCCATAGGCATCCGACAGATCGGGCACGCCATCCTTGAGGCCGATCCGCGGCGCGGGATAATCCATCACCGAGGCCCGGTCCTGCGTGCTGCCTGCAAAATTGTGGAGCAGCCCCAAGGCATGGCCGATTTCGTGCGCGGACAATTGACGGATACGCGCCAGCGCCACCTGCTCGGGGTCATTCGGCCCGCCGGTGCCGGTCTGGCCTGCGCCGACCAGCCCTTCATAGATCAGCATATCCTGCCTCACCCGAAGCGACCCGAGCAGCACCGCGCCCTTCAAGATCTCCCCGGTGCGTGGATCGGTGACCGCATAGCCATAGGACCAGCCCCGCGTTGCCCGGTTGACCCAGTTGACGACGTTGTAGCGCATATCGAGCGGGTCGGCGCCTTCGGGCAGGATTTCGGCGCGATAGGCATCGATATAGCCCGCGGCCTCGAACGCCTGCTTCCACCACAGAGCGCCTTCGAGCAATGCGGTGCGGATTGGTTCGGGGGCGGCGTTATCGATGTAGAACACGATCGGCTTGCGCACCCGCGAGCGCGGCGCATTAGGATCGACGCGTTCGAGCCGGAACCGGTTGGCCAGGTTCTGGACGATCTCGCCATCGAGCGGCGCTGAAAAATCGAGCACCTGCGTCGCAAAGCTGCCCCCGCGCGGATCGAAGGCGCGCGGGACATAGCCGGCCTCGGGCAAGGCGATGAAACTGTGCCGGACCACCAATGTGACCTGGCGCGGGTCGGGCGCGATGTTGCGGACCTCTGGACCCGGGGTGTCGGTGGCATAGGTCTGCCGCGCCTCGAACTCGAGATTGAGCGGGAAGGCGCGCACCGCAGCAGGATCGGCAGCGCTCAGCGCATCGACCAGCCGCCAGCCCTTCTCACCACTGCTGTTGAGCTGCGCGGTGACGTTGCGGGTGTCGCGCGCGAGGAACGGCGCGATATCGACCAGCAGGCGGCCATCGGGTGCATCGATGACATCGCCCATCCACAGCATCGATGTCGCAAAGGCATTGGCCGCAGCGGCCTGTTCGGAAGGCGACCCGGCGCTGGCCCGGAAGCGCGGATTTTCGAGTTCGAACGCCACCTTCTTGCCCATGCGGCGGATCAGCAGGATCTGCCCCGGTCCCGGCTGCGCGCGATCGAGCCCGATCGGCGCAGAGCCAAGCCCGGTGCGCAATGCGGTGGTGTAAAGCATCCGCGTCACCACGCCATCCGCTGCGGCTGCGGGCAGCGAGAGCAGAATTCGTCCGGTCTTGCTGTCGACATGCACGGGATAAAGCCCGTCCATCTTCTGCGTCCCTGCATAAGGGCTAGAATCGGACGCAGCGGGCGCGGCATAAGCCTGTGGTGTGGCAAGGACGGCCGCAAGGCCCAGCGCAAGTGCAAGTGTTCGGTTCATTGGACCCCCAGTCGTTGAACCGAGACTAGGGATCAATGAGGCTAGCGGGCAAGCGGCTTTTGCCCCGTGCCGATATCCGGCTGCAGGTACGGCCGGGCATCGGGACGATGATCGCCCTGATGCCCGACCGAACAGACCTTAATTGGAAAACGGCTGGACTGTCGCGGGCTGGACGGTAGCGGGCTGGATGGTGGCAGGTTGGGTGGCGGCTGGCTGAACAGCGGCGGGCTGCTCGGTGACAGCAACCACTGCAGCGGTGTCCGCGCCGACAACCATCGGCGCGGGTTCAGCAGCCTTGGCAAACGACAGCGGCACGTCTTCCTGGACGAAGCCTGTGACCGAGCTGCCTGCGGGGATCACGGCACTGGTGCCGGTGAGGAAGAAGCCTGCCACAGGCAGCAATACCACGGCACCGACAACACCGGCCGTGCCAGTGACGCCCTTGTCGTCGATCGCGCCGGACAGCCTGATCTGACGGCCATTGACGGTCGCATAGAGCATGCGCACCTCGATTGCCCCCGATTTTCCCCACATGCCCTTGTTCCGTACGCTGGTGATTTCACCGATCGCCGGGCTGCCCACCGGAATCACCGTCACGCCGTTGACCATCACAGGTTCGGACACTTCCAGGTTGAAGCGGTCGCCCACCCGCAGCTTCTTGCCCTTGGTGGTGAGTTCGGTCAGCGTCTTGAGCGGAACCGAGGTACCGGCCCGCAATGTTGGCCGCTGCTCAGCGCCGATCGTCAGCGCTTCCTGGGCGGTGGCAGGTACCGATACAGTCCCCGCCAGCAGCGCTATTGACACAATATATGCTAAATTACTCATTAATTTTCCCCTGCGTTTTCAATTCGCTAGCTGGCGATGGGCGCTGCCGGAGAGAGTGTCAAACAAGTTTTACACCAAATCGGGGAGACCTGGTGAGGGGCGCTCTTGCAGCGGCTGTTTGCGCAACGGACAAGAAGGTCACAGAGACCGCCTCCGCCTGCGTCGCCGGTCGAGGACCAGCCCGATTCCGGCCATGAAGCCCAGCAGCAGCAGCACGAACGCACCCACTACGACGTTCAGCCCCACCCGCCCGACCGGGAACAGAAAGTTCCATTTGTGGATGAAGCTGAAGATGTACCTTTCGGGCTTCTGCCAGTTCTCGGTGCGATCAGCGAGGACGCCGGTGGTGGTGTCGACAAACAATGTGGCGTTTACCGGCGCGCCATAGTCGATCCGCCAGACCGGCAGCCGCTTGTTGCGGAAATCGTAGTCCGGGCCGAAGCGCGTGACGACTTCCATGTTGGTGATCGCGCTGTCGGGCGCACCGCTGAACCTTTGCCCCAGTGCCTTGGCCAGCGCCTTGTCGCCCTGCGGCCAGGGCCTGCCAGTGACGGCATCGACATAGAGCGCAGGCCCTGTGGGGCTGACCCCGTCGAACCGCGCGTTGCGGATCGCGGTGTCGCCCATCGGCATGGCGTGCCCTTGATGGGCGCTGTGGTCGTGCTCGCCTTTGGGCATTGCGCCTTTCGGCTGGGCAAGACCAAGCCGATAGAGCGGACGGCCATCGGGGGCCTCGACCAGCGACAGGCTGTTGACGTCGAGGCCCGCCGCGACCTCGGCCCAGTCGCGCTCGATCGGATAGCGCGCATTCGCCACGTTCACCGGTGGCGACATCCGCATCTGGCTGGTCGGCTGCTCGATCGCGGCCTGCACCAGATGGATGATCCCGCTACCTGAGAACATCAGCAGGGGCAGCGCGAGCACATAGCCCATCGCCCGGTGCCAGCCTTTCGATCCGGCCAAGCGCTTGCCCCGCCGGATCGCGACCAGCAGCATGATGCCGGTCACTGCCAGCGCGGCCAGGCTTCCGACCATCAGGCTGATGACCACCACTCGCAGCCAGTCGAGCCGTTGCGGTACCCATTCCCAACTGTGCAGCCAGCGGAACACCGTCTGCATCCGCGTCTTGGTGAGGTTGTTGACCGCCGCCAGGCTGCTCGACTCAGTGTGGACATAGGCGGTCAGCCGGTCATCGCCCTCAAACCGCACCCGCCACACCGGCAGCAGCCGGTTGACCCAGGGATAGTCGGCATCGAACTGCGTCTGGTGCACGATCTGCGCAACGCTGCGGGTTTCCTTGAGAAAATGCCGCGCGATGAACTCGGCCTGCCTGGCATCCTGCCCCGGCAGTTCTGCACCGGTTTCCAGCGCGAAATATCGCCGCGGGGCCTGGGGTGTTTGCGTCACCTGCAGCAGGTTGCTGTCCTTGCCGACGATGACCTTGACCGCTGTCGCCTCCGCGATGCCGGCTTTTGCCAGCACCGCTTCCACCGGCTGCGCGGCGGACATATCGACGCTGCGCATCGGCGGCATGAACGCGGCCTGTTGCGGCCCGAACAGCACCATGGCGATATGCGCCATGCCGGACAGTCCCCAGATCAACAGGCTGATGCCGCCGATCAGCGCCAGCCATTGGTGTTTGCTCATCGACCAGCGCGCGAGCTTGGGACGGTTTGCCATGATCTTGTTTTCCTTCCCTATCCGCTCAGAATTGCGCGGTGATGCCGCCATAGATCGCGCGCCCGACACCGGGCGTGTAGATCGCGGCGCGCTCGAGCGACTGGTTGGCGTTGGTGGCGACGTTGGAGATGAACACAGTGTCGAACAGGTTCTCGACCGACCCGAACAGCCGCACACCGGGGACCAGATCGACGCCCGCAGTCAGACCGATGAGCTCGTATCCCGGCGCGCGCTCGGTATTGGCAAAGTCCGCCCATGGGCCATCGAACACCCAGCGCAGATTGGCCGAAACGTACCAACTGTCCTTTTGCTCGAACCGCGCTTCGGACACGAACACGTGGCGCGGGACCCCGGCGAGCTGGTTGTCGCCATAGGTCACATCATCATCGAAGCGGAAGTCGTTGAAGGTGTACGCGCCGCGCAGCGTGAACGCCTGTCCGCGGCCTGCGAGCACATCGCGCGCGACATAGACGTCGAGCCCGAACTCCACGCCCTGGTGGATGGTGGTATCGGCATTGGCGGTGAACGAGACGAAGCCGTTCGCACCCGGCACGCCGAAATCGAGAAATTCGTTCTCGACCTTGCTGCTATAGAGCGAGATATCCCAGGCGAGGAAGTCGGCCTGCCCCCGGCTGCCGATCTCGTAGGTGGTTGCGCGCTGTTCCTTGAGCGGGGCGAACGGCAGCGCGCCGCCCGAGGTCAGATCGGCAAGCGTGGGCGGTTCGAAGCTGCGGTTGATGTTACCGTACAGCTGCGCGGTGTCGGAAAGTGCGTAGAGTACCCCGATGCGCGGGCTGAACTGTTCGTATTCGCCGCGCCCAGAGACCTCGGCGAGGATGGCGTCGACATCGCGGATGGCTTTGACGTACTGACCGCCGGCAATCGCGGTCAGGCGGCCGGTGAGCCTCAGATCGAGCTGGCCGAACGCAGTGAGATTGGCCGAATCCTGAGCGGATTCATTGGTCAGCCCGGCGCGCTCGCCATTGAGGTTGCGGTGGCGCCGCGCCAGGGTGTCGCCCTGTGCGTAGCTGCCGCCCAGCTTCCAGCGGCTCACGGTATCACCCAGCACCGTGAACTCGCCGAGCGCGCGCAGCGAGACGCCGAACTCGTCCTCCTTCTGGTCGATGATCCCGGCAAAGCGGGTGATGGCATGGTCGAGCGTGCGCCGCGCGTACCAGCCGCCGATCTCCAGCGTGCTGCTGCCCAGGGTTATCGCGGTGAGGTTGGAGAGGCGCAGTACATCGAGGTTGCGGTCCCAGTCGTCGGCGACCGGGCCGGGATCGAGCACCGTCACCGGACCCCCGGGGCGGAACGGGCCAACGGTAACCGGGCGTCCGGCCGCGCGCGGATTGGCGAGCGCGTCGGCGAGACGCAGCGAGCCGTTCAACTCGAAATTGTCGCTGAGCGCGGTGACATAGAACCGCGTCTCGACATTCTCGCTCAGCTTTAAGCCAATGTTGCCATGGCCATAGAGGCTGCGCACCTCGCTGTGCTCGCGAAAGCCGTCATCGCGAAGGCCGGTCAGGCCGATGTAATAATCGGTGCTGCCCGAGACCCCCGACGCGCTGACATTGCCGCGCAGCGTGTTGAAGCTGCCACCTTCAAGGCGACCTGCGAAGCTCGAGCGCGCGGTGCGTCCGGTGGGCGAGACGATGTTGACCGCACCGCCCAGCGACGCTGCGCCGAACTGCAGGCCATTGGCGCCCTTGAACACCTCGAGATAGCGGATGGTGAGCGGGTCGATCTCCTGGAATTCGGTCGATCCGCTGGCGCGGCTGATCGGCACGCCATCGCGCAACACGGTGAGCCCGCGCCGTTCGAACCCCGAGTTGAGCCCTGAACCGCGGATCGAAATGCGCGATTCACGTTGGGCACTGGTGTCGGCGAATACGCCGGGAGTGAAGACCAGCACGTCGCCGATGCTCTGCGCGAAATCCTCGGCGAAAACGCTGTCCTCGACCAGCCCGACCCCACCGGGAACCTGTTCCAGCCGTTGCCGCGCTTGCTCGACGCTGGGCGCGGTGGGTGAGCCATCGGCATATGCGGTGACGACGATAACGGGGTCGCTGCGCTGGCCTACACCCTGTGCCAGCGCGGGAGAAACGAGTGCGAAAGAGGCACCGCCCAGCAGGGCAGCGCGCACGAATGCGGTATTTTTCATGATTATCAAGATCCCTGAACGGGGAGAGACGGACCGCACGCGCATCGGCGCGCCGGTTTATCCGACGCGCAGGCTCAGCGCTGCGGCAGCTTCAAAGGGTTCAGGTGAGCGAAGGTGGTCCGGTGGCAGGCGGAGTGGCGGCGCGGTGGCGGGCGCGCAGCAGGCTGTGGTGCAGCGCGGGAGGAAGACCGCTTGCCGCCAGCACTGGCGGCAACGCGACGGGATCGGTCGGCATCGACAGGGTAGCCAGACCGGCAAAGGCGCACGGCGGCATCGGATTGTCGTCAATGGTGTCCGGATCCTGCCCGGTGGTTTCGCCGCTGGCCGCAGCCAGCTTGAGGTAATCCTGATAGCGTGGGTCGTCGCGGGCGATGGTCGCAGCCTTGTTGCCCAGACCCGAGCACAGCTCGATGGTCAGCCCGTGCGGACCGAATTTCGGCATGAATCCCTGCGGTGCCAGTGCACCGAACAGCATAGCCACCAGCAATGCTGGCAGAACGCGGTTCAAAAGGGTTCGCAAATATCCCATCGCCTGGCCCGGTAGAGCCGGACCGTGCACAGTTCAAGCGGTTAGAAGCCTGAGCGGATCAGGATGCCCAATGCCGCGGGGTTCGACGGATTGGTGGCTTAGACGGCGTCAATGCTGACTTGACCCTCGCCCAGAATGTAGGCCTTGCCTCTTCAGGCAGCGTCTGTCCGGTAACCTTCAACAGATACCGCGCCAGCAACAGCGCTTGGTTGCGGGTCATCACGATGTCCTGCTGCTCGATCATGTCATTGTCGAGCGCGATCCGTGATCGGGCACATTCGACCCGGAGGTCTATGCCGTTTGGCATATCCAGATGCGTCCAGCCAACCAGAGCGAGCGGCGGTTGCTGCTCATATTTTTGTTTCGCACCAACTGGTTGCAACTCGTCATTCATGGCCCCGCTCCTGCAATAGTTAGCTTCTATTTGGTGCCATCTGTCAAGGGTTCACGTGCTGCCTGTCCTCTCCGGAGATTCCCGGAAAGCAAGGGGAACTGTCGGTCCAATAGAGCGTAGGAAATTGGGAAAGGTTCTTGCTGCCGCGCAAGGATCACTTTGTTTCGCATTCAAAACAGGAGGACACGAGATGGCAACTACAGCCAAAGCCCCGACCAAGGCCAACACCCCGAAGGATAACGTCAACACCGGCATAGAGGCCAAGGATCGCAAAGAAGTCGCCAAGGCGCTTCAACACGGTCTGGCGGATACCTATTCGCTGTATCTCAAGACCCTCGGCGTTCACTGGAACATCGTTGGTCCAGCCTTTTACAGCGTCCACAAGCTGACCGAAGTGCAATATGAGGATCTGCACGCTGCAGCCGACGTGATCGCAGAGCGCATTCGCGCGCTGGGGCATATCGCACCTGCATCATTTGGTGATTACACCAAGCTTTCGGTTGTCGATTCGAGCGAAACCCCGTCGCAGGCAGATGCCATGCTCAAGGGCCTGATCACCGACAACGAAGCGATCGCCAAGCGCATGCGTGAATTTGTCGAGATCGCCGAGGATGCCGATGATGTGTTCACTGCCGACCTGCTGACCGCACGGATCGGCAAGCACGAAGAAAGCGCCTGGATGCTGCGTGCATTGATCAGCTAACGATCAACTCGCATCCCTTGAAAAGGGCCGCGATCCGCACCGGATCGCGGCCCTTTTTGCATAATGAACCGGTCGGTCAACGCCAGCTACGAAAAACCGCCCAGGCCCTGATGGGACCGGACGGTCTTGGCATTCGTCAATGATATATTGGTTGCGTTACCGAGACCCAACAGGCGCACTGATCTTGTCTAACTCGTTGAGCAGCGATTCGAACTGGTCGGGAAGTGGGCTCCCGGTCACGCAATCATAAGCTTCACGCAGGCTCCGACCGATGCGCGCCTGACGCATCACCAGTGGATCAAAACCAGACGTATGCATGGCGGACTCCTCCAGATGATCTAGGGAACTGGCACCGCGCACTGTCTTCACTTCCCATTCCGGCCAAATTGGCCATTTCGTAACAAGAGGACGTCCATCGACGTTTTTGGTTGCACATAATCACGAGCGGGCGATGCGACGTGTCCGGCTCCGGGCCGGATCGAGCCTATCAAGCGGCCAGCGCCGTGACGCCCTCGCTCAGACGGTCCAAAGTTCCCAGAATGTCGCTCATCGCCTCGTCAGCCGAATTGCGCTGACGACGGGTCCCGATGGGCGAATCACCATCAAGCATCGCCAACAGGGCAGCCCGTGCACGTGATACCCGGCTTTTCATCGTGCCGACCGCGCAATCGCAGATTTCAGCCGCCTCTTCATAGGAGAAACCACCGGCACCAACCAGAATGATCGCCTCGCGCTGGTCTTCGCCCAGTTGCATCAACGCCATCCGGACGTCTTCAAGATGCAACGGTGCCTGCTGATCGGAATTCGAGGTCAGCGTGCGCTCGGCAACGCCTTCGTCATAGGGCGCTGTAAACTTGTTGCGGCGCATCTGCGAGATGTAGCAGTTACGCAGAATAACGAAGGTCCATGCACGCATTGAGGTGTCTGGACGGAAGCGAGCCCTGGCCGCCCATGCCTTGAGCATGGTGTCCTGAACCAGATCATCGGCCAGATCCATCTTGCCGCACAGGCTGTAGCCGAAGGCTCGCAGATGCGGGATGGTTGCCGCAAGCCGCTGCTTGAAGGTGGCATCGTCGAGAGGCACGATAACCTCTGGAACGGTTGCCTCGACTTCGACAGCTTCATGTTGCGTCGTCTGGTCCTGGTTGGTCGTCATCGCGTGCGCCTCTCGATAGCTGCCCCCAAAAGCAGCGTGATTGGTTCTGGTGGGGCATGATGAACGGCACGACTTTGCAGCGCGCCAGCATGCAGCCCACTTTCCAACAACCCGCCGTACGCACGATGGTTCCGCTTTATTTGTCAGCAACCTTCGGCCTTGCGCTGCGTAGATGAGCGGGTCATGCCGCCCTAAAACGGCATCACGTTATTGAAAACGAAGGGTTATAAACATGAATCGCACCAAGTCTTTCCGCATCATCGTGGCCGCTGGTCTTATCGCAACCGTGCTTTCGGCGTGCAACACCGTCAAGGGTGCTGGCCGCGACGTTGAGTCGGTCGGCAAGGCTGCCGAGCGCGCGATCGACTGATCGTCTTCGGTGAATGCTGAAACGAAAAAGGCCCGGATCGCTCCGGGCCTTTTTTGTGGGATGCTTTGGCTTACTCAGCCTCGACCACGCACTAGGTGCATGACCAGACTGATCACCAGAAACAGCAGGAACAGGAAGAAAAGGATCTTGGCGATTCCAGCCGATGCTCCGGCGATGCCGCCAAAGCCCAGCACGCCAGCGACGACGGCGACGATCAGAAAGATAAGGGCATATTGCAACATGGTTCATCTCCGGTTGGGATGAACGGGTTACGCAGTCAGTCCGGCCGAGGTTCCGCCACGCCGCCTGATTTATACCATTTAGGTGCGCATGGCCCCGCTGAGCGGCTCGCTTGTCACCGGATAGCCAAGACCATCCGGGATGCACAGATGCTGCTGGCCTCCGCGATCCTCGATATACGGCATGATCATCCGCGATGGGTATTGCGCCAAGTGTTCGCGCGCCTGGCTGATGCTGCTGAACTGCGCCAGGCGCTCCAGATTGCGCCGCGTCGGGAAGATGAGCTTGACCTTGCCCTCTTCGGCCATGGCCAGTGCTTGTGCGGCAGTAGCCCAGAACAGGTGCCGGTTCTCGGTCGCATCGACCTCTACGATATGGTCGTGGCTTTCGCACTGCGCGATATAGAAACGGGTATCGAACACCCGGTGGTTGTTGAACGGGGGGCGCCAACGGGTGAACGGCGTCATCGCGGCCAGATCGAACCTCCAGCCGCATTCGCGCACCAGATCGGAAAACACCGCCCCTGCGTGCATCGCCGCGCGCGCGCGTGCCAGCGCATCACCCTGCGGCGAGTCTGCAAAACCGATACCGAGGCCGGTTTCCTCGATCGTCTCGCGAATGGCGGCAATCCGTGCGGCGGCCTCGTCAGGTTCCAGGGTATGGTCCAGCGACCGGGCCAGGGCATGATCGTCAGGGTCGACCCGGCCACCCGGAAAGACCACCGCGCCACCGGCAAAGACCATCTGTGCCGAGCGCTCGACCATCAGCAGTTCGGGAGCACCACCAAACCGCGGTTCGCGAAAAACGATGATCGTGGCAGCAGGCGTGGCTTCGGGAAGCAGCTCACCGGTCTTCGGGTCGATGGTCAGCGCATCAGGGTCTGATGAAACGGGAACAGGATCAGCCATGCACCATGTCATCGCCGATCAGGCACGCGCTGCCAAGCGCGAAAACGACAATGCTGCCTGCCGCCCGCCACCATCAGTGACGCAGCAATCGCTCGGCAATCCGCTCGGGCTCGATCCGGTAATGTCCCTGCGCGGCCGCGCGGGCGAGCGAGTAATAGCGATCGGGCAGCAAGGTGACGTCGTCAATCAGGTCCGCCTCGCGGTCACATTCGTCGACCAGCAGATCGAGCAGTCCGATCAGTCGCTCGCGATCGGGCGAAGGCTGCATGGCGTTGCGGTTGAATAGGCCAAGGCCCTTCTGCGCCAGAATTCCGATCATCGCTGCATCTCCTTTGCATGGCTGGTGTGGACCAGACACTAAACGGCTGCTCATGGCGCAACTTTAGGGTTTTGCTAACCACGCTCCCCCTGTCGGAGAATTTTACAGGAGCCGACACGAGCAAGGTTTCGTTAACGATCTAACCGTATGATCTGCCATGCAATGCCTGGACTGGCACGCGGCCTGCTCAGGTCATGGTACAGTTGTCTACACTGATAAGGCAGGGCGGTCGCTTCACAGGTCTCGCACCGCCCTGCCTCTCCCCTTCCACCTTCATCCACCGCCGCCCAGCGATCGCAGCACCGCCATGGTGTGCGCGTCGGCGGGAAAGAACGTCTCGAGCGCCAGCTCGGACAGCGTGATGTCACGCGGCGTGCCAAAGACCGTCACGGTGGTCATGAACGAAAGCCGCCCCGCCACGGTGTCGATCACCAGCGGCAGCGCGATCGGCGCGCGACCCTCGGCCGCATTGTCGTTGGCCGAACCCTGATACCCTGCCAGTTCGTCGCGCAGCGCGGCCAGCCCCGCATCGGAGGTCATTTCGATATCGCGGTCGAGCCGGTGCAGGATGTACCCACGCCATTGCTCGTAATTGACGATCTGCGGTGCCAGCCCTTCGGGATGCAGCGCCAGCCGCAGCACATTGATCGGGGGCACCAGCAGGTGCGGCGCAATCTGTTCGGTCAACAGCGCCAGCGCGCCATTGGCCGCGACCATGTTCCAGTGCCGATCGACCGCGAGTGCGGGGAACGGTTCGTGCGCCTTGAGCAGGTGCTCGACCGCCGCGAGCGCATCGGCCATCTCGGGCGCACTGAGCCCCGTCTCCTCGAACTCGGGCGCCAGGCCTGCGGCGAGCAGGATCTGGTTACGCGCGCGCAGCGGAATATCGAGATAGTCGGCCAGGCGAATGATCAGGTCACGGCTGGGCTGGGCACGCCCGGTTTCGACAAAACTCAGATGCCGGGTCGACATCTCGACCTCGAGCGCGAGTTGCAGCTGGCTCAGGCGGCGGCGCTCGCGCCACTGGCGCAATTGCTGTCCGGCGGGTTCGGGGGTGCGGGTGTCCTGCTGCATGCCCCCGATCCTATCCCCGATGCAGAAGCAGAACCATTACCTTGCGGGTAATCCCTAGCCCGCAAGCCCAACCGTAGCGAACGCCAGGAACGCCAGCAGCCCGGCGTTGCGGTTGCTGCGGAATTTGGCGAGCGGGTCCTGCGGGTCGGAGGGCCGCAGGCTCACCACCTGCCAGACAAGATGCGCAGCCACCGGCAGCAACGCGGCCAGCGCCAGCCAGTCGGGCCGCACGGTCCAGATCGCCGCAGCCCATAATCCCAAAGTCAGCGCATAACACAGCCCGACCCCGGGCTTGACCGCCGCGCCCAGCGCCCGGGCGCTCGACCGGATCCCGACCAATGCGTCATCCTCGACATCCTGCAGTGCATAGATCGTGTCGTACCCGATCACCCAAGCCACGCAGCCTGCGTACAGCAGCAGCCCAGCGAGCGGCACCGAACCTGCGACAGCCGCCCATGCGACCAGCGCGCCCCAACTGAACACCAGCCCCAGCCAGGCTTGCGGCCACCAGGTGATGCGCTTCATGAACGGATAAGCGGCAACCAGGGCCAGCGATCCGATCGCGATCAGGGCGGCGACCAGATTGAGCTGCACCAGCACTGCCAGCCCGATCAGGCAGAGCGCCAGCAGCCAGGCCCATGCCGCCTTGAGGCTGACCGCTCCGCTCGCCAGCGGACGACCACGGGTGCGCTCGACCTGCGCATCGAGATCGCGGTCGACGATATCGTTATACACGCACCCCGCTCCGCGCATCGCGATCGCCCCCAGCAGCATCCAGGCGAGCAACGGCCAATGGGTGACAAGTCCGCCTGCCAGCGCCAGCGCATAGGCACAGGGCCAATACAGCAACCACCAGCCAATCGGCCGATCGAACCGCGCCAGCATCGCATAAGGCTTCGCGCCGGCAGGCAGCATGGCCAGCAGGCCGCGGGTTTCGGTGTCGGGCAAGGGAGCGCTGGTCATGGGCTCGAACCTATAGCCGGGTGCGCAGCGACCACAATTCCGGAAATGCGCGCTTGCCCAGGGTCGTGTGCAGATACGCCGCGCCTGCAGTGCCACCGGTGCCCCGCTTCATGCCGATGATCCGTTCGACCGTCAGCACGTGCTTGTGCCGCCAGGCGGCCATCGCATCGTCGAGATCGACCAGTTTTTCGGCAAGCTGATATAGGTCCCAATAGCGCTCCGGGTCGCCATAGACGACGACGAACGCGTCCTCGACCGCGGGATGAGGGGTGTAAGGCTGGCTAAAGTCGCGCTCGAGCAATTCGAGCGGAATCTCAAATCCTGTCCGCGCGACTGCCGCGATCGCATTGTCCCACAGGCTGGGGCTGGCAAGTGCCTGCGCCATCGCCGCCTGCGCCTCAGGCCGGTCGTTCTGATATTTGATGAACCCCTTGTCCTTCAGCCCCAGCAGATATTCGACCGTGCGGAACTGGTCCGACTGGAAACCCGAGCTTGGGCCAAGCACATCACGGAAGCGGGTGTAGTCGCTCGGCGTCATCGTCGATAAAATATCCCAGCTCAATGTCATCACCGCCTGGATCCGGCTGACCCGCGCCAGCGCCTTGTAGGCCGGGATCAGCGCGCCACCGGCCACCTGCGCATTGGCCATCTGCAGCTCGCGGATGATCTGCTTGAGCCACAGCTCCTTGGTCTGATGGATGATGATGAACAGCATCTCGTCGTCCTCGGACGAGATGGGATGCTGGCAATCGAGCAGCGAATCGAGCGCGAGATAGCGCGCGTATGTCATTTTGGAGGGCGTGTCGGTCATGCGCCGAGTGTTAGCGCCATACAGGCGCTGGCGATACCGGACTATTGCGCCCGATCGGCTTTGGCCGGAGCCTGCTCAGTGGCGGTGCCACCTGGGTTGGCATTGCGCTCATCGAGCATCTCGGCGGCTTCGTCGAGCGCACGGGCCTCGCCCACGGTCACTCCGCCCGGGCCAGGATCATTGTCCGCAGCCCCACACGACATGGCCGCCAGCGCGCTAACGCTGACGGCCAGTATCTTCAACATGCTTCCGGGGAAGCGATGCATCGCTTACTGAGCAGCCTTCTGGGCAGCATCGCCTGCAGCGGCAGCAGCAGCCTTGGCGTCGCCAGCAGCGGCAGCGGCAGTGTCGGCAGCGCCTTCAGCAGCGTTCACAGCGCCTTCGGCAGCAGCTTCGGTGGCTTCGCCAGCAGCTTCGGTGGCTTCAGCAGCAGCGTCGCCAGCGTTTTCAGCAGCTTCCATGCCGGCTTCAGCAGCTTCTTCAGCAGTTGCTTCGGTGGTTGCAGCTTCTTCGGTGTTTTCTGCGCCGCAAGCAGCCAGGGCCAGCGAGAGAGCGGCAACCGATGCGATCGAAAAAATGGTCTTCATCTTGAACTTCCGTCCTGTTCTAATTGGCTGAATATCAGCCCAAAAGGAATTAATTACGTCACAATTGCGCCGACAAGCTTCAGCCAAGCCCCCACTGTCGGACCGGCGCATCTAGCGCCTGTTTTTTGCATTTGCAATCACTTTGGTTGGGATAGCGATCAGGGGGTGATCAAGCGTTCCCTCTACATCCGCGCTGCGCGCGGCATCAAGGGTTTTGCAGCCTAGGCGATATGCCGCATTGACCACATATAAAGATTTCTTTATATGTGCTTTGCATGGATATGACGCTGCTCTTCAAGGCCTTGGCCGACGACAGCCGTTTGCGCATCGTGCTGCTTTTGCAGGTGATGGAGCTTTCGGTGGGCGAACTGGCGGCGGTGCTCGACCAGAGCCAGCCGCGCGTCTCGCGCCATGTCCGCATTCTGGCTGAAGCCGGACTTGCCGAACGGCACAAGGAGGGCAGCTGGGTTTTCCTGCGCCCCGCCCTGCCCCGGATGGATACCGAAGCCGCCGGCCTGCTCGATGCGTTTTTGCGCCGCGACGATGCGGTCGGACCGATGCTGGCCACGCAGCATGCCGAAGACCGCGCGCAGCTCGACGCGATTCGCGCGCAGCGTGAACAGCGCGCTGCCGATTTCTTCGCCCAGCATGCCGGGCAATGGGATGCCATCCGCTCGCTCCATCTGCCCGAGAACGAGGTCGAATCGGCCCTCGCTGGTCTGATCGGCGAACGCCCGCTGGGCCGCCTGCTGGATATCGGCACCGGGACGGGACGGATGATCGAACTGTTCGCATCTTCCGCCGATCACAGCACCGCGCTCGACCGCAGTCCCGAAATGCTGCGGCTGGCACGTGCCAAGCTTCAACATTTCGCTGCGGGCCGGATCGATCTGGTCCAGGCGGATTTTTACGCATTGCCGCTCGCGGATTCGGGCTTCGACACTATCCTGCTGCACCAGGTGCTGCATTATGCGCAGAACCCGCAAGGCGTGATCGACGAAGCCGGCCGGGTCGCTGCCCCCGGCGCGCGAATCGCAATCGTCGATTTCGCATCGCACGCGATGGAGGAACTGCGCGAGCGTGATGCACATGCCCGGCTCGGTTTTGCCGATGACCAGATCGCCGCGATGATGGCCCGCACCGGGTTCGACCTGACCGAGACGCGCAGCCTTTCGGGCGGCGCGCTGACGATAAAGATCTGGATGGGGCGGCGCCAAGGCAAGGCTCCGCCAACTAAGATTACCCCCATAGACCAAGCAACGCCCAGAAAGGCTGCCGCATGACCCTGTCGCTCAAACAACTGTCCGAAGCGCGCGAGGCGCTTGGCACCCCGCTGTTCGCCGGACTTGCTGGCGATGTCGAGGTGAGCTTTGAATTCTTCCCGCCCAAGACCGAGAAGATGGAAGAGACCTTGTGGGAAACGCTGACCACGTTGGCGCCGCTGAGCCCCAAGTTCGTCTCGGTGACCTATGGCGCGGGCGGATCGACCCGCGAACGCACGCATGCCACCGTCGCACGGATCGCCGCTGAAACCCCAATTCCCGCCGCCGCGCACCTGACCTGCGTCGATGCGACCCGCGACGAGATCGACGAGATCGCGCAGAATTACTGGAATGCCGGCGTGCGCCACATCGTCGCGCTGCGCGGTGATCCGCCGCGCGCGGGCGAGAAGTTTGCGCCGCATCCCGGCGGCTATGCCAGCGCCGCAGAGCTCGTCACCGGCCTGAAGAAGGTCGCGCCGTTCGAGATTTCGGTCGCGGCCTATCCCGAGACCCACCCCGATGCGAACTGCCCGGACAGCGATATCGACAATCTGAAGCGCAAGATCGACGCCGGTGCCGACCAGGCGATCACCCAGTTCTTCTTCTCGCCCGAGGCGTTCTTCCGCTTCCGCGACACCTATGCCAAGGCGGGGATCACTGCGCCGATCCTGCCGGGCATCCTGCCGGTCAGCAATGTCGCCACCACGCGCAAGATTGCCGGAATGTGCGGCACTGAAATTCCGCAGTGGATGAACGATCTGTTCGAAGGCCTGGACGACCACCCGACCACGCGCCAGCTCGTCGCGGCCACCGTGGCGGCCGAGCTGTGCCGCAGGCTCTATTCGGGCGGCGTACGCCACTTCCATTTCTACACCCTCAACCGGGCCGAGCTCAGCTTTGCGATCTGTCATCTGCTGGGCATGCGTGCCCAGCCGGCCGCGATCGCTGCTCCGGTTCTTCAGGAGCCAGTTCTTAAGGAGAACGCCGCGTGACCCCTGCCGAGAAGCTCAAGTCGATCGCTGCGACCCGCATCATGATGCTCGATGGCGGCTATGGCACCGCGATCCAGGCGGCCAAGCTGACCGAGGAGGATTTCCGCGGCGCCCTCGACTTCACGCATGACCAGAAAGGCAACAACGACATCCTCGCGCTGACCTGCCCGGCGGTGATCGCTGGGATTCACCGCGCCTATCTGGACGCGGGATCGGACATCATCGAGACCAACACCTTCAGCGCCAACCGGATCAGCCAGGCCGATTACGGCGCCGAGCATCTGGTGCGCGAGATCAACTTGGAATCCGCCCGGGTCGCGCGCGAGGAAGCCAACGCCGCAGAAGCGCGCGACGGCAAGCCGCGCTTCGTCGCAGGCGCGATCGGCCCGACCAACAAGACGCTGTCGCTCTCGCCCGACGTCAACGATCCGGGCTATCGCGAGGTCGATTTCGACACGATGCGCGACGTCTATCGCGAACAGTGCGATGCGCTGGTCGAAGGCGGGGTGGACTTCATCCTGATCGAGACGATCTTCGACACCTTGAACGCCAAATCCGCCGCGATGGCTGCGCGCGACGCGGCGGAAGCGGCCGGGCGCGAGGTGCCGATCATGATCTCGATGACCATCACCGACATGGCCGGACGCAACCTGTCAGGCCATACGGTCGAGGCGTTCTGGCACGCGGTGCGGCATATCAAGCCGCTGACCATCGGGCTCAACTGCTCGTTCGGCGCCGACCTGCTGCGCCCGCATCTGGCGGCGCTTGCGCGGCAGGCCGATACCTTGGTGATGGCCTATCCCAATGCGGGCCTACCCAACGATCTTGGCCAATATGACGAGTTGCCCGAGCACACTGCCGAGCTGATCAAGGTCTGGCTCAAGGATGGGCTGATCAACATCGTCGGCGGCTGCTGCGGCACCACGCCTGCGCACATCGGCGCGATTGCACGCGCCGTCGCCGATGCGCAGCCCCGCGCGGTTCCCACTCCGCCGGTCCAAACGCGGCTGGCCGGGCTGGAGCCGTTCACGATGGCGGCTTGATCCAGAGAGCCCTCTCCCCTTGAGGGGAGAGGGTTGGGAGAGGGGGAGCCACTCGACCCTCTCCGCATATTCCCCTCTCCCCGGCCCTCTCCCCTGAAGGGGAGAGGGAGAAGGTATACAAAATGACCCAGTCCACTGCCCAGTTCGTCAACATCGGCGAGCGCACCAACGTTACCGGATCGGCCAAGTTCAAGAAGCTGATCATGGAAGACCGCTATGAAGAGGCGGTCGATGTGGCGCGCCAGCAGGTCGAGAACGGTGCGCAGATCATCGACATCAACATGGACGAAGGCCTGCTCGACGCGCACGCGGCAATGACTCGCTACCTCAAGCTGATCGCCGCCGAGCCCGATATTGCGCGCGTTCCGTTCATGATCGATTCGTCGAAATGGTCGGTGATCGAGGCAGGCCTCAAGTGCGTCTCGGGCAAGCCGATCGTCAATTCGATCAGCATGAAGGAGGGCGAGGAAGAGTTCCTCAAGCACGCCCGCATCTGCATGGATTATGGCGCCGCCGTGGTCGTCATGGCGTTCGATGAGGTCGGCCAGGCTGATACCAAGGAACGCAAGATCGAGATCTGCGAGCGCGCCTACAAGCTGCTCACCGCCAATGGCTTCCCGCCCGAAGACATCATCTTCGACCCCAATATCTTTGCGGTCGCCACCGGGATCGATGAGCACCGCCGCTATGCGATCGATTTCATCGAGGCGTGCACCGAGATCAAGAAGCGCTGCCCGCATGTCCATATTTCGGGCGGGGTCTCCAACCTGTCGTTCAGTTTCCGCGGCAACGAGCCGGTGCGCCGCGCGATGCACAGCGTGTTCCTCTACCACGCGATCAAGGCGGGGATGGACATGGGCATCGTCAACGCCGGCCAGCTCGACATTTATGACGACATCAACCCCGAGCTGCGCGAAGCGTGCGAGGACGTCATCTGGGACCGGCGTGAAGACTCCACCGAGCGGCTGATCACATTGGCGGAAAGCTTCCGCGGCAAGGACGAGCGCGCCGAGAAGCAGGCCGCCGAATGGCGCGGCTGGCCGGTGACCAAGCGGCTCGAATATGCGCTGGTCAAGGGCATCGATGCGCACATCGTCGAGGATACCGAGGAAGCCCGGCTCGAGGCGACCCGCCCGATCGAGGTCATCGAAGGCCCGTTGATGGATGGCATGAACGTGGTCGGCGACCTGTTCGGCGAGGGCAAGATGTTCCTGCCCCAGGTGGTGAAGTCTGCGCGCGTGATGAAAAAGGCGGTCGCCCACCTCTTCCCCTATATTGAGGCCGAGAAGGACCCCAATGCCAAGGGCAAGGGCCGGATCATCATGGCCACGGTGAAGGGCGACGTGCACGACATCGGCAAGAACATCGTCGGCGTGGTGCTGCAGTGCAACGGTTATGAGGTCGTGGACCTTGGCGTGATGGTCGCCTGGCACGATATCTTGAAAGCCGCCAACGACAACAATGCCGACATCATCGGCCTGTCGGGCCTGATCACCCCGTCGCTTGACGAGATGGTGACGGTGGCCGAGGAAATGCAGAAGGCGGGCATGACCATGCCGCTGATGATCGGCGGCGCGACCACGTCCAAAGTGCACACCGCATTGCGCATCGCGCCGGCATACGAAGGCCCGGTGATCCATGTGCTAGATGCCAGCCGCGCGGTCGGCGTCGCCTCGAACCTCGTCAGCCAGACCAACCGCGATCCGTTCGTGCTCAAGGTGGCCGAAGAGTACGAGGCGGTCCGTATCGCCCGCGCCAACAAGGGGCAGAACGAACTGGCCCCGCTGGAAGTCGCGCGTGCCAATGCGTTCGTCGCCGATATGGCCCAAAAGCCGCCCGCGCCGGCGCAGCCCGGGCTGCACGTGTTCGAGGACTGGGACCTTGCGGACTTGCGCGAAGTGATCGACTGGACGCCGTTTTTCCGCGCGTGGGAGCTGGCAGGCAACTTCCCCGCGATCCTCACCGACGAGGTCGTCGGCGAAAGCGCGACATCGCTGTTTGCCGATGCCAATGCGATGCTCGATCAGATCATCGCGGAGAAATGGCTCACCGCCAAGGGCGTGGTCGGGCTGTGGCCGTGCCAGCGCGATGGCGATGATGTGTTCATCCACGCCGGCGGCGAAGAAATCCGCATGCCGTTCCTGCGCCAGCAGATCGCCAAGCGTGAGGGGCGCGCCAATATGTGCCTGGCCGACTTCATCGATACGGCAGGCGACTGGATCGGCGGCTTCGCGGTCACTGCAGGGCATGGCATCGATGTGCATCTCGAACGCTTCAAGGCCAATCATGACGACTACAACGACATCCTGCTCAAGGCGCTCGCCGACCGTCTTGCCGAAGCCTTTGCCGAGCGGCTGCACCAGCACGTCCGCACCACCTTATGGGGCTATGCAGCGGGCGAGCAGCTGACCAACGAGGCGCTGATCAAGGAACAATATCGTGGCATCCGCCCGGCGCCGGGCTATCCCGCCTGCCCCGACCACAGCCAGAAGCCCGCGCTGTTCGAGATGCTCAAGGCCACCGACGCTACCGGCATCACGCTGACCGAAAGCTTTGCGATGCTGCCCACCGCAGCGGTCAGCGGTTTCTATTTCGGTCACCCTGACGCGTCGTACTTCGGTGTGGCACGGATCGGCGAGGACCAGCTGACCGATTATGCCCATCGGCGCGGGGTGGATATCGACATCGCCCGCCGCTGGTTGCGTCCCAATCTGGACTGACCGGCAATTATTGACTCTGGTCTTGTAAACCGCGACATCCTGCAGGGGCGAGGCATCGACCGGCCCCGGGAGGGGCCTCAAGTCACGTGACACCATCTGAACTCAGCGCCTATTTCTTCGTGCAGGTAGCGCTGATCATCGCCACCTGCAGGCTGATCGGTTATGCGGTGCGCCGCTGGCTGGGTCAGCCCCAGGTGGTGGGTGAAATGATGGCAGGGGTGGTGCTCGGCCCCTCGCTTTTCGGCTATTTCCTGCCCGATCTGCAATCCGCCTTGTTCCCGGCGGAAACGCGCAACGTGCTGTTCGTCTGCGCCCAACTGGGCGTGGGGCTGTACATGTTCATCGTGGGCCTGGGCTTCCGCTCGGATCATTTCCGCGCACAGATGGGCAGCGCGGCAGCCGTATCTTTCACCGGGATGGCGGTGCCGTTCCTGGTCGCGGTGGTGCTCGCGCCGATGCTGCAACGGGTGCCCGGATTGTTCGCCAGCGATGTCAACCAGTTCCAGGCGACATTGTTCCTGGGCGCGTGCATCGCGATCACCGCGTTCCCGATGCTTGCGCGGATCATCCACGAGCGCGGGCTGACCAATACCCGGCTGGGCAGCCTGACGCTGTCGGCAGGCGCGATCGATGATGCCGCGGCATGGACTGTGCTCGCGATCGTGCTCGCCAGCTTCGGCGACGGTCCGGGCGTGGCGATCAAGGCGATCGCGGGCGGCGCAGCCTTTGCCGCGTTCATGCTGATCTACGGACGTCGGCTGCTGGCTCCTCTTGGCCGGATCGCCGAGCGTGACGGCAAGGTCACGCACACCATGCTGGCGGTGGTTTTGGTGCTGTTTATGCTGGCCGCGTTCGCCATGGACTTCATCGGCATCCACGCGGTGCTGGGCGGCTTCGTGCTGGGTATCTGCATGCCGCGCGGCGTGCTGGCCACCGATGTGCAGCGTCAGCTCGAGCCGATCGTTATGGTGCTGCTGATCCCGATGTTCTTCGCCTATTCGGGCCTCAACACCCAGCTGACCGTCGTCAACAACGCCGAATTGCTGGCGATCGCGATGGGCATCCTCGCGGCCTCGATCCTCGCCAAGGGCGTCGCCTGCTATGTCGCGGCACGGCTGACCGGGCAGGATGTCTCGACTGCGATGGCGATCGGCGCGCTGATGAACGCGCGCGGGATGATGGAGCTGATCATCATCAATATCGGGCTGCAACGCGGCATCATCGGCCCTGCACTGTTCTCGATGCTGGTGATCATGGCGATCGTCACGACCTTCATGGCATCGCCGCTGTTCGATCTGGTCTATGGCCGCAAGCACAAGCACGAGCCGGTAACCGATGATGTGGTAACGAACGGGCCCAGCGCTGTCCCTTGAAGGGACGGGGGCCGTGTTAACCGTCTAAATCCGCGCAAAGTTCAGTGCAGATGCTATTGTCTGCCACATGACACTTCTCCGCATCGTCCTCTTCGCCACGCTGCTCGCCAGCATCGCTGTTCCGCTTTCCGCTCAGAACCGCCCCCTGCCCTATCGGATCGCCGAAACCGGGAAGGAATATCGCTCGCTCGCCGATGCGGTGTCGCGGATCGGCAATGGCAGCGGGACGATTGAGGTCCAGCCCGGCACCTGGCGCGACTGCGCAGTGCAGGAATCGGGCAACATCACCTTTCGCGCGGTCACGCCGGGAACCGCGATCTTCGATGGCGGCGTGTGCGAAGACAAGGCAACCTTGGTGCTGCGCGGAAAGACCGCCCGCGTCGAAGGGCTGATCTTCCAGAACATCGCGGTGCCCGACGAGAACGGCGCGGGCATCCGGCTTGAGCGCGGCGATTTGACCGTGGTCAACAGCCTGTTCCGCGACAGCCAGCAGGGCATCCTGACCGGCGCGAACACATCCGGGCGGATCGTAATCGACAGGAGCAGCTTTTCGGGGCTGGGGTTGTGCGCATCGGATTGCGCGCACTCGATCTATATCGGCGATTATGGCGCGCTCACCGTCACCCGCTCGCGCTTCGAACGGGGCCAGGGCGGACACTATGTCAAAAGCCGCGCGGCGCAGGTCAGCATCACCGATTCGAGCTTCGATGACAGCAACGGCAATGGCAGCAACTACATGATCGACCTGCCCGGCGGCGCCAGCGGCGAGATCACCCGCAACATCTTCGTGCAAGGCGAAAACAAGGAAAACTGGTCGGCGTTCATCGCGGTTGCCGCAGAAGGCCGCAGCTATTCGTCCGCGGGCCTGCAGATCTTCGACAACAGCGCCACCCTCGCCCCCGGCGTCTCGCGCAACACCTGGTTCGTCGCCAACTGGAGCCGCGATGCCATCCCGCTGGGGGAGAACCGGCTGGGCAAGGGTGTTGGTCGTTACGACCAGCGGTAACCGCGCCGCAGAGCCTGACGAAACAGGCGCTGATGGGCCATTGGTATTTGCCCTGAAAACTTCTACATGGCGGCGCATGATGATGGCGATTTTCCGGGCGCTGCTGGGCGCATGTCTGCTGGCGGGGCTTGCCCTTCCCGCCGCTGCGCAACCGCTGCAGCGCGGGCCCAACAACATCGCCGCCTCGCTGGTCGCCGAAAGCGCTGCGCCCGCACCCGGCAGCACGATCGACCTTGCCTTTGCGATGACGCCGAAATCGGGCTGGCACGGATACTGGCAGAACCCGGGCGATGCCGGGCTTGGCATGACGCTGACCTGGGACCTGCCCAACGGCGTCACCACCGCACAACTGCGCTACCCCGTGCCCGAAACGCTGATCATCGCCGGGCTGATGAACTATGTGTTCGAAGGCCCTTATGCGCCTCTGGTGGCGTTGACGATCGATCCCTCGGTTCGCCCCGGCACCCGCCTGCCGATCTCGGTCAAGGCCGACTGGCTGGCCTGCACCGACGAGATCTGCGTGCCCGAAAGCACGACGCTGACCACCAGCCTGACCGCAGGGGATGGCGCGATCAGCAAAGCGGACCGCAGCCGGTTCGACGGTTGGCGCCAGCGCCTGCCCGCACCTTTGGGCTCACAGGCGACGTATCAGGTCGATGGCCAGATCATCCGTATCGCCATTCCCTATCCCGCCGGTGGCGCGATCGATGCACCCTATTTCTTCCCGAGCACCGATCCGGGCGTCAGCTATCGGGCGCCCCAGGCGTTCTTCCGTGATGGCGACCGGCTGATCGTCCAGACCGAGGCAAGCGGCACGTTAACCGGGCCGCTGGCGGGCGTGCTGCGCATCGGCGAGCATCTGGGGCTGGAACTCGTCGCGCAGGCTGGCACGGTCGCCCCCGGCGGCGTGCGGATCGATGCGGCTGCAGCAGAGGAACCTTCAGGCGACGTACTCGCTTTGCTGGCAACCGCACTGGGCGGCGCGCTGCTCGGCGGGTTGCTGCTCAACATCATGCCCTGCGTCTTCCCGATCCTCAGCCTCAAGGCGATCAGCCTCGCCAAGGCAGGCGGCGACGAGCGCGCGGCGCGCCGCGATGCGCTTGCCTATACCGCAGGCATCGTTCTGGTCTGCGTTGCGCTCGGCGGGCTGCTGCTTGCGCTGCGTGCGGGCGGCGAGCAGATCGGCTGGGCGTTCCAGCTACAGGATCCGAGGATCATCCTGGCGCTGCTGCTGCTGGTCACCGCGATATCGTTCAACCTCGCCGGATTGTTCGAGTTCGGCAGCATCTCGGCAGGCTCCAGCCTCACGGCAAAGTCCGGCGCTACAGGATCATTCTGGACCGGCGCGCTTGCCGCCTTTGTCGCCACGCCGTGCACCGCGCCGTTTATGGCCGCCGCAATGGGCAGCGCGCTGATCCTGCCGGTGCCCGCTGCGCTGCTGGTGTTTGCCGGGCTCGGCCTTGGGCTGGCGCTGCCGTTCCTGGCGATCGGGTTCATCCCCGCCCTGCGGCGCCGCCTTCCCCGTCCCGGCGCATGGATGGCAACCTTCCGCCGGATCATGGCGGTGCCGATGTTCCTCACTGCGCTGGCATTGATCTGGCTTCTGGGTCAGCAGACGGGCAACACCGGCGTGCTGTGGGGCCTTGCCGCCGCGATGCTGCTGGCGATGCTGCTGTGGTGGCTGGGCGCGCGGCAAGCGGGCGGCCGTAGCGGCTGGGTGCCGCTGGTGCCGGCACTTGCCAGCGCAATCGCCGCGATCGTGCTGCTGCCGATGGCTGCAGGCGCTTCATCGCCCCGGACTTCGGCCAATGCGACCCTGCCGACGCAGGTGTTCAGCGAAGCAAAGCTGGCCGAACTGCGCAGCGCAAATACCCCGGTGTTCGCCTATTTCACCGCCGACTGGTGCATCACCTGCAAGGCGAACGAGGCCGCCGCGATCCAACGCGAGGCGACCGCCGCCGCCTTCAAGCAGGCAGGCGTGGTCGTGCTCGAAGGCGACTGGACCCGCCGCGACGCCGAGATCAGCCGCTATCTCGAGGCGCAGGGCCGCTCGGGCGTACCACTGTACGTGTGGTACAAACCCGGCAGCGCGCCTGTCATTCTGCCGCAGGTGCTGACCGTGGACACGCTGACCGCGTTGGTCGGCTGACCGTAGCGGTCGATCGTCCCGCTTACGCGGTGACCGCGCGCAGTCCCTCGATGAAATGCGGGATGTTGGCATCGGTAAAGCCTGCGATATTGATCCGGCCCGATCCCGCCATGTACACGCCATAATCAGCGCGCAACGCGGCGATCTGTTCGGGGCTGAGCTGCAGCACCGAGAACAGACCGTTCTGCTGGCCGACCGCGGACAGATTGACCGATCCGATCGCCTGATGCGCCGCCAGAGCATCACGAACCCCGCGCATCCGCGCCCGCATCGATTCCAGCTCGTCGAGCCAGATCTTGGTCAGGCCTTCGTCCTCCAGAATGATCCGCACCGATGCCGCGCCGTGATCGGGTGGCATCGACCAGTTGGCGCGCGCAAGGGCCGCGAGGTTGGACTGGATCGCGGGCTGCTGGCTTGCGCTTTCGGACATCACGTACAATGCACCGACGCGCTCGCGATACAGGCCGAAGTTCTTGTCGCAGCTATAGGCGATCAGCGCCTCGGGCACCTTGGCGAGCACGGCACGCAATCCATAGCCATCGGCCTCGAAGCCATGACCCAGCCCGTGATAGGCCAGATCGATCAGCGGAAACAGCCGCTTGGCGGCGACCGTCTCGGCAATCTGGTCCCACTGCGCATCCGAATAATCCGCACCGGTGGGGTTATGGCAGCAGCCGTGCAGCAGCACCGCATCGCCGGCCTCGGCCTTGTCGAGCGCGGCTTCTAGCGCGTTGAAGTCCAGCCGCTGGGTCGCGACATCGAGGTGGCGGAAGGTTTCGCAGGCCAGGCCCACCGCATTGAGAATCTGGACATGGTTGGGCCAGCTCGGGGTCCCCATCCAGATCCGCCGCGCCCCGGCCTTGAGCAGCAGATCCGCTGCCAGCCGCACCGCGCCTGTGCCGCCCGGGGTCTGCAGACCATCAATCCGCCCTGCCGGGTCAAAATCGCCCAGCATCCACGGCATAATCGCGCGGACGAAACCCATATCGCCTTCGGGGCCAAGGTAGCTCTTGCTGTTCTGTTCCGCCAGCAACCGCGCCTCTGCCGCCTTGATCGCGGCGAACACCGGGGTTGCACCATCGGCGGTGCGATAGACGCCCACGCCCAGGTCGATCTTTTCGGGCCTGCTGTCGGCGGCATAAAGCTTGATGAGCGCGAGCAGCGCATCGGCCGGTTGCGCCTTCAGTTGTTCAAGCACGGATAAATCCCCCAAGGTTCACAAGAATGTTGCCGAAAAACCAGCTGTCGGCGTCAGGAAAATGCGCGTGCCTCCATGCCGACAGCCGCGCGCGGGAGCAAGGCAAAAAGGCCGGTTGCTGCGATATCGCGACAACCGGCCTCTCGTTGCCCTTGGCAGTGCGACCCTGCGGGCTTGACCCTTTAAGCGGCGGACAGCGCCGACATCAAAACGGAACGAAATTGCGCTTGCGGGTGAACTTCATATACCCAGCGTTAACGCCAAGCCTCAGGCCCATGCCCATCCGCACCGGGATCAGCACGACATCGCCGCGCCGCAGATAGCTCGTGTGGAAGCCGCCAACCAGATAGGCTGCGCCCTCGCCTGCGCCAAAGCGCTTGTAGAGGTCCTCGCTGTCATAGAGGTTGTAGACCAGCACGAAGGTGTTGCCGGCATTAGCTCCGGCATCGAAGCCCACCGATGGGCCCGTCCAGTAGACCGGGCGCTCGCCTTCGACCTTGTGATGCAGCGTACCCGATCCATAGCGCAGCCCGACGACAAATGCGCCCGAAGCCTCGCGACCGACGATGTAACCATTGGGTTCGCCCTGCTTGCGCAGAACATCCTCGATCAATCCAGCCAGGCCCTCGGCCCCCTTGCCGAACACGCCCTCGGCCGCACCGATCAGGTCATCCTGCTGATAGCCGTTCGCGGGTTGTCCGGTCGCGCTTGCGAACCCTGGCTGCGGCATAGTTGCTGGAGGGGGAGCTGCCACCGTGGCGGTGGCGGCGGCAGAATCGGGTGTACCGTATTCGTATCCCTGATCGAGTGGCAGTTCGGACGAGGTAGCCACTTCCCTCTCCTCGCGCGGCGAGAGGTCGGCATCGATTGAATCGTTGGGATCGATGCTCCTGATCTGGGCAAAGGCCGCCCCGGCGGAAGGCCCACCCAACGACATGGCCGCCACCCCGGCAACCGCCAGAATATGCCTCAAAAGCCCCGACCGCATAACTTCCCTCCCGTTCATGCACGTGATCCAACGAATCCCGCATTTGTGGGCGGCACACAATGAACCGGCGATGACCCGAGTCGGTGGCGCGGTGACCCGAGTCGAAAACGCGCCAGGACGTGAAAACCGCCGAAATCCGGCGCCTCGCCCGATCAAATTCCGGCAATTGGCGAACCGTCAACAATCCAGTTGATCCCCGCCCAACCCGCCGCTATAGCGCGCTCTGGCCAATCGACCGGCCCCCAGGCAGGGGCTTGCTCGCAATAACATGCGTGCCATGCGGAGACGTGGGTGAGTGGCTGAAACCAACGGTTTGCTAAACCGTCGTGGGGGGATTACTCCCACCGAGGGTTCGAATCCCTCCGTCTCCGCCAATAACCTCACGTTTTCAATAGCCTAGTGACAACTGAAGGTTATTTGCCCACTTTTGTGCCCACTTTCTGCGCGTATCATGAGACGCACTGGCGCACCGAAGCGTAAGCCAAGAACAAATTCCGAATCCGGTCGGTCAGAATACATTATTGAATAAGATTGGCGTTTGAGGCCTATACACTGCGATATATTCTCATCGAATCTTGAAATGGTTTTGAACGTAGGGATCTGGGTTTTCCTCGAGATGTTCAATGAACTTCAAGGCGAACTCGTACGCGCCCTTGAGCCTAGAGAGCCACCCGGCCGTTCGACCCATGTTCTCAGCTAATGTTGCTTGGATCATCAGCGAGGGGCTTCCCGGGCAACCTACGACAGTCTCGTAGATGAACTTGGCTTCAATGTAGCGACCCCATGAGCGCACCATTTTGCCGCGGACGTGTATGCCGGCCAGAAAAATGGCAATTGAACCGCCCCGGGATTGCCGGAGGCCCTAACTCCTGAGAGGAAGGGCGTACGATGAGTAAGACAACCAACAAATTTGCACCTGAGGTTCGCGCACGTGCGGTCCGGATGGTCCTGGATCACGAAGGCGATCATCCATCACGATGGGCAGCGATTGTTTCGATCGCAGCGAAGATCAGCTGCGTTCCGCAGACGCTTCATGAGTGGGTGAAGAAGGCTGAGGTAGATAGCGGCAAGCGCGCCGACCGAGATGGCTGATCGCCTAAAGGCGCTCGAGCGCGAGAACCGCGAGCTTCGCCAGGCCAACGAGATTTTGCGCAAGGCATCAGCATATTTTGCGCAGGCGGAGCGAGCCTGATCCCTTTGGCTCCCGTTTCGGAGATGACTGCCTTCATTGACGAGCATCGTGAGGTTTATGGGCCATTTGACAGAAGATTTAGCCGATCTGCCGGGTTCTTCCGATCGCCCCATCCACCTATCATGAGCGTGTCGCTCAGCGACGAGATCCAGCAAGGCTAACCGTGACGGCTGCTGCGCTGCCATACGTCCAGTCGATGACCCCGAAGATATAGCCGCGGGTGAGAAGCTGTTGCATGGCTACGTTCATCAGCAAGGCAAGGGCAGCCATTGCCATCGCAGTCGAAAAGTTCAAGTTTTGCGGCATGAGGCGGAGGTCGGCAGGAACCGAGACGATCGCAAGAGTAACAGAGACCCAGACCAGTCCGATGACCAGACCTGCGCCCAGGTGCCATCCCGCATTGCTTGTGGACAAGCCGGCGTCGATACCCATTGGCGGCACGAACCGGATTAAAAGAACCGTGCCGAGCGCCAGCCCGATGAAAGGAATAGCTTCAAGCAGAAGCGCTTTTACGGGCGTTTCTTCTGGAACCATCGCCTGTTCGGTCGATGCAGCCGCCACGATAGCCAAGATAAACACAAGCAGCAAACACAGGCAACGCCATAAGACCGCCCAAAAATCCGAAGCTACTTGTTCCATAATGAACCCCCTTCAATTTCAGTGCTTCTATAGTTGCTGGCGATGAGGCAGTACGCCATTTTAATACCGTTCTCCCCCTGCCTCAGTCCACATTAGACATCTCAAACGCGCACCCATCCCCCAGAACAGGCTTGCACAAAATCGAGAGGCCATTCCGAGGCAAGACCCCGAAGGCATGAGGTGCTTCCGCATCAGGTGATGATCGCTCGCGCTTTCGCCAATAGGCTTATGCCGAACAGCACGATGGCGATCGCTACGACGGTCGATAGGATGGCAAGCTGTGCCGGGATCAACGCGAACAAGCCGTAGGCGTAGTCTCCGGCGAACAGGATGATGTATCCGATCAGCGACGCAAGCGCGACCGGCACGGCCGTGGCGTTCCGCGCGAGAAGTGCAATGCAAGCAAGTACGCCGCCGCCGGCGCCCACTGCGAACGCCAGATCCATCCAGACCGGCAGGTTGTAATAGGTTGCGGCCGCTTCTGCGCTCATCCCTTGCATCATCAGCCCGGCTTCGGTCTGATTGATGGAGCTCATCAGCTGAAACAGGCCGAACGCATTCCAGGCCGTACCCAGCACGGCCGTTATCAGCAGCCAGATCGGCAGGCGGGTTTTCGTCAAGGTGGCTTCGGTCATGTCAGTCCCCTCGGGTTGGTTCACATGACGATGTGCGTTGGCGGCGACCTATCTCGACAACGATGCGAAAAATATCTGGCGGCTTACCCGGTGCGATCGGCAAAGCCGCCCCCGAGCAGGAACTGCCGGACGCTGGCATCGCTGGTCAGACCCGCAGCGGTACGCGCCGCAGACCAGGCGGCCTTTTCGTCACCCGCCAGCAAGCACACCCGCGCCCGCGCAGCCCACCACGGTTGGTAGGTGGCGACCTCATGCATTCCATCAAGCATCGCGAGCGCAGCCTCGGTGTCACCATTTTCGGCATGAGCGACCGCGCGTGCGACCAGCCCGCCGATGTTCGGCGCATAGCGTGCCAGTGCATCGTAAAGCTCGACCAGTGGCTGCGAAAACCGCTCGCCAGTAAACCTTTGATGCGCGTGCAAAGACTGGATGGCGGCCTCGATCTGGAAATGTCCGGGTGACTTGAGTTGCGCGGCTCGGCGCAGCAGACGCTCAGCCTGTGCAATCATGGGGCGCGACCACAGGTCGATGTTCTGGCGATGGAGCGGCACGAACGCCCCATCGGGCGCGCGGCGTGCTGGGCGGCGTGCCTCGCAGTGAAGCATCAGCGAGAGAAGGCCGAGCACTTCCGCCTCATCCGGCATCAATTCAGTTAGCAAATGACCCAGCCAGATCGCCTCTTCAGCAAGGCCCACCAGTTTGGCGTCGGCCCCGGTAACGTCCTCCCATGCGGCGCCGTAGGCGGCATAGATCGCCGACAACACGCCGTCGATCCGCGCTGGCACGTCGTCGATGTCAGGCAGCGCAAACCCAATCCCGCTGTCGCGGATCTTGCGCTTTGCGCGCACAAGCCGCTGGCTCATCGTGGCTGACGACACGAGGAACGATCCTGCGATCCTCGCCGCATCGAGCCCCAGAACGGTCTGCAGCATCAGCGCCGGTTGCGCGTCGGGATCAATCGCCGGGTGGGCGCAGACGAACATGAGCTCGAGCCGCCGGTCACCGAACGGGCTGGTTTCCGCAGCGAGGCGCTCCTTGTCGAGCAACCGTAAGGTATCTGCGCTCCGATCTGCCGTATGCGCCCGAGCAGCGGCCCGGCCGATGCTGCGCCGGGCCACGGTGAGCAGCCAACCTACGGGATTAGCCGGCACCCCTTCGCGGGGCCATTGCAGCAGGGCGGCTTCGAGCGCGGCGGCTAGTGCATCTTCGCACGCGGCGATGTCCCTGGTTCGAGTGACCAGCAGCGCCAACAGCTTGCCATAGGATGTGCGCGCCGCAAGCTCGGCCGTGAGGGCAACGTTGCGGCGCGCTTGATCCATCAGCCTTCGGCGGGTGCCGGCAGCACGGGACGGACTTCAACCGATCCGGCCGATGCACAGGGCGCGCGCGCTGCCCATTCGAGCGCATCATCGAGATTGGCTACGTCAATTATGACATAGCCGCCCAGCATTTCCTTGGTGTCGGCAAACGGCCCGTCATGAATATGGCGCTTGCCGTCAACCACCCGCAGCGTCGTCGCCACCTCCGGGGTTTTCAGCCCGTTACCGCTGACCATCACGCCGCTCTGCGCCATGGCCCCCATATAGGCATTCCAGCCGCCCCAGTAGGTTCCGGCTTCGGCGGGATTGCCGCGTTTGCCCATTTCCTCGGCAGTTTCGAGATAGATCAGCATGTAATGCATCGTTCGGTTCCTTGTGTATGCAATCGACGCCGACATCAGGTCCGGCGCTGGAGTAGCAGATTTGCGTCTCCTATGTCTGTGCATCGGCAGCCGCAGATTTCGACCGAGGCCTGAAATTTGATTGTGACTAACCTCTAGGTTTCTTGACGTCTTCCAACCTAGTTTTGAGGGCAGGAGGCAATGACGGGAAGCTCAATTTCAGTGATAAGTTCAGGCGTGATTTGATGGGCCTGATCGCCGTGCGCGGTAATCGAGCGGCGTAGGTCTCGCATCGTCTCGGTGTAAGGGCGCCAGTCACCATGCGAGCATGCAAGGATGCCGGACATTTCGTATTCGGCCCGCCAATTGCTCCCACCCATCCGTTCTACAAACGCCTCGATGCCCTTGGCAGAACTATAGAAGGTAACTCCCGAGCCCGTGCTGACAGCCGGCCCAAGGTCGTCGGCGCTCTCAAGGATGCAATGGCGAATCCGTGGTACCGCACTATCGCGCCTTGACCCAGGCAAAGGCGCGTTCGATTTCAGCTGGCGCTTCGCTGGTATAGCATGCCCCGTGGGCCAGAATGATCCGCTCCGGCCTCCAGTCAAGCATCTGCCGAACGCCGACGTGCAAAGCCTTGCTGTGCTGGCGCGCTGCGAACCTGATTTCCATCGACGGGCGGCCATTTGGTCCGGTTGCACCGCCTGCGGCAAGGATGGCACGGGTCGCAAAATTGCGTACCCTGCGCGCCTCGAAATTCTGCATGAGATCGGTCACGATGAGGGTGCGCGAACTAACGTGAAAGAAAACCGCTTCCGTGAATGAACCAAGTTCAATCACGGTGTGCAGGATATCACCGGGCCATAGCTCCACTTCGCAAGCGGTGAGCGGAATGACTGGCACCTTGATCTTAAGCGCTACATCGGCAGCGGCGAAGATGGTGGCATCAGGGTAAGCTGCGGCCCACGCGGTGATATGGAGATAATGATAGCTGTTGGGCGCAACCAGCACCGAAACTGGGCCAAGCGCATCCAACGCTTCTGCCAACGCAGGAGAGTAGCAAACCGGTGAATGCAGCCACAGCGTGCCGTCTTTCAACTGCACGACCGTCATGCGTGTTGGGCATGCTATGGTAACAACAGCCAGCCGATAGTTCACCTCTGGGCCTTCCACCGTCCAGATGTTCTGGCCCCAGGAGACTGGCAACAGCTGCGGCTGATAGGCTTCATAAACTTCGGTCACTGTGATGGTGCCTCTTATGTCATCCGCCGATCATTCAGCCACGCGGGTGCGTTTGCAAGCCACACAGTCCGATGGTCTGTCACGCAGCCTTACTTTTGGATAGAGACGAAATGTAGAGATACCGATCACCGTCTATCCGACGATAGGAAAGGAAATCATCCATGGCCAGCAAACCTCATAAACGCATTCGTTCGCAGCCCGGAATGTCTGCTAACGAGCTTGCGCGTTACCTTGTCGCCGGTGACCACGCTCGCGAAGGAATCATACGCCGAGCCAAAGAAATCGCAGCTGCGCCAGTTATTCGATATCGCGATTTGCGCGCCGGGTTGAGCGCGTATCTGGGGAATGCGGTCCGCCTGCCTGCGCCATGAACCGCTTGATCTTGCAAACATCATAATCGGACTTGGCCTCGGCGGAGGGAAACATGCTGGCGGCCAGCGCCAATGCCAGCACAATTAGCGTCGCCCGGAACCAGCGGCTCATTGTTCTTGTCCCGTCAGCGCTGTTGAGCCGTCGCGGGATAGCGCGGGGGCGGTTCGATCTAAATACGCCAGCAGTGCGCGAGGCTGATCGGTCTGGATGGCATCGACCCCGCGATCGCGCATCATGCCCCAGACAGCATCCGGATCGATCAGCGCGATCCGATCGACATGCCCTCCCGAAAAATCATAATCGAGCGTGTTTGCCCAGATGCGCACCGGTTTGCCCCGCAGCGTCGCAACTGCCTCGTCCAGAAATGCGATGTCGTTAAAAACGATCTCATAGGCAACCGGCTTAAAAACGTCATAGCTGGCAATAGCCTCGTGCATTTCGCCCTTCAGCTTGCGCTGGTTGATGATCGGCTCAAATGCCGCTCTTGAAACCCATTGCTTGCCTGCCAACGTTGCCGCCGGGGCTTCGGTCTTGAACAGGACCTGACGCGCCATGCCGAGCGCCTGAACTTCGGTGGCCGCTATGTCGCGGACATCCTCTTTTGCATCAACGTTGACGAGGATCCTGCCCTTGGCGTGCGCCAGAGCCTCGGCCAGCGTCGGCACCCGCCAGGCTGTGGTCCCCACCCCCTTACCGCCGGCAGCCGAGCGCAACCGGAGACGGCGGATTTCGGCAAGCGAAAGGTCGGCCAGTTTGCCCGAGCCATCGGTGGTACGATCCACAGTCGCATCATGCATCAGAACCAGCACGCCGTCGCGAGTCCGGCGGGTATCGATTTCGACCATATCGACGCCCATGGCGACGCAGGCATCAATGGCAGCAAGACTGTTTTCTGCGGTATCCAGCCAGCACCCGCGATGAGCTACCACTAGAATTTCGCCGTCCGGGCCGGCAAGCCGGCGCTCAAGCTCGGCGCTCCGGTCGGCATCGTGCGCAGTGACGGTCTGGAGCGCTAAGCTGCCCGAGAGGAGCAGCATTGCGGGCGGGAACATGAAAGCGGGCATAGCTTGTCCTCAAAAGCGGAAGTTGACACCGGCAAAATAGCCGCGGCCATTGTCAATCTCTTCGCGAAGCAATTCCTGAAATGGCCCGGTCAGGCGGGTGGGGCGATTATTTGTCAGGTTTTTCGCTTGGGCGATCAGCGAAATGCGCGGAGTGATGGCGAAGCGTAGTTGCGCATCGAGCACGTGACTTTCGTCAAGCGATCGGTCGAGCGCGGTAGCGCTGGTCGATATCTGGATCAGAGTGGACGATTTGTAGTTATATGCCACCTGCGCCGAAAAGCGGTTGCTGGTATAAAAGGCGGTCACATTGGCGATCCGGTCCGCCTGTTCCACAAGGCCGGGCAAGCGTCGCATCGTGCCATCGGTCATTTCGATCGACAGCGGCGTGCCATCCAGAAACGTCATATTACCGGTGACCCCGAAGCCGTCCAGAATGGGGTGAACGATTGCAAGGTTGGGGAGCGCAACGCTTAGTTCGATCCCGCGAATGGTGACCCGGCCGCTGTTCACGGGCTGGCTGGTGCGGATCGTGATCTCGTCGTCGCCGGTTCCTTCTACTCGGGTGGACACCAGAGTGACGATCTCATCGTTAATTTCCTTGGCGAACACCGCCGCTGCCAGAACGCTTCGCGGCGCGAAATAATATTCAAGTGACACGTCGTAATTGTTGGCGCGGCGTGGACGCAGATCAGGGTTGCCGCCGGTGATTGAAAGGCTTGCGGCGCCCTCCGTGATCCGCTGGCGGGCTGCAAGCAGATCGTAATTGGGCCGCCCGATCGATCGCGAAGCCGCTGCGCGGACACGAAACGTATCACTTACATCGTAGGACAGATTGAGCGACGGAAGCACATCGTCATAGGTCTGGCCGCGCCGCTCGTAAGACCAGACGGTGCCGACCTGCGTGTTGGATCCCGTAAGCAAATCGGTGTGCTCGTAGCGGGCACCCGCCGACAGGTTGAAACGGTCGTCGCGATAGCTCATCAGCATGTAACCGGCAGCGACATGCTCTTGGAGGTCGTAATCGCTTGCAAGATTGGCGGATTTGCTATTCGCAGCCTCGACATAGTTGCTGCGATTGGCTGCAAAGCGGGCCTCGGCAGCAGCGCGGTCGATCGCGATGATGTAATCGCCATTGCCGTTATACGGCTGGACCTGAACCGGGCTTACAAGACCGGTGAGCAGGTTGTTTGCGGCCTGAACCGGAGCGAACAATCCATTCACGAAATCATAAAAACGGTCAATCTGCCGGTATTTGCCGCCAACGGCAAAGCCGACGCCTCGGGCATTAGTACCTTGGTTGAAATCGTAGTCGATGGTCGCCGAAAACGCGCGCTCGCGGTTTTCGTCAAGATTGTTGCCATGTTCCACTAACCGGTAGTTCGCCGGGTTGTAGTAATAAGCCGGATTGCGTGGCGTGAACTGCTGATAGCTCAGTCCGTCGGCGATATAGTCATAGGCCAAAGCGTCCGTGGTTACGGTGCGATAGGTGTCGAGATAGGAATCATTCGTGTATCGCGCCACGGCGTTGCTTGCACCCAGGCGGAGGCTCGCCAGGTCAGAGGGGCGCCAGATCAGTCGGCCGTTCACGTAGGAGATCCGCCGCTTCTCGAAGAACTCGGCAAGGTCGGCCTGCGCGGTCGCGCGCGGCGCAAATCCACCTGTAGGTGTGCGGACGGACGGATCGCCCGAAACATAAAGGCTGTTGCTTTGGCGTTGTTCGTCATTTTCATGACGGAAATCGCCATATGTGACGTCAGCCTGAAGCGTGGCGCCGCGATATTCCAGCTTAGCAAGGCCGCCGTAGCGCTGTCGCAGATTGTCATAAGTCCACCATCGGCGGCGATTGGGTGCAGCGATGGCGTATTCGCCAGCATTGGCGTTGGAAAGCCGCCTTCCTTGCTCGTCATAGAATAAGAAGTTGTCGCCAGACGAATTGAGCGAAGAAGAATCGCGCCGGAAATAGCTCCCCGCCAGCACGATGCCGAACTCATTTTGCGATCCGAAACGGTTGGTGACGGTCAGGTCAGCAAGACCCGAAGGCGTAGTATCGCTGTAATCGCGTTCATTTTCATACCAACCGGCATTGGCCCGGCCGCCGATGAAAAGGCCTTTGTGGTCGAACGCGCTTCGGCTGATCAGGTTGACGGTCCCGCCAATGGCATTGCCATCCATCGCCGGTGTTCGCGTCTTGTAGACGTCAACGCGCTTGGCGAGCGCGGACGGGATGACATCGAGCGAAACATTGCGTCGGCCAAGCTCGGTCGTCGGCAGGGCAACCCCATCAACCTCGACCAGATTGTAATCGGCATTAAGTCCGCGTATCGTAATGAACTGGGCTTCGCCGCGCGCATTGTTCTGGATCGTGCTCACGCCGGGCACACGATCAAGTGCTTCTCCCAAACCAAAGTCCGGCAGCGAGCCTGCTTCGTCCCCGGTGACACTGTCCGAAACGACAGCGATATCGCGCTTTGCTTCGACCGCGCGTTCGCTCTGCAGCCGTGCGCCCACCACCACAATTGATGCCGCAGGTTCATCCGTCACCTCACTTCCAGCGCTTTGCGCGATGGCCGGTACGGTCACTACGATGCCTGCAATCGTCGTTGCCAATGCGCGCGTTCCAATATCAAAAAACACCCCGAATCCTCCTGAAGCAGTTACCAGCCAGGATTTACGCACTTAATGTGACTTATTCATTTCATTATGCACCTTGCGTGCAAAAAAAACTTCGCGCATTGAATCGGTATGAAAGCGTCGCCAAACACCCGTGTGACAACGCCAGATGGCACGAACCAGCCTTCTTTCCCTGCTGCCCTACTGCGGCCAGACGGGCGGACGGTGACCGAAGGCGAACGCATGCTGATGACTCTCGTCCGCCGCATATCCGATCAATCGCGCGCGGATCTGGCGCGGGCCAGCGGCATGGCGGGGTTTTCCGCCTCGCGAATCGTCGATGGCCTGATCGCGCGCAACTTGCTCAGCGAAAGTGCGCCGGTACCGCGCGGGCGCGGAAAGCCCAGCAGTCGGCTGGCGCTGCAAGGAGATGCAGCTTTTGCGGCAGGAATCTCACTGATGACCGATGCGGTTAGCGTAGCGCTGGTGAACCTATCGGGTGCGATAATGGCGAGCGCAGATTTCCCGCTCGAAAACCCCGCCCTTCGCCCGACAGCGGTGCATCTGCGCCGCCATCTCGACCGCCTGATGCTGGAGGCAGGGCTGGATCGCGCGCAGTTCGTGGGTGCAGGCGTTGCGATCACCGGGTTCTTCATTGGAGATGGCCATAAGCTCAATCCGCCAGGCGCGCTCGACGACTGGGCGGTTCGTGATCTCGTGCCCGAGCTCTCAGGCGCGCTCGACTGTGGCATTTGGATTGACAATGACGGCAACGCTGCCGCCTTGGGCGAGGCCGGCCTCGGGCAGGGGCGGACTTCCAGCTCGTTTGCATATCTGTACTTCGCAGCGGGCTTTGGCGGCGGCGTCATCAGCGAGGGCAAGCTCATGCGGGGGCGCCATGGCAATGCCGGCGAATTCGGAGCCTGTATTCCGCCAGGAATGCCCGTGCCCAGCCTTGAACGGTTGCGGGTGCTGATGAACCAACATGGCGTTCGGGATCTGGGTCTGGCCGAGGCGCTGGGCCTGTGCGGGAAGGACGTTCCAGGCGTGGCGGAATGGTTGGACGAGGCAACTGAAAGCCTGTCGATTGTCATCTCATCGATTGCCGGCACGCTTGATCCCGATGCGATCGTCTTTGGCGGGCGCCTTCCCGGTCAGCTTGCTGACGTGCTGCTGCCACGGCTCGCGTTCAACAATCCGCTCCGCCGCGGATACAGCCGACCGACACCCTTGTTGCTCAAATCCGCCGTTATCAGCGATGCGACCGCTGCCGGAGCCGCAACGTTGCCACTGACTGCCGCTTTTTTCCAGTAACGGGTCGTGTTTTACCGGCGCCAAGCCGTCAGCGGCATGATCCTCGACGGCCCCATCGCGTCGCATCGTCACATCCCAGCGCCTGCTCTTCGGCCGGGACGCGCCGACTTACATGTCCCGAACCTTGTTCAAACGCGGGGTGCAGCCGTGGTGATCAAGCCTGGCGTGGTTGGCGCGCGAGCGCAACGCCGATGATCGCGCAGCAGATTGCTCCCGCCGCTGGCAATGCCGCCATTAACGGTACCAACGCCTCGCTCTCGCTGACGCGATAGTCGATACGAGCGAGAGCCATGGCGATAAGCAGACCACCGCTGGCGAGCGAGACCTTTCCTGTCGCGGCAAACAGGCCATAGCTGACTCCCGCTCTGGCCGCACCGGCGCGCGATACAGTTTCGCTGAATGCCGCCCATTGCACCATTCCGACACCGCCATTGCCGAGACCAAATCCGAATGCGGTGGCGGCTGCTACCCCAGAATCGATCCCGCCAAACAGCCCGAACCCCGTGAGCGCACCGAGTTGCACCAGTGCCGCGATCAGCATTACCCAGCCGCTGCGCATCTGCCTGCACAAGTGCAACCACAAAGGCTGTCCCGCGACAATTCCCAAAGACATGAAAATGATAACCGCACCGCCCCACCATGCCGAGCGAAGCGTGAAGGCCGCAAAATATGGCTCCAGCTTTCCAAAAGCCGGAGTAAAAAGCGACGTCGCCACCATAACACCCAGCAGCAGCCAGAATTTGCGAGGCATTTGGCTTCCAGGAGGACTGGACTGTGGTTCCGGTCTGATTACCGGCCTAGTATCTTGTAACATACGGGCAAGCAGGAATGCACCTATCAAGGAGATAACCACAAATATTGCGGACATAATCAACAACAGCATGATCCCGTCGGCATGCCCGCGCGCTACGAGTGGTCCCACCGCAGCCGCGACGATCAACGTCGCTGCACCACTAAACCAAATACGCGTCGAGGCTACGCGCAATCGGCTCGCTGCATCGGGCGTGCCCAGCGCCATCAAAGCATTTTGTGGGATGTCATAGGCAGCAAAGGCAAAGCGAAATGCAACGCCGACCATCAGGGCATAGCCGAACCGCACCTCTTGGGGAAGCCAGGCGCCCAAAAAGACGGCGATCAAGGTTAGCGAACATGAAACGGCACCGACCAGTTGCATACGTCCTGCGGAGGCCGCCGTTCGCAACCTCCGCTGCAGGCCTACTCCTATGCCTATATCGATCACCGCGCTGACCAGAAAGCCGGTCGCAATTACGATCCCCATTGCAGTGACGGGTAAACCGGCCAGTTCGGTCAGAAAATAGGCAAAAAGCAATTCGCTGCTATACCAAAACAGGCTCTTGCCCAAATGGGCGAAGCCGTAAATCAGCGTTCGGGAGGACTGGCGATTCTGACCGAGAATGAGCCGACTCCCAATGACGTTCTATTTCGCTTCCCACGTGAGTATGACATCGGCATGACCGGTCCGCGCCGACAGAGGTGCGTCATGGTGGCGACAGGCCTATTACATGATCAGCGAGGACCGCATAAGCTTCCACTTGTTGAGGCATTCGAGGACAGCCAAGGTTACTACACAATGCGCGACCATAAGACCGTCCACTGGACGCGCCACGCACCCGCCTTGATCGTTCCTTTAGTCAAAAATCATAGGACGAAGAAGGCTATGCACGCGAGGAGCTGGTAACCGAGACCGGGGCTGCATTCCTTGCTGCCGACCTTGGGCTGGCATTGGGCTGGCATTGGAACCGCGTGCTGATCACGCCAGCTACATCGCCAGCTGGCTGGAGATGATCAAGAACGAAAAAGGCGCCATCGTGCAGGCCGCAGTCTATGCCGAGTGCGCCGTCGCCTATCTCTATCAGCTGGCAACCCACGCCAGGCAGCAAGAGGCAGCATCATGGGCGGCCTCACCACCGCCACCGGGCAGGGTCCATTTGCGTTCTGACCGGACGCCGGTAGCGAGCTATGTCGGAACGACATTTTCATACGCGAATAATTCCCGGCCGACTATGCTCAACAACAAAGCGGGCGTAGCTCGAAAGGTTTCCATCTGCCACCGTCACCTTGTCGAGCACCTTGAGATCCGCGTGCCACAGCTTGCTGTCGACATCGCACAATAGATAGCCCCGCTTGTCTGTAATCGCCTTGAGTTCTCGGTTTCCGACAAGCGCACTTTTTACCCTCGGGTTATCGTCTCCAGTGCCGTCTGCACCTGATGTTATCGACGTCGCGCTGAACTCGGCGGAAATCACACGCCCGTCGCCGTTGTCCTGGATGAGGTCTCCCGCGAAGTGAAGATGGGCATCACCGCTCACCGTGACCACGTTGCCAGGCCGGTGCTTGTCGATGTGATCGAGGAGTCGACGACGGCTGTGCAGATAGCCGGACCACGTATCCATCCCGGTCACCAGCTCGGTGCTGCCCTCCTGCTGCCTGAGCAAGTTCATCAGCAGCACCTGCTGGCCAATCAAGTTCCATCGCGTTGTAGATCGTGAAAGATTGTCGAACAGCCACGCCTCCTGTCGGTCGCCCAGCATGGAGCGATCAGCGGCCAGCACCTCTGGCCCCTGAGGCGAGGTAAGGTCGAAATTAGCCTGGTTGCTGCGATACTGGCGCGTGTCGAGGAAATAGGCATTCATCAGATCGCCATATTGAGCGCTGCGGAACATCTGGATGTGCCCGTTGATCGGTAACGAACTGCGACGCAGCGGCATGTTCTCGTAATACGCCTGCAGCGCCATCGCCTTGCGGGTGGCGAATATTTCAGGCGGTATCTCGTTTTCGTCGATATCCGCTGCCCAGTTGTTGTCGATCTCATGATCATCGAAACTGACGAACCACGGACAGGCGGCATGCGCTGCCTGAAGGTCGGGGTCGGTCTTGTACTGGGCATAGCGCGCGCGGTAGTCGTCGATCGAATAAAGCTCGTGGCCGACATGCGAACGCAGCGGTGGAGGGTTCTTCCCGTAATTGTCGCCATAGATGTATTGAGAACCAGCTGCCTCGTAGATATAGTCGCCATAATGGAAGACGAAATCGATCGGCTCTTCCGCGATCTTGCGCCACGCCGTGAAATAGCCGAGCTCGTAATACTGACATCCCGCGACCACAAAACGTACGCGGTCCAGCGGCGTGCCGGGCAAGGGCAATGTCCGGCTGCGCCCGATCCCGCTCTGCTCTCCCCCCACCATGAACCGATACCAATAAGGCCGATTGGGCTCGAGCCCGCTGACCTCGACGTGGACCGAATGGGCCAGCTCAGGCATCGCCATGCTCTGGCCCGATTGAACGATGGTCGTGAACTGCTCATCTGCGGCGACTTCCCAGGTCACCGGGATCTGCCGACGCAGCATACCGCCATGAGGATCCAGCGGTTCAGGTGCAAGCCGGGTCCAGATCACGAACCCGTCGGCAAGCGGTTCGCCAGACGCGACGCCGAGCGTGAACGGGCTGGTCGTGAATTTTGGATTGGGCTCAACATTGTAAGGCGGCGGGCGATCCCAGGCCAAGGCCGGGAATGACAGCGATCCGGCCAGAGCCGCGCCTGAGCCACCGATGATCCCAAGCAGGGTGCGACGATTGAAATCCGACATGATGATACCCCAATTTTCTAGCGAACAGGCGAGCGGTCGCCGCGATCGGCGAGACCGATGCGCAATCAGAAGGCGAAGTTGAGGCCCGCAAACACGGTCGTTCCGCTGCGCGTCACGTTGTGGAGCCGTTCGAAACTGCTGTTGATCTGGATTTCCGGCTGGTTGGTAATGTTGATCGCATCCAGCGTCAGCCGGACGCCTTCGCGAAGGTTCACGAACGCCGCCGCATCGACATAGATGGTGCTCTTGAAGCCGTCCTCGCTCGCGGGGTTCACGCCATCGTAGCGCGACAGCAGATAGCCCGACCGGAAATTGGCGGATCCGCGGATCCCCCAGCGTGCGGTTTCATAATACAGCGTGCCGTTGGCATTCACGTCGGACAGGCCGGTAATCGGTCCATCCCGGCCGTTGACCTTGGTGTTCGAATCGATCAGCGTGACATTGGCTAGCACGCCGAACTTGTCGAACGGCGCTGGCAGAAAGGTCAGACTGGCCTGCGCGGCCAACTCAAGGCCGGTGAGCCGCGCGTCGTTGAGATTGACCGGCCGCGTATACTGCACGACGTTGCTGTCGGGCGTCAGGCCAGCGGCAAGGTCGGTGGATAGGCCTGTCACCGAATATGGCACATTGAAGAGCGATTCCGAACCGACGAGATCGCTGATGTCCTTGTGAAACACGCCCAGCGAAACCATGCCGACATTGCCGAAATACCATTCGGCCGCCACATCCAGATCGGTTGTCTTGTAAGGCCTCAGCCTGGGATTGCCGTTGCTGACGGTGTATCCGGCCGTCCCGAGCACAACGCTGCCGGTCATCTTCATCGAAGCAAGCGCCGGGCGGTTGATGTTTTTTGCAGCGGCCAGCCTGATCTGGAGCTCCGGCGTCACCTCCACCACAGCGTTGAAAGCCGGCAGCACACCCGAATATTGCGAGCTGATCGTCTCAGGAACTCGCTGACCCGCCGCGTTGGCGAGCAGGCCGGTGTTGACCGTTTCGGTCTGGTAGGCGCGCGCGCCGATATTTCCGCGCAGCGGTGTACCGGCGATATCGCCATCCCAATCGAGCTGGGCATAGCCCGCATGGGTGGTTTCACCGACCTGGAAGGTGTTCAATGTGCGCGCATTCGGGCCGACCCGGGTGTGGGCCTTGCCATAGAAGTCGAGCGCCTTGTCCCAGTCGCCGACGACCCATGATTGGCTGCCCCAGCCATCATAGACCTGGGCATAGGGCAGCACTGAGTCATAGCCGGGCTTGCTCTTGAATTCCGCGCCATAAAGGCCGTCGTTGAAAAAATCCGAGCCCGACATCGCATATTTGCGATAGGCATAGCCCACATTCAGCTTGAAAACGGGCGTCAGCTGATAGCGAGCGTTGAGCAGCCCTTCTTTCAAAGTGGTTTCCTGCGCATTCTCGCGGAAAAACATCTCCCGGATGACATAGTTGTTCGGATCGGCGGTATCCCATTTGTAGGTGTTGACTGCGGACTCCCCATCGGCTGCATATTGGGTGATCAGACCGCCCTGCGCCTGCAGATACAGCTTGTCGTCGATCGGTGTTTTGTAGCTGGACTTCTCGTAACCGACATGGCCGTCGATGGTCAGATCCGGCGATGCCTCCCAATCGCCCGTCAACGCGATCTGCTTGAATATGCTGCGGTTGACCTGACGGCGATGTTCCGAACCGAACGTCGCATTATCGACGTCTGCGGCATTGACGAAGTTGGACTCGTCCCAGCTGAGGCTGTTGATCGTCGACGCGAGGATCGGCCTGCCGAAATCAGAATACGCGCGGTTGAAGATGATCTCGCCATTGCCCGTCGTCGGCCGGGTTGCGAGGTGGTACTCGTTACGATCGGTGCTGAACTCGCCATAAAGGCCATCAAGCGTAAACGTCAGCGTTTCCACCGGACGCCATTGCGTAGCAAGGGTGATGCCGAGCCGCTCCTGCTTGGCATCCCAAACCGAAAGCCGATTGCCCGATGCAAAGACCAGCGTGCCCGAGCGGAGCTTGGCCTGCTCGGCAGCGGTCAGCCCCGAAATGTTGAGACCGTTGGCAAGATAGGTTTCGATCTGCGCGGTCGTCAGCTGGACCGGATTGTAGGTATCGAAGCCCTTCTCCTGCGTGCGCCGCTTCGAATAAGCGACCGACAACAGCACCCCGAACCGGTCGTCGAAATTATAGCCTGCCATCGCCGCAACGCGGGGCTGCAGATCTTCGGTGAAGCTGTTGGTGCCCAGCTTGGCCGATAACGCGCCCTTGAAACCTGGTTTGTTTTCGAGCGGCTTTGCGGTGAACAGGCCAACCGTCCCGGCCATGCCGCCTTCGTTCTGCGAAGCCTGATATGTCTTTTCGACCTCGATGCGCGAGAAAAGCTCGGATGCGAAAATATTGAAATCGAATGCCCGGTCGCGCGACCGCTGACCCCGGCTGTCCATCGCCGAATCGACATTGCCGAGCACCTCCATACCGTTGAGCTGGACCCGGGTGAAGTCGGGGCCAAGCCCGCGCAGCGTGATGCGGCGACCCTCTCCGGCTTCGCGGTTGATGGCGACACCGGCAATCCGCTGGAGCGATTCGGCAAGGTTCAATTCGGGGAACTTGGCCATGTCCTCCGCGATAATGACGTCCTTGTTGATGTTGGATTTGCGCTTGAGATCGCGCGCCAGACTGATCGAGCGGGCAAAGCCGGTTACGACGATTTCTCCTGCGTCTACCACTGTATCATCAGACGGCTGCCCGCCGGTCTTGCTCGGTTCGGTTGCGGGCGCGAGCGTCACCACCGAGCCTTTCCATGTCGCGATTTTCAAGCCGGTTCCGCGCAGCAGCATCTCCAGCGCCAGGCGTCGGTCAAAACTGCCCACCACACGATTGGTACGGATTCCGCGCAGTAGATCGGCCGACACCAGAATCTGCAAATCGCCGTGGCGCGCGAAGGCCGGAATTGCCAAGGCCGCATCCTGCTCGGGGAAATTCAGCTTGAGCGTCTGCGCCGACGCCGGGGTTGCCATCGCGACAATAGGAAGAGCAACCAAATACACCAGTCTTTGCACGCCAAATACTCCTGAATTAAACGTTCAGAAGTAAGGATGCGCAACGAACCAGAATCCCTCAGGTTACATCAAAATAAACACGAATTTTCGTATGACTATTCGATGACGTATTTATTTACTTTTTTTGAAAATCGCGCTCCGGTTACATCGGATACCGCTTGTGAAAACTCATCGGGGCGATCCAGCTGAAAATATCCGGTCATGGTGTGCTGGCCGATGCGCGGGTTCGCGATCTCGATCTTGGCGATATTGTACCGGTTGAACTCTTCGGCGGCCTCGAACACCGTCATCTCGTTCAGCGCCAGCCCGCCCTCTCTCCACGCCAGCAGATCGCGATCTCCGATCGGTACCGTCACGGGTTTGGAGCGCGGTGGGGAATCGACCATGGTGGCGTTGCCGGCCGCAACCGCGACCGCATCCTGCCGCTGGCCAGTCCGCCAGACCAGCACCGTCCCATCTGTGACCACGACCTCAACGGCAAGACCGCGCCGGCGAACGGAAAACGCCGTGCCTGTGGCACGCACACGCACATCACCTGCTGCGACGACGAACGGTCGCTTCGTGTCGGTGGAAACCTTGAACCAGGCCTCGCCTTCGGTCAGGCTGAGTTGCCGTACGGCCTCCTCGTAGTCCACTTCGAGACTGCTTTTCGAATTGACCATCGCAACCGACCCATCCGAAAGCGTAACCCTGCGAATTTCGCCCACATCGGTGCGTATCTGCTGCGCCGACAGCAAAGGCCATACAAGTACGAGGATCGTTGCGAGACAGGCCGCAAGCACGGCAGTTGCCATCAGCCGATTGCTCGACCGGTTTCCGCGATCGAGCGCGGGTCCGGCAGGTTCGTCTGCCGCAGCCTCGACCAGCGCCAGTCCAGCCTGCGCCCTGAACAGTGCCCCACGGTGACGGCTGTCCTGCGCCAGCCATTGGCTTAGCTCGAGCTTCTGCGCGTCATCCATAGTGCCAGCGTCGATCCGTATGGCCCAACGGATTGCGTCATCATTTACGCTGGCGGACATTGTCTACCCACTCCGTCCTCTCCTTGCTCTCGCGTTCATGAGGTTCATCCCCATTTTCAAATGCCAGGAGCACAGCCTTAAGTCCTCGCGCCAACCCATTCTCGACAATTTTTTCGGTAACACCAAGCCTTTTTGCGGTTTCCTTCTGAGACAAACCTTCGATACGACGCAAATGAACTACTTCGCGGTATCGCTTCGGCAAGCCAGCGATCACTTCAAGCACCTTGTTCAGTTCATTGCGAGCTCCAACCGCCTCTTCAGGCGAGGGCGACTGATCTACGCCGTGGTTCTCGATCTGGTCCGATGCTGCGTAGATATTGACGACACGGTCGCGCCTCACGCGCTGGAGCAGGAGCGATCGGGCGGTTGCGAAAAAATAGGCGCGCGGGTCATTGATGTGGCCGACCGCCCCCAGTTCGCTGAGCTTGCAATAGGTTTCCTGAACCAGATCGTCGATCTCATGTGGCGGCACGCCTGTGCGCTGGAGCCATCGCCGCAGAGCGGGCTCGTGTTTCAGCACATGGAGGGCAACCCATTCTACCGACTGGCGCATTTCGAACATATGGCAGGACGTCCAAAATGGCGCGGATGATACAATTGAGCGGCTGATACGGGCTGGTGATGACCGAAAAATGACATGCTTCGGATGGCACAGTGCAATTCCAGTTAAGCCTCCGTCTCCGCCAGAGCCTGATCTTCAGCGCCCCACCACACACCACCATGAATACAATCTTCCGGCGGTTACGGGCTAGCGCTCGGCTAAATGAGCCATCGCCTCACGCTTGGGCTTGTCATTGAAATTGGGCTTCCCCGCCGTTGCCGCCCATGCGCTGCGTTCTTTTTCCGGACCACTGCAGCAAGATTGGTAAGACGAGCAGGTCGAACGCCAAGGCAGTGATGATGGCACAGCCCGTCATCCCGGCCTTCTGCGCGGTCAGGTTGAAGTCCGACAACGACAGCAACAGGAAGCCGCAGCTCAGCAAGACGGTGGTCACCAAAACCGCCGAACCGCTGCTGACAATTGCCTTGTCGATCGCTTCGGCGTGATTCAGCCCCGCGCGCCGTCGGTTGCGATAGGCTATTATCAGGTGGATCGTATCGTCCACCACGATCCCATAGGCGATCGAAAAGACCCCGACGGCCGCCATGTTGAGCTGGCCCGACACGGCGCCCCAGGCACCATAGGTGATCAGCAGGGGCAGGATGTTGGGAATAATCGCGATCAGTGCAAGACCGAGCGAGCGGAACACCAGCAGCATCGAGAGGGTCACCAACGCCATCGCGCCGAGACTGCCGATGGAGATGCCGACGAAGTTGGCGGCGCTCGTCCGGGCGAACGCATAGGGGACACCCTGGAGACTGGGCGCACGCGCCGCGTCACCCTGCGCGGTTGCAAGGTCTTCGATTCTCGTCGCCTGCTCGAGCAGGCCGAAGGTCGTCGGGTCGGTCGCGTCGAAATAGGACACGGACCAGTCTGCAACCCCCGGTTCGAGCTGGGTCAGAAGCCCGCTATCGGCCAGCACGCTCGAGGAGGGCTTGCCGAGATCGGGCGACAGCATGGCCGGGTCCGGCCTGAAGCCGTTCGGCTCGCTGCGTTCCGCAAGGCGAACGCGCCAGCTTTGCTGCGCGGTGACAACGCTCAGCCAGTCGCCTTCGGTACCTGCCGAAAGCCGGCGCTGGAGATCGCCGAAATAGCCGGGGTCGATCCGATCGTTGGCGTTCAGCAGGGCATCGCGGTCGGCATCCTTGACCTGAACGGCGAGTGTGATCGTGCGCAGGCTCAGATACTGGGTGTCGAGCAGATCCATGCCTTGCCGGAACTCGGTCGATTCATCGAACCATCCGGCAAGATCGTCGTTGACCACCAACTGCGCGATACCGAAGATGGCGGCAATGGTGACAACACCGGTTACACCGAGCGACCATGCCCGCCTGGCTCGCGCCGCGCGGCTCGCGCGCAGAATGCCCGCGACGATCCGGTCATGGATCGGAAGATCCTGGCGCGGGCATGCCAGCAGCATCGCCGGCAGCAGCATCAAGGTCAATAACAGGGCCAGCCCGACGCCGACCAGAATCACCGCCGCCAAGATCGCAATCGGGCGCGCAGGCGTCATGAACATTGCCGCAGCGCCCAAGGCCGTAGTCAGCGAAGTGGCCAGGACGGGCAGGAAATATGCCCGGATCGCCGCTTCGAGAGCGGCGGCATTGCTGGGCGCCGAACGGTTCAGGAAATAGCCGTTGGCGATGTGGATGATGTCGGCGACTGCCAGCGTCCCCACAAGCAGCAGTCCCGATACCGAGACCGTCGACAGGGAAACCCCTGCCCATGCCATGGTCCCGGCGGTCGCGGCTACCACCAGCCCGATCAGTACGGCCGAACCCGCCGCAAACAGGATCGAGCGATAACACGCCAACAAGGTCAGGACAAAAAAGGCCCCAAACATCGGAAACAGGCGGCGGACATCGTACTTCAGGACCTCGGTCGAGACGTGTTCGAACAGTCCCGATCCGACCAGCATTACCCTGGCGCCCGGCTCGGCTTCCACCACCACGGCTTCAAGCCGGTCGACCGCGGTCTTGAGCGCATCGATCCTCTCGCGGCGGGTCAGCCCGTCATCCTCCCCCGGATTATCCAGCTCGACCTGCAAGGTGATCGCGGCCGACTTAAAGTCGCGGCCGAGGCTGCGTCCCAGAACCGTGGGGGCGGCGACAAGATCGCGCTTCAAGGCGGCCAGGCCCGCGTCGCTGAACAGGTCGGCGCCTTGCAGGAAGGGAAGTGCCACCAGTCGGTCCCTAGCTGACCCGGACTCCGGCACGACTGCCAGCTTCTGGGCATCGAAGAACGAGCTTGTATCGATCACATAGGGCAGCGCGCGCGCCTCATCGGCCACGGTACGCAGCTGCGAAAGGCTGAAGGGCGACAGCACGTCCGCTTCAGCAGGGACGTAGATCAGGATCATCGCATCCTTGCCATTCCCCATGCGCTCGGCAAGCCAGTCGGTCCTTTCGATAATCTCGTCGCCCTGGGGAAAGAACGCGCGTTGGGAGTTGTCGAGCGAGAGACGGCCAAGCCCCCCGGCCAGCAGCAGCGCCAGCACCAGCCCGAACGCCGCGAGCCAATGCGCGCGCGCCACAATGACACAGGCAATGCGGTCCATGATCATATCAGAGCCGCTCGAGACTGATCGCAGGGTTGCCCATCGGACGCAGGCTCATCCCGCCACGCGGCAACGGAAATTCGCCGCTGGCAACCGGGCGGTGATCGGCAAGAAGACCGTCGAGGATTTCGATCGCCAACTCAGGGCCAGCCGCTGCGCCCACGCAGCGCCGCGCGCCAAGCCCGAAGGGCATGTAGGGAAAGCCTTGATAGGTCTCGGCAGCCCGGTTGCAGTCGAACACCTCCGGATCGTGCCACAGGGCATGGTGACGGTGCACGACGTAGGGCGAGACGCAGATCATTTCGCCCTTGCGGACCCGCCCGACCGGGAGATCCATGTCCTCGATCGGTTCGCGATAGATGAACGGCAGCGGCGGATAGAGGCGCAACGTCTCGCGGATGATCGCAGCAAGCCGCTTCCGCCGCTGTCCGGGCATACCGTCACCACGCACCCAATCGCCCAGCGCAGGGTAATGCCCCATGATCAGCAACGACCACAGACAGGTGAGCCAGACCGACTCGAAGCCGGTCAGCAGATTGACGATCAGGTCCCGCTGTTCCGACACCGCGACCTGCGGCACGCTCGGATCACCGCGATGCGCTAGTTCCTCGCGGATCCGGTCATCGAAGCTCGAGGCGATCCCCCGCGCGCGGCGCATCCGGTCGGAGGTGATCTGAGGTGCAAGGCCGAGCACGTCGAGCAGGTCGACCTTCTCCGACACTTCGCGATGGCGTTCGATCGCTGCGGTGATCGCAGGACTGGCGATCACACGCGAATGGCCGAGGATGCGGATCGCCAGCAAATTGAGAACCAGCCGCGAAAGGTGCTCGGGAAAATCGGCTGCCTGTCCGTGATCGCGCGCAAATTGCCCGACCTGTGCAGGGAGATCATGCTGTTCGGCCCCCGCAGCGCTCTGCTCTTTCACTTTCGCCAACAAGGCGATCGATGCACGCCGCAGTCGTCGCCAGTCATCGCCTTCAGCGACAATCAACCCGTTTCCGAGACTGGGGCGCAACAAGCGCAGATGCAGGTTGCACAAGCGAAAGGCACGCGGGCGGGTGACAAAGATTTCGCGCACCGAATCCGGGTCCGAAATGATCGAGAGGCGTTTCCATGCCAACCCGTGGCGGACCCGCGCCTGCGTGAAGCAGCCTGCGGGAAATAACTCCAGCCCGTTCCTGCGCGCGGTTGGAAGCCAATGCAGCAAGGACGGAAAGCCGGGCGGCGCGGGAAACGAGGGCAAGGCAGCGCGCGGGGCATCGCTTATCAGGAACGCTGGCTGCGATGTCTCACCACAGCGACAGCTCTTGGTTGTGGCCTGACCCATGCGCGTCTCGTGCCGTGCTTTAAGCCGACATCAACTGGCCTTCCGGCCCGATGCAATTCTTAGACTTGTCGGACACGAGCTTGCCCTTGCTGTCGCGCAGCTGATAGGTGATCTCGTTACACCGCAAGGCCACATCGAACTCGGCGCTCGACACAGTTTCGGGTGCTTTCAATGCGGGCAGAACGAAGTTGTCATCTGCTGGCTCGACCATGTCCGCTGAGACATAGCCGACCACCATCAACGCCTGGTTCTCTCCGTCGGTGACTCTTTCCGAAACCATGTACCATTCCTCGTTAGGCACCTTGCCGACGACATGCACCGCACTGTTGGGTTGAAACGTGCGGACGACCTTGGCCGATGTAGAAGGCCCTCCGCGCACATTGACCTTGCTTGTGGTCAGGTAAGGCTGCGCGATCACCTCCACCCGTTCCCGAGACTGCAACGCCACGCTGTCGTAGAACATCGTCACCTTGGCGTCTTCAAACACCAGCGTGCCCGTCGGCGTAACCGACGCCGACGCACCAGTTTCCGCAAAAGCCAAACTGCGCGGCTTGCCATCCGAAAGAGAGTCCCCCGCGGCAGACAGCAGCTCGGCCTGTTCTTTCTCGTTGATGCGTTTGGATATCGATTTATTGAGCTCGGCCACACCTAAACCGGCAACTGCCCCAAGCGCCAAACAGGCGGTTCTTTGGGTCTGGCCATTGTTTCTATCGAATGCGCCACACAGCGCGGCAGAACCCACTCCGACGACCACGGTAAGCACATCACCGAGTATTCCCCCCTTCTTTTTCTGAGGTGCGCCCTGTTGAGACTGCTGCTCTCGCTGTGCGATTGCCTCAGAAAGTGAACCGGATTGTTGCGCCAATATGACAGTTGGAGTTGTAATTAGCGCAATTGCAGCAAACCACGCAAAAAACGCCTTTCCAAATCCGGTCATTACGATGCCCCCTTTTCAAAACCGCCCCAGTTTTACTAACGTTAGCCCAATGGAGGTGATTCGCAACGTGATTATCAAGCATCAGCTGAGACAATTTGATGACACGGGACCGCGCCGCGTATTAACTCGTCGCACTATACTTAAGAGCCTGATCGCTGCGCCGCTGATGATGGCCCCCGGCATCGCGCTCGGCGCGATCGATACTGCAGGAGACGTGAAGAAGCTGAAGGCCTTCGTTGCGCAGACGATCGGGCGCGCGCCAGCCGAGCGGAAAGAAATTTCCCGCAAGACGATCAACGCCATCAATCCGCTCAAGGGCGACAACAAGCTTCTCGAACTCGCCGCGCTGGGCGTGCTTGCGCGGGAGAGCAGCACGTCTGAGGCACTCAAGGATGACCTGCCGGGACGCAGCAAGCGCCTGATCACGGCGGTTCTGGTCGATCAAAGCGAAGCGGGTTGGTCACATGCTCTGGCCGGCGCTTGGCACTTCGAAGTATCGCGGCGCTCGCGCGCGGGAGCGCTGGTCCTCGGCGCCGATCGCAGCGAAGGCGAAAAGCGATTCAGCGCGGCAAGGGCCAAGACCCCTGGCGACATGGGAATCGTCCTGCTGGAGGCGATTGCCCTCATCTATGACGGCGCTGACAATCATTCGCAGCGCATTACCCATCTGCTGGCAAAAGCCTCGGCCAAGGCACCCAAGGGTGCCGGAAAATACGAACTGGCGGTGGCCCGCTATGCCGCCAAACTGTCAGAGATCGCCGCTACGAGGCAGTTTGCGAAGCTGGAAACAGCGGTTCGCGCCATCTACTAAACATGACGATCAGGGGCACTTACACAGTGAAGCATTCGATAGTTGCTCCAGCCATTCTCGCAGCGCTGTGCATGGCAGGCCCCGCGCCTGGCCAGTCGCTCAAGCGGCCCGATGCCCCGTTCATCCGCAGTGCCGATGGGAAGCTCGTCGGGCGGCTCGATGGACCGGCTTGCTCCAGCACCGTGTCGCTGGTATTTTCCGGGACGAGTGAAGTGTTTGGCGATGGCAAAAGCGCGAACCGGATGATGAGCAATGTCGTCCAGAATGTCCGGGCAAGCTGCGGATCGGTCAACCTTATCGCGGCCAAGGGTGTGGCCAACGGTCGCGTCGTCTACAACGCCGTGGCCGATGCGTCGTCCAAATGGTTGCTGCTGGAACTTGGTGGAGACAGGTCCGGCGGATTGCTCGCGTCGGGAACAGTCGGAGCCAGCGGTGACCAGAACAGGTTCGCCGCATCGAACCGCTTCCTCCCGCTCGGATCGCTGCTCAAGACCATGGGCGGCGCGCGCTATCTCTGCGCGCAGCAGACAGCGGAAGGCTGCACCGTCTCGACCGAATTCCGCGCGGCGAGCGAAGGCGGAGCGACGCTTGTGTCGCGCTATCTGCTGGATGGGGGTGGAACGCTCGCAACAGTCAGCTATGATGGAACCAATGTGGGGGGCCTGCTGTGCGCCAACCCCAAGTCGGCAAAGATCACGGTCGAGGGCGGCAGCCAAAGCCCGGCCGCACGCGCGCGCCTGGCCGATGATCTTCGTGAACGGCTCGATCCTTATGGCTCGCAGATATGTTCCGGCTGGCAAGCGAGCGGCCCGCGCTTCATCGGGGCAAACTTCAACGCTCAAGGTGCCCAGCTCGGCAAGGCGCTCGTGCTGACCACTAGCGCAACACCGCCCAAATTGCGCCGCGAAGAGTGACGATGCGCCTTCGCCTGCTGGTGCCGGCATGGTGCGCCATGCTGGCGCTTGCCTCCCCGGCCGCTGCGCAGGATGGCGCTGCGCGGGGGGCGGCAGCGCTGCGCTGGGCGCAGTCCTTCGCCTGTCCGCTGCCCGGCGAGCCCTTGCAGATCGCCGGGCTCGAGTCTCCAGCGCGGGTCGAAAGCACCAAGGCGGAGAACCTCGCTTATATCCAATCGCGGCAACAATCGCTCGATCTGGCGCTGCGAGCACGCACGCAGATCGAGAGTGAAGTCGCGCAATCAGGCGGCAAGGCGGGCAAACGCCTGCAGAAAGCGTTTGCCGAGCTCGACGGCAAGATCAACGATCTGGGCGGCGACGTCGCGGACTCGCTGGCGCAGTGGCTGATGGCCGAATATGTGGCGCTCTCGAACGCCGACGTGTTTCACAATCCGGTGACCCACACCCCGCATCCGCTGGCATCCTTTGTTGCCGACGCGGAGCGGGCGCGAGTGGCGGCCGCGCCGTTCGGTCCGGCTGTGCTGCCCATCACCGACCGACTGTTCGAATGCCTGGGCGGAATCAATCAGACGATTCTGTCGACCTTCGAGCCTGAGATTCTCTCCGATGTCGAAGCGGCGCGGACGGCAAGCGCGGTGCAGGAAATCGTCAACCGTCTGGAGCTTCCACCGCTGCGCGGATCGGGCGGGCTGATCGAGCAGGTGCGTTCCATCCAACTCGCGCTCGCCGAGGAAGAGCGTCGCACCGCCGAGCGTCAGCGCGCTGAGCGAGACGCCGAAGCGCGCCGGATCCTGCTGGCGGAGGCCGAGCGCGAACTCGGCATTGCCCGGCGCTATGTCGGCTTCATCAACGCAGGCCGCATCAATGATGCGATCGCGCTGCTAACGCCCGACGTTGTCCTGCAAAGCCCGCGCGGCAACGCTCAGGGCCGTCAGGCGGTCGCCGCGCGAATGCGCGACGCGGCAGGCGGCGGCAATCAGGCGAACATCGGCGCGCCGCAGATTGATGGCAACCACACCATTTTTGTCACGGTGACAGCGAATGGCCAGAGCGGGCGGATGATCTTCGGTTTCCGCGACAGGCTGATCGCTGCCATCCGACTGGTTCAATAATGCGGGAGATCGAGGAATGATGCGGTTCGCTCGGAAAGCTGTTTGCGCCTTGGCGGTTCTTGCCACGATCCCGCAGGCAGCGGCGCAGGACACCGGTTTTTTCCTCAACCCGATCGAGGAGCGCGTGGTCGGCAGGCGGGCGCACGAGAGCCGCCTGGCCACCAAACTGGTTGTCTACCCTGATGCGAAGCTGGCCGCCTACGTCGAGAACATCGGTCGGTCCTGTGCCCGATTGAGCGCCCGCTATCCCGAACAGTTCGTCTTCACCCTGGTCGATGATACCAATCCCAACGCCTCGGCTGCGCTTGGGGGATTCCTCTATTTTCATACCGGTATGTTGTTGTGGATCAATGATGAGGCCGAACTGGCCGCGGTGATGGGACACGAGGTCGGGCACGCCATCAAGCGGCATGGCGCGCGTGAGATGAACCGCGCCGCTGTGGCAAATTCGCTCATCAGGCTGATGGCGCTGCGCCGCCGTGACCCAGCGCAGTTCGAGGACATGCAGGTCAAGGCAGCCCTTGCACTAAAGGAATATGGCCGAGACCAGGAATTTGAATCGGATGCAGTTGGCACCAGCGTGCTCGGGCCCTTGGGATATGATCCCTATGGCGCTGCCCGCATGACCTATCAGCTCCATCTGATGGGGCTCTATTTCGACGAGTTGAGCGGCAAGCCAAACGCCACCCCGCTTGCCTGGCGTTCGCATCCACCCAGTCTCGACCGTGTGAGACGCACGCTGGATCTTGCCAAGGCGGCCAATCTCGGTGAGCTTCCCCGGCATCGCGACCGCTATCTTCAAATGATCGAGGGGATCAGATTCGACCTTGCACCGTTCGGCGGGCCGCAGCGTGGCGTCTTGCGGATCTACACCGTCAGGCCCGGCGATACCGCCGCATCGATCGCAAGCCGTATCCCGGTACAGAAGCCGCAGAGCTTTTTGCTGGCGATCAACGGCCTCACTAAGCCTGACGAGGTCAAGGCTGGTATGGCGTTGAAAGTCGTCTTGGCAAATTGATCTCAGCACCACAGTAAGGCGTCACTGACGGGCGGTTTTGGGCAAAGCTTTAAAGCCCTGCACAACACAATGATCACCATCCGCCAACGCCTGGCGCATTCCGCCTCGCACTGGATTGTCGTCGGTCGGCAGCGCGTTGGCAAAACGCGCTGCCGGGCGCTCAGTCCCGGCAGCGCTTTGCGCTCGCTTGAGCTTTCAAAAACGCGCGTTGAGGCTGACCCAGTAGGCGCGGGCCTTGTCCTTGTTGTTGTAGTCGTCGACGAAGCTCGGGGTGAAGCTGCCGTCGCCGTTGTCGATGAAGTTGGTCTGATAGCTGGTGAAATCCTGATCGAGCAGATTGTTGATCCGCGCGCCCAGAGTGAGATGATCGTTCAGGCGCATCTGGCCGCCCAGATTGACCACGGTGTAGCTGCGGAAATAAAGCTGGTTGCCGGTCGCGGTGTCCACGCCGCGATACCGGCGCGAACGGTGCTCGACATTGAGCTGCGCACTCAGCCGCGAGGTGATCGCCCAATCGGCCCATGCGTTGGCCATGTGCCGCGCAGTGTTGGTCAGCGGCAAACCCGCCTGCGCGCCGGTTTTCTGTTCGCTGTCGGTGAAGGTATAGTTGGCGCGCAGATTGATCGTGCTGGTGATGCCGACACGACCGGCCACCTCGACCCCCTGGATCACCGCCTTGTCGATATTGGTCGGCTGGCTGATCGATCCGCCCAGCCCCAGAACCTCGAAATAGTCCCCCAGATTGGCGCAGGGCCGCACGAAGTTGGTCAGCGCGCAGGGCTGCACCGTGGCGGTGGCGATCTTGTCCTTGAAATCGTTCTTGAAGTAGGTGACGTTGATCCCGGTCGATGGAGTCAGATCCCAATAGACCGCGATTTCGGTGTTCACGCTGGTTTCGGGCACCAGATCGGGGTTGCCGATCATCGGGCTGGTGCCCTGCCCGCCGAACCCGCGGATTCCGTCGTACAGATCGGTGGTCTTGGGGGTCTTGAAGCCGGTGCTGACCCCGCCCTTGATCACCACCGTCGGCACCACGGTCCACACCGCATAGGCCCGCGGGCTGAACTGGCCGCCGAACAGGAAATGCTCGTCATAGCGCGCGCCCAGCGTGATCGTCAGCGGATCGATCGGTGACCAGTTATCCTCGGCGAACACCGACCATTGCTTCTGTTTCTGGACCGCAGCGAGACCCTCGGCGCTGCCTTCCAGTCCGAACACCGAATCCTTGAGAGTGCCGTTGATGTATTGACCGCCGACCACGACCTGATGCCGTCCGACGAACCCTTCGAACGGCATCACCATCCGCGCGTCGAGCGTATACTGGTTGCTCTCAAGATCGCGATCGGGCCGTGGCAGGAAGGTATCGGCAGCAATCTGGCGCCGCTCGGCCTCGCTCAGGCCCGCATAGATGCCGCGTGCGCTGAACATGTCCTGCAGCAACAGGCGTTCGGCGACCGAGAAGGGACGGGTCCGCCCGAGGTTTTCGGTGGCGACATGCGCCAGCGAAACGAAGCTGTTGCCAAAGCCCCAGTCGCCCTGATGCGTGATCGACCAGTTGGTGCGGTTGAACCGCTGCTTTTCCTTGTAGCCAACCTGCGGCTGGACAACGCCGCGGGTGGCGCGCCAGATCGAATTGATCCCATCGAGCGTGCCAAGCGGGAAGCTGACGATCCCGGTTTGCGGATCGACCATCGGGCTGTTGTCATAGATCTGCCGCGACATGTCATAGTCGAAATCGACCGTCTGGCCCTCGGCGAGTTTCACCGTCAATGTGCCACCGACGCTGTAGGTGGTGTTGTCGACCGTACGCCCGCCGCCGCCAAAGCCCAATGCGCGCACCTGGGTCACGCCTGCCGGATCGACCACCGGCTCAAATTCAGGATTTGACGCCATGCGCTCGTAGACCGAGCCGCGCAGCGCCAGCCCCAGCCAGTCTCCCGCGATCGGGCCTGACACGGCGGCGTCGAACGTGACGTCGTTGCCGAAGCGGTCGTCCTCCTGGAAGCTGCGTCCGACCGTCGCCGATCCCGACCAGCGTGGGCTGACCGGCCGGGTGATGATGTTGATCACCCCGCCCAGCGCGTCGGCACCATAGAGCGTCGAGGCTGGCCCGCGAATGACCTCGATCCGCTCGACCGTGTCGAGCGGCGGAATGTGGTTGAAGGCATTGCCGCCAAAGCTGTTGGGATAGATGTCGCCATGGTTGTTCTGGCGTTTGCCGTTGATCAGCAGCAGCGTGTATTCGGGCCCCATGCCCCGGATGCTGATGGTCCTTTGCCCGGTCTTGTCCGATGTCTCGCCGACATCCACCCCTTCCAGATCGCGGACAGCATCGATCAGCGTCATATAGGGCCGCTGCTTGAGCTGCTCGGCGGTCACCACGCTGATGCTGGCGGGAGCATCGACGATTTTCTGTTCGAACCCGGTGGCGCTGACCACGATCGTGTTGGGATCGGTGTTTTCCAACGCATCGCCCGCATCGACCGTCGTCAAAGCAGCGCTCCCAATCGAGAGCGGCATTGGACTGGGCACCGCAGCCGCAGCAGAGGCCGCGGTCGAAAAAGCGATGGTACTCACGCCGAGCACAAGCGATTGCAGCGTGGATTTTTGAACGGTCATTTGGAAGTCCCCCCAAGGAATGATAGGTCGCGGCCAGCCTGCTATTGCGACTCGTTCTCACTGTCAATCGGCTATCGGGTTGCGCACAGTTTTTATTTTTACTGCATATCATTCGCAAAAAGGCGTTGACTCCCCCTTCCGATTTGCGCAGTTGAATGCCGTCCGGCGCGGTTCCATTCAGCGTTGCCAAAGGGATGAAACGACGGTGTCACACGGTACATTGCTGGACAGCGACCGCCTGAATCAGGGCGCAGACAGCGCACCGTTCAGCGATGGTGGAGTAAGCGGGTTGCGCGCCGAGGGCCATTCTCGTTCATCTGTGAAGCCACGCATGGAGGCCGACGCAAAACGTCGCCGCAAGCCCCGCAGCGCCAAGAAGTTCTGGCTCAAGCAACTGCACAGCTGGCACTGGATCAGTGCTGCAGTATCGCTCGCGGGCATGTTCGTGTTTTCGGTCACCGGGCTCACGCTCAACCACGCCGCGACCATTTCTGCGACGCCTGAAGTGGTGACGGTAAATGCCATGCTTCCCGCCTCGCTCACCGGGCTGCTCGCCCGGTCCCAGCCCGTGGATGCGGCGCCCCTGCCCGCTTCCATTCGCGACGAGGTGCGCGATCTGGTCGGCGTCGATGTGGGCAGCGAACCGGCCGAATGGTCCGAGGACGAGGTCTATGTCGCAGTTCCTGGGCCCGGCAGTGATGCCTGGGTCAGCATCGATCGCGCCAGCGGGGCAATCGAGGCCGAAAGGACCGACCGTGGCTGGGTTTCGTTCTTCAACGATCTGCACAAGGGCCGCAACACCGGAACCGCCTGGTTCTGGCTGATCGACGTGCTTGCGGTTGCGTGCGTGATCTTCACCTTCACCGGGATGCTGCTGCTGCAGCTCCATGCCAAGAATCGGCCATCAACCTGGCCGCTGGTGGGCCTGGGCACGCTGGTGCCTGCGGCCATCATCCTGCTGTTCATGCATGTCTGACGGATCAATCAAGGAGCCAAGAGTGTCATGAAGAAAAGCCTTGCCATCGCGGTCAGCGTGATCGCGGCCCCGGCATCTGCCGGGACGGTCACCGTCACCATCCCGCGGATCAACGTTGCAGAATATCACGTGCCCTATGTCGCGGTGTGGATCGAGCCCAAGGCGGGTGGCCCGGCGCGGACGCTGGCGGTGTGGTACGATATCGACAAGCGCGGTGCCGAGCCCGGCACCAAATGGCTGGCCGATCTGCGCACCTGGTGGCGCAAGGGCGGACGCAGCCTCAAGCTGCCGGCCGATGGCGTGAGCGGTGCCACCCGCGCCCCGGGCGCGCACCGCATCACCATCCCCGCCAATGTCAAATCGGGCAGCTACACACTGTTCGTCGAAGCCTCGCGCGAGGATGGCGGTCGTGAGGTCGTGTCAGTCCCGCTCGAGGTTCCGGTCCGCCCCACCCAGGCATCGGGCAAGACCGAGCTTGGTGCCATCATCATCAAATCCCGTTGAATTTCGCGCAAAAAGGACCACGCCATGATCCGCAAATCCCTGATGTCTACCGCGGTGTTGACCGCCGCCGTTATGGGCTTTGCCCTGCCTGCTTATGCGCATAACGCCTGGCTGCTGCCATCGACCACGGTGCTGTCTGATACCGAGCAGAGCATTACCGTCGATGCCGGAGCCTCAACGGCGCCCTTTGAAGCCAACCACGCAGCAATGAGCGTCGATGGGATCAAGGTCTATGCCCCCGATGGATCGATGGGCGCAGCGGACAACATCGCAAGGAGCCGGTACCGCTCGACCTTCGATGTCAGGATCGACAAGCCCGGAACCTGGCGTATCGGCATCGAGAACACAGGCGTGACGGGCAGCTTCAAGGTTGATGGCGAGCAATGGATGGTCGGTCGCAGGCGCGGACCCGGCGCCGGTGGCCCCAATGCAGGTGGTGCCAATGCGGGTGCACCCGGTGCGGGTGGGCCCGGTGCGGGTGGGCCCGGTGCGGGTGGGCCCGGTGGCGCTGGTGGTGGTTCCGGCGGCAGGCCGCGCATCGACCCCAGCCGCATGGTTGCCAGCGTCGATGACATCCCTGCAAACGCAACCGACCTTGATCTGACCCAGATGATGGGCCGCAACGAGTTCTTCGTCAGCGCGGGCGAGCCCAGCGATACGCTGTTCAAGCCGACCGGCCAGGGGCTGGAGTTCGTGCCGGTCACCCTGCCCACCGATCTGGTCTCGAACGAGCCTGGCCAGTTTCGTTTCCTGATCGATGGCAAGCCTGCCGCAGGTCTCGAGGTCGAGATCATCCCCGGCGGGCGCCGCTATCGCGAAACCGATGGCATGCAAAAGCTGACGACCGACGATCAAGGCCTGCTCACCGTCCAATGGCCGATCGCTGGCATGTACTGGCTGAATGCGAGCCTGAGCGATTCCAGCCCCAGCCACCCCAAGGCCGCCAAGCGCCGCATGAGCTATACCGCGACACTCGAGGTCATGGCTCCGTGATATCCGACGCCCCGGCGATGCGGATCGCGGTACCCGGCGCGATCGACGCTGCGGTGTTCCGCAGCTTCGATTCCCGGGCGCGCGTGGTCCGCATCGCAGGTGCGACGATGGGAACGACCTGGCAGGTGCGCGCGGCGCTGCCAGCTGCGCTGGGGCTTTCCAGCGCGGACGTGCAGGCGATGGTGCAATTCCGGCTGGATGGCATCGTCGCCGACATGAGCCATTGGGAGCCGGACTCGCAGCTGTGCCGGTTCAACCGCGCCGAGGCCGGAAGCGATTGGGCGCTCTCGGATGACTTTGCTGAGGTTATGGCAGAAGCAATGGCCATCGCGGAGGCTTCGGGCGGCGCGTTCGATCCTGCCTTGGGTCGGCTGACCGACATCTGGGGGCTTGGTCCGCGACCGACCAAATGCGACCCTGATCCTGATGAAATCGCCCAAAGCGTTCGCCTCGGCGGCTGGCAGCAGCTTGCCTTCGATCCTGTTGCCAAAACCCTGCATCAGCCGGGCGGGGTCTGGCTTGACCTGTCGGGGATCGCCAAGGGCTTTGCGGTGGACGCAATCGCCGATCTGCTCGCCGCGCATGGCATCTGTCACGCTCTGGTCGAGATCGGCGGCGAGTGCACCGGACGCGGGCTACGGCCCGATGGCGATCCGTGGTGGGTCGATATCGAAAACCCACCATGCACCATTCTGCCGCCACTGCGGGTTGCGCTGCATCAGCTCGCGGTGGCGACCTCGGGCGACTATGTGCGCGGCAGCCATACGCTCGATCCGTTGACAGGCAAGCCAGCGCTGCACCAGACCACCGCCGTCACCGTGCTCGCGCCGCAGTGCATCCAGGCCGATGCCTGGGCGACCGCGCTCAGCGTGCTGGATACACCACATGCGACACTGATTGCCGAGGCGAATGCGCTGATCACGCGGATAGTTCGGCGCGATGGAAGCGAATGGATCAGCCCTGCGCTTGAGGCGCTGCTTGAGCCTTAGGAAACCGGTCGCGCGGGCTTGAGCGCAATGCTCAGCCCCGCAACCACCAGTTCGGCATGGTCGGCGATCGCCGCCACGTCCTGGTTCAACCGCCCCGCCATATCGCGGAACCGGCGCGCGAGCGCGTTTTCGGGGACGATCCCCATTCCAACCTCGTTGCTGACAAGGATGACCGGCGAACGGGCGCTGGCCAGCGTGTCGATCAGCTGCCGCGACGCCGCTGCAAAATCGAGATCACCCAGCAGCAGGTTGCTGGTCCACAAGGTCAGGCAATCAACCAGCAGCACCCGGCCCGGGCGCATTTCGCGCGTGATCGCCTGCGGCAGATCGACCGGGCATTCGACGGTGCGCCAACGTTCCCCCCGGTCCGATCGGTGCCGCGCGATGCGGTCGGTCATCTCGTCGTCGAACGCCTGCGCCGTCGCCAGATATACCAGGTCACCGGGCTCGCTTTCGGCCAGCATCTGCGCGCGCCGGCTCTTGCCCGACCGCGCTCCGCCCGTGATGAATGTCAGAACCCCGTCCGCCATTTTTCTTGCAATGCCTTTTTGCACGCCATAATGCGGGGGCGCGACAGGTTCCCAGAGATGGGATTAATAGGGAACGCGGAAGCAGGTATCTACCCTGTAATCCGCGGCTGTCCCCGCAACTGTGACCGGAGAGCGGTCGCCCCATCGTGCCACTGGGTGCTTCGCATCCGGGAAGGCAGGGCGAGCGTGCTGACCCGGGAGCCAGGAGACCTGCCTGTTGCAGTCGGTCCTTTGCGCGGACGGGAGGTTCAGCGCGATCGAGGTTTTCCTCGTGTGACGACATCGATCGGGGTGGCGCGCGCGGGTGATATGCCGGCGATAGCATCGTCGTGCCATTGGTGCGTGCAACCCCATGTTGTTTGACAAGGGGATACACATGCCTAAACAATTTCTGAACGTTACAGCCTCCACACTCGCACTCTGTGTCAGCGTCTGCATACCTGCGTTCGCGCAAGATACTCTCGCTGCAGCTGACCCGCGCGAACCGATCGTCGTCGTCACCGCCAACCGCACCGCGCAGCCGGTCGAGCGCGTCGGCCAGTCAATCACCGTCGTCGATTCCGAAGATATCGAGCAGCGTCAGACCCAGTCGGTGGCCGATATCCTGCGGACTTTGCCCGGGGTCACCATCATCCGCAACGGCGGTGTCGGCTCGACCACCTCGGTGTTCATCCGGGGTGCCGAAAGCGACCAGACCGCCGCGCTGATCGACGGGATCAAGCTCAATGATCCATCGACACCGGGCGGCGGCTTCAACTTCGGCCATCTGCTCACCGGCAACATCGATCGGATCGAGGTGCTGCGCGGCCCCTCCTCGGTGCTCTGGGGCAGTCAGGCGATCGGCGGGGTGATCAACATGATCACCCGCCAGCCGACCGAGCAGCTCGCGGTCAACCTGCGCAGCGAATATGGCTATCGTGACACCGGCCAGTTGGTCGGCAACATCTCGGGCAAGGCAGGTCCCTTGTCGGGGAGCGCGGGCGCGGGTTATTTCCGCACCGACGGCATTTCGGCGTTCAGCGAGGCGCGCGGCGGGACCGAGAAAGACGGCTATGACAACCTGGGCGCCAACGCCAATTTCAACCTGGCGCTGAGCGATGCGATCTCGATCGATGCGCGCGGATGGTATTCGCGCGGGCGGGTCAATATCGATGGCTTTCCTGCGCCCAGCTTTGCCTTCGCAGATGTGAACGAGGAATCGCGAACCCGCGAGATCGTCGGCTATACCGGGATCAACGCGGCGCTGTTCGACGGACGTTTGCGCAACCGGCTGGGCTATGCCTATACTGATACTCGCCGCCGCAACATCGCGCTCGACGGCCCTGCGACCGAAACCTTTGTCGGCCATGGCCGCAACGAGCGGATCGAGTATCAGGGAATCTTCGATATGGCCGAGGGCTGGCAGCTGACCGGAGGGCTAGAACGCGAGACATCGCGGTTTTCGAGCAGCAGCTTCGGCGCGGCACCCTCGCTGGGGCGGGCACGGATCGACAGCGTCTATGGCCAGCTCGTCGCGACCCCTGCCCGCGGCCTCACACTGACCGGCGGCGTGCGGCACGATGATCACAACCGTTTCGGCGGTGCGACCACTTTCGGTGCCAACGGGGTATTTGCGCCGGGCGAAGGCAATACCGCGTTTCGCGCCAGCTATGCCGAGGGATTCAAGGCGCCCTCGCTGTTCCAGCTGCAAAGCGATTTCGGCAACCAGCAGCTCCAGCCCGAACGGTCCAAGGGCTGGGATGCGGGGATCACGCAGAAGCTGGTGAACGGCAGGCTGCTCGCCAGCGCCACCTATTTCCGGCGCAATTCGAGCGACCTGATCATCTTCGTCTCGTGTGTCGCGCCGCTGACGGGTATCTGCACCAATCGGCCTTCGGGTACTTATGACAACGTCTCGCTGGCGCGCGCCGAAGGGGTCGAGTTCGGACTGACGATGCAGCCGGTCGATGCGCTGCGGCTGCAGGCCAACTATACCTATACCGATGCCACCAACCGCTCGCCCGGCAACGTCAATTTCGGCCGGCAGCTGGTCCGCCGCCCGCAGCACAGCGTCACCGCGCTGGTCGACTATCGCTGGGGCTTCGGGCTCGAGACCGGGGTGACGGTGACCCATGTCGGCGCCAATTTCGACAACGCCAACAACAGCCGCAAGGTCGAAGGCTATGTCCTCGCCGACCTGCGCGCATCGTTCCCGCTGACCGACCGGATCGATATCTACGGCCGTGTCGAGAACCTGTTCGATGAGCAATACGAGACGGTGTTCCGCTATGGCTCGCCGGGCCGGGCGGGCTATGCCGGCGTACGGTTGCGCTACTGATGGCTAAAGCAGCGCGCGCACCCGGCGATCTGATCGATGATTTTGCCCTGCACGGCGGGCGCATCGATATCGCGCGCGCTGCCTTCCCGCAGGTCACCCACTGGACCGACCTTTCGACCGGGATTGCGCCTTGGCCTTATCCCGTCGCCGACAGTCAAGGCAGCACTGAACGGCTTCCCGATCCGGCCGAACTGGCCGCGCTCGAGGCTGCTGCAGCGGCTCATTTCAGCGCCGAGCCGTCGCACGTGGTGGCAGTGCCGGGGAGCGACCTGGCGCTGCGCCTGCTGGGCGCGATGCTAGCGGGCGATACTGCCAGCAAACGATCGGCCGTGGTCAGCCCGGGCTATTCGGGCCATGTCGCGATGTGGGGGGGCAATACCATCACCCCCTGCAGCGCCGATGCTCTGGTCGCGATGGCGCAGACCCACGATACGCTGATCCTGGCCCGGCCCAACAACCCCGACGGCCTGGTGGCCGATCGCACCCAGCTTGAGGTCGCTGCATCGCTGCTGGCGGCACGCGGGGGACACCTGATCGTTGACGAGGCGTTTGCCGATGCCAACACGGATGATGGGCTCGCAGGCTGCGACTGGCCGGGGCTGATCGTGCTGCGATCATTCGGCAAGTTCTTCGGCCTCGCGGGCCTCAGGCTGGGCTTTGTTATCGCGCCACCTGCGATTGGCGACCGTTTGCGTGCGCTGATCGGCGACTGGCCGATCTCGGGTCCTGCGCTCGCCACAGGGCTTGCCGCCTATTGCGACCATGGCTGGCATCGGACGCAGCGCGCGCGGCTGACCGAGGCATCGCGGCGGCTGGCGGACTTGCTGGCGAACCATGGTATCACGATTGCCGCGCGCACCGCGTTTTTCGTGTTGGTCAGCGTCGATCGGCGTGATGGCCTGTTCGTGCATCTGGCGCAGGCGGGCGTGCTGACCCGGCCCTTTGCCTATGCGCCCGGCTGGCTGCGGATCGGCCTGCCGCGCGATGAGGACGACTGGACGAAGCTGGGCAACGCGCTCACCCTATGGAGGACCCGATGACCGAGACCGACGAAGACTTCGCCCGGCACAACGCCCGGATGAAGAAGGTGCAGGCCGCGCGCGAACGGATGCAGGCCAAGCGCACGCTCGAGCGCGGGTTGCTGATCGTCCACACCGGCAACGGCAAGGGCAAGTCGTCCTCGGCCTTCGGCATGGCGATCCGCTCGCTGGGCTGGGGGATGAAGGTCGGCATCGTGCAATATGTCAAAGGCAGCTGGGAGACCGGCGAGAAGAACTTCTTCCAGGCCAACCCCGACCTGCTCACCTTCGAGGTGATGGGCGAGGGCTTCACCTGGGACACGCAGGACCGCGCGCGCGATATCGATGCCGCCCGCGCCGCCTGGGAGCGATCGAAGGAGCTGATCCTCGATCCCGCCTATGACTTCATCATCCTCGATGAGCTCAACATCGTGCTGCGGCAGGACACATTGCCGATCGACGAGATCGTCGCGTTCCTGAAGGATCGCCCGCTGACCAAGCACATCTGCATCACCGGCCGCAACGCCAAGCCCGAGCTGATCGAGCTTGCCGATCTGGTGACCGAATTCGAGGAGGTGAAGCACCCGTTCAAGGCCGGGTTCAAGGCGCAGAAGGGCGTCGAGTATTGATCCGCTTAGCTGCCCTTGTTCTTGGCCTGACGGTCGCGGGATGCTCGTCGCAGGCGGCTGACCGCGCTGGCCAGCGTCGCACGCCAGAGGCGACGGCGCTGCCACGCGTGGTCTCGATCAACCCGTGCGTCGACGCGGTGCTGATGCAGATCGCCGAGCCCAAACAGATCGCCGCGATCAGCCATTACTCGCAGGACCCGCGCGCAACCTCGATCCCGCTCGATCAGGCGCTGCGGTTTGTGGCAACATCGGGGACGGCAGAAGAGGTGGTCGCATTGGCTCCCGATATCGTGATCGCCGGGAGCCATGTCGCGCCCTCGACCATCTCCGCGCTGCACCGGATGAACATTCCGCTGATCCAGATCGGCGTGCCTGAGAGCATCGACGAGAGCAACGCGCAGGTCCGCACGATTGCTGCGGCGATCCGCCAACCCGCACGCGGCGAGACATTGGTCGCGCGGATCGATAATGCGGTGCGCGCGGCATCGGCGAGCAGCGCCGCGCCCCCCGGAGCGCTCATCTGGCAGGGCGGTGGGCTGGTGCCCGGCGATGGCACGCTGGCCAGCGAACTTCTGCGTGTCACCGGCTATCGCAACCTGAGCGCCGATTATGGCCTCAAGCAATGGGACGTGCTGCCGCTCGAACATCTGGTGGCGCGCCCACCGCGCGTGCTGCTGTCGGTCGGCGCGCACGACCGCTCAGACAGGATGCTGGGCCATCCGGTGCTCGCCGGGCTGAAACAGCGGATTGCGGTACACCGCTATCCCGAAAAGCTGCTGCACTGCGGTGGCCCGACGATCATCGAGGCGGTCGGACACCTTGCCCAGATTAGGCGCAGCCTGTGAGCCGGTCACTGCGGATCAACCTCGTTCTGCTCGCTGGTATAGCCGCCGCGATGATGCTTTCGCTGATCGCAGGCAAGGTGTGGATCCCGCTCGATGCCTGGGTGGCGGGCGACCCACGGTGGCCGATAATCGCCGAGCTGCGACTGCCGCGCACCCTGCTCGCGGCGATGGTGGGGGCAGCGCTCGGCTTGTCGGGCGCGGCGATGCAGGGTTACTTGCGCAATCCGCTGGCCGACCCCGGGCTGTTCGGCGTGTCCTCGGGCGCGGCACTTGGTGCGGTGATTTCGCTCTATTTCGGCTATGCCGCCGCGCCTTTGCTGCTCCCCGCCTTCGCGCTCACCGGCGCAGGGATCACCATGGCGATCCTGGCGCTGCTGGTCGGGCGCTCGGGCAGCATCATCGTGTTCACGCTCGCAGGCGTGATCCTGTCGAGCGTCGCGGGATCGATGACCGCCCTCGCGATCAGCCTGGCGCCTACCCCGTTTGCGACGTCGCAGATCGTTACCTGGCTGATGGGCGCGCTGACTGATCGCAGCTGGGATGACGTCACGCTCGCGCTGCCGCTGCTGGCGTTGGGCTGCGTCTTGCTCGCGTTCACCGGACGCACACTCGACGCGCTGACGCTGGGCGAGTCCACCGCGCGCTCGATGGGGGTCGATCCGATGCGGCTGCAGTTGCTGATCGTCATCGGGGTTGCGCTGTGCGTTGGCGCGTCGGTGGCGACCGCAGGGATCATCGGCTTTGTCGGGCTGATCGTGCCGCATCTGGTGCGACCGTTCGTCGGCAACCGCCCCTCGGCGGTGTTGCTGCCCTCGGCGCTCGCCGGCGCGCTGCTGCTGCTGGTCGCCGACAGCCTGGTTCGCGCGCTGCCGACGGTGAGCGAACTGCGTCTGGGAATCGCGATGTCGATGCTCGGCGGGCCGTTCTTCCTCATCCTGCTGCTGCGCATGCGGCGGAGGCTGGCATGAGCGTTTTGGCAGCAGAGAACCTCACCCTGAATCTCGGCGGACGCCGGGTGCTCGACGCGGTCAGCGCCAGCTTTGCGCCCGGACGGGTGACGGCGGTGCTGGGCCCCAACGGCGCAGGTAAATCCACCCTGCTCTCGTGTCTCGCCGGACTGCACACTCCGGACGCGGGCGAAGTATTGGTCGGCGGCCAACCGCGCGCTGCGCTGGGCATGCGCGATCTGGCGCGGCAGATCGGCCTGCTGCCCCAGGACGCGGACGTGCATTGGGATATCGATGTCGCGACCTTGGTGGCGCTGGGCCGCTATCCGCACCGCGCGCGCTGGGGCGAAACCGAGACGGACCGCACTGCGGTGGTCCGCGCGATGGCCGCGACCGATGTCACGCAATTCGCCGCCCGCCCGATGACGGCGCTTTCGGGTGGCGAGCGCGCGCGCGTCCTGCTTGCGCGGGTGCTGGCGGGCGAGCCGCAATGGCTGCTGGCGGACGAGCCGCTCGCCAATCTCGATCCCGCGCACCAGCTCGATACGCTCGGATGCCTGCGCGATGTTGCGCGCGGCGGTGCAGGCGTGATCGTGGTACTGCACGACCTCAACCACGCGATCCGGGTGGCGGACGAGGTGCTGCTGCTGTACGATGGCCGCATCGTCGCGCAAGGCGCGCCCGCCGACGTGCTAACCCCCGAACGGATTGCCGAAACGTATGGCGTATCCTCGCATATCGGCACCACCCCCGACGGCGTGCGCTTCATCGTCACCTCGCATATGGCGCAGCGCTGATGCTGGCGCGGCCCGAACAGCTGCTGCTGGCGCTGATCGGCGAGGCCGCGATCGGCTATCCCGCCTGGCTGTTGGGCGTGATCGGCCACCCGGTGATCTGGATCGGCGTGGCCATTGCCGCGCTTGAGCGGCGATGGAACGCAGGCAGCGCGTTGCGGCGCCGCGCGATGGGGATAATGCTGCTGGCGCTGGTCGCAGGCGGTGCCGGCGCGATTGGCTGGCTGATCGAAGCGTGGGCGGGCGACGGGCTCGCAGTCGGTCTGGTGATCGTGCTTGCAACCACCGGTCTTGCGCAGCGCAGCTTAGATGATCACGTCCGCGCGGTCGCCGGTCCGCTGTTACGCGGCGATGTGGCAGCGGCGCGCGCGGCGGTTGCAATGATCGTCGGCCGCGACACCGCAGCGCTCGACGAGGGCGGCATTGCGGTCGCGGCGACCGAGAGCCTGGCCGAAAGCTTCTGCGATGGCGTGGTCGCGCCCGCCTTCTGGTTCCTTGTCGCGGGGCTTCCCGGGCTGCTGGTCTGCAAGGTGGTCAACACCGCGGACTCGATGATCGGCCACCGCGACACGCGTTATCTCCATTTCGGCTGGGCGGCGGCGCGGACCGATGATCTGGTGAACTTCATCCCCGCGCGGATTTCCGGCGTGCTGGTGTGCCTCGCGGGAATGGGCGGCTGGACGACGATGCTGCGCGACGCGCGGTCCCATGCCTCGCCCAATGGCGGCTGGCCCGAGGCGGCGATGGCGGGCGTACTGGGGCGCAGGCTGGGCGGCCCGGTCAGCTATGACGGCGAACCTGCACACCGCGCCTGGCTGGGCGACGGCCCCGCGCCCGATGCCAGGGATTTGCAGCGCGCGCTTTGGGTCTATCGCTGGGCGTGCGTGTTGCTATGGGCCATGACAGGAGGGCTCGCATGGCTGCTGTGATGCTGCAGGGGACCGGATCGGATGTCGGCAAATCGGTGCTGGTCGCAGGCCTGTGCCGATTGCTCGCCAACCGCGGGCTCAACGTGCGTCCGTTCAAGCCGCAGAACATGTCAAACAACGCTGCGGTGGCAGTCGGCGGCGAGATCGGCCGCGCGCAGGCGCTGCAGGCGCTGGCCTGCCGCGTATCCCCACATGTCGATATGAACCCGGTGCTGATCAAGCCGCAGTCCGATACCGGTGCGCAGGTGGTGGTGCACGGTAAGGTTGTCGGCATGCTGGGCGCGGCGGATTACCAGCATCGCAAGGGCGAGCTGCTCGAAGCTGTGATGCAATCATGGCACCGTTTGAAGGCCGACGCCGATATCGTCATCGTCGAGGGCGCGGGCAGCCCGGCCGAGATCAACCTGCGCGCGGGCGACATCGCCAATATGGGCTTTGCCCGCGCCGTGAACGTGCCGGTGGTGCTGGTCGGCGATATCGACCGTGGCGGGGTGATCGCCTCGATCGTCGGCACCAAGGCTGTGATCGACGCCGACGACGCCGCGATGATCCACGGCTTCCTGATCAACAAGTTTCGCGGCGATGTCCGGCTGTTCGACAATGGCTATACCGAGATCGAGCGGCGTACCGGCTGGCCCGGGCTGGGCGTGATCCCCTGGCTGGCTGCGGCGCGGCAATTGCCCGCCGAGGATGCGGTGGTGCTCGATGCGGCTGTCGGCGGCGAAGGCACGGTCACCATCGCGGTGCCGATGCTGTCGCGGATCGCCAATTTCGATGACTTCGATCCGCTGGCGCACGAGCCCGGTGTCCGGCTGGTGATGGTGCCTCCGGGCGAGCCGCTCCCCGGTGATGCGGCTTTGGTCATCCTGCCCGGCACCAAGGCGACGATTGCGGACCTCAAATTCCTGCGCGCGCAGGGCTGGGATATCGATATCGCAGCGCATGTCCGGCGCGGCGGCGGCCTGCTCGGCATCTGCGGCGGCTATCAGATGCTCGGCCAGAGCATCGAGGACCCCGATGGCGTCGAAGGCGCGCCCGAGATCGTCGCCGGACTGGGCTATCTGCCGGTCGCAACCCGGCTGACCGGCGACAAGCGCGTGGTCGATGTCACCGGCACCAGCCTGCGCGATGGCCAGGCCTTTGCAGGCTATGAAATCCATGTCGGCGAGACCCGCGCGCTCGGCCCCGTGCAACCGCTGCTGCGGCTGGCCGATGGCGCAGAAGACGGCGTGGTCAGCGCGAATGGCCAAATCGCGGGCTGCTATATCCACCGGCTGTTCGATCACCCCGCCCAGCGCGGCGCGTGGCTGGCGCGGCTGGGGGTGCAGAGCGATGGCGTCGCGCAGGACACCCGCGTCGACCAGGCGCTCGATGCGCTGGCCGCCTCGCTCGAGCAATATGTCAATATCGACCGGCTGCTGGCCATTGCGGGGCATAAGCCATGAGCGGACCGATGTTCGACTCAGCCTTTCGCGAGCAACTCGACCAGCTGTTGGCATGGCGGCGCGACGTGCGACAATTCGACACCCGTCCCCTGCCCGATGGCCTGCTTGACACCCTGCTCGAAACCGCGTGCCACGGCCCGTCGGTGGGCAATGCCCAGCCCTGGCGCTTCGTCCGGATCGTCTCGCCTACACTGCGGCAGAGACTAGCAGATACGGTCGATGCACAGAAACGCGCGGCGGGCGAGCGCTATTCGGGCGGACGCAAGGCGTTGTACGACGGGCTCAAACTCCATGGCCTGCGCGAGGCGCCCGAGATCGTCGCGGTGTTTTGCGACGAACAGGGCGAAGCTGGTCACGGCCTTGGCCGCGCAACGATGCCTGAGACTGTGTGCTGGTCGGTAGTGACCGCGATCCACACCTTGTGGCTGGCGGCGCGCGCGCAGGACATCGGGCTGGGCTGGGTATCGATCATCGATCCTGCGGGGATGAACGCACAGCTCGACGTGCCCGGAGATTGGCGCTTTATCGCGCTGCTGTGCCTGGGCTATCCCGAGCGCGAGAGCGAGACGCCCGAGTTGGTCCGGCATGGCTGGCAGGACCGGCTGCCCTTTGAAATCACCCGGCTGGAGCGCTGATGATCACCCGCGACGACGTTCAGGCCAGGCTCGATGCCCTCGCCAAGCCGGTGGGAAGCCTGGGGCGGCTCGAGGCTTTGGCGGTCGAGCTGGCGCTGGCGAGCCAGTCTCTCACCCCGCTCACCCGCCCGCGCCGTCTTGTCCTGTTCGCCGCCGATCATGGCGTGGTCGCGCAAGGTGTGACGCCCTGGCCCTCGGCGGTGACCACCGCGATGGTCGAGACGATCCTCGGAGGCAAGGCGAGCAGCACCGCGCTCGCCACAGTGCATGACGTCGATGTGCGGGTGGTGAATGCCGGGATGATCCAGCCGCCGCGCGGGCCCTGGCCCGCGCATTTCAACGCGGCAGCGATCGCACCCGGCACGGTGGACCTCAGCTGCGGCCCGTCGATGACGTTGGACCAGTTCGACACCGCCTGGGCGCTGGGCGAGGTCGAAGCGCAGCAGGCAATCGAGGCGGGCCAACGCCTGCTGATCGCGGGCGAAATGGGGATCGGCAACACCACCGCTGCCGCCTGCCTGACCCACGCGCTCGCGGGGATTGATGCAGACACGGCGACTGGCAGCGGCGCTGGCGCGGATGCGGCGATGCGGATCATCAAGCGCGATATTGTTGCCGCGGCGGTGGCGTCGCTCGGCGGTCGCACCGACAAGGCGGCGCTGGCCGCGATCGCAGGCTTCGAGATCGTCGCGATGGCGGGCTTCTACGCGCAGGCCGCGCGGCAGGGCGTGCCGGTACTGCTCGATGGCTATGTCACCACCGCCGCCGCGTTGATCGCCGAGCGGCTATGCCCGGGCACGCGCACCGTGATGATCGCAGGGCATCTGTCTGCCGAGCCCGGCCATCGCGCGGCGCTGGCGCAACTCGGCCTCACCCCGGTGCTCGAATGGCAGATGCGACTGGGCGAAGGCAGCGGCGCGCTAGTTGCGCTGCCGTTGCTCGACAGCGCAGGCGCGCTGCTGTGCGATGTCGCCAGGCTTTCCGACATCGGCGGCTGATATGGACGGCAAACATCCTGTCTGGGCCCCGCCGGTGCTCGCAATCCAGTTCCTCACCCGGATCCCCGTGCCTGGCACCGAAAAGCTGAGCGCGCAGCAGGTTGCAACCGGGCTGGTGCAGGCGGTGGGCTGGTTTCCATTGGTGGGCGCAGGGATCGGCGCTGTCACCGCAGGCATTGCGCTGATGGCCGACAGCATCTGGCCTGCCTTGGTCGCGGTGCTGATCGCACTGGTGGTCGAGGCGCGGCTGACCGGCGCGTTTCACGAGGATGCGGTCGCCGATTTCTGCGATGCGTTCGGCGGCGGCTTCACACCTGACAATGTCCGGCGGATCATGAAGGACAGCCGGATCGGCAGCTATGGCAGCCTTGGGCTGATCCTCGCAGTGGGCCTCCGCGCGGCGCTGACGCTCGCGGTGATCGCGACCCTGGCGCCATGGGCGGCGTTCCTCACCATCGTTGCCGCTGCCACCTCTGGCCGGCTACTGGTCGTGGTGCTGATGACGATGGTCGCGCCCGCACCGCAAGGCACGGGCCTTGCCAAGGATGTCGCATCGGGTGTCGGGCGATCGGTGCTGCTGGTGGCGCTGGCGACTGCGGTACCGGGATTGCTGGGCTTTGCCGTGCTCAGTCCCCTGCCCCTGCTCTTGGGTCTGCTGGGCGCTGCAGTATTCATCGCCTGGTTCCGCGCGCTGCTGTTGCGCCGGATCGGCGGCAGCACCGGCGATTGCCTGGGCTTTGCCGCTTATGCCGGGCAATTGATTGCGTTGCTCGCGGCGACGGCATCGCTGTGATGCGCACGGTGCTGCTGGTCCGGCACACACAGGTCGCCCGCGCCTGGCAGGGCCGCTGCTATGGGCAGAGCGACATGGGGTTGAGCCGCGAAGGGGCCGTACACATGCGCGCCCTCGCGCCTGAGCTGGCCGCATGGAACCCTGAGATCATCCTGCACTCGGGCCTGCGCCGCGCACGAATCCTGGCAGAGGCGGTCGCCACCTTGGTGGGCGTGCCAGCGCGCGCGGACCCGCAATGGCAGGAGCGCGATTTCGGAAGCTGGGAGGGACGAAGCTGGGACGCGATCTACCGCGCCACCGGCAACGCCATGGACGGCATGATCGATGCCCCCGGTCACTTCCGCCCCGGCGGTGGCGAGACTACGATGGAGCTTGCCCGGCGGGCGCTCACCGGCTTCGACACACTGCCCGCAGGCCGCGTGCTGGTGATCACGCACGGCGGCCCGATCGCAGCGATTCTGGGCATGCGCCAGGGCCTTGCCGCCCGCGAATGGCCGGGTCTGGTGCCGCAACTGGGCGGAATTGTGGAAATCGACCGATCGCCTGCAGCCAATTGACGCTGATCCGGGCACGGACCGGCAATATCCCTCTGGCGTAAATCGGCGATGCCGCTAGGTTCCGGCCCAGGATCAGCGGCGGCACACGCGAAGGGACAAAGACCAGATGACCGAACACGCTGCAGGGGTCGCGCCCGAGGTTACGGGATGGCGCGCATCGCTGCCTATGGGTTTGAGACCCTATACCGAGGCAGCACCTTTGGCGGCATTGTTCCTCGGCATATCGTCGGGCTTTCCGTTCGCGATGATCGCAGCGACGCTGTCGACCCGGCTGGCGCAATCGGGGATCGAGAAATCGACTGTGACCGCGTTTGCGCTGACCTTCCTGGCTTACAATTTCAAATGGCTGTGGGCGCCGATCATCGATGTGGTGAAATTACCCCTGCTCGGCCGCATCGGCCAGCGGGTTTCGTGGCTGATCCTGTGCGCGGTGCTGGTGATGATCAGCATCATCTATCTGGGTATCCTCGATCCCGAGGCCGACATCGGCAAGGTCGCTGTCGCCGCGATCCTGGTCGGCGTGGCAGGGGCAACCTTCGACATCGTCATCGACGCCTATCGCATCGAATTGCTCGAACCGCATCAATTGGGCGTGGGATCGGGGATGAGCCAATATGGCTGGCGCATCGGTGCGGCAGCAGCGGGCGCGATCGCGCTGGTGATCGCGGCGCGCGCCGACTGGACCACGGCGTATATCGCGGTGTCGTTCTTCGGGCTGTTCGCGGTGATTACCGGGCTAGTGATGGGCGAACCTGCGCGCAGGCAGGAGCCCAAGCCGTTGAAGGGTCCGGTCGCAGCAGCCATCGCCTATGTCAGCCCGCTCGCCGAGTTCTTCAAGCGCTCGGGCGCGCTGATCGTGCTGCTGTTCGTGCTGGTCCACAAGATCGGCGACACGCTCGCCAACCTCACATTGCGTCTGCTTTTCGAGGATCTCGGGTTCACCAATGACGAGGTCGCGATCTACGATGTGGGTCTGGGATTCTGGGCACTGCTGGCAGGCATCTTCGTCGGCGGGTTCCTGTATGCGCGGCTGGGAATGAAGCGCTCGGTGATGATCAGCCTGATCCTGATGGCGGTCTCCAACCTTGCCTTTGCCGGACTGGCGGTGTCGGGCCACAGCAACTGGGCGATGGCAGGTGCGGTCGGGTTCGAGAATTTCGCCAGCGGCATCGGCGGAGTGTGCGTGGTCGCGTACCTCTCGGCGCTGTGCAACCTCGAGTTCACCGCCACCCAGTTTGCCTTGCTGTCCGCTGCGGCGAGCATCACAGGGCGGTTCCTGACCGGAACGCTGGCGGGAGGCATGATTGAATCCCTCGGCTTCGCCAACTTCTACCTTGTCACCACGCTGGCTGCTTTGCCGGGTGTTTTGCTGTTCTGGTGGATGATGGCGAGCGGTCTGGTGGATCGCTCGCTGGGCACCGCAGGGACCGAGGAGAGCGGAGAGTAGGACTGCCCCCCTTCCGCCTGTCCCGAGTGATCATGAGTTTCTCAAAGCCCGTTCTCCGGCGAAAGCCGGAGCCCAGGAGTCGGATTGCGCTGTGATCGCCCTGGTTTCCGGCTTTCGCCGGAAAACGGTTGGGGCCGCTCAATCCGGCTCCTGCCCATTCGCCTTGAGCACTTCGCCCGCCAGATAGAGCGAGCCTGCGATCAGCAGCGGGATCGGCTCGCGCTGCGCCAGCCTGGCAAATGCAGCCTCGATATCCGCCGCCGCCTCGACCTCGATCCCCGAGGTCAGGCACGCCTGAAACGCATCCGCATCGTGCCACGCATGCCCAGGAACCGGCAGCGCGGTGACGCTGGCGAGATACGGCTCGAGGGGCCCGAGCAGCGCGCCTGCCTGCTTGTTCGACAGCATCCCGATGATCAGGTGCACCTTGCAGCCCATGCCTGCTACGTGCTTCGCCAGCGCCGCGCCTGCGTCAGGATTGTGCCCGCCATCGAGCCAGACCGACTCATTGGCGCCCAGCAGCGCAGTCAGCGGACCATCGCTGAGGCGTTGCAGCCGCGCGGGCCAGTCGGCCCAGCCCATCGCCGCGCTCAAGGCGCTGTCGGGAATGGTGATCGCGCTCTGATGGCGGATCATTGCGACGGCCAGAGCAGCATTGTCCGCCTGGTGCTCGCCGGGCAGCCGGGGCACCGGCAGGCTCAGCCGCCCGTCGACATCGCGATAATGCAGCCGCCCCTGATACAGCGCGGCGTCCCAGTCCTCGCCCCGTACCTTGACATAGGCCCCGGCGCGCATCGCCTGGCCCGCGATCGCACCCATCATTCCCGTGGCATAACGCTGGATCACCAGCGGTACGTCCTGCTTGGCTATTCCTGCTTTCTCGAACGCGATCCGCTCCATCGGCAGGTCGGGTGTGCCCTCTTCGGGCGCGAGCAGAAACGCCTCGTGGTCGATCCCGAGCGCTGCAATGCCGCATACCGCAGGCTGCGGCAGCACATTGGTCGCATCCAGCCGGCCCCCCAGGCCGACCTCGATGATACAGGCATCCGCAGGCGTCTCGGCAAAAGCGAGGAAGGCCGCAGCGGTGGTCACTTCGAAAAAGCTCGCGCCGGTGCCCTCGGCAATATCGAGAACGCGGGCGAGATACCCGGCCAGCGCGTCGTCGCTGATCAGCCGTCCGGCGATGCGAATGCGCTCATTGAAGCGCACCAGATGCGGGCTGGTATAGACATGCGCGGTCTGGCCCGAGGCCTCGATCGCAGCGCGCAGGAACGCGCAGGTCGATCCCTTGCCGTTGGTACCTGCGACATGGAACACCGGTGGCAGATCGTGGTGCGGATCGCCCAGCCGGGCCAGCAGCGCTGTGATCCGCTCGAGCCCCAGCACATCGCGCCCCGGCGACAGCGCAGCGAGGCGATCGAGCTGAGTCTGGACGGCGGGGTCGGAGGAGACGGCGTGGTCGGGCACAGTTCACCCCTCCCCTTCAGGGGAGAGGACGGGGGTGGGGAAGGAAGCGCGGTACATCTCGGCAGGCCCCACCCCAACCCCTCCCCTGAAGGGGAGGGGCCTTATCGTCACGCCGCAGCCTTCGCCGCCATCAGATAATCGATCACGCTGCCCAGCCGGTCGCGCAGATCCTTGCGTTCGACCACCATGTCGAGCATCCCGTGCTCGAGCAGATATTCGGACCGCTGGAAGCCCTCGGGCAGCTTTTCGCGGATCGTCTGCTCGATCACCCGCTGCCCGGCAAAGCCGATCAGCGCGTTGGGTTCGGCCATCTGGACATCGCCCAGCATCGCATAGCTGGCGGTGACACCGCCGGTGGTCGGATCGGTCAGCACGACGATGTAAGGGAGGCCCGCCGCGTGCAGGCGGCTGATCGCCACCGTGCTGCGCGGCATCTGCATCAGCGACAGAATGCCTTCCTGCATCCGCGCGCCACCGGCAGCGGTGAAGATCACATAGGGGCATTTCTCGGCGATCGCGCGCTCGGTGCCCAGGATGAACGCGGCGCCCACCGCCATGCCCATCGATCCGCCCATAAAGGCAAAGTCCTGCACCCCGACAACCGCCTTGTTGCCGTGGATGCGGCCGAGGGCGTTGGTCAGCGCGTCATTGCCGACATTGGCGGCGCGCGCCGCCTTCAGCCGGTCGACATACTTCTTGCTGTCCTTGAACTTCAGTGGGTCTTCGCGGACCGTGGGGGAGGACAGCTCCTCCCAGATCTGGTCGTCGAACAGCATGCCAAAGCGGCTCGCTGCGCCGATGCGGTCGTGGTGGTTGCACTTGGGACAGACTGAAAGGTTGTCCTCGAACTCCTTGGCGAACACCATTTCGCCGCAGGCCTTGCACTTGTGCCACAGATTGTCGGGCGTGCTGTCCTGCCGCGCGATGAAGGGGATGGAGTTGCGGACTCGGCTGAACCAGTTCATCGACGTGCTCCTCAGGCGGTGGCGGTGTGGCGCGCGGTGGCGATCGCGCTGGCCAGGCTGGCGATGTAATCGCGCACCGGGCCGGCGGCATCCGCGCCATGCTCGCTGACTATCTCGACGATTGCGCTGCCGACGACAACCCCATCGGCGACGCGGGCGATGGCGGCGGCCTGCTCGGGCGTACGCACGCCGAAGCCGACAGCCACCGGCAGGTCGGTCGAGGCCTTGAGCCGAGCGACCGCTTGCTCGATGCTCGCCTGCACCGCCTGCTGCTTGCCGGTGATCCCTGCGACCGAGACGTAATACAGGAACCCGCCCGCACCTTCGAGCACCGCCGGCAGCCGCGCGGCATCGGTGGTCGGCGTCGCCAGCCGGATCGGCGCGATGCCTTTCGCGCGCAGAGCCGGGCCGAGTGATGCGTCTTCCTCGACCGGAATGTCGACGCAGATCACGCCATCGACCCCGGCTTGAGCGCAGGCATCGGCAAACCATTCGGGCCCGCGCCGGGTCATCGGATTGGCATAGCCCATCAGCACCAGCGGGACATCGGGGTGGCGCCTGCGGAACCCGGTGGCGATCTGCAGGATGTCGGCGGTCTTGGTGCCCGAAGCCAGCGAACGCAGGTTCGCCGCCTGGATCGCGGGGCCATCGGCCATCGGATCGGTGAACGGCATACCGAGCTCGATCACATCCGCGCCGCCCGCGACCAGCGCGTCCAGGATCGCGGGGGTGGAGGCTGCGTCCGGATCGCCTGCTGTGACAAAGCAGACGAGCGCGGCGCGATCGGTTGGGAAGGCGTTAGCGAGGCGCGTGGTCACATCTCCACCCCCAGCTTTTCCGCCACCGTAAAGATATCCTTGTCACCACGTCCGCACAGGTTGGCGAGAATGATCTGGTCGCGGTCCATTTGCCCAGCGATCTTGGCGACCGCCGCAATCGCATGCGCAGGTTCCAGCGCGGGGATGATGCCTTCGGTGCGGCAGAGCAGCTGGAAGCCTTCGAGCGCCTCGTCATCGGTGATCGCGGTGTACTCGACCCGGCCCATGTCCTTGAGCCAGGCGTGTTCGGGGCCGATACCGGGATAATCGAGCCCTGCGCTGATCGAATGGCCCTCGGTGATCTGGCCGTCCTCGTCCTGCAGCAGATAGGTCTTGTTGCCATGAAGGATGCCGGGGAAGCCGCCCAGCAGGCTTGCAGCGTGCTCGGTACCGTCGAGGCCGTAGCCTGCGGCTTCGACGCCGAGCATCTTCACGTCGTCATCGAGGAACGGGTGGAACAGGCCAAGCGCGTTCGATCCGCCGCCGATCGCCGCGACCAGCAGGTCGGGCAGGCGGTTGATGCGGCTGAGCATCTGCGCGCGCGCTTCCTTGCCGATCACGCTCTGGAAATCGCGGACCAGTTCGGGGTACGGGTGCGGGCCGGCGGCGGTGCCGATGATGTAGAAGGTGTCGTGGACGTTGGCGACCCAGTCGCGCAGGCCCTCGTTCATCGCATCCTTGAGCGTCGCCGCGCCGCTGGTCACGGGAATGACCTCCGCGCCGAGCAGCTTCATGCGGAACACATTGGGCTGCTGCCGCGCGACGTCGGTCGCGCCCATATAGATCACGCAGGGCAGGCCGAAGCGCGCGCACACGGTGGCGGTGGCGACGCCGTGCTGGCCTGCGCCGGTTTCCGCGATGATCCGCGTCTTGCCCATCCGCATCGCGAGCAGGATCTGGCCGATGCAGTTGTTGATCTTGTGCGCGCCGGTATGGTTCAATTCGTCGCGCTTGAACCAGATTTGCGCGCCCTTGCCCTCAGGAGCCTGCTTGCGCAGTTCCTCGGTCAGCCGCTCGGCGTAATAGAGCGGGCTGGGCCGCCCGACATAATGCTCGAGCAGATCATCGAACTGCGCCTTGAACGCCGGGTCCGCCTGGGCTGCGCGATAGTGTTTCTCGAGATCGAGCACCAACGGCATCAGGGTTTCTGCAACATAGCGCCCGCCGAACTGGCCAAAATGGCCCTGTGCGTCGGGTTGATTGCGATAGCTGTTAGGCTTGGTGGCTGCGTTGGTCATGGTCGGCAACCGCTTGGCAAAAGCGCGCCATCTTGTCCATATCTTTGACTCCCGGCGCGCTCTCGACGCCCGAGGAGACATCGACTAAAGGCGCGTGCGTCGCGGCCAGTGCCTCGCCGACATTGTCCGGGTCCAGCCCGCCAGCGAGCCCCCAGGGCACCAGATGCTGATGCCCGGCGAGCAGCGACCAATCAACCGCAACGCCGTTTCCGCCGGGAAGCGCCTGTGCGGGCGCATCGAACAGCAAGCGGTCGGCGATCCCGTCGAAGCGGCGGGCGTTGGTCAGCGTCTCGGCGCTGCGCAGACCCAGCGCCTTCCAGACCTCGACCTTCATGTGCTTCTTCACCAACGCGAGCCATTCGGGGGTTTCCGACCCGTGGAACTGGATGACATCGGGTCGCACAGCGCGATACGCCTGCTCGGTCAGCACCGGCGAAGCGTTGACCAGCAGCAGCACGACCTTGAGGCTGGTCGGTGTGCGCACGCGCAGCTTCGCCGCCTGTTCGAGCGTGACATGCCGCGGGCTCTTCTCGAAGTGGACGAGGCCGATATGGCTCGCGCCGGCCTTGGCGGCGGCGTCGATGGTGGCTTCGGTGGAAAGCCCGCAGATCTTGATGAGAGTGGTCATAGGCTTTTCTTTTTCCGTTTTCCGGCGAACGCCGGAATCCAGGGCGTCGTTGCGCAAGCTCGCTCCTGGGCTCCGGCTTCCGCCGGAGAACGGGATGCGCGAGACGCTCGGATTTACAGCGTCGCCATGATCTCTCTGGCCGCGTTGTCGGGCTCGGCCGCGCGTGCGATCGGGCGGCCGATGACCAGCACCGAAGCGCCGGCATCGCGCGCCTGGCGCGGGGTGACCGCGCGCTTCTGGTCGCCTGCGGTGGCGCTGGCGGGGCGGACGCCGGGGACGACGAAGAACCCGTCGCGCCACTGGTGACGCACCGCGCCGACCTCCTGGCCTGAACACACGATGCCATCGAGGCCTGCCTGGTGCGCGAGTTCCGCCAGCCGCAGCACGCTGTCATGCGCGCTGCCCGCCATGCCGATCTGGCCCATGTCATCATCGTCGAGGCTGGTCAGCATGGTGACGGCGACAACCTTGGTGTTGGCGCCCGCTGCGGCCTTGGCGTCTTCCATCATCGCGCGGCCGCCTGCGGCATGAACGGTGACGATCGCGGGCTCGAGCACATGGATCGCCTGCATCGCAGCAGCGACGGTGTTGGGGATGTCGTGTAGCTTGAGATCGAGGAAGATTGGCAGGCCCAGTTTGGCGATCTCGTGGACGCCGTGATGGCCATGCGCGCAGAAGAATTCGAGCCCCAGTTTTACCCCGCCGACATGGGCACGGACCGACTGCACCAGCGCGGTGGCGCGCGCCAGATCGGGCAGGTCGACCGCTAGATAAATCGGATTGGACATGATGTGAGCGTGACCCCCTGTTGACCGTATCATACCGAGCGCAAGACGCTCTCCGGTTCTTGTTCGTTAAAGGCGCTGGCAGGCGCATCGGGCGCGGCGTGCACCGGTGATGTCGCAGATGCAGGCGCAGCCACAGCGGACATCGATGCGGCGCGCAGCTGGTTGGCCTCGAGCGTCGCGATCCGGCGCCTCATCCGCCAGCTGCTGGTGCGATGGTACGCCCACAGCGGAAGGAACCCGGCGAAGAACGTCAGCGCCAGCAGAACCGGCAGCTTGGTGACCAGCTGCAACCCACCCCACATATCGACCGTAACCGCTTGCCAATTGTTATAGGCAAACACGATGAACACCACGACCAGCATGATGATCACCAGTGTCTTCAGGAACTGCATGACCGCCGTGTCTCCTCAAAATCTGCCCGCGTCCCGGCGGTCGGCCGGAGCATAGGGGCATAATCTTCCGATGGCCAGCCTACCGGTGCATGCGCTGGTTTACCCAAAAACCCGCGCGAAAATCGTGTCGACGTGCTTGAAGTGGTAATCGAGGTTGAACTTCTCCTCGATGTCCTGCGGCGAGAGCGCGGCGGTGACTTCGGCATCGGCCTTGAGCAGCTCGAGCAGCGACAGCGCGCCATCCGATTCCCACACCTGCATCGCGTTGCGCTGGACCAGGCGATACGCATCCTCGCGGTTGACGCCGGCCTGGGTGAGCGCCAGCAGCACGCGCTGCGAGTGGACAAGACCGCCCATCTTGTCGAGGTTCTTCTGCATCCGCTCAGGATAGATCAGCAGCTTGTCGATCACGCCGGTGAGCCGCGCGAGCGCGAAATCGAGCGTGATCGTCGCATCGGGGCCGAAGAAGCGCTCGACCGAGCTGTGCGAGATATCGCGCTCGTGCCACAAGGCGACGTTCTCCATTGCCGGGATCGCGGCGGCGCGCACCACGCGGGCCAGCCCGGTGAGGTTTTCGGTGAGCACCGGATTGCGTTTGTGCGGCATCGCCGACGAGCCCTTCTGGCCGGGGGAGAAATACTCCTCGGCCTCGAGCACTTCGGTGCGCTGCAGATGCCGCACTTCGGTCGCCAGCCGCTCGACCGACGATGCGATCACGCCCAAAGTTGCAAAGTACATCGCATGGCGGTCACGCGGGATGACCTGGGTCGAGACCGGCTCGAGCGCAAGGCCCAGTTTCTTGGCGACATGCGCCTCGACGCGGGGGTCGATATTGGCGAAGGTGCCGATCGCGCCCGAAATCGCGCAGGTGGCGATCTCGGCGCGTGCCGCTTTCAGGCGCGCACGGCAGCGGTCGAACTCGGCATAGGCCTGCGCGAGCTTCAATCCGAAGGTGGTCGGCTCGCCATGGATGCCGTGGCTGCGGCCGATGGTCGGCGTGTATTTGTGCTCCATCGCGCGGCGCTCGATCGCCTCCAGCAATGCGTCGAGATCGGCCATCAGAATGTCGCTGGCGCGCGCAAGCTGAACCGCAAGACAGGTGTCGAGCACGTCCGAGCTGGTCATGCCCTGGTGCATGAAGCGCGCCTCGTCGCCGACCTGCTCGGCGACCCAGGTGAGGAAGGCGATGACATCGTGCTTGGTGACCGCCTCGATCGCATCGATCGCAGCGACGTCGATCACCGGGTTAGTCGCCCACCACGCCCACAAGGCCTTGGCAGCGGACTTGGGCACCACGCCCAGCTCGGCCAGCGCGTCGGTAGCGTGCGCCTCGATCTCGAACCAGATGCGGAACTTCGCCTCAGGCTCCCAGATGGCGGTCATGGCGGGGCGGGAATAACGGGGGACCATAAGGCGTGTCCTTGCGGCAGGAGGCGGTGGACGACGAGGCACGATCAGCCCCGGCGGTTTCGCCCGCGCAGCTAGCAGCAAGCGCGCGCGGGTTCAACCACGGGCCGCCCCCCTGCCCTCCTAATCCTCGTCGAGCGCAGTGAAGGTAAAGTTGCGGAACTTTGCCTCGCCCGGCCCCGCAGCATACAGGCCCGGCCGCAGCATCAAAAAGCCGCCACGCACATTGTGGTGATAGCCTGAGACTTCCATCCCGCGGTCGAACTTGAACCAGGTCCTGCCGCCATCGCCCGAGCTGTGGAAGCTGACGATATGGCGCCGGTTGGTGACCCGCAGGCGCATGCTGGCCCCATGCGGATTGGCGGGTCGGGCGCGCTCGATGCCGTATTGGTGGGTGACGAAGCGTTCGGCGTCGAAGCCGAGGCCGGCATAAAGCTTGTCGTCATAGAACAGGAGCAGCCCTGCGGTGCCACCCGGGGCGAGCTCGATGTCGCATTCGAACTGGTAGGATGTGTCGCCAGCCGTGAGCAGCAGCGGCGATCCGGTGGACGGCGCAAGCCCCTTGCCCCGCAGGAACAAGGTGTGGTCCTTCACGCGCACCCGCGCCGCCTCATCAGGCGCAGGGCGGAAGAACGACCATTTGGTACCGAGTTCGAGCGCGGCGAAATCATCGCTCAACGCCATGCCGTGCGGCAGCGCCCTGCCCCCCTTCGGCTTGGCGATCGGTTGCGACAGGTCGCCGCCTGTCATCTGGAACCAGCCATCGGCGGTCCATTCGACGGGATCGAGCAGGCACTGGCGGCCAAGGGTCCAGAAGCCGTTTTCGTAACCGTGATACAGGCTCCACCACGACGTGTCCGGTGCCTCGACCAGGCTGGCATGCCCGCGTGACCACCAGGCCTCGCGGATATCGGTGGTGCGCACCAAGGGATTGCCGGGATGCTGCTCCCACGGGCCGTGGATCGAGCGCGAGCGGGCAGCGATGACCATATGCCCCGTGGGAGGGCCAGCGGTTCCGCCCACGGCGGTCAGCATGTAGAACCATTGGCCGATGCGGTGGATTTTGGGTCCTTCAGGCGCGAAGCCCTCGACATCCCATTCGGTCGGATAGCGCCAGGGATCGTAGATGTGCTCGACCTGCCCGACGACACTCATGCCGTCGTCCGCCAATCGCACCCGGTCGCCGCCCGATAGGAACAGCCAGCGCGTGCCGTCCTCGCCGACCGCGTGGCACGGGTCGATGTGATGATGCAGGCCCAGCGGCACCGGATCGCTCCACGGCCCGTCGATATCGTCCGCCCAAATGACGAAGATGTCATTCTTCGGCGACGCTTTCACCGGAATATAGAGGAAATAGCGGCCCTCGTGCTTCTCCAGGCTCACCGCCCAGACCGAGCCGATATTGCGGGTGAGCGCGGGCTGGCGCGGCTGCCAGTTCACCAGATCGCGCGAATGCCAGATCAGCAGCCCGGGATAGGATTCGAAGCTCGAGAAGGTGAGGTAGTAATCCTCGCCATCCTTGAGGATTGCGGGGTCGGGCCGGTCGCCCGAGAGCACCGGGTTGAGAAAGCGGCCATCGCCCAGATCGGCGATGCGCTGTTTGTCGAGGCCCCGGCGCCATTTCGGGGAATGCGCGTTCGAGGATGTTTGGGGCGCCGGGGAGGGAGCGGCGCGCGTTCCCGCGTTCAGGGGCGCAGCCAGTCCCAAGGTGGTGAGCGCGGCGGACGAGATCGCGCCGCGACGGTTAAGAATCGGCAGGCGGCTCACAGCGCCAGGCCCGTCGTGCGCGCCCAGGCACGCCACAGTTCGGGCCAGGCTTCGACCGGTTTGCCGATCGCCCGGCGCAAACCAAAGCCATGTCCGCCATGCTCGAACAGATGCGTCTCGACGCGGACGCCCTCGGCCTTGAGCGCGGCGCGGAGCAGCAGCGCGTTGTTCACCGGCACCACCTCGTCATCCTCGGCATGGAGCAGGAAGACCGGAGGTGCATTGGCTGGAACGTTCAGATGCGGGGAGTGCGCTGCCTCAAGAGCTGAGCTCGCCGTCTTGCCGATCAGCAGCTCGCGTGATCCGGAATGGGCGTCGGGCGCGGTCATCGAGATCACCGGATAGATCGGCGCGGCGCTGTGCGGCTTGGCCGAAAGCTGATCGGCGGCATCGACCGGGGCATAGACGGATGCATCGAACCGCGTGGCGAGATCGGCGCACAGATGCCCGCCTGCGGAAAAGCCCATCGCCGAGACGCGCTCGGGGTCCACCGCGAAATCGCCAGCGCGCGCGCGGATCAGCCGCATTGCGCGCTGCGCATCGGCCAGCGCCACATTCGGCCCCGCCGCCCAGCCTTCGCCGGGCAAGCGGTAGAACAACACGAACGCAGTAAATCCGCGCGCCGCCAGCCAGCGACCCATCTCATAGCCTTCCTTGTCGACCACCACCCAGCGATAGCCGCCGCCCGGCGTGATCAGCACGCCAGCGCCATTGGGCCGGTCAGGGCGGAAGACAGCCAGCCGGGGAGCGTTGATGCCATAGACCGCGCGGTCGGTGACCAGCCGGTCGGTCGAGCGCTCGTTGACCGTTTCGGTCAGTGGCTTGGCCGGCATTCCGGGCGCGCCGCCGGGCCACAGGTCGATGGTTTCGGCAGGTTGCGGCAGGCCCGGGGGAAGCGGCGAGCCGGGTACGGCCGGAACGGCGGTCTGGGCAAGCGCGGGGCCTGCAACCCCCACACACACGGAAGCCGCCATGAAGGATCGGCGATCGATGGTCATGGCGGCTCCCTTTGGGTTTGCAGTTGCTGGCCGGGCAGCGTGGAGCCACCGCCCGGCCGATCACTCAGTATTTGAAGCGTGCACCGACAAAGAAGTTGCGGCCGAAGTGGTTGTGCTCATAATTCCGGTCCGCGTCGAAATCGGTGAAGCGATAGCGATAGGTGTCGGTCAGGTTGTTGCCTTCCAGCGAAACCTCGACCCACTCGGTGAGCTTGTAGCGGATCGACGCATCAAGGTTGAACTGGCTGCCATAACCTTCGAGCAGGTTGCCGGTGCCGCTGGCGCCTTCATGCCAGCGGCTGCGGTATGTGCCCATTACGCGGGCCGAGAACGTGCCGTCGTCATAATAGAAGGTGCCGTTGTAAGAGCGCTTGGAAACATTGGCCAGCGAGCTTGTTACGAATACCGGCGCAACCAGCGCACCGCCAGGTACCCTGGCCGGGCCCGCGAGGCTGAAGGTCGCTTCACTATCGATAAAGGTCGCGTTGGCAAGAATGCCGAAATTGCCGAAAAACCCATCTGTGAAGACACTGAACGGAATTTGCGCCGCAACTTCGACGCCCCTGATCTTTGCGCCCTCGCCGTTGACGATCGTGGTGAGCTGCCAGATCGGCTGGTTGAGCAGATCAGGATTGAGCGCTGCCGGGGACGATGGATTGAGCACGGAGACCGGCAGACCAGTCTGCGCAAATGTGGCCTCGGGGATCACAGAGGACTGGGTGAAGGTCGCGATGTCCTTGATGAAGCCTGCGACCGACAATAGCGCCTGCGGAGCGAAATACCATTCGATCGCCAGGTCATAGTTCACGGCGCGGAACGGCTGGAGGAACGGGTTGCCGCTGTTGACCCGGAAATTGAAGCCATCAGCCGATCCACCAGGCGTCAGCGAGCCCAGGCTGGGGCGCGTGATGACCTCGGCAATGGCCCCGCGAACAATCACGTTATCCGTCGGGAACAGCGCCAGGTTGGCCGAAGGCAGCCAGTCGTCATAGCTGCGTTCGACGGTCGCCTCGACGCCGCCAACCAGGCCATAGGAAGACTGCTCGGTCTTCACATAGCGCATTCCTGCGTTGAGCGCGTATTCCATACCGAGCAACTCGCCCTTGGCGTCGAACTGCAGATAGCCGCCCTTGGTGGTTTCCTGCACGCCGCGGTTGTTACCTGCATCGAGCGCCAACGGACGTTGGTACAGATTGGTGAAAGCAGCGGCCGCATCCAAATCAGGCACCAGCCAGGCGTTGGTGTTGCCTGCAGGCTGGCCGGCATTACCCAAATTGAACAGCTGGGAAAGCGCCGGGGTCGCCTGGAAACCGTAAACTGCGGCCGGCCCGAAAAGGCTTGTCGGCGAACAGGTGATGGTGCCCAGTACCCGGTCGAGACCGCCGTTGCCGCACACCGCGGTGTCACGGGTGAACGCTTCGGTGTCGAAGTTGAACCGACGCCAGACGACACCGGCCTTGATCGTAAACCCTTCGGTCACGTCCCATTCGGTGCGCAATTGTCCGGTCTTGAAGCGGTTTTCGATCGTCGAAGGCCGGTCGCGGATTTCGGCGAGCTGGAACACCGCAGGATCGGTGACGCTGGTGCCGAAGGTCAGCTTCGGCCGCTTCATGTCGGTATAGTCGTAGGAATAGCCCTGTGCATCGCGGTCATCGAACACGATGGTCGTTTCAACCGGGATATCGGCGTTCGACTTCGACAGGCCGCCCATCAGTGTGAACCGGAAATTATCTGTAACGTCCTGGTCCCAGCTTCCGCCGACCTGATAGAATTCGGTCGTGCTCTTGCGCAGATAATGCTCGGTCCGGACCCATGCATCATTGAGCGTGGCCGAGATCATGTTGTTGTTGGCGTCGTACACCGGGTTGACGACATCGATCGAGCGCTCGTTTGAGCGCAGCAGAACCTCGCCCCACTGTTCGCGCCGGTCGCTGTTGAAGTTGGAGTACAACCCGTCGATCGAGAACTTGGTCGCGTCGCTGGGTGCGAACTGGATCGACCCGGTGATGCCCAGACGCTCACGATCGTGCTGCACTTCGCCATAACGCGGAATGCGCGGGTGGAACGCGAGCGCGGCACGGTCGCACGCGGCGTTGCGTCCGACAGCATAAGTGCCGCCCGCATTGGGGCGACCTGCAAGGTTGGTAGCACTCTGGGTGAAGCAGGGTGCGCCATCGACCGAGTCGAACCGGGCCTGGGCCCAGCGAACGGTGTTGTTGCCCAGTTCCAGCACCTGGGTCTTCTGGTACGCCGCCGACATCGACACGCCGAAGGTGCCGGCATCGTTGCGCCAGCTGAGCAGTCCGGCAAGCCGCGGGCCGACATATTCGGACAGGTCGTTGTAACTGGCGACCAGCGAGGCAACCCCGGTCAGGCCGGCCTTGGCCGCCAGCGGATTGCCGGTGTTGAGATCGACCACCGCACCCAACGAACCTTCGTCCAGGCTGGCTTCGGCGGTCTTGTGGACGACGATCGAGCTGAACAGTTCGGAGGCGAACACGTTAAAATCGAACGCGCGATCGCGGTTGGCAGTCTGGCCGTCGGTGGAGGTAGCGATGGTTTCGAGGCCGTTGACGCGAACGCGGGTAAACTGGCTGGAAAGACCGCGCACGGTGATCGAGCGGCCTTCGCCTGCATCGCGAGTGATCGAGATGCCGGGGATGCGCTGCAGCGATTCGGCGAGGTTCTGGTCGGGGAACTTGGCAATGTCTTCGGCGACGATCGCGTCGATCGCGCCGACCGAATTGCGCTTGAGATTGATTGCGGCTTCAAGCGACTGGCGGAAGCCGGTGACGATGATCTCATCTGCCGAACTTGCGTCGTTTTCGGCGACCTGTTCACCGGCGGCGGCATCTTGTGCCTGCGCCGTACCGGCAGCGCCAACGGCGCACCCTGCGAGCAACAACCCCTTGAAAAACGACACGCGCGAAACCCGCTGCGATACCTGACTGCGCATTCTCAATCCCCTCCTCAATCGCCCTTTTCGGGCCTATTGCTACCGGTGTCAAAGGGGAGGACGCAGCTGCGTCGAACCGTCCCTGGCACCCGTCTCCCAATTCAAGATGCCTTGACCGATGGGCATCCAAATTCATTCCGGCTTATTCAATGGCGGTCTGCGCCACGTTATGACCCCTGAGGGTAACCGGTGTCATTAAGTATTGCCCTCTCCTCCACGCTCTGTCAATAAAAAGGCAACAGGAGAGAAAACGATGCACAGAATGTTGCAAAAAGCCCTCATTACGGGCGCTTTTGTCATGGCCAGCATAGCCCAGGGGTCAGCGCAGCCGCACCCCGCCGACCCGACAAAAGGTGGCGCGGGCGGACGAATCATTCGGGTGACGACGCTGGCCAAAGCGGGTCCAGGCTCGTTCGCCGAGGCGCTTGCCACCAAGGGTCCGCGCACCATCGTGTTCGAGGTTGGCGGGGTGATCGACCTCGGCCGCAGCTCGATCGACATCACCGAACCCTATCTCACTATAGCAGGCCAGACCGCGCCCTCACCCGGCATCACCATCATCAAGGGCGGCATCGATGTGAAGACGCACGATGTCGTGGTGTCGCATCTGCGCGTAATGACCGGCGCCGACGGGCAGGCCAAGCTTTCGGGGTGGGAGGCCGATGCTTTTTCGACGGTCGCCGCGCACAATGTGGTGGTTGAACACTGCAGCTTCCTGTGGGGTACCGACGAAAACATGTCGGCATCGGGCCCGCGCTTTACCGGCAACACGGTCGACGAATGGCGCGCCGGGACCAGCCATCACATCGTTTTCCGCGACAACATCGCCGCCGAGGGCCTCGCCAATTCGAGCCATCCCAAGGGCGAGCATTCCAAGGGATCGCTGATCCACGACAACGCCACCCACATCACCTTCTATCGCAACGTGTGGGCGCACAATGTCGAGCGCACGCCGCTGGTGAAGGGCGGCGCACAGGTCGCCATGATCAACAACCTGATCTTCAACCCCGGCCACCGCGCGATACACTACAACCTGATGAACCTGGAATGGGCAGGACAGCCCTATGTGACGGGTGAAATCACCGCGATGGGCAATGTCATGCGCGGCGGCAACGACACCAACGAAGGCCTGCCGTTCCTGATGCTCGGTGGCGATGGCGATCTTGCGTATTTCGGCAAGGACAACCGCGCGGTCGACCGCCACGGCAATGCCCTGCCCCAGTTCGGACGCTATGGCGAAACGAAAGCGAAGCTGATCACCGCCAAGGCCCCGCTGGCCGATGTGTCACAATACCGCATCCTCCCTTCGGGCGAGGTCGAGACGTCGGTGCTGGCAAGCGCCGGCGCACGGCCCTGGGACCGCGCGCCCGATGATATCCGGGTGCTGTTCTTCGTCGCCGAAGGTCGCGGCGACATCATCGACGACGAGAGTGAGGTCGGTGGCTACCCCGCACCCGTGGCGACCTTCGCGCCGTTCGTCGAGGCCGATTGGAATCTCGATACGATGACGCCCAAGTCGGGGCGCTATCCGGGACAGAAGGGCGGCGCGCAGGAAGCATTGAGCGAGCGTGACCTGGAGATGCGGACCCCGCAGCCGTGAGCGCACTGCTCGCGCTCCTGGCCCCGGGTCTCATGGCCGCCGCTCCGCCGATGGCGGTGATCGACGAGGCGGACACGCTGCGCCGCGAGCCGCCACCGCATGGCGCGATCGGCATGAGCACCGCGTGGCGGATCAGCGACCATGTGCCTCAACCGCGCCGCATGGAGTTCCGCAGGCGCACGCTCGATATCGGCGCCGCGATCGGCGAGCACGCAATCGCGCATGACGAGGTCTATTACGTGCTCGATGGCGAGGGCGAGGTTGTCTCCGACGGCCAGCGCGCGACGCTGAAGCCCGGAATGACCGCGTATCTGTATGACGGCGCGGTGGTCGGCATCTGGCAGAAGGGCGAGAAACCGCTGGCGCTGATCATCGCCTATCCGGTTGCCGAACCGAAGGAAGCTACGGTCAGCTCCCCGGCTGAACGTAAGGAGCCCTAGCCCACAATTCGCGCTCCCAGCGGCGCGGATCGTTCTGTACGGTCGCCACGCCATTGCCGACCACCAGGGTCGCACGGTCGGGCAACGCGTAAGACGACCAGTCCGTCCGCCCCGGAACGCCGGTTTTGGCAAGCCCTGCAAACGCCTGCATCATCACATCGCGCGTCGCGCGCGCACCCGCATCGGTTCCGCTCATGCTGCCCGGTGCATCGAGCGTACCGAACACATAAGGAATGTCATCGGTATGCGCCGCCCCGCGCAAGGGATCGATCGGCGATGCGCGGTCGAGCTGGTAGACCCAGGTCGCAGCCGCGCCCGCCTTTGCCCGCTCATCCGCCTCGATCACCTGCCCCGGCCACGACCGGCCCGCAGTGGTCGCCGCATAGAACAGCTGCTCGGGCGTCCAATCGGGGAATTGCGCGCGGTACTGCGCCACGACCCAATCGACGTCGAGGTCGATCTTGATCTCGGGCGCTATCTTTGCCGCGATGTTATCCCAGCCCAGCCCTTTGAGCTTTGCGCCCCTCGGATCGAGGAACGCGCGGGTCTCCTCGCGGGTGTTGCCCAGGATCATCGGAATGTGCAGCGATTGCGACGCGGCATCAGGCCAGAACGGGTGGCGCGGCAGGTTGGTCATGTCGAGCACCGGGCCGAAATAGACCGCGCCGCCGATCACCGGGTCGGTGGCCGTCAGCGCCTCGACGATGCGCTCCACCGGCGCGCTCAGCAGTCCATCGGCATCACTGGGCTGCAGCCCCAGGGCCGTCATCAGCGCCTGGGTGCGCTTCCACGCATTGCCCGGGCCGCTTGCGGTCACCTGCTGTCCGCTCATCGTGGCTGCGGTGTGGAACAGGCCTTTGGCGGCCGGCATCGCCATCAGCGTCGCGATCTTCGCCCCGCCGCCCGACTGGCCGAACACCATCACGCGTGCCGGATTGCCGCCGAACGAAGCGATATTGTCACGCACCCATTCGAGCGCGAGGATGAGGTCGAGCTGGCCCAGATTGCCGCTGTCGGCAAAGCGGTCGCCTAGTGGTTTGAGCCAGGCATAGCCCAGCGCGTTGAGCCGGTGGTTGACGCTGACCACCACGACATCGCCCGCCGCCGCCAGCCTTTGCCCATGCGTGAGCGGATCGGTAACCGTGCCGTTGGAGTATGCGCCGCCATGGAAGTAGACCATCACCGCGCGGCTGGCCTTGGGGTTCGCCTCGGGTGTCCAGACGTTGAGGAACAGGCAGTCTTCGGACTGCGGCAGATCGGGGTTGCCCCGTTGCGGCGCAATCGGCGCGAAATCCTGCGCCTTGACCGTGCGGTCGATCGGCACCGCTACCGCGCGCGCGAAACGCTTGGCGCGGCCATAGCGGATGCCCTTGAACGCAAGCACACCGTCGTCGCGCAATCCGGTGAAGCGGCCAACCTGGGGATCGGCGCCTTTCGCCAGCGCCGGAGTGGCCATCAGCGCTGCACCAGCGCCCAGCAGCGAACGCCGGGAAAGCTCAGCGCCGGACATCGCCGCCGGCGGACGAGAATGCCGCGAGCTCGGCCGACCCGATCAGGCACATATCGCCGGGGAGCGAATGCTTGAGCGCAGCAAGCGCCAGCCCGCATTCGGCCATCGCCTGTTCGCTCGCGCCCTGCAGATACTGGTGCAACACCCCTGCGGCAAACGCATCGCCGGTGCCGATCCGATCGACGATTCCGGTGACATCGATCTCGGCAGTCTGGTACTTGCCCTGCCGCGTATCGACCCGGGCGGAAATGCGGTGGTGATCGCTGCTGACGACATGGCGCGCGGTCGAGGCGACCAGCTCGAGCTTGGGGAACGCCGCAAACGCCGCATCCACCGCCTCGCGTCGTCGCTCCGAGCCATCGCCGGAAAACGTTTTACCCAGCAGCAACGAAATATCACGGTGGTTGCCGATCATCACGGTTGCGGCGCTCAACAGTTCGGTGAGGATACTGCGCGGATCGCTGTCCCACGCGTCCCACAGCAGCGCGCGGTAGTTGCCGTCAAAGCAGATCGGCACGCCAGCTGCCTGCGCTGCGGCGATCGCTGCGCGGGCGAGCGTCACGCCGTTGGGGCCAAGCGCGGGGGTAATCCCCGAAAGGTGCATCAGGGCCGCGCCGTCTAGCGCGCCTGCAAAATCGAACGCGTCTGTATCTGAAAGCGCAAACGCCGAACCGGCCCGGTCATAGGTGATCGAAGACGGCCGCAAGCCTGCACCGGGCTCAAGGAAATACAGCCCCATCCGCCCTGGTCCGCACGCAACATGGCGGGTATCGACCCCGGCAGCACCCAATTCGGCGCGCGCCTTGTCGCCGAGCGGGCTGTCGGGAAGCAAGGTAATCATTCTTGCTTCGTGGCCCAGTGAGGCCAGCCCGGCGGCAACATTGGCCTCTGCGCCGCCGACCGCCATTTCGAGTGCCTGCGCCTGAACCACCATTCGCGCACCCGGCGGCGACAGGCGCAGCAGCATCTCGCCAAAGCAGACGACCAGGCCAGACGCTGGATCGCTCATCGCGCCAGCCAGCCGCCGTCGACTGCGAGAATGTGCCCGGTGACATAATCGGATGCGGGCGATGCCAGGAACAATGCCGCACCTGCGATATCCTGAGGACGACCCCAGCGACCCGTCGGGATGCGCTCGAGGATCTGGCGATTGCGGGTTTCGTCCGCCTGCAATGCCGCGGTGTTGTTGGTCGCGATATAGCCCGGTGCGATTGCGTTGACCTGCACGCCCTTGGGCGCGAGTTCGTTCGCCATCGCCTTGGTGACGCCACCGACACCCGATTTGGCGGCAGCATAGCTTGGCACCCGCAGGCCGCCCTGAAAGGTCAGCAGCGAGGCGATGTTGATGATCTTGCCAGAGCCGCGCTCGGCCATGTGCTTTGCGGCTGCCTGGCTGAGGAAGAACAACGTCTTCAGGTTGGTGTCGATCACCGCGTCCCAATCCTCCTCGCTGAATTCGAGCAGATCGGCGCGGCGGATGATCCCGGCGTTGTTGACCAGGATGTCGAGACGACCCAGCCCCGCCAACGCCTCGTCGATCACCCGGCCGACCGGCTCGATCGAGCCGAAATTGGCGGTGATGTTGACCGCCTTGCGCCCGGTGGCCTCGATCGCCTCCAGCGTTTCGGTTGGCTCGGACCGGCCCGCCACGGCAACGTCCACCCCGGCCTCGGCCAGAGCGACCGCAATCGCCTGGCCGATCCCGGTGTTGGCGCCGGTGACCAAAGCGGTCTTGCCCGAAAGGTCGAAGGGGCTAGCTGTCATATCCCGTGTCCCCTTCCGGCTTTAGCCCGTGATTCCCTTGAGATACGCTGCCATTTCCTGGTCCTGCGTATTGGCATAGAAATACTCGGCAAAGCGCTCGCCGGCAACCGCGGCCTTGAGCAGGTCCTGATCGACGGTCTTGAGCACGGTCAGCATGTCGTGGCAGGCAGCGGCCTTGAGGTCCTTGAGGATACCCCGGTTGGTACGCATGATCTCGGCACGCTCCTTGGGATAGCCCAGACCGCGTTCACCGTCGAACAGCTTGGCATAGACATCCTGCAGATTGAGCTCCGCTGCCCAGCCGAAGCCCTTGGCATAAGGCATCGAGATTGCGTTGCCATCGTTGATCTGGCCGAACAGGAATGCGTCAGTGGGGTCGATGACGAGGCCGCAGAACACGCCGGGCATCGCGTTGCACGCGAGCATCGATCCCATTCCGGTGCCGCAGCCGGTGACGACGAAATCGGCCGCACCCGAATTGAGCAGGATGCCGGTGAGCAGGCCGTTCATGACATAGGTCAGCGAGGCCTTGTCTTCAGCCGAATACATTCCGTAATTGAACACTTGGTGGCCCAGAGGCTCGGCGACCGTGGTCAGCGCGTCGTGGATGATGCCGTTCTTGGCGGCCTGGCTGTTCTCGGTGATCAGGGCGATTTTCATAGCTGTCCTCTCGTTCAGGCGCGGTTGTGCGCCAGGGCGCATGGCCTATTGCTGGCGCCCGTGGTAACCGGTGTCATAGAAACGTGCAAGTCCATAATCGGGCGCAGGATCGGCAGAGCAGCCGGTGCGCCCGCGTTACGCGACGGATGCCCGCTCGATCAGGTCTGAGAGGAAATGCGAAGGGTGCTTGCGCGCCTCTGCCGGGTCGATCAGCTTGATCGCCGCAGCCTTGGCCATCGCCTGGATCGGCCATCGCACGGTGGTGAGCGGCGGCCAGATGTGCGCGGCGATCGCGGTGTCATCGAAGCCGACGATCGACAGGTCCTCGGGCACCGAAAGCCCCTGGGTCCGCGCGGCATGGAGCACGCCGGCGGCCATCTCGTCGTTGCTGGCGAAGATCGCGCTGGGGCGGGGCGATGCGGCAAGCAGCTTTTCGCCGGCCGCGATTCCCGTCTCGAAGGTGTAGTTGCCCTCGGCCATGATCGCGGGGTCCAATGCGACGCCTGCGGTCTCCAACGCGTCGCGATAGCCCAGTTCGCGTTCGGCGGCAGAGCGAAACCCCTCGGGGCCCGCTACGAAGCCGATGCGGCTGTGCCCGCGCCTGACCAGATACGCGACCGCCTTGGCCACCGCCTCGCGGTCGTTCGACGCGACCATATGCGCATCGTCGTCAAGCCGCACCGACCCCATGCGGACATAGGTCACGCCAAGCTCGTCGCACAGCTGCGCCAGCGCATCATTCTCCGAGATCGGCGGAAGCAGCATCACCCCGAACAGCCGCTGCTGTTCCAGAAACGTGCGGACATGGTCGAGCATATCGGGAGAGCGGCGGTTGACCGGGCGGACCACCAGCGCGAATTCGGTATCGCGGATTGCCGACAATATGCCTTCCTGAACCCCCAGCACCATCTGCGCATTGGGGTTGTCATGGATCAGCCCGATCAGGAAATTGCGCCGCAACGCCAGCGCACGCGCCTGCGGGTTGGGCACATAGCCCAGCTCGGCGATCACCGCCTCGACCTTTTCGCGTGTCGCCGAATTGAGCAGCGTCGACCGGTTGATCACCCGGCTTACCGTTTTCTTCGATACACCGGCGATGCGGGCCACATCATTGATGGTCGGCTTACCGTCTTTGGCTTTCATTCAGCGCGCTTTCGTCTCGACCCCAGGCTACACCGGTGTCAGTCCCCGGTTTGTCCTAGCCTCAGCAAGGTCACCCTGGCAATCCCGCGCAGATTGACACCGGTTACCATGCCGCTATCCATAGGCAAAACCAGATAGGGGAGAATCGCGCTGCAAGGTCCGCCCACCACCCAGATGCCCATCGAGACGGGCATCCATTTGCCGGATGCGCTGCAGGTGCACGCCGCAGATGGCGTTGCGGTGGCGTTACGTCCGCTGAGCGCGGGCGAGACCATTGCGGTCGGCGGCCAGCAAATCATGCTGCGGCACGATATCGCGCAAGGCCACAAGTTTGCAATCCGTCTGCACAGGGCGGGCGACCGGGTTCTGAAATACGGCCTGCCGATCGGTGAGGCGACCGTTGCGATTGCGGCTGGCGATCATGTCCACACCCACAATCTGGCCACCGCGCTGGCCGGAGAACTGGCGTACGAAGCGCATCAGGGCCGCCAACATGTGCCCCCCACGGTGGCCGAAGGTCCGGTCTGGCAGGGCTATCTCCGCGCCGATGGCCGCGCCGCGACGCGCAACGAGATCTGGATCCTGCCGTCTGTCGGCTGTGTCGGGCTGACCGCCGAGCAAGTCGCGCGCGCCGCCGAGGCGCGGCATGCCGACGGAATCGCAAACGGGCGGATCGATGGCGTCTTCGCGTTCACCCATCCGCATGGCTGTTCGCAGCTGGGCGATGACCTGGGCGGAACCCGCGCGCTGCTCGCCGGGCTGGCGGCCAACCCCAATGCGGCGGGCGTGCTGCTGATCGGGCTGGGCTGCGAATCGAACCAGCTGGACGATCTGGTTGCCGCAATCCCGCCTGGTGCGCGCGCCAAAGTGCGCACGCTCTCCTCGCAAGGCGTGGGGGACGAGATGGCCGCTGCCGCAGCCTTGGTCGATGAACTGGTGACCGAGGCGTCGACCGCGCAGCGCGAGCCGCTGCCGCTGTCGGCGCTGGTCGTGGGCCTGAAATGCGGCGGATCGGATGGCTTTTCGGGCCTCACCGCCAATCCGCTGCTGGGTCGCTTCTGCGATACGTTGGCGGCATCCGGCGGAATCCCGATCCTCACCGAAATTCCCGAGATCTTCGGCGCCGAGCAGGCGTTGCTCGACCGCGCCGCCGATGCCGCGACGTTCGAGGCCGCCGCCGCGCTCGTCAACCGCTTCAAGCGCTATTACCTCGATCAGGGGCTGCCGGTGTCGGAAAACCCGTCGCCGGGCAACATTGCAGGCGGCATCACCACGCTTGAGGAAAAGTCGGCGGGTGCGGTGCAGAAGGCTGGACACGCAATGCTTACCTCGGTGCTCGATTATGGCGAACAGGCGCACACCCCCGGGCTCGCACTGCTCGAATCTCCCGGGAACGACGCGGTGTCCTCGACCGCGCTGGCAGCCGCCGGGGCGACGCTGGTGCTGTTCACCACCGGGCGCGGAACGCCGCTCGGGTTTCCGGTGCCAACGGTCAAGATCGCCTCGAATCGCGGGCTGGCGCAGGGCAAGCCGCACTGGATCGACTTCGATGCGTCGCGGGTGCTCGACGAGGGGCGGCAGACTGCCGATGCGGCGTTTCTCGATGCGCTGATCGGCTTTGCCAGCGGGCGAAAAACCGTTGCCGAAAGCGCCGGACAGCGGGCGATATCGATCTGGAAACGGGGCGTGACGCTGTAGCGATCACCGGCGTTGAAACGCCGCCACTTGCGAATGACACCGGTTTCCTTTAGGCAACCGCACAAGAGAAGGACGACCAATTGGGATGGGGAACGAGTTGACGGTGAACACGCAGGCCGATGATGTCGCGATGGCCTTTGTCAGCGCCCGCCGCGAGGCGCGAGCGCTCGATGCCTATCCTGGCATCAAGCCGCAGGAGCTTCAGGCGGCCTACACCATTCAGGATCGCGCGATCGTGCTCGACGGGCGTCAGGTGATCGGCTGGAAGGTCGGCCGGATCAATCCGCCGCTCGATGGCCAGCTGGGCGCCAACCGCCTTTCGGGGCCGATCTTCGCGGATTCCATCGTCGATGGCGCCGATGGCAGTATGCCCGATATGCCGGTCTTCGAAGGTGGCTTTGCGGCTGGCGAGGCCGAGATTTTGCTGCACGTCGCACCCGGCTTTTCGGGCGCGGTGCCTGTGGACGATGCAGGCACCAAGGCTCTGCTCGACGACATCCGGCTGGGCATAGAGATTGCCAGTTCGCCTTATCCCGGCATCAACACCGATGGGCCTTTGGTCACGGTTTCCGATTTCGGCAACAATGCAGGGCTGGTGCAGGGGCCTTCGCTGGCCGGATGGCGCGACATCGATCTGTGTGCAATCCCCGTGCGCAGCGAGATCGACGGCGCGGTGGTCGGCGCGGCGACGGCAGCGACGATGCTCGATGGCCCTTATGGCGCGGTCCGCTTCCTGCTGACCAACCTCATGGCGCGCGGTGTCGATGTGTCGAGCGGCCTTTGGGTCTCGACAGGCGCGATCACCGGCGTGCATGAAATCGGCATCGGTCAATCCTATAAAGCCGTGTTCGAAGGCTGCGGCGATGTGCAGTGCCGGATCGTTGCGGCAACGCCGCGCTGAATGAACCTTATCGCAGACCGGTAAAGGCCGGCTGCTCACCTGGGAGAGTGAAATGGTCGATGCCACAACGAACGCCGGAGCCGGCACCGGAAAAGGCACAGCAAAGGCACCCATGATGGATGCGGCTGCAGCCAATGCGGGTCGCTATCGGTGGGTCATCGTCGGGCTACTGTTCGCCGCGACGGCCATCAACTACATCGACCGCCAGATGATCGGGGTGCTCAAGCCCACCTTGGTTGCAGAGTTCGGCTGGACCGAAGGCGACTTTGCCAACATCGTGTTCTGGTTCCAGGTCGCATATGCGATCGGCTATATCGGTTTCGGGCGGATCGTCGACGTCATCGGTGCGCGGCTTGGATACTCGATCGCCATCGTCATCTGGACCATCGGCCATATGGCACATGGGCTGGCCAACGGCGTGACCAGCTTTGCAATGGCGCGTTTTGGGCTTGGCATTGGCGAGAGCGGTAACTTCCCTGCCGGAATCCGGGCGGTGACCGACTGGTTCCCGCAGCGTGAGCGTGCCTTTGCCATCGGGCTGTTCAACGCCGGGGCCAATGTCGGTGCGATCATCACGCCGCTGCTCGTGCCCTTGCTGGTCCTGTGGTTCGGCTGGCGCGAGGCGTTCTACATCACCGGTATTTTCGGGCTAGTGTGGCTGATTGCCTGGTGGGCGATGTACCGCCACCCTTCGGAGCACAAGCGCGTTTCACCCGCAGAACTTGCCTGGATCCAGCAGGACCCGGCCGATCCGGTCGAGCAGATCGGCTGGAGCCGGCTACTCGCGAAGCGCGAAACCTGGGCCTATGCGCTGGGCAAGTTCCTCATTGACCCGATCTGGTGGTTCTTCCTGTTCTGGCTGCCGGGATATCTGTTCGAACGCTATGACATGGATCTCAAGACCTTCGGACTTCCGCTGGCGGCGATCTACCTGATCTCCGATGGCGGTTCGATCTTTGGCGGGTGGATGTCGTCGCGGCTGATCAAGGCCGGGCGCACCCCTAATTTCGCGCGCAAATCGACCATGCTGCTGTGCGCGCTCGCGGTCACGCCGATCTGGTTTGCCCAAAGCATCGACAGCGTGTGGGGTGCGGTGCTGATCATCGGCCTTGCCACTGCAGCGCACCAGGCGTTTTCCGCCAACCTGTATACCCTGCCTTCGGACATGTTCCCGCGCGGGGCGGTGGGATCGGTGATCGGTATCGGTGGCACCGTCGGAGCATTGGGCGGAATGGGGATGGCGCTGTTCACCGGATACATCCTCGACAGCACCGGCAGCTACGAGATCCTGTTTGCAATCTGCGCGAGCGCCTATCTGCTGGCGCTGGCCGTGGTGCATCTGCTCAGCCCGAGGCTCGAACCCACCAGTGTCTGAACGATAAGCAGGCGCCGTTCGGTAGCAACGTCCGCCCGGCTTTCGCGTATGTGCGGCAGGCAATCCTGTCGCACTACAAGGACGCACACCATGGCAGACACTTTACCCGACGATAACTCGGACCTGAACGACAGCTCGGACACGATCAACCAGTCGCAGCAGGATGATTCCAGCGCAAACAACGTCGCCGAGGACGCGATGCACAAGGATCGGGACCCGAGCGAAGACAGCGAGAAGGGCGGATCGGAGGGCTTGTCGGTTGTCCCGCAGGACGAACCGGACCTTGTTGACCGGATGGACCAAATGGTGAGTTCAGGCCATATCGATCGCGGCGCTTTCGACAACGAACGCAATGACGATGATGAGGAAAGCCCATTGGGGACCCTCGACCCCGACGAAGACGACAGCCCGGACGACACCGACATGACCAAATTCGGCAACCACGGTTAAAATAAGCGCCCTCGGCCGGGGATGGGGCGCACACGCCCCTCCCCGACCTATAGGGTGGAGAACAGGCTGAGCGGCTTGGGGATGGTTTTGACCGACTTGCCCCGGATCATGCGATCTACCGCCTCGATCGCCTTGACCAGTTCAACCGCGTTATAGGGTTTGTTGAGACACCCCACCGCATATTGCTGCGCCTCATTGGGGCAGGTTCCGGTCGCGAACAGCACCGGAATATCCATCCCGCTCGCGACCCGCGCGACCTCGATCCCGCTGCCGCCGCGTGACAGGTTGACGTCCGCCAGCACCAGATCGATCGCTTCACGCGACAGCATCGCGATCGCTTCATCCTGCGTATCGACGGTGGCCACGACCCGATACCCTGCATCGACCACCCGCAATTCGTTGTCGAAGGCCACCAGCGGCTCGTCCTCGACAATCAGGATGGTCTGGATCGACCGGGTAAATCGCGAAAACAGCATGAAGGGCCTTTCCGGCAACGGCGTCGGTATGAAATCGAAATACGCAGTAATGAATTCTTGCGTTCCCGCGCGACGCCTTCCTCGTTATAGCAGCGGCCATGCCCCCCCGGAAACCGAAATTCGATCCGCTCAACGACGACAGCCCGTCGCCCAGCGAAACGCCCAAAAAGGCCAGCACCTCCACGCTCGGTGAGGGGCAGCGCATCGCCAAGCTGCTTGCCCGTGCCGGCATCGCCAGCCGGCGTGAGATCGAGCGGATGATCGAGGGCGGCCGTGTCGCGCGCGATGGCGTCGCCATCACCACGCCCGCCACCGTGCTCACCAGCCTGCATGGCATCACCGTCGATGGCAAAGCGGTGAAGGAACCCGCGCCTGCAAAACTGTGGCGCTTCCACAAGCCGGCCGGGCTGCTCACCGCAGCGCGCGACTTTACCGGCCGCGAGACGATCTACGATCATCTCGCCCGCGTCGCGCCCGATGCGCCGCGGATGATGCCCGTCGGGCGGCTCGACCTCAACACCGAGGGACTGCTGCTGATGACCAACGATGGCGAACTCAAGCGCCAGATGGAGCTGCCCGCCACCGGGGTCGAGCGCACCTATCGCGCGCGCGCCTTTGGCGAGGTCAGCCAGAGCCAGCTCGAAGACCTGATCCACGGGATCACCATCGAAGGCATCCGCTACGGCAAGATCGACGCCAATCTGGAACGCCGCACCGGGCGCAACGGCTGGATCGAGATGACGCTGACCGAGGGCAAGAACCGCGAAGTGCGCCGCGTGCTCGAGCATCTGGGCCTCAAGGTCTCGCGTCTCATCCGCACGCGTTATGGTCCATTCCTGCTCGAAGGGCTTGAGCCCGGCGCGATCGACGAGGTCCGCAGGCACGATCTGATCACCTTCAGGAACACGTTGAAATGATGGTACAAGCTTACCCCTCTCCCTTGACGGGAGAGGGTTGCGCAGTCTTGGGGACGCAGGAGCCTAGACGGAGCTGGGAGAGGGTGTCGCGATTGCAGGGCAGGCGTGGCGCATGTCACCCTCTCCCGGCTGCGACTAGGCAGCAAGCTGCCAAGTCTTCGCTGCCCTCCCCTGTTAAGGGGGAGGGGTAACATGCTGCGCATCATCGCAGGCGAGTGGCGGGGCCGCAAACTCAAGGCGCCCGCAGGCGACACCACCCGCCCGACCGCCGACCGCACCCGCGAAACCCTGTTCTCGATGCTGACCAGCCGGTTGGGGTCGTTCGAGGAATTGTCGGTGCTCGATCTGTTCGCAGGCTCGGGCGCGCTCGGCATTGAGGCGCTGTCGCGCGGCGCGGCCAAATGCGTGTTCGTCGAGCAGGACCGCGCGGCGATCGACGTTCTTCGCGCCAACATCCGGGCGCTCGAAGCCGACGAACGCGCCGAAATCCGCCCCAGCTCCGCGCTGACATTGGGCCCCGCGCTCAAGCCCTTCGACGTGGTGCTGATCGACCCGCCTTATGCCACGGGCGCGGGCGCGGTGGCGCTCGACAAGCTGGCCAGGCTGGGCTGGTTCGCGCCATCGACCTGGATCAGCGTCGAGACCGGCAAGTCGGAAAAGCTCGAGGTCTCGGGTTTCGAGATCGACGCCGAACGCGTGGTCGGCAAGGCAAAGCTGACGTTATTGCGGCTGGCGGGCGATGTGATAGACTGACTTCATGGTCAAATACTCGCCGATCGAATCCGAATTCGCCTCGTCCGAGGAAGAGGCGGCGTATGATGCGTGGTTGCAGGCCAAGGTAGAGCGATCGCTTCGATCAACCGCGCCTCGCGTTCCGCATGAAGAGGTGATGGCGCGCGCGGCGGAAATCATAGCCAAGGCCCGGCAGCGTGCGACTGATTTGGACAATTGAAGCCCCAGCAGACCATGACGACATCATCGGTTACATTGCCGATCGGAATCTCGATGCCACTGACCGGCTTAAGAACCTGTTTGATCGTTGTGCCAAGCAGTTGCTGGAGTTTCCCCAAATGCATCGTCCGGGTCGCGTCGCTGGTACACGGGAGGCGATCGTGCACCCCAATTATCTGCTGATCTACAGTATTGAGCAGGACGCCATCGTCATCACGGCTGTCCTGCACGCCCGCCAACAATACCCCTGACTATCCCGCGGCCCTTCCCCGCTGCGCCCACAATCCTGCAAAGCTCAGCACCCCAGCCGCCGCCAGATACAGCCCCACCGCATCCGCGCCGCCCCGGTCCGCCAACGCCTGCGCCGCGATCGGGGCGAGCGCGCCGCCGATGATGCCGCCGCCGTTGAACGCGACCGACGCGCCAGTATACCGCACCCGCGCCGGAAACTGCTGTGGCAACCAGGCACCCAATGGGCCATAGACAAACCCCATCACCAGCAACGCGATCGAGAGCGCGACCCAGGCCAGCCAGAGCGATCCTGAACCCAGCAGCGGCCCGAACAGCAGTCCGACCCCCACCGTCGCTGCGCAGCCGAACATCAGCACCCGCCCGCTGCTGGTCGCGTCCGAGCGATAACCTGACAGGATGATGCCCAGCGCCAGGAACAGGATCGCACCCAGTTGCACCAGCAGGAAATCGACCCGGTCGTGCCCCAAAGCAGTGGTGGCATAGCCCAGCGCGAATGCTGTCGAGAGGTAGAAGATCGCAAAGCAGGCGACGACCGCGAAGGTGCTGGCAAAGGTTGCGCGCAAGTGGTTGCGGAAGAGTTCGGCCACTGGCACCGGCGCGGGCTTGTCGCGCGCCAGAACCTCGGCGAAATCGGGCGTCTCGCTGATCTTGAGCCGCACCCACAGCCCTAGCCCCACCAATATGCCGCTGGCGAGGAACGGCACGCGCCAGCCCCAGGCGACAAACTGCGCGTCGGTCAGCGACAGCCCCAGCAGCAGGAACAGCCCGTTGGCGGCGATGAACCCCACCGGCGCGCCGAGCTGCGGCGCCATGCCGAAGCGCGCGGCCCATCCCGGCGGTGCGTTCTCGACCGCCAGCAGTGCCGCCCCGCCCCATTCGCCGCCCAACCCGAAGCCCTGGCCGAAGCGAAGGATGCACAGCAGCAGTGGCGCGACCCAGCCGACCATCTGATAGGTCGGCAGAAACGCAATCAGCAGCGTCGATCCGCCCATCAGCATCAGCGAGGCGACCAGCGTCGACTTGCGCCCGATCCGGTCGCCGAAATGGCCAAAGACCACCGCGCCGACCGGCCGCGCGAAGAACGCGAGGCCAAAGCTCATATAGCTTAGCAGCAGCTGCGCCGAGGCACTTTCGGAAGGGAAGAACAATGGCCCGAAGACCAAAGCGGCGGCGGTTGCGTAGATATAGAAATCGTAGAACTCGACCGCGGTCCCGACCAATGATGCGGTAAGCACGCGCGCATGGGTGCGATAGGGATGTTGGGGTGTCGTGGTCGCCATGGGACCGCAGCGTTAGCGCGCGACACGCTGATGACAAGCGAATGCGCGCCCCTTCGCGCACAGCGGATCCAAAAAGGGCGGCTGGTTGCCCGCCGCCCTTTTTCAAATGTCGGTGTAAACGCGCCTCAGGCAGCGATGACTTCGCCATCGGCTTCGGGATCGCGCAGCACATAGCCGCGGCCCCAGACGGTCTCGATATAGTTTTCGCCGCCGCAGGCCAAGGCCAGCTTCTTGCGCAGCTTGCAGATGAACACGTCGATGATCTTGAGCTCGGGCTCGTCCATCCCGCCATAAAGGTGGTTGAGGAACATTTCCTTGGTCAGCGTGGTGCCCTTGCGCAAGCTGAGCAGCTCGAGCATCGCGTATTCCTTGCCGGTCAGGTGGACCCGGGCGCTGTCGACTTCGACGGTCTTGGCATCGAGGTTCACCGCCAGCTTGCCGGTGCGAATGACGCTTTGCGAATGGCCCTTCGATCGACGCACCACGGCGTGGATGCGCGCGACCAGTTCCTCGCGGTGGAACGGCTTGGTAACATAGTCGTCGGCACCGAAGCCGAACGAGCGGACCTTGCTGTCCATTTCCGAAATGCCCGAAAGGATCAGCACCGGCGTCTGCACCTTGGCAACGCGCAGCTTTTTCAGCACGTCATAGCCGTGCATATCGGGCAGGTTGAGGTCGAGCAGGATGATGTCGTAATCATACAGCTTGCCCAGATCCAAGCCCTCTTCACCCAGGTCCGTCGTATAGACGTTGAAACCTTCGGTGGTGAGCATCAGCTCGATCGCCTTTGCCGTGGTCGGTTCATCTTCGATCAAAAGCACCCGCATGTGCAGCCCCTTTTTGCCCGTGCCATCAGCACCGTTCAGTCATCTAGACCCAAGAACGGATCGACGTGGAAAACATTAACCATAAAAGTTTTGGGGGCAAAAGGTTAATTTTGGGTAAACCTCGAGCTGCCTGGAGGCCGCGATACGGCCGTAAGGGCCTAATACGCGGGAAAGACTCAGGATTTGCAGGCATTGCCATCCATCAACGGCCCGTCGCATTTCCAGTTATTAAACGCATTTGGTTTCCAATTGGTAAGGAAATCGCGTCGAGGTTAATTTAATTTCGGGGCAGTTCGCTGCGCAAGAATGCGATCAGCGCCTCAACCCGCGCGGGGCGATGCGGCGATGGCGGGGTGACGATACTGAGCGTGGTTTCATCGAACTGCCATTCGGGCATAAGCCGGACAAGCCGCCCGTCGGCGATCGCCTCGTCGCAGAAAAAGTCGGGCAGCGCGGCTATGCAAAGCCCTGCGAGCACGGCAGGAATGGCCGCATCGGCATTGTTGACGATCAGCGCCGGCTTGACCGGGCAGTATAGCCGGGTGCCGTCCGGCCCAGTCAGCGCCCACATCCCGGGTTGCGCGGCGTTCGCATAATACACTGCGCGGTGCTGCCCGAGATCTTGTGGGGTGACCGGCGTGCCGTGGCGGGCGCAATAATCGGGCGAGGCGATCATGTAGAGCTGCACCGGGCGCAGGCGGATGGCGCGCAGACTGCTGTCGGGCAAGGTGGCGATGCGCAGCGCCAGATCGAAGCCTTCGCTGACCAGATCGACCCGCGCATCGGACAGATGCATGTCGATAATGATCCCCGGATGCATCGCCATGAAACGCGCAATCAGCGGCGCGACCGCACGCAATCCGAAACTCATCGGCAGCGCGATCCGCACCGTGCCGGTCAGCAACGACGCTTCATCGCGCGCCGCCTCGACCGCCGCTTCGCCATCGATGCGTATCCGCCGCGCATGATCGACCAGCGATCGTCCGGCAGCAGACAGCGATAGCCTCCGCGAGGTTCGGTGGAACAGCACGGTTCCCAGTTCCGCCTCCAGCCGCGACACCGCCTTTGAGACCTTGGCCTTCGACAGGCTGAGCGCGTCTGCCGCTGCGGTGAAGCTGCCGGTGTCGGCAACGGCTGCAAACACCGCCCAGGCTTCGAAATCGGGAAGGCGCATATTGGAAACAATCCTTTTCCAAACTGGCTATTTTGGAAACGATAGCACCGTCCTATCTGTTGCTCAAGCCAAGGCACCGGCTCAGATCGAGGTGCCTGATGAAGGAGCAACCGATATGATCGAGAAGCGCGACTTTTCTTCGCTGGGCCATGCCAACCACGGCTGGCTCAATGCCCGCCACCACTTTTCGTTTGGTGGCTATCATGATCCTGCCCGCATGGGTTGGGGAGCGCTGCGGGTATGGAACGACGACGAGATCGCTCCCAAGAGCGGCTTTCCCACCCATCCGCACCGCGACATGGAAATCATTACCTATGTCCGCTCGGGCGCGATCACCCATCGCGACAGCCTGGGCAATGAAGGCCGCACCGAGGCGGGCGATGTCCAGGTGATGAGCGCAGGCACCGGCGTTCAGCACAGCGAGTTCAATCTGGAGGGCGAGGAAACCCGGCTGTTCCAGATCTGGATCATCCCCGATGCACCCGGCGGCGCACCCCGTTGGGACGCCAAGCAGTTTCCCAAGGGCGAGCGCTCGGGCAAGCTCGAGGTCCTGGCCAGCGGGCGGGATGAGGACATCAGCGCAGGCGCATTGATGATCCGCGCCGATGCGCGGCTGTCGGGCGCAACGCTGGCCGCAGGCGACAGCATCACCCATCGGATCGCAGACGGCACGTCTGCGTATCTGGTGGTGTCGGCAGGCAGCGTGACGGTAAACGGGGTCGAAATCGGCCCGCGCGATGCCGCCGCGATTACCCGCGAAACCGAAATCACGGTTGCGGCCTCACAAGACGCCGAGTTTCTGATCGCGGAAACCCGGACTCACTGACCCTCTGGGGTTCCTGGAACCCCTGTCCCGCCGCTTTCCCCCTCCCGGCGGCGGGACACCCCTTTTCAACCTTTCTGTCGAAGGAGATCTCTCATGGCAAAAGTTCTAGTACTTTATTATTCTTCCTACGGTCATATCGAGACGATGGCCGAGGCGGTTGCCGAAGGCGCGCGCGGCGAAGGCGCCGATGTCACGATCAAGCGTGTTCCCGAAACCGTGCCCGACGATCTGGCCAAGTCGAGCCATTTCAAGCTCGACCAGGCAGCCGAGATCGCAACGCCTGAAGAGATGGCCGATTACGACGCGATCATCGTCGGTACCGGCACCCGATTTGGCCGCATGTCCAGCCAGATGGCCACCTTCTGGGACCGCACCGGTGGTCTGTGGGCGAGGGGCGCTCTGGTGGGCAAGGTCGGCGCGTCATTCACCGCCACCGCGAGCCAGCATGGCGGACAGGAGACCACCCAGTTCTCGATCCTCACCAACCTGCTACACCATGGCCTGACCATTGTCGGGCTCGATTATGGCTTTCAGGGCCAGCTGAGCAACGACGAGGTCGCAGGCGGATCGCCTTATGGTGCCAGCACGATCGCAGGTGGCGACGGATCGCGCCAGCCGCACACGATTGATCTCGACGGCGCACGCTATTTGGGAGCCAAGGTCGCCCGCACCGCAGCCAAGCTGGTCGCCTAACCTTTCGCGCTCTCCCTCCCAGGAAACGCCGCCCGCACCCCCGTTTATAGGGGTTGCGGGCGGTATGCGTGCGCTCTAGCGTTGCGCCTGAAACGGGGAGCGGGCGATATGAGGTGGATGGGTCGGCGCATGGGAACGTCGGGGCTGACCTTGGGGTTGAGGTCGGGGCTGATGGCAGTGCTGACAGCAACCGTGGCCCTGCCGAGCGCTGCGCTCGCCGAATGGCACGAAGCCTCGAGTCCCAATTTCCTGGTCTATGCCGATCAGGGCGAAAAGCAGGTGCATGCCTTCACCGACATGCTCGAGCGCTATCGCTCGGCGATGCTTGCGCTTTACAAGATACCTGACGAGCCGACATCGCCGTCCAACCGGCTGACGGTGTTCGTGGTGCGCGATGCGGCACAGGTGCGCAAGCTGCTGGGCACTGGCAACCGCTACATCCAGGGCTTCTATCAGTCTCGCGCCGGTGGATCGGTGGCCTTTGTCCCCCGTGTCGATGGCTCAACCCAGAGCGACCGCGTGAGCCAGGGCGAGCAGGTTCTGCTCCATGAATATGCCCATCATTTCATGTACAGCGTGTTTTCCGGATCGGCACCCTTGTGGTTCACCGAGGGCTTTGCCGAATTCTACTCCACCGCCAAGTTCGAGAAGGACGGGTCGGTCGGCCTGGGTCTGCCTGCGACCCACCGCGCAGCCGAATTGTTCTATGCGCAGGATGTTCCGCTCGAGATGCTGCTGAGCACCCGCAAATACCGCGATAATGCGTCCAAGCGCTATGACGCATTTTACGGGCGCAGCTGGCTGCTGTTTCATTACCTGATGCTGTCGGGCAAACGCCCTGGCCAGCTCAACGACTATCTCGGCCGACTGAACAACGGCGAGGGCGAGGATGCCGCCGCAGCGAGCGCGTTCGGCGATCTGGCTGGCCTCAACAAGGAGCTCGAGCGCTATATGATGTCGCGCAGGATGAGCTATCTCAACCTGGGCGCCAACCGCATCAAAACCACCGAGATCGGCGTGCGTCCGTTGCGTGCGGCAGAGGCCGCGATGCTGCCCGTGATGATGCGATCGAAGCGTGGTGTGGATGAGGACCAGGCCGTGGTCGTAGCCGAGACGGCGCGCGAGATTGCGGCGAAATATCCCGATGATCCGTTCGTTCAGACGGCGCTGGCCGAAGCCGAGTTCGACGCCGGAAACGACGCCGCAGCGCTGGCCGCAGCGGACCGCGCCTTGGCGCGCGACCCGAGGGCGATCAATGCACTGATTCAGAAGATGTACGTGCTGTTTCGACAGGCCGAGGATGACAGCAGCGACAGTCTGTGGCCCAAGGTCCGCGCCGCTGTGGGCGCCGCCAACAAGGTCGAGAACGATAACCCGATCCCATTGAGCTTCTACTACCGGACCTACGCTGCCGAAAACAAACAGCCGCCCGAGATCGCGGTGCAAGGGCTGCAAAAGGCGCTGATGTTGGCGCCTTATGATACCGGGCTTCGGATGACGCTCGCGCATTACCATATCCGCATGGGCGACAAGGAAATGGCGCGCAAGATCCTCGGGCCTTTGCTCAACCATCCCCACGACACCGGTCTTGCCGACTTCGCACGCAAGATGCTCGAGGGCGATCCCTCGCCCGCTCCGCTGGAGGATGCAACCGACGCCGCAAACTGATAGCCTTCGCCAATCAGAAGGAGAGTCGCATGTTGCGTCTAAAGTCATTTCGTATCGGATTGTCGGCAATGGCTGCGGCGTTGAGCATGGGCGTCACCCTGGCCCAGGCGCAGGACGCGCCCCGCCCGGGCTTTCACGCGGGAACCGTGATCAGCGACTTCGGCCCTGTGGCGATGGTAGAAGGCCACGAGCCGCTGCCTGCAGATGCGACGTTCAGCGTCGCCTTCGATGTGGGCGAAGCCGCCAAGCCCGGCGCGATCAACCGCACGCTCGAGAGCGCCGCGCGGTTCATCAACATGCACGCCGAAGCCGGAGTGCCGCGCGAAGCGGTGCGGGTCGCGGTGGTGGTCCATGGCCCCGCATCGTTCGACCTGACCAATGCGGCGGCCTACAACCAGAAGCACGGCGGCGCGAGCAACGCCAACCTTGCAGCAATTGCCGCGCTGATCGAGAACGGCGCCGAAATCCATCTGTGCGGGCAGAGCGCTGCGGGCCAGGGCATCACCCGCGCCGATCTGGCGCCGGGGGTAAAGATGTCGCTGTCGGCGATGACCGCGCACGCGCTGCTCCAGCAGCGAGGATATACGCTCAATCCTTTCTGAGCGTGGCTGCGCGACCAAGCGGGGCGATGTTCGCAGGGAACCATTCTGCGCTGCGACCGTAAAGTGATCAAGCACCGCAGCACCGCAACCGCAGGCATGCGCGCTGTTCTTGCCGAGACAGGCTTAACCGCGTTCGTGCCAGGCTGGCCTTCGATCCCGCCGGTCGCCGACGCATTTCAAAGAAGGAATCATCATGGGAAAAGGCATCATTTTGTGGCTGTTGGGCGTCCCTGGACTGCTGATCATTGCACTCCTCGTCTTCGGCATTCTCTGAGCCCAAGCTGACGATCGCGCTCGGTCGATGAGCGCTGCCAAGTCGGCCTGACCGTACACAAGAAACCCCGCCGGAATCGCTTCCGGCGGGGTTTCTTGTGTTTGCAAAAGTGGGTGCTCCCCGGCCTGCGCCGGGGAGCACCCACTTATTGAGACGGCCCTTATTCCGCGTCGGTATCCACCGCTTCAGGCTCGGCTGCGACCGGTGCCGGGGCAGGCGCTGCCTCGACTTCGTTCGCGGCGGCCATCGCCCGCTGCAGCGCGCGCTGCTGCGCACGCAGGGCAGCGTCACGGCTGTTGGCGGCGATCCGCATACGGGCCATGCCGGCACCGGTACCTGCCGGGATCAGACGGCCCACGATGACGTTTTCCTTGAGGCCGATCAGCGAGTCACGCTTGCCTTCGACGGCCGCCTGGGTGAGCACCCGGGTGGTTTCCTGGAACGACGCCGCCGAGATGAACGAGCGCGTCTGCAGCGAAGCCTTGGTGATGCCGAGCAGCACGGGCTTGCCTTCTGCGAACTTCTTGCCCGCGTCGAGACGCGCGTTGTATTCGTCCATTTCCTCGCGATCGAGTTGTTCGCCCGGCAGCAAGGTGGTGTCGCCTCCATCGGTGATTTCCACCTTCTGCAGCATCTGACGGACGATGACCTCGATGTGCTTGTCGTTGATCTTCACGCCCTGCAGACGATAGACCTCCTGGATTTCGCTGACCAGATATTCGGCCAGCGCTTCCACGCCAAGCACCTCAAGGATGTCGTGCGGGTCGGGCGAACCTGAGATCAGGTTATCGCCCTTCTTGACGAAATCGCCTTCCTGCACGTCGATGACCTTGGACTTGGGCACCAGATACTCGACCGATTCACCCTCTTCAGGATGGATCGCGATCTTGCGCTTGGCCTTGTAGTCACGGACGAATTCGATGCGGCCCGAGACCTTGGCGATGATCGCGTTGTCCTTGGGCTTGCGTGCTTCGAACAGCTCGGCAACACGCGGCAGACCACCGGTGATGTCACGCGTCTTGGCAGCTTCACGGCTGACACGGGCGAGAACATCGCCTGCTTCGACCTTCTGGCCTTCCTCGACCGAGAGCATCGCGCCGACTGCCAGCATATAGCGTGCAGCCTCACCCGAATCGTCGTCGAGCAGGGTCAGACGAGGACGCAGATCTTCCTTGGACTTTGCCTTGAGCGATCCACGGAATTCCACGACCACGCGCTGCGCGATACCGGTGGCATCATCGGTCTGTTCGATCAGCGTCTTGCCGTCGATCAGGTCCTGATACTTTACGACACCGCCCTTTTCGGTGATCACCGGCATGGTGAACGGATCCCATTCGGCAATCCGGTCGCCCAGATTGACCACGCCATTGTCGTCGACCAGCAGCACGGTGCCGTACGGGATACGGTGGACCGCACGTTCGCGGCCTTCCTTGTCAACAATCGCGATTTCGCCGTTGCGGGCGAGCGACAGGCGCTGTCCGCGCTTGTTCACGATTGTAGGGATATCCCGGTACTGCAGCGTGCCATCGGCCACCGCTTCGAGGTTCGAGGTTTCGTTGAGCTGCGCTGCGCCGCCGATGTGGAAGGTCCGCATCGTCAGCTGGGTACCCGGCTCACCGATCGACTGAGCGGCGATAACGCCGACAGCTTCACCGATGTTGACCGGCGTACCGCGGGCGAGATCACGGCCATAGCATTTGCCGCACACGCCCATGGTCGCTTCGCAGATCAGCGGCGAACGAATGCGCGCTGCCTGCAGACCCATGGCTTCGATCGTCGCGATGTTCGCTTCGTCGAGCAACGTATCCTTGGCAATCACGATCTCGCCCGACTTTCCGTCGGCGATATCTTCGGCCAAAGTCCGGCCCAGGATACGCTCGCCCAGCGAAGCGATGACGCTGCCGCCCTGGACGATCGCGCGCATTTCGAGCGCGTGCTCGGTGCCGCAATCTTCCTGAACGATGACGCAATCCTGGCTGACGTCGACCAGACGGCGGGTCAGGTAACCCGAGTTTGCCGTCTTGAGCGCCGTATCCGCCAGGCCCTTACGGGCACCGTGGGTCGAGTTGAAGTATTCAAGAACGGTCAGACCTTCCTTGAAGTTCGAGATGATCGGCGTTTCGATGATCTCACCTGAAGGCTTGGCCATCAGACCGCGCATACCGGCAAGCTGCTTCATCTGCGCTGGCGAACCACGCGCGCCCGAGTGGCTCATCATGTAGATCGAGTTGACAGGCGCCTCGCGGCCGTTCTCGTCCTTGGGCGTTGCCTTGATCTCTTCCATCATGGCGTTGGCGACCTGGTCGCCGCAACGGCTCCAGGCGTCGATCACCTTGTTGTACTTTTCCTGCTGGGTGATCAGACCATCCTGATACTGCTGCTCATAGTCAGCCACCAAGGCGCGGGTCTCATCGACCAGACGTTCCTTGCTGTCGGGGATGATCATGTCGTCCTTGCCGAACGAGATGCCGGCGCGGCAGGCGTGACGGAAGCCCAGGCCCATGATCGCATCGGCAAACAGGACGGTGTCCTTCTGGCCGGTATGACGATAGACCTGATCGATGACGTCGCCGATTTCCTTCTTGGTGAGAAGGCGGTTGACGACATCGAAGGGCACCTTGTGGCTCTTGGGCAGGCACTCGCCGATGAGCATGCGCCCCGGCGTGGTGTTGTACCGCTTCAAGTACTGGTTGCCCTGCTCGTCGGTCTGCGGAACGCGCGCGATGACTTTGGAGTGCAGCGTCACGGCGCTGACTTCCAATGCCTGATGCACTTCGGCGATGTCGGCCATCAGCATGCCCTCGCCAGGCTCGCCTTCGCGGTCCATCGAGAGGTAATACAGGCCCAACACCATGTCCTGCGAAGGCACGATGATCGGCTTGCCGTTGGCGGGCGAGAGGATGTTGTTGGTCGACATCATCAGCACGCGCGCTTCCAGCTGCGCTTCGAGCGACAGCGGAACGTGGACCGCCATCTGGTCACCATCGAAGTCGGCGTTGAACGCCGAGCAGACGAGCGGGTGAAGCTGGATCGCCTTGCCTTCGATCAGCACGGGTTCGAACGCCTGGATGCCCAGACGGTGGAGCGTCGGGGCGCGGTTGAGCATGACCGGGTGCTCGCGAATGACTTCGTCGAGAATATCCCAGACTTCCTTGCGTTCCTTTTCGACCCACTTCTTGGCCTGCTTCAGGGTCATCGACAGACCCTTGGCATCGAGACGCGCGTAGATGAACGGCTTGAACAGCTCGAGCGCCATCTTCTTGGGCAGGCCGCACTGATGCAGCTTGAGTTCGGGACCGGTCACGATGACCGAACGGCCCGAATAATCGACGCGCTTGCCGAGCAGGTTCTGACGGAAGCGGCCCTGCTTGCCCTTGAGCATGTCGGACAGCGACTTCAGAGGACGCTTGTTGGCACCCGTGATGATGCGGCCGCGACGACCGTTGTCGAACAGCGCATCGACGGCTTCCTGCAGCATGCGCTTTTCATTGCGGACGATGATGTCCGGCGCGCGCAGTTCCATCAGCCTTTTCAGACGATTGTTGCGGTTGATCACGCGGCGATACAGGTCGTTCAAGTCCGAGGTCGCAAAGCGGCCACCGTCGAGCGGCACCAAAGGACGCAGCTCGGGCGGGATCACGGGGATCACTTCGAGGATCATCCACTCGGGACGGTTGCCTGAATCAATGAAGCTTTCCACGACCTTGAGGCGCTTAATGATCTTCTTGGGCTTGAGCTCGGACTTGGTGGTCTCGAGCTCCTGCAGCAGATCGGCACGCTCGCTTTCGAGGTCGAGGTCCATCAGCATCTGGCGCACGGCTTCGGCACCGATTCCGGCGGAGAACGCGTCCTCGCCGAATTCGTCCTGCGCATCGAGCAGCTCGTCTTCGGTCAGCAGCTGGTACTTCTCCAGGCTGGTGAGGCCCGGCTCGATGACGACATAGCTTTCGAAATACAGCACCCGCTCAAGCTGCTTGAGCTGCATATCGAGCAGCAGGCCGATGCGCGACGGCAGCGACTTGAGGAACCAGATGTGCGCAACCGGAGCGGCGAGCTCGATATGGCCCATGCGCTCGCGGCGCACCTTGGTCACGGTGACTTCGACGCCGCACTTTTCGCAGACGATGCCCTTGTACTTCATCCGCTTGTACTTGCCGCACAGGCACTCATAGTCCTTCACCGGACCGAAGATACGCGCGCAGAACAGGCCGTCACGCTCGGGCTTGAACGTGCGATAGTTGATGGTTTCGGGCTTCTTGATCTCGCCGAACGACCACGAGCGGATCCGCTCAGGCGAGGCGAGACCGATCTGGATCTCGTCAAAGGTTTCCGGCTTGACGGCGGGATTGTTGAATTTGGTCAGTTCGTTCATTTTTTTCGCCTTCCGAGCCCCTCACCTTTAGGGGAGGGGTTGGGGTGGGGAATTTGGGCGGGGCACATTACTGCCCCACCCCCGGCCCCTCCCCTGAAGGGGAGGGGAGCATGTCTTACTCCGCGGCTTCCGCAATCTCGTCCGGATCGGGAAGCGCGTCGATGGAGTTCAACTCGACGTTGAGACCCAGCGAGCGCATTTCCTTGACCAGAACGTTGAAGCTCTCAGGAATGCCGGCCTCGAACGTGTCGTCACCCTTGACGATCGCCTCATAGACCTTGGTGCGTCCGACCACGTCATCGGACTTCACCGTCAGCATTTCCTGCAGCGTATAGGCCGCGCCATAGGCCTGGAGTGCCCAGACCTCCATTTCCCCGAAGCGCTGTCCGCCGAACTGCGCCTTACCGCCCAGCGGCTGCTGGGTGACGAGGCTGTAGGGACCGATCGAGCGCGCGTGGATCTTGTCGTCCACAAGGTGGTGCAGCTTGAGCATGTAGATATAGCCCACGGTCACCTTGCGGTCGAACTTGTCGCCTGTACGGCCATCGTACAGATCGACCTGGCCCGAGGGGTCGAGACCCGCCCGCTCCAGCATCCGCGAAACGTCCGCCTCGCGCGCACCGTCGAACACCGGGGTGCCCATCGGAACGCCGTTGCGCAGCAGACCGGCCAGTTCGACTACGGCTTCATCCGAGCGGCTGTCGATCTCGGCGTCGTAATCTTCGCCATAGACGTATTTCAGCTTCTCGCGCAGCGCATCGGGCGGAGCGCCCGCTTCGGGGTTTGGATTGGCCTCACGCCAGTCGTCCAGCGCCTTCGAAATCTGCTGGCCTAGACCGCGCGCGGCCCAGCCCAGATGGGTTTCGAAGATCTGACCGACGTTCATGCGGCTGGGAACGCCCAGCGGGTTGAGCACGAAGTCGACATGCGTGCCGTCTTCGAGGAACGGCATGTCCTCGATCGGCAGAATGCGGCTGATGATGCCCTTGTTGCCGTGACGGCCGGCCATCTTGTCGCCCGGCTGCAGCTTGCGCTTCACCGCGACGAACACCTTGACCATCTTGAGCACGCCCGGAGCCAGCTCGTCGCCGCGCTCCAGCTTTTCACGACGGTCATCGAACTTCTCGGTGATCCGCGTGACGGCTTCGTCATACTGGACCTTGACGGCTTCCAGATCGGACTGGACCGCATCGTCCTCGACGGCGAACTTCCACCACAGATGCTTCTCGACTTCCTCGAGCAGCTCTTCGGTGATTGCATCGCCCTTCTTGACGCCCTTGGGCGCAGCAGACGAAACCTGGCCGACCAGCATTTCGCGCAGGCGGTTGTAGGTGGCGCGGTTGAGAATGGCGCGTTCGTCTTCGCGGTCCTTGGTCAGACGCTCGATTTCCTCGCGTTCGATCGCCAGGGCACGCTCGTCCTTGTCGATACCGTGACGGTTGAACACACGGACCTCGACCACCGTGCCCGATACGCCCGGCGACAGACGCAGCGAGGTGTCACGCACATCGCTTGCCTTCTCGCCGAAGATCGCGCGCAGCAGCTTTTCTTCCGGAGTCATCGGGCTTTCGCCCTTGGGGGTGATCTTGCCGACCAGAATGTCGCCAGGATGCACTTCCGCACCGATATAGACGATGCCCGCTTCATCGAGGTTGCGCAGGGCCTCCTCGCCGACATTCGGGATATCGCGGGTGATGTCTTCAGGACCCAGCTTGGTGTCGCGGGCCATCACTTCGAATTCTTCGATATGGATCGAGGTGAATACGTCGTCCTTGACGATGCGTTCGGAGATCAGGATCGAATCTTCGTAGTTGTAGCCGTTCCAGGGCATGAACGCGACGAGCGCATTGCGGCCCAGCGCCAGTTCGCCCAGATCGGTCGAAGGACCATCGGCAATGATATCGCCTTCGGAAATCACTTCGCCCACCTTCACCAGCGGACGCTGATTGATGCAGGTGTTCTGGTTCGAACGCTGGAACTTCTGCAGCGTGTAGATGTCGACGCCCGAACGGCCCGAATCCACCGAGCCGGTGGCGCGGATCACGATACGGGTCGCATCGACCTGATCGACGATGCCGGCGCGCTTGGCAGCGATCGCGGCGCCCGAATCGCGCGCCACGGTTTCTTCCATGCCGGTGCCGACGAACGGCGCTTCGGCCTGCACCAGAGGCACGGCCTGACGCTGCATGTTCGATCCCATCAGCGCGCGGTTGGCGTCATCGTTTTCCAGGAACGGAATGAGCGATGCCGCAACCGAAACCAGCTGCTTGGGGCTGACGTCCATCAGGGTGATGATGTCGCGCGGCGCCATCAGGAATTCACCTGCCTGACGCGACGAGACGATGTCCTCGACAAAGCCCATGTCGTCGTCGAGCTCGGCGTTGGCCTGCGCGATCGTGTGCTTGGCCTCTTCCATCGCCGACAGATACACAACGTCATCGGTCACCTTGTGATCGACGACCTTGCGGTACGGGGTTTCGATGAAGCCGTATTTGTTGACCCGGCTGAACGAGGCCAGCGAGTTGATCAGACCGATGTTCGGACCTTCAGGCGTTTCAATCGGGCAGATACGGCCATAATGGGTCGGGTGAACGTCGCGGACTTCAAAGCCTGCGCGCTCGCGGGTCAGACCGCCTGGGCCCAAGGCCGAAACACGGCGCTTGTGGGTGACTTCGGCCAGCGGGTTGGTCTGGTCCATGAACTGCGACAGCTGCGAGGAGCCGAAGAATTCACGCACCGCGGCGACCGCAGGCTTGGCGTTGATCAGATCGTTGGGCATCACGGTCGAGACGTCGACCGAGCTCATCCGCTCCTTGACCGCACGCTCCATGCGCAACAGGCCGACGCGATACTGGTTTTCCAGCAGCTCGCCCACCGAACGCACACGACGGTTGCCCAGGTTGTCGATGTCATCGACTTCGCCCTTGCCGTCCTTCAGATCGACCAGCGTCTTGACGACCGCCAGAATGTCCTCGCGGCGCAGCGTGGTGACAGTGTCCTCGCAGTCGAGTTCCAGACGCATGTTGAGCTTGACGCGGCCCACGGCGGACAGGTCATAACGCTCGCCGTCGAAGAACAGGCCTTCGAACAAGGCATCGGCGGTTTCGCGCGTCGGCGGCTCGCCGGGGCGCATGACGCGGTAGATCGCATCGAGACCCATGTCGCGATTGTCGGCCTTGTCGGCCTTCATCGTGTTGCGGATCCACGGGCCGGTGGTGACATGGTCGATATCGAGCAGCACGAGCTCGTCGATGCCTGCCTTGTCGAGCTTTTCCAGGTTCTCGGCGGTGACTTCGTCGCCAGCCTCGATATAGATTTCGCCCGTCTTTTCGTTGATCAGGTCATAGGCGCTGTAACGGCCGAAGATTTCCTCGGTCGGGATCAGCAGGCTGGTGAGGCCATCCTTGCCCGCCTTGGTGGCGGCGCGCGGGGTGATCTTGTCACCCGCCTTGAACGCAACTTCGCCGGTAAGCGCATCGACGATGTCGAACGCAGGCTTCAGACCGCGCCACTGCTCGGCCACATAGGGGATCTTCCAACCGCCGGTGCCACGCTCGTAGACGACCTTCTCATAGAAATGGTCGAGGATTTCCTCGTCATTGAGGCCCAGCGAATACAGCAGCGAGGTGACCGGCAGCTTGCGCTTGCGGTCGATACGCACGTTGACGATGTCCTTGGCGTCGAATTCGAAATCGAGCCAGGACCCACGATACGGGATCACGCGGGCAGCAAACAGATACTTGCCCGAAGAATGGGTCTTGCCGCGGTCATGATCGAACAGAACGCCCGGGCTGCGGTGCATCTGGCTGACGATCACGCGCTCGGTGCCATTGACGACGAACGTGCCGTTGCCGGTCATCAAGGGCATGTCGCCCATATAGACGTCCTGCTCCTTGATATCGAGAACCGAGCGGCTTTCGGTTTCGGCGTCGACCTCGAACACGATCAGGCGCAGCGTGACCTTCATCGGCGCGGCATAGGTAATCCCGCGCTGACGGCATTCCTGCACGTCGTACTTGGGCGATTCGAGTTCGTAGTGCACGAAGTCGAGCTCGGCAGTGCCGGCGAAATCGCGGATCGGGAACACGCTGCGCAGCGTCTTTTCGAGGCCCGAGATGTAGCCGATCGAGTGGTCCGAGCGCAAGAACTGCTCGTAGCTCTCGCGCTGAACCTCGATCAGGTTCGGCATTTCACTGACTTCGTGGATGTCGCCGAAAATCTTGCGGATGCGCTTCATGGGAGTCGGCTTCTGCTGAGCCGTCGGACGTGCCTTGGTTGCCATAGCTTTGTCTTCGCCTTTTTCGTGCAAGTCGGTATCTGTATCTATCGATTCGCGGCGTCAGAGACGCCAAAAGGCCGCGAGCCCATGGATACCCATGAACTGCAGCCTATCGCGTTAAATTGATGCCTGATATCTCATTCGGTGGGCAGGTCCGCGCAAACCTGTCATGTCTCGAGACGTCCGGTGTTGGAGAGCGATATAGGCCTTGGTGTTGGACTTGTCAAACGGCCCCAAGCGCATATCCGCGTCACGCTGGCGCAAACCGCGTGCACCGCATATAGCACCACGCAATGACCCGCTATCAGCGCCATCACTGGTATCTCGCGATGGCATTGGCCGCGCTGGCAGGCTTCGTCGATGCGATCGGCTTTCTGTATACCGGCGGCTTCTTTACCGCATTCATGACCGGCAACTCGACCCGCATGGCGGTGGGTCTGTTCACCGATGGCCGGATCGCGGGAATCGCCGCAGCGATGATCGCAACCTTCGTCGCGGGCGTGGTGCTGGGGTCGCTGGTGGGACATATGTGCCCCACCCGCTATCGCCTGCCGCTGACCATAACCGGAGTTGCGCTGCTGCTCGCCATGGCGGCAGGCCTCGCCATGGCGGGAATGGGCACGGCGGCAGTCGGCTGCACGCTGCTGGCGATGGGAATGGAAAACACCGTGTTCCAGCGAGAGGGGCAGGTCAGCATTGGCCTCACCTATATGACCGGAACGCTGGTCAAGCTGGGGCAATCGCTCGCGCGGATCCATCACGCCGGTCAGCGCTGGACCTGGGTCCCGCATCTGCTGTTATGGTCCGGGCTGGTCGGTGGCGCAGGGCTGGGCGTGGTGGCCTATCTCGATATGGCACTGCTGGCCTTGTGGATCGCATCGGGTGCCGGGCTGGCCCTCGCGCTGCTTGCCTGCCTGCCGCGGTTTGCGTTGCTCGATTAAGCGATCAGCGCCTCAGCCCGAACAGGCGCAGTGCCAGCAGGCTGGCGAGAACGCCCGCCGCGGCACTGGGCAGCACCTGGCTGGTCCAGTGCCCCCCGGCAGCGATCCGACCTGCGCACCCGATCACCAGCAGCGAAGCCGCCCCAGAGCGCACCAGAACCGCCTCGCACCCGCGCTTGCCCCAGGCGAGCGCGATCAGCGCGCCGCACGCCGCGCCAAAGAACATCGCGAAGGTCGATGGCAAGCCTGAGCTTGCAGACAGTTTGGCGACATCGACCAGTTCGGATGACGGACGCGGGACGAGCACGAACATCCGCAGCCCGCGCTCCATCGCCATCGCCAGCACCATGCCGACCAGCGCCGCTGCCGCCCCGCGCAACCCGGCCAGCGAGGCTGCAAACACTGCCACCACCAAGCCGCTGACGATGATTCCGGGCCAGCCGGCGGTTATCGAGAGGTAATCGATCCACGCCGAGCCTGCCGGAATGAACGCTTGCAGCGCTTTCGTGATCTCGATGTCGAACGGCAACGGCCCCTGGAGCCACATGCTGGCTGCGCCAAGCATCAACACCATCAGGGCAAGCACGAGGGTGAGATTGCGCATTCGATGACCCCTTCGACGACACCAAAGCCACGGATTTAGGTATGGTATCCAGACCTAGTTGGGCATCTGGCCGATCCGGTGGCTCGCTTCAACGGTTATCCGACGATCAGGCGTGAACGTTTTTGCCGTGCTTGAGCGTTTGGTGACTTACTATGACACACACATCGCACCCCATTCGCCCGGCAAGGGCCGCGATTGCCGCCGTTCTTGCCCTGACCGCAACCCCGCTTCTGGCGCAGGACATTCCGGGCGTCGCGCCAGTGATGCCGCCGCCTGGGGCAATGCAGCCGGCAGGCCCTAACGCGTTTAATCCCACGATGACGCCCGAAATCCAGGTGCCTACCGCGCAACCAGCCAACCCTGCAGTTCCCGAAACTGCCCCGCCCACAGCAAGCGGACCAGCGCCGAGCGGACCAGCCCCTTCTACCTCTCTTCCAGGCGAGCCGATGCCGATGGCGATCCCCATTGCGCCCCCGCTGGCAGATGATTCGCTTACAACGTCGGCAGCACTCCCGGCGGATGCGACCGAGCGCCCGTCTACAGCGGCGCGCGCCGCCCCCACCGAGCGCGAGCAGACCCGCGCAGCGACGTCTCCCGCTGCTGCCCAACCGACCGACAGTGTGCAGCCCGGCACCGGCTCCGCCCCTGAGCTGCTGGCCACTCTGCCCGAGCAAGGGGTAGATATCATCCCGATGGCCCCGGCCGCATCAGCACCGGTCGAAACGGGAGTGCAGCCGGATGCGACGATCAGCGACACCGAATCGGGCCGCGGCGATATCTGGGGCTATCTGGCAGGATTGCTGGCGTTGCTGGGAATCGGTGGCGGCGCGATCGCATTGCGCAAAACCCGTACCCGCAAGAGCGCACGGGTGACAAACAGTGCCCCGCTGGCAGCAGCGCCCGATGGACGCCTCGCAGGTCCGCATGATCGCGCGCAGAGCACAACCGTGACCACGCCGGTGCCCGCGCCTTCGACTGCCCGCCTCGATCAGCCGGCCATGCAGACGTCTGCGGTGGCTCCGATGGCAGCACCGCGTCCCGCATCGCGCAACACCCCGGCAGAGCCGCGTCACCACCTGAATGCTGACCTGAATGCGGACGAGCGTCGCATCGAGGAGATGATTGCGCAGAAGCCCAGCCGCGACAATCCGTTCAAGACGCGCGCCAACCGCAAGCGTCGCGCGATCTGGCTGCTGCGCACCAGCTATCCGATGCAGAGCGCGGCCTGATACCGCCAACCCCTGATTGGCCAAACCCCTATTGGGAGGACACGAAACGACAGAAGGCGGGGAGCAATCCCCGCCTTCCTTGTCACGTCAGTCGCAATCGGGCTCAGCGATACCGCTCGAGCCAGTGCGCATAAGGCGCAGGCAGCGTCCAGCTGGGCTTGTCCTTGCCCAGTTCCTTTGCCGCCTGATACGGCCAATGCGGGTTCTCGAGCATAGGCCGTCCCATCATTACCAGATCGACCTGGCCGGTCTCGACCATACGGTTGGCGTTTTCCGAGGTGCCGATATACCAGCTGGTCGCGGCAGGCAGCCCGGTCTCGCTGCGCACCCGCTCGGCAATCGGCGCCATGAACGCCGGACCCCAGGGGATATTGGCGTCGGGCGTCGAGAAAACGATGCTGACATCGATGAAGTCCAGCCCGCGCGCCTTCATCAGCTTGATCAGCTCGATCGACTCGGCAAGCGTTTCTTCGTCATTACCGTCAAACTCGATCACGCCGAAGCGCGCCGACAGCGGCAGCTCGGCGGGCCACACAGCGCGCACGGCTTCCAATGTCTCGAGCAGGAAGCGCGAGCGGTTCTCGAAGCTGCCGCCATAATTGTCCGTGCGCTGGTTGGAGTGCTTGGAGAAGAAGCTCTGCGCCAGATAACCATGGGCAAAGTGCAGCATCAGCCATTCGAACCCGGCCTCGCGCGCCCGGATCGCCGCAGACACATAGTCGGCCTTGACCTTCTCGATATCGGCCAGCGTCATTTCGCGCGGCACCTTGCTAAGGCCCCCGCCGAACGCGATTGGAGACGGCGAGACGGTTTCCCAACCGCGCGCGTCGCCTTCGGCAATGTGATCGTCACCTTCCCAGGGCTTGTTGGCGCTGGCCTTGCGCCCGGCATGCGCGATCTGGATGCCGGGGACGGCGCCTGCCGCCTTGATCTCGGCGACGATCGGCGCGAACGCATCGCGCTGTTCGTCATTCCAAAGGCCCGTGCAGCCAGGCGTAATCCGGCCTTCGGGCGACACGCCCGAGGCTTCGGCAACGACCAGTCCTGCGCCGCCGCGCGCCAGCGAGACGAGGTGCGAGCGGTGCCAGTCGTTAGGCACGCCGTTTTCGGCGGAATACTGGCACATCGGCGAGACCGCGATGCGGTTGCGCAAAGTGACGGACTTGAGCGTGTACGGCTCGAACAGCGCGGGAGTCTTATCAGTCATGGGAAATCCTGTAGTTGTTATGATAGTACGTATATAATCGAACTATAGGATTTACAAGACCGCCATGCTATATGAGTGCCATGCGCACCTATCAGCATCCCGACCTTGCCACCGTCACCATCGAACACGCGCTGCACGCGCTGAGCGATCCCGTCCGGCTAGACATCGTCCGCCAGCTCGACCGCGAAATCGAAGCCAGCTGCGCCGCTTTGGACGGCGGCCGCCCCAAATCGAGCATGTCCCACCACTTCCGCGTGCTTCGCGCGGCGGGGCTGGTGCATACGCGGATTGCCGGCGTGCAGCATATGAACACGCTGCGCCGCGAGGAGGTGGACAAGCGGTTTCCGGGGTTGCTGGATGCGGTTTTGGGGGTGAAGGGGTAGGGTTGAGGCTTGGTTGGCCGCGGTTTCAGGCTATCCAAGATCGGCGTTGGATAGCTGGGGGGCGTGGAAAGCCGCCATCTTGTATGCCTTAAATCAACATCTCTTAGATGGTTTTTTCAGCGGTCACTGCTATCCGATTGCGGGGATCGTCTGGGCTACCATTACGGGGATCATCGGTCATGCGTCGTCGCCCGCTATCCGGCATTCTTTAAGCTTGAATACATCCCCCAACCCAATAGAAATCAGTCTTTGTGCCAGCGCGTCTGACAGGAATATTTTGTGATCAACACGTGCTTCAAACCATAGATCAGGGCCAGATAACGCTATTTCAGAAAGAACGACATCGCCATCTTTAGACCAGCCGTTAACCCTAAGCAGTTCCAAGCCAGTGATTTTTTGGATGCCCCGCACAGAGATATTCTGACTCTGCTCCTTAACTATCGTATTCTTTCGTGAGCCAAAATTAAGCAGAAAAAATCCGCCTGGATAAGGCGTTTCGAGGTCGGCTTTGTAGATGGTGAAGGGGATTATCCCCCCCTTCGCCCAGATCGAACTGCGAAAGGGTTTCAGCGAGCCTGCCTTTTACAGCGTAAAAGGGGCCAGCCATAAAAATGTCTTTGACTTTATTGAACCGCTTTTCGTCCCAAACTGCGATTGCTTCTGGAAGCTCCGATCGTTGCAACGCAAAGCCTTCCCGATGTCGCTTGGAGGCTTGGTATACCTCTTCCGGTTCCGTCGGTATCGTCAAGGATGCCGGGTTCCAATCGTGACCGTAAAACTTCGCCCGCGCGCCCTGCTTCATGCCGATATCGTAGTTGTCTAGCACGCTGCTCATCCAGACCTGGCCGCCTATGTCCTCGGGCGCAGTCCTGGCCTGATCCGGTGCAGGCCGGCTAAACCATTTTCGAAAGACCATCCTGCTTCCCTTCACCGATGTGCCACGGCAACAGCCTTGCCGCCGCTGCAAACGGTAGGCATCGAGCCCTCCTGAGAAATCAGGCGCGTTGATGCGCAACCTAACCGCAAACGTGGCGGTCGGAAAGATTGCACACCGGGTCAAGCCCGGGATGACGGAAGCGGAACCGCCTCCCTCTCCTCCCCGCTTGCCTGCGCAGACAAGCATCCATCTCCTGCCCTCGCACCCGGCACAGCGGTCGGGAGATGGGCCCCTGCCTTCGCAGGGGATCGGCAGGGGTGGCGTTGGGGCGCTGACGGGAGAGTGGAGCGCGGGGGGCAAAAGCCCTCTCCCCTTTAGGGGGGAGGGTTGGGAGGGGGGAAGTCGCCTGAGGTGGCGGTGGCTAGGCCCCTCTCAACTTCGGCTAGCCAGCAAGCTGGCAAGCCTTCGTATCTCTCCCCTTAAGGGGAGAGAGCAAAAAACTCAATGCACCCAGGCAAACAGCGCAGCCGCCCCGGCTCCCGCGCCGATGATCAACGCCGCCAGATGGCTCCAGAAGCCGCCGCTGCCTGCCCCGGCCACGCGCACCTTCTTGTCCCAGATCAGCGGGATGTGCGGGATCGGGGGCGGTTCGGGGGCGCCGCCCTTTTTCGGAACCTGTTCTTCGAGGCGCCGCACCAGATCGGGCAGGCGCAGCAGCGTCGCGACATCGGTGTTGATCCGGTCGGCGAGCAGCGTTTCCGGCCCCAGTTCGCCGCGGATCCAGTCGCGCACATACGGCGCCGAAACATCCCACATGTTGATCTGCGGATCGAGCTGGGTGGCAACGCCCTCGACCATCACCATCGTCTTTTGCAGCAGCAGCAGGTGCGGCTGGGTCTTCATGTCGAAATCGCGGGTGATCGCAAACAGCCCGTCGAGCATCTGGCCGACCGAAAGCTCGCTCACCGGCTTGCCGCGCATCGGCTCGCCCACCGCGCGCAGCGCGGTCGCGAACTCGTCGACATTGTGATAGCTCGGCACGTACTGCGCCTCGAAATGGATTTCGGCGACGCGGCGGTAGTTGCCCGTGGTCAGCCCATAGAGGATTTCCGCCAGCCAGAACCGCGCCTGCCGGTTGATCCGCCCCATGATGCCGAAATCGATCGCCACGATGGTCGAATCTGCTGCCACGAACAGATTGCCCTGGTGCATGTCGGCATGGAAGAAGCCGCCCGCGATCGCCTGGCGCAGGAACGCCAGCACCAGCCGCCGCGCCAGATCGGGCAGGTCGTGGCCGGCAGCGACCAGCGCCTCGCGGTTCGAGATCTTGATGCCGTCGATCCATTCGAGCGTCATCACGGTGCCGCAGGTGCGATCCCAATCGATATCGGGAACGCGGTAGCCGGGGTGGCCGTCCATCGCGCTGGCGAGTTCCGACGCGCTCGCCGCCTCGCGCCGCAGATCGAGCTCGCGCATCGTCCAGCGGCGAAAGTTGGCGATGGTCAGCTGCGGACGCAGACGCGTCGCCTCGCCGCCCAGCGCCTCGAGGTGCGCGGCGGCCCATTCATAGGTTTCGATATCGCGCGCGAAATTCTTGCGCACGCCGGGGCGCAGCACCTTGATCGCGACATCGCGGCCCTCGATCGTGCGCCCACGATGAACCTGCGCCACCGAGGCTGCGCCGACTGGCACCTCGTCAACATGCGAAAAGAACTTTTCGAGCGGGCCGCCCAGCCCCTGCTCGATCTCCGCTCGGATCAGCTCGAACGGCACCGGCGGCAGGCTGTCCTGCAATTCCAGCAAATTGTTCGCGGCCTCTTCGCCGACCAGATCAGGCCGCGTGGCGAGCGTCTGGCCCAGCTTGATCGCCGCCGGACCGATCGCGCGGAAGGCGCCGGCGTAATCGGGCTTGGCGGGAACGCGGGCACCCAGCCGCGCGATGCGGAACAGGCGGCGGACCTCGGGCGGGGTCTGCGGCGCAGCCTCCAGACCTTTGAGCGCACCATGCCGCGCAAGGATGCGGCCCCATTTGAGGAGCCGGAAGATATGCGTGCGCGGAGCGGTCATGCGCGGATGCCGAACCCCTGGCCCGGCTGCATCACGCCTTCCACCCGCTATGGATGTTCACCGCGCCACCCAGAATCGGCTCGACCCTGGTCGATACGAACCCGGCGTCCTTGATCATCTGCTCGAACACGGGCGGCTTGGGGAATCGGCGGATCGATTCGGCGAGATACCGATAGCTGTCGGCATCGCCCGCGATCATCTGGCCCAGCCGCGGCATCAGATGGTGCGAATAGGCATCGTATACCTCGCCAAAGCCCGGCCATTCGGTCGTGGAGAATTCAAGGCAATAGAAGCGCCCGCCATAGCGCAGCACGCGGTGCGCCTCGGCCAATGCCCTGTCGATATGGGTGACGTTGCGGATGCCGAAGGCGATCGTATAGGCATTGAAGCAGCGATCGGGGAATCTGAGGGCCTCTGCATCCTGGCACGACCAGACCAGCCGGTCCTCGCCGCGTTCGACCGCGCGGTCGATGCCGACATCGAGCATATCCTGGTTGATATCCGCGACGGTGACGTTGGCGCCCGACTTGACCATGCGGAAGGCGATGTCGCCAGTGCCGCCTGCCATATCCAGAATGTCCTCGCCGGCGCGCGGCTTGACCCGGCGGACGAAGCGGTCCTTCCAGAGCCGGTGCATGCCGCCCGACATCGCATCGTTCATGATGTCGTATTTGGCAGCCACGCTCGAAAAGATGCCGCCAACCCGTCCCTGCTTTTCAGCCGGGTCGATATCCTGATAGCCAAAGGGCACTGTCTCGCTCATGGCACCGCATGTAAGCATCTTTGTACCAAGCGCAAAGACTGATAACGCCGGAATGTCCATGCCAGAGCTTCCCGAAGTCGAAACCACCGTGCGCGGGCTTGCCGCCGTGCTGCAGGATGTGCGCCTGACCAGCGTCATCACGCGCCGTGCCGATCTGCGCCGTGCGTTTCCGGTCGATCTGGGCCAACGGATGACCGGGGCGCGGATCGTGACCCTGAGCCGCCGCGCCAAATATGGCCTGCTGGGCACCGACCGCGGCGATTCGATGATCTTCCATCTCGGCATGTCGGGTCGCTGGCGAATCGACCCCGAAGAGATCGGGACGCATGACCATCTCGTGATCGAGACCGATTCGGGGCAAGTGCTCTCGCTGTTCGACCCGCGCCGATTCGGGTCGGTCGATCTGGTCGAGACCGCGCTCCTTGCGAACTTTCCCAGCTTCGCCGCGATGGGCCCCGAACCGCTGGGCGACGATTTCACCCCCGCGTACTTGCGAGAGCGGCTCAAAGGCCGCGCCTCCCCCATCAAAGCCATGCTGCTCGATCAGCGAATCGTCGCCGGCCTGGGCAACATCTATGTCTGCGAGGCGCTCAACATGGCGCGAATCTCTCCGCTGCGCGCGGCCGGACAGATTGGTCCTGCCAAGCTCAAACCTCTGGTCGCGGCAATCAAATCGGTGCTGATCGATGCCATCGCGGCGGGCGGATCGACCTTGCGCGATTATGCCCGGCCCGATGGCCAATTGGGCTATTTCGCCAAGCAATGGCGGGTTTACGCCCGCGAGGGAGAGCCCTGCCCGTGCGGCGGTACGGTACAGCGCACGGTCCAGTCTGGCCGCTCCACCTTCTGGTGCTCCGCCTGCCAGAAGTGATATGAGCTTGCGCACTGCTTTGGCAATCTGGCGTTGACGCGCCAACGGATAATCGCTAACGGCAGCGGCTTCAAAGCGCGGGCAGAGCTTTATCGCGGCCCAACGCTTTTACCCAAAATCCACCGATCATGCTGTGATCGCCTGAATGAAAGACGTGTGAGAACTTATGGCCAATACGCCGCAAGCCAAGAAGCGCATCCGCCGGAACGACCGTCGGGCGATTGTCAATGGCAACCGCATCGGACGCATCCGCACCTTCGTCAAGAAGGTCGAATCGGCTCTCGAAGCCGGCGACAAGGACGCTGCTGCTGCGGCTCTGGCCAGCGCGCAGCCTGAACTGGCTCGCGGCGTCGCCAAGGGCGTGCTCCACAAGAACACCGCATCGCGCAAGTTCTCGCGCCTGACCAAGCGGGTCGCCGCTCTGGCATGATCTAGGTCTGCGTGTAGCGGCTCACCCCCGCTCCGCAGCCGGTCACCACGCTACGGATAACGGAATATCCGCCACCCGGCACCGGGTCGGCGGATTTTTCCTGTTTGGTGATGGTTTGCAGCCATGTGACACCGGTCGCCAGCCGTATGACAGGATGGTCATAAAACCTTCACCTGCGGTTTTGACAAAGCCTAGCAATTCCCGCGATTCGCATGGGGTCCTCAAAACCGATTTTGTCTAAGTCATTGCAAAACAATGGTTTTTACAGTGAATCAAGCAATATCCAGACGTTAACTGAGTCAAGCGTCTTTATTTCATTTTTTTTACCCTGGCGCTCTTGCTCGACTCGTTTTTTCATCGCTACATCAGGCTCCAGAGAGCGAGCGATCAAGCACCGCTCTTAACTGCACCAACGGATGAGGCATCGCGGATCGAAAGGGTAACAGCCTTTCGTGCAGGTGTCTTGCGCGCTGGTGGAGGGGCATCGGATCGACAAGGGCCAGGGGTTGGTCCGGGTCGGAAAAGATGAGGTTCGGCAGCAGGCGCGTTGCCTGCCGCCGGTGCGGATGTGGGGAGATAGCCAGTGTTGCGTATCAGGGTCGGATTGCCACAGGAACTGACATTGGAAGCGATGCTCGCAGGGCTGCACGCGATGCAGCTGCCCGCTTCGTCCTCACTGGCCCGCTGGTCTGACACGGGCCGAGGGTGCATCCACTAGAGGGGCCGTGACGTCACTGGCGCAGGTATCCCGCCCGTGTGAGAGTGATGTCCTCAACATCCCATATAATCCCGGTTCCCGCGCATTCTCGCGTTGCCGGAGTTTTGTCAGCAATGACCAAGAACCAAGAAGTGGCAGTGACCGGCATGATCGACATGAATGATTCGAACGGTGCAGCCGACTGGGCGGCAGACTGGAACGAAATCAGCGAAGGATTGAGGAAAGACCTGGGCGCGCAGATCCATACGCAATGGATCCGTCCGATTCGCCCCGGAAGCTTCGATCCCGGCTCGGGCATGCTCAACCTGCATCTGCCGTCCGAATTTTCCGCCAACTGGGTTCGCGAGCGCTTCGCCGACCGGCTGGCGCTCGCCTGGAAGATCGTGCGTCCCGAAGTGCGCAGCGTGACGATCGCTGCGGCCCCGCGCGATACCGACCTTGCGCGTCCCCGCGCCGCTGCCGCCGCCCCGCAGATGGCAGCGCCTGCGCCGCGCGCGCCGCTTGGCGAAGCTGGCAACCGGATCTCGCTCGATCCCTCGCAGGTGTTCGGTGGGTTCATCACCGGCCAGTCGAACGTGCTGGCGTTCAACGCCGCGCAGCGGATGGCCGCGATGGAAAAGCCGCTGTTCAGCCCGCTCTACCTCAAGGCCGCAACCGGTCAGGGCAAGACGCATCTGCTGCACGCGATCGGCAATGCGTTTGCCGAGGTCAATCCGGGCGCGCGGATCTGCTATTGCCCGGCGGAAAAGTTCATGAACGATTTCGTCAGCGCCATTCAGCGCGGCGATTCGATGGCATTCAAGGCGCGGCTGCGCGGCTTCGACATGCTGCTGGTCGATGACATCCAGTTCATCATCGGCAAGAACTCGACCCAGGAAGAGTTCCTGCACACGATCGATGCGATCCTGGGCGCGGGCAAGCGCCTTGTCGTGACATCCGACCGCGCACCCCAGGCACTCGACGGGGTCGACCAAAGGTTGCTCTCGCGCCTCGCCATGGGTCTGGTCGCCGACATCCAGCCTGCCGATATCGAACTGCGCCGTGCGATCATCAGCGCGCGGATCGCAACGATGCGGATGGGCGATGTGCCCGAAGACGTGATCGAGTTCCTCGCGCGCACCATCAGCCGCAATGTCCGCGAGCTGGTCGGCGGTCTCAACAAGCTGATGGCCTATGCCCAGATCACCGGCCAGAAGGTCACGCTGCCGCTCGCCGAAGAGCAGCTTTCGGATCTGCTCAGCGCCAATCGCCGCCGGATCACCATCGACGAGATCCAGCGCGCCGTGTGCCAGTTCTACAAGGTCGACCGCTCTGAAATGTCCTCCAAGCGGCGCGCGCGTGCGGTCGTGCGTCCGCGCCAGGTCGCGATGTATCTCGCCAAGGTGCTGACCCCGCGTTCTTACCCCGAGATCGGCCGCAAGTTTGGTGGACGCGATCATTCGACCGTGATCCACGCGGTCCGCCTGATCGAGGACCTGCGCACCCGCGATGCCGACATGGACGGCGACGTCCGCGCGCTGCTGCAACAGCTCGAGAGCTGAGCGAGATATCACTCCAATAAAGATACCGTTCTCCGGCGAAAGCCGGAGCCCAGGAGTGGGATTGCGCTACATCGCCCCTGGATTCCGGCTTTCGCCGGAAAACGGGTGAACTGATCCGCGTTCGGTATTACAGCGGCGAAATCATGCCCCTCTCCCCCACCCAGCTCAATCGCCACGCCCGGCACATCGTGCTGCCCGAGATCGGCGGCGTGGGCGTCGCAAAGCTTTCTGCGGCGCATGTCGTGCTGGTCGGCATGGGCGGGATCGGCTGCCCGGCTCTCCAGTATCTCGCCGGTGCCGGGATCGGGCGGCTCACTCTGATCGATGACGATCACGTCGACATCTCCAACCTCCAGCGGCAGACCTTGTTCACGCCCGCCGATATCGGCCAACCCAAAGCCGCAGTTGCAGCAAACTGGGTGAGCAGCTTCGATGCCGAACTCACCGTCACCGCGATCACCGAGCGGATCACCCCCGCCAATGCCGCTGAACTGCTAGCGGACGCCGATGTCATCCTCGATGGCACCGACAATTTCGCCACCCGGCTGCTGGTGTCGGACACCGCGACCGCATTGCACATCCCAATGGTCAGCGCGGCGATCGGGCGGTTCCAGGGCCAGATCGGAACCTTTCGCGGATGGCTCCCCGATGCCCCGTGCTATCGCTGCTTCGTCGGCGATGCGTTCGATGCCGAGGATTGCGATACCTGCGCCGAGCAGGGCGTGCTGGGCGCGATGGTCGGGCTGATCGGCAGCTTCGCCGCAATGGAGGCGGTGCGCGCGATCACGGGCTTTGGCGACGATCCTGCGGGCAAGCTGCATCTGTTCGATGGCCTCAAACCGCTATGGCGCACGCTGAAGATCGCCAAGGACCCATCCTGCAAGGCTTGCGGGGAAGCCGCACCAGCGGCATAGTCGGACCCTGACCTGAGGGGGGCCGATCCATGACACTGCCGATCACCGCTTTGACCGCCGCGATCTGCGCGATCATGCTGCTCGCCACCGCGATTGCCACGGTCCGCGCGCGCTTCCGCACCCAGGCCGCGTTTGGCGATGCTGAAGATCAAGGCCTGATCAGCGCCAGCCGATCGCACGGCAACCTTGCCGAACACGCGCCTCTGTTCGTGATCCTGATCGGCCTGCTTGAGCTCGCCAGCGCCAGCCACTGGCCGCTGACCGCGCTCGCGGTGCTGTTCCTGGGCGCCCGCGCGGCCCACATCATCGGCCTGCACCAGACCCACAGCGCCGGCAAACCGCCGATGCTGCGCGCGGTCGGCGTCATTGGCACCTGGATCACCTATGCCGCCGCGATCGGCTGGACACTGTTTCTGGTGGTGACGGTGAATGGGTGAGGCGTTTTCAAATCCTCCCCCAGCTCGCTGGGGGAGGGGGACCGCCCGCGTAGCGGGTGGTGGAGGGGCAGCGGGGTCGCGCCACCTTCAGCTGCACACTATCTCGCTTCCCCTCCACCACCGACCTTCGGTCGGCGGTCCCCCTCCCCGAGACAAGCTCGGGGAGGATTTTTGAGTCGGCTTTACCCCAGAACCTCGTCCACCCACGCCGGCACCAGCAGCGATGCCGGGCCATGGCGCGATTCGTGGAAGAAGTGGCTGCCCTGGCTGGGATCGAGGTTGAGCTCGAGCGTCATCGCACCGCGGGCGCGTGCCTCGCGGACCAGCCCGGCGGCGGGATAGACCGCGCCCGAGGTGCCGATCGAGACAAACAGGTCGCAATTGCCAACCGCCTCGTAGATCCGCTCCATCTCGTACGGCATCTCGCCGAACCAGACGATATCGGGACGCAACTGCCCCGGCGTGCCGCATTCGGGGCAGGCGGGCCGGTGGATCAGCGGATCGCGCCATTCAGGCCGCGCGTCGCAGGCGAGGCACCATGCGGTCAGATGCGTGCCGTGCATATGCAGCAGCCGGTTGGCGCCGGCGCGCTCGTGCAGATCATCGACATTCTGCGTGACGATCAGCAGCTCACCCGGCCACTGCGCGTCCAGCCGCGCCAGCGCTTCGTGTGCAGGGTTGGGCTGCTTGGTCTGGATCGATTCGCGGCGCATGTCATAGAAGCGCAGCACCAGATCGGGATCGCGGACAAAGGCTTCGGGGGTGGCGACATCCTCGATCCGGTGCTGCTCCCACAGTCCGCCCTCGGCGCGGAAGGTATCGATGCCGCTTTCGGCGCTCACGCCTGCGCCGGTGAGGATGACGATGCTGGGAATCTTTGCCATAGCCCATGCATTAAGGCATTGGCCAACGCAGATACAACCCAGAGCATGAGCAGGACAGCGATGACGCGCATCGGAATTATCGGCAACGCAGGCCGGATGGGACAGGCGCTGGCGACGGCGATCGCCGATGCTGGTGCCACCGCGTCGGGCGGGATCGACCAAGGCGGCGATCCGCTGGCGCTGGCGAAGCAAAGCGACGTGCTGGTCGATTTTTCCTCGCCGCACGCGCTCGAGGCCAATCTCGATGCCGCGATGGCAGCCAACATCCCGATTGTCATCGGCACCACCGGGCTCGATGAACGCCACCATTGGCTGATCGATACCGCATCCGACCAGATCGCGGTGCTGCAGACCGGCAACACCTCGCTGGGCGTCACGCTGCTCGCGCATCTGGTGCACGAGGCCGCGACCCGGCTGGGCGAGGACTGGGACATCGAGATCGCCGAGATGCACCACCGCCACAAGGTCGATGCGCCTTCGGGCACCGCGTTGCTGCTCGGCGAGGCTGCGGCCAAGGCACGCGGCATCGATCTGGCGCGGGACAGCGAGCGCGGCCGCGATGGCGTCACCGGCGCGCGCGCGCGCGGTGCGATCGGCTTTGCGAGCTTGCGCGGTGGATCGGTGGCGGGCGACCACACCGTGTTCCTCGCCAGCGACGACGAGCGGATCGAACTCACCCACCGCGCCGAGAACCGCATGGTGTTCGCCCGCGGCGCGGTGAAAGCCTGCCTGTGGCTGCACGGCAAGCCAGCCGGGCGCTACACGATGCCGCAGGTGCTGGGGCTGGCTTGACGGACACCGTCGCACAGCCTAGCTGTGTTATTTATCCAATACAGCGGGGGCGGGATGGCATTCAATCCGGAAGCGGCGACAAAAGCCTATATTGACGGGCTGGGGGCAGACGCGCTCGCCAAGGCGGCGGCCTACACCATGGATGGTCACTGGATGATCCTGTGGGGGTTGCTGGTGTCAGCGCTGGCAACGATCATCATCGTCAAGCTCGGGCTGACCGACCGCATCTGGGCACGGATGGAGCAGCGCGGTTGGGCGTTGCGCACCTTCGCCACTGCCGCCGGTCTCTTCCTCGTCTCGGCGATCATCACCCTGCCCTGGAGCATCTGGGCCGAATGGGGCCACGAACGGCTGTATGACCGCACCCAGCAGCCGCTGGGCGATTTCCTGATGCAGGACGCGATCGGCATTGCGATCAGCGTCATCGGCGGCGGATTGTTCTTCCTCGGCATCTATGCGCTGATCCGCAAGACCGGCAAACGCTGGTGGCTGTGGTCGGGCGGGTTTTCCGCTGCCGTGTTGTCGGCGGTGCTGCTGCTTTCGCCGACGCTGATCGAGCCTTTGTTCAACAACTATGAGCCCATCCCCGCAGGCCCGGTGCGCGATGCGGTGCTGGAGATGGCAAGCCAAGTCGACATCCCCGAAGACCGCATCTTCATCTATGACGGTTCGCGCCAGTCGAACAACTTCACCGCCAACGTCTCGGGCGTGGGCAGCGCGGCGCGGATCGCGATCTCGGACGTCGCGCTCAAACAGGCCTCGCTCGATGAGGTCCGCGCGGTCACAGGGCACGAGATCGGCCATTACGTGCTGGGCCATGTCTGGCGCTCGGTGCTGGTGCTGAGCGTGCTGGCAATGCTGTTCTTCTTCCTCGCCGACCGGCTGTTCGCGCGGTTTGCCAAGCTGTTCGGCAGCCAGACGACCGACATTGCCGACCCGCGCGGTCTGCCGGTGTTCCTGTTCGTGCTGTCGTTCCTCGGCGTGTTCGCGGTGCCGGTGGCCAACACGCTGACCCGGATCAGCGAAAGCGAGGCCGATGCCTATTCGCTGCAGATGGTCAACCTTCCCGATGCACTGGCAGGCGCGCTCGTAAAGACCGCCGAATACCGCTATCCGCGCCCGCACCCGGTGCAGGAGGCATTGTTCTACTCGCACCCCTCGGTCGAACGCCGCGTCCGGCGCGCGATGGAGTGGAAGGCCGCCAATCCTCCCGCCGCCACGCCTGACCCTTCGTCCAATCCGTGACCGGCTTGATGCGGACCATCGGCCTGCTGGGCGGGATGAGCTGGGAGAGCTCGGCGCATTATTACCGGCTGATCAACGAAGAGACGCGCCGCCGTTTGGGAGGCACGCACAGCGCGCCCATCGTGATGGTGTCGGTCGATTTCGCCGAGATCGAAGCGCTGCAGCACGCGGGCGACTGGGACGCGCTGACCGAGAGGATGATCGCAGCCGCGCTACAGGCCGAACGCGGAGGCGCGCAGCTGCTGGTGATCTGCACCAACACGATGCATCTGATGGCCGATGCGGTGCAGAACGCGATCGCCATTCCGCTGCTGCACATCGCCGATCCGGTTGGCCGGGCGATTGCCGAACAGGGAATCACCAAAGTGGGCCTGCTGGGCACCGCGTTCACGATGGAGCAGCGGTTCTTGCGCGATCGGCTGGAGCAAAACCTTTGCCTGGAGGTGATCACGCCGGGTCCCGAAGACCGCAGCGCCATCCATCGCATCATTTATGACGAGCTGGTCTGCGGCGTCGTCACCGAGCCATCGCGCGCGCTCTACCGTGCGATCATGCACCGGATGGCGGACAAGGGCGCGCAGGCGATCATCCTGGGGTGCACCGAGATCATGCTGCTGGTCGACCAGAGCGACAGCCCGGTGCTCTTGTTCGACACCACCACGCTGCACGCGCTTGCCGCAGTGGATGCGGCTCTGGCACAAGGCGCGGCATGAACAAGGCCGACACCTTCGAATTCTACCGGCGGCTGGCCGAGGCCAACCCCGCGCCGGTGACCGAGCTCGAATATGGCAACCATTTCCAGCTGCTGGTCGCAGTCGTGCTCTCGGCGCAGGCGACCGATGTCGGCGTCAACAAGGCGACGCGCGCGCTGTTCGAGCTGGTCAAGACGCCGCAGCAGATGGTCGAACTCGGCGAGGACGGGCTCAAGGCGCACATCAAGACCATCGGGCTGTTCAACGCCAAGGCCAAGAACGTGATCGCACTGTCCGAAGCGCTGATCGCGCGGCATGAAGGTGAGGTGCCCAATGACCGCGACGCGCTCACCGCTTTGCCCGGGGTGGGGCGCAAGACCGCCAATGTCGTGCTCAACGCCGCGTTCGGGGCGGAGACCTTCGCGGTCGATACGCATATCTTCCGCGTCGGCAACCGCACCGGCCTGGCACCGGGGCGCACGGTGCTCGATGTCGAACGCGCGCTCGACAAGGGCACCCCCGGCCCGTTTCGCGTCCACGGCCATCACTGGCTGATCCTGCATGGGCGTTATATTTGCAAGGCGCGCAAGCCCGAATGCTGGCGCTGCCCGGTAATCGATCTGTGCCGGTTCAAGCCCAAGCCCGATGGCCCCGACGCCCCCGCGCCCAAAGCCGCGCTCAAGCACCGCGCCAACAAGCCCGCGTCCGCGCGGAAGAAGCGGGTGAAGGTGGTGAGGGCCGCCGAGATCATCGATCCCCAAGCGTGAACCGGTTCCCCTGCGAAGGCAGGGGCCCATCTCCTGCAAGTGCGTTCGATGCACCGGTTGTTTGGCAAAGGGACTGTCCGATGATGGGCCCCTGCCTTCGCAGGGGACCGGAAAGGGATTGCTTCGGCTCGACAACACCGCCTTAATACGCCAGCGTGGCGCGATGACATCACATCCCACCCCGCTCGCCCTCATTCCGTTGCTGCTCGCGCTCGCCGGTTGCGCCACCACCGCGCCCGCCGATGACCCGCAAGCCGCGTTCCTCGCCAACCTCGCACAGCATTGCGGCAAGGCCTATCCCGGCAGACTGGTGAGCACCGACGCCGCCGATTCCGATCTGGCGGGCAAGCCGATGATCGTCCATTTCCGCTCGTGCAGCGCCGACCGGATGGAAATTCCGTTCCATGTCGGCACCGAAGGTGGCGGCTGGAACCGCTCGCGCACCTGGATCATCACCCGCACCGGGACCGGCCTCCGCCTCAAGCACGACCACCGCCACGAGGACGGCAGCATCGACAAGATCACCCAGTACGGCGGCGATACCGCCACGGTCGGCACACCCAGCCAGCAGACGTTCCCGGTCGATGCCGAAAGCATCGCGATGTTCCGCGCACAGGGGCTCACCGGGTCGGTGACCAACCGCTGGGTCGTGGACATCGACGCAGACACCTATGCCTATGCGCTACGCCGCCCCGACGGCCCCAATGCACGCAACTTCCGCGTCGAGTTCGATCTGAGCCAACCGATAGCGCCGCCGCCAGCACCCTGGGGCTGGTAGGCGCCCGTCCGATTGCAGGCACAGATTTCAGGCGCTTTTGAAGCCGACAGGGTTTATAGCAGGCGTCCGGGCGCTGCGCCTGGACAAGGAACAGACCATGGCAAAAGGCCAGAAGAAGACCAATCGCGAGACCCGCAAGCCCAAGGCCGAAAAGCCCAAGCCGCAGAACGCATCGAACCCGTCGACCAAGCCCGGCGGCCTTTCCATCGTCACGCTCAAGAGCTGAACCGACCGATGCACAGCGGCGACAGCGACGACTATGTCTATGACGAAGCGACCGGCGAATGGGTCGCCCCCGGCGATCTGACCGTCGCCGCGTCTGAGGACGAGGCGGTCGAAGTCCGCGATTCGGCAGGCACCCTGCTCGCCGACGGCGACCAGGTGACGCTGATCAAGGACCTCAAGGTCAAGGGCGCGGGCCAGACATTGAAGCGCGGCACCGTGATCAAGTCGATCCGGCTGACCGGCGACGCGCAGGAGATCGATTGCCGTTTCGATGGCATCAAGGGTCTGGTGCTGCGCGCCGAGTTCGTCCGCAAGCGCTGATCCATATGCCGCGCCAGTCCGCTGTCCGCACCGGATTTCGCTGGCTGCTGGCGCTGATCTATTTCGCGGCCGGGGTCATCCACATCCGCTCGCCCGGCGGGTTCCTCGCAATCACGCCGGGCTGGGTGCCGTTTCCCGAAGACGTGATCTTCCTGACCGGCGTCGCCGAGATCGCAGGCGCGATCGGGCTGATGGTTCCCCGGCTGCGCTATGCGGCAGGGATCGGGCTTGCGCTTTATGCGCTGTGCGTGTGGCCCGCCAACATCAACCACGCCTTCGGCGATATCGCGGTCGGCGGGCGGACCTTGCCCTGGGCCTATCACGGCCCGCGCCTGGTGCTGCAGCCGGTGATCATCTGGTGGGCTTTATGGGTGGGCGGCGTCACCGACTGGCCGTTCCGGCGCCAACAAAAGATGCCGTAACGGTAATTGATCTGGCCAGCGGTTTGCGCCACTAGGCGATTTCATGACAGCGGCACGCGGCGATCACGCCGCAAGGAAAGCCCTGCATCAGGTGTGGGGACGGATGATGAACGCGAGTCAGCCTGAGCCTTCCCGGCCGCGTAAGCTTTCCACCGCGCATTTGGGCTGGGCGGCCCGCGCGCTGTATGCGCTGATGATGTTCGTCTATCGCCGCCACCGCTTTGAGGCGATCGGCACCCCGCCGCCCGAGCGCCGCTACATCATCATCGCGGTGCCGCACACCAGCAACTGGGATTTCCCCAACTACATGGGCGTTACCCGCGAGCTTGGCCTGGAAACCCATTTCATGGCCAAGACGTCGCTGTTCCGCTGGCCGTTCCACAATTTCATGCGGCAGATGGGCGGGGTTCCGGTCGATCGCAGCGCGGCGGGCGACATGGTGCAGCAGATGATCGCGGAGTTTGGCGCGCGCGAGGACTTCATCCTCACCATCGCGCCCGAAGGCACCCGCAAGTCGGTCACCGCGTGGCGCACCGGCTTCTACCGGATCGCGCATGGCGCGGGCGTGCCGATCGTCTGCGGGTTCATGGACTATGGCAACCGCCGCGCAGGCCTTGGCCCGGTGATCTATCCGACGGGTGATTACGACGCCGACATGGCGCCTGCCTTCGCCTTCTATGCGGCGATGGCAGGGCGCAATGCGGTGCATTCAGCCCTGAAGGGCTGAATGCCTATCCTCAGTCCTGGTGCGCGAGATCGGGCCGACCCAGATCGCCCTGCCCCACTGTGCTGCTCGCCATCTCGAGCATTCGGTCGAGCGACTTCTTGGCGTTGAGCCGCAGTTCCTCGTCCATCTCGATCCGCGGCGTCAGATCGCGCAGCGCGACGTAAAGCTTCTCCATCGTGTTGAGCGCCATATACGGACAGATGTTGCAGTTGCAGTTACCGTCCGCACCCGGCGCGCCGATGAAGGTCTTTTCGGGAACCGCCTTTTCCATCTGGTGGATTATGTGCGGCTCGGTCGCCACGATCACGGTGGTGCTCGTGGTTTCCTTGGCGAATTTGAGGATCGCGCTGGTCGAACCCACCATATCGGCATGATCGATGATGTGCGCGGGGCATTCGGGGTGCGCGGCGACCGGCGCATCGGGATATTGCGCCTTCAGCTTGAGCAGTTCGGTCTCGCTGAACGCCTCGTGGACGATGCACACGCCGGGCCATAGCAGCATCTCGCGGCCCAGCTTGCGCACCAGATAGCCACCCAGATGCTTGTCCGGGCCGAAGATGATCTTCTGGTCCATCGGGATTTGGCTGAGGATCTTTTCGGCCGACGAGGACGTCACGATGATGTCGGACAGCGCTTTCACCTCGGTCGAGCAGTTGATATAGGTCAGCGCGATATGATCGGAATGCTTGGCGCGGAACGCGGCGAACTGGTCGGGCGGGCAGCTGTCCTCGAGCGAGCAGCCCGCGTCCATGTCGGGCAGCACCACGATCTTGTCGGGGCTCAGGATCTTGGCGGTCTCGGCCATGAACTTGACGCCGCAGAACGCGATGACGTCCGCATCGGTTTCCGCCGCGATCCGCGACAGCTCGAGCGAATCGCCGACGAAATCGGCAATGTCCTGAATCTCGGGCTTCTGGTAATAATGCGCCAGAATGACGGCGTTCCTCTCCTTGCGCAGCCGGTCGATTTCGGCGCGCAGATCCAGTCCAGACAGGTTCTCACGGGGTTGTGCAGTCATCGATCGTAAAGCCCTTTATCAGCGACCTGCATGCTCTAGCGAACTTGCACGCAAGCTGCAGTCCAATTGTTAAGCGGCGGCCAGCAGCCGCCATGCGTCGCCATCGCGCGCGACCAGCCTGCGGTTCTCCAGATCGATCAGATGCGCGAGCACCGATCGTCCGGCCGCGCCGAACAAGCGCTGATCCAGCCCCTTGTACATCTGCGGCACCATGTCGGGGATGGTCTGCGGCCCGCTTTCGAGCTGGCGCAGCACCTGGCGTTCGCGCTGCTTGCGGTGGCCCATCATGCCGCGCACCAGTTGTGCGGGGTTCTCGACCGCGGGCCCGTGCGCGGGGTAATAGACCCGGTCGGAGCGTTCCTGCAGCTTGGCAAGGCTCGCCATATATGCCGCCATATCGCCATCGGGGGGCGAGATGACGCTGGTCGACCAGCCCATGACGTGATCGCCGGTGAACAGCGCGCCTGTCTCCACCAGCGCCAGGCACAGATGGTTGCTGGTATGGCCAGGTGTCGCCACCGCCTGCAGCGTCCAGCCATCGCCCGATACGCTTTCGCCATCGCTGAGCACCCGGTCGGGGGCATAGCTGGTGTCGAACGCCTCGTCCGAGCGGGGGCCGTCGTCGCTGAGCGTCAGCGGCGCGCAGCCGATGATCGGAGCACCGGTGCGTTGCTTGAGCGGCGCGGCGGCGGGGCTATGGTCGCGGTGGGTATGCGTGCACATGATCGCGGCGATCTTTGCGCTGCCCACGGTGGCGAGGATCGCGGCGATATGGTCTGGGTCTGCGGGACCCGGATCGATCACCGCGACATCGCTGCCGTTGCCCACGACATAGGTCTGGGTACCGGTATAGGTGAACGCAGACGGATTGCCCGCGAGCACGCGGCGCACCAGAGGCTCGATGGTTTCGGCAAGACCGGTCGGAAGATCAGCAGGCAGTTCCATCGCGCCTAAGTGGCATCGATCGAGCCAAAGCGAAAGGGGCGGCGCGATATTTGGTGAGTCGTAAGGCAGACATCAGCGGCTGATGGAAGGTGGGGCCGGAGGCGCAGGAGGAGCCGGCATAGCCCGCATCTCACGGCGGGCTTCGGCCAGATCGGCGCGGACTTCGCGCCGCGCCTCGGCGAGATCGGTACGCAGTTCGCGCATCCCTTCGTCCAGTTCACGCAGGGCCTCCGAGCGCTCGCTATCGCTTAGATACCTGTTCTTGCGGATCTCGGCGCGGGCGACCGCCATGCTGCGGCTGGCCTCTACCATTCCGCGTTCGATCTGCGCCATGATCTGGGCCTCGTCGGGCATGACCTGACCGCAGGTGACGACCTTGGTGCGCGTGACATTGCCGTTCCTGGTTTCGGTGTGGGTCATGAACGAGGCCGCCTCGGATTTGCCTTTGCAGTTGCTGGTCTGCACCCGCAGGCTGTGGCGATCCCCCATTTCGATGACATAGTTGTCGGGGGATCCGGTGCGCACCACCATCTGCCGCGCGCGATCCATGGCGTCTGCCCGGGTGCGTTCGGCGCTATCGAAAGCAACGGCCCTGGCTTCGGCCACCGCCGCCGCACGGTCTGCCTGTGCCCAGGCACGATCGGCCTGCGCCATCGCCCGGTCACCCTCTGCCATCGCAAGGTCGCCTTCCGCCAACGCGCGGGAGGCTTCCGCTTCCGAAACCCGGCGCTCGATCTCCGCCCGGTCGGTGGGACGATCCAACCGCAGGACGATGGTGTTGTCGCCGCGAGGGACGGTGTAGATATACACGCCATCCTTGATCACTGGCGTGAGCGGAGCACTTGGTGCTTGTGGCGCTGCCGGAGCGCCAGGCGCTTGCGGCGATGCCGGGGTACCGGGCGTTTCGGGAGCACCGGGCATGCCCACCGGCTGGATCGCATAGCTGACCGTCGCAGTCATCGCCATCGCGGTGACCAGACCGCTGCCGATCAGCGTTCCGCCGAGCCACTTGCGGGTGCGCGAGGTTTCCTTTTGCTTCATGATCTTCAGCCGCTCGACGATCTTGGTCTTGGGATTGAGCGGGCTGGCAAAGGCGAGCGTGTGGCCGGTCGCCGCCTTGGCGATGGCGCGGGCGTAAGCAGTGCGCTCGGCAGCCGAGCGGCGGCGCAGCACCCGGGCATCGCAGGCAGCCTCTTGGTCGAAGCGGAAAGCACGCCAAGCCATCCACGCAACGGGGTTGAACCAGTGCAGCGACAGCATCGCGAGCGCGGCAAAATTGGCCCACAGATCGCCCGCCCGGTGGTGCGAGCGTTCGTGCGCCAGTGCCAGTTCGCGCTCCATCGGGTTGTATGCCTTGGTAAAGCCGATCGGCAGCGCGATGTACCGCCGCCACAGCCCGAAGGCGAATGGGCCTGAAATCCCGGCGATCTCGATCACCCGGATGCCATCGATCCGCGAGACTTCGACCGCATCTTCAAGCAACTCTCGCCGGTTCTGCAGATAGGCCGACAGTTGCGCGATCAGGAAGATCGCTGCACCGCACAGCCAGACGGTGACGCCGATCACGAACCAGTCGGAATCGAGCAAAAGCCCGTTGGCAAACGCAGCTTCGGGCACGGCGTCGATTGGCGTGGCCAGATCGGCAACCGGCATCGCCATGGCGGCGGTGCTATCAACCGCAGCCGGTGCAGGTTCGCTGACCGGCACCTCGATCGTCTGGACCACCGGCGGCATGAACAGCCGCGCAAGCGGAATCGCCCAGAGCATGTACACGATCTCGGCACCGAAATGCCGCGCCACCGGTCGCCGCAGCAACAGCACCAGCACCAGCAGCGCCGCGGTCACGACCAAGGTTTCGACCAGCCACTGCCCGGCCACACCATGTGCAAATTCCGCCAGCCAATCGCTGACAAGTCCGTCCCCGCTCATGACTTCAACTCCCCGATCAGCCGCTCGATTTCGGCGAGATCCTCCGCCGTGAATTCCTGCTGCTCTGCCAGATGCGCGATTAGCGGCGCGGCGCGGCCGCCGAACAGACGATCGACCAACCGCCGCGATTCGTCGCCGACATAGTCTTCTCGCGCCAAAATCGGGCTGTAGAGATACCGGCGGCCTTCCTGCTGATACGACACCGCACCCTTGTTCGCGAGCCGCGAGAGCAGCGTCTTGACCGTTTGCAAGGTCCAGTCGCGGGCGTCGGCCAGCGAATCGGCAACATCCGCGGCAGTCATCGGCGATCGCTGCCACAGCACCTCCATGACCGCATGCTCGGCATCGCTGATACGTTCGGGGGCCATGAAATCACTGCCTTTCACAAATTGCGACCACGGGCGTAATCGATTCGACCACGCATGTAAACGATATTGTTGGAGACAGCCTTGCCGACCAGGAATATACCGTATCAAATACGCGATTGCGGAACCTTCGACCGGCTCGGGCCTTTAGCCAATCGACCTGCGCAGGTTTATGAGGTTGGGCCAGGCCAGAAGGGGCAAAACAAGACAATGGCCTCCACCGTTACCAGCAAGCCTCCCGCGAACCCTTACGCTGCGTTCGATTACAGTGCCGACATCGTCATCTCGCTGAACGCCGATGGGATCGTCCAGGCATGGAACGCGGCGGCAACCGAAGCATTGGGCCATTTGCGCGAAGATATCGTTGGACACTCCATCACGCAGATCATTCCCGACTTGACCGACCTTGCTCTGCAAAGTCACGATCAGGTTTCGGCCAGCGCAGACGATAACACCCGCGATTTGGTCGCGCACCACCATAACGGCGCCCCCACGACCCTGAGCGTCTGCATCTCACCGGTCATTCTGGACGATGGCGCCATCAATGGGTTCTGGCTGGTTGCCAGGGATATCTCGCGCAAGCTGCGGGTCCGCAATATCCAGCAGCCGCTGATCGATTGCGCGCGGCTGGTCGGCGAACCCTTTCTCGAAAAGGCGGTCGAGGTGCTTGCCGGAGCGCTCAAGGTCCGCTGGGTAATGATTGCCGAGGTCGATCCTGATCTGCCCGATACTGCACGCACCGTGCGGTTCTGGGCAGATGGCGCGCTGCAAGAGAATACGGACTATGCCCTGCGCGGCACGCCGTGCGCAGACGTGGCCCAGAACCAGATCTGCTTCGTCCGCTCCAACGCCATCGCGCAATACCCCGATGATCCCATGCTGGCCGAGATGGGTGTCGAGAGCTATCTCGGCGTGCCGTTGCATTCCGGCAATGGCAAGCTCATCGGCCTGCTGTCGGTGTTGCACGATGCCCCGATCGACGAACAGATCCAGCCCGCATTGATCCTCGAGTTGTTCGCAGGGCGCGCCGCAGCCGAACTCGAGCGGCTCAAGTCGTCTTCCAGCGTCGAACGGCTCGGCCGCATTGTCGAGGATGCGGTCAGCGAAGCATTCCTGTTCGATGCCGGCACACTCAATTTCATTCTGGTCAACCGCGGCGCGCGCGAGAACCTTGGCTATACGATGGAAGAGCTGCGGTCACTGACCCCGATTGATATCAAGCCGCAGATCGACGAGGCCGGGTTCCGCGCACTGATCGCGCCGCTTCTGATCGGAGAAAAGCAGGTCTTGGCATTCGAGACCGTGCACCGGCGCAAGGACGGCAGCGATTACAACGTCGCGGTGCGGTTGCAACTGCTGGTCGATCAACAGCAAAAGGTTTTCTACGCAGCGATCGAGGATGTCACTGAGCGCAACTGCACGCTCAGCGAACTGCAGAGCGTCACCAACCGGCTCGACACCGTGCTCAACAACACCTCGATGGCGGTGTTTCTGATGGATGACCGGCAGCAGTGCATTTATCTCAACGAAGCCGCCGAACGGCTGACCGGGTATCGCTTCGACGAGATCGAAGGCCGCATCCTGCACGATGTCATCCACCACACCCGGCCCGGTGGAGAGCCTTTCCCGCTGCATGAATGCGCCATCGACCGGGCGCTGCCCGAAGACAATCAGATGCAGGGCGAAGAGGTCTTCGTCCACAAGGATGGCAGCTTCTATCCTGTCGCCTATTCCGCAAGCCCTATCCGCGACGGATCAGGCATAGCCATCGGCACCGTCATCGAAGTCAAGAACATCACCACCGAACTGGAAGCACGGGCAGCGCGCGAAAATTTCAACGCCGAGCTCAAGGCTCAGGTCGAAAAAGCGCTGGCCGAACGCGACGCTGCCGAAGCGCAGTTGCGCCACGCCCAGAAGATGGAAGCGGTGGGCAAGCTTACCGGCGGGGTCGCGCACGATTTCAACAACCTGCTCCAGATCATCGGTGGCAGCCTGGAGCTGCTTGGCCGCGATGTCGCCGGCAACGAGCGTGCCCGCCAGCGCGTCGAGCTGGCACTGTCAGGCGTTGCGCGCGGCACCAAGCTGGCACAGCAGCTGCTTGCCTTCAGCCGCAAGCAACCGCTGGCGCCAAGGCCCGTCAACCTGTCCCGGCTGATGGGCAATCTGGGCGACATGCTGCACCGCGCACTGGGCGAACAGATCGCGCTCAAGTCTGTCGCCGACAGCGGCCTGTGGGATTGCTTCGTCGACGAAGGTCAGCTCGAAAACGCCATCCTCAACCTTGCGATCAACGCACGCGATGCGATGCCCGACGGTGGCATGTTCACCATCGAACTTGCGAATGCGGCGGTGGATGACCTGTTCGCCAGCAGATATCCCGACGTTGCCCCCGGCGAATATGTGATGGTGTCGCTCACCGACACCGGCACCGGAATGCCGCCCGAAGTGCGCGAGCGCATCTTCGAGCCCTTCTATACCACCAAGGAGGTCGGCAAGGGGACAGGTCTAGGGCTCAGCATGGTCTACGGGCTGATCAAGCAGTCTGGCGGGCATGTTACGGTCTACAGCGAGCAAGGGGTCGGCACGACTTTCCGCATGTACTTGCCCCGGTCGATCGCTCCGGACACGGCGCAGGCCGAGCAGGTCGACGACATCGTTGCGGGCGGAAGCGAAACGATTCTGGTGGTCGAAGACGATGACGATGTCCGCTCGACCGTCACCGCGCTGCTCAACGAACTGGGCTATGCCACGCTGACCGCGCGACATGCCGCTGCCGGGTTGGCGATCGTCGAGAGCGGCACGAAGATCGACATGCTGTTCAGCGATGTCGTGATGCCGGGCCCTGTACAGAGCCACGAGCTCGCCAAGCGCGCAGCCAAGCTGATCCCTGGCCTGGCGGTGCTGTTCACCTCGGGCTATGCCGAAAAGGGCATCGTCAACGGCGGGACGCTGGAGGCCGGGGTCAAATTGCTGAGCAAACCCTACACCCGCGATATGCTGGCACGCAAAGTGCGCCAGTGCCTCGACGCGCGCTGAAACGTTACCAGTAGCGCGCGCTGGCGATGCTCGCGCCTTCCGACAGCGCGGCAAGCTTGGCCCAAACGATCTCGGGATCGAGGCTGTTGCTTCCCGCATGGACCGAAAAGCCGCAGTCCACGCCCGCGATCACCCGTTCGCAACCCAGCAGATCGGCATAGCGGCCGATGCGCTGCGCGATCAGCTCGGGATGCTCGATATACGGGCTCTGCGGCTCGACCATTCCGGGGCACAGGATCTTGCCTTCGGGCAGCGGGTGTTGCTCGAAAAACGCGAATTCATGCGCGTGGCGCGGGTTTGCGCCCTCGATCAGCACGGTCTGCGGCTTGGCCGTCCAGACGATATCGGCAATCTCGCCCAGCGCCACGTCGCAGTGGTGCGGGCCGGGGTAGTTGCCCCAGCACAGGTGCATGCGCAATTGCTCGGCCGGGATGTTCTGCACCGCATGATTGAGCGCGGCGATGTTCATACCGATGCGCTTGCGAAAGTCCTGGAGGCTGAGATGCGTGAACTGCACGTGGCGGCCCATCGCGAGGTCCGGACAATCGACCTGCAAGGTTATGCCGGCAGCGGCGATGGTTTCGTATTCGTGGCGCAGCCCCTCGGCGAGCGCGAAGACATACGCCTCGTCGCTCGGATAATATTGGTTCGGAAAGAACAACGCGGTAACGCCCGGCGACGCCGCCGACATGAAGGTGGCGTGGCCATTTGCCAGTCGCTGCAGCCGCTCGGCATCGATCCGCGGGGCTTCCATATCGATCACTGTGATCGGCGCGGTGCACGCCGGCGCGGTCCGCCGGGCGCGGCCCGTGTTGCCGAACACCTGCGCCTTCGCGCCGGGGAAGGCCTCGAGATCGGCGAATTCATATTGTCCCGCCTCGCCGCCGAAGCCCGAGAGCCGGTGCTTGATATAGGTGGCATAGCTTGGCTTGGACTGCTCGCCATCGTTGACGATGCTGACCCCGGCCTCGATCTGACGCTTGACGACATAAGCGGTAGCCTGCTCGACCGCGGCATCGAAGTCAGCCTCGGAAACCGGCTCTCCGCCTTCGCGCGCGAAGACCAGTTCGAGCAGCGCTTCGGGCCGCGGCAGGCTGCCGACATGCGTGGTGAGAAAGCGGTCGGGCGCGGGCATTGCAGAAGTCTCCATAGCTCGAAATGGGGCGGATCAATCGTTGACAGCAGACGGGACCGGCAGCAGCGGCCGGGTAAGGAAAGCGGATAAAGCGGCGTTGTATTCCTGCGGATGCGACATGTTGCACACATGGCCGCCCGCCCGGACGAACCGCGCCTGGCCCAGCGGCGCGGTGCGCGCCACTGCCTGGGTCACCGAGCGGCGCCATGGCGTGTCCTCGTCACCGGTGATCGCCAGCACGGGCACGGTCAGCGCGGCGACGCTTTCGAGGCGCGCCGATGGACCCGCAGCGCCTGCCAGCAAGTCGCGGCCATCATAATCGGCGAGCATCGCAGCGCCGATTTCCGCCGCCTCGCCCGACAGCCCCGCCATCAGTGGGTGCCCTGCCCAATGGCGCTTCATCGAAGCGAGCGCCCCAAGTCGCACCATCTCGGCATAATCGGCCAGCGGTATGCGGTCCGATGCGTTGGAATGATCCGGTATACCGGCAAGCGAAATACCCTGCAGGACCAGCGACGCGACGCGCGCGCGGTGCCTTTGCGCAAACGCGATCGCGGTCGCGCCTGCCTGCGACATCCCGACCAGATGAAAGCTCTCAAGCTGCAGCTGATCGGCCAGCCGCGCCAGATCATCGACCTCGCGCGCGCGGTCGGGCTGCGCGGTGGATTGGCCAAAGCCGCGCCGGTCTAGCGCGATCAGCGTAAAGCGGCCAGCAAGCGCGCGGGCCTGCAGCATCCACATCCGCCGGTCGAGCGTCCAGCCGTGCAGCAGCACGACCGCAGGCCCGCTGCCGATCTGCTCGACCGCCACATGCCCATCGCCGACATCGAGCCAGAAGGTCTTGCCATCCAGTCGCGCGTCGGGTGGGGTCATGGTGTGTGCGCAGCCCAGCGTCCCGACCGGGCCAGCCACCGATCAGGCCGCTTCGGCGCTGCGGAACGGGTTGTTGTTGCTGTGATCACCCGCCAGCCAGCGCGCGAGTTCGGCGCGAGCCTTGGCGCGGGTGTCCGCCTCGATGTCGAGCGCCTCGGGCGCATCGCAGGTGAACTCGATGATCATGCCGTTGGGGTCCTTGACGTAGACCGACCGGCAATAGCCATGCTCGAGGATATAGGTCCGCGGCTCTTCGATCCCGGCGGCAGCGATCCTGCGTTCGAGTTCGACCTGCGCATCCTGATCGACATGCAACGCGATGTGGTGGAACGGCGATTCGGGGATCGGCGGACTGAACTCGGCCTGATCGTCCTCGTTCGCGAACTGGAAGAAGGCAAGCGCGCTGCCGTCCTTCATCGCGAAGAAGCAGTGGCAATAGGTGCGCTCCTTGCCGAACAGTTCGTCCTTCTCGCAATAGGTTGCGACCAGAGGAAAGCCGAGTACGTCCTCGTAGAACGCGCGCGTCGCTTCAAGGTCGCGGGTGGTGTAAGCGGTGTGGTGCAAACGGTTGACGAGTACGGTCATCGCATCCTCCTTGAAGTGTCCCCAGAACCGGCGGTCAGGCGGCCAGCTTGAGCGTGATTTTCGCCACATGCTCGCCTTGGAAGCGCGCGCCTGCAAGCTCGTTTTCGGACGGCATCCGCGATCCGTCGCCGCCCGCGATGGTGCTGGCGCCGTAAGGCGTGCCGCCGCTGATTTCGGTCATGATGGTGTTGCCGGCAAAGCTGTACGGCAGGCCGATCACGATCATCCCGTGGTGGAGCAAAGTGGTGTGGAACGAGGTGATCGTGGTCTCCTGGCCGCCATGCTGGCTGGCAGTCGAGACGAACACGCTGCCCGGCTTGCCGACCAATGCGCCCTTGGCCCACAGCCCGCCGGTCTGGTCGAGGAAGTTGCGCATTTGCGCTGCCATGTTGCCGAAGCGGGTGGGCGTGCCGAAGATGATACCGTCATAGTCGGCAAGCTCCTCGGGACTGGCAAAGGGCGCGGCCTGATCAAGCTTCATGTGCGCTGCGGCGGCAACCTCGTCCGACACCAGTTCAGGCACGCGCTTGATCACCGCCTCGCAGCCTTCGACCGCGTTGACGCCATCGGCGACGGCACCCGCCATCACCTCGGTGTGACCATAGCCCGAATAATAGAGGATAAGGATGCGTGCCACTGGTGTTTTCCCGTCGTCGTTAAGATCAGAACTTGTAGAGCGCCTCGAGCCCGAAGACGCGCGGACGGCCCTTGAACACGAAGCCTCCGGGCGAGAACTCGGCATTGTAGCGTTCGTCGAACAGGTTATCGGCAAAGCCGGTCAGCGACCATGCGCCGCCATCGAGCGTCAGCCGCGCGTTGACCAGATCGACCGGACGCCGCACGGTCGAATTGGGCACATCGAACCAGGTCTTACCGGTGCGGTTGTAATCAACCCGAATGCGGCCCTTGAGATCGCTGTCGCCCAGATTGCTCTCATATTGCGTGCCCAGGTTGATCGTGTAGCGCGAAATGAACGGCGCCTCGTTGCCGATCACGGTGGGATCGGGGAATTCCTTTATCTCGCTATAGGTGACGCCGAGGCCAAAGTTGATGTCCAGCCCGCGTGCGGGACGCAGCGTTCCGTCGATCTCGAAGCCCTGCAGCCGGACCTCGGGAACGTTGCCCAGGTTCTGCGTCGAGTTGGCGGCGAGGAAGACGAAGAAATAGCCGTTTTCGGACTTGGTGGTGTAGGCGCTGGCGTTGAGCGTCAACATCCGGTCGAACAGGGTGGTCTTGACGCCAAGCTCGAAGGTATCGGCGACTTCGGCCTCATAGATATCCCCCACGCCAACGACACCGGTGCCTGCTGCCACCGCACCGACGCCGGTCTGGTTGAACCCGCCCGAACGGAAGCCGCGGGCATAACCGCCATAGATCGTGACATTCTCGACCGGCTTGTAGGTCAGCGTGACCTTGGGCTGCCATTCATCGAAGGTCTCGCGGCGCACCTCGCCCGGCGTGCCGGTAGGGAAGCCGGGGACCACGGGAATGAACGCCAGCGGGGTCAAGGTACGGTTGCGGCGGCGGTCCTTGTCGTAACGCAGCGAGGCATCGACGCGGAAGGCGTCGGAGAACTTGTAGCCAAGGTTCAGATAACCCGCCCAGGCGAAGTTGTTCTGCGAATCCGCCAGGAACGACGCCTGCGGGTTGAGCGGGTTGGTGCTGGGGGTGCGGAACACCGGGAACACGCCATTGCCGGTGTCGACCATGTTGCCCGTTGAGATATAGCGCTTGGTGTCGATGAAGTAGCCGCCGACGGTCCATTCGAACGCCTGGCCATCGGGCGACTGGATGCGCAAATCCTGGCTGAACGCCTCGACATCGAGGAACTGGCTCTGGTTGAGATCGAAGCCGAGGATCTGGAAAAACAAGGATTCCTCGATCGGCAGGAAGTCGAACGCGTCGCCGGTGAGGATTTCGGTCAGCGTGTCGTACGAGGTGACCGAGGTGATCTTGCCCCAGTCGCCCTCGTAATCGATCTTGGCCGAGACATTGTAGATGTCGCGGTCGTTCTGCCCGGCGTTGTTTACCCGCACCGGCAGGCTGGTGTCGTTCACGTCGGTGACAATGTTGTAATACAGCGCCTGGGTGCGCAGCAGCGACATCGAGGCGCGCAGATCGACGGTCAGGCTATCGGTCGGCGTCCACAGCAATTTGCCGCGCAGCGAGATATCCTCGAGCGGATCGGCATCCTCGCCCAGAAAGGAATTGGGAATATAGCCATTGGTGTCGCGGTACGATCCCGACAGGCGGAATTTCAGCGTATCGCTGATCGGGCCCGAAACCCCTGCGCGCAGCGTGTAGCCAAAGCCGTTGTCGATCCCGGCAAATACCCGCCCCTCAAATTCATCGCTGGGCTGCTTGGTGTTGATGATGATCGCCCCGCCGATCGCGTTGCGGCCATAGAGGCCGCCCTGCGGGCCTTTGAGGATTTCGATCTGCTCGATATCGAACAATTCCTGGCTGAACTGGGCAGCATTGACCTGCTGCACTCCGTCAACCACCACGGCGACCGAGGGCTCGGAATTGCGGTTCTGGGTGATCCCGCGGATGATGACGAAGGCGTTGCCCGCGTTCTGGGTTTCGATCAGCTGAACGTTCGAAGTCAGGCCGATAAAGTCAGCCGCCTTGTCGATCCCGGCGTTCTCGATCGATTCGGCATTGAAGACGGTGATCGCAGCGGGGGTATCCTGCAGGTTGGTGTCGCGGCGCAACGCGGTAACGACAATCTGTCCGTCGTCTGCAGATTCATCGGGGGCAGACTGGTCCTGCGCAAACGCGGGAGGTGTGATCGCCAGCGCCAGAGCCGACGCCGAACCTGCCAGAAGCATCTTGTTCCAAATGACGGACATACCACCAGTTCCCCTCATCCTGTGATGTCCCGCTACGTCAGGCCAAGATGATTGGGGACACTGCGCGCGGGTTATGATCTCGAGATAAATTGTTCGTAATACGAAGTCAAGTTCGCTATGCGAAGTTTTAAAGCACTGTGCGAACTCGCCCACAGGTCTTGGTTCGCCACCGCCTGGCGACGTTGCTTGGCATCGGTGATGGGATCAGATCAGTTTTGCTGGAGCGAGTGCATCAGCGTCGGCCAGCGCTGGAGCGCGTTGCCGATTTCGGCAGCTGCCTCACGCAACATCGGCAGCCGGGTGCGGACCAGCTCGTCTTGCGATATCCGCGTCGTCGAGGTCGAGCAGTTGATCGAGGCGATCGCGTTGCGGCTGGCATCGAACACCGGAACCGCGACCGAAACGATGCCGTAATCGAGCTCGTCGAGCGCCGAATCATAGCCGGTCTCGCGCGCGCCCTGCAACCGCTGCTCCATAGCTTCGGCGCTCGTCACCGTCCGCTCGGTAAAGCGCTGCAGGCTGACATCGGCCATGTATTGCGCGATCACCGGCGCAGGCTGGAACGCAAGCAGCACCTTGCCCAGCGAGGTGGCGTGTACCGGGAAGCGCGTGCCGACCGTCGCCCCCAGCCGGATGCGGCGGTTGGTCGAGACATGCGCGACATACAGGATATCGGTCCCCGACAGCACCGCCATCGACGCGCTGTCGCCGGTGTCGTCGCGCAACTTCTGCAGCGGCGGCAGGATGACCTGCTCGACATTCATCGATGACAGATACGCGGTGCCGAACGACAGCACCTCGGGCCGCAGCAGGAACTTGCGCCCGAACTGCGCGACATAGCCCAGCTGCACCAGGGTATTGAGACAGCGCCGCGCGACGGCGGGGCTGAGCCCGGTAACCTGTGCGACCTCACTCAGCTGCATTTCGGGATGCATTGCATCGAACGCGCGCAGCACCTTGAGCCCGCGTTCGAGGGTCGACAGATATTCGCTGTCTTTCTCGGGCTTGGCCTTGCCGGGCTGGGACACATCTTGCATCGCAGCAGCGCTAGCCTGTGTGCCGGGTGCAGACAAGGTTATGCTGTCAGGCGCGTACAGCGGCCTTACTCCGCAGCGGCGGAAGTATCGGCCAATCCCGGGGTCCTGGCCCCCAGGATTTCTTCGTTGTGCTGGCCCAGCATCGGGGGCGCGGTCACGCTCGTTGCGCGCTCGCCATCGAAGCTGACCGGCGACCGGATGGTACGGAACCGGCCATGCGGGCCATCGGGGTCCTCGATGCAAAGCTCCAGATGCTGCGCCTGTGGTGTCGCGATCACCTCGGGCGCGGAATAGACCGGTGAATGCGGAACCTCGAGCTGCTCAAGCGTCGCGCACCAGTCGGCGCGGCTGCGCGCGGCGAACAAGGGCGCGAGGAAGGCTGCGACCTTTTCGTAATTGGCGATCCGCGCGTCGCGGCTGGCGAACTCGGGCCGTGCCAGCATATCGGGCTGGCCGACGGCGGTTGCCAGGTTCTCCCAGAACTTGGGCGGCGATGACATGTGCAGCGCCAGCCAATCGCCACCAGCGCACTGGAAGACATAGGATTGCGAGACGTTGGGGCGGCTGTAGGGGCCCATCACCTGGTCGTCGGAGAAATAATGGGTGAAATCGTCGAGATTGAAATGCGTCATCGCCTCGAACATCGAAACCTCGACCAGCCGGCCTTTTCCGGTGCTCGCGCGCTCGTGCAGCGCGGCGAGCACGCCATAGGCGCCGTAAAAGCCGGTGATCGCATCGGCGAGCGCGGGTCCGACGACGCGGGGATTTTCAGGGTTGACTAGCAGCCGCAGGAAACCGCTTGCCGCCTGTGCCACCGTGTCGAACGCCGGGCGATCACGATCAGGACCGGTCGCGCCGAAGCCCGAGATCGACAGATAGATCAACCGCGGATTGATGCTGCGCAGCCGCTCGGGGTCGACATTGATCTTGTCGGCGACACCCGGACGGAAGTTCTGGATGAAGACATCGGCCTTGGCGATCAACTGATCGAACGCTTCCAGATCGGCACCTCCACGGGTATCGAGCGTGATCGAGCGCTTGTTGCGGTTGTACGTCTGGAAATGCGGGCTGTAGAACCCGCCGCGAAACGCACGGAACGGATCGCCGCCATCGGGCCGTTCCACCTTGATCACGTCCGCACCCATGTCTGCAAGCATCATGCCTGCGGCAGGACCGGTGATGAACGTGCCCATTTCCAGCACGGTGACATTGGCGAGCGGCTTGGCCATATTGACATCTCCTAGATGGCTCAGCATAGAAACTTCGATATACGAAATCAACTTCGTAAATCGAATTATAGGCGCTGTGGCAGTCGGTTGTCGAACGCCGCAAAGCAGAGGAACATTTTCATGCGCATCGGCAAGCAGGACGCTCCTTTCACCTCGATCTGCACATCGGATGCCCACAGCATCACCGTGCGCGGACGCGATCTGTGCGGCGACATCATTGGAAAAATGGACTTCACCAGCTATTTCTGGCTGCTCGTCACCGGAACCGAGCCGACCGAGGTGCAGAAGTTCTTCGCCAATGCCGTGCTGGCCGCCATCGCCGAACACGGCCTTGTCCCCAGCGTGGTTGCAGCCCGGATGACCTATGCCGCAGCGCCCGAAGCGTTCCATGGTGCGGTTGCCGCAGGTTTGATGGGCTGTGGATCGGTGGTGCTGGGCAGCGCCGAGATTGCCGGGCGTTTCTATGCCGATCTGGTCGGCCAGGTCCACGACACCGGCAGGGACGCCGCCCAAATCGCGGCAGATGGCGTCCGCACCCTGCGCGCGACCAAACAGGCGATCCCGGGCTTTGGCCACCCGCAGCACTCCGCAGGCGATCCGCGCGCGCTGCTGCTGCTCGAGATGGCAGGCGAGCACGGCATCGTCGGCCCGCATATCGAGATGCTCTTCGCGCTGCGTGACTGCCTGCCCGAGACGCTGGGCCGCCCGCTCCCGATCAACGTCAATGGCGCGATTCCTGCAGTCATGCTCGATGTCGGATTTCCGGTCGGCGCGCTGAAAGGCATTTCGCTGCTCGCGCGCACCGCCAGCCTGATCGGCCATCTGCACGAAGAGATCGAACGGCCGATCGGCTTTGTCATGTCGGGCGCGGCGGCAGCCGCGATCACCTATGACGGCCCCCAGGGGAACGCATCGGATAACGCCGACTGATCGCGCAGCTTACCGGGTGCAGGCATCCAGCCCGTCGCGCTGGACGATGCCGATGCGCCGCGCGATCGAGTTGCCATAGCGCCGGGTAAAGCCGCTGGGGTTCTTGACCGAACGCTTTTTGGGCAACGGCAACGCAGCCGCCATCCGCGCGGCCTGATCGCGGGTCAGTGCAGCCGCGCTCTTGTCGAAATAACGCTGCGCGCCCGCCTCGACGCCATAGGTGCCGATGCCGGTCTCGGCGACGTTCAGATACACCTCCATGATCCGGCGCTTGCCCCAGATCGTCTCGATCAGCAGCGTGAAATACGCCTCGAGCCCCTTGCGGAAAAAACCGCCACCCTGCCACAGAAACACGTTCTTGGCGGTCTGCTGGCTGATCGTCGATCCGCCGCGGATACGTCCGCCTTGCGCATTGCGCCGCACCGCGTCCTCGATCGCCTCACGGTCAAAGCCGTTGTGCTGGCAAAACTTGCCATCCTCGGCAGCGATCGCGGCGGACACCATGTTGCGGTTGATGTTGTCCAGCGAGGTCCAGTCGCGGGTCGCGCCGTTGCTGTCGGTGAGCATCGTGACCGTGGTCGGCGGAGGAACGAAGCGATAGAACGCCACCAGCAGCACCGACACGACGACGAAGCCGAAGATCAGCTTGAACACCAGTGCGATCAGCCGGGCGAATATCCCGCGTTTGCGTGCAGCCATGGTGCTGCGCTCAGCGCTCGGTCTGCCATTTGACGGTATCGCCGGGCTTGATCCCGAGCTCCGCCGCGCGGCCCGCTGCCAGTTCGAGCACCGCAGCCACAGGCTCGTTCGAGCTCACCGCATCGAGCGAATAGGGCACGGTGTTGGCAGCAATACTCTCGATGCTGCCATCGGCGCGGACAAAGATGATGTCGAGCGAGATCACGGTGTTCTTCATCCAGAAGCTGGCGGGCTTGACCGTGGGGAACGGGAAGATCATCCCGGCATCGGGCGCCAGTTCGGTGCGGAACATCAGCCCCTGCGCCTGCTCCTGCGCCGTGCGCGCGACCTCCACGGTGAATGCGTGACGCTTGCCCGCGCTATTGATGGTCAGCGGCACCAGCGGCAGCCCGGCGGGCGACAAAGCTTCTGCGCCGGCGGCCGGCCGCTGCGCAATCGCATCGCTAGGGGCGGACGCGTTGCACGCGACCAACGCGAGCGTTGCAAACGTGGTGGCACACCATCTCATGACCATCATTCTCTCCTAAAAATCCTCGTCCAGCCCCGCGATCTGATCCATGCTATCGGCGAAAACGATCGTGCGGGCGAGAGCAAAATCGTGGCCCGCGCGGATAAACGCCTGCAATTGCTTGCGGCGCTTTTCCGGATCGGCGGGCTGGTCGGCAAATGCGCCGATCCGCTTGCGCTTTGCGAAGGCAAGCGCGGCAGTCACCGCCTGATCCTTTCCGGCCTCGCGCATCTCGCCACGATCGGGCTCCTTGACCCCGGCGGCGGCGAGCGCTTGCTCGACCCGGCGTGCGCCATAGCCCCGGCGCAGCAGCGACCCGCCCTTCATCGCCGCATATGCGGCATCGTCGACATAGCCGAGCTCGGCACACCGATCTGCGAGCGCGACCAGATCGGGCGGCGTATCGCCGTCCCAGCCGCGTTCGCGCAGCTTGCGCTCCAGATACTGCACCAGTTTCGCCCGGGTCGAGGCGAACCGTCCCAGATAATGCAGCGCGAGATCCCGCAGGCTCGTCTCGTTGAGCGGCTTGGGCGGGCGGCGTTCGGCCCGGCTGGATCGCGATTTGGAAAACATGCGCCTTTTTTGTGCCACAGTCGGGCCGAAATTAGAACGCCTGTCGTCGGCTAGACCGACGGTTGGATTATTTTCGGGCGGGGCCCGCGCGCATTTTGCGCTTGTTCATCCCCGATCCATTGGACACTGGGCAGACGCAACGATCTGCCCAACAGACGTGAGAAGCCCGATAACAGGCTCCGCGTACAGGAAAGCAACGGGTTAACACGCATGACGCAACTGCAGCCGACACCTACCGCAGACAGCCTGCCACGACGCTTCGCCGATTTCGCGACGCTGGGCGATGCGCTTGACTATGCGGCCAGCGGAACCCGTGGCTTCAATTTCCACGATCCGCGCGGCACGCTGGTGCGGCCGTATCCGTTTGCCGAGATGCGCACCGATGCGCTGGACCATGCGCGCCGGTTGATCGCGCGCGGCGTGGCGCCGGGTGACCGGATCGCGATCGTCGCCGAAACCAGCGCGGAGTTTGCCGCCTTGTTCTTCGGCGCGGTCTATGCCGGTGCCTGGCCGGTTCCGCTGCCGTTGCCCACCAGCTTTGGCGGCAAGGAAAGCTATGTCGAGCAGCTTGGCGTTCAGTTGCGCAGCAGCGACCCGAAGTTCCTGTTCTATCCCGAAGAGCTTTCCGAAATGGGTGGCGAGGCCGCGCAGCGTTGCGACGTCGCAGGCCTTGATTGGCACACCTTCGCGCAGGATGCGGTGACCGATATCGCGCTGCCTGCCGCCAACTCGGCCGAAATCTGCTATCTGCAGTATTCCAGCGGATCGACCCGCTTCCCGCACGGCGTCGCGGTGACCCATGGGGCGCTGCTTAGCAACCTCGCCGCGCACGCGCACGGCATGCACATCGCGCAGAGCGACCGCTGCATCTCGTGGCTGCCGTGGTATCATGACATGGGGCTGGTCGGCTGCATGCTCTCGATGGTCGCCAACCAGGTCTCGACCGATTACCTCAAGACCGAAGATTTCGCGCGGCGCCCCCTCGCCTGGCTCGACATGATCAGCCGCAACCCGGGCACCTCGTGCAGCTATTCGCCGACCTTCGGCTATGACATCTGCGCGCGCCGGATCGGCAGCCAGTCCAAGGTTGCCGAGCGCTTCGACCTGTCGCGCTGGCGGCTTGCGGGCAATGGCGCCGACATGATCCGCCCCGATGTGATGCAAAGCTTCGTCAACGCCTTTGCCGATGCCGGCTTCAAGGCCAGCGCCTTCCTGCCGAGCTATGGCCTTGCCGAAGCGACGCTGGCGGTGACCTTGATGCCCCCGGGCGAAGGCATCGTGGTCGATCTGGTCGAGGAACAGAGGCTTTCGGGCGCGCCGGTCGATCCGGCAAAGCCCCGGCGTTACCGTTCGATCGTCAATTGCGGCAAGGCGTGCCTGGGCATGAGCCTGGAAATCCGCGATCCCGATGGCGCGGTGCTGCCCGATCGCGAGATCGGCAAGGTCTGGACCGCAGGTCCCTCGATCATGCACAGCTATTTCCGCGACCAGGAGGCCACCGATGCCTGCCTGATCGACGGCTGGCTCGATACCGGCGATATGGGCTATCTGGTCGATGGCTATCTCTACATCGTCGGCCGCGCCAAGGACATGATCATCATCAACGGCAAGAACCACTGGCCGCAGGACATCGAATGGGCGGTCGAACAGCTCCCCGGCTTCAAGTCGGGCGATATTGCCGCGTTCTCGATCACCACACCTGCAGGCGAGGAAGCGCCCGCTGTGCTGGTCCAGTGCCGCACCACCGACGAGGCCGAACGCCGCCGCCTGCGTGACGAGATCCGCGAAAAGGTCCGCTCGATCACCGGAATGAACTGCGTGATCGAACTGGTGCCCCCGCGCACGCTGCCGCGCACGTCCTCGGGCAAGCTCAGCCGTGCCAAGGCGCGCAACCTGTATCTATCGGGTGAGATCCAGCCGTATCAGCTGGCGGCTTGAGCGGGGCTGGGCCTAGCCTTGAATGACATCGGTATCCATCGCGCTATGCTGGATACGGATGACCTCAATCGTGTCAGCCAAGCACGATAGCAAATAGGATAGCGCCCGTGCGAGCATTTCCGGATGCCGTATTGTTCGATGCCGTATTGTTCAAGGCGCGGAACGATCGGATAACGGTTCGGATAGTCGGCGAGCGATGCGCAGGTCTTGCGCAGTTCGGCCAGAAAGCTGATGGCCCGCGCCGGATTGTCTGCAGCCCTGAAATCGCCGATAACCTCAAGATCACGATCCGCCACCGGGGTGATCCGGACGATCATTCCGGTGCAGATTCCACCGCCTGATACTTGCGTTCAAGCTGGTCGAACACGGTGTCGATCGGGTGCACAAGACCAGCATCGGCATCGGCCAAGCCACGCAAGATTGCCGCATCGAGCGCAGCAAGCCGGGTCTCGCGATCCTGAACCAACCTGACCCCTTCGCGGAGCACTTCGCTCTTGGAATTGTATCACCCGGTAGCGACCAATTGCGCGACATACGCCTCTAGCGTTTGGCCCAAATCAGCACTGATCATGAAGTCGTCCCTTCCGGCAAAGCTAACAGCCTTATCAACAGTTATCAATCAGCGAGCAGATCGATTCAGCTTCCCCTTGCGTGGCGCAACTGTATTGATATATTAACACAGTAACACTTATCGCTTGCCTGACAGGGCATCTCCCCTCATTTTGGGGCATAGAGCGGCAAACTGGAGCTTGAATGGCATGGCGACGCAAACTGCGATTGCGGAAAAGAAGCTGACACTGGAGGCGCCCGAGCCGGTTCCTGTGGTCACCGCAGCCGAGGCCACCGGCCTGGTTCCGGTATCCGATGATGTGAAGTCCAAGCTCGACGAGAAGGTCGATGGCTTCATCAGCGATCTGGTGGCGCAGGATGTCAATTCGCCCGAATTCGGCAAGCGTGTCGACCAGATCACCAATATGGGCCGCAAGGAAATCGGCGATGCGGCGGGTCAGTCGAACCGCTTTCTCGATCGCCCGGTCAAGGCGATGGACTCCGACAATTCGGTCGGCGCCAACCTTGCGCAACTGCGCCGCACGGTCGAGGATCTCGATCCGGGCAAGAAGGGCGATCTGTTCACCCGCAAGAAGATTTTCGGCATCATTCCGTTCGGCAACAAGATGCGCGATTATTTCGACAGCTACAAAAGCTCGCAGGGCCATATCCAGTCGATCCTGGGCAGTTTGCAAAGCGGCAAGGACGAGCTGTTGATGGACAATGCCGCGATCGATGTCGAACGGCAGAACCTGTGGGCGGCGATGGGCAAGCTCGAGCAGATGATCCACGTCTCCAAGACGCTCGATGCCCGGCTCGAGGAAAAAGCCGCCGAGCTCGACATGACCGATCCGGCCAAGGCCAAGGCGATCCGCGAAAGCGCGTTGTTCTATGTCCGCCAGCGCACGCAGGACCTGCTCACCCAGATGGCGGTGACGGTGCAGGGCTATCTTGCGCTCGATCTGGTCAAGAAGAACAATGTCGAACTGGTCAAGGGCGTCGACCGTGCCAGCACCACCACCGTGGCAGCCTTGCGCACCGCAGTGACCGTCGCGCAGGCGCTCGTCGGGCAAAAGCTGGTGCTCGACCAGATCACCGCATTGAACACCACCACCGCGAACATCATCGATTCGACCGGCACGATGCTCAAGGACCAGACCGCCAAGATCCACGAGCAGGCGGCATCGGCGACGATCCCCGTCGAGACGCTGCAGCGCGCGTTCCAGAACATCTATGACACGATGGACAATATCGACACCTTCAAGGTCAAGGCCTTGGACAGCATGAAGACCACGGTCGACACGCTGAGCAAGGAAGTCGAGAAATCGAAGGGCTATATCGCGCGAGCCGAGGGGGCCAGCCAGGGCCAGGTCAGCGGTGGCAGCGCAGGCCCGTCGTTGCTCAGCTCGCTGGAGGCTTGAGGCAGCCACACGCATGAGCAAATCCCTGACCAGCCAGTCCGACCAGATCCTTGCCGATGCCGCCGCGGTCAAGCGCCGCGTCCAATCGGGACCATCGATCGGCAGCAAATCGCGCGCGTTGAAGCGCGAGCATCTGTGGAAGAAGATCGCCGCGATCGCGATCAGCATCGGCGTCATCCTGGTCGCGGCTGGCGTCGTCGGCGCGATCATCGACGGAATCGGCTTTTACGGCGTGCTGCTGACCGTGCTCGCCATGGTCGTTGCGACCGTGGTGCTGGGCAGTTCGATGAAGCTGCGCGTTCCGACGCCCGAGAAGCTCGCGAAAGAGCCGCTCAAAGTGCTCGCCGGCAAGACCGAGATCTGGCTCGAAAGCCAGCGGCCCGCTTTGCCTGCGCCTGCGGTCAACCTGATCGACAATATCGGCGTCCAGCTCGACATGCTCGCGCCGCAGCTCCAGACGCTCGAGGAAAACAGCGAGCCCGCGCGCGAGATCCGCAAGCTGGTCGGCGAGCATCTGCCCGAACTGATCACCGGCTATCGCAAGATTCCGGCAGCCATGCGCCAGGAAAAGCGCGGCGAACGCACGCCTGACGAACAGCTGCTCCATGGCCTGGGCGTCATCGAACGCGAGATCGCCAGCGCCACCCGCACCATATCCGAAGGCGATGCCGACAAGCTCGCCATCCGCGGGCGGTTTCTCGAGCTGAAATATGATGGTGTTGCCGACAGCCAGTGACTAGGCTGCAGCGATGCTCGACTTTTTCCTCGCGATCCAGAACACCCCCTTTGCCGCCGCAATCGTGCTGATGCTGCTGATCGGCGGGCTGCAGGCGGCTGGCCTCGGTGACCTTGACGCCGATAGCGACCTTGGCGATGCGGCGGGCGACGGATTGCTCGCTTTGCTGGGGCTGGGCCGGTTGCCGCTGCTGCTGTGGCTGGCGCTGTTCCTGATGATCTTCGGGGTGATCGGCTATGCCGGACAGCAGTTCTGGCAATCGCTCACCGGAAGCCTGGCGAGCGCCTGGCTTGCCGGACCCGTCGCATTCGTCGCAGCGCTGCCGGTCACCGGCGCAGGCTCGCGGCTGCTCGCGCGCGTCATGCCGCAGGACGAAACCACCGCCGTCGCCGTCGACTCACTGGTCGGCCGCTTCGCCACCGTGCAAACCGGCACCGCCCGCCCCGGCTCCCCGGCAAGAGCCCGCGTCACCGACATCCACGGCCACCCGCACTTCGTGATGGTTGAACCGGATAATGCCGATCAGCTGCTGCATGAGGGCGAGGAGATACTGCTGGTGCGGCGCGAAGGCGAGATGTTCCGGGCTATCAGCAAAGGTGGGCATTTTCTGCCGAGGTTGTGAGACGAACAAGACTATTTAGCGAGTAGCTAACCGTTTACCAACAGCAACCAGTGCTTGGGGCTAAGTTGAATAGCGGGCCAAGCTCTACGTCGCTATACCAACCTCATCTGGACCTATGTAGGTTCGGCGAATTGGAGTAGAGTTTGATGGATTCCGAATGCCTGCTTTGGGGTGAGCACGCTAGTGTTCAGGTGGATGGAGATTCTACAATTTTCCAATCAATGCGCACCGATGGTAGCTATCGGGCGACAGGGACATTCTTAACAATCTGGAGTCAGTTGTCTTTGCCGGAACAAGCAGAACTCCGTCCGAAAATTACAACATGGATTGTTGACCAGCACCGGTCGGGGATAGTGGCGCCCACGATCAATTCAAACATCTTGGATATGATACGGCAGAAACGATACTTAAGACATAGCGAAAGAATGGAGCGCTTCTTTCTGATGCTCGCCTATCAGGATTTCGGAATTTCAGGCAGCATTAAAATTGCTGGTGTCGTTGATGAGGAGAGTAAGTCCACAAAAGCTCGCTTGGAGGCTTGGATCGAAGCACGTACTGACAAAGATGCAGGTGCCTTTCTCTTTATGCTTTGCGAAGCAAATTTGCTTGTTGGAAGAGGAAACCATAGATATTTTCTTACGCCAGGCGGCTATGATCGGTTAGAACAAGCAGAGCTAGGCAGCAGCAGCTCGAGGCAAGTCTTTGTTGCGATGTGGTTCGATCCCCAGATGGACGTTGTCTATAGCGAGGGTATAGCACCCGCGATAGAAGCCGCCGGATTCAAACCGTTCCGTATTGATCACAAAGAGCACAATAATAAATTTGATGATGAGATAATTGCCGAAATTAGACGATCTCGCTTTGTGGTTGCAGACTTTACATGCCGCGTACGCGAAGTGGATGGAGTCAGTAGCGCCGACGCAAGGGGTGGAGTTTATTACGAAGCTGGCTTTGCCCAGGGCCTGGGTTTGCCGCTTATCTGGACAGTCCGTAATGATTGTATTTCCCACGTTCACTTTGACACCCGTCAATTTGCGCATATTGTGTGGAACGATCCAGGTGACCTTAAACTTAAACTACAGAATAGAATTTTGGCTTCTATTCTCAGCTAGCTTAGCTTAGCAAAAGGCACGCAGAGCAATTATTGATCAATATCATTCTCGCGGCCACAGATTTGCCACCAACAGGAGCCCCCCATGACCGACGCCATCCCCAGCGGGATCATCACCATCGCCATGATCGTCGGCGTGGTGTTCGCGTTCCTGATCATCTTTGGCCTCATCATCACCCGGCTGTATCGCCGCGCAACCAAGGAAATCGCGTTTGTCCGCACCGGCTTTGGCGGCGAGAAGGTGGTGATGAATGGCGGGGCAATCGTGTTTCCGGTGCTGCACGAGACAATGCCGGTCAACATGAACACGGTGCGGCTGGCGGTGGAGCGCAAGAACACCGATGCGCTGATCACGCTCGACCGGTTGCGGATCGATGTGAAGGCGGAGTTCTATGTGCGCGTGCGGCCCGATGCGGGCGCGCTGGCGATGGCGGCGCAGACTTTGGGCCTGCGCACCATGCAGCCCGAAGCCTTGAAGGATCTGGTCGAGGGCAAGTTCGTCGATGCGCTGCGCTCGGTCGCGGCCGGAATGACGATGAACCAGCTGCACGAACAGCGTGCCGATTTCGTTCAGAAGGTGCAGCAGGTCTCGTCGGCCGATCTGGCGATGAACGGGCTCGAGCTCGAATCGGTGTCGCTCACCGGGCTCGACCAGACCAGCATCGAGCACTTTAACGCCAACAACGCCTTCGACGCCGAGGGCCTGACCAAGCTGACCGAGCAGATCGAATTGCGCAAGAAGGCGCGCAACGACATCGAGCAGGACACCCGTGTCCAGATCGAGACCAAAAATCTCGAGGCCGACAAGCGCTCGTTCGAAATCTCGCGCGACAACGAGTTCGCCCGGCTTGAGCAGGAGCGGGTGATCGAGATGCGCCGCGCCGAGCAGGCGGCAGAAGTCGCGCGCGAACAGGCGCTGCGCAGCCAGGAAGCCGAAGGCGCGCGGATCGAAGCGAAGAAGCTGGTCGACAGCCAGCAGATCGAGGCCGACCGCGCGGTGCAGCAGGCGCGGATCGCGCAGCAGCAGGCGATCGAGATCGCCCGGCAGGAGCAGCAGATCGCGATCCAGAACAAGAGCCGCGAGGAAAGCCAGGCCAAGGCCGAGGCCGATGAGGCACGCGCCACCGCCGTCTCCGCCGAGGAGCAGGTGACCACCGCGCGCGAAACCGAGATTGCCGACCGCTCGAAGCGGATCGAGCTGATCGAGGCCGCCAAGGAGGCCGAGCGCGACGCCATCCGCGTCAAGGTGGAGGCCGAGGCCGAAAAGGCCGCCGCGGCCAACCGTGCCGAGGCGGTTCGACTGGAGGCGCAGGGCGAGTCCGAGGCCGAAAAGCTTCGCGCCGATGCGGCCCGCGTGCGTTTCGAGGTCGAGGCGGCAGGCCAGCGCGCCGTCAACGAGGCGGCGAACATCCTGTCCTCCGACCAGATCTCGCTGCAGACCAAGCTGGCGCTGCTCAAGGTGCTGCCCGAGGTGATCCGCGAGGCATCCAAGCCGCTGGAGGCGATCGAATCGATCAAGATCGTCAAGGTCGATGGTCTTGGCCAGTCGGGCGGGTCGAATGGCCATGGCGGATCAAACGGCCATAACGGCTCAGGCGGCAGTAGCGGCAACCTCGCCAGCGATGCGGTTGCCGCCGCATTGAGCTATCGTGCGCAGGCACCGATCATCGACGGGCTGATGAAGGATCTGGGTCTGGATGGCGGATCGCTCGACGGACTGGTCGCGGGCGCTACGCAAATCACCAGACCACAGCAGGCGGCAGAACCATCGCCCGCAACGCACGATAGGACCCCTGACGCGACATCGCCTGCGGACCCCAACGCAGCCTAAGCGATCAGCCAATCGCCCGACGCGATCCGCTCGAGCCCGTTCAGCGGCAGGTTCCAGACATAGACCAGCGCACTGGCCGGACCATGCGACGCCATGACCTCGATCCGCTCTCTGCGGTAATCATGGGGGGGATGGTCATCCGGACTGCAGCCCTCGAATGCGTCGAGCCACGGCAGGCTGGCTGACGGATCGTGCAGCCGCATCAGGTCGCCCGTGACGGTATCTGTGCCCTGCAGCACCAGCGCCGGGTACCAGCTCACCCGGTAAAGCGTGCCGGTAAGCGTGGCCTTCCCCAGCCAGGCGCTCTCGCGGGCCAGCCGCACCGCATTGGCATGGTCGCTGCCCCGGCGCAAAGTGCCATAGACGAACAGCAGATCGGAGGATTGGCTTGCGGACATGGTTTGTCGTAGCATCGCCCGAAAGGATGATCGACATGCAACGCTACACCAGCTTCGCCGAATTCTGGCCCTATTACCTCAGCGAACACAGGCGGCCTCTGACCCGCGCCTGGCATTATGCCGGGACCTCTCTGGTCGTGCTGCTGGCGCTGGCTGCGCTGCTGACCGGCAACGTGCTGCTGTTCGCCGCAATGCCGCTTGCGGGATATTTCTTTGCCTGGATCAGCCATTGGCGGATCGAACGCAACCGGCCTGCAACCTTCACCTATCCGCTTTGGTCGCTGGCTGCGGACTTCAAGATGTGGGCGATGTGGCTGACCGGGCGGCTGGGCCCGGAACTCAAGCGCGCCGGCGTGGACTGACGCCGAAAACAGGAACCCTCGGTCATCACCGGCGTAGGCTCAACACCAAGGAGAGCTTTATGACCGATCATCAAGACCCCAAGACCCCCGCCAACGATCATGCCGATGGCGGTGAAGAGGCTGCCAAGCGCGCCGGTGCAGAGCAGACCAGTCTCCAGCCCGGCACCAACGAGGCCAAGCCCGACATCGACAAGGATGATGTCAGCGAGGCCGATCTCGACGAAGCGCTCGAAGATTCGATGGATGGTTCGGATCCGCCAGCCTCGATCCAGCCCTGATCGGCTGCGGCTAAATCGTAATCAGCAACCCGGCCAGCGCCGCGCTCATCAGATTGGCCAGGCTCCCCGAGGCAAGCGCCTTGAGGCCTAGCTTGGCGATCATCGGCCGCTGGCTGGGGGCTAGCCCCCCGGTCACCGCCATCTGAATGGCGATCGACGAGAAGTTGGCAAAGCCGCACAGCGCAAACGTGACGATCGCGATCGTCCGCGCCGACAGCCCGGCATCCGGGCCTCCCAGATCGATGAACGCAACGAACTCGTTGAGCACGATCTTGGTGCCGAACAGCCCGCCCGCGCTCAGCGCCTCGTCCCACGGCACCCCGATCAGGTACATGATCGGCGCAAACACATAGCCGACCAGCATCTGGAACGAGAGGTTCGCAAAGCCCAGCCAGTTGCCGATCCCGCCCAGCAGGCCGTTGGCCATTGCCACCAGCGCGACAAACGCCAGCACCATTGCCCCCACCGCCACCGCCAGCCTCACGCCGGTCTGCGCGCCCATCGCTGCGGCCATGATGACATTGGCGGGGCGTTCGTCTTCATATTCGACATCGAGCGGCATGACCGCCTCGGCGCTCGCATCGGCTGGATCGTCGGGCATGATGATCTTGGCCATCAGGATGCCGCCGGGCGCCGACATGAACGCGGCTGCGAGCAGATAGTCGATCCGGATCCCCATTGCGGCATAAGCGGCCAGGATGGTGCCCGCGACGCCCGCCATCCCGACGCTCATCACCGTGAACAACTGGGCCGGCTTAAGCCCGGCAAGATAGGGCCGGATCACTAGCGGGGATTCGCTCTGTCCGACGAAGATGTTCGCGGCCGCGCACAGGCTTTCGACCTTCGAGATGCCAATCAGCTTCTGGATCGCGCCGCCCACCCACTGGATGATCCGCTGCATGATGCCGAGATAATAGAGGATCGACACCAGGGCCGAGAAGAAGATGATCACCGGCAGCGCGGCGATGGCAAAGCTGTTGCCGCCGACCTCGGGACTGGCGAGCGGGCCGAAGATAAAGTTGGTCCCCGCCTGCGCATAGCCCAGCAGGTTGGAAACGCCCCGCGCCATCGCCTGGATCGCGGTCTTGCCTGCGGGCACGTACAGCACCAGCACCGCGATGCTCGCCTGCAGCGCGAATGCCGAACCCACCACCCGCAGCCGGATGGCGCGACGGTTGTTCGACAGCAGCAATGCGAGCGACAGGATCAAAGCGATACCTGCCAACCCCAGCAAAATCCGTGTCATGCTTTGCGCCCGTGCCCCCGATAATGGAAAAGGTCTGGATTATCCCCATATCTGCCTAGCCAGAATGCCGCGACGGGGGAAGCGCGAACTGCGCCCGCTGCGCCAGGCCGTGGGACGCGATCAGGCCCTCGATTGCCGGGCAACGATCCAGCAGCCGGTAACGATCAGCGCCGCGCCGGCCAGTGTCGTCCAGCCGATGGTCTCGCTGAACGCCAGCCACCCGAACAGCGCGCCCCAGATGAACATTGTATATTCCAGCGGAACCAGCGCCTGTGCTTCGGCGCGCGCATAGGCCCACGACAGCAGCAGCAGCGAGACGATCGACAGAGCCGCCGACAGCGCGAGCAGCCCCCATGAAACCGGTGCCGTCATGACGCTTGCACCGGGCATTCCTCCGGCAAAGGGCATCGCCAGCGCCATCCAGAAGCCGATGATCAGGTTCTGCGCCAGCACGATCTCCTGCGGGCTGGTGACCTGTGCCTGCTGGCGCTGGAGGATCAGGTTCCACGCATAGAGCACCGCCGAGCCGGTGATCGCAGCGATGCCCTGCCATTGCGCGACGCCTTGCGCCTCGCCTGCGCTGCCGACGCCAAAGAGGCCGAGCCGTCCCGCAGCGATGATCCCGACACCTGCCAGCCCGAGCATCGACGCCATGATGGCGCCTCGGCCGATCCGCTCCTTGAGGATAATCGCCGCGAGGAACAGCGCGATGATCGGCGCGATGAAGGTGATCGCCACGGTCTCGGCCATCGGCGTACGCGCAAGCCCCCAGAAGAACAACGCTGCCATGCCCGCCACCACGGTGCCGCGCAGCAGGTGCAGTTTCAGCGCATCACCGCGTGGCAGGGCGCGCCTACCGCTCGCGAGAAACAGCGAAGTCGCAAGGACGGTCCCGATCATGCAGCGCCAGAACAGGGCTGCGACAACCCCGAGATCGATAGTGACCGCTTTCATCGCGGTGTCCATCGCACCGAAGAACATCATCCCGGCCGCACACGCCACGATCGCCGCCAGCGGCGCGGTGTTGGCCGATCTCAGCGAGGAAGGGTTGGATGCCATGGCGACGCTATTGCCATGGAATGGCGCGCTGTCCAGTCGCCAGCCTTCAAGCGCTCAGCTGCCCATGCGGGCAAGCGCCGCGGCGGTGGCATCGCGATAGGCGCTGCCGTCATGGCGGTGTGCCCCGACAAAATGCATGAACCGGCAATCGCTGTCCCATGGATCGCCCCAATAATTGCCATACTGGCGATAGGGCAAAAGCACCGCGCCCGGATCATTGGCGATCACGAAGCTCGAGGTGACCTGCTCGGTCCCCCATTCGTGCATCGCGCCCGTGCCCAGCAGTTGCTGCATCTCGCGCGCGAAGTGCGCTGCGAGCGCGCGACCGTCGCCGCCCCGGGCGAAGCCGGTAAAGCCCGAGCAGCCCCGGATATACCGCAACTTCTCTGAATCGGCGATTTTGGCCAGCACCCGCTCCATCCGGGTCTGGATATGGGCCTGGGCGGATGCAGGCACGTCCACAGGCGGGGTAAACGCAGTGCAGGTCTGCGCGCCGATCTCCCATTCCGCACCGCCGAGCAGTGTGAAACTGATGTTCGCTGCAATCGCATCGGCCACAACATCGGGGTATCCCAATGTCACCGTGTCGCTGTCGAGCTGGATCATGTAATCGTCGCGGCGCATATCGAGGATGGTGAGCAGCCGTTCCCAGGTACCACCGACAGGAAAGCCGGTGGTGTCGACATCGGCGATATCGATGATCTGCGGGTTGCCGCAATGGTGCGCGAGCACTGCGCGATCGCCCGGGGTCAGCGTCCCATCCGACAGGATCACCACGCGCCCCCGGCGCAGATGGCTCCACAAGGATTTGACCGCGATCAGGTACGGCAACAACACCGCGGTACCCATCATCGAAAAGATCACCAGCCCGTCATCGGCAGGCACGATCGGCGCGGTACCGAGCACCGGACGGCACGCAGCATCATGCCGCCGCGTATTGATGCGGCTGCGCAGGCGGAAAGGCAGGAACTTCGTCAGCATGGGCACCAACCGGTCGAGACAACGAAAGAACCAAGAGTGTACCGGCAAGAGCGTTAATGCGAAGCAAAAATGGTCGCGTCGTCACCCGGCTGCCAGGGCGCAAGCCGCAGCATCGCGGCGGTGAACAGATCGGACTGCATCAATTCGGCAAGCCAGCGCTGCACTCCGGGCAGCGCCTGCGCGGCAAACCATGCGGCATCGGTCGCGGCAAACTGGCGGACGAACGGGAACAACGCGATATCGACCAGCGCGCGATCAGGACCTGAGAGAAAATCGTGCGAGGCCAGCCGCTGTTCCAGCAGCACCAGATGCGCAAGCCCCGCCTGGCGGTGCGCGAGCGGGTCTTCATCATAGCGCGAGGGGTATTTGTACCGGTCGAGATGGTGTTTGAAGGGGCCGTCATTGGCGGAAATCAGATCCGCATCGTCGCCCGCCAGCCAGCATTCTGGGTCCTTGTGCTGCAATGCCCAGCGCATGATGTCGATGCTCTGGTCGATCACATCGCCATTGGCGAGCACCAGCACCGGCACGGTTGCCTTGGGCGAGGCATCAAGCAGCGCCTGCGGCTTGGCGCGCAGCACCACCTCGCGCAGTTCGACCTGCTGTCCGCTGACCAGCAACGCCATCCGCACACGCATGGCGTAGGGGCAGCGGCGAAAGCTGTAGAGGATGGGCAGGTCGGTCATTTCTTCGATCGTTCTCCGGCGAAAGCCGGAGTCCACGCGTCGGCAGGCTTCAGGCCGCCCTGGGCTCCGGCTTTCGCCGGAGAACGGGAAAGGATTAACCCGCCAGACGCTCTGAAATTTCGAGCATCATGATCGCGGCGCGGGCAGCATCACCGCCCTTGTCCTTTTCGCTCATCTTGGCGCGAGTGAGCGCCTGCGCCTCGTTTTCGACCGTCAGGATGCCGTTGCCGATCGGCATTCCGTCAAGCGTCAGTGCCATGATCGCGCGCGCGCTCTCGTTCGACACGACCTCGAAGTGATAGGTCTCGCCGCGAATGATGACGCCGATCGCGACATAGCCGTCGAAGCGCTGCGTGTCCGATGCCATGGCGATCGCGGCGGGGATCTCGAGCGCGCCGGGGACGGTCAGCACTTCGCAGCTGTGCCCGGCCTTCTTGATTGCGGCCTTCGCGCCCTCGATCAGCATGTCGTTGAGATGGTCGTAGAAGCGGGCCTCGACGATGAGGAAATGCGCCATGGTTTCAGTATCCTGTAAACGTCAGAGAAATGAGAGAAAGCTCAGCCCGCGACCCATGCGGCGACCTGCACGGCCACGGTGTTGGCCGCCTGATTCAGCGCCGCACCGACATTGACCGCATCAACCACCGCTACTGGAACGCTGGCCTGGAAGCGCTGCTTGCGCAAGGGGGTGCCGGGTTGGCGGATGACCGCATCATACTGCACGATCACCGAGCGGGCAGCCTCGTCATAGCCGAAACGCTGCAACTGGCCCGACAGCATCATCCCGCGCTCGGACCCGGTCTCGACCTGATCGAGCACCAGCCGGCCGCTCTTGGCAGCAAGCGTTTCGGCGAGCACGCCGCGGAACAGCCGCGCAGGCTTGTCGGCCCAGATGGCATCCTGAACATAAGCGATGGCGCTGTCGCTGACCTGAACCGGGACCCGCACCTGATCAAGCGTACGCTCGACCGTTGGCACATCGACGATGATCGCTTCGGTCACCGAAGCCTGCGCCATTGATCCTGCGGTCGGCGCAGCATCGGAGGTCAGCGTCAGCAGCTGCGGAGGAGCCTTGTCGCCGAAGCTGACGCAGCCGGCGAGCAGCGCCAGCGTCGCTCCGGCGGCCAGAGCCGGACGAAACATCTGGCGGCAGAACATCTGGGTCACATGGCGGGCTCCGGTTGTCGGCATCGCGGTCATTGCTCGCCTTCTCACTTCTTGGGCTGGTAGTCAGGCAGCGGCGGCGCGCGAAGCAGGCCGCTGGCGCCTTCCTGATCGATCTTTTCGGTAATCGCCGACAGCGCCCGGGCAGTCACGCGCAAGTCGCGCACCAGCGCCTCGGTTTCGGGCAGCGTGGTGTTCGAGAACTGCTGGAGGCCAGGTTGCGCCGCATCGAGCGTCACGCCGAGCTTGGCGATACCCTTGTTGGCTTCGGCCAGCGTCTGCGCAAGCTGCTTGGCGAGCGGGCGGCCTTCGGAGTCAAGCACGTCCTTGGTCGATTGTGCAGTCATACCAAGCTGTTCTGCGGCAACGCCTGCCTTTTCCAGCGTCACGCGCAATTCGGCCAGCGCCTCGCGCATCTGCGGTCCGGTTTCGGCAAGCTCGCCGGTCAATCGCCCCGAATTCCTGAGCAGCACCGCGATCGACGCCTGGTTTTCTTCGGACAACACCTGCGTGAATCGTTCGGTCAACGTCGCCAGCCGCTCGAGCAGCAACGGGGCGTTGTTGAGCAGTTCGCCCAGTGCGCCCGGCTTGGTCGGGATCACCGGCACGCCTTCAGGGCCTGGCTCGGTCAGGGGCGGCGCGCCTATCTTTGCGCCATCCAGTTGGATCTGCGACACGCCGGTGAAGCCCACGCCCTGGATCGTCGCTGTGGTGCCTTCAAGCACCGGCGCGCTGTTGTCGACCGTGATGCGGACCCGGACGAATTGCGGGTCCTTGGCCCACAATGCGATCTCGGTGACCTGGCCCGATGGCACACCAGAATAAGCAACCACCGATCCTTTGGCGATGCCATCGACCGACGTCTTAAAGAAGATATCATACTCGCTGCGGTTGGTTTCGCCCAAGCCGGCAAGCCAGATGACGAAGGCCACTATCCCTGCGAGCAGCACCAGGGTGACGGTCCCCACCCAGATATGATTGGCGCGTGTTTCCATGGCGTAGCGTTATGCCCCTGATCTTTGAATGCTGTCTACCGCCAATGCGGCTATGTCGTTCCGTTGCGTCATGACTTGAAGCCCCGGCTCTTGCTCTGCGCGGGAAAGCGGTTCTGACGCCGCTCCTCGTCCGCATGGCTGACGGCCGCGGCGCGGCCGCGCGGGCCGTTGAAATATTCCTGGATCCAGGGGTGGTCGGTCGCCAGCAGCTCGGGGATCGTCCCGATCGCGATCACCTTGCGATCGGCCAGCACCGCGACCCGGTCACAGATCTCGTGCAGCGTATCGAGATCATGCGTGATCAGGAACACGGTGAGCCCCAGCGTCCGCTGGAGTTCGAGCGTCAGTTCATCGAACCGCGCCGCACCGATCGGGTCCAGCCCTGCGGTCGGCTCGTCGAGGAACAGCACATCGGGATCAAGCGCCAGCGCGCGCGCCAGCCCGGCACGCTTCTTCATGCCGCCGGAAAGCTCGGAAGGGTATTTGTCCGCCGCATCAGCGGGAAGGCCACTCAGCGCGATCTTGTAAAGTGCGATCTCGCGACGCAGCTTGGAATTGATCTCGGGGTAGAATTCGGCAAGCGGGACCATCACGTTTTCAGCAACGGTCAGCGTCGAGAACAAGGCACCACCCTGGAACAGGACACCCCAGCGGCTGCGGATAGAGACATCCTCCTCCTCGCCATCAAGGATAGATTCACCCAGAACCTCGATCCTGCCGGTGTCGGGAACCTGTAATCCGATGATCGAGCGCATCAGCACCGATTTGCCGGTGCCAGATCCGCCAACCACGCCCAGAATTTCGCCGTGGAAGACATCGAGCGAGAGGTCCTCGTGGACAACATCCTCCCCGAAGCTGTTGGTCAGCCCGGTGATGCGGATGGCGACATCGCACTCTTTCTGGCGGGCAGCGCTCATCCCCAACCGATCTCGGTGAAGAACACCGCAAAAAACGCGTCGAGCACGATGACCATGAAAATGCCCTGGACCACAGCGGCGGTGGTGCGCGCGCCGACTTCCTCGGCGTTGCCACGCACCTGCATACCCTGATAGCAGCCCGATAGCGCGATGATCAGGCCGAACACCGGTGCCTTGATCATGCCTACATAGAAATCGTGGATGGGCACAACCTCCTGAATGCGCACGATGAACGTGGCGATCGGCAGATCAAGCGTGGCCCACAACAGGAATGCGCCCCCCGCCATCGCGACTATCATCGCGTAAAAGGCGAGCAGGATCATCATCAGCACCGCCGCAGCGACCCGCGGCAGCACCAGCGCCTCGACCGGCGACACCCCGATCGTACGCATAGCATCGACCTCTTCGGTGAGTTTCATCGTGCCGATCTGCGCGGCAAAGGCGCTGCCCGAGCGCCCCGCGACCATGATCGCGGTCATCAGCACGCCCAGTTCGCGCAGCGTCAACCGTCCGACCAGATTGACCGTAAACACCTCGGCACCGAACTGGCGCAGCTGAACCGCGCCCTGCTGGGCGATGACGATACCGATCAGGAAGCTCATCAACCCGACGATGCCCAGTGCCGATGCGCCAACCAACTCGAAATGCCGCACGGTTGCGGCCCAGCGGATGCGGCGTGGATTGGCGGCCTGCGCCAGCATGGCGCGCACGATTGACCCGAAGAAACTCAGCATCGCCAACATGCTGGTGAATGCCAGAATCACCCCTTCGCCCGTGCCGCCCACGACCCGGGTGACCACATTGGGGCGATGCGGGCGTTCCAGCTCGCCGGCATCCGATTTGCCAACGGCATCGACCAACCGGCTGCCCGATTCACTCAGGTTGACGATATCGCAGCCATGATCGCGCGCCAGCCGGTGGACGATCCATGCGCCCACCGTATCGATGTGGCCAACATCGGACATATCGATCAGCGCCAGCGTCTGATCCACCGACTTCAACCGGGTATCGATTGGTCCGATGGTGGCGATGTTCAGATCACCGGCAAAGCGCAGCACCGCGCCGGTGTCGCTACGCTCTTCAACGGAAAAATCGGCCGGGGCACCCATATCGCCGCCATCTTTGTGCGATAAAGCGAGCGATCACAAGCATCTTGGCGAACGGTCTGCCGCAGCGCCCATTCTGGCGCTGGCAGACCGTTGGTACAACGGCACGCTTGTTTCGCGCCAATATCGCTATATGCCCTGGTACCGTGAGGGAACGGATAGCCTTTTACGATATGGACAGGACGATCACCGTCCATCCCACGTACGCGCGCTTTTTGCTGTGGATGGCGCTGCGTCACGATCCCAAGCGCCTGCTGCTGCTGCCTTTGTCCGCACTGGCTGGGCTGGGTTATCTGCTGCGGATCGTCAGCCGCGATGGCCTCAAGCAGATCAACCAGCGGATGCTGCTGGGTTCGCTGCGGCTGGCAGATCTGGCCTCACCCATGGCAAGGCACGCCGATTTCGTTTTTGCCAAGAACATCCGGCCCGGAGCGCTCGAGCAGATCGCCGCCGACCGGGCAGCGGGTTATCGCATCGTGATCGCGACCGCGTCGTATCGCTTGTATGTCGAGGCGATCGCCCGACGCGTTGGCGTCGATGATGTCATTGCGACCGATCTGACCGCTTCGCGCGGGCGCGTCCAGCCGCATATATCCGGGCACAACTGCTATGGCCCCCACAAGGCACAGATGATCGTAGCGTGGATGGCTGACGCCGGGCTGGACCGCGCCGCCTGCCATATCCGCTGCTATTCGGACCATATCTCGGACCTGCCGATGCTCGAGATGGCAGATGAGGCGTTTGTTACCAACGCGCATCTGCCGATGCGGCTCGTGGCGCGGCAGAAGGGATGGCCCGAGCTCGACTGGGAACCGGGCAATGGACATCTTGCGGTGGCGCTTCCCACCTTGCCGCGCTAGCGTACCCCCATAATCGCGTCTCAGGGGAGCTTCATGAAACATACCACCGTCGTCACATCCTGGATCGCCGCCGCCTTGCTGGCGACCGCTCCAGCCTCTGTCTTCGCACAGGGGCCGGGCAACGCCAGCGAAGCGCAGGCGCCTGCCTATCCCGACATTTTACCTTTGCGCGAACAGGCCAAGGTCCGCGATGCCTGGCTGGCGCAGCGGCTGGAAACGGTGGTGCCTGCGCTGATGCGCGAGCAGGGCGTCGACATGTGGGTGCTGATCGCGCGCGAATATGCCGAGGACCCGGTCGTCGCGACAATGCTCGATGCGCGATCGATGCACGCACGGCGGCGCACGATCCTGGTATTCTTCGATCCCGGCGAAGGCCAGCCGGTCGAGCGGCTGACCGTCAGCCGCTATGGCCTGGCGGGCATGTTCGCCCCTGTGTGGCAGCCTGAAACCGAGCCCGACCAGTGGAAGCGGCTTGCCGAAGTCATCGCCGAGCGCAACCCGCAGAAGATCGCGCTCAACATTTCAAGCCAGACCGCGCTCGCCGACGGGCTGACGCATAGCCAGCACGAAGACTTCGTCGCCGCGCTGCCCGAGGAGATGCGCGAGCGCATCGTGCCGGCCGGGCCGCTCGCGATCGGCTGGCTGGAAAGCCGCACCCCCGCCGAGATGGAGATTTATCCCTCGATCGTCCGCACCGCGCACGCGATCATCGCCGAGGCGCTATCCGACACGGTGATCACGCCGGGCAAGACCACCGCTGAGGATGTGCAGTGGTGGATGCGCGAGAAGGTCAGCGCGCTCGGTCTCAAGGTCTGGTTCCATCCCTCGCTCAACATCTTCCGCGCCGGCCAGACAGCGGAGCTGACGGGTGATGCGGTCATCCAGCCGGGCGACATGCTGTGGACCGATTTCGGCATCACCTATCTGGGGCTCAACACCGATACCCAGCACCTGGCCTATGTTCTCAAACCCGGCGAAAGCGAAGCGCCCGCCGGACTGAGGGCCGGGCTCGCAGCCAACAACGCGGTGCAGGACATGCTGACGGCGGCATATCGCGTCGGCCTCACCGGCAACGACCTGCTTGCGGCAACACGCGCGCGGGCGATCTCTTCAGGCTATCAACCCAGCATCTATTCGCACCCCATCGGTTTTCATGGTCATGGGGCGGGGCCTGCGGTCGGCTTCTGGGACAATCAGGACGCCACCCCCGCCGGAAATTACCTCATCCGCGCCAGCACGGCCTGGTCGATCGAGCTGGCAGTCACCAACAACGTTCCCGAATGGGGCGACCAGGCGGTCTCGTTCCGAACCGAAGAGGACATGTTCTTCGACGGCGAGCAGGTGAGCTATATCGACGGACGCCAGAGCGACTTTCACCTGATCAAGGGCGCTGCGGATCGGCCGGTGGTGGAAGAGATGGTTGCGCCGGTGGAGGCGCCGGTAGAGTGAATGATGGATGCTCTCTCCCCTTCAGGGGAGAGATACGAAGGCTTAGCAGCTTGCTGCCTAGCCAAAGTTGAGAGGGGCCGCAGCAATCGCGATGTCTTACAACTCCCCCTCTCCCAACCCTCTCCCCTGAAGGGGAGAGGGCTTTACCTTAAGGATGCTCGCGCCCGAAGTCGGGCTTGGCGTCATCCTGGCCCTGTTCGATGATCGAACGGCGGATGGTGCGGGTGCGGGTGAACAGCGCTTCGAGCTCGTCGCCCTTGCCCCAGCGGATCGCGCGCTGCAGCGCCGACAGGTCTTCGGAGAAGCGCTGGAGCATCTCGAGCACCGCATCCTTGTTCGACAGGAAGACATCGCGCCACATCACCGGATCGGACGCTGCGATGCGGGTGAAATCACGAAAACCGCCCGCAGAATATTTGATGACCTCACTTTGGGTCACCCCTTCCAGATCGCTGGCGGTGCCGACGATGGTGTAGGCGATAAGGTGCGGCAGATGGCTGGTCACCGCGAGCACCAGATCATGATGCGCCGCGTCCATCGTCTCGACCTCGGCCCCCAAAGCGCGCCAGAAGCCGGCGACGCGCTCGAATGCGGCAGCATCGGAATCGGCATCAGGGGTGAGAATGCACCAGCGCCCCTTGAACAGCGATGCAAAGCCCGCTTCGGGTCCGCTGTTCTCGGTTCCGGCCACCGGATGCGCGGGAACGATAATTGCATACGGCAACGCGCCGCGCAGCGCGGTGAGCACGCTCGCCTTGCACGATCCGACATCGGAGATGATCGTCTCGGGCGAAAGATGCGGTGCCATCGCGGTGGCGGCAGCGGCCATCGCGCCGACCGGAACGCACAGGATGACCAGCTCAGCCTCGGCCAGCTCGGGCCCGAATGCAGCGTGATAGCTGTCGCACAATGCGATCGCCTGCGCACGGGCGCAGACATCGGCGTTGCGATCATAACCCATGATCTGCGTGTCCGGCAGGCTCTGGCGGATCGCGCGGGCGATCGAGGAGCCGATCAGCCCCAGCCCGACGATGGCAACCGAAGCGAACGGGGCGGAACTTTCCAACGGTCCGTTCATGCCGCGACCAGATCGCGCAGGACGGCAGCGATGGCGCGCATGTCCGCCTCATGCCCGATGGTGATGCGCAGCGCGTGGCCGAGCCCCTGCCCTTTGGGCCAGCGCACGATATAGCCTGCCTTCATGAGCGCATTGAACGCCGCTTCTGCGCTGAGCGATCCTTCGAAAAGCACCAGCACGAAGTTGGCGTGGCTGGGCACGACAGTGACGCCATGGTTGCCAAGCTGGCCGACTTCGGTCGTGAACCAATCCCGCCATAGGGCATTGTGCGCGGCCGAGCGGGTGACGAATTCCTGATCCGCCAGCGCCGCCAGTGCGGCTGCCTGCGCGGTGAGGCCGACGTTGAAAGGTCCGCGCAACCGGTTGAGCAGGCCCGTGACATGCGCAGAGCCATAGCCCCAGCCGACCCGGTCTCCAGCCAGGCCATAAGCCTTGGCAAAGGTCCGGGTGACCAGCACATTGCCATGGTCGCGGGCCAGGTCGAGCGCGCCATCTTCATCGGTCGCAGCAACATATTCGGCATAGGCCTGGTCGATCACCAGTAGCACCTGCGACGGCAGCGCCGCATGCAACCGGGCAAGATCGGCGCGGCTGGTCAGCGTGCCCGTGGGATTGTTGGGGTTAGCCAGATAGACCACGCGGGTCGCGTCGGTGATGCAGGCCAGCAGCGCATCGACATCGGTCGCATAGAAGTTGTCTGGCGCAACTACCGGGGTTGCACCGCAGCGGCGGGCTGCGATCTCGTATAGCGAAAACCCGTACCGGACGTAGACGACCTCATCGCCGGGACCGGCAAATGCACTTGCGGCGATGGTGAGCAGTTCGCCCGAACCCGTACCGCAGACGATCCGTGCCGGGTCGAGCCCGTGCAGCGCGCCGATCGCATCGCGCAGCATCGTGCTGTCCGGATCGGGATAAAGCGACGGATCGGTTGCAGCCCCCTGCGTCCGCGCGGCGAGCGCCAGCGCGCTAGAGCCAAGCGGGTTTTCGTTCGCGGACAGTTTGATCAGCGGCTTGCCATCGTCGCCCGTCGACTTGCCGGGAACATAGGCATGGATCGCCTCGATCCACTCTTTGGGCTGAGGTAGAGGCTCGCTTTGGGAAAGACTTGTCATGGCCCGCGCGCATAGCGTGAGTCGCCCGGATTGGAAAGCATCGCGGCACAGGTTGCAGGTTCGACAGCCAAAAGGCGCGACAGGCTTTCAATGTCACGGGAGATATCCGCGACCTCGAAAAATGCTGAATGAAATCAACGTCCGTTACGCGCGATGTTACCCCTTTCGGCCTCGCGGGGACAAGTTCATGTTAACTTTGGACATTTTGTCGGCATTGCGGGTTGCCCCCAGGTTACGGGTGCGTTAAAAGCCCGCGCAAGGTCGCCCAGGATGGTAGAAGTGGAACAACCGCTTTGCCAGCCGCTATACGGTTGTGGGTGACACGGTAAAAGCCATGTCTCCCTTCTGCCGCAATGGTTAAAAGGGGGTAACTTTGGCGACGCTCACCAGGCGCACACGTCCGTATTTTCTGGGCACCGCCGTGCTCGCAGGGCTGTTTACGGCAAACGCAGGCCATGCCCAGCAGGTCAATGTCCCCTCTCCCCCCACCCGCGAGGAAATCGAACGCCCGGTGCAGCAACGCACCGATCGCCCTGCCCGGCTGACGGTCGAAGGCGATATCGAACGCGCGCCCTGCCCGCTCGCCGACCCGGCCTATGCCAATGTCCGGCTGACGCTGAGCGAAGCCCGGTTCAACAATCTGGGCCCGGTGGCACCTGCCGAACTGCGTCCGCTGTACGAGCGGTATATCGGCACCGAACAGCCGGTGGCGGTGCTGTGCGAAATCCGCGATGCGGTCGCCACCAAGCTGCGCCGCGATGGCTATATCGCAGCGGTCCAGGTGCCGACCCAGCGGATCGACAACGGCATCGTCCAGTTCGAGGTGTTATATGCCAAGCTCACCTCGATCCGCGTGCGTGGCGATGCAGGCAGCGGCGAAAAACTGGTCGCAAGCTACCTCGAGCGGTTGACCACCGGCACCGTATTCAACCAGCGGCTGGCCGAGCGCTATCTGCTGCTGGCGCGCGACCTGCCGGGCTATGATATCCGGCTGACGCTGGTTCCTGCAGGCACCGGCCCGGGCGAACTGATCGGCGACGTTACGGTGCGCCGCACTCCTTATGAGGTCGATCTTAACGTCCAGAATTTGGCGGCGCGGGATGCCGGGCCCTATGGCGCCCAGGTGCGCGCGCAGTTCTATGGCCTCACCGGCATGGGCGACCGAACCTATATCTCGGCCTATTCGACGCTCGATTTCGACGAGCAGCAGATCGTGCAGGCAGGCCATGAATTTCGCGTCGGTCAGGAAGGCCTGACACTGGGCGGTCGTTTCACTTATGCCTGGACCAAACCGCAGCTCAATCTGCCCGCAGGCGTGAATGCGTCGATCGACGCGACGACCCTGCTCGCCAGCATCGAGGCGCGCTATCCGCTGCTGCGCCGCCAGGCCGCATCGCTCTACAGCACGGTCGGGCTCGATTACGTCAACCAGGACATCGATTTCATCGGGCCGCTGTCACGCGACCGGATCCGCATCGCTTATGTCCAGCTGGCGGGCGAGGCGATCGATATGGCCAATGGCGCCGAGCCCCGCTGGCGCATGGGCGGGCAGATCGAACTTCGCCAGGGTCTCGACATCCTGGGCGCGAGCGAGGCATGCAACTTCGTCTGCGCGCTCGTCCGCACGCCGACGACGCGCGGCGACGGCAACCCGACCGCAACGCTGATCCGCGGCGAGATCGCCGCCGAAGCCGCGCTGGGCGACCAGTTCTCGGTCTATCTGCGCGGACGCGGACAGATCGCGTTCGATCCGGTGCTCAGCTTCGAGGAGTTTTCTGGCGGCAACTTCACCATCGGGCGCGGCTATGATCCGGGCGTGATCGTCGGCGACGATGGCGCGGGCTTCCAGGTCGAGCTTCGCGGGCCGCAGATTACCCCGATCCAGCAGGCCAATTTCTCGTTTCAGCCGTTCGCCTTCATGGACGTCGCCTGGACCTGGGACGACGGCCGTCCGGGTGATCCGCAACGTTTGAGCTCGGTCGGCGGCGGGGTTCGCGCGCGGTTGAGCGACCGGTTCCGGCTTGACCTGACCGTGGCGGTACCGACCGAACGCGCCGGCCTGCTGGTCGAGACGCCCGATCCACGCATCCTGTTTACTCTTACCACCTTGCTATTGCCCTGGGGAGCCCGCTGATGGCTGATAACCGCAATATGATCGCGCGCCGCACCACGCTGGCCAGGGCGACATCCGGGATCGCGCTCGCCACCGGGCTGGCTATCGGAGGCTCCGGCGTTGCGCATGCCCAGGCCTATGAGGGCAACCCGACAGTGGTATCCGGTGGTGTCGTCATCAATCGGACGACAGGCAACGACGATATTCAGGTCGATACCAACCAGGCGGTGATCAACTGGACCACCAACGATGGCGCGCTGACCGGCGCACCGATCAATTTCCTGCCCAACGGTCGCACCGTGGTCTATCGCAACAATCCTTCGGTGCAAAACCAGTTCACGGTTCTCAACCGCATCATTCCCGCCGGTACCAGCCGCGCCATTCAATTCAACGGAACCATCATCAGCCAGCTGCAGACTGCGGCCGGTCTCGTCCCCGGGGGCAATGTCTGGTTCTACAGCCCCGGCGGCATCGTCGTAAACTCAACTGCGGTGATCGATGTCGGTGGGCTGCTGCTGACCAGTTCCGATCCCGTCCGCGATGGCGCTGGCAATTTCATCGACTCCGGCGGATCCTTCACGCTGGGCGCGGCCGCATCGGCCTCCTCGGTCATCATCCAGCCCGGGGCGCAGATCCTCGCGACGCCGGAAAACAGCTATATCGCGATGGTCGCACCGACCGTGCTTCAGCTCGGCAACGTCTCGGTCAACGGATCGGCGATGTATGTCGGCGCGGAGGCCGCCACCATCACCTTTGGCGGCAATGGCCTGTTTGACATTCAGGTCACCACCGGCACCGACGGCAGCGGCGGGGTTGCGATCGGTCATGGCGGCGTCACCACGGGGCCAGCCAGCAGCGGCATCGGCGACAATCACCGCATCTATATGGTCGCGGTGCCCAAGAACAACGCGATCACCATGGCGATCGGCGCAGGAAGTCAACTGGGCTTCGATATCGCAGGCGCGGTCGATGTTGACGGCAACTCGATCATCCTGTCGGCAGGTTATGATGTGTTTGGCGATTTCATCGACACCACAACACCGGTCAATCCAGGCCAGGCAGCCGATATCCTGGTGTCGCCCGCAGATATCACGTCTGCCTTCACCGCTGCGGCATCACGCAACTTTCTGGGCCAGTCGCTCGGCGGTGACCTCAACTTCTTCAGCGATGTCGAGGCATTCGGTGCCGGTTCGGCGATCCTCGATGCCAATGGCGCCACCGCCTCGGTCAATGTCGGAGGCAACCTGAGCCTGTCGTCCGATACCTTTGCAGTCGTCGAAGGCGCAGATGCCGTCGGCGGTACCGTCCGGCTGGCTGCGACCAACGGCGGCGTGATCAGCCTGTCGGGCGACGCAAATCTGAGCGCGACCGGCAGAGGCGGATCCAATTTCACCAGCGGAAGCGTGGGTAGCGGTACAGGTGGCCTGATCGAAATCCTGGCCAACGATGGTGGCCTCGTCGCCGTTGGAGGCAACCTGCGCGCCGATGTCTCGGGCATTGCAGGTCCGACTGAGACCGACGGTGTCGGCAGCAACTTCGGCCGCGGCGGGAACATTGGCGTCTACACGCTGGGCAGCGACGGCACGCTGCTGGTCGAAGGTTCGACCGATTTGATCGCGCAGGGCTTTGGATCGGATAATGGCGGGTCGGTCACCAGCAGCGGCGGTACCGGCATCGGCGGCAGGATCGATGTCTCCGCTCAGGGCTCGGGCCATCTCATGCGCTTTGGTAGCGCGTTTGCGGCTGACGTTCGCGGCTTCGGCGGCTTTGGCGGCTTCGGCATCAATCAGAGCAGCGGCGGCATCGGCCAGGGCGGCCAGATCTTCGTCAACACGCAGGGCGCAAGCACGCTCGATTTCCTGAGCGATCTGACACTGTCGGCAGTGGGCTTTGGCGGGACCGCGGGATCGTCGGCGGGCTCAGCAGGCGGCGCAGCCTTGGGCGGCACCGCCAGCCTGGCCATGGAGGGAAGCGGCGGGCTGATCAACATCGCGGCCAATACCCTCGTGGAGGCCGGTGCCATTGGAGGAACCGGCAATTCGGCGGGCGGTCTGGGCGGCAATGCGACAGGCGGCGACGCCATCATCTTCCAGAACGCTGCAGGCGGCAACCTGACGATCGCAGGGGTGACCCAGGTCGGATCCTTCGGCATCGGCGGTTCGGGAACCTTCGGCGGCAACGGGACCGCCGGCAACGCGCAGGTCGTCGCGCAGAACGCAGGAGAACTCAATCTGCTGAGCGGACTGACAGTCGATGGTGCGGGCTTCGGTGGCTCGGCCACCACACCGGGTACGGGATCGTCGGGCAATGGAACCGGCAGCGCTTTGGCGCAGATTGTCGCGCTATCTAGCGGCATCATCAATGTTGTTGGCGACGTCACGGTGTCAGCGAACGGCACGGTTTTGGGTACGGCGCTCACGGGTATCGATGGCGGTAACGGCAACGGCGGAAACGCCTCGATCTCGCAAGGGATCGGTGGCCGGATCACGATCAATGGCAATGCCAATGTGACCGCTACCGGCACCGGAGACGCCAATCAGGGCGGCGGTGACGGCATCGCTGGCAATGGCGTGGGCGGCGATGCGCGCATTGCGGTCAACGACTTCAACATCACCATCACCGGCAATGCGACGGTCGATGCGAGCGGCTTTGGCGGTGCCAATCTGGGTGGCATCGGCGGGGGCAACGGCATCGGCGGGGTTGCCAATCTGGGCGCTGCCGTGGGCACCCTGGCCATCGGCGGTGATGGCATCCTACGAGCATCGGGGCTTGGCGGTGATGCGGTCAGCTTCGGGGCGGGCGGGAATGGCACCGGCGGCCAGGCGCTTGTCGGAACGGTCTCTCCGACCGCGCTGATCCAGGTCGGCGGGCTTGTTGACGCAACGGCCAATGGCGAGGGCGGCAATGGCTCCGGCAGCACCTTTGCAGGCGGCGCAGGAACCGGCGGGATAGCGCAGATCTTTGCCCAAGGTGGCTCGGTGACCGTCGGCGGCACCAGCTTCCTCAGCGCTTCGGCCTTTGGCGGCAATGGCATCAACGATGCTTCTGGCGGTTCGGCAATCGGCGGTGATGCAGGCGTGCAGGCGCTCGCCGGCGGCCAGGTCACGCTCAACGACAGTGCCTTCATGGCAGCATTCGCAGGTGCTGGCAGCAGCGCCGGTGGCAGCGGCAACACCGGCTCTGCAACCGGCGGCGATGCGTTCATCCAGTCTGAATCCGCGGGAAGCGCGATCACCATCAACGGTAGCTTCTTTGCCGATGCGACCGCGTTTGGCGGGTCGAGCGGAACCGGAAGCATCGGCTTGGCGACGGGCGGCACGGCTGGCGCATCGACGCAGTCAGGGCTGCTCCAGATCAATGGGGACGTCGTGCTCGATGCTTCGGCCACCGGCGGAGACTCGACCCTGTCAGGAACCGGCGGCAATGCCACCGGGGGCCGCACCTTCATGGTCGTGTTCGGCACCGGCGGCGGTACCGCCAATGCTACCGGCTCGATGAGCCAGCGGGTCAACGGCATCGGCGGCAATGCCAATGTCGGCGCCGGGGGCGTGGGCACCGGCGGTCTGGCGGAATTCGGGACGCTGGGCATCGTGGGCACCGTGACGGTGGGCGGCGACGCCGAACTGTTGGCCAACGGCTTTGGCGGCACCGCCTTTGTTGCGGGCAACGGTGGTGATGGCAACGGAGGCGAGGCGCGCGCAGGAGTCAACGGTGCAACGTTGCGCGGAGGCAATATTACTCTGGGCGCGGGCGGTTTTGGTGGCAACGCCACTGCCGGCGGCTTTGGCGGCAACGGCACCGGTGGCATCGCCTCACTGATCGCGGGCAGTGGCCCGGTGATCGGGCTGGTCGATTTCGACTCCGTGTTGATCGACGCATCAGGCAATGGCGGCATGGGTGGCGCGGGCACCACCGGACCTACCGGCGGCAATGGCGGCAATGGCGGAACAGGCACCGGGGGCTCCGTGCTGCTTTTCGGCACGGCGGGCAATGGACAGCTGGATGTGCTGGACGTGCAGATGTTTGCTAACGGTGTCGGCGGCGCAGGCGGCCTGGGTGGCACGGGCAGTGCCGGCTTGGGCGGCAATGGCGGCATCGGCGGCGCAGGCAGGGGCGGGGTGGTCCAGTTTGGCACCCAAAGTGGGACCGCAGCGCTGACCGTCAATGTCGGCTTTGCCGATACCGGAAATATCTCAGCAGTTGCAGGGGCCTTTGGCGGCTCGGGCGGCGACGGCGGCCTGGGCTCTGCAGGCATCGGCAATGGCGGCAATGGCGGCGACGCTTTTGGTGGCCTCAGCCTGCTGACCGTGCGCGGATCACGCCTGACGGCGGGCGACATCACCATGGCGGCGGGCGGCGCAGGCGGGTTCGGTGGCAGCGGCGGCGCGTTGGGCGGCACCGGGGGCAACGGCACAGGCGGCGGCCTTGGCTTTGCGATTACCGACCGGTTCCAGATCCCGGCCAATCGCGGGCTGCTGCAGGCGGGCAATATCCTGGGCATTTCCACCGGCATCGGCGGCGCCGGGGCGGTATCAGGCCTGGGCTATTACTCCACCGGTAACGCTATCGAACTGCGCAATGCCGATGCCTCGGTAGGCAGCTTCGTGATCAATATCAGCGGCGATCTTCCCGACCCGGTCGGCATCGTCGAGGATTTCGTCCGCATCACCGATGGCATCGCCAATGTCGGCGGCGGCTTCACCTTCGCAACATCGGGATCGCTTTCGACCCTGATCGACAACGGCGCGCTCAATGCCGGTTCGGTAGGTCTGAGCGCAGGAACGTTCGTGGCCGATACGGTCATCACGGCACCGACGAACATTGGCGCCATCAATGCCGATGCGATCGGCCTGTTCTCTAACGGCAATCTGCAGGTCACCGCGGACATCAATGCGGTGCAGGATATCACTATCTCGGTCCCCGGATCGGTCGAGCTGTTCAACATCTCGAGCAGCGGCGCAATCGGCATCAGCGGGTCATCGCTTGCGCTGGGCGATCTCAACGCAGGGGATCACGTCAACCTTGTCTCGACCACCGACTTCATCGGCGCGGGCAACATCACCGCGAACAGCTTCGTTGCCATGACGGCGGCAAACGGGTTGAACCTGGTCAACGCCGCTGGCCAGGGGGCGAGCGTCAACGCGGGTGATTATATCGACCTGCTCGTGCTCAACGGAGACATGGAGATCGGCGCTCTGAACGCCGGCACGTACATTGCGCTCGAAACGCAAGGCGGCAACATCGCCATCGGCGATACTCTGTCAGGTGAAGACACAGACGTTGAATCGGCAGGCTCGCTGGTGTTCGGCAACGCTGTGACCGGACTGAGCTTCGGTGGATCGGCGCTGGGCAACATCAACGGCGGGAACATTACCGCATCGGGCACGGCCTTGGGCACAAGCTACAGCGTCGGCCTGCAGGCACTCGGCGGCAATATCGTCGTCGGCAATCTCAGCGGCCCGCGCAATATCGGTCTGCTGGCAGCAGGATCGGCAACCACGGGCAGCCTGACCAGCGGCGAAAACGTCGTCGCGCTGGCCACCGGCAACATTCTGGTCAACGGTTCTGTGACCGGCGCCAACGGGGCCGACCGCTTTTTCTACGTCGGCAATGCCCAAATGGCATCGCTGCTTGGAGCGGACCTCGACCCTGCACCGCTGTTCGCGGTGACGCCGGTCCGCATCGGCGGCAGCTTGACCGTCAACGGCCCGATCCAGGTGGGTAATCTGCTCGCCGGTATCGGCACCGCGTTTACCACGACCGGTGCGATCACCGCCAATGGCGGGCGTGTCGGCATCACCGCCAACAGCATCAGCGCCCAGGCGATCACCTCGACCCTTTCCACCGCGCTTAGCGCGACCAACGGCAACCTGTCGGTCGGCAACATCGCTGCGGGCGGGGCGCTCACGCTGTTTACCGATACCGGTCTGATCACCGCAGGAACGCTCGCCGGATCGCAGGTTGGCGTCGATGGCCAGAGTGCGGTCAGCATCGGCGGGGTAACCACCACGGGAGCCGCGCAGTTGCGCTCGCGTGCGGCGAGCTTTGCCTCGACCGGTGCGATTACCGGCGGCACGGTCAACATCGGTGGCACCTCGATAGCGCTCACCGATGTCACCAGCACCGCCGGTGTGATTGCGATCGGAGCTACCGCGGGCAACCTCAGCTTCGGTACGCTGACCTCTTCGGCCAACACCCAGTTTGCGGTCACCGGATCGGTCACCGGCGGCGATATCACCGCAGGCAGCTGGATAGGCACGACCGTCGGCGGCGACATGACGCTCGGCAACCTGCGTACCACCGGCCCAGGTGCCGCGCCGACCAGCGGCTTCAGCGTGGGTCTGGGTGCCAACGGCGCCATCGTGACCGGAACGATCGACAGCTTCGGACTGCTGGGTATCGGCTCGGATGACGGCCAGGGCATTTTCGGCAATGCGACCAGCATCTCCACCGGTGCGATCACTGCAGGCGGCAGCGTACTGCTTCGCAGCAATCAAGGGCTGACCACAGGTGCGATCACCTCGACCAACGAGATCAGGGTCCGCGGCGGCACGGTCACCACCGGCGCGCTCCAGGCCACCAACGCCATCCTGGCAGCGGCGATGACCGGCAGCCTCAGCACCGGCACTGTCACCACGGGCGCATCAGCGCTGCTGCTGGCGGCGCAATCGGTCAACACCGGCGCGATCGGCACCGGCACCTCGGGCACGACGTTCATCGGCAACAGCGCGGCAATCCCGGCAACCGGTCTGATCTCGACGATCAACCTTGCCAACCTGTTGGCGACCGCGCCGGCTCAAGTTGGCGGCAGTGTATCGATCGGCGGCCCCGTGACCACCGGCACGCTGCTGTCCGCATCCAACGGCGGCTTTTCTGCCAGCGGGGCGATGACCGCAGGGACACGGATCGATATCAATGCCGGCGGCACGGCGGCATTTGGCGGGCTGGCAACAGCGCCGACGATCACCGTGGCATCGAGCGACATTGCCATCTCGCAAACTGGAGGCCTGGGCGGTGCGAACACCGGCACGCTGACGCTGATCAACAGCAACGATGGCCAGATGGTCATCGGCGGCACCACCTCGGGCCAGGGCTATACGCTTGATGCCAGCGAGATTTCGCGGTTGCGTGCAGGCAACATCGTGATCAGTTCGCCGATCGCCGGATCAAGCGGTGTAGGGATCGAAATTCGCGATTTCACCCTCAATGGATCGACGGCGGCCAGCGGCGTCAACCTCAACGGGTCAGAAGGGTCGCTGACGATCCAGACCACGAGCACCATCCGCGTCAACGGCAATGCCACCTTCAACGCGATGGCTCCAACCAACCGGGTGGCGCTGACCGCCGGGCGGGTCGAGGTCAACGCCGATACTGGTGGGATATTCCTCAACGGCAGCTCGCCGGGCGGGGTGCTGTCGATCACCGCCGACAACATCCACATTGCCGGGGCATCGGTGCTCGAGCGACTGGCGCAGGATGTGAACTTCACCGGACGCGACGCGGCTTTGAGCCTGCCGATCGCGATATCGCGCCCCGATGGCGTGATCCAGGCATCACGGTTGCAGTTTAACGTCGGCAGCACGCTGCTGATCCAGAACACCGGCACCAGCCTGCTCAATGCCGGGTTCTTTGGCAGAGTCGGCAATGTCGAGATTGCCCCGCGGTCCTCGCAAGGCTCGCCCGGCCTGATCGACATGGTGATCTACGGCCAGTTGCTCGATAGCGGGGACATCGTGCGCAACGGCACATCGGTGCGCGACCTGATCTTCCCGACGTCGACCGGTCAGGATGGGCCCATCACGATCACCGGCTTCACCGCGACATCGAGCGTCAACGGCTGCCTGCTCAATGCCGCCAGCTGCATCGGCGGCGGCGGCATCACCGAACAGGGCCCGACCATCATCACACATGCCGGCCCGCCCCCGCCTGAACCGGCTGCCGAGCGCAAGGCCGAGCGTGAGCAGGAAGAGGCCGAAGCGGCAGCCGAAGAGGCCGCACGCGGCGAAGCGGCACCGCGCCGCCCGATCATGCCGCCGGTGACCATCGTCAACACCCGCCGCCTTGGCGTCGAACCGATCATCGATGAACCGGTGACCAGCGGGGGCAATCCCAACCTGCAGCTTGACCAGCCGCTTCCCGATACCCTGCCCGATGCCCTGCCAGATACCGGAGGACAGCCATGATCCGCACCCCATCCATGCCGCATTCTTTGCAGGGCGCTTTGGGCCGTACCGCTCGTGCCGTCATGGCGCTCAGCCTGGGTTTTGCAGTCACGTTCCCCGGAGTTGCGCTTGCCCAGGGCGAAGGCGCGATTGCGTTGCGCGATAGCTTCCGCGTCGGTTCGGCAGGGGTGCTGTGCACCGCCCAATACCGCCCTACGGATGCGGCGCTGACCAGCATGTTCGATCGCGGCTATCGCGTCGTTTGCCGTGATGCCGCCAGCCCAGTCGGCTCGCTCTATGCGCTGCGCGGCGGTGAAGGCGACCGGCTGGCGAGCTATCTGCAGGCAGCCGCCAGCCGCTTGAACTGCGGCGAGCGGCAGATCACCGAGGTCGAGAATGTCGGCGGCGCGACGGTGATCGAATGCCGCGATCCCAAGGCATCGGTCGATTACCGGCTGTATGCGGCGGTACGCGGCGACACTGTGTTCATTGCCGAGGGGCTATCGGGGTATGATTCGGCGCTCAAGCTCGCGCTAGCCGCATTGGTTACAAACCGGCCGGTGACCGGCACCGTCGATGTTGCCACCACTCAGGTCAGCGATCCTGCGGCGTTTGCGCGGATTCAGGCAGGTACGCTCGACGAGGAATCGGCGCGGGTCGAAGCTTATGTCCGCAATAATTACGGCGCCTATGCCGAATCGGCCGAGTTCTTCGAGACGCTCGCTGCGCGCGAACAGGGCGCATCCGAACGGACGGCGGAATTCCTCGCCAACCAAGCCCTGCAACAATCGAACATGGGCGATTTTGCGACCGCAGGCGCGCTGTTTGCGCGCGCGGACCGCGTGGTGGCATCGAGCGATGGCGTCACCCAGCGGATGATCCGCAACTTCCGTGCGATCGATGCGATCAACCAGCGTGACCCGGCAGCGGCGATCGCGTTTCTCGATCGCCCGGTATCGATCGATACCGAGATGATCGGCGAGGCGCGGCTGTCGCAAGGCGAGATCACCAAGATGCTCGCCGATCAGATCAACCGCGAAAACGCAGGCCTCAAACGGCTGGGCGGGGTGGACAGCAGCCTGACCGGCACAGAGCGCGCGCAGATCCTCGATGGCCAGGCGCTGCTGCTGCGCGGATCGGCGCTGCGCCTGACCGGGCAGAGCGCGGCGGCGCTGACCGCATTGGAGCAGGGCATCGATAGGATCGTTGCGGTCCGCAACGGCCGGATCAGCTCGACCGGATGGCTGCGGGCCGAGGTCGCGACGCAACGCGCGTTGATCCAGGAATCACAAGGCGACCTTGCAAATGCCCGCGCGGGGCTGACCGAGGCGCTGGATATCTATCGGCTCGATTACCCGCAATCGCCCGGGCTCTTGAGCGCCAAGGCGCGGCTCGCGGCGTTCCTCGCGCGGCGGGGAGAGGCCGATGCCTCGATTGCGCTATATGACGAGATCGTCGCCGAGGGCGAGGCCGTTCCCAGTGCACGGGGAACGATGAAGGAAATGCTTGGGCCGTATTTTGCCCAGCTTGCGCTCCGCGCCGATGCCGATGCTTCGGTCGCCTCGCGGATGTTCACCGCCAGCCAGCTGCTCCAGCGGCCCGGCGTCGCGCAGACGCAGGCGGTGCTGGCGCGCGAACTGTCCGAAGGCAATGACGAGGCCTCCTCGCTGTTCCGTCTGGCAGTGACCCGCACCCGTGAAATCTCGCGCACCAGTGCCGAGATCCAACGGCTCGAGGCCCTCCCCGCACCCACCGCAGATGATACCGCCACGCTGGCATTGGCGCGCGAATCGCTGACCAACCAGCAGAACGAGCAGACCGCGCTGCAATCGCGGCTGGGCCAGTATTCGCAATATCGCGTGCTATCGCCGACATCGGTGACGCTCGAAGAATTGCAGAAGCTGCTCAGACCCGGCGAGGGCTATTACAAGATCAGCTTCGTCGGCAACCAGGTCTATGGCCAGCTGATCACCCAAGAGCGCGTCCGCACCGTCAGCATCCAGCTGACCCGCACCGATCTGGACAAGACCGTCGCCAAATTGCGCGATACGATCGTGGTCATCGAGAACGGCCAGCCGACCAACTATCCGTTCGATGTGGTCGAGGCCAAGGCGCTGTACGAGGCGCTGTTCCCCGGACTCCAGCAGGACCTCGCCGGGATCGAGCACCTGGTCTACGAACCCGATGGCGCGCTGCTGCAGCTGCCACCGGGGCTACTGGTCGAGGATCAGAAAGGTGTCGATGCGTATCTGGAACGGACTGCGGCGATTGATGCCGATCCGTTCGACTTCACCGGCATCGCCTGGTTCGGTCGTGACCGGCGGTTCTCGATCGCGGTGTCACCGCGCTCGTTCGCCGATGTCCGTACGATCGCATCCTCGCGTGGCAAGCAGGCCTATCTGGGGCTGGGCGAGAACGCTCCGCCGCCCGAACGCGTCCAGCTTGCCTCGGCGAGCCGCGCCGCCGATTGCGAATGGCCGATCAACACTTGGCTCGACCCGATTTCGCCTGCTGAACTCAAGCTCGCGCAAAGCGTGCTAGGGGCAGGCAGAGCCAATGTGCTGACCCAGGGTGCATTCAGCGACACCGCGTTGCTGAACCGTGATGACCTCAATGATTTCCGCATCCTGCACTTTGCCACCCATGGCCTGGTGACCGCACCTCGCCCAGAATGCCCGGCGCGCCCGGCGCTGGTCACATCGTTCGGGGATGCGACATCGGACGGTCTGCTGAGCTTCAAGGAGATCTTCGACCTCAAGCTCGACGCCGATCTGGTGATCCTGTCCGCCTGCGACACCGCAGGGCTCGCCACCGTTTCGGCCTCGCGCGAGGCGGGGATCGAGACCGGAGGCAATTTCGCACTCGATGGTCTGGTCCGCGCATTCGTCGGCGCGGGTGCCCGTTCGGTGCTCGCCAGCCACTGGCCGGTGCCGGATGATTTCAACGCGACCGAGAACCTGATCTCCGCTTTGTTCAAGGCGAGCCCCGGCACCGCGATGAACGCTTCGCTGGCGCAGGCGCAGCGCATGGCGATGGATGATCCGCTGACATCGCATCCCTATTACTGGGCAGCGTTCATCCTGCTCGGCGATGGCACCAAGCCGCTGGTTCAATAGGCCGCATTCGCGCTTGGTGGATGCCGATACTGGTCAAGACGGGCAAAGCTGCCTATCTTGGCGGGTATGGGATTCTTACGTGACATTTCGCCGATCCGCGCCTTTGGCGATATCAAGACCTATTGGTTCGACCAGCAGGACCACAAATGGCGGTTCCTGCTGGCATCGCTTGCGGCGACGACAACGATCTTCGCTGCCTTTTTCAGCGAATCCGGGTTCGAGGTGCAGTGGAAGCGGCCCGAGATCACTTGGGTGACCAGCTTTGAGCCCGGGCGAAGCGATACGCAGATCGCTGCAGAGAATGTCGCCAATCAGGAGCGCAACGATAAACTCGAGGCCGAGCGGCTGGCGCGCGAGGAAGAGCGCAAGGCGCAGTTCCGTCGCCTCGCCGAACAGTTGGGCATGGATACCGAGTGATCTTATCTCCCCGGTCGGATACGGACTGGATGCAGGCTGCCATCGCGCTGGCTTTGCGCGGACGGGCCCTGTCGAGCCCCAATCCTTCGGTCGGATGCATCCTGGTGCGCGATGGTCGGGTTGTCGGGCGCGGCTGGACCATGCGCGGTGGCAGGCCGCATGGCGAAGCGATGGCGCTGGCCGCAGCCGGAGACGCGGCGCGCGGCGCAACCGCCTATGTCACGCTCGAACCGTGCGCGCATGACAGCGAACGCGGCCCTGCCTGCGCTGACCTATTGATCGCAGCCGGCGTCGCGCGCGTCGTCATTGGCACGCAGGATCCCGACCCGCGCACCAACGGCGCCGGGATCGCGCGGCTCGAAGCGGCGGGGATCACCGTACAGTCGGGTGTTGCTGAAGCATCGGCGCGCGCCAGTCTTTCCGGGTTCATCACCCGCCAGACGCTGGGCCGCCCGTTCGTCACATTGAAGCTTGCAACCTCGCTCGATGGACAGATCGCGCTTGCCGATGGTTCGAGCCAGTGGATCACCGGCGAGCAGGCGCGCGCGCACACGCATGTCGAGCGCGCGCACCATGATGCGATCCTGGTGGGCGGCGGCACGTACCGTGCCGATGCGCCCCGGCTTGATGTGCGGCTGGCTGGGCTGGAGACACGCTCCCCCCGCCGGGTGCTGCTCAGCCGAATGGGGGATGCGCCCGCAGGATGGACCGCTTTGGCCTCGCCGCACGATATCGCCTCGCTCGCAGGCGTCGGCTGGTTGATGGTCGAAGGCGGGGCAGAGACGGCAGCGGCGTTCCTGGCCATCGACAGCGTCGACCGGCTGTTGCTTTACCGTGCACCGGTGCTGATCGGGCGCGGCAAGGCAGCGCTGGGCGATATCGGGCTTGGCAATCTGGTCGATGCGCATGGCCGTTGGCGGCTGGACAACACGCGGCTGCTTGGCAACGACCGGATGGAAAGCTACCAGCGGATACGCTGACCCGCGCCCCAAACAGACAGGACGACCATGTTCACAGGCATCATCACCGATATCGGCACCATCGACCATGTCGAACAGCGTGGCGACCTGCACGCGCGCATCCGCTGCGGCTATGACATGACAGGCGTCGCCATCGGCGCCTCGATCGCGTGCTCGGGCGCGTGCCTGACCGTCACCTCGAAGGGCGAAGACTGGTTCACCGTCGATATCAGCGCCGAAACCGTCAGCAAGACCAGCGCCGGACGCTGGCAGCAGGGCACCCGCCTCAACCTTGAACGCGCACTCAAGATTGGCGACGAACTGGGCGGGCATATCGTCACCGGGCATGTCGATGGCATGGGAACCGTGGCCGCGCGCGAATCCGAAGGCGATTCGATCCGCTTCACGATTGCGGCACCTCAGGCACTGGCCCCTTATATTGCCGCCAAGGGATCGATCACCGTCGAAGGCGTGTCGTTGACGGTCAATTCCCATGCCGACCAGAGCGATGGTAGCGTCCATTTCGGACTCAATATCATCCCGCACACCTGGGAGATGACCACATTGGGCGCGCTGCAACCAGGCGATGCGGTCAATCTGGAGATCGACGTGCTCGCGCGCTATCTGATGCGAATGAACGAGGTCAATGCGGCCAAATCCATTTCAATGTGATCTTGCCTTTACGACGCACATTCTGATGTGATATTGGGATTTCCGAAGGGAAATTCCGATGTCCGCACAGCTTATCGAACGTATCGTTGAAATCATCGAGGGTGGCCAGGAAAGCCGCGCCGGGCTCGCCCGCGCCGCAGGCCTGCACGCCAATTCGCTGCGCAAATTGGGCGAGCCTGACTGGAACCCCACCGCCGATACCCTGGGCAAGCTCGAGCGCTATCTGTCGCGTGATCCTGCCGGCGTGATGGCCACTGCCGAGGAAATCATCAACGAAGCGCGCAATGGCCGGATGTACATTCTGGTCGATGACGAAGATCGCGAGAACGAGGGCGATCTGATCATCCCCGCGCAGATGGCGACACCCGATGCGATCAACTTCATGGCGAAATATGGCCGCGGCCTGATCTGCCTGGCGCTGACCAAGGACAGGGTCGAGACTCTTGGGCTCAACCTGATGTCGCGGCACAACGGAACCCGGCACGAGACCGCGTTCACCGTATCGATCGAGGCACGCACCGGGGTCACCACCGGAATCAGCGCAGCCGACCGTTCGCGCACCGTGACCGTGGCGATCGATGCCGCCAAGGGCCCTGAGGAAATCGTCACCCCGGGCCATGTCTTCCCGTTGATGGCGCGCGATGGCGGCGTTCTGGTGCGTGCCGGTCATACCGAGGCTGCGGTCGATGTCTCGCGACTGGCGGGGCTCAATCCTTCGGGGGTGATCTGCGAGATCATGAACGACGATGGCACCATGGCGCGGCTCGACGATCTGATCGAGTTCGCGCACATCCATGGCATGAAGATCGGTACGATCCGCGACCTTATCGCCTATCGTCGCCGCAACGATCATCTGGTCGAAAAGCGCGCCGAAGTTCGTTTCACCAGCGAATTCGGCGGCGAGTGGAAGGCGATCGTTTTCTACAACAAGGCCGAAAAGACCGAGCAGATCGTGCTGCAGAAGGGCCATGTCGATCCCGACAAGCCCACCCTGGTGCGCATGCACGTGCTCAATCCCTTTGCCGACATCTTCGGCGAGACGGGTGCGCGATCAGGCCTGCTCGAGCGTGCGATGGAGATCATCGGCGCGGAAGGCTCAGGGCTGGTGGTGCTGCTCAACCGGCACGGAATCAACAGCCTGAGCCAGGCGATCCGGATGAAGTCCGGCGAGCAGCTGCCCGATATGGAAGAACTGCGCGATTATGGCATTGGCGCGCAAATCCTCACCGAAATGGGCGTGCAGGACATGCTGCTGCTGACCAACTCGCACCACAGCCTGGTCGGGCTTGACGGCTATGGCCTGTCGATCGTCGGCGAGCGCGCAATCAGCCCCGAATAACGGCCGGGCTGCCGGCGAGAGCGCTCAGACGGTAAAGCTCTCGCCGCAGCCGCAGCTACCCTTGGCATTGGGGTTGGCAAACACGAACCCTGCAGTGAAATCGTCCTCTACCCAGTCCATCACCGATCCGATCAGATACAGCACCGATCCGCCATCGACATAGAACACCCCGCCGGGGGTCTCGATCTTTTCGTCGAACTTGACCTCTTCGGTAACGTAGTCGACCGAGTAGGCCAGCCCCGAACAACCACGGCGCGGGGTTGAAAGCTTGACTCCGATCGCGCCTTCGGGTGCCTGCGCCATCAGATGCGTAATCCGCGCCTCGGCCGAGGGGGTCAGTGTCAGTGCGGCAGGCCGCGTGCGAGTGGTCGTCGTCATAACATTCCCATTTCGAGCTTGGCCTCATCGGTCATCTTGCCCGGGTCCCAGGGCGGATCCCAGACCAGGTTGACCTCGGCATGGCCGACGCCCGGCACGCCGCCGACCTGGAGTTCGATCTCTCCAGGCATCGATTCGGCAACCGGGCAATGCGGCGTGGTCAGCGTCATCGTGATGATCGCGTGGCCGTCATTGACCTCGACGCCGTAGATCAGGCCCAGATCATAGATGTTCACCGGGATTTCAGGGTCGTAAATGCTCTTGAGCGTGTCGATCACGGCTTCGTAGATGACGCCGCCGGGGCCATCCGGGGTGACGCCCTGCGGCTTTTCCTCGAGGAATCCGGCGAGATAATCGCGCTTGCGGCGGTAGCGTTCGCCCGCGCTTTCGGGTCCTGTCGTGTCGATCGCACGATCGACGCGTGTCTCCGACGTATCGATGGCATCATCGACCCGCGCCTTGGGCGGCTTGGCCACCGCGTCCACCTGCTCGACCATGATCTTTCCTGTTTCGTCCATCTCACTCATCCGAAAATCCTGCGTACCCGGTCGAGCCCGCGCACCAGGGCGTCAACGTCTTCGCTGCTGTTGTAGACTCCGAAGCTCGCGCGTGCGGTCGCGGGAACGCCAAGGTGATCCATCAGCGGCTGCGCGCAATGATGCCCGGCGCGGATCGCGACCCCTGCCTCGTCCAATATGGTGCCAATGTCGTGCGGGTGCACCCCCTGCATCTCGAACGAGAGGATGCCGGCACTGTCCCTGGGCCCGAACACCCGGATCGCATTGATCTGGCCAAGCGCATCCTGCGCCTCGGCAACCAAGGCGGATTCGTGCGCATGGATCGCCTGAACACCGATCGCCTCGACATAATCGATCGCTGCGGCCAGTCCGGCGGCTCCCACGATGTGCGGCGTTCCCGCCTCGAACCGCTGCGGCGGCGGGGCGTAGGTGGTGCGCGCGAAGGTCACGCGATCGATCATTGCGCCGCCGCCCTGCCAGGGTGGCATGGCATCGAGCAATTCCGCCCTGCCCCACAGCACACCGATCCCGGTGGGCCCATAAAGCTTGTGGGCGCTGTAAACATAGAAATCGCAATCGAGCGCGGCGACATCGACTGGCAGACGCGGCACCGCCTGGCAGCCATCGAGCAGCAGCAAAGCGCCGACCCCATGCGCCAGATCCGCCGCGCGCCTCGCATCGAGCACGCTGCCCAGCACGTTGGAAATATGCGCCAGTGCGACCATCTTGTGCCGCTCGGTGAGCATCTGTCCCAGCGTGTCGAGATCGATCTGGCCGTCCTCGGTCAACGGCGCGACATCGATATGCGCACCGGTGCGTTCTGCCACCAGCTGCCACGGCACGATGTTGCTGTGGTGCTCGAGCTGACTGAGCATGATGCGGTCGCCCGCCTTCAGGTTCGCCAGACCCCAGCTGTGGGCCACCAGATTGATGCCTTCTGTTGCACCGCGCACGAACACGGTTTCATCCTCGCGCCCGCCGATGAAGCGCGCCGCCTTGCGCCGTGCGCCTTCATACGAGACGGTCATGTTCGCCGAGCGCGCATAGACGCCGCGGTGCACGGTGGCGTAATCCTCGCCATAGGCCCGCGCGATCGCGTCGATCACCGCCTGCGGCTTCTGCGCGGTGGCGGCGGTGTCGAGATAGTGCCAGGGCTTGCCGTCTGCGGTGAACAGTCCGGGGAAATCGGCGCGGTGGTCGAGCAGGCGGGGTGCAGCGAGCGTTGCCATCACACCAGCCCCTCGAGCGCGGCGAGCGCCCGCGTCTCGATCGCCTCGCGTGCGGCATCATCGTTCAGCGATACGAACGCATCGGCGATGAACGCTTGCAGCATCAGCTTGCGCGCCAGCTGCGGCGGGATGCCGCGGGCGGCCATGTAAAACAGCGCCGCCTTGTCAAGCTCGCCCACGGTCGCGCCATGCGCGCACTTCACGTCGTCGGCATAGATTTCAAGCTCGGGCTTGGCGTTGGCGGTCGCGGTGCGGTCGAGCAGCATGGCTTTGACCGACTGCGACGCATCGGTCTTCTGCGCATGCCGCGCGACCGCGACCTTGCCGAGGAACGATCCGGTCGCATGGCCCGCGAGCACGCTGCGCACCACCTGGTTGCTGGTGGCATTGGGGTGCGCGTGGTTAACCTGCGTCACGATCTCGAGCGTCTGGTCTCCATTGCCCAGGATCGCGCCGCCCATCTCGAAATGCGCGCCTTCGTGCAGCAGCACGTTGACGCTCATCCGGCCATAATCGGCGTCGGTGGCCAGCAGATGCAGCGCAAAGGTCGCGCCGGCTTCGATCACGACATCGAGATCGGTGATAGACACGCCCGACATGACGACCGGAAGCACGATCTGCTTTGTCAGGGTTTCGCCCGCGGCCACAGTGATCCGCTCGGGCCCCTGCGGCACATCGCCCCAGACCCGCGCGAGCGCATCGAGATCGGCATAGCGCCACGCCTCGTCACGGCGCGTGGGGAGCGGGATGACGTTGGTTGCGGTCATCACAACAAACCCCCTCCCCCCTCGCGGGGGAGGGTTGAGGAGAGGGGGTTGGGCGTGTCGGCTCGATGCCGACGCGCGTGAGGGGCGGTTGCACTCACCCTCTCCCAGCTTCGACTAGGCGCTTGCAGCACCAAGTCTGCGCAACCCTCTCCCGTCAAGGGAGAGGGGAAATGCGTCAGTGTGCCCATCACGCCGCAGCCTCGTAACCCTGCTCTTCCAGCTCGAGCGCCAGTTCGGCGCCGCCGGTGCGCACGATGCGGCCGCCGGCCAGCACATGGACGAAATCGGGCTTCACCAGATCGAGCAGCCGCTGATAGTGGGTGATCAGCAGCACCGCGCGATCGGGCTTGCGCATGATGGTGTTGATGCCTTCGCCGACGATGCGCAGCGCGTCGATGTCGAGCCCGGAGTCGGTTTCGTCAAGCAGTGCGAGCTTGGGATCGATGATCCCCATCTGCACCATCTCGTTGCGCTTCTTCTCGCCGCCCGAAAAGCCGACGTTCACCGGCCGCTTGAGCATGTCCATGTCCATCTTGAGCAACGCGGCCTTTTCCTTGGCCAGCCGGATGAACTCCGCGCCCGACAGCGGCTCCTCGCCACGCGCGCGGCGCTGTGCGTTGAGGCTCTCGCGCAGGAACTGCAGGTTGGAGACGCCGGGGATCTCGACCGGATACTGGAAGCCGAGGAACAGGCCCGCGGCGGCGCGCTCATGCGGTTCGAGTGCGAGCAGGTCCTGCCCGTCGAACGTCGCCGAACCTTCGGTCACTTCGTACCCGGGCCGTCCGCCCAAAGTATAGGCCAGCGTAGACTTGCCCGCGCCGTTCGGCCCCATGATCGCGTGGATCTCGCCCGCGTTGATGGTGAGCGAAAGGCCCTTGAGGATGTCAGTGCCACCGATGGTGGCGTGGAGGTTATTGATTTGGAGCATTAATCTATTTTCCGTCCTTCGCGAACCATTGGCTCGAGCTGAGCATTGGCCTCAGCAATATAAAACGCGGCGGTTTCATCCGGGCTTTTCCCTGCAATGACAAACTCACGCTTCCGTCGAAAGATATCTGCCAACGCTTCTTGCAAGGCAGCTACTTCGTTCTCACACGCCGTCAAAATCTCTTTAGCGACATCAGCGGACTGCCGCGTGTCTGCCCGCCGGTCAAATGCTCCGCCCCCAGTGCAATCGAGATATGCTCCCAGTGACTCACCCGCTATTTTCTCGTTCGCAAACCAATCAAGGTTCATTGGCGGCGATGCAGATGTGAAAAGTAGCACGAGCAAAAGCATCACCCCACACTCCCCTCGAGCGAAATCCCCAGCAGCTTTTGCGCTTCGACCGCGAATTCCATCGGCAACTGCTTGAGCACCTCGCGCGCGAAGCCGTTGACGATCAGCGCCACCGCGTCCTCTGCGCTTAGCCCGCGCTGCATCGCATAGAACAATTGATCGTCGCTGATCTTGCTGGTGGTCGCCTCATGCTCGATCTGCGCGGATGGATTGCGCACTTCGATATATGGCACGGTATGCGCGCCGCATTGGTCGCCGAGCAGCAAGCTGTCGCACTGGGTGAAGTTGCGCACGCCCTCCGCGCCGGGGGCAACGCGCACCAGCCCGCGATAGGTGTTGTTGCTGCGTCCCGCACTGATCCCCTTCGACACGATCGTCGAGCGCGAGCCCTTGCCGTTGTGGATCATCTTGGTGCCGGTATCGGCCTGCTGGTAGTTGTTGGTGACCGCGACCGAGTAAAACTCGCCGACGCTGTCCTCACCGTTGAGCACGCACGAGGGGTATTTCCACGTCACGGCAGAGCCGGTCTCGACCTGCGTCCAGCTGATCTTGCTGCGCGCGCCCTGCGCGAGGCCGCGCTTGGTGACGAAATTGTAGATGCCGCCCTTGCCGTCGGCATCGCCGGGATACCAGTTCTGCACGGTCGAATATTTGATCTCGGCATCGTCCATCGCGACCAGTTCGACCACTGCGGCGTGAAGCTGGTTCTCGTCGCGCTGCGGCGCGGTGCAGCCTTCGAGATAGGACACATAGCTGCCCTTGTCGGCGATGATCAACGTGCGCTCGAACTGGCCGGTGTTCTCCGCGTTGATGCGGAAATAGGTGCTGAGCTCCATCGGGCATCGCACGCCTTCAGGGATGTAGACGAAGGTGCCATCGGAAAAGACCGCGCAGTTCAATGTCGCGAAATAGTTGTCGCGCACCGGCACGACCTTGCCCAGCCACTTCTGCACCAGCTCGGGATATTCGCGGATCGCCTCGCTGATCGACATGAAGATCACGCCGGCGCGGCTCAATTCCTCGCGGAAGGTGGTCGCGACAGAGACGCTGTCGAATACAGCATCGACAGCGACGCGGCGCGCACCTTCGACATTGGCGAGCACCTTCTGCTCTTCAATGGGGATGCCCAGCTTCTTGTAGACTTCCAGGATCTGCGGATCGACCTCGTCCAGGCTGCCCAGCTTGGGCTTGGCCTTGGGCTCGGCGTAATAATAGGCGTCCTGATAGTCGATCGGCGGCACGTTGAGCTTGGCCCAATCGGGGGTCTCGAGCGTCTGCCAGATGCGGAACGCCTTCAGCCGCCAGTCGAGCATCCATTGCGGCTCGTTCTTCTTGGCGCTGATATAGCGCACGGTGTCTTCGGTCAGGCCCTTGGGGGCCATTTCCTGCTCGATGTCGCTGGAAAAGCCCCATTCATAGGTGCTCGCCTTTTCCGCCGCCGCCCATGCGTCTGCGTCGCGCGGCTTGGTGTCTACAGGAGTGCTGTCGTCGGTCACGTTGTAGTCCTTTCGCCGACCTTCTTGAGGTCGAGCGCATGTTCAGGGCGCCTGGGGTCTGAGATATGCTGGCCCAGGCTGGCCAAGGTCACCCCGGCAAGCGCGGAGCGGATGGTGCGGTTGACGATCTGCCAGTGCGGGCGGACATGGCAGCTGCCCTCCATCGCGCACTCGCTGGCATGGTCGCCTGCGCATACGGTGATTTCGATCGGCCCATCGACAGCCTCGACGATGTCGGCCAGCGTAATCGCGGCAGGCGGGCGCGATAGGCGAAACCCGCCGCCCGCACCCCGGACCGATTCGATCAGACCGGCGGCCGACAGCTTGCTCACCAGCTTCTGTGCGGTGGGCAAAGGCAGCCCGGTCTCGGTCGCCAGCGCGCGGGCATTGCACCGCATCCCACCGCAATGACGGGCAGCGGCGCTCATCAGCACCACGGCGTAATCGGCAAGACTGGACATGCGCATAGGGCTTGGCCTATTAATCGGAGTGAATCGTTCCGATTACGAGATGGCGGTTTTGGGCAGGAAAATCAAGGGTGAAGATGGGAGTTCCGCGTTCCCAACTACGCATCCCTTGAAAGCCCTCCCCCTGGATGGGGGAGGGTTGGGTGGGGGTGATCTCTCCGGATTGTGCGAGAGGTGCGTTTGCGCGCCGCTGGTGCCCAGCCGCACCATCACCCTCGCCGCTGCGACTAAGGCAGTCCTTCGACAAGCTCAGGACTGCCAAGTCTCGCTGCCTCTCCCATCAAAGGAGAGGCATGATGCGGGCCATGCTCACCAGGCATCCCCCAATATTCGCTACTTCACCGCGCCCGATCGCAGCAGCCTGGGCACCAGGAACACCGCCGCGACCAAAGGCCATTTACGCTGCCAGGGTTTGATCGTGATCTGCGTGCCCGCGTGGCGGTTGATCTTCCACGCGAGATAATCGATCCCACCGGCAAAGGTGAAGCTTGCCTTGGCGAGGCGCGCTACCGTCAGCCGTTTGCCGCGCCGTCTGAGCGCTTCCCAGCGGTTTTCAGCTTCGGCGCGCGGCATCGCGGCGATATCGGGATGTTCGCGCATGATCGTCTCGCCGACCCGTGCATAATAGCCGGGCGCGAAATCGACCACCTTGTCGGGACGGTCGCCACGCTCGGCGCGCAGTTCGGCACCGTAAGTGCGGGTAAAGCCGGTGCGCCAGGCCGCCAGCGGATCAGCGGACGCGGTATCTGTCAGTGGCGCAGCGTGGCGCAGCAGCGTGACCACCGCATCGCACAGCGCATCCAGCGCAGCATCGCGCGCCGCATCATCGGCGCTCCACACCAGCCGCACCGGCTGCGCAAAGCGCGCCCAGACCGAGACATCGCGCGCCTGCATCGAGCAAGCCCGGGCGAGATCGGCCTCAGACAGCACCGCATATTTCGCCGCGAGATTCGCGTGTGCAGCGGGAAACACATTGGGCGGGATCAGCGCATTGGCACGCGCCATCCATCCGCCTTTGCCAGCCTGGCGATAGGCAGCGGTATAGTCCGACACGATCACATAGAAATCGAGCATGAGCCCATCGAGCTGCGCCTCGCGCAGGCACGACCCATAGAAGATCACCGCGCGCGCGGTATCGCCGAAGGGCCGCGCCAGTTCGGCGGCGAAGGCGGACACGCGCGGATCGACCGGCTGCAGCGCCTCGGCGGCGATCAGGGATTTAAGAGAGTCCACCGTACGATCCAAATTCTTCCGTCACCCCCGCGAACGCGGGGGTCCCGCTTCCTTGTGAGCGCCGCTTCTATAGCGGGATTCCCGCTTGCGCGGGAATGACGAACAAAGCGATCAAGCCGCCAGCCGCAGGAACGGCACCGGATCGGTCGAGCGCAGGATGATCGGCTTGCCCGCGCTGGCCTCGAAGATCTCGCCATCAAGCACCACACGGCTGCGGCTGCGGTCGGAGTCGATGCGGATCATGTCCTCGCGTGCGAGATGCACCCCGCGACCGCGCCGCGTGCCGAACCGGCCCATCAGCGTGTCGATCAGCATCGTGGTCAGGCCCGCGCCATTATGTTCCACCGCAATGAACTTCAGTTGCCCGGTGGGGGAGCTGCCTGCCTCTGCGCGGCTTCCCAGCAGAAGCTTCTCGAGCGTCGTCACCATCACCACGATGAAGCTGCCGTTGAGCTCGCCCTTCTGGAAATACGAGATCCGCAGCGCCGAGCGGGTGATCGGCAAAAACTTGGCGGTGAGACCGAACAGCATCGTGAACAGCCCCGCGACCGCCGCGATGAAATGGCTGATCGAATTCGGCAGGCCGAGCGGGTAGATCTTCTGGCGGCAGTACAAGATGATCTCGGCCAGGCCTGCGCCGCCCATGAACATGCCCAGCACCGGGCGGCCATCCTCGCCATCGGTCAGCGCAATCAGCTGGCGCACCACGATATGGCTCTCCAGGTCGTTGCGCGCGATGTCGACGATCCGGTCGAGCGTTGGGATCGGCTTGCCGCTGGCACCCAGATCGAGCGCGATCAGGTTGGTCTTGCCGTTGGGCAGTACCGCCACCGGGGGCGGGTTTTTGCCGAAATGGCCGCCATGATACAGCTCGGTCAGCGTCGCCTGTACGGTGCCGTCACCCCCGTTGATGACCAGCACCTTGGGCTTGACCAGGGCGATCGCGCGCAACGCGTCGGCAATCTGGTGGACCTCTTCCACTTCGTAATGGAAGATATCCGGGTTGCGCGCGCAGTAATCACGCACCGCCGGCAACAGGGCCTTGTTGCCGGTGGAACGCGGATTGGAAATGAGCGCAACGAGGGTCATTTGGGTTTATCCTATCGGCTTGATCGTCATGCCCTGGCGGTAGTTCAAAACCACCTGGATGCGCGTTACGCCGGAACCGACCCGGATAGCGGTCTTGCCCGCAGAGGGCTTGAGACTGAGCAGCGAAAGCGAAGGGTTGTTCGAAAACCCGCCGCCATCGTTCCAGCCGGACTTGCCGCTGCCATCCACATCGTGGCGAACGGCGATGCCGTACGCTCCCGTCGCAGGGAGAGGGACGCAGAAATTCATCTTCCCGCCGCGGGGGGCGACGGGGGTATCGATGCGGTTGATCCATTCGCCCTTTTCGAGCCAGCTGTCCTTGGTCGCAGGGTATGCCTGCACCCGCACGCGACCTGTCGCAGCCTTGAACCCGCTGACCTCGACATGCACCGCAGGGCCGGATGCACCGGCGCCGCATTTGCGCATGTCGTTGGAGATTTCCTGCCGCTGCGCGCTGGCCACAGGCACGGCAACTGCAAAGACAAGAGTGCCTGCAGCCGCGATGGCCAGTGATTTTGCCGCAATTTTGAACATGACGTAATCAATCCCAGAAGCTATAGCCGGACCGCTCCGGATGGCGCGGTTTGGCTGATGAGCCCCCTTTACCCGTCTGCTTATGGGAAGCGTTTGCGGCCAAATCATGGTGACAGGGCGACAATAAGTTGAAATTGATAACCGCCACAGACGCTTATATCGCCCGTCTCGTCTTCTTCCCGCTCGTCGGCACGCTGGTCATCGCAGCCATGCTGCTGGTGCTGGACAAGATGCTGCGGTTGTTCGATTTCGTCGCTGCCGAAGGTGGCCCGGTAAGCGTCGTGTGGCGAATGCTCGCCAACCTGATCCCCGAATATCTCTCGCTGGGCATCCCGATTGGCCTGCTGATCGGCATCCTTCTTGCCTTCCGCAAGCTGGCGATGTCGTCCGAACTCGACGTATTCCGCGCGGTGGGCCTCAGCTACACCCGGCTGCTGCGGGTGCCGTACATGTTTGCGGTCGGCCTGATGCTCGTCAACCTGGCGCTGGTCGGCTATATTCAGCCCAAGGCGCGCTATGCCTATGAAGAGCTGGGCTTCGAACTGCGCTCAGGTGCGCTGGGTGCATCGATCAAGGTCGGCGAATTCACCCAATTTGGTGACAGCATGACGATGCGAATCGAGCAGAGCCAGAACAGCGGACGCGAGCTGTTCGGCATCTTCGTGCGGGCAGAGGCAAGTTCAGGCACCTCGCTGTCGGTTAGCGCCGAACAGGGCAAGTTCCTGGCGACCGACGACCCCAACACCATCATCCTGCGACTCACCAATGGCACGCTGATCCACAACGCCCCGGGCTATGATACGCCGCGGGTGCTGACCTTCTCGAACCACGACCTTCCGATCGACCTGCCCCGGATCGAGTCCTTCCGGGGGCGCGGTGGTGGCAAGGACCGGGAATACACCATTCCCGAACTGGTCCGCATCGGCGGAGATGGCACCATCCCCGAGCAGCAGCGCAACCAGACTCGCGCCAATTTCCATTTCCGCATGGTCGAGGTCGTCATGATGCTGTTGATGCCGCTGCTCGCGCTGGCGCTGGCAATCCCCCCCAAACGCTCGACCTCGGCGCTGGGTGTTTTCCTTTCGATCGTGATCATAGTGACCTATCATAAAATCAACGAATATGGCGAAGATGTCGGCGCGCTGGGGCTGGTCGATCCGATCATCGCCTTGTGGCTGCCGTTTGCGCTGTTTGCCTCGCTGATTGGGTGGATGTACTATCAAGTTGCCTTCGTGCCCGGCGGCCAGCCGATCGGCACGCTGGAAAAGCTGTTTTCCAAATCGGGTGCGGCGATCCGCGGGCTGTTCAGCTTTGGCCGCAAGCGGTCCTTCCAGGAATAGGCCGGCGCGATGCAGTTTGAATTTTTCCCCTCACGCACCGTCGCTGTCTATATGGCACGCAAGTTCCTCACCAGCATCCTGGCGGTGGCGGCCTTGCTGTTCATCGTGCTGCAGTCGCTCGACCTGCTGGGGGAAAGCGGCAAGATTCTCGCTTATCCGGGTAACGGCCAGGCCCAATTGCTGACCTATATCTCGCTTCGCGCACCACAAATCATCGATCTGGTGCTGCCGTTCTCGGTTCTGCTGGCAACGATCATTACGCTGGCGACGCTCAACCAGAACAGCGAAGTCGTGGCGATGAAGGCCTCGGGGCTCTCGGCGCATCAGGTGCTGGCACCGCTGCTGATCGCGGCGCTGGGCGTTTCGGTCATCACCTTCGTGTTTTCCGAACGGATCTTGAGCCGCGCCACCGCGACGCTGAGCGCCTGGGAGCAGGCCGAGTTCGGCCCGATCCCGCGTGATTCCAACGTCAAGGCCAATGTCTGGGTGCGCGATGGCGACAGCATCATCCAGGCAGATACGGTCGAAGGCACCGGCCCTGCCACGCGTCTGACCGGAATCTCGGTCTATGTCCGTGACAAGGAAGGTGGCCTTGCGCGCATCGTCAACGCGACCGAAGGCGTCTATACCGGCAACGGTTGGAAGCTGACCGACGCCAGCCAGTTCGATGTTATCACCGGCAAGAAAGAGGAATTGGGCAACATCACCACCGCAGGCGGGGTGCGGCCCGACCAGTTCACGCTGAGCAAGGTCAACCCCGAGGGCATGTCGTTCCTGCAATTGTGGTCGGCGATCGAAGAGCTCAAGGAAGCAGGCCGCCCAACGGCATCGCTCGAATCCAATCTGTGGCACAAATTGTCGGGCCCGCTCTCGGCACTGCTGATGCCGTTGCTGGGCGCGGTCGCTGCCTTTGGCCTGGCGCGCTCGGGCCAGCTGTTCATCCGCGCGGTCATCGGCATGGCGTTGGGTTTTGCCTATTTCGTTGCCGATAACTTCGCGTTGGCTATGGGCAATCTGGGTGCATATCCCCCGTTTCTTGCCGCATGGTCGCCGTTCCTGCTGTTCTTGATGGTGGGCGAGACCGTGCTGATCCGTACCGAGGAATAGGCAGCGACCGTGCCACCCGATCCTGCGGACCCTGCCCAGCGCTCCGCCGACACAACGGCCGATCCCGGCAAAGCTCCCCTCGGCGCACCTGCTGTCAGCCGCGCCGATGTGGCTTCCGGTGCGGCACTTTCGGGGCTCGCCCGGATGGGCGCGGTCATCGAGATCGTTACCCAGCCCGCGTTCGTGTGGATGTACGGGCTGGCGACCTATGGCACCTATATCGTGCTGTGGGCGGCGGTGAACCTGCTGGCGACGCTGACCACATTGTCGCTGGCGCAGGGACTGCAGAGATCGATCCCCGCTGCGCAGACCCGCGCGGCAGAGCACGGCGCGGTGCGTTATGCGCTGCTGATAACGGTAATCCCATCGACGCTGCTCGCCTTGGCCATATCGATCGCCGCGCCCTGGATCGCGCCGGCATTTGCGGTCGAGCCCGCGATGCGCGCGGCGTTACCCCAGATGATCGCACTGTTCGTGTGGACGCTGCCGCTGACCGTCGCGCTCGAAATCGCCACCGCCGCTGCGCGCGCCAAACGTGCGTTTGGCCCCGAAATCCGGTTGCGGCTGTTCTGGGAGCAGATTGCCCGGCTGATCGTCGCGGTGGCGCTCTATGTGCTGGGTGTGCAGTTGTTCGGGCTGTTCATCGCGCATATCGTGTCGCTGGCGATCACCGCGTGGCTGTCTGTGCGGCTGCTCGGCCGTTATTATGACCTTGCGCTGCTGGCGCGCGCACCGATGTCGAAGCCGCTGCGGCGCGAAACGCTGAAAAGTGGCCTCGCGACCATGCCCCCCAATCTGGCGCGACGCGCGTTCAACGATCTGCCCCCGGTGCTGCTGGGCCTGGCGTCGATCGGCGGCGGCGGCGCGGTCGCAGCCGGACTGTTCGGCATCGCGCGCAAGATCGCATCGGTGCCTCTGATCGTCCGCCAGACCTTTTTGTATGTGATGGCGCCGCTGAGCGCGGCCCAGGGTGCCGCCGACCGCGCAGAGATTGCGCCCTTGTACCGTTTCGCAAATCGGCTGGCGGCGATCATCGTGCTGCCACTGACCGGGGTGATGATCGCGGGCGGCGATGCGTTGTTGTTGCTGTTCTCGCCCGAGGCTGCAGCCGCTTTGCCCGTGCTAGTCGTGTTGCTGGTCGGCCGCGCGGGCGAGACGATCCTGGGCGCGGCAACCCCGATCATCGAGATGACCGGTCACCGTATCCTGCCGCTGGCCAATTCCATTCTCGGAATCGCAGTTGCCGCCCTGATCGGCTGGCTCGCGGTGCCCACGCTCGGCGCAACCGGCATGGCTTTGGCGGTCAGCGCCGGGGTCGTTGTTTCGAGCTGGTCGGCGGTCGCCGAATTGTGGTGGAGCGAAAGGCTAGGCCCCTTTGACAGCCATTTCCTGCGCGCACTGGCTTGCGGCGTGGCTGGACTGGCGCTGTTGTGGCTGGTCGGCATGGCGCTGGACGACCTTCCCATGGCCGTGCGCGCCGGAGTCCAGTTCGTGCTGTTCTTCCCCCTGGTCTGGCTGGGATTGAAGCTGGGGCTCGATGCCGAGGACAAGCATGCGCTGGGCCGAGCAGGCCGGGCATTGCGGATTTGACCTGCGAGCACCAATTGCGGCGGTATCCAAACCCCGCTAGACCCATGCCGACAAGACCGCACACCCAACACGCGGCGTTTTGAGGAGCCTGATACCGGTGATCGCCAACACGTCCCTCGACCAGTTCAAGGATTTCGACAATCTGGTCGGCATGTTCTTCGCCCGAGCCGACGAGCTGGGCGACCGGCCCTTCCTTTGGGCCAAGCGCGGCGGGGCATGGACCCCGACCAGCTGGCGACAGGCAGCAGGACAGGTCGCCGAGCTTGCGCATGCGCTCAAGGACATGGGGCTGGCGCGCGGTGACCGGGTGATGCTGGTCAGCGAAAACCGCCCCGAATGGTGCATCGCCGACCTTGCGATCATGGCGGCAGGCTGCGTTACCGTGCCGACCTACACCACCAACACCGAGCGCGACCACCAGCACATCCTCGACAATTCGGGTGCACGCGCGGTGATCGTATCCGATGCCAAGCTCGCCAAGACGCTGCTGCCTGCGGTGCTGCGCGCGGGCAACGCCTGGCATGTCATCGGCATGGATGCGATGAAGATCGGCCAGGCGAGCCGTTTTCGCGCGCACAACTGGGGCGATCTGGTGACGGGCGATCCCGAGCGCCAGGCCCGGCTGATGCAGCAGGTGCGCGCCGATGCCGCAACCCTGACCCGCAACGATACCGCGTGCATCATCTACACCAGTGGCACCGGCGGAGCACCGCGCGGGGTGATGCAGCACCACGGTGCGATCCTGCACAACGTTGCCGGTCCGACCCGTGTCATCGCCGAGGATTTCGGCTGGGAGGACGAGATTTTCCTTTCGTTCCTGCCACTCAGCCATGCCTACGAACACAGCGCAGGGCAGTTCTTCCCGATCGGGCTGGGCGCGCAGATCTATTATTCCGAAGGGCTGGAAAAGCTCGCGAGCAACATCGAGGAAGTCCGCCCGACGATGATGGTCGTGGTTCCAAGATTGTTCGAGGTGCTGCGCGCGCGCATTCTCAAGCAGATCCAAAAGCAGGGCAAGGTTGCCAACTTTCTGTTCGCACGCGCAATGGCGCTGGGCGAAAAGCAGCTGGGCGGCCGCGCCGGCCTGATCGACAAGCCGATGGATTTCATCCTGTCGAAAAGCCTGCGTCCCAAGATCCAGGCGCGCTTCGGCGGGCGGGTCAAGGCGATGGTATCTGGCGGCGCGCCGCTCAACCCCGAGATCGGCGTGTTCTTCCATTCGCTCGGAATCACTGTGCTGCAAGGCTATGGCCAGACCGAGGCCGCACCGATCATCGCGTGCAACCGCCCGGCGGTCGGCATCAAGATGGACACGGTCGGACCACCTCTCGCAGATACCGAGGTCAAGATCGCCGAAGATGGCGAGATCGTGGTCCGCGGCGAGCTGGTGATGCATGGCTATTGGCAAAACCCCGAAGAGACCGCACGCGTGCTCAAGGATGGCTGGCTGCACACCGGTGACATTGGCCATATCGATGAGGCCGGGCGGATCGCGATCACTGATCGCAAGAAGGACCTGATCGTCAGCGACAAGGGCGACAATGTTTCCCCGCAAAAAGTCGAGGGGATGCTGACACTGCAACCCGAAATCCACCAGGCGATGGTGATGGGCGACCGCAGGCCCTATCTGGTCGGGCTGGTGGTGCCCGATCCCGAATGGACGATGGAATGGGCCTCGGCGCAGGGCCTCAAGCTCGATTTTGCCGAGCTTCAGGCCAACCCCGCGTTCAAGTCCGCGGTCCGCGCGGCGATCGACCGGGTCAACGCCGATCTTTCGGTGATCGAGAAGGTCCGCCAGTTCAGCTTTGCCGATGAACCCTTCGGAATCGACAATGGCGAGATGACCCCGTCGATGAAGATCCGCCGCCACGTCATCCGCGGGCGATACCAGGACCGTCTCGACAGGCTGTACAAGAGCTGAGAGGCGCGGGGTTGAGGGGTGTCGGTCACGGTGCGGCTAAGTTGAAACCCCGATTGCGCAGCTGCAGCATCTTTGATAATCGCGGTGCCCATGATCACGCCCCCTGAAACCATCCGCACCACCACCCCCCGCGTCGCCTGCGATGGCGCCAGCGATGTTCGCGGTGGCGCGGCGCTGGGCCACCCCCGTGTCTGGCTGCAGATCGACGAAAAGGGCTATGTCGAATGCGGCTATTGCGACCGGCGCTTCGTCCTTACAGGCGGCCCTGCGGACATCCAGACAGCGGCCTGAAGATCGCGTCTGAACCGCACTCAACCGGCGTTTCCGCGAATTTTCTTGCTATTGGGCCGACTTGTCGTCATATGCGCCACCAAGCAGCGCGCCTAGGCCCGGGAATCCTTCCCGGCGCCCCTTACGAACCGGCAGCGTGAACGCCGATCTGTTTCGATCCCGCAAAGGGAACCGGCACAGGTCCGAATGGCCGGGTCTTGAAACCCCGCTGCTTATCCCAGAACATCCCAATTCACGCGGGGCGTTTACCTGAAGTTTCTGGACCTCCAGAAGCTTCTGAACCCCGCAATGCGCGCGCCGCCTGTTACAGGTAGGCCAGCGCCTTGCTCTGTATTGAGTAAAATTATGTCTTTTTTCCATGAACTTGGCCTTGCCGACCCGATCCTCCGCGCGCTCGATGCCAAGGGTTACGACACCCCGACACCGATCCAGAAGGACGCCATCCCCGCATTGCTGCAGGGCCGCGATCTGCTCGGCATCGCGCAGACCGGCACCGGCAAGACCGCAGCCTTCTCGCTGCCTTCGCTGCACCACCTCGCCAAGGAAACCAAGGGCCGCACCCATAAGGGCGTGCGCATGCTGGTGCTTTCGCCGACCCGTGAGCTGGCTGCGCAGATCGCTGAGAACATCCGCGAATATGCGCGCTTCCTCAACCTGTCGGTCAACTGCATCTTTGGCGGCGTGCCGATCTTCCAGCAGAAGAAGAAGCTCGCTCCCGGCACCGACGTTCTTGTCGCCACGCCTGGTCGTCTGCTCGATCTGATCGAGCAGCGCGCAGTGACGCTCGAGAACGTCGAGATCTTCGTGCTCGACGAAGCCGACCAGATGATGGACCTGGGCTTTATTGTTCCCTTGAAGCGCATCGCATCGATGCTGCCCAAGAACCGCCAGAGCCTGTTCTTCTCCGCCACCATGCCCAAGGCGATTGCCGAACTGGGGGCGCGATTCCTCAACAACCCGGTTCGCGTCGAAGTCGCCCCGCAGGCGACCACGGCCGAGCGCGTCGAACAGTATGTCACCTTCGTCAGCCAGAGCGAAAAGCAGGCTCTGCTCACGCTCAAGCTGCAGGAAATCCGCCCCGAACGCACGCTCGTCTTCACCCGCACCAAGCATGGCGCGGACAAGGTGGTGCGCGCGCTGGCAGGAGCCGGCATCCGCTCTGCCGCGATCCATGGCAACAAGAGCCAGGGCCAGCGCACCGCAGCGCTGAAGGCGTTCAAGGACAACGAGATCAAGGTGCTGATCGCCACGGATATCGCGGCGCGCGGCATCGACATCACCGGTGTCAGCCATGTGTTCAACTATGATCTGCCCAATGTGGCCGAGCAGTACGTCCACCGCATCGGCCGGACCGCGCGTAATGGCGCAGACGGCATCGCCATCGCCTTCGTCAGCGGTGACGAGCGCGGCCTGCTCAAGGACATCGAGCGCCTGACCAAGGTCAAGCCCGTCCCGATGCCACTTCCCAAGGGCTTCAGCGAAGCTGCAGCGCAGCTTCCGCCTCCGGCCAAGGCCCCTGCAAACTCAGGCGGCCCCGGTGGTCGCGGTGGTGAGCGCGGTGCCCCAGGTGGCCGCAACTACGGCCCCAAGCGTGATGGCGATCGTCGTCGCGCAGGTGGCGGCGGTCGTCCCGGTGGCGGCGGTGGTCGCTCGGGTGGCGGTGGCCGTCCCGGCGGTGGTGGTGGCGGCGGTGCCCGTGTGGGCGGCGTCGGCGCACACAAGGATAGCGTCAAGCGCATCGGTTGATCACAAAATACCGTCACGCCTTAATCCCGTTCTCCGGCGAAAGCCGGAGTCCAGGGGCGAGGTTACATTGTGGCCGCTCTGGATTCCGGCTTTCGCCGGAAAACGGCGGCCATTTGTGTGTTTACGCCTTGCTAACCCGGAACAACATCGCGTCGCCGTTCATGCAGTAGCGCTTGCCGGTGGGCTTGGGGCCGTCATCGAAGACATGGCCCAGATGCCCGCCGCAGCGCCGGCAGTGCACCTCGACGCGGGCATAGCCGAGCAGGCGATCGGTGCTGGTGCCCACCGCCTTGGGCAGCGGCGCATAGAAGCTCGGCCAACCGGTGCCGCTGTCGTACTTGGTTTTCGATGAGAACAGCGGCAGCTGGCAACCGGCGCAAATGAAGGTTCCGGCGCGCTTTTCCTTGTCGAGCGGGCTCGAAAACGCGCGCTCGGTGCCTTCCTTGCGCAGGACGTAATATTGGTCCGCACTCAGCTGGCGCTTCCATTGCGCATCGGTCTTGGTGATCTCGAACTTCGTGCCGGACTTTGCGCTTGCCCCGCCCAAGCCGCACGATCCCAGCCCGAACAGGCCAATTCCCGCTGCGCCTATAAGCCCGCGTTCAAAGAATGTGCGTCTGTCCATCTGACCATCCCGTCCTGTGCGCGTGTCAAGCCGGGTTCGACCGGGACACTGGCTCAGTTACGCCGGATCAGCCGATTCGGCTTCAATATTTGCTCAGTTGCACCTGCATCGCGCGATAGCCGTGGACGAAACAGGCACGTACCCGCTCGGGTTCGGCGAGCACATTGACCCGCATCCGGCGCTTGGCCATTTCCTCGAGCAGGATCGCAATCTGCAGTTCGGCGAGCCGCGCACCGACGCAGCGGTGGATGCCGTATCCGAACGCCAGATGCCGCCGCGCATTCTCGCGGTCGACGATGATCTTGTCAGCGTCCTCGAACACGCTCTCGTCGCGATTGCCCGAAATGTACCACAGAGCGAGCTTGTCGCCCTTCTTGATCTGTTTGCCGAACAGGTCGTAATCGGCGAGCGCGGTGCGGCGCATGTGCGCGAGCGGGGTCTGCCAGCGGATGATTTCCTGCACCGCATTGGGGATCAAAGCAGGGTTCTGCTCGAGCTTTTCGCGCTGTTCGGGGAACGTGTGCAAGCCATAGGCGAGGCCCGACATCGTATTGCGGGTGGTGTCATTGCCGCCAACGATCAGCAGGATGAGATTGCCCATGAATTCGAGCTCGTCCATCTCGGCCATCGCATCCGAATGGATCATCATCGAGATTAGATCAGGCGTCGGCTCGGCGTTGATCTTGGCGTCCCACAGCTTCTTGAAATAGGCACCCATTTCATAAAGATGCTTGAGCCGCTCGGCGCGCAGGTCCTCGTTGTGCACCAGCTCGATGTCACCCGCCCAATCGGACCATTCGGTCAGCTTGCGGCGGTCAGCCCAGGGGAAATCGAAAAGGATCGCCAGCATCTGCGTGGTCAGCTCGATCGACACGGTATCGACCCAGTCGAACGGCTTGTCCCAGGGCAACGTGTCGAGCAATTCGGCAGTGCGCATGCGAATGTCGTCCGACATGCGCTTGATCTCGGATGGCGTGAACGCGGGCGCGACAGTGCGGCGCTGCCCGGTGTGCTTGGGGCGGTCCATCGCGATGAACATCGGCATCACCAGTTCAGTACCGTCGTCGATCCTGTCGGCCAGCGTGATGCCGCCATGTTCGTAGGAGGACGAGAAGATCTCGGGCAACGCCTCGACGTGCTGGATGGCCTTGTGGCTGCACACGTTCCAGAAATCACCGAACGATCCGCCCTGGGTCCAGTGGATCGGGTCTTGCGCGCGCATCTGGGCAAAGGGTTCCTGCCAGCGGTCATCGACATACCATGAGGCATCGCTCATGTCGTAGGTCAGCTCAGCGCCGGGTTCTTTCAGTACGGTTGCCATGGCTCTCTCTCCTTGCTCTGCGCAAAACATCCGGGTTGCGATGAGCCCGGCGGTGCCGCTTGTTCGCGGTCTAGATGACAAGGTGTCATCTTACTGACAGCTTTGTCAATATAGTTTCGATCTGAAACCTTGTCGCGGGAGAGTTCTGCGCGACCAGACGAAGCCACCTGCGCGCTGGGCGATCATTGCGACGCGACGGATAGGCACAAAAAAGGGCCGGGATGTTGCCATCCCGGCCATGAGTTGTCAGTTCGCAGGAGGAACCTCTGGAGGTCTGTGGCGGAGCTAGCGGTTCCCGCCACAGACCAAACTTGAAAACTCAGTAATTGTAAGCCCGCTCGCCATGCTCGCCGAGATCAAGCCCTTCGCGCTCCACCTCTTCAGAGACGCGCAGACCGGTCAGCAACTTGGCGACATAGAAGGCGATTGCGGCGGCAACGGCAGCCCAGACGACCGCGATCCCGACGGCCTGAATCTGGATAACCAGCTGGCCGACCAGATCGTAATCGTCCGCGCCGGGGCCACCCAGAGCGGGCAGCATGGTGACGGCGGTGCCGATCGATCCGATGATGCCGCCGATGCCGTGGATACCAAAGGCGTCGAGCGAGTCGTCAAGTGCAAGCTTGGGCTTGAGCGAAACCACGAACCAGGCGCAGACGATGGCTGCGATGGCACCCAGCAGGATGGCACCGAACGGTCCGCTGTTCCCGGCGGCGGGTGTCACCGCGACCAGACCGGCGATGGCTCCCGAACAGGCGCCGAGCAGCGAGCCCTTGTGGCCCATCACACGCTCGGTCAGCATCCAGAACAGCACACCGGCAGCGGTGGCGACGAAGGTGTTGATCAGCGCAAGACCGGCCGAGCCATTGGCTTCGAGCGCGGAGCCGGCGTTGAAGCCGAACCAGCCCACCCACAGCAGACCGGTACCGATCAGCGTCATGGTCAGCGAGTGCGGTGCCATGGTGTCCTTCTTGTAGCCCAGCCGCGGGCCAATGATCATGGCGCCGACCAGCGCCGAGATACCGGCATTGATGTGCACCACGGTGCCGCCAGCGAAATCGAGCGCGCCCATTTCGAAGATGAGGCCACCGGTCGCCCAGACCATGTGCGCGATCGGGAAGTAGCCGATGGTCAGCCAGACTGCGGCAAAGATCATCAATGCCGAGAACTTCATCCGCTCGACCAGGCCGCCCACCACCAGCGCCACGGTGATCGCGGCGAAGGTCATCTGGAAGGCGATGAAAACATATTCGGGGATCAGGAAGCCATCCGAGAAGGTGGCGGCGGTGGAGTCGGCGTTGGTGTTCGCCAGGAACAAATTGCCCCAGCTGACGAAGGCGTTGCCCTCTGGTCCGAATGCTGTCGAATAGCCGTAGATCACCCAGATGATCATCGCGAGGCTGGCCACCGCAAGGATCTGCGTCAGCACCGACAGCATGTTCTTGGTGCGGACAAGGCCGCCATAGAACAGCGCCAGGCCCGGAACGATCATCGCCATCACCAGCACGGTGGACATCATCATCCAGGCAGTGTCGCCCTTGTCGACGACGGCGGCGACTTCGGCGGCAGCTTCAGCGACCGGAGGTGCTGCTTCGGCAGCCTCTTCGACGACTTCCTGCGCCCATGCCTGCGCCGATACGATCAGTGAAAGCGCGGTCGTCCCGACGGCAGCGCCCATCTTGTGCATAGGTTTCATCATTCCCCCTTCCCCTTACAGTGCCGTGTCGCCGGTCTCGCCGGTGCGGATGCGCGTCGCAGCCGCCAGGTCGAGAACGAAGATCTTGCCGTCACCGATGGAATCCGTGTTCGCGGCCGCCTGAATGGTCTCGACCACCTGCGGTGCGATATCGTCGCTCGCCGCGATCTCGATCTTGAGCTTGGGCACCATGTTGGTGGTGTACTCCGCGCCGCGATAGATTTCGGTCTGGCCCTTCTGGCGGCCAAAGCCCTTGACCTCGGTCACGGTCATGCCGGCGATCCCCAGGCTGGTGAGCGCTTCGCGCACCTCGTCCAGCCGGAACGGCTTAATTATGGCAATGATGAATTTCATTACGCCCCCTTTGTAATTTTGTTGCGAAGCTGTGCCTCGTCACCGCTAGAAAGCTACGCAAGCCACGTGCCAATTGGCGCAAACCCGCAAATCCTAATGAATCGCTAAGGTTGCGGCGGGGGATCAGTTCAAATTTTGTGCAGTTGCGAACAGATGTGCAATTTTTAGGCAGATGTTATGCGGCAATTGCACACATATCGAGCGATGCCGGGGTGAGAAGGCCTTAAGCCTCGCCGAGCCCCTCAAGCACCGCGCGGGCGCGCGCTGCGTCTTCGGGCAGTACCATGACGCGCGCCGGGGTCATGAACCCCAGGCCCAGCCCCGCCATTCCGCCATCAAAGATATGCGCATCGATGCCCTGCGCACCCAGCGCCAGCCGGGCCATCTCGGCCTCGATCCGATCGGAATATTCTGCAATCGCTTTCAGGCTCACGCGCGATCAGCCCTCGACGTCGGTGAAAAAACGCGTGGTGGGCGTGGTGGGCAGGCCATCAATCGAGCGGGTCGCACTGGCGGCTTCGGCCAGCCATTCCTCGGCGTCGCTCTGGCGGTGCGCCTTTTTCAAGGTCTGGCGCTCGCGCTCGAAGTCCATGACCGGAACGCCCCAGCCGCAGCTGGTCTGCACGCTGTCGACCGCGATGTCGAAGATCTGGCGGGTGCCAGGCAGGATGCTGAAGTGCCCGGCAAGCGCATCCCAGTCGGCATGCTGCGGCAGCACCGGACGCCCCCGGCCATAGATGCGCAGGATCAGCGCGGGGTTTTCGAATGCGCAGAACATGATGGTGATCCGGCCATCAGCCACCAGATGCGCGTGCGTCTCGTTGCCCGATCCGCCCAGATCGAGATAGCCGACGCGCGATGGCGAGAGCACGCGGAACGAGTCATAGCCCTTGGGGCTGAGGTTGATCCGCGCATCGGCCGCTGCAGTGGCGACAAAGAACACTGGCTGGCGGGCGATGAAGGCGGTGTGTTTTTCGCTGAGCGTATCGCTGAATTCCATTGCGGCAGTGTGGGCGATGATGCGCCGCCGCGCAAGTGCGTGCCCCCTTCCCCCCGCCTGAAAAAGCCATTACGGCACGTGCGCATGACAACAGTCCCAGCCGCCGGAAACCCCGGCATTCCGCGCTCGCTTTATGTGCTCTCCGTCTTTTATGGCGGCATGGTGTGCCTGGCTGGCGTGCTGGGCAACAAGCAGGTCTCTATCGGCCTGCTGGCGGTCGAAGCGGGAATCTTCGCCTTCTTGCTGCTGGTCGTCGTCTCGAGCGCGATCGCCGAACTGCATGGCCGCGACACCGCCAACAGCCTGGTCAAGTTCGGTTTTATCCCGTTGCTGTTTGCCATGGCGCTGTCGTGGATCGTCTATGCGCTGCCCGCATCGCCCGACATGGCGCCCGAAAACGCAGCTGCGATCCAGCTGATCCTCGGCGCGACGGGGCGCATCTGGGCTGCGGGGGTGTGCGCTTATGGTGTCTCGCAGTTCCTCAACGTCTATATCTTTTCAAAGCTGCAGAACATGCCCGGCCGCTGGCTCGCGGTGCGCGGTGTGATCGCCTCGGCGCTCTCGCAGATCGTCGATACGCTGATCTTCGTCACCATCGCGTTTTACGGTGTATTCCCGATCGGCCAACTGCTGGTCGGCCAGATGGCCGCCAAGGTCGCGCTGTCGGTGGCTTTGGTGCCGTTCCTGATTGTGTTCTTCGTCCGTCTGGGCAAAAGGCTCGACGCATGAGCGATACCCAGACCCCCAACTCCGGCCCCGATTCCGGTCCCAGCTCCGGCGGAGACCACGTCCACGATCCCGCGCTGCTCGCCAAGGCCGAGACGCTGACCGAAGCGCTGCCGTTCATGCAGCGTTATGCGGGCAAGAGCTTCGTCGTCAAATATGGCGGCCATGCGATGGGTGACCCTGAACTGGCGCGCGATTTCGCCGAGGATGTGGTGTTGCTCAAGGCGGTGGGGATCAATCCCGTCGTCGTGCATGGCGGCGGCCCGCAGATCGGCGCGATGCTCAAGCGCCTGGGCGTGCAATCACAGTTCGTCGATGGGCTGCGGGTCACCGACCAGGAGACCGCGAACATCGCCGAAATGGTGCTGGGCGCGATCAACAAGGACATCGTCACCTGGATCGGAGCGGCGGGTGGCAAGGCGATCGGCATCAGCGGCAAGGATGCAGGCTTCGTCCGCGCGAGCAAGGTCGAGCGCACCAAGCGCGATCCGGACAGCAATATCGAGCAGGCGATCGACCTCGGCTTTGTCGGCGAGCCCGAAGCCATCGACTGTTCGGTGCTCAAGACGATATCGGATGCAGGGATGATCCCGGTGATTTCGCCGATTGGCGTCGGCGCCGATGGCCAGACCTACAACATCAACGCCGACACGATGGCGGGCGCGGTTGCAGCAGCGCTGGGCGCATCGCGATTGTTCCTGCTCACCGATGTCGCAGGCGTGCTCGACAAGGCGAAGAAGCTGCTATCGGATCTCACCCCTGCCGACATCGCGGCGCTTCGCACCGATGGCACGATCAGCGGCGGGATGATCCCCAAGCTGGAGACCTGCGTGCACGCGGTAGAACAAGGCGTTGATGCAGCGGTTGTCCTTGATGGGCGGGTACCGCACGCGATGCTGCTGGAAATCTTTACCTCGCGCGGCGCCGGAACGCTGATCCGCGCCGGATGATCCTTGCAGCGACAGCCGAAGCGCTTTAGTCTTGTAATACACCATGCCCGGCCCTAAATCCGGGACCATCGCCCGAATATCGACCACATCCAACGTGAGTGACACATGCAGATCCTGCTCGAAATTCTGGACATATTGCTGACGGTGGTGACCTGGTTCATCATCATCCAGATCGTCCTGTCCTGGCTGATCGCATTCAACGTGGTCAGCACCCAGAACGATCTGGTGCGCCAGATGGCCGAATCGCTGAACCGGATCACCGAGCCTTTGTTCCGCCCGGTGCGCAAGATCATGCCCGATCTTGGCATGATCGACCTGGCACCGATGGTGGTGCTGCTGCTGATCATGATTGTCCAGCGCTCGATCATTCCGCGTCTGTGGGTCCAACTGGCCTGATCGGGTTTTGTGCCGCGCTGGGATGTTTCAATTCCCGGCGTTTCGCTTTACAGCGGCGCGCATGACAGCCTCCCCCCGCGCCACCCCCATCGCCAGGACAATCGACGGCAAGGCCTTCGCCGGCCAGCTGCGTGCAAAGCTCGCCAATTTGGTCCCCGGCTTTGTCGTGGCTGCAGGACGTGCGCCGGGGCTGGCGGTGGTGCTGGTGGGCGAAGACCCGGCAAGCCAGGTCTATGTCCGCTCCAAGCACAAGGCGACGGTTGAGGCTGGAATGCTCAGCTTCGAACATCGCCTCCCCGCCGGCACCACCGCGCAGGCGCTGCTCGATCTGGTCGCGACGCTGAACGCCGATGATGCGGTCGATGGTATCCTGGTCCAGCTGCCGCTGCCCAGCCATATCGACGACAAGGCGGTGCTGGCGGCGATCGACCCTGACAAGGATGTCGACGGCTTTCACGTCGTCAATGCAGGCAAGCTCGCGGTGGGCGAGGAGGCACTGGTGCCTTGCACGCCTTTGGGATCGCTGATGTTGCTGCAGGATGCGCTGGGCGATCTTTCCGGGCTGCACGCGGTGGTCATCGGCCGATCGAACATTGTCGGCAAACCGATGGCGCAACTGCTGCTCCAGCAAAGCTGCACCGTCACCATCGCGCACAGCCGGACCAAAGACCTGCCCGCCATGGTGCGGATGGCCGATATCGTCGTGGCTGCGGTGGGGCGCGCCGAGATGGTGCGCGGCGACTGGATCAAGCCGGGTGCTACCGTCATCGACGTCGGCATCAACCGCATCCCCGGCAGCGAGCCGGGCAAGACGAAGCTCGTCGGCGATTGTGCCTATGACGAATGCGCCGCCGTGGCAGGCGCGATCACCCCGGTGCCGGGCGGGGTCGGCCCGATGACCATCGCCTGTCTGCTGCGCAACACGCTGGTCGCCGCCCATCGTCGCGCGGGTGTCGCCGCGCCGGAGGGTTTGTGATGTTTTGGACCAAGCAAATCCTCCCCTTGCAGGGGAGAATTTTGAGTGGCCTGCTCCTGACGCTTGGCGCACTCACTCCGCTCGCTGCATCGGCCCAGCAAGGTCCGCCCATGCGCGAAGACCGGCGCGGGCCACCGCCCGGACCGCCGGGACAATCCTATGCGAACTCCAGCGCGATCCTGGTGACCGAAATCGCCTTTGCGCGGCTTGCGAAGCAGGAGGGCCAATGGACCGCATTTCGCGAAACTGCGGCCGATGACTCGGTGATGTTCACGGCCCAGCCGGTGCTCGCACAAGGCTGGCTCAAGGGCCGCGCCGATCCGCCCGGTGCGGTGAGCTGGCAACCTCAAAGCCTGTTCATGGCCTGTGACGGCCGCACCGGGGCCTCCACCGGCGCGGCGCAGTATGCAGGCGGGCAACCCGGATATTACACCACGGTGTGGCAGAACCTTGAAAAGCCCCGCGCCAAGAAGCCCAAATGGCGCTGGGCGCTCAATCATGGTGCCACGCTGGCCCGGCCGCGCGTAGGCGACGAAATGATCGCATCTCGAACAGCGGTGTGCACCGGCAACCCCAAGGCTGCGCTTGGCGACATCCCGATGGGGCCACCCGCCAAGCAAACCGTTCCCGTCGCGCCGCAGGCCAGCGGCGCGCGCGCGTCGGCTGACGGCACAATGGTCTGGCGCTGGGACGTGCGCAGCGATGGTGCCCGCACGGTCACGATCGAACTGTGGAACGGCAACGCTTTCGATACCGTCGTACGCGACGACGTGGCGGGCGGCGCATCATGATCGAACTGTTCATATCAGCCTTCATCACGCTGTTCGTGGTGATCGACCCGCCCGGCTGCGCGCCGATCTATGCCAGCATGACCACCGATGCCAACGCGCAGCAGCGCCGCAGCATGGCGATCCGCGCGGTGATCGTGGCGGGCGGGATCCTGCTGGTGTTCGCGCTGTTTGGCGAGACGCTGCTCGGCGCGCTGCATATCGAACTCAACAGCTTCCGGATCGCTGGCGGCATCATGCTGTTCCTGATCGCGCTCGACATGGTGTTCGAAAAGCGCACCGAGCGGCGCGAACAGCGCGCGCAGGACATCATCGACGATCCCGAGATCGAGGATGTCTCGATCTTCCCGATGGCGATGCCGATGATCGCAGGGCCGGGCTCGATCGCGTCTGTCATGCTGCTGGTCTCGCAGAACTCCGGCCTCGACCGCGCGCTGACCATTTTGGGCGCGCTGCTCGCGGTGCTGCTGCTGACACTGCTCGCGCTGCTCACTGCGGGGCCGTTGATGAAGCTGCTCGGCGCCAAGGCCGAAGCCGTGATCACGCGGCTGCTGGGCGTGCTGCTCGCAGCGCTCGCGGCGCAGTTCGTGATCGACGGGCTGCGGGCGAGTTTTCAATAGGGTTGTTCCGCAAGAACGCGGCAATATTCGCCCATTGCAGAACTGACCCGCCTGTCAGCACGCGACCCCGTCGCCAGCAGCGGCCTAACCACCCCCGCTAATCCTGAGCAGCGGGCGCAGCCCGCGATGTCGAAGGACCCGCGTCTACGCCGGCCATATAGCGGGGCCTTCTACAGGCTCAGGCTGAGCGGAGGTGGGGCGGTTTTGGAGGATTGCTGGACAAAGTCCGTTTTTCACGAAACGCCCCCGTTGCAGACATCTTGACCCCCGCTTTGGCTAGTGGGGCGCGGATGCCGACCGAATAGCAGCGGGTTGAATATCACCCACTCTATCGAAGCATGAAAGGTTTCGTGAACGACATTGATTTGTCGCCTTACCGGTAATGACCACAAATTGGTTTGCGTAGCGTCGAGCACGCAGGTCAAAAAAGAGAATTGCGATCCGGGTCCTATTGATACGGACGGATGATTGGGCAATGGCAAGCCGGAAACATCAGTGGCCCCTTTCTCCAATGCCGCGCGTATGACTGACATTGCACGATCCACCTCCTCAGACTCTGCTTTGTTCCGGTAAAGCGTGCAGCTCAGCGACTCACACTCGCCGAGATAACCAGTGACCTTGACTGTTTTGCCGTCAAGTTGGTCAATATGTGCAATAAATTCTTCGACTGTTATCGGCTTGATAAAAGGGGCGCTGCTATACGCGATGGTTGCAAACACTAAGAGTGTCCCAATCATTGACCGGAGGACTGAAGATACTTCCCTCTTTCAATCATACTGCCAGCCTTATCAGCTTACCACCCGGTTTCGGTCGCCCCAAGCGCGGCCAAAATGTACTGAAGCGGCCATGCCGGACGTAAGGCGTCCGACACTTGCCAACCTCCCGTTGGCGTAGTTCCAACCGTTTGGCGCTTCAGCTTCCCACACGAAAAAGCCCGCCAGCCTTTCGGCTGACGGGCTTTTCTCTAAGGCTTTCGCCCGGTGGCTGCTTAGAACCGTACCAACGCCGAGAGCGAGTACTGCTGCGCCTGGAAGTCCTGGCGACCCACCGTGGTGTCGATCGACGCGGTGAAGTCGAAGGTCGGCTGCGAGATCGTCAGGCCCACGCCCGCTTCTGCCCAGCTGCTGTCATCCGAACGATACGCGAACGGGAAGCGTCCGGTGGTGCTGCCGGCGAAGTTGGCACCGAAGAAGCGGTCGCCCTCGAGCACGTCATAGACATAATCGGCGTAGATATAGGGACGGAAGGCCGCAGTCTTCTTTCCGCTGGCCGATCCACCGACGCGGATCTGCAGGCTGTCGAACTTGTTGCGATCGATATCCAGAGCCGGGCCGCCACCGGTTTCGCGCACGTCGTCAAAGCCGATATACTGGTACTGCGCGGCAACCCGCGGAGTCAGCACCACCGCCTCGGTCTCGAACGGAGCCGACAGACCAAGCTCGGCGGTCAACGACAGGCTTCCGTCGTTGGTGCCCAGGTTGAACACGCCCGCACCCACTGCAACCGTACGTTCGGTATCCACCGTGAAGCGGCCCGCGCTGACCCGGCCATCGATGACCAGACCGTTGGTCGTGGTCACTGCGCCGTAGACGCTGCCTTCGATCAGCTCGCCCGATACGCTCTGAACGGCAACGGCCCGCGCATCGGTATCCGAATAGCCCGCCGAAATACCGAACACTACGCCATCACGCGGCAGGTATTCGAAGCCGCCGACGACGAAGAAGCCGTCAAAGTTTTCCCTGCGGCCGGTGGTCAACGCGGTGGGCATCGGGGCGGACTTGCCGTTGAGATAGCCACCGCCGAGATAGACTGCGAAATCGCTGTCGAGCGAGGTCGCATCCATCACGGTTTCCTGCGAATCCTGCCCTGCCGAAGCCGCAGCCATGGCACCGGGCAGCACCGCGCCACTTGTGGCGGTGGCGGCAAGGTTCAGCGGCTGACCGATCATCGCGATCGTGCCCCCCATGTTGCCGGTCAGCGCCGACTGCATGCGGGTGCGGTGGAAACGCGAAGTGCTCGACAGCAGTGCCTCGCCCAGGTTGAGCCTCGTCGACTCAGTGAATGGTGCCAGGCTCTCGAAGGTCGCCCGGATCTGGGTCGCCGACAGAAGGTCGGTGCGCAGGAAGACATCCGAGAAGGTGCGCTCTGCACTGCGGTTGCTGTCCAGAATGCCAGCAAACGAGCGCTGGGTCAGCGAGCTGCTGTCGATCACATTGCGGTAGAGACCGGCGGTGATGCGCATGTCGATTGCGTTGGCGCTGGTGGTCAGCACAGGTGTCAGGATGGCGCTGATCGGGGCGGCAGAATTGAACCCGGCAGAGATCGTGCCACCGGTGGTGACGATGCGGTAGGTGTCACCGTTCTTGATCGTATAGCCTGCGACCGGCGATACGATGACCCGGCCGCCCAGGCTGGCATCGCCGGTGATCGCCAGGCGATCCGATACGCCAGCACCGACATCGACCAAATACTGGGTTGCCGACGACAGGATGGCATTGCCATCGATCGTCAACGTTCCGACCGTTCCGGCATTGCCGGTGGCTCCGGGCGAAATGGTCCCGGCGACGCTGGTGAAGAACGGAGCTTTGAGCGTTCCGGTGCCGCTCAGTCCACCCGCCATCAGGAAGTAATCGCCGACCGAATTCAGCCTGCCGTTGATCTGCATCGAGCCGATGGTCTGGGTGACATCGATCAGACTGGTGAGCGAGCCGGTCGAGGTGATGTTGAGAGCTGCGGCCGCGCCGTTCAGGCGGAATCGGTCGATGGTCACCGCGGTATCGAGCGTCGTCGTGCCTGCAGCAGCCAGGGTGACGTCGAAATAGCGCGGAAGCACGCCGGTGGCGCGATCGCCGGCACTGTTGTTCGGCACGAAGTTGGTCGCGCCCGGCAGACCGTTGGCGATGGTGGCCGGCGGCAGGGGAATCGCAGCCGTGCTGACGGGGTTCTGCGTGTCGATCGACGCGCCGATCTGCGCCGTGGCAGCCGCGCTGTCGATCACGGCTTCACCGATGCCGCTGGTCAGCGTCGCGGTTGCGGCATTGTCGCTGGCACCGCCGGTACCGATCGGCTTCTGCTCGACCGAAACGCTGCCGTCACTGAAATCGACGCACTCGCTCAGCCCACCCGACTGGAAGCAGGCCTGACCGAACTTGCCGCTGGTATCGACCGTGGTTCCGCCAGCCGAAGTCGGGGTGCCGTTGATCAGCTGGCCGTTCGGACCGATGATGAAATAGTTGGGATCCTGAGACGTGAGCCAGTGCGTGGGATCGTTCCAGTTGCGGTTTCCGGCAGCGGCCGTGACATAGCGATAAGGATTGTTTTCGGCGATCCAGTCCCAATACAGATACAGCGGCTGGTAGAAGGATGCGGTGCCGAAGCTGTTGGCGGGCTGGCCGTTGAAGAACCGGGTATAGCCACCCGACAGCACGCCAATGATCACTTCGCGCGCAAAAGTGCGGTCGAGGATCAGCGGGCCGCCCGAGTCGCCGCCGGCGGTGGTGCCTTCGCGCGGAAGGGCATTGTCGCGAAAGGCGTTGAAGTCGAACGGGCTGGCCGCTGCGGTGCCACGGCGTGGATCATCGAAATCGATCCAGTACAGGTTCTGCGGCAGGCCTTCAGGCGGTGAACCGAACAGGAAGCCCTGGAAATCGTCGAGCGAGGTGAGCGCACCCAGCCAGTTTTCTGCGGTCCGGCGGCGGAAATCGATCGGCAACGTGCCCGATGTACCAGTGCCGTTTCCGCCATAGCCCGACAGGTTGACATGATAACCGGTGCCGCTTTCTGCGGTGATCGCAGTGGGCGCAGGCAGCTGCGAGAGCAGCAGCGACCAAGTTGGGATACCGACAGCCGGGGTGTCCAGCGAAGCGATCGCGACATCGGCATACAGGAAGCCGTTGTCTGGCTCGATCGAGCGCGGGTGATAGGCCACTGCATTGACGTTATAGAACGCCTGCGCGGTGTTGGTCTGGAAGCGGCCAACACCCGCGGTGCCGAGCAGCCAGCGGACGAGTTCGTCCACCTCGCCCGGCGCGTTGGCGCGGGTGTTGGTTTCAAAGCCGAATGCGATGCCCACGCCGCCCGAATTGGCACCATAGGCAGTTGCAGCGCGGCTGTTCACGCAGTGTGCCGCGAACAGCACGGTGCGCGGATTGATCAGCGAGCCGGTGCACAGGCCAACACCGCCATTGCCGTTGTCGACCACCATCTGACCGACGCCGGTAATGTTCACCGGATCGCGCGCGGTGGTGGGGGTGCCAGGATTGGCGATGAGGATCTGCGGATCGAGCTGAACGTTCTCGATGTCCAGGCGAACCGTCTGCATGTCCGGGCTGGTGGTGGTGATTTGGGTAGACAGGTCGAAGTGCGGCGCAAGTTCACCCGAAACCAGCGTGTTGCGGATGTCCGAAGCGGAGCTGGCATTTGCCTCAATTGCAGAAGCAGGTGCGGCTGCAAGCGCTACGGCGACTGCCGTTGCTGCCACGCCACCGCGGATTGCCTTGTGCATACGTGCGTTCTTGGTCGTCATTACCATCCCCTGAATAACTTGCCGTTGTCCCGGAAGTTACCTCGCACGGTATTAAACGCAACGCGGCGTGACGTATTACATTGCGATTATGTGACTGTGTTGCCGCTTGGACACATTTTGTTACCATACTCGGGCTCATACGGTAACCTGACGGCCGCAGGCGCCGCCAACATCCTCGAAAGATGGGGGGTCGGCACCGCCTGCGGATTGGGACGAATTACTTGCCCAGCGTTTCGGTCAGGAACCAGGCGCGCTCCTGCGCCTGATCGGTCCAGTCATCGACGATGCCATCGGTGGCGTTGTCACCGGCCTGGCCTGCCAGTTCCTTAACTGCGCGCAGCTTGGCGACGAACGCGATATTGTCGTCGCGCAATTCCTTGAGCATTGCCTCTGCGGACACGCCCGATTTGTCGTTGTCGGCGACAGTCTGGCGACGGGCGATATCGCCGATCGAGGTCAGCGTGCGATGGCCGTTCTTGCGGACGCGTTCTGCCACGGCATCGGTGATCGCCAGGATCTGGGTAGCATGATCATCGAGCAGCAGATGATATTCGCGAAAATGCGGTCCGGCGACGTGCCAGTGAAAGTTCTTGGTCTTGAGGTACAGGGCAAAGCTGTCGGCCAGCAGGCCGTTCATCGCATCGGCCAGCGCCTTGCCCGCATTATCGCCCTTTTTGTTTCCCATAACGTATCTCCTGTTCGCTCATCTCGAGTGGTTGTTAACATAGGTTGTGCAGGCCAAAATGGCATGCCAATTTATTGTCACAATCCTTCGGCAACGCCGCTCTGCATTGCTTCATACCAGCCCGAAGGCGCGAAGCGCGAGCAACAACCCGATCGCGGTGACCACGCCGCCCATAGCGATGCGGACCGGGCGAAGCGGCCAGCGCGCCAGTTCGTCCTGCCAGATCAGCGCGGGCATCAACCCCAGCGTCGTACCGACAGCGCCGCCGAGCAGCGGCCATACTGCATCGTGGCTGCGCGCGGCGGTCGCCGCGATGATGAACTGCCCCTTGTCACCGAACTGCAGGATCATCACGCCCAGCAACGCCGTGACGAACGGCCCGATTCGCCAACCCTGCAACAGATCCACCGGCCGCCGCCAGGCAAGCATCCCCATCCCGGCGAACAGCAACGAGAGCGCATAGAACAAGGCGAGTGCATCGCGGCTGATCCAGTCGCCAACGATCACCCCGCCCAGCGCCGCGATGGCGGCCCCGGCGATGCTGGCCGCCAAAACCGCTGTGATCATCTGGCCGGGGCGCGCAAATCGCATCGCCAGCGCCGCGCACAGCAGCTGGCTGCGGTCGCCGGTCTGGACGATCGCGGTCAGCAGCAATGTGGTGACGAAGGCTTCCATCAGCCGCAGGAATAACGCAAATCAGCGCGCCCCGCGTACCGCAATCGACGCAAGCACCGCAGCACGCATATCGGCATTGCCGCAATCGCTGGCGATCGCCTCATCCATCGCATCGAAATAGTGCCGCGCCATGGTCCGGCTCCAGCCGTTTGCCAGCAAGCCTTCCAGCCCATGCGCGAGATCGCTGACGCACGGCATGGCGTTGCTGTCGGCGATGCGGCGCATCCGGTCGATCTGGGTTGCCAGCTCGGCGCGCGGAACCCGCGTGGCGATGGCGCGGACATGGCCCGCATGCATCCTGAGTTGCTGGCGCGCCAGCTTGAGACGGTCTTCTGCGCTGTCCGATGCGGCCTGGTCTTGCATATGGGCTCCTGCACACGCCTTTGCTGATGCCAGGATGACAGGACTGGGTTAATATTTGGGCAAGCCTGATCAGGGGCGGATGCGTAGGGAAGGCGGGGGGGCGATGCTTGACAAGCCGGGCCCGTTGCGGCAATGGCGGCGCTCGCATGTTCAGGGCGGCCATTTGTGCCGCTCTTTGTGTTTTTGATTCGCTTTTTTATTGAGTGGCCCCGGCGCTTGCCGTCGACCACGACACGCCAATTCAACCCAAAGGAACAGGTCATGGCCAAGCCAGCAACTGTGAAAATCCGCCTGGTCAGCACCGAAGGCACCGGCTTCTTTTACGTCACCAAGAAGAATCCGCGCAACACCACCGAGAAGATGAGCTTCCGCAAGTACGATCCCGTCGCGCGCAAGCATGTCGAATTCAAGGAAGCCAAGATCAAGTAATCTTGGGCGGCGCACGGGATGAACCGGCAATTCAGCGCCGGTTCAATCGCTGGCGCCCACGGGTTCATGGCTCCTTTATTCAAGAAAGCCTGACCCAGATGTTGATTTCCCGGTTCAAACCCATTGCCGCCATGCTGCTTGCGACCTCGATCGTCGCAGCGCCGATTGCCACGCCTACTGCCGCAATCGGCCAGCAGGCCAATCCAGGCGGCGATCTGGCACAGGTCTCGCGGCACCTCAAGGCGATGCAGTCCCTGCGCGCCAGCTTCACCCAGACCGATCGTTCGGGGCAGACTTTGACCGGAACGCTGACGCTGAAGCAGCCGGGCAAGATCCGCTTTGAATACCAGAAGGACGCGCAGTTGCTGATCGTCAGCGACGGCCGCGCGCTGACGATGATCGATTATCAGGTCAAGCAGGTCCAGCGCTGGCCGATTCGCAACTCGCCGCTGGGCGCGCTGCTCGATCCCAACCGCGATCTCACCGTTTACGGTACGCTGCTACCGACCAACGATCCAGACGTCGTCAGTGTCGAGGTGCGTGATCCCAAGCGCCCTGAATATGGCGTGATCACGTTGATCTTCACCCGCAGCGCAGCGGCACCCGGTGGGCTGTCATTGGTCGGATGGGTCGCGCTCGATTCGCAGAACAAGCGCACCACCATCCGCCTGTCGGGCCAGCAGTACAATGTTGCGGTGGCGGATAACGCATTTGCATGGACCGATCCGCGCGCCAAGGGTCCGCGTCGCTGAGGTAATCTCGGCAACGTATTTTCGTCATTCCCGCGAAAGCGGGAATCCCGCTCCTGACCGCACCTGGCGGATAAGCGGAACCCCCGCATGCGCGGGGGTGACGAAGAAAAACTGATTATCAAATCGTGGGCGACTGACGAACCGCCTTCACCCATCGACGAAATGCGAAAGCCTCGCAATTTCGTTCACATGGCAGACAGGGTTTTTGCTCTAGAACGGTTTTCGAAGACGGCGACGAGGTTTCCCCCTGTTACCTCGCCGAACCACCGGCTTCACCCAAGCGTGACGAACGCAAAAAAGAACCCTCGTTCCAATGCCCCCGGGACGAGGGTTTTTTGCGCCCTTTTGCGATCCAACCCGCGTTTAGGGCTTGGGTTTGGCAGGATCGCTGGCTAGAGCCTTGCCATGGCTTCCCCCCTTAAAATCGCTTCATGGAACATCAATTCGGTCCGTTTCCGGCTGGAATCAGTGCTCCGCTTTCTTTCAGAAGAACAGCCCGACATCCTGTGCCTGCAGGAAACAAAGGTGATCAACGGTGACTTTCCCGAAGGACCGTTTCGCCAGCTGGGCTACAACTTCCAGAAGCTGAACGGTCAGCCGATGCACCATGGCGTGGCGATCATCAGCAAGGTCCGGCTCAGCGATGATGCCCGGCTCGATTGGCAGGCCAATGGCGAGGCGCGGCACATCGGTGTCAACATCACCGGACCTCTGGGCGGCACGGTGCGGCTTGAGAACGTCTATGTTCCTGCCGGCGGCGAGATCCCCAACCGCGATGTCAGCCCCAAGTTCGGCCAGAAGCTCGATTTTATCGAGCGGATGACGCAGTGGTCGAGCGGGCTTACCGGACGCACGATCATCCTGGGCGATTTCAACATCGCCCCGCTCGAGGACGACGTTTGGAGCCACAAGCAGCTGATCAACACCGTCAGCCATACCCCGATCGAGATCGCGCGCTTGAAGGCGATGCAAGACGCGCACGGCTGGGTCGACATCGGCCGCAAATTCTATCCCGCGCCCGAGCGGCTGTTCACCTGGTGGAGCTATCGCGCGCGCGACTGGTCGGTCTCCGATCGAGGCCGCAGGCTCGACCATATCTGGGTCTCGCCCGACATCGTCGACACGGTCAAGAGCCATCGCGTGGTCGAGCCCTGCCGCGGCTGGCCGCAGCCTTCCGACCACGCCCCGTTGATGAGCGAGTTCCTGTTCTGATGGAACGCGCGTTCCGGTTTCTGGCCTTATGAACGCGCGCGCTGCGGCCCGGGCGCTCGACGCGCTGGCCCGGGGCTGGGATATCATCATCGATGCGCCCGATGGGCAGCTGGCGTTGCGTCCGGTCGAAACCGGGACCGCGCCGGATACGGCAAGGCCCCGGATGCTGATCTCGGCGGCTCGTGCGATCACGCTCAAGCTTGCCAACCAGAAGGAAGCCGCCCGGCCCGACGCGCCGGTGTGCATCGCGGTGCCCGGCCCGCTCGATTCGGCGCTGGCGGTCGCGATTGCCGATCCTTCGCTCGATCTGGCGCGTCCGATGAAAGGCCCGTTTGCGGCCCAGCCGCTGCCCGCGCCCCTGGCCGCAGAAGCCGCAATGCAGCTGGCCCGTCTGGCGGGACTGCTCCCTGCATATCATGTGCTGACTGAGGCCGAAGCCGATGCGCCGGTCGCTACCCCTGCCGATGTTGCCGCATATGCCGACCCCAGCACGCTGCGCATCGCCGCGCGCGCGCGGCTGCCGGTGAGCGCGAGTGATTCGGCCGAGATCGTCGCCTTCCGTTCGGACGCCGATTTCCACGAGCATGTCGCGCTAATCGTCGGCACACCCGATGACAGCCTGCCCGTGGTACGCCTGCACTCCGAGTGCCTGACCGGCGATGTGCTGGGCAGCCTCAAATGCGATTGCGGGCCGCAGCTGCACGGCGCGCTGCACGCGATGGCGCACGCGCAATGGGGCATCCTGCTCTATCTGCGCCAGGAGGGCCGCGGCATCGGCCTGATCAACAAGCTGCGCGCCTATCAGCTACAGGACCAAGGCTTCGATACGGTCGATGCCAACAACCGGCTGGGGTTCCCCACCGATGCACGCGATTTTGCGGTCGCAGCCCAGATGCTCAAGGCGCTGCACGTTCCCGCGATCCGGCTGATGACTAACAATCCGCAAAAGCAGGCGGTGCTTGCCAACCTGGGCGTCGAGATCGCCGAGCGGATGCCGTTGCTGATTCCCGCCAATCCACATAATGCCGAATATCTGGTGACCAAGCGCGACCGGACCGGGCACCAGTTGTGAGCAACACGAACCGCGTGAACGTACTTTACGTCGATACAGCGGCGCTGACCGTCACCTTGGGCGACTGGACCACGCGCTGCACCATCGGACGCAGCGGCGCGTGCGCTGCCGATGCCAAAAACGAGGGCGATGGCTGTACCCCGCGAGGCCGCTGGCCGATCCGCGCGGTGCTGTTTCGCCCGGGCCGCGCCACCCCGCCGCCGGATTTCGCGCTTCCCTGGCGTTGGACCAGCCCGGGAGATGGCTGGTCGGACGATCCTTCAGACCCCGCCTACAACCGCCCGGTTCGCCTGCCGCACGCATTCAGCGCCGAGACGCTGCAGCGCGAGGACATGCTGTATGATGTGGTGCTGGTGCTGGGCCACAATGATTCGCCGCCAGTGCCCGGCGCGGGCAGCGCGATCTTCTTTCATCTGTGGAACGAGGCCAAGCCGGCAGATGCGCGCAGCACCGAAGGCTGCGTCGCAATTGCCCGCAGCGATATGGATATGCTGCTGCCACGGCTGGTGCCGGGAATGGTGGTCGAGATCGGCTAGTCTCGCCACACGCATTGATCGTTTTCCGGCGAAAGCCGGAAACCAGGGCGCCGGCAGAGCAACATCGCCCCTGGACTCCGGCTTTCGCCGGAGAACGGGCTTGGAAAGCGGTCCTCATCCCATCCCTATCTCGAACACCGGCTCGTACATGCTTCCGTCGCGGCCCATATGGCTTTCCATCAGCACCAGCCGGTCGAAGACAAAGGTGTCGCTCGGCAATGGTGGCTGCGCGCTCAGCCACCCGGCAAGCTGCTCGGGTGAAGGCGCGGTGCTGCGGGCAAGCCGCGCCAGCGTGATATGCGGCACGTACCTGCGACCCTCCGGCTCGAGCCCGATGCCAACGCACAGCCGATCGAGCTTGGCGTGCAGCGCATTGAGCGGCTCGCGTGGCCCCAAGCCCGCCCAGAGCTGATCCACCCGCCCGCGCCGCTCGAAATGACCAAAGCCGTCGAGCAGCGCCTCGATACGCGCGAACCGCTCGTGCCGCAGCGCCAGCATCAGCGCATCGGCGCAGTGCCGATCGACATCACCGATGAAGCGGAGAGTGACATGCAGCTGCGCATCGCTCTGCCAGCGCGCACCCGGCAGCGCGTGCATGGTGCCCAGCAGGGTCTGGCGAATAGACGGCGGCGGCACAAAGGCAAGGAACAGGCGCATGGTTAAGGAGTTCATTAGCAAAGCACGACGAACAGAACACCGGTTTCGCTTGAAATTCCTGCGGTGAAGGGCGATATTGTGGCTATCCGGCAACTATGCTGGGCAAAGGAGATTTTTTCGATGGCTGACCGTTTTGATCCTCGTACGACGGATCGACTTCGTGCCGGTTCGTTCGATGCGCAACAGGGTGTAGGAGCCAGCGCCGCGACGGATGCCGGCCTGCGTTCCTATATGCTGTCCATTTACAACTACATGACCAGCGGCATCCTGCTGACCGGCGTGGTGGCGCTGCTGTTCGCCCAGTCGGGCATGGCCGCGCAGATCATGTTCGGCCCCGGCCTGATGAAGTACCTGATCATCTTCTCGCCACTCGCGATCGTGTTTGCCATGAGCTTTGGCATGCAGAAGTTCTCGACTCCCGCCTTGCAGGCGATGTTCTGGGGCTTTGCGCTGCTGATGGGCCTGAGCATGTCGACGGTGTTCCTGGTCTACACCGGCCAGAGCGTCGCGCTGGCGTTTTTCTCGACCGCTGCTGCGTTCGCAGGCCTCAGCCTGTTCGGCTACACCACCAAGAAGGACCTCACCGGCTGGGGCAGCTTCCTGATCATGGGTGTCGTCGGCCTGATCGTCGCCAGCATCCTCAACATCTTCCTGCAGTCGTCGGTAATGGGTCTGGTGATCAGCTATGCCGCAGTGCTGATCTTTGCCGGCCTGACCGCCTATGACACGCAGCGCCTCAAGAGCACCTACTCGTATGTCGCGGGAACCGACATGATGGGCAAGGTGGTCATCATGGGTGCGCTGAGCCTGTATCTCAACTTCATCAATATGTTCCAGGCGCTGCTGAGCATCATGGGCAGCCGCGAATAATCTGCCCGGAAAGCCTTGGAATCCTTAAAACCCGGCGGAGCGATCCGCCGGGTTTTTTATTGCCTGGCCGATCGGCCTGCCGCTCGAGGGACTCGGCTCGTCGCGCGACGAGTGGGCAAAGCCAATTGCACCATTTCACGGTTCACCGTTTTGGTGTTGAGATCATGACTTGGCGGGCATAGAATCATGTCCATGAGACCGCACCGGGGCATATGCCTGATCGCGCGGCACCGGGAGAATCACCAAATGGCACGTATGGGCCTCAACCGAGCATCAGCTCTGGCCGTCGCGGTCGGCATGACCACCCTCGTTTCAGGCTGTGGCGGTGCCAAGCCCGCACCGATCGCGGTTGCGCCGCCGCCACCGCCGGTCATCATCGCGCCACCACGGATGCCGAGCCCGCCGTCGAATGCGATGATGGCGATGGCTCTGCCCCAGGTGCGCCCCGATGGCCTGCGCGATACGCCGATGCGCGACATCGATGACAACGAGAAGCTTTGGTATTTCCGCGCTGCATTCAATGTCGCTGCGCTCAACTGCCAGAGCCCGCAGCACGCGCGCATCACCGACGACTACAATGTGTTCATCAAGACCCACAAGCGCGAGCTCGACCGGATCAACAAGATCGTCGAAGAAAAATATCGCAAGCGGTATGGCAACGGCTTTGCCCGCATCCGCGATACCGAGAACACGCAGGTCTACAACTTCTTCGCCTTCCCACCGGTAAAGTATGATTTCTGCGATGCAGCGTTGGTGCTTGGACAAGAGGCCAACGCCCAGCCTTCCAAGGAGCTGGTGACCTTCTCGGCGCGCGCACTGCCGACGCTCGAAGGCGTATTCGACCGCTTCTATGCCTCCTACGAGAACTATCAGACCGATCTGCAAAAGTGGATCGCGCTTTATGGCAGCCCTGAGATGCGTGCCGCGCAGGCAGGCCCGGCTACCACGATGGCCCAGCCGGCAAGTGCACCCGGCGCCGCGCCGGCGGCAGCCTCGCAGCCTCCGGTGCTGCCAACGGTACTGCCGTCAAGCAGCGAGTGACCGGAACAAGGCTGCCCACAAGGCAGCGCACTGCCATAATTGGCTGAAAAAGGCCCCGGAAAGCGCGATGAATCGCTACTTCCGGGGCCTTTGTTTTGCGCGATGAAGCCGCTTGGGATTGGCAGCTGGCGGGTCCGGGGGTGCCGAGCGGGCCTATTGCGCCGCGACTTTCCGGGTCATCGGGGACGCGTTCAGCCTGGCATCCTCATTGGCGCGCGCGATCACATAGTGGCGGATGCTGTCGATCTGCGGCTTGGTCATCACCGATGCGAAGCTCACCATCCCGTTGTCCTTAAGCGCGCCATCATGAACGATCATCTGCCAGTTTTCTGCACTGGTCAGCGTACCTGAATAGCGCAGATCGGGGATGATGCCGCCGCGCCCCGAGGCCTGTATCGCCGCATCGCCATGGCACACCGTACAATAGCGGCCATACTGCACTGCGCCACCAGCCAAGACATCTGCCGCTGCGGTCAGCGCCGGTGGATCGAGCGGCAACTCATCGGCTGCGGGCATGGCTGGCAGCTTGGCCTTGCCGCCAAGCTTGAACACCAGCAGCCGCGAAATGTTGCGGACCGGGCCTGACATGTCGCTAAGCACGCCTGCGGTAATTGCCCAAGCCCCGCCCCATCCGGCGAGCACCGCGACATATTGCTGGCCATCGATCGCAAAGGTCATCGGCGCTGCGACCACGCCGGTCTGCGCGGGGAAGCTCCACAATTGCTTGCCCTGCACCGAATCATAGGCGACAAAATTGCCCATTGCATTGCCTTGGAAGACCAGCCCGCCCGCTGTTGCTAGCACGCCGCCGTTCCATGGTCCGCCAAGAGTGACCCGCCAGCGTTCCTTCTGCGCCACCGGATCCCAGGCGATCAGCACGCCCTTGGTTGCCTTTTTCGCGGCCTCACGCACCGCATTGTCGGCAGGCATCGCGTTGTTGGCGGTGTCCATGCCGACGTTGAAGCCCAGCTTCGAAGGCTTCCACCCTGCCGCCGGAATATAGGGATAGGCGGTGATCTGGGCGGGGATGAAGACGAGCTTCTGCCTGGCGTCATAGGCCATAGGGTGCCAGTTGTGCGCGCCCAGTGGTCCGGGCGAGACGATGAAGGGCTTGCCGGTCTTGTCGACCCGCGCCTCGGGGTTTTCGATCGGTCGTCCCGTGGTCTGATCGACGCCGGTGGCCCAGTTGACGGGGACGAAGTTGTTGGCCGAGATGAACTCGCCGGTGGCGCGGTCGATGACGTAGAAGAAGCCGTTCTTCGGCGCCTGCATCAGCACCTTGCGGGCCTTGCCGCCAATCTCGAGGTCGGCCAGCATGATGTGCTGGGTGGCGGTATAGTCCCAGGTCTCGCCCGGGGTGGTCTGGTAGTGCCAGGCGTATTCGCCGGTCTTCACCCGGATCGCGACGATCGAGGAAAGGTACAGATTGTCACCGCCGCCGGGTGAGCGGTAGGCCTGGTTCCACGGGCTTCCGTTGCCGACGCCGACGTACAGCAGGCCAAGATCGGGATCATACGCCATCGCGTCCCACACCGTGCCGCCGCCGCCGATGTTCCAGTATTCGCCTTTCCATGTGTTCTCGGCCGCCTTTAGGTACTCGGCCTCGTTGGCGCCGGGGCGGTCGGGTACGGTGTAGAACTTCCACAATTGCTTGCCGGTCGCCGCATCATAGGCCGCGACAAAGCCGCGCACACCGAATTCCGCGCCGCCATTGCCGATGATCACCATGCCGTCGATGACGCGCGGCGCGCCGGTGATGGTGTACGACTTGGCCTGATCGACCGTGACCGTAGTCCAGATTTCACGACCGGTGCCGCGATCGAGCGCGATCAGCCGGCCATCGAGCGTGCCGAGGAACAGCATGTTGCCCCACGCGGCAAGGCCGCGGTTGACGACGTCGCAGCATGCCTTGGCCCCGGTTTCGCCGGGCACCTTGGGGTCGTAATCCCACAGCGGCTTGCCGTTGACAGCGTCATACGCTTTCACCTTGGACCAGGCGGTGGTGATGTAGATCTTTCCATCGATCACCAAAGGCGTGGCTTCCTGTCCGCGCGCGGTGTCCATGTCGGCATACCAGGCAAGGCCCAGTTCGCCGATGTTGCCGGGGTTGATCTGGTCGAGCGGACTGAAGCGCTGCTCGTCATAGGTGCGGCCATAGCTCAGCCAGTCGCCGCCATCGGCGTTGATGATCCGCGCGCCATCGATCCCGCTGCTTCCCTGGGCCCCGCTTTCGGCCCCGCCGCTCGAACATGCCGTCGCCATAAGCGCAAGCGCCGCCGCCATCAGAGCCTTCAGCCTCATCGCCCGTCCCTCTCCTTTTCGCCTTGACCTTTTGCGGCCAATCGCTGTCTTTGCACCGCCGGATATTGACGAGGCCCACAGGGCTTGTCCATGGTGATTTAACTATCCGGTTAAAAGCTGGCTGGATAACGACAGGAGAGATACATGTTTTCACACGTCATGCTGGGCGCGGACGATATCGATGCGTCCAAGGCCTTCTACGATGCAACGATGGGCGCGCTGGGCGGCAAGCCAGGCATGGTAGACCCGAAGGGCCGGGTCATCTATATGAACAATGGTGGGCTGTTCTTGCTGACCAAGCCGATCGACGGCCAGCCTGCCAGCTGCGGCAACGGCAGCACGATTGGCTTTGCTGCCAAGACGCAGGAAGAGGCCGATGCCTGGCATGCCGCGGGCCTGGCGCATGGCGGCACCGCGATCGAAGATCCGCCAGGTGTGCGCGAAGGCGCAGGCATGAAGCTGTATCTCGCCTATCTGCGCGATCCTGCGGGCAACAAGGTTTGCGCGATGCACCGCCTGTAATCTGCTGTGAAGGGGCGGTGCACAACCGTCCCTTCACATGCCGACTTGCAAAGCTGCGCGAATCCCGCTAGGCGCGCACGCTTCCGACTAAGCGGGCTGGCCGGTTATGGGCTGCCATGTTCGCTTGTTTACGGACTTCCAACGAAGGAGACCAAAATGCCCAAGCTGAAGACCAAGAGCGGTGTGAAGAAGCGTTTCAAGCTTACCGCAACCGGCAAGATCAAGCACGGAGTCGTTGGCAAACGTCACCGTTTGATGAGCCACAACGCGAAGTATATCCGCCAGAATCGCGGCACCAGCGTCATTTCCGATGCCGATGCCCGCACCATCAAGAAATGGGCACCGTACGGCCTGGGCTGAACCCTCGGCCTCTCCCATCTCTTAGACATTCAAAGGATATAGTTCATGGCACGCGTCAAACGGGGTGTTACCACCCGCGCCAAGCACAAGCGCATTCTCGTACAGGCGAAGGGCTATTATGGCCGTCGCAAAAATACCATCCGCGTCGCACGTCAGGCCGTCGAAAAGGCAGGCCAATATGCGTATCGCGATCGCAAGGCCAAGAAGCGCAATTTCCGCGCTCTGTGGATCGTGCGCATCAATGCTGCAACCCGCATGGAAGGCCTCACTTATGGCCAGTTCATGCACGGTCTGAAGCTGGCAGGCGTCGAACTCGACCGCAAGGTTCTGGCCGACCTCGCGATGCATGAAGCCGAGGTCTTCAAGACCCTGGTCAAGCAGGCACAGGACGCACTGCCCGCCGCATAAGCGACAGCAGTCACCGCAAATCACGAAAAAGCGCCGGGATCGTTCGATTTCCGGCGCTTTTTCGTGCATGTTTGGCACGCAGTTGCCCCCCTTTCAGTTTGCGATTCGTCCCTCGTGGCCGCCGATTCGCGCCAGGCTTGACCCATGACCCAGTCTGACACCGGTTTGTTGGAGACCGATGCGCCGTCCGGGCCACCGCGCGCGCCCTGGCGCTGGCGCTGGCTGCTGATCGGGCCGTTGGTGCTCGTTGCCCTGTTTGCCGCGCTGGTGCTGAGCTTTTCGCCATCGGTGCCCGAACCGCGTGCCCCCGACACCCCCAGTGCCGCAGCGGCGCGGCGCGCGCTCCAGCAGATTACCGGCAGCGATGTCGCGCGCGGCGAACCGGTGCAGATCACGCTGTCGCAGCGCGAACTTGCCGGCCTCGCCACGCTCGGGAGCGAGGCGCTCTCACCGCTGCGGATGCAGGCACGGCTGGGCGCTGTTCTGCCCCAGACCAGGCCGACATCCAAAACGCGAGCGGCGTCCAGCCCCGCCAACCCGACGGGCGAGCTGATCATCGACCTCAGCCACCAGATTGCGGGCGGAGCATGGATCAATGCCACCGCCATCGTGCGTCCGGCTGCGGCGCGAAAGTCGCAAGAGCAAGAACCTGGCAACCTGCCCGACATAGCCCTGACGCTGGGCCGTCTGCCGATACCGCAATCGGTAACCCATTGGGCGCTCGCGCGGGTATGGCTGCGTATCCAGGGCGATGTTGCACGGCCGACCCCGCTGGCAAAGGCCCTGCGCAGCTTCACCGCAACTCCCGAGCGCGCGCAACTTGTGCTGATCAATCCCGGACGCGGTGCGGCATTGGCGGGGCTGGCGCAGGCCGGTGGAACCACCCCGGAACCCAGGGCACTGGCCGCAGTCTATTGCGCCATCGCCGGAACAGCCGATGCCGACCTTGCCATGCTGGTGCGGAGGACCGCAGCGATTGGTGCGCCCGCCGGTGTGTCACCGGAAGACCACAACCGCGTGGTGCTGACCGCCATCGCGATGCGCGCGGTGCCCGAATATCGCGAAAAGCTGGCCGGGACAGCGCGGCGGCTGGTGGCGGACTGCGGAGCCAGTGCCGATCCGGTCACACTCGCCGGGCGCGAAGATCTGGCCAAGCACTGGGCGCTGTCTGCTGCGCTGGCAGCAACATTGGGCAGCCAGGTCGCGCGATCGATGGGGACATGGAAGGAACTGGCCGACAGCACGGATGGCGGCACGGGTTTCTCGTTCGTCGATCTGTCAGCCGACCGCTCTGGCGAGCGTTTCGCCATCGCTGCGGTCAAGCCGCAACTGGCGCGCCCGGTGCTGACGCGCCTGGCAGCGATCACCGAAGGGCAGTTGCTGCCGCGTGAGCTTCTGGCCAAGCCCGAAGGCCTGGACCAGGCCGCATTCGAACGCGACTATACAGCGGTCACCTCACCCGAATATGCCCGGGCACTGACCGCCATCGACCGGCTGCTGGGCAATGCAGGCGTACCCTGACGGACGGTTTCAGCCCAGTTTTTCCTTCAACGCCTTGAGCGCTGCGAACGGGCCGCTTTCTTCCGGGGTGGACAGGCCATATTGCGCGCGGGCTGCATCTGCGCCCGGTCCTTCGGCATATGGATCGATCTCGAGCGCCAGCGTCTGCGAGATCGCCTCGCCCAGATCGAGCGTGCTGCCCGAATAGGCGATGGTGTCGAGATCGCCGGTTGCCAGTTCGACCTCGTCGCCTGCCGCCTGCATCGCGGCCTCGTAATCCGCCTCCGGGACGAAGCGCAGATGATAGTCCGACTTGACGCGCACCGGAAAATCCTCGCCCGATACCGCGCAGCTCTGCACCAGCTGGGCGATGATCGTTCCGGTGACATCGACGCCGCTGGCGCCTTCCTCGAGATTGGCGGTTGCCTTGAGCGCATCGATCGACACGATCGCGAAGCGGCGGGCCAAAGCCGTGCGCTCTGTTTTATTGGCAACCAGATCGACCTGCTGGCGCGGCAGCGCGCGCAGATCGACAGGGCGGGAAAACTCCACCGGTTCGGTCATCAGAAATCGCCCTGCATAATTGCGCTGATCGGCAACGCCTTGAGCCTGGCGGACAGATCGACCAGCTTTTGCGCCGCTGCCGCGACTGCCGCATCGCTGACCGGAGCATCACGATAGAGGTTGCGGCGCAGGCCTTCGGCCATCTGCGCAGTATCGCCTGTTGCCAGCGCATCGCGATAGGTTCCCAGCCTGCCGCCCAGCGCGCTCATCATCTTGCCGATATGCTTGCCGACGATCAGGTCGCCGACGCCGTTCTGACGCAGCTGGCCGTCCATATCGTCGACAAACAGTTCGGCCAGATAGACCGAAAAATGCCGGACCGCGCTGTCGGTATCATCACCCTCGAGCCGCAGCAGCACCGCGCACAGCACCGTCGTCACCGCCTCGAAGCGGCCATCGACGCTGTCTTCGACACCACCGTCGAGATACCAATAGGGATCGCGTCCCAGCGCGACGATCCGCTCATAGGCGGGCATCGCCTGCTGGCGCGGATCCTTGCGGGCGAATATTCGAGAGAACACGGACATGGTTGAGCATTTCCAGATGGAGAAGGCGGCGTTAAGCCACAATTCATTGGCCACTTGTGATGCAGGGGCTTAGTGCATATTGAGGCGCGAACGGCAAGTTGCAAGAGTTGTGCAAGGCTGCAAGGCCAGAGCCCAGCGACCTGTAACCCGATAGTCAGGCGGACCGCCGCCAAGGAAAGATGATGATCAGCAAAGCTCGGAAATCCCTCGCGCCGCACCGCCGCTCCACCCGGGCAGCCATGCTGATCGGTCTTGCAGCGATTCCATTGCTCGCTGGTTGCGGCCAGTTGCGCGGACATCAGGGCTTCATCTTCGACCAGGCGCTGGCCGGCCAAATCCTTCCGGGTGTCGACAACCGCCAGTCGGTGGAACGTACCCTGGGTCGGCCAACCTTCACCGGCCAGTATGCCACCAACGAATGGTACTATTTCGCACGCGACACGCGCCAGCTCGCTTTTGCAAACCCGCGCGCCACTGCTCAGCAGGTGATGCGGGTCCGGTTCGATCCTTCTGGCAATGTCGAGACTGTCGATTTCACTGGGCTCGATCAGGTCGCCAACATCAGCCCCGAAGGCAAGAAGACCCCGACGCTGGGCCGCGACCGCACCTTCTTCCAGGATCTGTTCGGCAACATCGGTGCGGTGGGCGCTCCGGGCGCAGGGGGCGGCGCGCCGCAGTAAGGGCGCACCCCGGCCTGTCGTCGACAGCGCGGAGGCACGTCCAGCGTCAGCCTTCGGTTTCGATCCGGCTGACCAGCAGCTTGTCGACCTTGCGGTTGTCCATATCGACGATCTCGAAGCGCCATCCTTGATCGTTGAACACCTCGCCCTCCTTGGGCAGGTGACGCAGACAATACAGCACATGGCCCGCAGCGGTCGCGTAATCGCGATCACCCGACAGATCGATGCCCAATCGTTCGGCCATAGCATCTGCAGGCATCGCGCCTGAAATCAACAGGCTGCCATCGGCGCGCTCGACGACCATCGGCGAATCGCCCTCGCTCTGGTCCGAGGCAAAGTCCCCGACCAGCGCCTGCAGCAGGTCGGCAGGCGTGACCAGGCCTTCAAAGTGACCATATTCGTCGTGGACCAGTGCCATCGGCACTTCACCCTTCTGCAGCGCCTTGAGCGCATCCATCGCATCGACCTGATCGGGCACGATCGGAGCTGCCCGGACCAACGCCGCCAGATCGAGCGGTGCGCCTTCGATGATCGCCGTCAGCAAATCGCGCACCGTGACGATGCCGATGATCGCATCGACCGAACCATCGGCCACCGGCAGACGGCTGTGCGGAGAGTTGGCCATGATCCGGCGCAGGTCATCGAGCCCGGCTTCGACAGGCAGCCAGTCGACCTCGGTCCGCGGCGTCATCACCTCGCGCACCGGACGCCCCGCCAGCCTGACGACACCCGACATGATCGCGCGCTCGCTTTCTTCGATAACCCCCGATTTGGTCGCCTCGGCAAAGATCATCTGAAGTTCTTCAGCAGTGACGATGTTTTCCGATTGGCGGTTGAGCCCGAGCAGCCGGAAGATCAGCGCGCTCGAGCTGTCGAGCAGCCAGACCACAGGGGCCGCACCACGCGCCATCAGGTCCATCGGGATCGCCATGATCACCGCGAGTTCCTCCGCCTTGCGCAGCGCGAACTGCTTGGGCACCAGCTCACCGATTACTAACGAGAGGTAGGTGGTGACGCCGATGACCAGCGCAAAGCCCGCGCTATCGGCGATGTCGAGCGGAACACCGATCAGCGCCAGCCGGTCGCCGACCGGTCCGCCAAGGCTCGCTCCCGAATACGCCCCCGCCAGAATGCCGATCAGGGTGATGCCGATCTGGACGGTGGAGAGGAACTTGCCAGGGTCTGCACCCAGCCGGATCGCGGTGCGTGCAGCCTTGCTACCATCCTTGGCCATCGCCTCAAGCCGCGCAGTGCGGGCAGATACGATCGCAAGTTCGGACATGGCGAACACGCCATTCAGAATGATCAACGCCATAATGATGACGACGTCGAGCCACGGAAAAGGTTGGAGAGGGTCCATCGGGCCTTATGCTGATTGCAAGAGACCATCCTATATCGCTGCAAAGCGCGGTGTCACGCCATTTCGTTAGGGATGCTCTAGCTGCCGTGCTGATCCAACAGAGGCGTTATTAACAGATGTTACAATCCGGTTCGGGAACCATTCAGGCGCAGGATCGAATAAGGCGGTGAGACGTTACGAGGCATACGTACGATAGAATTTTAATCAGCCTTGGGAGCAACCTTTTATGAACAGCAAGACCCTTCGCATCGCGGCTTTAGCCGGTCTTTCGAGCCTGGCACTGACTGCGTGCGTCACCGACCCTGAAACCGGCCAGCAGCGAATCAACCGGGCCGCGCTTGGCGGGGTCGGCGGCGCGCTGGGCGGCTATCTGCTCGGCGACATCGTCGGCGGACGGCGTGACCGCACCGAGAAGATCGTCGGCGCAGGCATCGGCGCGATTGCAGGCGCAGGCGTGGGCTATTATCTCGAGCAGCAGGAGCGCGAGCTTCGCCAGAAGACTGCAGGAACCGGGATCGACGTGGTCCGCGATGGCGACAGCCTGTTGCTGAACATGCCCAGCGAAGTGACCTTTGATGTCGATAGCGCTGCAGTCAAGCCACAGTTCCGCACCACGCTGAACGACGTTGCATCGACGCTGGTGCAGTATGAAAGCACCTATATCGACGTCTATGGCCATACCGATTCAACTGGCAGCGATGCGTATAACCAGACGCTGTCCGAACGTCGGGCGCAATCGGTTTCGAGCTATCTGTCGACCCGAGGCGTCCAGCCTGCACGTCTCGCAACCCAAGGCTTCGGCGAATCGCAGCCGGTTGCATCGAACACCACCGAAGACGGTCGCGCGCAGAATCGCCGCGTCGAAATCCGGATCGTGCCGGTAACCCAGTCTGATATGAACAGGTAAAGACACGCCCCTCCCCTCCCGCAGGTGGGAGGGGAGGGTTCGCTCAAAACAATCCTTCAATCTCGCCTGTGGCATCGTGCCGGATGCTTTCGGCTGCGGGCACGCGCGGCAGGCCGGGCATGGTCATGATCTCGCCGCAGATCGCGACGACGAAGCCCGCTCCCGCGCTCAGTTTGACCTCGCGCACCGCAAGCACATGCCCGGTGGGGGCGCCCAGCAGCGACGGGTCAGCCGAAAAACTGTACTGCGTCTTGGCCATGCACACCGGCAGATGGCCATATCCCGCCTCTTCCCATCTTTTGAGCTGAGCCAGGATCGCAGGCGAGGCCGCGACTGAATCCGCCCGGTAGATCCGCGTTGCAACGCTGTGGATCTTGTCGATCAGCGAAAGGTCATCAGGATAGAGTGGCTCGAAGTCGGCCGAACCCTCATCGGCAAGTCTTGCGACCGCTTGCGCAAGGTCTTCGGCACCTGCGCCCCCATCAGCCCAGTGACGGCACAGATGCGCTTCGGCTCCCTGCCCGGCTGCCGCCTCGCGCAGCACCGCGATCTCGGCATCGGTGTCGCTGGTGAAGTGGTTGATCGCGACCACCACCGGAACGCCAAAGATGCGGACATTCTCGATATGCCGGACCAGGTTGACGCTACCGCGCCGCACCGCTTCGACATCCTCGCTGCCAAGATCGGCCTTGGCGACGCCGCCGTTCATCTTGAGCGCGCGCACCGTCGCGACGATCACCGCTGCGGCTGGCTTCAACCCCGCCTGCCGGCACTTGATGTCGAAGAATTTCTCCGCGCCCAGATCCGCGCCGAAACCTGCCTCGGTCACGACGAAATCGCCGAGCGACAGCGCCGCACGCGTTGCGATCACCGAATTGCAGCCATGCGCGATGTTGGCGAACGGACCGCCATGGAGCAAAGCGGGGTTGCCCTCGAGCGTCTGCACCAGATTGGGCTTGATCGCCTGCGCGAGCAGCACCGCCATTGCGCCTGCGGCCTTGAGGTCGCTCGCGGTTACGGGTGACTTCGCTCGGGTGTAGCCGATGACGATCCGCCCCAGCCGTTCTTCGAGATCGGCCAGGTCGCGCGCCAGGCACAGGATCGCCATCACCTCGGATGCCACGGTGATGTCGAAGCCGCTTTCGCGCGGGAAGCCGTTGCCTACACCGCCTGTCGACTGCACTATGGATCGAAGCGCGCGGTCGTTGATGTCGAGCACCCGCCGCCAGACGACACGGCGCACGTCGATGTCGAGCGTGTTGCCCCAGTGGATGTGATTGTCGATCATCGCGGCGAGCAGATTGTGCGCGCTGGTGATCGCATGGAAATCGCCGGTGAAGTGGAGGTTGATGTCTTCCATCGGCCCGACCTGCGCATAGCCGCCCCCGGTCGCCCCGCCCTTGGTGCCAAAGCACGGCCCCAGCGATGGCTCGCGTAGTGCCAGCACAGTCTTGCGGCCGATCCGGTTCAGCGCGTCGGCCAGCCCGACCGAGGTCGTGGTCTTGCCCTCGCCCGCAGGGGTGGGGTTGATCGCGGTGACCAGGATCAGCTTGCCCTGGGAAGCTTCAGCATCGGCGCTCGTATCGATCCCAGCGGCGGCAAGGTCCAATTTGGCCTTGTAATGGCCATAAGGTTCGATGGCATCGGGCTGGAGGCCGAGCCGCTCGGCGATAACGGAAATAGGCTCGAGCTTGGCGGCGCGGGAAATCTGGATATCGGTGAGCATGAGTCGGTGAACACTCCAAAGCGTTCAAATCAAAGCCGTTCTCCGGCGAAAGCCGGAGTCCAGAAGCGGCTTGCACGGCAACCGCCCTGGATTCCGGCTTCCGCCGGAAAACAGCAATGGGATTGATCGACAATTGTGCGTGTCTAACCGCCCGCCATCGCATGTGGCAAGCGCGCCGGTCAGCGGACGATGATCTCCACCCGGCGGTTGCCGCCATTTGCGGTCTCGTCGGGGGTTTCGAACCGCAGTTCGGTCTCGCCGCGTCCGGTCGTGGTGATGGCGTCGCTGGGGAAACCCATCTGCACCAGCCTGCCCTTGATCTCATCGGCACGTTTTTGCGAGAGAACGAGGTTGTAGTCCGCTTTACCCACGGTGTCGGTATACCCGATGATCTCGATCTCGGCCCCGGGGCGCGCCTTGAAGTGGAGGTCGAGCGCCGCGATCATCCCTTCGGACCCGGGCGCAAGATCGGTTGTATCGGGGACGAAATACATGATGAAGCGTGCAGGCGGCGGCGGCAGATCATTGATCAGCGCGCGTTCGTCGGGCTTCAGGCCATCGGCGCCGACCCCCTTGGGCCGCGGCGCGCAGCCTTTGAGTTTGGTGCGGGTAAACGATCCGGCGATGGTCGAGCCTTCGGGATTGCCACACCGATCGTCGATCACCGCGAGTGCGCCTTCGGCCGATCCGTCCTCGTTATCGAGCAACAGCAGCGAGGGGCCTGCACAGCCTGACAGCAAAGTCGCGGCCAGTGCCGCCTCCAAGGCAGCTCGGCGCATCATTCGGGCACGTTGACGATGAAACGGGTGCCACGCACCCCGAGCAGCGATGTCGGGGTCCGTACCTTCATCGCATCGCGCCGCGACTTGGCGATCTGGCCAGAAACGACACCCAAAGACCCCTTCTCGACGCGTGTCTCGAACGCGCCCGAACGGGTGGTCCTGTCGAAATCGAATTTGTCGACCGCGATGCGGCTGTTGGGGCCGACCGAAAACCGGGTGTTGTCGGCAAAGGTCACCGCGATCTGGCCGCCCTTGCCGGTGACCAGGACGTCACCCGGCAACAGGCTCGTGCCCACCGCCGGATTGACCCGCGCGCCCTTGCGTTCGATCGAGGCTATGCCGGCGGTCTTCTTGACCCGGCCGATATCTGCCCAGGCCGGCTGGGCTGCCATCGCCAGAAGTGAAAATGTTACAAGCAGTCCGCATTTCATAATATGCATCCCCTCTTGCCCGCCATCGTGGCATAAACGTGCGCATGATCTCGCGCAATTTCAAACCGCATTCGTGCGACCTGGATGAAGATGGTCCCGAATCGATACATCGAGCAGTCGCGCTGACTCAATTGTTCAGTGCATCCAATGACCTGGCACCACAGCATCAGGCCAAGCTCGCCATATTGGTGGAAGAGGCCGTTACCAATATTTACGACCACGCCGCGTCGGCACCAGGTTTTACTGGGTCGCTTTTGCTGTCCATCGACGCCGGAAGTGTTCGCGTGACGCTGACCGACTCGGGGGCGCCGTTCGATCCGCGCGAGGCGGACGACATCGAGATGCCGAACCTCGAGCGAGGTGGCGGGGTCGGCCTCGCGCTAATCCGTACCTGGGCCGATAGTGTCGATTACCGCAGCGAAGCTGGCCTCAACCGTCTCGAGCTTAAGCTGCGCGTCTGACCGGCCGAGGGCCTTTAAGGCCAACGTCAGGTTTCTGCCACCAGCGGGTTGATGCTGCCTTTGAGTTGGCTGCGCTGGTCGATCAGCCGGGCTAGTTCACCTTCGCCGGTGCGCAACCGGGTCGGTGTCGTCCCTGCAAACAGCTTCAATTCGCGGATCATGTGCGACTGATCGTAAAACGCATCGCGCAGGAAGTCCGCCTCATCGGGCTGCGCGTCAATCAGCGCGCGTGCGGCGCGCAATGCGCGATATTTGCGCGAGAGATACTTGGGCGGCATGCCGTACAACTGCTTCACCCGGCGCGTGAGCTGCCGTTCGGACAGGTTGCTCCTGGCGTGCAGGTCGGTCACCATCGGCGACACGCTCGATGCCAGCCATTGGTCGACCACGCGGGTGAACGCGACCATCTCAGGGTTGGCCTGTTCCATGATCGGACCAAGAATGGCATCGGCAGCCGCGCACATCGCAGGAAGCGTATCAAGTGCGCGGACCTCGTCGAGCCGCTGCTCGATATTGGGAAACACCATCACCGCCGGCACGATCCGGTCGAGGTACTGTGCAGCGCTTTGCTGGGTCAGCGCGCCCCAGCCGGCAGCGGTAATACCCAGTCCGAACATATGGAACGGTCCTTCGATCTCGAACTTGACGGCAGCCGTGGTCGGCCCCAGCAGCGCGGCGCCACTGATCTTGGTCTTCGATCCATCGGGAAAGTGCATCGTCACGCTTCCGCACGTTCCCAGCCGCAGTTGAGCGATGGCCGCGCGTTCGCCGTCCATGACATAGGGTTCGGGACTATCGAACAGATAGTAGACCGAAACAAACTCGCGAAGCGACTCGCCCGGAAGAGCATATTGAAGATTCGGCATACGCGACCCCAACCACCTGTACCGCAGGCGGCGGATTGCCCGCCTCTCCCGTGCCGGTGCTATTCTTATGTCGACCCGGGGAAAGCTATACCCTGAAAGCGGAACAAAAAAAAGGCGATCCCGCTACGAGAGCAGGATCGCCTTATAGGAAAAGAACTCTCGGCATCTCTGCCTTGAGCCCTTCGGGTCGCAAGGGGGCTATACGGGATGCCACTCAGGGATGATTGGACAAATTCGACACGCGCAAAAAATCGTGGAAAATCTGCCCGCTAGTCAAAAATTGGTTAATTTTGGTGGAACCTAGCCACCCATGGCGATCCAGCCATCGATGCGCTCCTCAAGCACGGTCAGCGGCACAGGGCCGCTTTTCAGCACCGCATCGTGGAACCGGCCATATTGGAACTTGGAACCCAGTGCCTTTTGCGCCCGGTCACGCAGTTCCATGATCTTGAGCTTGCCGATCATATAGGCGTTGGCTTGGCCCGGATAAACGACATAGCGCTCGATCGCCTTGGAGATATCGCCTTCGGGATTGGGGGTGTTGTCGGTCAGATACTGGATCGCTTCTTCGCGGCTCCAGCGCTTGTGGTGGATCCCGGTATCGACCACCAGCCGGCAGGCACGCCACAGTTCCATCCCCAGCCGGCCGAAGTCCGAATAGGGATCGACATAAAAGCCCATGTCCTTGCCCAGTTCCTCCGAATACAGGCCCCAGCCTTCGGTATAAGCCGTGACCCCGCCGAAGCGCCGGAACGGGGGCAGGTCGCCCAGCTCGGTCTGCACCGCGCGCTGCAGGTGATGGCCGGGAAGGCCTTCATGATAGGCCAGCGCCTCAAGCTCGGTCGAGGCCATATCCTTGAGGTTGTAGAGGTTCACATAATAGGTGCCGGGGCGCGAGCCGTCGGGCGCGGGGCTCTGGTAGAACGCCTTTCCAGCAGATTTTTCGCGGAACGCCTCGACCGCTTTCACCGTCAGTGGCGCCTTGGGCAGGGTGTTGAAATATTCGGGCAGCTTGGCGGTCATCGCTTTCAGTTTGTCATCGACCGTCGCCAGATATTCCTCGCGCGTGGTGAAATAGAAGCGGTCATCGGTGCGGACGAAGGCGAAGAACTCCTGCAGCGTCCCGGCAAAGCCCACGGTCTTCATGATCTCGCGCATTTCGCCATGGATCCGCGCGACATTGTCGAGTCCGATCTGGTGGACCTGGTCGGGGCTGAGATCAGTGGTGGTGTAGTTGGCAAGGCGCTCGGCATAATAAGCTGCGCCATTCTCGAGCCGCCAGACGCCGTCCTCGGCGGGGGCGATCGCCTGTTGCCGTTCCATCTCGGCAATCAGCCGCTCGTATGAAGGCTTGACGCTGGTCAGCAGCGCCTGACTGCCCTGCGCGATCAGCGCGGCCTTCTCGGCTGCCGGAATATCGAGCGCCTCGATCTTCTTGGTCAGGTCGGCGAGCAGCGTCGAAGGTGCGCCACTGTCGAACGGCGCGCCCTTGATGACGTTGCGCGCATCGTCGATCACGAACGGGTAGACCCATTTGGGCGGCATCACCCCCGCCTGCGCACGCGATTGCGATTCGGCAATCAGGCCATCGAGCTGCGGCCCTATCCCCTGCAACCGCGAGACATAAGCCTCGGCATCGCTCTTGGTCGCAACCCGGTGGATGTTGATCAGGAACGCGGGCATCTGGCTTTGCGCGCCGTTCATCTGGTCGAAGATGTAACCATTGCGGCGGAACGGGTGCGCCTTGGCCGCGCGATCGGCCTGATATTCGAACAAACGGTAGCTCAAACGGTCCTCCGCGCTCAGCCTGGCAGGGTCGAACCGCGCCTTCATCGTCGCCAACGCCGTCTGCCCGCGCTCGAAATTGGCGACCTCGGCCGCGTCCGACGGGTCGTTCCATTTGCCGTAATCCTGATCCCGGATACCGCGATACGCCTTGCCCTGCGGCGAGGCAGCCAGATTTTCGGCATCGACCTGCTCGAAGAACGCGGCGAGTTCTGCACTGTTCGCTTGCGTGGCGGGGGTTGCGGGCGCGGATTGGGCAGCGGTCGGCGACAAGATCGCCAAAGGGCTGGCAGCGATCAGCAAGGCAGTGGCAAGGATACGCATGGACATGAAGCGACTTTCTGTTGTTCGACCGGGCATTGCATCAAACCGTATACAGTCTGCCCGACAGGGTAAACCACCAGAGGCGGCGCTTGACCATCGGCCCGTCGCAAAGCCATAGGCTGACCCATGCTGTTTTCGCTCGCCCGGCCCGCCATATTCCTTCTCGATGGAGAAACCGCGCACCGGTTGACGCTGGCGGCATTGCGGCTCGCGCCTGCATCGGCCCCGCCCGCGCTCGATCCGGTGCTGGCAATGCAGGTGGCAGGGATCGATTTTCCAACGCCGGTGGGGCTTGCGCCGGGCTTCGACAAGAACGCCGAAGTCCCCCATGCGATGTTCGGCTTCGGTTTCGGCTTTGTCGAGATCGGCACGGTGACGCCGCTGCCGCAGGCGGGCAATCCGCGCCCGCGATTGTTCCGGCTGGTCGAGGACAAAGCGGTGATCAACCGCATGGGCTTCAACAACGATGGCGCTGGTGCGGTGGTCGAGCGGCTGGTCGCCGGGCAGAAAAGGACTGGGGCCAAGTCCGGGATCATCGGCGTCAACATCGGCGCGAACAAGGATTCCGAAGACCGCATCGCCGATTACGCGACGATGACCCGGGTCATGGCGCCGCTGGCACGGTATCTGACCGTCAACATCTCCTCGCCCAATACGCCGGGGCTGCGCGCGCTGCAGGACGCAGGCGCGCTCGCTGCCTTGCTCGATGCGGTGCTGGAAGCGCGCGGGGCCAACCGCTGCCCGGTGTTCCTCAAGCTCGCACCCGATCTGGAAGCCGCCGACATCGACGACATCACCCGGATCGCGATCGACAAGGGACTGGATGCGCTGATCGTGTCGAACACCACGATTTCACGGCCTGCGCTGCGCTCGCGGCATGCAGGCGAGGCAGGAGGGCTGTCGGGCGCGCCGTTGCGCGATCTGGCGCAGCAGCGGTTGCGCGATTTCCGGCAAGCCAGCGGCGGAGCGATCCCGCTGATCGGTGTCGGCGGCATCGCGTCGGCTGCGGACGCCTATGCCCGGATCCGCACGGGCGCCTCGCTGGTGCAGGTCTACTCGGCGCTGGTGTATGAAGGACCCGGACTGGCAGCGCAGATCAACCGGGGGCTGAAGGCCCTGCTCAAGCGCGACGGCTTTGCGACGCTGGCCGAAGCTGTCGGGGCGGACTGAGCGCTGGGGCTTAAAAGGGTTTCACGCGAAGGCGCGAAGAGGATTTTCGGATCAATCCGTTCTCCGGCGCAAGCCGGAGCCCAGGAGTCCCGGAGTGCAACAACGCCCCTGTATTCCGGCTTTCGCCGGAAAACGACCTGTCTTGGGGGCTTTGCGCCTTCGCGTGAACCAAACTATCGCAACACCCACATTGATCGCCCCAGTCGATCACCACGCTCCAAATCCTTCATTGGCGCATCCTGTTGCGAATGGTTATCAATAAACCTGTTGCCACCTGACAGGAGTTTTTCTGATGCCCCGCGATCTTGCCAAGACACTGAGCTATCTGGCGGTGCACCTCACCATCGGGTTTTCTGTCGCCTATGCCTTCACCGGATCGCTCGAGATCGCAGGCGGGCTTGCGATCATCGAACCGATGGTCAACGCGGTTGCGTTCTTCTTCCACGAGAAGTTCTGGGCTCCCAAACCCGCCGCCCGCACAGGCGTTGCATTGCTCACCTGAGGCAACGCTTGCCGCCTCCTGCCCCCGCGCTATAACGCTACGATGATTGTAATCTCCCGCACGCTGCTCACCGCAGCCGCCTTCGCCCTGTCCTCGCTGTCGATCGCCTGCCACGCACAGGCTCCGGCGCCAACAAACTCCTCGGCCACCGCCGAAGCAGGCAAGGGCGTCGTCTCGTCCGCCGATCCGCGCGCGACGGCCGCGGGGCAGGAGATGTTGCGCAAGGGCGGCTCGGCCGCCGATGCCGCAATGGCGATGATGCTGACGCTGGCCGTGGTCGAACCGCAAAGCTCCGGCGTCGGTGGCGGCGGGCTGCTGCTGCATCATGATGCCGCGACCGGCCAGATCAACACCATAGACGGGCGCGAAATGGCGCCGTCTGCTGCGACGGACCAATGGCTGCTGGGCGAGGATGGCAAGCCCAAGCCGTTTATCGATGCCTTCCAAGGCGGCCGCGCGGTCGGGGTACCGGGCAACATCCGGCTGATGGCGATGACACACGCCAAATGGGGCAAGCTGCCCTGGGCCGATCTGTTTGCGCCCGCGATCAAGATGGCCGACGAAGGCTTTGAGGTCAGCAATGTCCTTGCAAACACGCTGACCCGGCTTGCGCCGATCTGGGCACGCTTTCCTGATGCGCGTGCGATCTACTGGAACGCCACCGGTCCCAAGGCCGCAGGCGACCGGGTCACCAACCCGGCGCTGGCTGAGTTGCTGCGCGCGGTCGCCAAAGACGGTCCCGACGCGTTTTATTCGGGCAAGCATGGCCAAGCGCTGGTCGATGCGGTGAGCAAGGCCGGCGTCAACCCTGCGCCGATGACGATGGCCGATCTGGCGGCCTACACCGCCAAGGAACGCCCTGCGGTCTGCTCGCGCTATCGCGGCTACAAGGTCTGCGGCATGGGCCCACCTTCGTCGGGCGCGACCACCGTCCAGCAGATCCTCGGCATGCTCCAGCCGCACGATATCGGACGGCTGGGCAAGGATGATCCAAAGACCTGGCACCTGATCGGAGAGGCGATGCAACTCGCTTATGCCGACCGCGAGCAGTATCTGGGCGATGCCGACTTCGTCTCAGTCCCCGTCAACGGCCTGCTCGATCCGGCCTATGTCGCCAGCCGCGCAGCAACGATCGATCCCGCCAGGGCGCTCAACCGCTATGAGGCAGGCAACCCGCCCGGAGCCGAGCCGCGGACGGCCGCGATCTCGAGCGAGGTCGAGGGCACCACGCACTTTGTGGCGGTCGATGGAGCGGGCAATGTCGTCAGCATGACCTCGACGGTTGAAGGCCCGTTCGGCAGCCAGCTGATCGCCAACGGCTATTTCCTCAACAACGAGATGACCGATTTCACCTTCGCACCCGAAAGGAACGGCGCGAAGGTCGCCAACCGGGTGCAGCCGGGCAAACGGCCGTTGTCCTCGATGTCGCCGCACATCGTCTATGACGCTTCCGATCGCCCAGTGCTGGCCGTTGGCTCTGCCGGCGGCAAGCGGATCATCATGCATGTCACCAAGGCGCTAATCGGGGTGATCGATTTCGGCCTGCCCGCAGGCGAGGCACTCGCCTTGCCCAACATCTATTTCGGCAACGGTTCGCTGATCGTGGAAGGCAAGACCGAACTGGGCGGGATGAGCGAGGCGCTGGCCGCGTTCGGTCAGCCGGTGGTGGTGAGCGACCTGGGTTCCAAGCTCAATGCAGCGCAGCTGACCGGCGGTGTGTGGACCGGCTATGCCGATCCGCGCAGCCCGGGGGTCGCGCTCGCCCAATAGGCCCCGCGCGCTGGCCCCACGCTTTCGACCAAACCATTTCCCGGTTCGACCAGCAGGCAGCGCCGGTAAAGACATGTCAGTCATCTGCGGTTAAGAATAGGGCCAATGAAAAGACCCCTTATCCGCAGTTCCCGACCCCGGGTGGACCAGCAGGTTGCCCTGCTGTCGATCCTGGGGTTCTGGCTGTTCTACATGATCATCGTCACGCTGCGTGCAGCGGTGCTCGATTTTCCCGCGCAGGAGGAGCTGATCGTCCGGCGGGTCGCGGTGACCGTGTTCGGGATCAGCACCAACATCGCGCTGTATCTGGGCCTGCGGTGGTTCGAGGACAAGCCGCTCACCCCGCGGATCATCGCAGCCTGCATCGGGTCGATCCCTGCGGCGCTCGCGATTTCGTCGTTCAACTATTTCGCCTTCAACGTCTATGATCCGATCAGCGTGTTCGAGGACAGCGAACTGCGCGAGAAGATCGCCGAGATCGATCCGCTCGCGATCGTGCTCGAGTTCGCGATCTCGAGCTATTATTTCCTGATGTCGTGGGCGATGCTGTATCTGGCGCTAAGCTATGCCAGCGAGGTCCGTTCTGCCGAACGCCGCGCAGCGCGCTTTGCGCAGGCCGCGCAGCAGGCGGAGCTGCGTAGCTTGCGCTATCAGGTGAACCCGCATTTCCTGTTCAACACGCTGAATTCGCTCTCGACGCTGGTGCTGCGCAACCGGCCCGACGAGGCCGAATCGATGATCATGAACCTGTCGACCTTCTACCGAACCAGCCTGACCGGTGATCCACTCGACGATGTGCCGCTCGAGGACGAGGTCAAGCTGCAACGGCTGTATCTGGCGATCGAGGCGGTCCGCTTTCCCGACCGGCTCAAGATCGAGATCGATGTCCCGGACGCGGTGATGTCTTGCTGCGTTCCGGGCCTGATCCTGCAGCCCTTGGTGGAAAACGCGATCAAATATGGCGTGGCCCGTGCAACCCGGCCCGTCACCATCCGCATCACCGCGCATGAGGTGGACGACGTGCTCCACATCATGGTCAGCGATGACGGCGATGTCATTCCCACCGACCTCGACAAGGGCAGCGGCATCGGTCTTGCCAATGTTCGTGACCGGCTCGATGCGCACTATGGCAGCGCGGCGCGGATCGAATGGCATGTCCCCTTTGAAGGCGGATTTGTGGTCGAGCTGACCCTGCCAGCGGTGCGCCATGCCTTGTGAAAGTGATCAATCGATGTCCGAAGCTATCGCCGACACGCCGTTGCGCACCCTGATCGTCGATGACGAGCCGCTCGCGGTCGAGAGATTGCAACTGCTCTGCGCACGTCTGAGCGGGATCAGCCTTGTCGGCACCGCAAGCGATGGCGAGTCCGCACTGCGCCTCGCCGAACAATTGCGCCCCGAATTGGTCTTTCTCGACATCAACATGCCCCGGCTCGATGGCATGGGTGTGGCGCGCGCACTGGGCAAGATGGACCAGACGCCTGCGATCATCTTCGTCACCGCGTACCAGGCGTTTGCGGTCGAGGCGTTCGATCTGGCAGCGATCGACTATCTGCTCAAGCCCGTCGCCACCGACCGGCTCGAACGCGCGGTCGCCCGGGTGCTCGAGCGGCGCAACTTCGTGCTCGCCAACCCTGCCCCGCCCGAGCCCCCACAGAGCCAGACCTGGGTCCGCGAATTCTGGGTGCCGCACCGCTCCGAACTGAAGCGGATCGATGCCGATCTGATCGAGCGGATCGATGCCGAGCGCGATTATATGCGGCTGCATGTCGGCACACGAAGCTATCTGATGCACGAGACGATCAAGACGCTGGAAGAACGGCTCGATCCGGCGCGTTTCGTCCGGCTGCACCGCTCGCATATCGTGCGCAACGATTACATCACCTCGCTGCGCCACAATGGCGGCGGCGTATGGTTCGCGTGCCTTGCCGATGGCAGCGAACTGCGCGTGGGGCGGACGTATCTGGCACGGGTGAAGGAAATGGCGGGGCGGTAGGCTCCGTTCCATTACCTTCGTCGTCATTCCCGCGAACGCGGGAATCCCGCTTTTTCGTTGACGGTAAAGAGGAAGCGGGACCCCCGCCTGCGCGGGGGTGGCGAGATCAGTCCTGAAACGCCGCGACAATATCCGCAGTGACCCGCGCAGGCCGCCCCGTCACCTTGTCGAGCATCGCCCAGGTCGAGACCGCGCTGACGATGTCGCGGCCATTCGCGTCGGCAAACACCGCATGCCGGGCAAAGCGTGCGCCTTTGGGGGTGCCGGGGACCCAGGTGCGTCCCACGGCCTGCTCGCCCAGCTTGATATTACCGCGATAATCGATTTCGTGCCGGACGATCACCCAGAAATACGCATCGACATGCGCAGGATCGGCGGCGGCCTGCCAATGCGCGACCGACAGCTCCTGCAGCCACTGCACCCAGACAGCATTGTTGACGTGATCGAGCTCGTCAATGTGCTGCGGTTCGGCAGTGAAAGTAAGCGAGAAGGTGTTCATGGAAAAAGGCCCGGTCAGCTTGTGCCAACCGGGCCTTATTATCAATCCGCCTTGGTGTCGCTGGCCTTTTTGGCCGTACGCGGCTTTCTGGCCTTGGGTGCCTTGGGCGGCGCGGGGACGATTTCGAAGGCCATCGTGCCATCCTTCATGTGGACGTTGACCTCACCGCCCTGCACCAGTTTGCCGAACAGCAGTTCCTCGGCGAGCGGCTGCTTGATCTTCTCCTGGATCAGCCGCGCCATCGGACGCGCGCCATACAAGCGATCATAGCCACGCTCGCACAGCCAGTCGCGGGCCGCCTGGTCGAGACGGATGTGGACGTTCTGTTCGGCCAACTGCAGCTCGAGCTGGAGGATGAACTTGTCCACCACCCGCGCCACGACTTCGGTACCCAGATAGGCAAACGGCACCACCGCATCGAGACGGTTGCGGAATTCGGGGGTGAACATCTTCTTCACCGCCTCGTCCGACGCGTCCTCGCGGCTGACATCGCCAAAACCGATGCCTTCGCGCGCCATATCGGCAGCGCCCGCATTGGTGGTCATGATCAGCACGACATTGCGGAAATCGACCGTCTTGCCGTGGTGATCGGTCAGCTTGCCGTTGTCCATCACCTGCAGCAGGATGTTGAACAGATCGGGATGCGCCTTCTCGATCTCGTCAAGCAACAGCACGCAATGCGGCTGCTGGTCGATCGCATCGGTGAGCAGACCGCCCTGATCATAGCCGACATAGCCTGGAGGCGCACCGATGAGGCGCGAGACCGAGTGCCGCTCCATATACTCCGACATGTCGAAGCGCTGCAGCGGAATGCCCATGATGCTGGCAAGCTGCCGGGCCACCTCGGTCTTGCCGACGCCGGTGGGGCCGGAGAACAGATAGTTGCCGATCGGCTTGTCGGGATCGCGCAGGCCCGCGCGGCTCAGCTTGATCGCGCTGGACAGCACCTCGATCGCGGCGTTCTGGCCGAACACGACCCGCTTCAAATCGCGGTCGAGATGCTCGAGCACCTTCTTGTCGTCCTTCGACACCGACTTGGCGGGAATGCGTGCCATCGTCGCGATCACGCTTTCGATCTCGCGCGCGGTGATGATCTTGCGCCGCTTGTTGGGCGGCACCAGCATCTGCATCGCGCCCACTTCGTCGATCACGTCGATCGCCTTGTCGGGCAGCTTGCGGTCGTTGATGTAGCGCGCGGACAGTTCGACCGCAGTCTTGATCGCCTCAGGCGTGTACTTGACCTTGTGGTGATCCTCGAACGCGCTGCGCAGACCCTTGAGGATCTTGATCGTATCCTCGATCGTCGGCTCGTTGACGTCGATCTTCTGGAACCGGCGCAGCAAGGCGCGGTCCTTTTCGAAGTGGTTGCGGAACTCCTTGTAGGTGGTCGAGCCGATGCAGCGGATCGTGCCGCCGGACAAAGCGGGCTTCAAGAGGTTCGATGCGTCCATCGCGCCGCCACTGGTGGCACCGGCGCCGATCACGGTGTGGATTTCGTCGATGAACAGCACCGCGTGCGGCATCTTTTCGAGCTCGGACACGACCTGCTTCAGCCGCTCCTCGAAATCGCCGCGATAACGGGTGCCGGCGAGCAGCGCGCCCATGTCGAGCGAATAGATCACCGCCTTTTCGAGCACCTCAGGCACATCGCCCTCGACGATCTTGCGCGCCAGTCCCTCGGCGATCGCGGTCTTGCCGACGCCGGGATCACCCACGTACAGCGGATTGTTCTTCGAACGGCGGCACAGGATCTGAATTGTGCGATCGACCTCGGGACCACGCCCGATCAGCGGATCGATCTTGCCAGCTTCGGCGCGCGCATTGAGGTTGACGGTGAACTGGTCGAGCGCACTGTCCTTCTTCTGCTTGCCCGAGGTATCCTGTTTTTCTTCCTGCGGCTCTTCATTGCCGCGTGCATTGCGGGGCTCGACCGACTGGCCTCCCTTGCCGATACCGTGGCTGATATAGCTGACCGCATCGAGGCGGCTCATGTCCTGCTGCTGCAGGAAGTAGACCGCATAGCTCTCGCGCTCGGAGAACAGCGCAACCAGCACGTTGGCGCCGGTGACGACATCCTTGCCCGACGACTGGACGTGGAGGATGGCGCGCTGGACCACACGCTGGAAGCCCGAGGTGGGCGCAGGATCGGTCTTTTCGGCGACCTTGAGCGAGTCGAGCTCGTTGTCGAGATAATGCGTCACGGCATCGCCCAGCTCGCCAACATCGACACCACAGGCCTGCATCACCTGCGCAGCATCGGCATCGTCGATCAGCGCGAGCAGAAGGTGCTCCAGCGTGGCGTATTCATGGCGGCGATCGGCGGCATTGTGCAGGGCCTGATGCAGCGTTTTTTCAAGGGATTCGGCAAAGGATGGCATATCAGCGATACTCCGCGCCGGACGGGAGGCCCGGCCTTTCAATCAATGTGCCCGGGAACAGAGCCGGGCCTCTTTGGTCAAGCGCCTCATTGCCATTGCCCCAACTTCACTCCGGGGCGCTTTTCATCATTCAATATAGGCGAGTGTCTCGCCAAATCCACCCGGGCGCAACCCCCGGATCGAGAATATTCACAGCAAAGACCATGCCAGATGCTGCCACGGGCTGAGCGCGGGCGAGCGCGGCGGGATTGCTTTCGACCGGCGCGGCGCGCGCCAGTGGCATCAGCTCTTGCGGAACAGCGCCTCTGCGCTGGCGCGGTGGCGGGTCGCAAAAGCCTTGCGCGCTTCGCAGCGCGCCATCTCGGCGCGGCACAAGGCTATACGGGCATCGAGCTCGTCCACCGAATAGGCGTCAATGTCCTCGCTGCCCAGTTTCTGGGCAGCATCGGCGCGCAGCCGGGAAAGGCTCTCATCGGGTTCCATCGGAGCTTGTTGTTGACCCAAGGGCGCTTGCTGTCAATAAGAGGTCGCGTCGGTCTACTGGCTGCACGCGAATAAGGGGCAAGGGGGGATGTCTGTTTTGACAGCCGTCACGGTAATTCCATCGGTCATGCAGGCCATCGACTATGCCGAGCCTGGCGGGCCGGAGGTGCTGGTGGCAGGCGAGATGCCGGTCCCGGTGCCGGGCCAGGGCGAATTGCTGGTGCGGGTCGCGGCCGCAGGCGTCAACCGCCCCGACGTCATCCAACGCCAGGGCTTCTACCCACCCCCGCCGGGTGCGCCGCACATTCCGGGGCTTGAAATCGCCGGAACCGTGGTTGCGGTTGGTCCCCATACCGATGACGCGATGATCGGCCAGCCGGTGTGCGCGCTGGTCGCAGGAGGCGGCTATGCGCAGTATTGCATCGCACGCACCGACCATTGCCTGACCATTCCTTCGGGCATCAGCATGGCGCAGGCTGCAGCCCTGCCCGAGACGCTGTTTACCGTCTGGCACAACCTGTTTCAGCGCGCCTATGCGCGCGATGGCGAGACGGTGCTGGTGCACGGCGGCACCAGCGGTATCGGATCGATGGCGATCATGCTGGGCAAATTGTTCGATCTCAAGGTGATTGTCACCTGCGGTAGCGACGACAAATGCGAAGCCGCGCTGAAAATCGGCGCTGCGCATGCAATTAATTATAAGACGCATGATTTTGTCGAGGAGGTCAAAAAACTGACCGGCGGCAAGGGCGTCGAGATCGTGCTCGACATGGTCGGCGGCAGCTATTTGCCGCGCAACATGGCCTGCCTTGCCGATGACGGGCGCAATGTCACGATCGCGGTGCAGGGCGGAATGACCGCGGACATCTCGGTGCTCGAGATCATGCGCCGACGCCTGACACTCACCGGATCGACGCTGCGCCCGCGTTCCAACAGCTTCAAGGCGCTGCTCGCCGACGAGATTTCCCGCGAGGTCTGGCCGTTGGTCGCGACCGGCGAACTCGCCCCGATCATCCACAGCCGCTATCCGCTCGCGCACGCAGCCAGGGCGCATGCGCAGATGGAATCGGGGGATCTAATCGGCAAGATCGTGCTCGAAATCGGTTGAAAACCTGTCCCGATTTCAACCACGCGATGCCCGGTTGTCACAAAGCCGTCATCGCTATGCGATTCCAGATGTCACATTAGACGCCCATTGGCGTGGTCCCGAGGGAAAAGATTTCCGCACGGGAGCATGAACCGGCATGGCACTGGACGACTTCAGCGACCAGATCAGCGCGCTGATCGATGGTCATGGCAACAGCGACTTTACCAACGTCACGGGATTCCCCGATGGCCAGCCCTACACCCCCGAACCCCCGCTCGAGGCGCGGCGGCGGTATCGCACGATCTGGATCTCGGATGTGCACCTGGGGACCAAGGGCTGCAATGCGGCGATGCTCATCGACTTCCTCGACCATGTCGACAGCGACACGATGTATCTGGTCGGCGACATCATCGATGGCTGGCGACTGAAGAAGAAATTCTACTGGCCGCCCGCGCACAACGACATCGTCTGGCGCATATTGAAGCGCGCCAAGCGCGGAACGCGGATCGTCTATATCCCGGGCAACCATGACGAGATGTTCCGCCAGTTCACCGGGCTGAACTTCGGCGGGGTCGAAATTCGCCGCGCAGCGTTCCACGAGACCGCCGATGGCAGGCGGCTGATGGTGCTGCACGGCGACGAATTCGATACCATCATGCTGGCGCACCGCTGGCTCGCGTTCGTCGGCGATTCGCTGTACGGCGCGCTGATGGGCATGAACCTGTGGGTCAACTGGGTCCGCCGGCGGCTGGGCCTGTCCTATTGGTCGCTTTCCAAGATGGCCAAGCACAAGGTCAAGAACGCGATAGAGTTCATCTCGCGGTTCGAAGAACTGGTCGCGCGCGCGGCATCCGAGCGCGGGGTTGATGGCGTGGTCTGCGGGCACATCCACACCGCCGAGATCCGGACCATCGGCGGGGTCGAATACTATAATGACGGCGACTGGGTCGAAGGCTGCACGGCACTGGTCGAGCATTTCGACGGGCGGATGGAGGTGCTGCACTGGGCCGACATCATGAAGGAACGCCAGGCTGCCGAGGCCGAACTGCAGGCGGTCGGCGCGCTGCAGCCCCAGGCGGCGTGACGATGGCGCGCCTGATCCCAAGCAGAACGATGAAAATCGCGATCGTCACCGATGCCTGGGCGCCGCAGGTCAACGGCGTGGTACGAACGCTGAGCGCGGTGACCGCGCGGCTGCGCGCGCTGGGCCACGATGTGCTGGTGATCTCGCCCGACCAGTACACCTCGATCCCCTGCCCCTCATACCCGGAAATCCGGCTGGCGCTGGTAACGCGGCATGGCGTTGGTGCGCGGCTGGATGATTTCGCGCCCGATGCGGTGCATATCGCCACCGAAGGTCCGCTGGGAATTGCCGCGCGAAGGTTCTGCCTCGATCACGGCTATCCCTTTACCACCGCCTATCACACCCAGTTTCCCGATTATCTCGCGCGACGCACCGGCTTGCCCGCCGCGATGTTCTGGCCGTTCATCCGCTGGTTCCACGCGCCAGCTGCCGGCATCCTGGTCTCGACCGAGACCGTGCGCCAGCAGTTGCGCGAACAGGGGCTGCGCCAGGTACTGCATTGGGGCCGCGGCGTCGACCTTGACTGCTTCAGCCCATCTGCCCCGCCGCCTGCCGTGTATGCCAGGCTACCCGGTCCGATCCAATTGTATGTCGGGCGTGTCGCGGTGGAAAAGAACATCGAGGCGTTTCTGGCCAGCGACCATCCCGGATCAAAGGTGGTGGTGGGCGACGGCCCGGCGCGCGAAGCACTGGCCCGTGCCTATCCGGACGCGCATTTCGTCGGCGCACAATCGGGCGCGGCACTGGCTGGCTTTTATGCCGGCGCCGATGTGTTCGTCTTCCCCAGCCGCACCGACACCTTCGGCCTTGTCATGATCGAAGCGATGGCGTGCGGCACGCCAGTTGCCGCCTATCCGGTGTCGGGTCCGCTCGATGTCCTGACCGCGCAGTCGGGCGTGATGGACGATGATCTCACCCACGCGATTGCAGGTGCGCTGACGCTCGACCGGCAAACCTGCACCACAGCGGGCCGCAGCTTCACCTGGGAGGCCAGCACCGGCCAGTTTCTCAGCGCGCTGGTCCCGATCACCGGACCGGTGGCACTGGCCGCCTGATCAGCCAGATAGCATTTGGCAAGCAGGCCCGTTTGCCGTAGAGTAATCACCGGGTCGCCCACACAGTTTTTCTTCGAAAACAGGGGGCGAATATGCGCACGAAATGGTTATTCCAGGTGGCTCTGCCCTGCGCGCTCACGGCAGGAGCCGTGACCGTTGCCGGACACCAGGCACTCAATGCCGCCGATCACTTCGATCCGCCAGCGCGGACAGGTTCGGACACCAACACGGTCGGTTTCGATATCGCAGCCGACATCGCCGATCTTTATGCCTTTCACGATGTGGCCAACGTTTATCTGGCGATCGGCTTTGGCGGACCTTCGGCCACCAATCTTCCCGGGTTCTATGATCCCGATGTGCTCTACACCATCAACGTATCGAACACCGGCACCCGCACCGACATAGAATTCCCGATCGAGATCCGGTTTGGCCGCGACGGTGTCAATCCGGGGATCGAGGTGCGCAATCTGCCAGGCGCAAGCCCGCTGCGCGGTCCGGTCGAGCGCAATCTCACCACCAACAACGGCATTACCGTGCGCGCCGGAGTGTTCGACGATCCGTTCAACTTCGATCCGCAAGGGCTGCGCGATTCGCGGGCGACCGGCAACCTGTCGTTCAGCAACACGCGCAACCGGTTCGCCAATCTCAATTCGACCTTCGTCATCATCGCGATCCCGCGTGGACTGATCGACCGCGGCCAGCCGCTCGACATCTGGACATCGTCCGCACGGATCAGGAGTTGAGTGCCATGACCCAGCGTCATTCGACCCGCACGCTCGCCGCCTTCCTGGCCCTGCCCGCTCTGGTCCTGCCCGCGCTGCTCGCCGGATGTGGCAGCAACGATCCGGCCGAGAACCCCATCGTCGTTCCACCGGTCACGGTCGCCCCGACACCAACGCCAACCCCCACACCCACGCCAACTCCGGTTCCAACCAGTTTCGACGTCGGCCCCTGCCTCAACCAGACCGTCGTCCCAGGGCGGACGGTCGCCAATCTGGTGGTCCCCGACGTGTTGCAGATGGACCTCAACCAGCCTGCAGGCTTTCCCAATGGCCGGCGATACCTGGACCCTGTCGTTGACGTGACGCTGGCGGTGATCTTCCTCGATCTCACACGGCATCCTGCAACCTTGTTCGCGTCGCTTCCGGTCAACCCCAATGCGGTCGATCAGCCGCTGCCCGACACCTTCCCGTTCCTCGCCCCACCGCTGGGCGCTCCACCGACATCGGGCGGCACGGGCACCAATTTCACGTTCCGCACCGACCCGCCATCGGCGTATACGCGTGTCGACCGCGCGGGGATGCCTGCGGTGTCGACCGCGCTGATTTCGGGCAATCCCAACAAGAACAGCTATAACGACGACACCCCGACGATCGATGCGACCGGCAAATGGGTCCCCGAACTGTCGGGTACGCTGACGATCCTGACCAACGCGCTGGCCGATGATTTCACCCGGCTTGGGCTCAGCCTGTGCGCCAGACCGAACTGAGATGCCGCCAGCCCAAATGAACCCATCGCCGCTGATGCCCACGCTTTCGGCGATGAAATGGTGGATCATGGCGGCGGTGGTCATCGGCGCGTTGTGGGTAACAGCCCGCATCGGCAGTGATGACACCGCGCCTGAAACCTATGTCTGGGAGGATTCACCGTTTTCGGGCAGTGGCCCGCCGCGGTCCTATGCCGAGGCGCTAAAGCGCGCCGAGCTGGCCATCGCCAATGCGGGCGAGGCTGCCCGCGCGGCGCCGGACCAGTGGCTGATGCACGAAATTCACGCCAGCGAGCTGCTGGCGCGGGCGCAGATCTCCGGATCGTATGCCGATTACGCTGCCGCGCAACAGGCGCTCGGCACCGCGTTCAGGGTGGCGGTACAAGGCAGCGGTCCGCATCTGATGCAGGCCGCGCTCGACTTCAGCATGCACCGTTTGCCACAGGCAGAGGCGCAGCTTGCCGCGACCGACCAATATGCCGTCCCGCCCGATCCGGGCGACCGCGCCGAGATTGCCGCGATGCGTGGCGATATCGCCTTTTACAGCGGCAACTATCAGGCCGCTCTGGCCGGCTATGACCAAGCCGATGCGCTGGTGCCCGGCTCGGCAAGCTTTCGCCGGGCAATCTTTGCCGCGCGCACGGGCGATGTCGAGGCAGCCGATGCCTATTTCGTCGAAGCCGAACGCGCCTATCGCTCGGCCACCCCGCAGACCCGGTCGTACATGGAGCTGCAGCGCGGTATCCTCGATCTGGATTCGGGCAGGCTGAACGAGGCGATGCGCCACTTCGAGAAGGCCGACGCGCTGTTTCCGGGGCGCTGGCTGATCGAGGAGCACATCGCCGAAGTGCTCAATCTCCAGGGCAAGACCGCTGAGGCCGAAGCCCTGTACCGCGATATCGTCCGCCGCACCGGGCATCCCGAATTCATCGATGCGCTGGCAGGGATCGCGCAGGCGCGCGGCGATGCCGCCGAGGCGCGGCGGCTCTATGCGCGCGCGGCGAAGATCTGGTCGAAACGGCTCAAGCAGTTTCCGCAAGCGACTTATGGCCATGCGATCGACCATTGCGTCGCCCGGGAAGACTGGCCCTGCGCCCTGCGGCTGGCGCAGCGCAACCATCAGGCGCGCCCCTATGGCGAGGCCAAGATCGCGCTTGCGCGTGCGCTGCTCGGCAACGGCCGGGTGACCGAGGCCCGGGTGATGATCGAGCAGGTGCTTGCCTCGCCCTGGCGGACCCCCGATCTGCACAGCACTGCTGCCGACATCTATCAGGCCAGCAACATGGCCGAGAAGGCAGCCGAGCAGCGCCGCCGCGCCCGCGCGCTAAACCCGCTGGCCTGACCGTTACGGCTGCTTGTGCAACAACACCAAGGGCAAACACGCCTCATTGAGGCACCGTGCTTGCTCCCGGCGCAACTTTGTCATATAGGCTGCCTGTTACACGGCCACCCCGCGAGGGGTGGCCATATTTTTTGGAGAAACGCGCATGTCTGCCAACCCCCAGCCGCTGATGCCGCACGCCACCGCATCCTGGATGGTCGACAATACCGGCCTCAGCTTCGAACAGATCGCCGATTTCTGCGGCCTGCACATCCTGGAAGTCCAGGCGATGGCCGATGACCTCGCCAGCTCCAAGTACACCGGCCGCGATCCGGTGCGCGCAGGCGAGCTGCTGCTCTCGGAAATCGAGAAGGGTCAGGACGATCCCGAATACCGCCTCAAGATCCAGACCGGCCCCGCGCAGGTCCGCCGCACCAAGGGCCCGCGCTACACGCCGGTATCCAAGCGCCAGGACAAGCCCGATGGCATCGCCTGGATCCTGCGCAACCATTCGGAAATCTCCGATGCGCAGATCGGCAAGCTGATCGGCACCACGCGCAACACCATCGCCGCGATACGCGATCGCAGCCACTGGAACATCTCGAACATCCAGCCCAAGGATCCGGTGACCCTGGGCCTGTGCTCGCAGCGTGAGCTCGATGCCATCGTCGCCAAGGCCGCGAAGAAGGCGGGTATTGTCGAGGAAGCCCCGACCGATACCCGTCTGGGCGGTGACCGCGAAGCCCTGATCGAGGAGCTGCGCGCCGAGCGTACCGCCGCGAACAAGGCCGCCGAAGACGCCGCACGCGAAGCCGAGATCGAATCGGCGCTGCTGGGCGGTACCGAAAGCGAGCCCGAAGGCGACAACGCCTGATGGACGATCAGGCCCCCGGCGGACTGGCGAATCGCGCCGGGCCGCCTGCCTATGATGCATCGCTTGCCGATCATGGCCTGGAACCCAAGGAGTTCCGGGGGCTGACCTATCCGCTGGGCGATCATGCGCCCGGTTACGGCGAATATTTCGCCATTGCGCCCGGCCTGGGCTGGACCCGGCTGCCGGTCCCCGGGTCGCTCGATCATATCAACATCTGGCTGCTCGATGATTCCGACGATCAGGGCGAAGGTGTCGCGATCGTCGATACCGGGCTGTATATGCCGGCGTCGACCGACGCGTGGAAACAGCTGTTCGCCGGCGGACTTCAGGGACGGCGGATCACCCGCGTGTTCGTCACCCATTTCCATCCCGATCATGTCGGTGCCGCCGGATGGCTATGCCGCAGGTTCGGGGTCGGGCTGTGGATGAACCGCACCGAATGGCTGATGGCGCGGATGCTGACCTCCGATGTGCGCGCCGAGCCGCCGGCAGAAGCACTCGACCAGATGCGGATGGCGGGCTGGGACGATGCGCGGGTTGAACAGATGCGCCTCAAGGGCTGGGGCAATTTTGCACGGATGGTCTCCGAGGTCCCGATCAGCCACACCCGGCTCGATGACGGCGCCGATGTCACCATCGGTGCGCGCACCTGGACGGTGATGACCGGCGGCGGGCACACGCCCGAGCACGCCTGTCTGGTCGACCGCACAGGCCAGGTGGTGATAGCCGGTGACCAGATCCTGCCGCGGATCACCTCGAACGTCTCGGTGATGACCAGCGAACCGCATGCCGATCCGCTGCGCGAATGGCTCGACAGCATCGCCAAGTTCCGCAGCACGCTGACCGGTGACGAGCTGATCCTGCCTGCGCACGGCTTTCCGTTCACCGGGGTGCATGCCAGGCTCGATGCGTTGCGCGATGGACATATCGACCGGCTGAACGTGCTCGAGGCTGCATTGAAGCAGCGCGAAATGCGCGCGGTCGATACCTTCGGGATCCTGTTTGCGCGCGCGGTCGATGACAGCGTCTATGGCATCGCCACCGGCGAGGCGCTGGCGCATCTACGCTATCTGGAATGCGCTGGCCGCGCCAAGTGCACCTTGCGCGACGGGGTGGGCTGGTTCTCAGCCTGAGCGGTAATCGCTCTCGGCCACCGCCATGTAATCGCGGGTGATCGGCAAAGCCTTGCGATTGCGCGCAAACTGCACCTGATAATTGCACATGCCGCCATGTTCGAACGCGGCGGTCGCGCCTGCCAGATAGAAGGTCCACATCCGGAAGAAGCGCGCATCGTACAGCGCCTCGATCTGCGCCCGCTTCTCGACCGTGCGCTGATACCACAGCCGCAACGTGTGCGCGTAATGCAGCCGCAGCGTCTCGACATCGGTGACGATCAGCCGCGATGGCTCGCTTGCCCGGACGATCTCGCTGAGCGCCGGGATATAGCCGCCGGGAAAGATGTATTTGGTGGTGAACGCATCGGTGCTGCCCGGAACGCCCATCCGTCCGATGGTGTGGAGCAGCATCACCCCGTCTTCGGCCAGCAGGCTGCGGCAGTGGCGAAAGAAGGTCTCGAACTGCGGCGCGCCGACATGCTCAAACATGCCGACCGATACGATGCGGTCGAAACTGCCGGTGAGCTGGCGATAATCGATCAGCTCGAACCGCACCCGGTCGGCAACGCCTGCCGCCTCGGCGCGCTCGCGGGCGATCTTCAACTGCTCCTGCGACAGCGTGATACCAAGCACATCGACATCGGCGACGCGGTTGAGATACAGCGCCATGCCCCCCCAGCCGCAGCCGATATCGAGCACCCGTTGCCCCGGGCTCAGCGCCAGCTTGGCCGCGATATGCGCCTTCTTGTCGGCCTGCGCCTGTTCGAGGCTGTTGGCAGGGTCGGTGAAATAGGCGCAGCTGTATTGCTTGTCGGCATCCAGAAACAGGTCGTACAGCCTGTCATCCAGATCATAATGGTGCGCAACGTTGCGCTGCGAGGTGCGCGCCGAATTGAGCTGGCCCAGCCGTCCGCCGATCGTCTTCAACGCTTTGCGCAACGGCCCGCGTGGCTTGAGCTCGCCGCCCTTGTCCCACGGAGCATTGGCCCGCACCAGCGCGATCAGGCCCATGATGTCGCCCTGTTCGATGATCAGCCGGCCATCCATATAGGCCTCGCCTGCGCCCAGCCGCGGGCGCAGCGCAATGAAGCGCGCCACATCGGCATCGGCCAGCCGGACGGCGATATCAGGAAAGCCAGGCTCGGGCGCGCCGAAGGTGTGAACCGCGCCGCGATGATCGGTCAGCTGCAATGTTCCGCGCCGGATAAGCCTGCCCAGAAAGCGGTCGATCAATGCCATCGTGCGCTGCCCTTCGAACCCAAGTCAGTCAGATGCCTGCATACCATTCATAACCCGCAGCGTCTTCCCAGTATCCCCCGCCGCCACCATAAGCGAGGCGGTAGTCGGAAACCGCTTCGATCCGGCGGACGTATTTTGCGTGCTTGTAGCCCAGTTGCCGCTCGACCCGCAGCCGCAACGGCGCGCCGTTGCCGATGGGCAGCAGTTCATCGTTGAGCGCCCAGGCGATCATCGTCTGCGGGTGCCGCGCATCGACCATGTCGATGCTCTCGTAATAGGGCCCCGCGCGAAGCGTATCGGCGCAATGGAACACCAGATAACGTGCGGATTCGCGGACCTTCACGGCGTCGAGCAGCGCGGCAAGGTTGACCCCGGTCCACTTGCCGATCGCGCTCCAGCCTTCGACGCAATCGTGCCGGGTGATCTGGGTCTGGCGCGGCATCGATCGGATCTGGCCCAGCGCAAAGCGGGTGGGGCGTTCGACCAGGCCATCGATGCTGAGCGTCCAGTCCGAAAACCCGCTCGCCGCCTGGCGCATATAGTCGGCGTCCGCCGGGGTGCGCGTCCCATTGGCGGGCACCGACCGGCTGATATCGCGCGGCGCATATTCGCGGGCCAGTCCGTCCCGGCCGAGCATCGCCCGCTGGATCGCCATGTTGCCGTTCTCTGCCAGCCGCAGCGTTTCGCGCCAGCCCGGATTGGCGTTGAGCGCATCGCACCCGCTCAATAGCCCGCCTGCGGCAAGCCCGAGCGAGCCGACCAGCGCACGGCGGGTGAGGATATTCGATTGCGGCCGATCGGTCATGCGCGGTTGCCTATCGTCATGCCGCGCAGCAGCATCAGCGGCTTGTGGATGATCACCAGCACGACATGCACCACGAGAAACCCTGCCAGCGCAAATGCGAGGATGAAATGCAGCGAGCGCGCCGATTGCCGCCCGCCGAACAGCATGCTCGGCCAATGCAGCGCAGCATCGGTTCCCGGCGCCATCGCAAGACCCGTGACGATCATCAGCGGCAGCGCGATGAAGATAACCGCGATGTAGCTCAGCTTCTGCAGCGGGTTATAGGCTTCGCCCGGCGCGGTGTGGAACTTGAGCCGGACATGGTCGACGATGGTCGTCCAAAGCGTCCGCGGATGCCATTCGGCGCGCCGCATCGCGATCATGCGGCGGATATGGCCATTGAGCAGGCTGACGGCCATGAACACCAGCAGCCCGAACGCGAAAATCCACGCGAAGAAGAAGTGCCAGTGCCGCGCATCGGCCAGATTGTAGTCGCTGGGGATCGTCACCCAGCCGGGAAAGGCACGGTTACGGGTCATGCCATCGGAATCGCTGTAGCGACCCAGCACACCTGTCGTGTCGAGCTGCTGTCCTGCAACCTTCAGGAAACCTTGCTGGCCCTGCGCGCCGATCGCCAGCCAGGCGGGCTCGTCGCGGTTGCCATACTCGCCCCAGTACAACCGGGGGTGCGCGTTGAAGATCATCAGCCCGCTCATGAACAGGCTGATCAATGCGACCAGATTGACCCAGTGCCACACCCGTGTGGTGAGCGCATGGGTGTGCGCAGCCTCAAGCGCAGGCGGGGTGTGTTCAGCCGGAGAGCTGGGATCGGCAGGATCCATGGCGGCAATCATGCCCGTCATTCGCAGCGTGTCCGGTTTGGGTTACAAGGGGTTTTCAAAGTGTCCCCAGGATAGATCACGAAAGGCCCGCTGTCATGCCCGCAGACGCATCCGTCATCACCATGTCGCCCGATCCGCTGGGTGCCTATGCCATCTCGCCGGGCTGGAAGGCCGGCGGATTTCTGTTCCTGTCGGGGCAGGCGGCGATCGATGAGCAAGGCGCCATTGTCGGCGCGGGCGATTTCGACGCCCAGCTAAAGGCGACCTTCGCCGCGATCGACCGCGTGCTGGCAGCCGGTGGCAGCGACCGCAGCGCGATCATCAAGGTCACGATCTATCTCACCGATATGGCGAACTTCCCGCACATCGTCGAAGCTCGGCGGCAGTATTTCACCCCGCCCTGGCCCGCGGACACGGTGGTCGAGGTCCGCGCGCTCGCTTTGCCCGAGCTGATGGTGGAAATAGACGTGATCGCGCTCGCAGGGCCCGTGTGATGCTTCGACGTGCAATAGCCGCAAGTGCGCCGGATGATAACCGATCCAGAGCGCTTTTGCCGAGCAACTTGCAAGATCCGAACTGGCCAGCCGGGCGTTAGATGCGTAGACCATGAACAGACAGATCACACCGGTGCCACGGACGCGTGGTCCGGCAGCAAGGAAAATCAGGTTCATGTCCGGCATATCCCCAACCGACCTTTCGCGCCGCGGACTTCTGGCCGGCAGCGCTGCAACCGCCGTTGCCGTTGCGGCACCGGTTGGAACCGCGACGGCCCAGCCAGCAAAGGCAGCCGCTATCGAATTGCTTCCGGTTCGCTTCACGGTCAATGGCAAGGAGCGCGCACTCAGCCTCGACCCGCGCACCACGCTGCTCGATGCGCTGCGCGAACATCTGCAGCTGACCGGCACCAAGAAGGGCTGCGACCATGGCCAGTGCGGCGCGTGCACCGTCATCGTCGATGGCGTGCGGATCAACGCGTGCCTCACCCTTGCGGTGATGCACGAAGGCGATGCCATCACCACGATCGAGGGCCTCGGCACGCCGGACAAATTGCACCCGATGCAGGCGGCATTTGTCAAACATGACGGCTTCCAGTGCGGCTATTGCACTCCGGGGCAGATCTGCTCGGCGGTCGCGGTGCTCGACGAGATCGAGCGCGGCATACCCAGCCATGTCCAGGACGACCTGACGGCAAGACCCCAGGCGACGAATGCGGAAATGCGCGAACGGATGAGCGGCAACATTTGCCGCTGCGGCGCCTATTCGAACATTGCCGAAGCCATGGCAGACGTCGCCGGAGCAAAAGCATGAGAGCCTTTACCTACGAGCGCGCCAAGGATGCAGTAGCGGCAGCACGCGCGGTTGCAACCAATCCATCGGCTAAGTTCATCGCAGGCGGCACCAACCTGCTCGACCTGATGAAGATCGAGGTCGAGGTTCCCACCCATCTGGTCGATGTCCAGGACCTGGGCTTCGACAAGATCGAGGCCACCCCCGAGGGCGGGCTGCGAATCGGCGCGCTGGTGACCAACACGAACCTGGCCGCCGACGCGCTTATCCGCCGCGATTATGGCGTGCTGACCCGCGCGATCGTCGCGGGCGCTTCGGGTCAGCTGCGCAACAAGGCCTCGACCGCAGGCAACCTGCTCCAGCGCACCCGTTGCCCCTATTTCTACGACACCAACATGGTCTGCAACAAGCGCAAGCCCGGCTCTGGCTGCGCCGCCATCGGCGGATATTCGCGCCAGTGGGGCGTCATCGGTATCAGCGAATCATGCATCGCAACGTTTCCGGGTGACATGGCGGTAGCAATGCGGGTGCTCGATGCGGTCATCGAGACCATCGATGGCGAAGGTCAGAGCAGGTCGATCCCGATTGCCGACTTCCACCGGCTGTGGGGCGACACCCCCGAGCGCGACACGGTGCTGCGCCAGGGCGAACTGATCACTGCGGTCACCTTGCCCAAGCCACTGGGTGGAAGGCACTTTTACGAGAAGGTCCGCGACCGCGCGTCCTATGCTTATGCTCTGGTCTCGGTCGCAGCGGTGATCCAGTCCGATGGAACAGGCCGCGTTGCCTTTGGCGGTTTGGCCCCCAAGCCATGGCGCGTCGAAGAGGCTGACGCGCTGCTGCCGCGCGGCGCGGCTGCGGTGACCGAACGGGCGTTCCAGGGCGCCACCCCGACCAAGGACAACGCATTCAAGCTGCCGCTCGCCACGCGCGCGCTGGCTGCGGTCCTTGCTGAAGCGAAGGCATAAACCATGAAGTTCGACACCCCCGCCGGTACCAACCCGATCGACCAGATGAAGGCCGTGGGCCGCGCCCATCCCCGCATCGATGGCGCCCTCAAGACCACCGGTCTTGCACCTTATGCCTATGAGCACCACCGCGAGATCGAGAACGTCGCTTATGGCTATATTGTCGGGTCCGCCATCGCCAAGGGCCGTATTGACACACTCGACACCGCCGCCGCCAAGGCCGCGCCGGGCGTGATCGCGGTCGTGACTGCGGCCGATGCCGGTCCGCTTGGCAAGGGCAATTTCAACACGGTCAAGCTGCTTGGCGGGCCGCAGGTCGATCATTACCATCAAGCGATCGCGGTCGTGGTGGCAGAAACCTTCGAGCAGGCACGCGCAGCAGCAGGTCTGGTTCGCGTCGATTACACCCGCACCAAGGGCCGCTTCGATCTTGACGCTGCCTTGAAGACCGCGCCGCTGACCGATGCCGACAAGCCCGGCAAGGGCGAGGATCGCGTGGGCGATTTCGAAACCGCATTCGATGCGGCGCCGGTCAAGCTCGATGCCGAATACAGCACGCCCGGTCACAGCCACGCGATGATGGAGCCATTCGCCTCGATGGCCGCGTGGGATGGCGATGCGTTGACCGTGTGGACGTCGAACCAGATGATCAACTGGGGCCATTCGGACCTCGCCAAGACGCTGGGCATGCCCAAGGAAAAGATCACGTTGCTCTCGCCTTATGTCGGCGGCGGTTTTGGCGGCAAGCTGTTCCTGCGCACCGATGCGGTGCTCGCCGCGCTCGGCGCGAAGGCAGCCGGACGCCCGGTCAAGCTTGCGATGAGCCGGCCGATGATGGCCAATAACGCCACCCACCGCCCTGCCACGCGCCAGCGGATCCGTATCGGCGCGACCGAAGACGGGACGATCACCGCCATCGCGCATCAAAGCGGTTCGGGCGATCAGCCCGAAGGCGGCCCCGAAACCGCGGTGCTGCAGACGCAGTTGCTGTATGCTGGCGCCAACCGGCTGACGTCGATGCGGCTGGCGGTGCTCGACCTTCCCGAAGGCAACGCGATGCGTGCGCCGGGCGAGGCTCCCGGCATGATGGCGCTTGAAGTCGCGATGGACGAAATGGCCGAAAAGCTCGGGATGGACCCGATCGCGTTTAGGGCCAAGAACGACACGCAGGTCGATCCTGCCGACCCCGAACGGCGCTTCTCGCAGCGTCAGCTGGTTCGCTGCCTGACTGAAGGCGCAGAGCAGTTCGGCTGGTCACGCCGCAAAGCGACCCCCGGCACCGTGCGCGACGGTCGTTGGCTGGTCGGAATGGGCGTCGCCTCGGCCTTCCGGAACCATATCAACCGCACATCGGGCGCGCGCGTCCGGCTGGGCCGTGATGGCGTGGTGACGGTCGAAACCGACATGACCGACATCGGCACGGGCAGCTACACGATCATCGCGCAGACTGCCGCAGAAATGATGGGCGTGCCTATCGATGCGGTCGAGGTGAAGCTGGGCAGCTCGGCGTTGCCGGTTTCGGCCGGATCGGGCGGACAGTTCGGTGCTGCCAACGCCACCGCCGGCGTTTATGCGGCCTGCGTCAAACTGCGCGAGGCGATTGCCGGGCGGCTTGGCTTTGCACCGACCGATACGGTGTTCGAAGGCGGCAAGGTGACAAGTGGCACCCGTTCGGTGGACCTGTCGCAGGCGGCTGCCGATGGCGAGCTTGTCGCCGAAGACAAGATCGAGTTCGGCGATCTCGGCAAGACCTGGCAGCTGTCGACCTTTGGCGCGCACTTCGTCGAGGTCGGAGTCGATGTCTACACCGGCGCGACACGGCTGCGGCGGATGCTGGCGGTGTGCGCCGCCGGACGGATCATCAATCCGCGCACCGCGCGCAGCCAGGTGATCGGCGCGATGACGATGGGTGTCGGCTCGGCGCTGATGGAGGAGCTTGCGGTCGACAGCCGGTTCGGGCTGTTCATCAATCATGATCTGGCCAGCTACGAGGTGCCGGTTCACGCCGACATCCCGCATCAGGATGTGATCTTCCTCGATGAGGCCGATGAAAAGGCCAACCCGATGAAGGCCAAGGGCATCGGCGAGCTTGGCCTGTGCGGCGTCGGCGCTGCTGTCGCCAATGCGGTCTACAACGCCACCGGGGTGCGGTTGCGCGACTATCCGCTGACTCTTGACAAGCATCTCGACCAGCTTCCGACACTGGCATGAAGCCATTCGGGACTGGTCCTGCCGACCAATCCGCGCAGACGGTAAATCTTGGGGCACGACAGGCACGCGAAGCGGCCCCGGAAGCATTTGCTTTCGGGGCAGTCATGTATTTTGTGT
>NZ_BMGD01000004.1 GCF_014639875.1 Blastomonas aquatica | reverse complement strand
GAGCATGCGCTGGAGGCTGTGGCGCGGCGGCTGGCGGGCGTCACGGCTGCGGTCGATGGCTTTGCGGAGCGCCAGCAGGATTTGCTCGGGCGCGACTACAGCGAGGACCTGGCGCTGATCCATCAGAGCTGTGAAGACCTGCGTGAGACGATCGATGCGCTGGCGGACAAGCCAGCACTTGTGCTGACACCCGAGATAATTGGTCGCCAGATTGAGACGGCGGGGCGGCAGGTGCGGAAGGATGCCGAGGCGGCCATGGCGGCTGCTCAGAACAATCTTCAGAATGCGGTCAGCGCGCTCGCCAGGATAACGGACTCGGTACGAACGGTGCGGCAGCAGAACCAATGGCTTGCCGGGGCTGCCGGCATAGCTCTTGTACTGGGTACGATGGGCGGGGCGATCATCTTGCCTGCGATCGACTGGGTTGTGCCAGAAGGCTGGCTGTGGCCTGAAAAGCGGGCAATGTCTGCATTGCACCGTAACGGGTGGGCAGCAGGAGAACGCTTGCTTCTGGTCTCCGATCCGGAGCGCTGGAAGGCCATCCAGGCCGCGGCAACATTGTCGGAGGAAAACAGCGGCGCCATCGAGAGATGTGCCAGGCGTGCCGCAGACCGGAAACTCCAAAGCGTCGGCTGCACAGTTGAGGTAGGGGCACGAGATTACTGAATTGCCCCACTTGAGCTTACCACTGGACCTCAAAGACTGTAACGTGGTGCCCAGCATTGGATAGAATCTGCGGCAGTTTTGCGCCCCAGTCCCAGTCATTAGGGGGCTGTGCCGCGTTTCCCAAAACCGGTCATTGCAAACGCGGGAGTTATGTCGGCTTTTGGCACAACATGCCAGGGCGCTCTGTGACCGCAGATGGGTGGAAAGCTGAAACTGCGTGTATGGCTTTAGGTTAATCCTTGGATTAACAAGTGCGAACAGGGGGATGGCAAAGAAGTGCCTGTAAGAGTATGTTGACGCAATGAGCGGCTTTGTCATGTTTTTTGGGGTGCCGGCAGGGCTTGCCATGATGGTTGCAGTGGCCTCAGGACGAATTCTGAAGAAGCAGCCCAACCTCGTCCCGCTGACATTAAGGGCGATGCTGGCCATCTGCTCTCCGGTATTTGCGGTCCTGCTTTTCTTTTATGTGTGGCAGCGGATTGATTACGCCATCCACGAGAGTTCGGGCGGCGGCGATTACATGGGGCCCATGACGATGCTTATCTATGGTGCACCGATCTTTGGCTTGATTTTCCTCGTTAGTGCATTCGTCGCGGCGTGCGTATTTGCCCGTACCTAGCCTCGTCCGCCCCGCGTTTATTGGCATGCAATCGTCTTTTCCCATAATGGTGCGACATTCTGATTGGATTGGCACCATATTCCAAACGGTACCTGCAGCCGAACGATCGCTTTGGGGTCGAGACCTGAAAGACAGATTTTTTCCAATCGTGGCGATTTCCGGCTGTTCTGCAAACGACCCCAATCCTGCCGTAGCTTGCGGGATAAGGCTCGGCGGAATTCTCCCAAACTTATGCCTCCGGCCGGACGTAACGCATAGCAACGTCGCATCTGGCATAGCGAGTGCCGTAATCAGCCATGATTGCGACATCATGCTGAAAGCCCGTCTTTTCGTAGAGGTGGATGGCTGCCGCACAGCGGCTGTTCGTCAGCAGGTAGAGGGGGTCGGCACCTAGCATGTGCGCCTTCTCTATGATCGCTTTCAAAAGGAATTCTCCAGCTTTGAGCCCGCGTGCTACCTTGCGAACTCCCATCTTGGTTAGCTCGAAACCGGTCGCGCTGGTTTTGTGCAGCGCGCACGTTCCAACTACTCCCATCCCAATTGCTTCTACAAACAAAATGGCCCCGCCGGAGTCGATGATGCTGGCGCGTGGGTTCTCCAGCGTCTTCCGGTCCGTCTCTTCAATGCTGAACATCTCGGAGATCCATTCGGCGTTGATATCTTGGAACTCGCGAGCAAGATCGTCGGAGTAATCCCGAATGAACAGAACCTCGGGTCGGGCTTGTGCCGCCAGCTCTTCAAGCGGGGTTGCAGCGAGTGCGTTTTCCACATCTGCAACGATAGCTAGAAGCTCGTCGGAGCGTCCCCCCAAAAGCTTATCAACCGCCTCGGTCACCTGCGGCCAGACAAATAGTTTTGCACGGGCGATTGCGGCGGCACCATCATTGGTGAGAGAAATGGTTCGGTGACGCTGATCGCTCCCGGTCTCCGACCTCACTAACCCCATGCCAATCAGCTGCCCGACGCCTCGAGTCACTCCAGGCTGGCTGATGCCGACAGCCTGCACGAGTTGGCCGATCGTCAGTTCCTGGCCGTCTAGAGCGACGAGCAGGGGCATGTGGGCGGGCTGTACCTCCAATCCAGCCCCGGTTATGACACACGCTGCCCCGGCTTGCATCCGCTCTCCCAATCGCTTGAGCCGGCTTCCAAGGAAGCCCGCGCCCATTTCCCGAATCACATCGTTCATGTCATCCCCATCACTTGATATATATCGCGTTATATGTCTGTATGACGGCTTGTATAGTGGGGAAAGGCAGGGCCCGGGCATGGCGATTATCAGACGGGCGGAGTTCCCAATCGACAGCGCGGCGGTTCTCGATATCTGGCGAGAGTTCATAGCCAACTCCCCGGTCAACCTTGATTACCAAAACAATGAAGTCGAGTTCGCGAGCTTCACCGAAAAGTATGCCGCTCCTTATGGCTGCGTTCTGCTCGCAGAGGTAGATGGCGTGGTCGGGGGATGCATCGCCATGCGAAAGGTCACCGCTAGCATTTGTGAGATGAAACGGTTGTATGTCCGTTCCGAAGCACGCGGTAAGCGCCTTGGTCGTGAACTGGCGGAGCAGCTGATCGCGGAGGCTCGTGCCGTTGGCTATCGTGAGATGCGTCTAGACGTGCAGGCGAAGTTCCTTGCCGCTCGACAGCTATATGCGGACCTCGGCTTCGTCGCGGCTGAACCGATTTCGTTCAACCCCGTCCCCGGAGCTTCATTTCTGGGACTTCATCTCTAGGTATCTGAGGACAGACTGCTGTCGGCGTCGAGAAGGCTGTCTCGCGACAGATTGCCGCTCTCAATATCCGCTGGCCAAGAAGCAGACTGTCGCAAATCCACCCAGTTTCGGCCATGGGATGCCCTGCAACGGCTGCCTGAAAGCTGACATGCGGCTTCACCCATTTCGTGGCCATGACCTGCCATTCAACAACCGGCCCAAATGCTGAACTTCTGGAACTGGCGATGATGCTGGTCAGCAAAGCGCCCCAAATCCGGTCAACCTGGCCAGCGATCGTCTACCGTGAAAACAGACATCGAGGCTGCGCGAAAAGCCGCGCTCGACGCTAAGCGAGGAATGAAAAGGAGTTGCCGAAATTGTGAAGCAGTACGGGGAGCAGCAGGCTGCCTGTCCGCAGGCGCAGCCATACGGCAATGAAAGATGGAATGCCGGTTAGCGCCATGATGACGGGATCGAAAGAAAAGCTACCCTCAGAATAGCCGAAAGCATGCGTCATACCGAACAGAAGGCACGACAGCACCGCGCCCCAGCCCCAGTCGACACCCAGGAGCCGCTTCCTGCCCCGAAACGCCTGATCGAGCGCGAAAAGCAGGATGCCGCGATAGAACGACTCCTCCTCCACGCCCGGCATCGTCAACTGGAACGCGACATCTTCCGCACTCGCCTGTCCTGACGGGAAAAGAATGGCGACCAGCACGAAGAAGCCGCAATAGGCACTCGCTACCGGCAGCGCCGCTTTAAGGCTGCCGGGTCCTTGCGCCAAAGTGAAGCCGGATCGGCGCAGACCAAAGACCGGGACTGCTGCAATCGCGAGCGTGGCGGCAAGCGCGGCAAGCGCGGCAAGCTTGCCCTGCCAGTTCCATTCCCCTCCGATCACGTCGGGCAGCAGACCGTAGCACCGGGTGAGCAAGGCATCATTGATCGCGACGAGTAGCGCGGCCATCAGGAGCCACCGGGGAGAGAAATTTCGGCGGTCGGCGATGCCAAGAGCTGTTCCGAGCAGGAGCAGAAGAGCAAGTGTTCCTGCCAGGCCGATCATTCCGTTCACGCGCTTGCCTTTCGCTGGTTGTGCGCGCTCTGCCTAGCTACCTATTGCCTGCCTGGCTCCTCAGAAGGCGGTATATCGCTCCTCAAAACCCGGCTTTTGCAGCGCGCGGGCCCCGTGCGACGGGCTGGTGAGCTGCGGTTCGGTATTCAGTCGGCGTGCATCCCCGAATAGCCCGGAACGCGCGATTGAAGCTGGCGAGCGAGGCAAAGCCGCTATCCAGCGCAATAGTGATGAGTTTGGCCTCGTTATCGCGTTCTTCCAGCAGACGACACGCCTCCACGACCCGATGGTGGTTCAGAAACGCGCGGAAATGATCATAACCCATTTGCTGATTGATGAGCGTCCGGACGTTGCGCTCCGGCGCTCCCATGAGAACAACGAACTGGGCGAAGGTCAGCTCGGGATCGAGATGCACGCGGTCCCTCTCGATCAGCACGGACAATCGGCGGTGCAGGGCTTCATCGGGGTGACGGTTACCCAGCGCGTCCGCAGAGCCCAGCCTCGCCGCGCCTTCAGCAACACCGAACGTCAGCACATCGGCCTGAATTGTCACCAATCGGCCTGCAAGCCACAGGCCGAAGAGGAGGATCATGGCGTTCTGTGTCATAGAGAAAGCAAGGGGCCGCCAATCGAAACCAAACAGCGCGTCCGCGGCCAGGTCGATAAGCAACATTCCGCCAAGCAGCACGGCCACAAGGGTGCGCGCGTAGTGGCGCTGTTGGATCAGGTCGCCCTGGCGCTCGTCCAGAAGCCGCCAGATTAGATGACCCACGATCGCAAAGCCCAGCAGCACCAGCCCATGCGACAGCCCGGCGTTGGCGAGCACGTCGCCGAACAGGCCGCGGTCAGTCGCGGCAATGGCGGCCCAGGCCAGCCCCACGACCAGAACACCGCCCTTCAACCGGAAGCGGCTATCGAAGCACGAGAGCGAAAACCACCACAAGAAAATGACCGTGAAGCCGCTGACGGCATGAGCGAAATTGCCTAGCAGCCCCATCGGCTGGAATGCCGAAAGCGGCGTATTGCCGACGACGAAACCGGCGACACACACTGCAAGAGGTGCAAACAGATGGCTGGGCAACCCCAGCCGCTGTCGGTGGATGAGCATGAGCCATGCAAGCAGGAGGAAAATGCATCCAGCGCCCAAGCGTATTGCGGTGTCGAATTCAGCGATGATCATGATGATCGGATAGCTGCAAATTGCATAGCCGACAGTACAAAACGCTTACCGCCTACCCTTCACTCGCTGATGGCGATGTGAGCGGATCGACTTGCTCCCACGACCGGCCAGCCAGCTATCGGATCACTGGCACCAAAACCGGCATTTCTTTTTCGACCCCGTTCTGGTCAATCCAACGACGTTTGGACGTGCAGAAAGCGAATCAACAAGATGGTAGATCGGTCGCTGCAAGGCGGATCGAAACTTCCTCACATGCCGCAGCTAGAGTTGCCAGTTAGGGTTGATCCACGTCCAATACGAAGCCGTGCTGCTTGGGTCCTATGGTCGCGCCTACTTCGCTGTCCCGTTGCGTTCAGCTTCGAGCCGGTTCGCGAGCAGACCGCGGGACCGCGCGACGTATGTGCGGCATGCGCCGGGTTTGTCGTTGTATCGCCCTTCGCCTGCATTGTCGGGGTGCGCGGAGATAAGGATGTCGCATGGCAGTCCATCCATTAGACGGTGGCTCAGCGTGAAGGCTCTGACGATCGGCTCGCTTGACGGTGCGGTGTAGCGGTAGCCTTGGGCGGATGCAGGGTTGAGGCTGGACGCAAAGACGATCGCCTTGCACACCTGAACCTCGCATGCCCGCCAGCTCCAACTCATGCTGCCCATGGTGTGCCCTGGCGTGGCGTGCGCGGTTATCGCCGTGTGGCCGAGATGTATTTCTTCGCCGTCCTCGACCACCCGGATCTGTGTCACGCGCGGCCAGACGCCGCCATAAGCGAACTGAGGGTCATCCTCCAGGAGCGCTCCAGCCCGCAAGCCATCCGCACCCCGGGCGCTCGCAATCACCGTCGCGCCGGTGTCACGGGCCAGCGCCGGAAGGCCGCCGCTATGGTCATAATGCGGCTCGGTGCTCAGAATAATTTTGATGTCTTTGGGGTCGAACCCCAAGCTGCGTACATTGTCCAGGATCGCCGGTGCCGCTTGCGGCAGCGCGCCGTCAATGAGCACCAGCCCCGCACCCGTATCGATCAGCGCCACGCTCAGGCCGGCGAACCCCACGAGATAACTGCCACCGAAAATTTTCTCGGGCGGCAAAGGCGCAAGCCATCTCTCCGCTCTTTTTAGCTCCATCGGTCTTGTCAGCGGGTCGTCTTCTACATGCGGCGCTGAGTCGAGGGCCGCGCCCGCGACCACCGGCGCCCGCGCTTCCTGCGCATTGCACCCCGCCATTCCGCTCATGCCCGCGAGCCAAGCCGCAACTGTCATTAGTTTGATCATCTTTCTTCCTTTCGCCCCCGGAATGCCAATCGGCCAAGCGCGCGACAAAGCATGATTTCTCGACAAAGCCATGAGAATATTTGATGGGTAGGTGATGGATCGCGCCCAACTCCCACTCAACGCCCTGCGTGCTTTCGAGGCAGCGGCACGTCATCTCAACTTCACCCGCGCTGCGATCGAGCTTTGCGTCAGCCAAGGCGCGGTCAGTCATCAGGTCGCGCAGTTGGAACGCCGCCTGGGCGCACGCCTCTTTCACAGACTACCGCGTGGGCTCGCACTCACTGACGAAGGTCTCGTGCTTGTTCCCGTACTTGCCGAGATGTTTGATCGTGTGGGCGCGACGCTCGACCAGTACGGCGAAGGCCGCTTCCGGGAACTCCTGAAAGTCGGCGTCGTGGGCACCTTTGCAACCGGCTGGTTGCTCCCGAGGCTCGACATCTTTGCCCGCGCCCACCCGTCGATTGATCTGCGTATCTCGACCAACAACAACCGCGTTGACCTTGTCGCCGAAGGGCTAGATTTCGCGATCCGCTTCGGCGATGGCGCGTGGCACGGCACCCATGCCGAACCACTGCTCAGGGCGCCGATGACTCCGGTCTGCGCTCCAGCAATTGCAGCACGGCTCAAATCCCCCGCCGATCTCGTCCACGAGCGGCTATTGCGCTCTTATCGCCCTGATGAATGGGCGTTATGGTTCGACGCTGTCGGCGTACCCGCCCCAAATCTCCGCGGTCCCATTTTCGATAGTGCGGCGCTGATGGGATCCGCCGCCGCCGCCGGTCTCGGCATCGCACTGGTGCCAGCGGGGATGCTCACCCGCGAGCTCGCGTCAGAATTGCTCGTCCAACCATTCCCGATCGAGGTCGATGTAGGCCGCTACTGGCTCACTCGCCTGATATCGCGTCCCGAAAATGCAGCAATGCGGCACTTTCGCGATTGGCTGATGGAAGAGATGAGCAGTGCCTCCCTTCAATCCTCACCGTAGGTGCGCGATCCACCCATTTCCGGTCACGCCGGGCCTAGCAACGCCTTGCCGAAAGCCGACCTGCGGCTTCGGCGCTTTGACAGCCAGGACCTGCCATACAGCTAGCGGCCCATTTGCCGAAATTCAGGAACCGGCAAAGCGGCCGTTCAGCAAAGCGCCCCAATATCGGTCGTTGAAGCTCGCGCACCGATTGCCTGAAAGCGGACATTGTTGTCGATCGGCCCGAACAGCCGGGCCTGGGACAAACCCGTCATTTATTGCTGCTATCGAGAAGGTCCGGTTAAGCCGGAACCAGCCATTCCTGAAACGGCGAGGCTGGCTACGGCGAAGACTGCATCTGGGCCGATTGCAAATGCCAGCTTTGCGTCGGCTGAGCTCGAAAACTCGCCGTTCGGTCCATCGGGAGCCACGTCAATCGATGACGGTTAAGGAGATGCCTGCGAGCTTTGACAGCGCTTGGTAGCACCGTACTATGCCACCGTGGCAACAAGCGGTTTCATGAAAGGCCTGACTTTGTTCACTATTGTTCGGCATAAGCGGGCATCATGAGAAAATCTGTCATCGCTATTGCCATCGTCGTTGCAACATTCGCCGCATGGATATTGATCTTCGGTACGGGGACGAAAATCTACAGGTTCGACGGCCTGGAAGGCCCAGTCGCGGACACGCAGTTGAGCGTTGCCGTGCCCGCGCAAATCAGCAACTATGAAAACGGAGGCACAAGCCGATTGGCGGTTCTGGTGACAGACCCTGCGTCCGACTGGCTTGGCCTAGTGCGTGGGTTCAAGGCTCATGGCATCCCCTTCATGATGACACAGGATCCAGCGCGTGCGTTGCAGCACGATGTCGTGCTGGCGTATCCATCCATTTCCGGACGATCATTGTCTGCGCCGGCGCTTCGCGGTTTGGCCAACCATATCCGAAGTGGGGGCACAGTTGTGACGTTCGATCTTGCAGGGGGCGGATTGGGAGAGCTGTTTGGCGTCGCATCCCAGGCCGCTGGCCGCAGCCGATCTGAGATCCGCTGGCTCGATCGCTCGCCGGACGCCAAAACTCGGCTGACCCGCTTCAATTCGCCGCGCGCCGAAGTGCAGGTCGGCAGCAACGGCATCGTTCCGACGACTGCCGTGCGCATGGCCGACTTCGACGACGGGACCGCAGCTGCGGTATGCCGACGCGTCGGGGGACGCGCCTGTATCCTAGGGGTTGATCTGGGCGCGCTGACCAACCGCGCAATGAACGGTCGTGCCGAGCAGGTCTCTGCCGAGGCGGTCAACAGCTACGACCCGGGCCTCGACCTGATCTACCGCTGGATCCGCGACCTGTATGTCCAGGACGAGGACATGCCCTATCTGATCGGCACCGCGCCAGCTGGGCAAGAGGGCAGCCTGATCCTGACCCATGACGTCGATTTTACGCGCTCGGTGGAAAACGCGCCGCTGTTTGCGAAAGCCATAAGAGACCGCGGTCAGTCTGCGACATTTTTTATCCAGACCAAGGTCATCCGCGACTGGAATGACGACGTCTTCTTCAATGATGACAATATTGCGCCGCTACGTGATGTCGGGCGGGATATGGAGATCGCCAGCCACAGCGTTTCGCATTCGCGCACATTTACATCGTTCCCGCTTGGTAGCGGATCGGAGAGTTATCCCGATTATCGCCCATTTGTTCAAAGTGCGACCGAAACGCGCAACGGGACGCTTTTGGGCGAATTGCGGGTATCGCGGTATTTGCTCGAGAAGATATTGGCAAAGCACGTGGTGTCGTTCCGCCCGGGCTATCTCGCAAATCATGCCGCTCTTCCCGAAGCCCTCGCGACAACCAGATATCGCTATTCTTCTACCCTGACCGCCAATACCGCCTTGACGCATCTTCCCTATCAACTGGCCCATGCCCGTTCGGGCAATGCACTGGTACCGGTCTGGGAGTTCCCGGTTACAATCGAGGATGAAAAACCTCCGCGCCTAGGCGACCGTTTCGATGCGGCAGTGGAAGTGATCGACAATATCGCGCGCGATGGCGGTGTGGCGGTAGTGCTGATCCACCCCGATATGGTCGGACACAAGCTTCGGTTCGAGGAACGTCTGATCGACCATTATGGCAAACGGCTGTGGATCGGTTCGCTGGGGCAGTTTGGAAGCTGGTGGAGCGCAAGGAGCCTTGCGGAAGTGGATTTCGACGGAGAGACCCTGGAAGTACAGGCCCCCGAGGCTGTCGAAAATCTGGTTATCCGTTTCCCGAAAACCGGCAAATCACTCATTCTTGACGGGATCGAGGGTTCTCGTCGGATACCGGTTGCGAGCCGCTGACAGGGCTTGGATCTCGCTGACGCGACGACCATGCGAGGCCATGGTAGCTGATCCCGGCGAAGGATTCCCAGGCAGATGCTACGCGCGCAACATCCTCTGCCGCTTCCATCATCGCCCGTTCGTTGCCCAAAAAGCTGATCCGGTCGGATCGCGTTTGGACCTTGCCACGGCTGGCGTACATCTTGGCACCTGGTACCACCTGAGGCTCTGATAAATGGGTAGCAGTCACCTGGCCCGCCGTCTCGACCAAAGCCAGCTGTCCGCTGGTGGCTGGCACGAAGGTCTCCTCGACCTCGGAGGGGACCGGCCCTGCCTCCAGTGCGATCCGGACACGCTTGTGGGCTGACCCACCCCAATTCAGCAGCGGTTGGGCCAAATGAGCAGCGAGCGCACCATCGGCGCGGTAGCTCATGACGGTCACCGCATTCACTGACGCTTCGACATCTCGCAGGAATTGCGCACCGGCTGGTTCGCTGGCAACCCAGAACGGCAGGACAAGATGGAGCTGACCATTCACAGCGTCGGCCAAGGCATTGACCGCATTGCTCCAGGCCTTGTGATCGACCGGCGCTGTTCCCCAACCGGGCAGAACATACGGTTCGATGTCATACTGAACACCGGACAGTCGCGCGGCTGCAGGCGCGCTTTTCTGAAAGCGCGCTATCGCCCGCGCGCGATCAAGCGCGTTGGCCAGGCCTTCGGGTAGCACCATGCGCGGATCGCCTTCGACGGCTTCGACCGATATTCCGGCACCTGAAGCCGCCCTGAGGAACCGCGTCAGCTCCGCCGCGTGCTCAACCTGTCCGCCGGCGATATCCAGCGTAATATACAGATGCTTCAAACGCCGCTCAATCGCCGGGCGCAGGAGCGCGTCGCTGTCCTCCTGCCATGCCTGGGGGTGCCATGCCCATGCACCAGAGTCCAGCGCGCGAGGCGGGTGCGTGGGTGCCAGACGAAGATCGGTCACCCGCAATGACCCACCCGACTGGGGCCCAAGGATTACCAGCTGGAGAGGTCCATCTGCTCGCGGTGGAAGCGCGAGGTTCAGCTGCCCTGAAGCGGCCTTGGCAGCAGTCGCGTCTTCGCCCAAATTGACAAACTGAAGACGGAATTCCTTTGAGCCTTTAGTCTCGACGAGCGCTCGGGCAGCCGCGCCGGGTGGCAGCTTCCCGTAAAACCGAATGAGAACGCCTTCCGGATCAAATCCTTCCGCGCAGGATACGACAATGTCTGCGGCCGACCTTTCCGCAGCGCAACGCTCGCTGCCGCCAAAGGGTACGATTGCGGCCAAGTCACGCAGGTCCTCCAGCAAGCGCAAATCGGGAGTGCTGGAGGTTTGCTCCGGTTTGCGAATGAAGAGCCTCGTTTTATTTTCGGAAGTGGACAGCACCAGATACTCTGCATCAGACGGCCAGCGGGGCAGGAGGTGGGTGATGCTGCCGGACGGCCCGGGCTGCTGAAGCTGTTGCGCCTGCGCGGCTGATGAAGCGACAGAAATGCTGAATATCCCTATTACCATGACAAGCGTGCGCAGCATCCTCAAGGCGACTGGGCTGCGAGTGGTAACTGGCAAGCGAATGGGTCGATCCTTTGTCATGCCACTTCGCCCATCAGGCGACACATGCCAAACGCGCTCGATGGCATTGTACAAACCTACGCGGAATCTGTAATCCCCTGAATATTATCCAAAGCTAACGCCGCGCTGACACTCAGACGGTATCGCCCCGATATCGCAGCCAGCATGCGGGTGACTGAGAGACGAATTTTTCCTCCCGCTCAGCCTTCCGGGGATAACCTTGACTACCATGAGGCCACAGCCCGCCCTTCACGTGACCGAGCTGGAGCTTCAACTTGCACGCTCTGAGGCCAGATACCGTGATTTGCTGGAGCCGGCACCCGATGCCATGGTCGTTGTCGACGAGAGCGGGATGATCGTCCTGGTCAACGAACTTACCGAAAAAGTTCGGATATCTGCGCGACGAGCTGCTCGGTCAGAATATTACCAAGATCATTCCAACCGGCTTTGCCGAACGATTAATTGCCGCTGGTAGCCGATCTTCTGCCGAAGCGCTTGACCAGTCTTTCGGGACTGGCCTTGAGCCTGTCGCACTGCGCAAGATTGGCGGGCAATTCCCGATTGAGATCATGCTTAGCCCTTTGCAAGGACCGGATGGCGTGCTTATTATGGCGGCGAACAAAGCACAAATAATCATGTCCAAGGCCGGAATGCGGGATCTTGCTCGAATGTCCAAAGGCGCACAACCCCTCGAGAGTACGTGCCGTTCGGAGTTTGACCCAGCAGCTTCGCTTCATCAGTGCCGGGCCGCCGCAGATTATGTAGAACTTTTTGCGTTCCCGGCGCTGCATGCTGTCGACGACCCTAAGGGAACGAGTGCCGCGACACGTGATTTTGCGGTCGAATTTGACATCAGCTGATACCGCAGACACCAAAGTTTTACCAAATCTTGGCACTTGAACACTGAGAAAAATTTTTACAACCCAAGGCCTGAATGCTGAAGAACGACCCGAACCATAAATTCGACCGTCATCGTGCACTTACGATTGGGGCTCTGGCTGCGATCTTGCTGAGCCTGGCCAGCATCTATGTTCTGATGAGATCAGAATTTGCTGGCGCCACCCAGCTTGGCCGCACAGCCGAGCAGACATGGCAAACACGAAGTCTGCTTGCACAGTTTCAGGAGGTTCAGCTTGATGCTGAGACCGCTGTCAGAGGTTATGCGATCACCGGAAACGAAGCGTTCTTGGAACCCTATCTGACAGCGGCGGCTCGTCGCGATGCGCTGCTAGCCGAACTCCGCTTGCAGGCAGATCAAGCGATTGTTGACAGTCTGCCGCGGCTCGAGCGGCTGTCGGCCCTGCAATTTTCGAACGCTGAGCTCAACGCGCGCGATGTGCGGGAAGGGCGTGCGGAAAATGCGCAAGGCCGCATCGCCGAGGGTCGCGGTAAGCGCCTTATGGATGAAATCCGCGCCGAAGTCCGCGCCCTGACCGCAATCGAAGAACGCCGCCTCGATGCCTTGGGTCGCGCTAGCCGCGACACGAGCGCCGATATTGAGCGGGGCCTGACGCTGCTTCTGCTCGCAATTGCAGTTTTGCTCGCACTGCTGACGCTTATGGTCAGTCGCTCCGCCCGGGGCAGGCTCGAGGCGCTGGCTCAAACGGAGCGGTTGGCCGCCCGACAGAGCGCGATGTTTGATGGCGCCGACGATGCAATGTTGTTGCTCGACAAAGGGGGTTTCATAATCCGCCTAAATCCCAGTGTTGTCCGCATATTTGGCCATTCGGCCGACGATCTTTGTGGGAAGCACAATACCATTCTCATGGCTGAGACAGTCAGCATCGAGGACAGCCAAGCCTGGCTTGCCCGCGTTGGTAAGGCTACAATCGAAGGCGCAGGGCGTAAGCTGGAATTTACCGGTCGGCGTGCCGACGGTAGCACCTTCGAGACAGAAATAGCCGTCAGTCTCGTCGAGGAAGGCGGGGACAACCAATATGTCGCCGCCATTCGTGACATTTCACTGCGTAAGCGCGCGGAGCGGATGAAAAGCGAATTCGTTTCCACTGTCAGCCATGAATTGCGCACCCCGCTGACCTCGATTGGCGGATCGCTGGGCCTCCTGGCGGGCGGTGCTGTGGGTGAGCTGAACGAAAAGGCTGCGCGACTGGTGAATATTGCGCACAGCAATTGCGAGCGCCTGATCCGGTTGATCAACGACATCCTCGACATCGAAAAAATCGAATCCGGCAAGATGACATTCGACCTCCGCAAATTGACGATCGGGCCGTTAATCAAGCGTACGATCGAAGCCAATCGCCAATATGCTGACGACCATGGCGTCAAGATTGAGGTAACACTGTCCCCTTGGCCGCAATGCATAATCGGAGACCCTGATCGCCTTGAACAGGTGCTGACCAACCTTGTTTCCAACGCCATCAAACATTCGCCCAACGGTGAGACGGTCAGCCTGCGAACGGAGCAACGAGGCCGTGATGTTCGGATTGAGGTGCTGGATCGAGGATCTGGGGTGCCGGAGAGCTTCCGAACCCAGATTTTCGCGAAGTTTGCCATGGCAGACAATTCGGATGCCCGCACACGCGGAGGAACAGGACTGGGCCTTGCGATCGTGCGTGAAATTGCCGAACGCCATGGTGGCCGTGCAGGATTTCTGGACCGCCCCGGGGGCGGCAGTATCTTTTATGTTGATTTGCCGCTGGCACAGGAGGCTCCCGCGCAGGCCAGCGGATTGCAGGAGGGATTGCCGGTAGTTCTCCATATCGATGACGATCTCGATTGCCTGAGCGTCGTGGAAAGTGCGTTCCTGGGGCGGGCCTCGCTGCTTTCGGTCGGGTCGCTGGCCGCCGCGCGCGACTTGCTGACGACACATGACAACATCGAGGCCTGTATCGTCGACGTATCACTGGACCACGAAAACGGCCTTGATCTGTTGCCCGCCATTCGCGTGGCCTTGCCCAGTGTACCCGTCATATTGTTTACCGCGCTTGACGACCTACACCCCGGCGCCGATGCGGACGCAGTGTTCGTCAAGAGCCGCACGCCGTTCGAGGCGCTCGTCGAAACCACCATGGCTTTGATCGTTCGCGCACGCAGGGACGCCCAATGACCCGTATACTGTATGTCGATGACGAGCCGGATATCCGCGAAGTTGCCGAGCTTTCGCTTTGTCTTGATCCTGATTTCGATGTGCGCACGGCCTCTTCCGGGGCGCTGGCGTTGGAAATCGTTGCAGAGTGGGTACCTGACGTCATCCTGCTCGATGTCATGATGCCCGGGATGGATGGCCCATCGACTCTCGCGCGTTTACGTGAGAGGGACGCTACAGCGGCGGTGCCAGTGGTCTTTGTGACTGCCCGTGCGCAGTCCAGCGAGATGCAAAGCTTTGCAACGCTCGATGCCATCGGGGTCATTGCCAAGCCGTTCGATCCCATGACCCTCGCAAAGCAGGTAAGGACCTTGTTGGAATGAGCCCGCTCGACGCAAAGTTAGCCGCGCTGCGATCTAGGTTGGCCGCGCGGCTTGTCGATGAGCACGCCGCATTCGAGACTTTGCTGCTAAGGGACGATCGCGAAGGAATGGCCGTTCGGGCGCATAAATTGGCCGGCATAGCGGGCATGCTCGGCGCAGCCGACGTCGGTGAACTGGCGCAGGAGCTAGAAGAGGCGATATCGACCAGAACCGACTTTGCGGCAAAGGCAAATAGCCTGATCGCGCTTCTGGGTACTTATACCGCCGAGACCTGAAAACGCTTCAGATCGCGGTCCCCCCGAACCCTTTGCGTGTCATCGCGCCCCAACCTTGCTCCTTGCGCAAAAACTGCCACCAGCCCCTTAGCCGCCAGAAATTTGATAACTGGCGATAGCCAAAATTCTCAACCACCGCGATCACTGCCAGAAAGGCAAGGTCACGCGAACGGGGAAAGCGCTGCAATTGCACTTCCTCAAGAATGAGGGTCAGCACACTGACTAGAATGCCGAAGGTGAACGTGACGGCAAGGAATGCCAGCAGCCAAGGCAGCGCTAGCAGGTTTAAATACCAAAGCAGCGGGATCAGGAAATAGCCTAGGATCTCGACGAGCGGTCCAGCTACATCGACCAGCAAGATGTGCCCAAATCCGATAAAACCCACTCTGCCATAGCGCGGATTGAAGCACATATCCTTGTGCTTGGCGAAACATTCGAGAGCGCCCCGCTGCCAGCGGCTACGTTGCCGGCCAAGCACCTGCACATCTTCGGGGCATTCGGTCCAGCATACTGGCTCGGCGATGAATTCAATACGGTATGGTTCCCCCAAATTGCGCATATGCCGATGCAGCTTGAGAACCAGTTCCATATCTTCGCCAACCGTCTTCAGGCTGTAGCCACCCACCTCTACCACCCGCTGGCGGCTGAACAGGCCGAAAGCACCCGAAATGACGGTCAGCACCTGCATATGCCCTAAAGCCAAACGGGCCATGAGGAAGGCACGCAGGTATTCCATGGTCTGGACCAGCGCGAGGAAATTGCTGGGCAGGCTCACGTTCACTACGCGGCCGGCATCGATGGTACACCCATTGGCGATCCTGATCGTACCACCTGCGGCGATGGTCAGGTCGGGGTCGTCGACAAATGGCCGCACCACCCGCAACAAAGCATCAGGCTCGAGAATTGAGTCGGCATCAATCGCACAAAAGAGCTCAGAACGTGCAGCATTGATGCCAGCATTGAGCGCATCGGCCTTGCCCCCGTTTTCCTTGTCGATGACCAGCAGCCTGGGGAGTGCGGGATTGGCGTAGAGACCGCGGATCGCCGCATGTTCCACGGCGCTATCGATGAAGCGACTGACCGGTCGCAGATCGAAGGCCTCGACCACCCGGCGCAGAGTATCGTCTTTCGACCCATCGTTGATGAGAAGCACCTCGAACTCAGGGTAATGCAGCGCGAGCAGCGAACGCACGCTCTCGACGACGGTCAGCTCCTCGTTATAGGCAGGCGCCAGAACTGCGATCGGCGGCGCCTGGTCGGAATAGCGTCGCCACAATGTCGCCCCTCGCGGCACGGGCGGACGCCTCGACAGCGCAATAGTGGCATAGACGAGTTGGACGATGTAAAAGCCCGTCTGAGCCAGTCCCGTGACAATGACAATCGCAGCGATCCCTTGGGCCCCAGAAAGCATCCACGCATCCGCCCATGCAGCTGGATCATAGCTCATAGCGCCTGGGCCCGTTCTGCCAGCGTCGATATCGCAGCCTCACGTGCGAGCTCTGTGCCATGCACGCAAGCGAGTTCGAGCTTATCTCGCCCGGTCTTGCCCAACCGGCAAAGAGCTTCGCCGGCACGAAATCGAACCCACCATTCTGTATCGCCGAGCAGGTCGCTCAATTTTTGCGCACCGTTGATGAAGGAAGACGCACCAGCGGCCTGTGCGGCTGAAGCCCTGACCTGCCAGGCAGCGTGGCCCATGCCGTGCTGAATCGCTTTGTGGCCCTCGGGGTGACCGATTCGGCCAAGTGCGCGGTAGATCCGCACCAGCAGTGCCGTGTCTTCTGCTGCAGCTTCCACCATGCCATTGATGAGTGGCACATGCTTGATGTTGCCGGTGTCGGCCAAGGCGTCGATTGCCGCCAGTTTCAGCGCTTCTGGAAGATCGGGTTCGTCGAGCATCGCCTCGACACCTTGCGGGTCAAACTCGGCAAGATCGCGCATGAGCGAAACCACCAGTAAAGACCGCTCTGTGGTGCCAAGGCCAAGGCGGCGGACAAGCTCGGACGTGGGTGGCGCAAAGCCATTTTGCGCTAAAGCCAATGCTGCACCTAGCCGGACATCGGGGTTGGAATCATCGAGCATCTCATGAACCCGATCGGTCACATCGGGAAACATTGCCAGTGCCTCCGCAGCGAGCAGGCGTTCCTGAGGAACGCGGCTGTTGCTTCCTTCGATCAAGTCGTCCAGCACGCCAAGCGTTGATGCGTTGGCAAGCAATGTGGCACGATCCGGCCCGCGTACCATTTCAGCGAGTTCCATCGTCAGCCGCATAGCCTCCCGACGCTCGGTCATCCCGCCGGGCGGCTGCATCGGAGTATCGCTGCCGTACAGCAACAGCGGGGTCAGACGCTTGCGCTCGCTGGTGCTCCGGATCACGCGCCGACCTGCAATAACCCTCACGATCAGCATCGCGGCCAGTGCCAGCAACGCGACTGCACACAAGACCAGGGATAGCTGCCACAGAGCGAACAGAACCGTCAAAATATGGCTTTCAAGTCCAGCCTGAAATCAGTGCGATCGCCACCGTTCTCCCGCCATTCGCGAGCCACCGATGGCATTATCGACAATCGGTCTCCCAGAGGGAATTCAGCGCCGCCGAACAGGGAAGAAACACGTGTAACGATCCCAAGTTCGGTGTCGGGCCCATTTGCAAAGCCGATGAAATAACGGAGACGCTCGCGAGGGGTATAATCGAGCCGACCTAGACCGCCCACTTGCAAACGACCGCCACCGGCCACCGTCCCTATTCCCCGAAATGTTGCCCAAAGCTGCCCACCAGCGAAATACTGCACGATGCCTGGATTGACGGTAACCACATCCTGCAGCGGAAAGCGCTGGTAAGACGTGTCAAAACTCAGCACCGTGGCATTTGCCCCACCTACGATGCGATAGTCTGCGCCAGTGGCCAAAGCGATCTCAGGGCGAAAGTCCGCCGCTGGCGTGCCGCCTGCGCTCAATCTCAGCCACAAATTGTCGGAAGGGTGTAGCGTTAGATTGCCCACCAGTTCGAGATCGTTGAGACCAAAACGGCGGTAGGCCACGATCCGCGTGCCCAAGGTCGCAGTACTAGAAACAGGCGCTGCGGCATCCAGCGAAACCTCGGCCCAATCAGCAGCCCCTCGGTTGAGGTCGCTCAAGGCCCCGCCGACCAGCAGATAACCGCCGCCGCTGGATACGTCCCGACGTTCTGCGCGGGCGAGTCCCTCGCGCGCATCGGCATAATCAGGCGCAATTTGCAGCGCCAGGCGGAAGTCTTGCGCCGCGTTGGTTCGCTGGTCGAGCGCAAGATAGGCAAGACCGCGCTGCACCAGCGCATCGCTGTCGCGTGGATGTTGTGCTAGCCAGCCGTCCAGATAGGTAATTGCCCTTTGCGGATCACCTGCAGATCGCGCCACGACGGCAGCTTCATAATCGTTGACAGCTTGAGCGCACAGCGGGGTCGAAATCGCCCACACCGCCACGGCGATCAGGAGCGCTTTCATCGTCCGGCGAGCAATCGTTGCAGCCGAATCATCAGTTCCTCTGGCAGAAAGGGCTTCACGATGTAATCGCTCGCGCCCATTTCGAGGGCACCAACGATATCCGCTTGGCTGCGGCGGGCCGAGAGCATGATGATCGGTATGTCGCTGTGTGCCTCGTTCGACCGAATCCGTCGAAGCACCTCGAAGCCATCATGGACCGGCATCATCGCGTCCAGAACCACAGCATTCGGCCGTACCGCCTCGAATTGCTCCAGAGCCTCACGTCCGTCACGCGCAATTGCGGTGTCGAACCCCTTGGCGCGTAACCGATATTCCAGCAACTCGGTCAGCAATGGTTCGTCATCGGCAATCAGGATCAAGTTTGCGCTACCCATGCGCGGGTGCATAACCCCCCATTCTCAAGCGATGGTTAAGGAGGTCGTACAAATAGGCCAAAATGCCCGAAGCATGCGATTAGTCGATCCCGGCCGTTGATCCGGATCATTTTTGCCTAATCTGGTGACGCCCTTTCCGGTCCAGCGAGACACAATGCGCACATCAGACCCACGTGAATTATTCTGCCAATCGGTTACCCGTGTGTGCGTTAAAACGACATTGCTGGCATTCCGGCGGTCCAGAAAATCTCACCACGAGAAAAAAATTTCCGGCGACCATAGCTTCAGCGATCTTATGCATGTCCCAGAGGGCCGACAGTCAAATTCGCCCTTGCTGGCATCCTGAGACCGTTGACAGCGATCCTCATTTTTGATGGTGACCGACGCGGAGCAAGCACTTCATGGTCGGCGATCAATGCTTGGTAACGGCCTTCTTCATCACTCCGATCGCGGTAGCCGGCAAATCCACATGAGGTATAGCCAAAGCATGGCTGATGGTGGCAAAGCCGTCGAATACAACCTGCTCAAGTGGATTGGGTTAGTCACCAAGAATTGTATACACTTATTTGCAAAATCCCACCCGCCTAAGCCGAGGCACAATATGAAGCCGCCATCCAGCTCTAGTGATGGAAGCGCAACTCAGCCCGACAAGTCGCCAGCAAACCGAGCGCGGTTAAATTCGACCGTACGCCCTCTACTTTTCCACCCGCTTCGGCGACAGGTGGTGGTAATCATAGGAGAAGTCGGTCCGTTCGGATGCTGCAACCAGCTTCATCGCAGTGATTTGACCGCTGTCGTCCGAGACGAAGGTAACGAGTGCGTCGGCATCAAGGCTGCGATCTGGCCATCTGGCGAGGAAGGTATTGCCATCCCAAGGGACGAGCGGACCTTTCAACAATTTTGAACGCGTGAAATGCAGCGTCAGACCGTTTCCTTCGGAGCGCACTACGATATCGCCATACCAAGGATCGCGGTAGGTCCCAGCGTATTGCTCAAGTTTTCGCGATGGCAGAACGGCATTGGCGCGAATCTGGCTGGCCTCGCTTTTCTCCTCTGCGCTTCTGACTGCGCGCTTCTTTGCGCTTTCTACAACAAATCCGATCCAGTCAGATGCATTGTCGCCTCGCGCGATCAGGTCGGCGATGCGGTGCGAGAGAAAGTGCGCGGGAATGAGGTCGTTCACCAGCACTATGACGGCCGCTTCTTTTTGAGGAAGCAGGATCATGTTGGTCATTCCACCCGGACCAAGACCGCCATGTTCGATCGCTAGCGTGCCAGCGAAATCCGAGGTAAACCAGCCAAGAGCGACATCGTTGAAGTGTGCACCTGCAAGCTTTCGCATGAAGTTGGGTGGGCCAAGTGCGACGACCGGCTTATGCATCTCGCGCAACCGATCCGCTGACATGAACACCGTTCCGTCGGGCAGCTTGCCATCGCCCAGCTGAAATTGCGTCCATTTGGCAACGTCGCGGACCGAACAGGAGATACTGCCGGCGGGGTCTTCTCTCAGTGTGATGTCGCTGCGCGAAACGGGAGCACCGCCTGGTTCGCGCGAATGCTGGACCGCATTTGGGGTTCGTTTTGCCGTAGCGGATGACGTGGAGCAGCTCGTCATGCCGAGGGGATCGAACAGGCGCGACTGGACAAAAACACTCCATGGAGTGCCCGAAGCGCGCGCCACGACCTCGCCTGCAACGGTGTAGAGGATGTTGTCGTAGGCAAAGCCCTCTCTGAAGCCCTGATCGAGAGGAAGGTAGCGAAGTGCAGCGATAAACTCGTCAGCGCTTGCGACCTGATCAGGCCAGTGCAGCAAGTCGCCAGCGCCAAGTGCCAGACCGGAATTGTGGACAAGCAGATCCCGCACGGTCAGATGCTCGGTCACGTACGGATCGCTCATCGCGAATTCAGGGATGTGCTTGCGCACAGGGTCGGACCAGGCGACCTTCCCTTCGTCAACCAGCAGAGCGAGCGCCGCGGCGGTGAAGCTCTTGGTCATCGAATGGATGGGAAAAACCGTATCACCATCTACAGCTTGCGAGGTGCCCGCTGCGAGATGTCCATAGCCGCGGATCCAAACGGGTAGGCCAGAACGCACCACCGCTACCGCCATTCCCACCGGTTCGAGGCGATTGAACGCGTCATCGCTTTCGCGTTGCAATTGTTCATCGCCAATCTGCGCCAGTAAAGGCTGGCTCGAAATAGCCCCCACGATGGCGACAAGGGCAGAAACAACAAAACGTGTCATACGCAACAAACTCCAAGCGGGCTGCCAGAGCATTGCTGTCCTACGAATTTAACTGGTTAGACAGTTCGACGAACCGCGAAATTTTACCGATGATTGCTCCTCGATCGTCGCGAAGCCATGATAAGAGACGGTAAAATTAGCCCGCAGATAGGCCTAGGGTATTCTCAGAATGGGTCGAGCGGTCGAGGTAGGTGTGTAGGAGATCATTCGATGTCATAGGGTGACCGTAGCGATATCCCTGTGCTTCACCGCAGCCAAGAGCACGCAACGCCTTTTCCTGCTTGGCCGTCTCTACGCCTTCGGCAATCACCTTAAGTCCAAGGCCAGCTGCCATGACGATGATTGCCTTGACGATCGCGGAGTCGCCAACCTTACGATCAATGTGTGCAATAAAGCCGCGGTCTATTTTCAGACGGGTGAGAGGGTATTTCTGCAACAAGCTGAGAGAGGCGAACCCGGTGCCAAAATCGTCGAATGCGATGCCCACGCCCAAAGAGTTGAGTTTCCTAAGTGCCTTTGTCGACTGGTTGTTGTGTCGCAGAACGGTCGTCTCGGTAATCTCCAGCTCCAGGCGATCCGGTGGAAGATCGTGCTTTCGCAATGTCGTTGATACAACACCGAAGAGACGGTTAGACCTGAGCTGCGCCGCAAACAGATTAACGCCAATGCGTATCGGTCCCAGGCCAGCTTGTTCCCACTTGGCCGCTACCGCACACGCCTGCTCGACAATCCAGTCACCCACCTCTTCGGCGACAGGACTTTCCTCGAGCACCTCGATGAAATTGGCCGGCGTAAGAAGGCCGTGGTCGGGATGACGCCATCGAAGAAGCGCTTCGACCCCGGACAGCGATCCCGTCGCCAGGCAAACTTGAGGTTGGTACCAGAGCTCGAATTCGTTGTTTGCTAGCGCTGTCCGAAGTTGCGAACCCATGCGATGTCTCTGATCCGAAGAGTTCTGCATTGCGCGCTGAAAGAACTTCCGTGAGCCACCACCATCGCTTTTCGCGCTGTAAAGGGCTAGATCGGCGCAGGAGAGAAGCTGCTCGACATCCGACGCATCATTTGGCGACAAAGCGATACCTATGCTGGTTCCCACGTAGATGGACTGGTCCGAAGCTTCAAATGGGTGCTGAAAACTTTGGAAAATCTCGTTGGCAAGGGTGTCAAGCATCAGCGGGTCAGAGCAACTGGAAACCAAGATCGCAAATTCGTCGCCGCCCAGACGCGCGACGAACCCTGACTCTCCAATGGCTTCGGTCAGCCGCGATGCCACTGCTGTCAAAAGCTTGTCGCCAACCGAATGCCCGAGCGTGTCATTGACGTACTTGAACCCGTCCAGGTCCAACAACATCAGAGCGCAGGAACCCCTTGAAATCTCGGCCGCAAGGCGTCGCTGGAGCGCGTTGCGGTTTGGCAGCGAAGTGAGCGTATCACAGTGAGCCAAGTGTTCGAGGCGTTGCTTGGCAGAATGTCGGTCAGCGATATCGCGCATTAAAGCGCCAAACATCGGTTTGCCATCCTCGATCCACATCGAGAGAGATAAATCGACTGGAATTTCACTTCCATCTGCATGCAGAGCCAGAATGTCGACCGAATGCCCGGCGAGCCGCGCATGCCCTGATCGAACGGCGCGAGCAAGGCCAGCGTTATGCGCAGCCCGAAGTCGGGGAGGGATGATCAAAGATAGCGGCTGACCGATTACCTGTTCGAAATGATATCCGAAAAGCTCTTCGGCGGCTGTATTCCATGAGACAATGAGATTGTCTGCCCCCGCACACACTGCTGCGGTCGCCGAGTTGGCAAGCATCTGCTGGTAGCGATATTGGAAGGGGTCGTGTGAGACGGATCCAGGGTTTCGCCTGCTCACGTTTCGCGTCTGTTTGACCATTCGCCCCTCCCTCATTCAAGGCATATGGCGGAGGAAAGTTAAGAATTATCGACCCCGGGTCGATCCATGGCCGGATGTCGGCTGTCGAAAACCGTTTTAATCAATGGAATGGCGAAGATGAAGTCGCTTTGCTGTATGTGTGCTTATGGGTGAATCATTGACAGCCGCAAAACCAAGAGCAGACGTTCAAGGCAGTCCTGGTGAATGTCGGGTCTGGGTCGGTACACCGACCCGATCGACACCCTCCCACGCGTGGACCGTTTTTCGAATGGCCAATCCGGCCATAGGAGAACGACCATTGAAATGACTGAACCCGAAACCATTGCGACCAAACGTCAGGTCTGGAATGCGGGCCGAACCGTCGGTCCGAAGCGTGTACTAAAGCCAAAACAAATATGGCAAATCCGGTTTTACCTCAATCAGAACCGTCGCCTGCGAGATCGCGCACTGTTTGACCTGGCGATCGATAGCAAGCTTCGCGGCTGTGACTTGGTGCGGATGAAAATTGGAGACATTGTCAGCGGAGGACAGATCCGGTCGCGCGCAATCGTGATGCAGCAGAAAACAAGTCGCCCAGTTCAGTTCGAATTGCTTGCGGACGCACGAGCGAGTTTGTTGACATGGCTCGACCGCCGAGGCGGCACGGTCGACGACTATGTCTTTCCGAGTCGCGTTGATCATGCTGGGCATCTCAGCACGCGTCAGTATGCAAGGCTTGTGGATGATTGGGTTACGGCTGTCGGCCTGATGCGAAGTGAGTATGGAACTCATTCGCTTCGGCGAACGAAGGCATCGATAATCTACAGGGCGACCGGCAACCTGCGCGCTGTCCAGATACTCCTCGGACATAGCAAGATCGAAAACACGGTTCGCTATCTCGGCATCGACTTGGAAGACGCTTTGACCCTCGCGGAAAACACCGAAATCTGAACGATCAGCTCCTCGTCCCTGGCGAGGAGCTGATCCTAATGTCCGGACGTCGTCCGCCAACCGGTTGCAGATGCACGTTTCTCGCCTTGGGCATCCAGAGCATTGCCGGCCGCCATTTCCTGCGCTGCTGCCAAGATCTCAACTTCGCTGCCTGCCTGGCGATACTCCGTCGATGACGTCCCGCTTACGGCAAATGCCCGCTCTATTTTCCAACCGTTTCTATCCCGGCACGCAATACCGCCGTCGGTCGCTCCTCGCCAGGCGCGACAGAATTTACCGCCCTCAGCTGCGAAGCTGAGCAAGATGCGCGGTTCTGCATCTGCGGATTGATTGGCCACCAGTCTGTTGTCGAGCACGCTCGCCAGTTCCGCGCCCGCATATCCCTCGGGAAGGCTGGCTTGCCAGGGTTGCCAAAGCGCCAACACCAATGAGGCAGCGATTGCAGGTCCGGCGATGGTAACCCAGCGCCGGATCATTGGTGCCAGTCCACGCTTTCTGCGTGCAGCTGCAAAACTGATGACTTCGCTCACAGTGTCTGGATGCGGCTCGGATGTTTGCAGCAGCGATACAAGATGGGCCGGAACCTTTTCGGTTACGATTGGCGCATAGCGTGCAGCGAGCACGGCTTTGAGCCGACGATGCCGCTCGACCTCGCTCGCAAGTGTCGGATCAGCAGCTACGGCCGCCTCCACCTGCGCCTTGTCGGCACCCTCCAGCTCGCCATCAGCGAAGGCGGCAATCATTTCCGGTGAGATGTTCATGCCGCGTCATCCAACAGACCTTGCAAAGCATCCCTTCCGCGCACCAGTCGGGAATTGAGGGTGCCGACCGGACAGCCCACGATCTCGGCGGCCTCCTTGTATGAACAACCCTCCACCATGACCAGCAACACGGCTTCGCGCTGCTCGTCAGGCAGTCGCATTATTGCCCGGTCGATCATGCCAAGCTCCACACTTGCTTCCTGTCCGCCAGACGATCCCACTGACAGACCTGCCTCCTCGGCCACGAAAGTCTCGCCTCGGCGGCGCGAGGCGCGTATCTCATCGATGAACAGGTTTCGCATTATCTTATACATCCAACTATCCAAGCGTGTCCCTTCTTGCCACTGGTTGCGGCGGGCCAAGGCACGTTCGATCGTCATCTGGCACAGATCATCACCGTCAGCAGTCGAGCCCGTCAGGCCGCATGCAAAACGTCGCATCTTAGGCAGAAGATCAATCAGCAGTGGTTCAAACGCCTTGGTCAGGTTTTGCGCCTTTCTGATGGATGAAACGGATGAGCTCGCACGTTTCATCCGTGCTTAAGCAAAAAAAGAGGATAGAACCAATCATGCGCAGATCGCGAGCCATCATCTTTGTCTCATTGCTGTGTGCGATGACCATCGCAGCCCCCTCATGGGCCCAGTTGAGATCACCGCTGGGCCAAGTTGGGCTGCCGAGGGTGGGGGGTGTCGTCGGAGGTCTCGTCGATGAGGCCGGAGATACGCTTGATCAGGCCGGCAACTTGCTGGAACGACAGGCGCGCGATCTGTTGCGCTTGCGTGACCAGCAACTTGCACGCCTGCTGAGGCAAAACAGGGACCGGATCGAGCGCGATGCAACAGGCAGCCTCGCCCGGCGCGGCGAGTTACTTTCGGTCGGAATAAGCCCCGACGACCTTAACAGTCTTAAACGGGCACGTTTTGCGGTCATCGCGCAAGAAACTGTCGAGGGGCTCGATCTCCAGATCACGCGACTACGCGTCCCTGTTGGAATGGACTTGGCAAAGGCGCAGGCGCTTGCTGCACAGATTGCGCCAGGGACAGACATCAGCGCGGATAACCTGCACTGGCAATCGGAAAGCTTGGCTGCTGGCAAGGGCGCGGTCGTTCTGCCCGGTCTGCTGGCTGCGCAGGCGCGGATCACTGTTGAAGTGCCCATAGGGATCATCGATGGAGCGCCTGGACCCGCCATCCGAGTGACGGGCCGCAAGGGATTTGCCACGGGGGCTCTGCTGCCTTCGGATCATGGAAGTGCGGTCGCCAGCCTGCTTCATGGCGAGGGTGCAAGCCGGCTGTGGGTGGCCGATGTCTATGGCAGTGACCCCGCAGGGGGCAACGCTCTCGCCATCGTGCAGGGGCTGGGCTGGCTCGCTAATAACGGCTGCAAGGTGATCACCATCAGCTTGGTTGGACCCCGCAACACGGTTCTGGAACGCGCGATACGGCGGGCGCAGCAGCGCGGTGTCGTGGTGGTTGCAGCAGTAGGCAATGATGGGCCGGCATCGCCGCCTGCCTTTCCCGCTTCGTATGACGGAGTTGTGGCCGTAACCGGTGTCGACCGCAAAGGGCGTGCGCTGATCGAGGCGGGGCGGGCGCTCCATCTTGATTACGCAGCACCAGGCGCAGATGTGTACGCTCTCAATGCCAGGGGTAAGTCGGTCAAGCTGCGCGGCACCTCTTTTGCGACACCGCTTGTGGCGATCAGGGTAGCTGCCGCAATGGCAAATGGCGGCAAATGGCAGACCCGGCTTGACGCACAGGCAAGAGATCTGGGCCCGAAGGGGCCCGATAAACGCTATGGACGCGGGCTTTTGTGCGAAGGCTGCGGCAAGAAGAAATGACTTTTTCGCACCCCCCATGAATTAAATCGGATCGCCCATCCGTTGTCCTTTCAGGTGAGCAGGCAATGACGCCGCTGCCATACAGTTGAAAGGATAGCATGATGAAAAAGATCATTTTTGCAGCAGCCGCAATCGCTTTTCTCCCGGTAACCGCGCAGGCGCAATTGCTAGGCGGCGGCGGGCTTGGCGGTGGCCTCGGTGGATCGTTGGGCGGTTCACTTGGCGGTTCGCTCGACAATTCGATCGGCAGTTCAATCGGAGGCACGCTGGATCGCACCACCCGCACCGTCCGCGGGTCGGTAGACGGCTCAGGTTCCACCGATGGCAGCCAGTCGGTCGATGCACGTCGTGGCACCGTTTCGGCGAACCGCAGCGCTAATGGTTCGATTACAGGCTCAACTGCCAGCCTGGCGGACGTTGTCGTGCCGACTGCCAGCCAAATGGCCAGCATGTCCGGTGGTGGTGCCGTTAACGGTCAGGGCAGTGCCAATGCACAGCTGATCGGCACAGACGCCGTTACCGGGGTCGTGGCACCGGCGGTTCAGGGTGCCCGGTCAAGGGCCGGAGAAGCGGTGTCAGGCATTCGCAACATGAACGCTCCAACCGACGGTGCAGCTTCAGGTAGCGGCGCAGGCTCGGCTGGTGGTTCGCTGATATCCGGCCCGCTCGCTGTTGCTGGTAGCGCTGCTGCTGTCGGCGAAGGCGTTGCCTCCGTCAGTCGTGGTATGCCGGTGATGACCCCGGAAGGTGCTTCGCTCGGCAGGGTCAGTCAATTGGTGGCCAACAGCCGGGGTGAGATCCAGCAAGTCGTCGTCAAGCAGGGCAAGGTGACCCGCGAACTGCCCACCGGAATGTTCAGCGCGTCTGGCGATGCGCTGGTGCTGACCCAGGCGACCGGGGCAGCTTCCGCCGAGGGCAAGGACACCGCCGAGCCCGCGGAATAAAGGACCAGAAGCTTAATCTGGCTTTTGTCCGGCTTGCTCTTTTCCGCCTGCTTGTGGGCGAGCCGCGCAAACTCTGAGGCGGACGCGTTTGCCCTGACCGCCTCTTTTTGCACCTGTCGACAACTTCTATCTGTGTGCTCGATTGGTGCCAAAATATCCGAGATGGATGGATTAAACCGCGGCGCCCAGCCGTTTCCTGTTTGACCGCCAACAATGGTGATGTTCAGCAAAAGGAGAATTGAAAATGTTTAAGCTTGCCACACTGACAATGTCGATCTTCGGTCTTGCAACTGTCGCCAGTGCAGCCGTTCCCATGCTGTATGAAGAACAGTTTGCTCGGATCGAGGAATCAAAGATCATCACCTCGCCGATTGCAGGCATCCAGAACAGTCTGTGGTTCGATTACACGATCAACGTGCTTGAGTCGAAGAAGGAGCTCAGCGGCGATCTTCGCCGTGCAACCGACATTGAGGATCGCCGTGACGCGTGGGAGGAATATGCGGTCGAGCTGAAGCATGAACGTGTTCACTACACCAAGAAAATGGCCAAGAAGGGCTATCGCATGGGCAACGTCACAATCGTCGATTGAGCGCTCGACCGACTAATCGACTGCAATCTGACTGGCTCTGGCCTAGGCGACGAAAGGGCCGGCCATCTGGTCGGCCCTCCAGCATCTCGCCGCATTCGCGAAGATGTAGCTGATGGCAGGTAGCTGCCCGTTTACTGTTGACCCCATGGATGACCGTTTTCGGCGCGAGCCGACATTCCCTCCACTGCATCGGAATGGCTTAATTTGGGTCGAGAGCGGACTGTTAACGTTATTCGTGGTCGACAGTATAAGATGATCGATCGCGGCTCGTAGCTTAGTCCGCCGTGAGATAAGGCGAAAATTGCAGCTATTTCTGGTGCGCCATGCTAGCTTTCGGGCATGGCCGCACTCGAAATTCCGAAGCTGAAAGACATTCTCACTGGTGATATCGCCAAGAACGGCAACTGGGTCGTGGCCAATCTCGAGACGTCTTTAAGCTGGCCCGTTGAAGCTCAGAAAGTTGATTATCTCGGCGATGTGTTCTGGCTCATCCCGATCACACATGAAAGCTTCCCGGCGGTCGCTTACGATCGGAACGAAGGTGAAGAACTGAATGCTGCACGATCGAAGGTATTACGATTTTTAAGCGCTCTATCCTGGACCGAAGGCTCCGGGATCATCGTCGAGCAATTTACCGGCGGAAACCTGCCCCGCCCGATGGGGCGGCAAAAAGAATTCGGTCTTGTCATCACTAAAGACCTCAGCCTCACATATCTTCCTGAGCCAAAGACCAATCGCGGTCAGCTGGCGCTCGCTTTAATGAGAGAGGGGCGCGGTCTCAATCATCCGGCCTACGCCTTCCTGTCATTCTACCGCGTCCTTGAATGTGCGATCCCGAATGGAAAGCAACGCGGCAATTGGTTCGCGGACAACGTTGAAAAGATCACGCATAGAACGGGCCGCGAGGCACTTGATAAGCTTAAGGCGTCCGGCGTCGTCGATCTTGCGGACCATCTTTACAAGTCAGGTCGTCAGGCTATCGCCCACGCTACGGCCGAGCCGGTTATCAATCCCGATGATGCCAGTCATTATCAGCGCCTTCAGAACGAACTGCCGATCATGCTCGGCCTCGCCGAACATGCCATCGAAAACGTCCTAGGCATCAAGACCCGGCACACGATCTGGCGCGAACATCTTTACGAACTCTCAGGCTTTAAAGAGCGATTGGGAGACGATCTCGTCAGCAGGATCATTGACGGGGTTGAGCCGGAACCGGACGAGATGATCGACCTTCCCGTCATTGATGTCGAACTGCGTCGGAGCGAACCCTTCACGGCGCTCCATGGCATGAAACCTGTGCAGGCCGTCGTGCAGAATAAGATGATGCAACTCGTTTATTTATCTCCAGATGAGCTTGTGCAATTCGTGATCGTGCTCGATTTCCCCGAAGAGCGGCTACGTTTCGAATGGAGCCGCGATATTGTCGGGCGCGATGACGGCTCGGTTCCCGCTGCAAACTATGCCGCCGAGTTAAACCGTTTCATACGCGACTACATTGGTAACGGAGAGCTTCACATCTATGAATCTGACACGCGGGAACTGATCAGCCGCGTGGAGGCATTTCTGCCGACGAACTACTGGGCTGATCATGAAGCTCTCGACGAACGCATTGCCCGCTGGGAGAAAGAGGCGGAAGTCAGGGCTGCGAAGGCGAGCTAGAACCTCTTCTATGCCATAAGAGCAAACTAGAGGTTTGTCCGTTCCCACCCACGACTGGAAATGAGCGGGGCTGAGGCGCGATCCTGAAAGCGGCCTTGCGGCTTTACCTCGCTTCTGGGAGTTTGCTGCCTTTCAGTAAGCGACCCCGTTGCGGACATTAGGCTTGCAATGCAAAACCATCCGATGGGCAAGCGATCAGGTGTTCCTCATCGAGACGAAGAGTTAGACGAACTCAGCAGCGAAGAGTTGAGGTCGGAGCTTGCTCGTTCTCGCAGTCGGTTGAGTATTGCGACGTCCGCTAAGATGGCGAAGCAATGGCAAAAGCGCATCTACTGGCTGGAAGGCGCACTTGCGGCTCGGGATTGAACCTCAGCTAACGACCTGGTTGCGGTCATTCGCGATGCAGGCCAGGATGGCCTGATGGCCGATGTCATTTACCTCTCGCCCGATGAAGACATGCCCGACTGCGGTGACGAAATGCGGTGGCTAAGAATCGAGGCATCTGACGATGGCAGGTTCTTTGGCTCAGGCGGTTCATCGAAGGCCAATGGTGATTGGGTCGGCTACAGATCACTTGCCGAAGATGACATTTCAATTGAAGCCGCCTTGGCTGCCGCTCAGCAATGGGCCGCCAAATATGGCGTACCCATTATCTGGGTTCAGCTTGCGCCCTAGGTCCGCTTTCCACCCGTTGCGGCCATGGGATGCCCTGCGGCGGCTGCCTGAAAGCCGACATGCGGCTTCAGCCATTTTGTGGCCGGGACCTGCCATTCAACAACCGGCCCAATTGCCGAACTTCCGCTGATGGGACATTGCGGACATTCCCACGCGATGTGTCAAGCGGCGGGTTTTGCCAGTAGCGGATACCTATCGCCGATCTGACTCCTCGCTATGAAAGCTGAGTCTACTCATGACCGACGGGACCAACAAGCATGGTTAAATCCAAACTGTGGGTGCGCTGCCATCTTGCGGCAAACCGGGCCGCGTGACACTGTTAAAACATGACCGTCAAAAGCATCAATCCGTTACTCACGCTCAACATTGCTGATGGGGTGCGTGCGCTGGCATCGGATGATCCAAGGTCGCCAGTGCTAATGCGGTTCTTTGCGGGCTATGATCGTGCCTTCGTGTTACCCGACGAGCGCGAGGAACTGGCCGGGTTCGAGGCATGTCTCGCGTTGAACGGTGAATATCGGCACGCCTTCGGCCGTGTACATTCCGAACTGGTCACGGTGTTCGAGGATGACGCCGGTAATCTGCTGGGTGGTGCGAACTTTCTGGCGACTTCTATGCAACGTGGTGCAGCGCTGCCGCCCGCTGCCGTGGCGCTGAACTATGTGTTCGTAGAAACAGAAGCACGCGGGCGGGGAATGCTGCGCAAGATATTGGCAGCGGTGCAACAGTTTGCCCTCGCTGCGCTGGAGCTGGATCGCGAGAACGCGGTGCCTGCAATGTTCATCGAGCAAAATGATCCATTACGGCTGACGGCTGCAGAATATGCGACAGATACCAAACATTCCGGGCTAGACCAAGTTGACCGGTTGGCGATCTGGTCACGCGTCGGCGCGCGGGTTGTCGATTTTCCTTATGTTCAGCCGGCGCTCTCGGCGACCCAGCGGGCAGATGATGGTCTGATTTATGCTGTGATCGATTATCCTGGACCGAGCGTCGATGCAGGGATGCTACACGACCATCTGCAAAGCTTTTTCGCTATCTCCGTATTAAAGGGAAAGCTGGATCGGCCAGATGGGTCAGCGACTGGTCAGCTCGCAGCGCTTGCCGCGCGAACGGAGGCTGTAGCGCTGCTGCCAATGGAGCCTGCGCTAGCCTTGCTGCGGGCGGGCGGGCCGACCGGCAAATACGATAGTTTTCGCGCGCTCGCAAAAGCAGCGCTCTAGTTTTGGGGGGCAACAGTGGCACTACGGGGAGATTGGCAATTAGGTGATGATTTTGAAGGTGCCCGCGCGGGCACACTTTATTGGACACTGTCGTTGTACATGCCGCCGGACGATGTCGCGGGAGCAGCGGGGCAGCCTGAGCTAAGGCTGACCCAAAAGCAATTTGCCGATGTTCAGCAGGCGCATCTTCCATCGATGCTGCTGCGCAACGCTATCGACCCGTTGTTCAACGACATTGCCGACCGGGAAGTGTTGGGCGAAGTGCAAGAGCATTTACTCGCAGTCGATGACGCACCCACTCTCCCAACAGCTGATCAGAAAGCGCAGCGCAAGGCTGCCGAAAAGCAAATCCGTTCCAGCGAAAAGCTGATCTTCAAAATGCCCGATGCAATTGAATGGTCGACCGAGGGCGTTACCTATTGTGCTACCCCACCCGGTCTCGAAGACGAGCGGGCAGTGCGCTTTCGTCGTTTCTGGCTTGCTCATAACAACGGTGCGCTAAGCTATCATATGGCTTTCAGCCACCATTACGCTTCACTGGCTGAAGAAGGCGACGTGCGCGGCTACGACCCGTCGACCTTTTATTTCCTGTCGTTGCTTCAGAAGCTCGCCGCGCCAAAAGAATTTCAGGTCGAACAAGACGAAGTCGAGCCCGACACAATCACGTCCGATAAAGAAAAGCCGCGGGCTCGCGATGGCACCTCAGTTTTTGAAGGTAGAACCGGTATCCATCCGCTAGATGGCATGAAGGTGACCGACGAAGCTGGAAACACCCGGTGCTTTTGGCCTTTTGTCAAGCAGCGGCTGTTGAAAGATGCCGAAAAACTGTTCGATCGACTGGAAGCGAAAACCGGCAAACCCCGCGCCGCCGTCCTTGAGCCTTGGCTCATTAACAAGGTGCCGTTTATCGAGGTGCCGGGACTAACGGTGCCCAAATCGCGCTTCATGTTCCTTTTCGATGACGAGCGCTTCTTCAAGCGGCTGATGCCTGTCGATCCCACAACCAATGCGAGCATAGCACGAAAATTTATGGTGCGTGAGGAATGCTATGCGCCCTATCAGCGGGAGTTGGCTGCACGCATCAAGCAGGCAGAGAAAGCTGACACTCCGGTTCAGTTGGATGTAAGCTATTGGCAATGGGTTGCCAATCCCCTGGATTACGAAGCAATGATCAGCCCCGAGCTCGGCTATCTCCGTCCAGACCCCGATAGCCTTTTTCCTAATGTGCAAACACTTGTTCCGGCAATCCGCAACGGTACAGCGTTGCGCACTGTCGATGCCAAAGGCGAGCCGCTCGACACACCCGAGCCGTTGCATATTCCGGCGTTCGAACTGGGCCGCACGGATTGTCTGGACTATTTGTTTCTTGCCGGGTTCAACCAGAACATAATCGATTTTATGAATCAGGACACTTCGGAGATCCTGGATAGCATCGACCCGATTTATCCCGACAGCAACGAGCAGTCAGACGAACGTTTCTTCGTGCGCTACGCCAACCACCGCGCGATGGTGACATACGTCCCCAAGAGCCGCAGCTTGGAAGCAGGCAACGACTACATCGGCACCTGTCCCTATGCGTTTCTCATTCACGCTCTGGCGATGCATAATGAATTTCTTGCGCGAGAGCATGAAGAGCGCAGCATGGCACGCATCGAACGGATCGAGTATCTTGTATCGCCTGCCAAGGACCGAGAGCAGTTAACGGCACTCGACGAACGCGAGCCCCTTGATGGAGACACAAGGTTCGACAAAGCCGAATATGCGATCAATCAAGCGAAGCTGGCAGAATACAGGGATTTTGAGCGCTTTCGCTATGCCAATCCGTTTCGCTACGACACCGAACGTGATGTTTTCGCCAAGCTGGAAGAACTGCGAGGTACCACGCGCAAGAAAAACGCCTTGGCCATGGCGATCGCCAGCCTGGAAGACCATGCAAGCGATCTTGGCCGGCGCCATCAGCAGAAAGTAGATGCCGACGCAGCAAGACGCGAAACACAGCTGAACATCCTGCTTGGGGGAACGGGCATCTTTGGTGCAGGGCAGATGATTTATTGGATCGGGGAGAGTGCGGCGGGAGACCCATATAGTGACCCTCCCAAACCCGCTGAGCCTGTCGATTTCGACTTGCTGGGGTTGTATGCTTTACGTCTCGATGGCAATACAATAATGAACGTTACCGAAGCAGTGATGATCTACGCATTGCTCTTTTTCGTCCCGTTTTTCATCTACATTCTCGCATCTGCGGCATGGAAATGGGCAAGGAACACGCGACCGGATCTCTGGTTACATAATCAACCAAAACGATGGGTGCGCTGGTTGACACGTTAAGTTGTGGATAGAATGATATTCTATCTGTGGAGCGTCAAACGAAGTCAGGTCGCTCCCGAGTGCTACCGCTGCGATTTTGTAAACTGGGTGTCCGGTGTACAGCAATTACAACGGGACATCGGATGACGGGGAATGGGCGCCTTGCTGAGCGGCCACTTTCGGGCGTTCCAGCGGCAGCTTCTATCGAGCGCGGACATTCATGGCGGCCGACGTGAATGACCGATTCTGGGTCGACAGCAGACAACCTGCTCAGCTAATCGGGCAGGCGATTTCGGGATACGGCTATCTAGGATCCGAGAGGTCGAGCAGCCAAGGCGGGGTAGGGCTCGATCGGAGCAACCGATGGCGTATCCGCCTTAAAATGTGGGAGAATATGAGGGAGTAAATTTCCAGCCATCTTAAAATGTTAGCTGTTACAATATGATAGGGAAGTAGTTCGATACAAGCCCTGCCACCACTTCCCGTTTCCCGTCAGCCGCTGCAATGCGGTCTTGGCATTTGCGGTGCGAGCGGGCACAAAGCCGGCATGATTGACATCGTCCGCATCCCTGCACTTTCCGACAATTACATCTGGCTGGCACACGAGCCTGCGAGTGGCGAGACGGTGGTCATCGACCCCGCCGAGGCCGAGCCCGTGCTGGAGGCGGCGGCAAAGCGCGGCTGGACGATCACCCAGATCTGGAACACCCATTGGCACCCCGATCATGTCGGAGGCAACGCTGCGATCAAGGCGGCAACCGGGTGCACCATCACCGGGCCTGCCGCCGAGAGCGACCGGATCGCGACGCTCGATGTCACCGTCAGCGGCGGCGACACGGTAAGGCTGGGTGGTCTGAGCGCCGATGTCATCGATGTGCCCGCCCACACCAGCGGCCACATCGCCTACCATCTGGCGGGCGAGGATTGCATTTTTGTCGGCGACACCCTGTTCGCAATGGGCTGTGGCCGCCTTTTCGAGGGCACGGCTGAGCAGATGTTCGATAATATGCAGCGGTTATCGGCGCTGCCCGGCGAGACGGTGGTGTATTGCGCGCACGAGTATACGCAATCGAACGGACGTTATGCTCTGGTAGCCGAGCCGGACAACGCCGCGATCTCCGCGCGGATGGCTGAGGTGGACGCGATGCGGTTGCGCGGCGAGGCCACGGTGCCGACCACGATCGCGCTCGAACGCGCGACGAACCCCTTCATGCGAGCATCGAGCGCTGCGCAACTGGCCGATCGCCGCGCCGCCAAGGACAATTTCCGGGGCTGAGATCAGCCGCCTTCATTCAGGAAAACAGCTTATGACCCAGGCTTTCATCTGCGATGCCGTGCGGACGCCAATCGGCCGTTATGGCGGCGGTCTTGCAGGCGTGCGCCCCGATGATCTTGCGGCGGTCGTGTTGCGGGCCTTGCTCGCGCGCAATCCTAGGCTCGATGCAGAAGCGATCGACGATGTGCTGATGGGCTGTGCCAACCAGGCGGGCGAGGACAATCGCAACGTCGCGCGGATGGCGGCATTGCTTGCCGGATTGCCCGACACCGTTGGCGGCGGGACGATCAACCGATTGTGTGGATCAGGGCTGGACGCGGTCGGGTCTGCTGCACGCGCGATTCGTGCCGGCGATGCCGATCTGATGCTGGCAGGCGGCGTGGAAAGCATGACCCGCGCGCCCTTCGTGATGCCCAAGGCGGGCAGCGCGTTTGCCCGCGACAATGCGGTGTATGATACGACAATCGGCTGGCGGTTCATCAATCCGCTGATGAAAGCGGTGCACGGGGTCGATTCGATGCCCGAGACTGCCGAGAATGTTGCCGAAGACTTTGGTATCAACCGCGCCGATCAGGACGCATTCGCGTTGCGCAGCCAGCAGCGCGCCACTGCCGCCATCGCCTCGGGACGGCTCGCCGCCGAGATCGTCCCTGTGACGATCCCCCAGCGCAAGGGCGATCCCGTGATCGTCGCCGAGGACGAGCACCCGCGGATGACCTCGATCGAGGCGCTATCGGGCCTGAAGCCGATTGTTCGTGCGGGCGGTACGGTGACGGCGGGCAACGCCAGCGGAGTTAATGACGGCGCGGCAGCGTTGATCGTCGCGTCAGAAGCGGCAGCGGCCCGTCACGGGCTGACGCCGCGTGCGCGGATCGTCGGCACCGCCGTTGCCGGCGTGCCGCCGCGCATCATGGGCATCGGCCCTGCGCCTGCGGTTCAGAAATTGCTTGCCCGGACCGGGGTCAAGCTATCGCAGGTCGATGTGATCGAACTCAACGAGGCGTTCGCCGCGCAAGGCCTTGCGGTGCTGCGGCAGCTGGGGATCGCCGATGATGCAGCCCATGTGAACCCCAATGGCGGCGCAATCGCGCTGGGCCACCCGCTGGGCATGTCGGGCGCACGGCTGGCGCTGACCGCGACCGAAGAGCTCGCGCGGACCGGCGGGCGCTATGCGATCGCCACGATGTGTATCGGCGTGGGGCAAGGGATAGCGATGTTGATCGAGCAGGTGTGATCCCGTCCGGCGCAAACCGCACGGTCTGTGGTTTGCGCCGGGGATCGGATTGTTACTCTTCGGGCGCAACTTTCGGCACCGGCTGGAAGTTGCGGACAAACGCTTCCAGCAACCGCACGCCATAGCCCGAAGCCCCCGCAGGCTTGAGGTCGTTGGCACCACCCCAGGCCATCCCGGCAATATCGATATGCGCCCATGGGGTCTCCGGCTTTACGAACGCGCCGATGAAGTGCGCCCCGGCACCCGCGCCTGCACCGCTGCCGCCCGAGTTCTTGATATCGGCGATCGTCGATTTGGTGTCTTCGGCGTAGCTGGGGTGCAGGGGCATCTGCCACAGCAGATCGCCGCTGGCATCGCCCGCCTGCAAAAGCTGCCTCGCGAGCGGATCGTGCCGGCTGAACAATCCTGCATAATCATCGCCCAGCGCGGTCATGATCGATCCGGTGAGCGTTGCCATATCGACGATCGCCGCAGGGTTCAGCATGGCATCGGCATAGGCCACCGCATCGGCGAGCACCAAACGGCCCTCGGCATCGGTCGAGATGATCTCGATGGTCTTGCCGTTCATCGCCTGCAGCACGTCGGCGGGACGCGCTGCGTTGCCATCGGGCATGTTCTCGGTCAGCGCCGCGACCGCCACGACATCGACCGGTGCGCGCGATTTCGACAGCGCCAGCACCGCGCCGACGACGCTAGCGGCGCCCGACATGTCGAACTTCATGTCGCCCATGCCGCTGCTGGACTTGATCGAGATCCCGCCGCTATCGAAGGTGATTCCTTTGCCTGCCAGCACCACTGGCCCCGCAGATGGCGCACCACGCCCGGTATAGCGCACGATCAACATGCGGGGAGGGCGAGCCGAGCCGCGGCCTGAGCCCAGGATTGATCCCATGCTGAGCTTTTCCATCGCAGGCACGTCGAGCGCCTCGATGTTGACGCCTGCGATCCCGGCAAATGCGGCGCGGGTGCGCTCGACAAAGCTTTCAGGATAGACGACATTGGCTGGCTCGTTGGAAAGATCGCGCGCAAATGCCATCGCCTCGACCAACCCCTTGCCACGATCGTCGTACGCCGTCCGCGCGGCCTCTGCGGCATCGCTGACGATCGTGGTGCCAGCAGGTGCTGAAGCTTCACGTGCCTTGGCCTGATACAGATCGGACCGGTATTCGCCGATTCCCATTCCGGTTGCGATCTCGGCCGCTGCTTCTGCGGTCAGCCCGCCTGCAAGCACCGTGATGGGGCCCTTGTCCTTCATCAGCGCGCGGCCGGCCATCACCCCCAGCTTCTGGATCGCTGCCGGGCTGAGGTCCTTGCCGGTGCTAACGACATGGATGCGGTCCCACCCGCCGATCCCGCGCAGCGAAAGCGTGCCCTGGTCGGTGTAGTCGAACTCTGCTGCGGTCAGGGCCCGGGCAATCGCGCCGCGTTCAGCTTCGCTCAGCAACGCGGCCCGGGTGGCGAGGTCGCCTTCGCTTGTCAGCGGCAGGACCAGCGTTCCCTTAATCCCCGCAGGCGAGGACGCGAAGGTCACTGCGCGGGGCTGCTGCCTGGCGGCCTTGATCGGCAGCGATGGGGTCACAGCTTCTGCACTGCGATTCTGGGCCAGGGCCGGAGTGGAGAGCAATCCTGCAGCCAGGACTGTAGCAAGGCACGCGGTAATAGAGTTGCGATACGGTAACATGGAAAAGGCACCCCTTATTGATGGCAAGAACTGTCGCCATTTCAGCAGCATGGCCCAACACCGGCAAGCGAATAACGGGAAATTGCCGATTTCCGCCATTGCGCATTGCAGCATAGCTCCCCATTGTCGGGTCATGTTCAGCCCTCCAGTCATCGCCGCCATCGCCTGGGCCGTCATTTTGGGCGGAGCCGGCGGTCTGCTGACCGAGATCGGCTCGTGGTACAAAAACCTGAAGAAACCGAGCTGGCAACCGCCCGACTGGCTGTTTGGCCCGGCATGGACGATCATTCTGGGGCTCGCTGCGTGGGCCTTGGTGCTCGCCTGGAACGGCGCTGCAACCGACTCCGATCGCGCGATCATCATCGCGCTGTATGCGGCGAACTTCGTGTTTCATTTTTTGTGGTCGCCGCTGTTCTTCAAACTGCATCGGCCTGACTGGGCACAGATCGAGGTGGTGTTCCTGTGGTCGTCGGTCTTTGCGATGTGCATCTGGCTGCGCCCGTATTCGGTACTCGCAAGCTGGCTTATCGTGCCGTATCTCGTTTGGGTGAGCTTTGCTGCAATCCTGAACGCCAAGATCGTCCAGTTGAACCGACCCTTCGGTACTGCGGCATCTTCTTGATTTGAACCAGGACGACCAGAAGGGTTTGCCCCAAAACGCTTGGTCTACGTATAAAGTGTGTTAACTCAGCTTGACACTGTTCAGGGGGTAACATGACCGATCAGAAGACGCAGATAGTGGTTGTCGGCGGCGGAGCAGGTGGACTTGAATTGGTTCGCAGGCTGGGCAGCAAGTACGGTCGCGACAAGCACGACATCATCCTGGTCGATCGCAATCAGACCCATATCTGGAAGCCGCTGCTGCACGAAGTTGCCGCAGGGTCGCTCGACGCCAATCTCGACGAGGTCGGCTATGGCGGCCATGCGGTGCGCTGGGGCTATCGCTTCTTCAATGGCACGCTTGAAAGCATCGACCGCGCGACCAAGCACATCACCACCTCACCACTGATCGATGATCAAGGTAAAGAAGTGATCGGGCGGCATCGGATTCGCTATGATTATCTGGTGCTGGCATTTGGCGGCGTCTCGAACGATTTCGGTACTCCGGGCGTGCGCGAACACGCGCAGTTTCTCGAGCACCGCGCGCAGGCCGACAGCTTCCGCCAGCGCCTGCTCAATGCTTGCCTGCGTGCCAATCATGAGCACAACACCGGCAATCCCGATGCCCGCGTCCGCATCTGCATAATCGGCGGCGGTGCGACCGGGGTCGAGCTTTCCGCCGAACTCTACAATGCCGCCAAGGCGCTGCGCAATTACGGGCTCGAGGTCTTCGACGAGGCCAAGCTGGAGGTGACTCTGGTCGAGGCAGGTCCACGGATCCTGCCGCAGATCGACACCGAACTCGCCGGAATCGCGCGCCACGAGCTCGAGCAACTGGGGGTGAGCGTCCGCGAGAATACGCAGGTCGTCAGCGTCTGCGAGCATTCGGTCGAAACCAAGCAGGGCGAGGTGATCCCCGCCGATCTCATCGTCTGGGCAGCCGGGGTCAAGGGCGCGGACGGCGTCAGCGAGATGGGCGATCTCGAGCTCAACAGATTGAGCCAGTTCGTAGTGAAGCCGACGCTGCAGACGACGATGGACGATACGATCTTCGCCCTGGGCGACTGTGCATCGTGCATCCTGCCGGGCGAGGAGCGTCCTGTTCCCCCACGCGCGCAATCCGCGCACCAGATGGCGAGCCACATCTTCGATAATCTCTGCCGGATTCAGATGGGCAAGCCGCTCAAGGATTTCGTCTACAAGGACCACGGCTCGCTGGTGTCGCTCAGCCGCTTTTCGACCGTGGGCAGCCTGATGGGCAACCTTGTCGGCGGGCGCATGGCGGTGGAGGGACGACTGGCCCGCTGGGCCTATCAATCGCTCTATCGGATGCACCTGATCGCGATCCACGGCTGGGTCCGTGGCATCTCGCTGATCGTGATCGGCCATGTAAACCAGATCGTGCGGCCGAAGCTGAAGCTGCATTGAGGAGGGGGCGGGGCCACCCTCGTGCCCTTGCCTCGGCCACGCCCGCTCAGCCTGAGCTTGTCGAGGCTCCGCTCCAACCCGGCCACGTCATCCAACCGTTCTCCGGCGAAAGCCGGAGCCCAAGAGCCAGATCGCGCTGCACCCTCCCTGGCTTCCGGCGTTTGCCGGAACACGGTGCTGCTCGGCGAGGCACACCATAGCGCGCGGCCTTCGACAGGCTCAGGCTGAGCGGATGTTGGGGTTTTTGGAGCGTCTCCAAACAAAAGTCTTTGTTCAGGAAACGACCCCATATCGGACATTTACGGCGCCTATACACAATCACCAAAGCTAGGCGGGCCATCGCGTGCTAGAAGCTCGTCTACAGCACTATCGAGCGCGTCTGCACTGTTGGCTTTGAAGATATCGTAGCTGCGGGCGACATCGCCCTTGCATAAATAATCTTGATCTTCGCTAGTTAAATTCTGACTTTGTTTGAACTTCGCAAGGGCCGCTGGATCGCCGCCTGAGTTGCGGACTATATAGTCATCGAATCTGCGGGCATAGCTAGCAACTCTGGCTTGGAATTCAGGGTCTTCCCCCGCGCGGCATTGCGTCCCGGTCTTCTCGACGAAGTATATGAATGTGCCGAGGCAAAGAACGCCGTTTCCGGGTGCCTTCGGTGGCGGTGCTGCAGAAATTAGCCCAACGCTTAGCGCACTTATAATCGCTAACTTTGCGCAGGGTGCCTCATCGAACATGGATTGCTGATATCCATTGTTTCCTAAAATTTCAATATCGTCGCCATTCCAGCCAAGGTCACCCATTACTGCGCACAGCGGCAAAACCCAAAAACCGGCATCTTTCCAACCCATTTTCGCTAAAACAACACCCCCTGCATCCCGTCCGCAGGCGCGCGGAACCCCTCGACCGACAGCTTCCACGCATGCCGGTTCAGCCCCGCGCGTTTCAGGGCGATGCGGAAGCGGGTGCGGATCAGTTCGGCCCAGGGGCCGGTCCCGCGCATTCTTGAGCCAAAATCGGGGTCGTTGTCGCGCCCGCCGCGCATGTCCTGGATGATGCTCATCACCTTGCTTGCGCGGTCAGGGAAATGTGCCTCGAGCCATGTGCGGAACAACGTCGCGACCTCGAGCGGCAGGCGGACCGGGATGAACGAGGCCGACAGCGCACCGGCCTCGGCACCTGCGGCGACAACCGCCTCGATCTCGTGATCGGTGATGGCCGGGATCACCGGCGAGACGTTCATGTGCACCGGAATACCGCGCGCAGACAAAGCCCTGATCGCCGCCAGCCGTTTGCGCGGGGCGGCGGCGCGGGGTTCGAGCGTGCGCGCGATAGCGCCGTCGAGCGTGGTCACCGATAGCGCGATCGCGACCAGATCGTGCCGCGCCATTTCGGCCAGCAGGTCGATATCCGCCAGCACCCGGTCCGATTTCGTTGTAATCGCCACCGGATTGCGCGCCTCAAGACACACCTCGAGGATCGACCGGGTGATGCGATAGTCCGCTTCGATCGGTTGATACGGATCGGTGTTGGTTCCCAGTGCGATGACCTTGGGGACATAGCCGGGCTTGCGCAGCGTTGCGCGCAGCAGCTTCGCCGCGTCGGGCTTGGCGAACAGCCGGCTTTCGAAATCCAGTCCTGGCGACAGGTCGAGCCATGCATGCGTGGGCCGCGCATAGCAGTAGATGCAACCATGTTCACAGCCGCGATAGGCATTGACCGACTGGTCGAACGGCAGATCGGGCGAGGTGTTGCGCGACAGGATCGAGCGTGGGTGTTCGATCGTTACGGTGGTCCGGAGCGGGGGAGGGCCGTCGTCGATGTCGCGTATGGCATCGAGCCAATCGCCGTCGGCCTGGCGTTCGGGCAGCCGGAACCGCTTTGATTCCAGGTTGTCGGGAGCGCCACGGCCTTTGGGGGACGGGGGAGTTGCCATTCAGCGACAATGAAACAAAACAAGAACAATTGCAACCGGCGGCTGAATGGCGCGGGTCAGACTGATTGCAGCCACCTTGCACAGACCTGGCCTTGCCAACCCGCGCCCCAAATGCTTTGAGCGCGGGATGCTCAACGTTCCTCTCCCCATCGCGCTGCTGGTGATCGGCACCCTGTTGCTGACCACGGTCATTGCAGGCACGCTGACAAGCCGATTCGGCTTGCCTGCGCTGATCGGTTTTCTGGGACTGGGGATGCTGGCCGGGGTCGATGGGCCCGGTGCGATCGAGTTCAGCGATTACCAGCTGACCCAGGGCGTCGGCGTGGCGTGCCTTATCTTCATCCTGTTTTCCGGCGGCATGGATACCAGCTGGCAGGCGGTGAAGCGGATGGTGCGGCCCGCCTTGGTGCTGGCGACGTTCGGGGTGCTGATCAGCGCGCTGATCACCGCATCGGCGGCGGTGCTGCTGCTCAAGTTCAGCTGGTTTCAAGGGTTTTTGCTCGGCTCGGTCGTCGCATCGACCGATGCTGCGGCAGTGTTCGCGATCCTGCGTTCGACCGGGCTCGATCTTGAGGGCGATGTTCCCGCGCTGATTGAGCTTGAATCGGGGACCAACGATCCGATGGCGATCTTCATGGTCGGCGCGGCATTGCTGTTCATAGCGCAACCGGGCGCGTCGGCGCTGGGACTGCTGCCCGACTTTGCCGGGCAGATGGCGATGGGCGTGGCCGTCGGACTTGGTATCGGCTGGCTTTTGCCCGAGCTCCTCAAGCGCAAGCATTATCGCAGCAGCGGTCTTGCGTTCGTGATCTCGATCGCGGCTGCCTTGATCGCTTATGGTCTGGCCGAACTGATCGGCGGCAACGGGTTTCTGGCAGCGTATATCGCAGGGCTGGTTGCGGGCAACCGCAGCTATGCGGCGCGGCGGATCATCTCGACCTTTCAGGACGGGCTCGCCTGGCTTGGGCAGGTCGTGATGTTCCTGACGCTGGGGCTGCTGGTTGCACCAACCAACCTGGTCGACGTAATCGTTCCGGGGCTTGGCATCACCTTCGTGCTGATGCTGGTTGCGCGCCCGGTCAGTGTGTTCATCTGCCTCGCGCCGTTTCGTTCGCTCGATTGGCGCGCCAAATTGTTCGTGTCCTGGGCGGGGCTGCGCGGTGCGGTGCCGATCGTGCTCGCGACGTTCCCGATGGTTGCGGGCGTGCCCGGGGCGTTCACGATCTTCAACATCGTGTTTTTCGTGGTGCTGCTGTCGAGCGTTATTCAGGGACCGAGCATGAAGTGGGTGGCCAAGCGATTGGGCATAGGCGCCGATGACAAGCCCAGATCAGCGCTGCTGGCCAGGAGGCAGCCGCTGTAGCGCCTACTTTTCGCGCAACCTGGGCATCAGTTCGATGAAATTGCAGGGTCGGTTGCGGCTGTCGAGCTGCTCGTTAAGGATTCCGTTCCAGCCATCCTTGACCGCGCCGTTCGACCCGGGCAGCGCGAAGATATAGGTCCCGCGCGACAGCACCGCGCAGGCGCGCGACTGCACCGTGCTGGTGCCGATGGTCTGGTAGCTGAGCCAGCGGAAAAGCTCTCCGAAACCCGGAATGTCCTTTTCCTTCACCCGGTCGAGCGCTTCGGGGGTGATGTCGCGTCCGGTCAGGCCTGTTCCGCCGGTGGAGATGATCGCGTCGATCTGCGTATCATCGATCCAGTTGTTGAGCCGGCTAACCAGCGCGCCGACATCATCACGCTCGATCGCGCGAGTGATCAGCCTGTGACCCTTGGCCTTGATCAGACCGGCGAGAAGATCGCCGGACGTATCATCGGCGGCAGTGCGCGTGTCCGATATCGTCAACAGCGCGATGTTGATGGGTTTGAACGCCCGGGTTTCATCGATTGGCATGATCAGGTTCTAATTGTTGTAGGTCGTGCCGACCCGCACGAGCTCGATTCCACTCGCATTCGGGAAACGCGGCCACATTCCCTGTGCCAGCCCTTGCGCACTTTTGGAGGGCACGCCTGCCTGTTTTTCGTACATCCAGTAGTTGCGCAGGATGATCCCGACATAGGCGCGGGTTTCCCAATAAGGGATCGATTCGATGAACAGCAGCGGATCGCCGCCATCCTTGACCTTTGAGTTCCAGCGGCTGACCGGCAGCGGCCCGGCGTTGTAAGCGGCGATGATCTTGGGAAGCAGCCCCTGCGTTTCGGGCCGGTCGCGGAGGAACTCGAGGTAACGCTGGCCATATTCGAGGTTGATCGTGGGTTGATAGAGCGCGCTGGCATCGAGTGCCTGGCCACGAGCGCGCGCCATATCCTGCGCGGTACCGGGGCGAACCTGCATCAGCCCGCGGGCATCGGCGGGGCTGCGCGCATCGCTGCGGAAGTTCGATTCCTGCAGGGTGTGCGCATAGACCAGCGCCGGATCGACCCGCCAGCCATCGAGCGGAACCCAGCGCGGTGAGGGGAAGCGCGCAAAGCTGTCTGGACGGCTGCCTTGCGGTCCGTTGTGCGCCAGCCACATCTGGGTCTGCGGCATCGAAAGATCCCGCGCCAGCCGCAGCAGCGGTTCATGCGCGCTGTCGCCTGCAATCTGGGCTTCGTGGCGAAGCACCTGATCGGCCAATGTCGATTCGCCGATCTGGCCGAGCGCGATCGCGCGGCGGACATTCTGGCGATCCTTGAGCCGCTTCCAGTCGGTATCGGTGAAATCGGGCGCATGGACAGCCCGTGCACTCATGCCAAGTTGTTCGCCCGCAAGCACGCCATACAGCGTCTCGCCATACTGGCTGGCAGCGCGCAAATTGGCTTGGACCAGATCGGGCCGGCGGCAGCGGGTCGCGGCGCGAGAGGCCCAATAATATCCCGCCGCGCGCAGTTCCTCGTTCCACGCACTGGCTGCAGCGCCTTCAAAACCCTGCAACGCGGCTGGACAATTGCCCAGCCGCCAGCCAGCCAGTCCCGCAGTCCAATGGGCCTCGCCCACCCAGTCGCCGGCACCGCTGGCAGCGGCCTGTGCCAGCGCCAGCGCCTCTTCATCGCGATTTTCGATGTAATACGACCACGCCACACGCTGCTGGAGTTCGGTGCGGGCATGGACGCTTAACGGGTCGGTATAATCGTTCAGCGCAGTGGCGGCGCCCACTGGATCATCGGCAACGATCCGCTCCTGGATCGTCGCGGCAAGCGCGGGGGGCACGGTGCCATCGGACACGCTGCGCGGCTTGCCCCGCCGGGTTACCCCCGCAAAGCTCGCCATCCGGACGGTCATCGGCCGATCGGGAAGGATCGTCGCGCCACGCTTGGTGGCAAGCCCGGCCAGGCGTTCGGCGTGCGGCAGTTCGGGCGCGCTGTTCAGCAGGCTGAGCAGGGGGCCCATTTCGACACGAGGTGAATTGGCGGCAAGAAACAACTCGGCGCGGGCGATATCATGGAGCAGGCCTTTGTCGCGGCTGTCCAACAGCTCGCTGGCGCGCGCCCAGTTCTGGCCACGGATCGCGCTGAACACTTCGGTGTAATACTGTCGGTCAGCCGACGAGAGCTGATCTGGGACATCGGTCCTGGCAACCCGGCTCGAGAAATAGCTGTATGATGAGGTTTCGGCCAGCGCAGGCTGGCTAACTGTCGCTAACGCCGCAGTGGCGATCAGGAATGATTTCTTGATCAACGTTCTACTCCACAAGCAGCAATTGCCAGCTTTGCCAGGCCATAGCCTTTTCCTGCACGATGCGATGGAGCATCAGGCCGGGTTTGCGCATGACGATGACCTTGATTGTCCGGCCACCATGGTTAAGAAAATGTAAAATGGGTGGCTTTTGCGATGGATCGTGGCCTAGCAGCGCTCTGGCGGTCTCTCCGCCTGCAACCACGAGCATTTCGGGCTTGACCAGGCCGATATGGTGGAGCGTGATGCGCCGCCAGTGATCGACATGTTCGGCCGCCGCGCGGCTGTCGAGCACCAGGCGGGGAAAGAACGATCCGCGATAGATGCTGTCCGGCGCGAACCCGGCAGCACGCGCGATATTGTCGATCAGCGTTCCGGCAATTCCGGACAATACGGTTTCGCGGTCATCGCGCTCGGGTGAGGCGGTGACGACCATCAGTCTGGGCCGCTTTGGTCCGGACGGTGCAAGATACACGCCGTCACCGCCATCCAATCCCAGCGTACCTTCGCGCCATGCTTGCTGAAATGCGGCAAGGTCCTCGGGCAGTATCAGTTCGGCGACAGGAGGTGGCGCAACCTTGGCAACCGTAGCGGCGGGTAGCAAAGGCTTGGGCTGGGCCGGCATATCCGACCGCGGCACGCCTGTGCTTCGCGCGGCTGGCAACGGATCATCCGCTAACCAGTCGTTGGGGGTGTCGTGGAAGTCCCATGTGACTCCGGCAATCTGCCACCAGTCGACAAGACTCTGCGCCAGCTTGATGTCGCTGTTCATCGCAGCCAGCACCATACGACGCCAAAGCGGGTTGACTTGGCACGCGCGGGGCTATTGGAGTGATTGGACAGATCCATGCAGGCTACCCATATGGCATAGGACTGGTCCTGAGCAACGGGGAACGAATAATGAGTGAACGCGAATCCATGCCTTTTGACGTCGTGATTGTCGGCGCAGGCCCTGCTGGCCTTGCTGCGGCGATCCGGCTCAAACAGCTGGCGGCGGAGAACAACGCGGAAATCGAAGTCTGCGTGATCGAGAAAGGTTCTGAAGTCGGCGCGCATATCCTGTCGGGCGCGGTGGTCGATCCGCGCGCGCTCGATGAACTTATCCCCGACTGGCGCGAGCAGGGCTGCCCGATGGCCGATACCCCGGTGACCGAAAACCACCACTGGGTGCTCAGCAAGACGTCGAAATTCGCGATCCCGCACATCACGACGCCAGGCTTCATGCACAACAAGGGCACCTATACCGGCAGCCTTGGCAATATGTGTCGCTGGCTCGCCGAAAAGGCCGAAGAGCTCGAAGTTCAGATTTTCCCGGGCTTTGCCGCTGCCGAGATCCTGTACAACGAAGATGGCTCGATCAAGGGGGTCGCCACCGGCGACATGGGCGTCGGCAAGGATGGCGAGCACAAGGCGGATTACACTCCCGGGCTCGAACTGCATGCACGGTACACCTTCTTCGCCGAGGGCGCGCGCGGACACCTGACCAAGATCCTCAAGCGTCAGTTCGATCTTGAGGCCAATTGCGAGCCGCAAACTTATGGTATTGGCCTTAAGGAACTGTGGGACATCGATCCCAAGAAGCATGTCCCGGGCCGGGTGATCCACACCCAGGGCTGGCCGCTCGATGATGCCTGGGGCGGTGGTTTTCTGTATCATCAGGCCAACGGGCAGGTGGCCTTGGGCTTCGTCGTCGCATTGTCCTATCAGAACCCGCATCTTTCGCCGTTCCACGAATTTCAGCGATGGAAGCTGCATCCCGAAATCCGCGCAATCCTCGAAGGCGGCAAGCGCGTTTCGTACGGCGCGCGCGCGATCAACGAGGGTGGCTGGCAGTCGGTGCCCAAACTGGCGTTCCCGGGTGGTGCTCTGATCGGATGCAGCGCGGGCTTCGTCAACGTGCCCCGCATCAAGGGCAGCCACACCGCCATGAAATCGGGGATGCTGGCCGCTGAAAGCGCTTTCCGCGCTATCCAGGCCGATCGCAGCTCGGATGAACTGGTGGACTATCAGGAAAACCTCAACAACAGCTGGATCGCCGAGGAGCTGAAGCTGGTCAAGAATGTCGAGCCTTGCGTCGACAAGTTCGGCGGCACGATGGGGACAGTCCTGGGCGGCATCGATATGTGGATGCGCAACCTGGGTATCGGTCTGCCGTTCACGATGAAGCACGATCCCGATTACAAGCACATGGGCCGTGCTGACCTCTACAAGCCGATCGATTATCCCAAGCCCGATGGTGTCATCACCTTCGACCGGCTGTCGTCGGTGTTCCTGTCGAACACCAACCACGAGGAGGACCAGCCGGTCCATCTGAAGCTCAAGGATGAATCGCTGCCGGTGACGTACAACCTGCCGTTGTACGACGAGCCGGCGCAGCGGTATTGCCCCGCCGGGGTTTACGAGATCGTCGGCGAGGAAGAGGGCAACCCCCGCTTCCAGATCAACGCGCAGAATTGCGTCCATTGCAAGACCTGCGACATCAAGGAAATGAGCCAGAACATCAACTGGGTGGTGCCTGAAGGCGGCGGCGGGCCCAACTATCCGAACATGTGATGCCACAAAATCCTCCCCTCGCCGGGGAGGATTTGAGCGACGGGACCTCCGTGCTGATTGAAACCGCCTTTGCCAAGGTCAACCTCGCGCTGCATGTCCGGCGGCGGCGCGAGGATGGCTATCATGCAATCGAGAGCCTGTTTGCTTTTGTCGATGACGGCGATGTCTTGCGGGCCGAGCGGCGAGATGATGGCGCGCTGACGCTGAAGATCGACGGGCCATTTGCGGCTGGGTTGGATGACGGGCCGAGCAATCTGGTGCTTCGCGCTGCGCTCGAACTTGCCCACTGCGTCTGTCCCTCGACTTCGCTCGGAAACTCGGAAGGGGGGTCGCAAGATCCCCTGCCGCATTGGGGCGCCAGCCTTTACCTCACCAAGAACCTTCCGGTCGCTTCGGGAATTGGCGGTGGGTCGGCCGATGCTGCGGCTGCGCTGCGGCTGCTCAACAGGCTTTGGGACTGCCGCCTCGACGATTCGGCTTTGTGCGTGATTGCAGAGAGCCTGGGATCCGACATCCCGGCGTGCGTGATCAGCCGGACACTCCGGGTAGAAGGTCGCGGCGAGGCGTTGCAGCCGCTCGAACTCGCCGGTCTGTCGAGTGCGCCCATCCTGCTGGTCAACCCGGGCGTTCCGTTGGGCACGGCGCCGGTGTTCAAGGGCTGGGACCAGTATGACCGCGGCGCGCTGGACAGTTCCAGCCTGCGAGCGATTATCACCGAGGGGCGAAATGACCTCGAACCTTCGGCGCGCGTACTGATGCCTGAAATTGGTGCAGTGCTCGATGTGCTGGCGATCCAGTCCGGTGTCGAACTCGCACGGATGTCGGGGAGCGGGGCGACCTGTTTCGCCCTGTTCGAGACGACCGCTGCCGCTGAAGCGGCCCAGCGTGCCATCGCGCGCGCATATCCCGATTGGTGGACGATGTGTGGATCACTGCGATGAACGGCTTCTTGCCTTATGAGATCATTGGGCATCAGCCTGCAGCGGCAGGCGCAAACATCCTGATCGTCGCCGACCATGCCAGCAACCAGGTGCCCGACAGGATCAATCTCGGCATCGGCCCTCAGGACCTCGAAAAACACATCGCGATCGATATCGGTGTAGCGAGCGTCACCCGCGCGCTGTGCGCATCATTGGGCTGCGGCGCAGTGCTCGCCAACGTGTCGCGGCTGGTAATCGACTTCAACCGTGAGGAGGATGCACCAGGCCTGATCCCGACGATCAGTGACGGCGTTTCGATACCCGGCAATATGGAAGTCGATGCCGAAGCACGGCTCGCGCGGTATCACCGGCCTTACCACGCCGCAGTGAGTTGCACGCTCGATGCGATCGAACGCCCTTTTATCCTGTCACTGCACAGCTTCACACCGCGGCTGGCTTCCCGACCTGCGGAGCAGCGCCCCTGGGACGTGGGTATCCTCTACAACAAGGATGATCGCGCCGCACAGATTGCCATCGAGATGCTGAACGGCACGGGACTGTTGGTCGGTGATCAGCTGCCCTATTCGGGCACCGTGCTCAATGCGACGATGAACCTGCACGGCGAGGCGCGCGGGATACCCTATCTGGGGGTCGAGATGCGACAGGATCTTGTCGGAGATGATGCGGGCGCGCAGCGGATGATGACTCTGCTCGCGCCCGTTTTGCTCGCCTGCAGCAACAGACTTGCGTAACGGCTGCGATTTTGGAAAGAGCGCCACCAAAGAAAGGCCTCATGATGACACATTCGTTCGATAAGTCGAAACTGCCCAGCCGCCACGTCTCGGTCGGACCGGAACGCGCGCCGCACCGCAGCTATTATTACGCCATGGGGTTGACCGAGGAAGAGATCGCACGGCCCTTCGTCGGGATCGCCAGCGCGGGCAACGACAGCGCGCCGTGCAACACCACCTTGAATGCACAGGCCGATGTCTGCCGCGATGGCGTCAATGCAGCGGGCGGTATGCCGCGCCGGTTCAACACCATCACCGTCACCGACGGCATCGCGATGGGTCACCAAGGCATGAAAAGCTCATTGGTCAGCCGTGAGGTTATCGCAGATTCGGTCGAGCTGTCGGTCCGCGGACATTGCTACGATGCGTTGGTCGGTTTTGCCGGGTGCGACAAATCGCTGCCTGGAATGATGATGGCGATGCTCCGTCTCAACGTGCCGTCGATCTTCGTTTATGGCGGATCGATCCTACCCGGCCATTACGGCGGCAAGGATGTCACCGTCGTCGATGTGTTTGAGGCGGTCGGCCAGCATGCGGCAGGCAACTGTCCGCTCAAGGATCTGATCGCGCTCGAGAAGGTCGCTTGCCCCGGGCACGGCGCATGTGGCGGCCAGTTTACCGCCAACACCATGGCCTGTGTTGGCGAGGCGATCGGGCTTTCGCTGCCCAACAGCAACATGGTGCCCGCACCCTACCAGACCCGCGCGGAAATCGCGACGGCAGCAGGCGCCCAGGTGATGGAGCTGCTCGCGCGCAACATCAGGCCGCGTGACATCTGTACCCGTGAAGCTTTTGAAAACGCTGCAAGAGTTGTCGCGGCCACCGGTGGCTCGACCAATGGTGCGCTGCATCTCCCGGCGATGGCGAGCGAAGCAGGGATCGAGTTCGACCTGTTCGACGTCGCCGAAATGTTCAAGTCGACGCCATATATCGCCGATCTCAAGCCCGGCGGCCGGTATGTCGCCAAGGACATGCATGAAGCGGGCGGCGTCTACATGCTGATGAAGACGATGCTTGCGAACGGTCTGCTGCATGGCAACTGCATGACCGTGACCGGCAAGACTCTGGGCGAGAACATCGACGAGGTGACCTGGAACCCTGACCAGAAGGTCATCTATGACGTCAAGACGCCGCTCAGCCCCACCGGGGGCGTCGTCGGGCTGAAGGGGTCGCTGGCTCCCGATGGCGCGATCGTCAAGGTTGCCGGGATGGCGCGGCTGCAGTTCACCGGCCCGGCGCAGGTGTTCGATTGTGAGGAAGACTGCTTTGCGGCGGTCGAGGCACGGCAGATCAAGGAAGGCTCGGTCATCGTCATCCGCTATGAAGGACCCAAGGGCGGCCCCGGAATGCGCGAGATGCTGTCGACCACCGCCGCGCTGTATGGCCAGGGCATGGGCGAGAGCGTCGCATTGATCACCGACGGACGCTTCTCGGGCGGGACGCGCGGCTTCTGTATCGGCCATGTCGGGCCTGAAGCAGCCGATGGCGGCCCGATCGCTCTGGTTGAAGATGGCGACATCATCGCGATTGATGCCGAGGCGGGTACGATCGACCTGCTGGTCGAGGACGCTGTCCTGGCCGAACGACGCAAGGCCTGGCAGCCGCGCACCAACGATTATCAATCGGGTGCGCTGTGGCGCTACGCCCAGAATGTGGGACCTGCGAGCAAGGGTGCGCTCACGCATCCCGGCGCCAAGGCGGAGCGACATGTTTATGCGGACATCTGATCCTTTTTCGCTGCTCATTGCGACCGTCATTTTGGCGGGATGCTCGGGTAACGTGTCATCTGAATCCGACTCGCTCACTGGGGGCGAAGAGAACCGCATCGCGTGCGCACTCGGCGACGAGACCGAGTTTACCGAGCAGTGCGATGCCGAGCGGGTCCAGAATGGCGACAGGCGTGAACTGGTCATGCGGCATCCCGATGGCGGATTTCGCCGATTCGAAATCGTCAGCGACGGTCGCGGGCTTGTTTCTGCGGATGGATCCGAAGAGGCGGTGGTAACCCCGCTGTCCGATGGCCGGATCCAGCTTTCGGTGGGCGGCGATCGCTACCGGTTGCCCGCAACGGTGAAGCCCGGGATTGGCGGTGGCTGACACGAACGCCCCCGTCCTGACGGTCGCACAAATGGTCGCGGCCGAGCAGGCGGTCTTTGATACCGGCGTCTCGGTCGATGCACTGATGCGGCGCGCTGGCGAGGCTGCGGGGGAGATGATCTGGCGGCTTGGTGGCAACACGCCCACGCTTGTACTGTGCGGGCCTGGTAACAACGGCGGGGATGGTTATGTACTCGCACAGTTTTTGGGTCAGAAGGGCGTCCCGGTTACCGTTGCCGCCTTGACCGAACCGCGTACCGATGCCGCGCGTCACGCAGGGGCCCGGTATCAGGGTGAAGTGATCGCTTTGGCCGATGCGAACGCGCACCCGCAGGTGGTCGACTGCCTGTTCGGCAGCGGATTGACCCGCTCGATCGACGACGCGGTGTGGCGTGTGTTTTCGTCGCTGATCAAGAAGGCAAGCCGCAGCTTCGCGGTCGATCTGCCCAGCGGTGCAGACGCTGACCAGGCGATCTGGCTCAACGACCCGCTTCATTTCGATCATGTGCTGGCGTTGGGCGCGTTCAAATACGCGCACTTGCTCGAGCCGGTGGCCAGCGCGTGTGGGGCGGTCAGCCTGATTGATATCGGTGTCGACGTCCCTGATGGCGCGGTCACTCAGATCAGCAAGCCTTCCATCGCTCCGCCCGATGCCCAGTCGCACAAGTACCGCAGGGGCCTAGTGGTGGTGGTCGCAGGGGCAATGGTGGGTGCGGCTCTGCTGGCTGCGAGAGCGGCTCAGGGGACGGGAGCTGGTTACGTGAAGATCCTCGGGGTGGGAGATGCTCCAGCGGGACTACCTGCCGACATCGTCTGGCAGCGCGCGGACGAACCTGAAGCGGTGTCAGCGGCGCTGGCAGATCCGCGCATCGGGGCGGTGCTGGTGGGGCCGGGTCTTGGACGCGGCGCTGATGCCGAGGCCTTGGTTGATGCCGCGATGGCGTGTGCGCATCCGCTGGTACTGGACGCCGATGCGTTGCATTTGCTGGGCAATCGCCGCGAGGGCTTGGCGAACCGTACAGCCCCGGTTGCGCTCACCCCGCACCACGGCGAGTTCACCGCGTTGTCTGAGGCTGTCAGCGTTGCGACAGACGCGCCCAACAAGGCGTCTCGCACGGCCCGTCTCGCCAAGGCCTTGCGCGCCTGCGTGCTCTACAAGGGCGCCGACAGCGTGATCGCCGCGCCCGATGGACGCGTGATCATCGCGGACCGGCGCTGCAGCTGGCTGTCGGTGGCAGGAACCGGCGACGTCTTGGCGGGATGCATCACCGCACGGCTTGCCAATCACGGCGTGGCATTGCATGCGGTCGCCGAGGCGGTCTGGCTGCAGGACCGCGCGGCACGCTATGCGGGCCCTGCCTTCACGGCAGGACAACTCGCCAAGACGCTGCCGCTGGCTGTGGAGTCCTGTCTTGACCGATGATCTGATCGTGCGGGTGGCCGCGCGCGGCGATGGTGTCACCGCAACGGGACGCCACGCTGCAGGGGCCGCCCCGGGAGATACCCTGACGTCTGAAGGCACCGTCATCCCCGGTCCGCACCACGCCACACCGCCATGTCCGCACTTCGGCACGTGCGGCGGCTGCAGCCTGCAGCACCTCGATGACGTCGCCCTTGCCGATTTCGTGCGCGAACGCGTCACCGGACCGTTGCTGGCCAAGGGCATCGATGTGGACGATGTCCGCCCGGTGCATCTGTCGCCACCGCGCAGCCGCCGCCGAGCAAGCCTGCGCTACACCCGCCAGAAATCGGCCGTGACACTGGGTTTTGCAGGGCAGGGCAGCCATGATCTGGTGAATATCCGTACCTGCGAAATCATGACGCCACGACTGTTTGACGTCATGACGGCGGTGCGCGGGCTCATCGCAAAATGGCCAAAACCCAAGCTTGCAGGGCAGGTCGAGCTTGCCGAGATCGATCAGGGCGTCGACGTTCTGATCACCGGGCTTGAACCTGCCAGCCTTGGCGAACACGAACTGCTGTCGACCTTTGCCGAGTCGCAGGGCCTGGCACGCCTGTCGATCGATCAGGGCTATGGCCCCGAAACGCAGTATGAGCCAGTGCCGGTGACGGTGGGCTTCGGTGATGTCGCAGTGCGCTTTCCGCATGCCAGCTTCCTGCAGGCGACGATGGATGGCGAGGCGAAGCTGGCGGCGGCTGCTCGGGAGGCGTTGAGCGGATGCCGGATGGTGGCAGACCTCTTCTGCGGGCTCGGCAGCTTTGCGTTTCACCTCAGCGAGCCGGGGCGCAAGGTCTATGCTGCCGAAGCCGCGCGTGACCCGGTGCTGGCGCTCACCCAGGCGGCCAACGCACGCCAGCTCGCAGTGTTTGCCGATCATCGCGATCTGTTCCGCAATCCGCTCCAGCCCGACATGCTGAACAGGTTCGACGGGCTGGTGCTCGATCCGCCCCGCGCCGGTGCCGAAGCCCAGGTAGCCGCCATCGCCAGATCGAGCCTGAAGCGATTGTGCTACGTAAGCTGCAACCCGGCGACCTTTGCTCGTGATGCCCGGCTGTTGTGCGACAGCGGCTTTGATCTGCGCACCATTTGGCCGGTGGGGCAATTCCGTTGGTCAACCCATGTGGAGCTGGCCAGCCTGTTCGTCCGTCCCGATTGAGGTCAGCCGTGCAGATGCAGGTCGAACACCGGGATCGCGGCGTGGAAGATCAGCACCATCAGGCACAGGCTGGATGCGGCAAACAACAGGAAGCGGATTGCAACCCGGTTGACGGTGACCTGCACCAGGCTGTGTGCGATCCGGAGCGCGACGTACAGCCATGCCACCACCAGGTTCATGCCGTCGCCATGGCCGATGATTGCTAGCACGATGCACACGGCATAAAAGATTGTCGGTTCAGCCAACAGGTGGTTGTAATTGTGCGCTTTCCACTGGATTTCGGCAGGCAGAACCGTGTCGAGATCCTTGCCGGTGCCGCCTTTGAGATTGGCGACATCGATCTTGGCTTTCTGCATGGCAGGAATGCGGGTGATGTACATCCACAGCCAGATAACCATGGTCCAGGCAAGCATAATGACGACGGGTTGCAGTATGGCGTTCGGCATGGTGATTCCCCCTGTTAAAGCGTCGCGAGCAATGCGCGGACCGCGAGCACGATCAGGCACAAGGACGAGGCAAGGAACAGCAGAAAGCGGGTCTGCACCTTGTTGACCGTAGCCTGCCAGATGCTGTGGATGACCCGGATCAGCGCATAGCCCCAAGCCAAAGCGACGTTGATCGGATCGGTCCCCGCGCCGGCGATCGAAAGGATAGCTATGGTCGCATAAAAGATGGTAGGCTGTTCCATCAAGTGCGCGTAATTATGGGATTTCCACGCGACCTGCGGCGGCATCGCCGGATCCAGATCGCTGCCGCGACCACCCACTGCCTTGGAGATGTCGACCCCCATTTTCTTGGCCTGGGGAAGGCGTGCGCCCGCCATCCAGAACAGCATGACAAGCGACCAGAGCACCAGCACCGCGGCTGGCGTGAGTATGTTGGCGGACATCGGCAGTTCCCTCCCCTGCGAATAGGGGCGGAAACTGCGTCAGTCCAAATAGATTGTCAATCGCAACGTATCTGCGATCAGCGGTTGATGCTGACCACATTGTCGGCGCGCCAATGCGGGCGGGCCTCGCCGGTGTACATCGACTGCATCGGCTCGTCGGCGACAGTGAAGTGTTCACTTACGCCAAAGCCGTTGAACGCGGTCCGCATGGCGGCGCCATAGGCACCGATCATGCCGATCTCGATATAGTCGCCGGCCTTGATATCGGCAGGCAGCGGGAAGGGGCCCGCCATGTAATCGATGTCGTCACAGGTCGGGCCGAAGAACGCGAAATCGGCCATCGTGCTGCTGCGGGTGTCGCCCAGATAGCGGACGGGGAAGCGCCAGCCGATATGCGCGGCATCGAACAGTGCGCCATAGGCACCATCGTTGATGTAGAGTTCGTCCCCGCGACGCCGGTCGACGCGCACAACGATCGAGTTGTACTCGGCGCACAGCGCGCGACCGGGCTCGCACCACAGCTCAGCCGAATAGCTGATCGGCAGGCTTTCGAACGTGCGCTCGATGATCGCGAAATAGTCTTCCAGCGGCGGGGGCTGCATGCCGGGATAGGCCGACGGGAATCCGCCACCGACATCGATGACATCGACGGTGACCGACGCATCGACGATCGCCGCGCGGACGCGGTCGAGTGCCTGGACATATGCGTGCGGGCTCATCGCCTGGCTGCCGACATGGAAGCAGATGCCAAGGCTGTCTGCGGCCTGGCGGGTCGCCATCAGCAGATCGCGCGCTTCGGTCAGTTCGGTGCCGAACTTCGATGCGAGGCTGAGCTCGGAGTGTTCCGAAGAGACCCGCAGACGGACGCACAGCGTCAAATCTTCGGGCGCACCGGTGGCTTCGACGATCTTGTCTAGCTCTTCGCGGCAGTCGAGCGAGAACACCCGGACACCATAAGTGGTGTAGGCCTCAGCGATCGCTTCGGGAGTCTTGACCGGGTGCATGAAACACAAGGTCGCATCCGGAAGCGTCTCGGCAACCAGGCGCACTTCGGCTATCGAAGCGACGTCGTAATGGGTGATACCCGCATTCCACAGCACGCGCAGCAGATCAGGCGAAGGATTCGCCTTGACCGCATAAAGCGATTTGCCGGGAAAACGATCAACGAAGAACCGAGCCGCGCGCGTTGCCGCTTGCGGTCGATCCAGCGTAACCGGCTGTGCCGGTGTCAGAGCCTTAATCAGCTCCAGCGCATCAAGGAAATTGTGCAACTCAAGGGACCCCCAAAAAACAGATAAAACGACAAGGCTGCCTTGCGGTTATTGGAAGTCCCCCTGGGGCAGCGGACCGCGTAGATAGGGCGCGAGTGCTGGGATGTAAAGCGGAAAAATACGCAGTTTTTTACCCTAATCGGTCGCGAAATGTCTCATATCCGAACGATCGGATTTCCTTGAGGCTGTCATCCGCACTGTTCCACAACCAGATGGACGGCAGTGGTACCCCGTTGAAAGTATTGGTTTTTACCATCGAATAATGGGCCTGATCGAGAAACGCGAAGCGCTCTCCCGGCTCCATCGGTCCGGGCAGGCCGTAATCGCCGATGATGTCGCCGGCGAGGCACGAGGGCCCGCCGAGCCGGATTGATTCAGCGTCGGGCCGTTCACCGAGCATCGCTGGGCGGTACGGCGCTTCGATCACATCGGGCATGTGGCAGGTGGCCGAGATATCGGTGATGCCGACCTTCATGCCGTTGTCGAACACGTCGAGCAGCTCGCCGATCAGGATGCCCGCATCGAGCGCGACCGCTTCGCCCGGCTCGAGATAGATTTCGCACCCGGTGCGGGCTTTCACCGCGATCAGGAATTCGACCAGTTCGTCGCGCTGATAATCGGCGCGGGTGATATGATGGCCACCGCCAAAATTCAGCCATTTCAATTGTTTGAAATAGGGTTCGAGCAATGGTTCGAGCTTGGCCCAAATCTCCTGCAGCGGCAGCAGGTCCTGTTCGCACAAGGAGTGGAAGTGGATCCCCGAGACACCCTCGAGATGCTCGGGACGAAGCTGGTCGATCGGATGGCCCAACCGGCTGTGGGGCTGGCTGGGGTCGTACTTCGGTGTCTCACCCAGCGGCAGCGCCGGGTTGATCCGCAGACCGATATCGAACTGCTGCCCATTGCTGCGCGCTTCTTCGATCAGCGGCGCGAATCGGGCGATCTGGCCGGGACTGTTGAAGATGACATGGTCGGAGAGCGTCAGGATTTCGCGCAGATCGTCGGCCTTGTACCCGGCACAATAGGTCGCAACCTCGCCCCGGTAATATTCCGACGCCATCCGCGCTTCCCACAGGCCTGACGAGCAGGTGCCATCGAGATAATCGCTGACGACATCGCCAAGCCGCCAGAACGAGAACGCCTTGAGCGCCGCCAGCATCTTGATGCCTGCCCGGTCGCGGACATTGGCCAGGATCGCCAGATTGCGGCGCACCGCAGCCTCGTCGACGACGAATGCAGGCGAGGGTACGCGATTCAGATCGAAATGCCGGAACGCTCCGGGATCGCCAGCCTTGGTTTCCATAATTTACTCCCTCTCCCCTTGAGGGGAGAGGGCCGGTGAGAGGGGGATTTGCTCTCGCCGACCCAATGGTTCTTGTGGGGGAGCCCCTCGCCCAACCCTCTCCGCTCAAGGGGAAAGGTCTAAGGGCTCAAAACGCCAGCGGAGCGTCCAATTCCTTCACCTGCCAGGGCAGGCCATGCTTGTTGAGCATGTCCATGTACGGATCGGGATCGAACTGCTCCATGTTGAACACGCCTTGTCCGGTCCATTTGCCCGTGAGGATCATCGCCGCGCCGATCATCGCGGGAACGCCGGTGGTGTAGCTTACCGCCTGGTTGCCGGTTTCGGCATAGGCCTCCTCGTGATCGCAGATGTTGTAGACATACACCGTCTTGTCCTGGCCATCCTTCGAGCCGGTGGCGATGTCGCCGATATTGGTCTTGCCCTTGGTGGTCTCGCCCAGCGATGACGGCTCGGGAAGCACGGCCTTGAGGAACTGCAGCGGAATGATCTCGCGGCCTTCGTACATCACCGGATCGATCCGGGTCATGCCGACATTCTGCAATACTTCCAAATGCTTGAGGTATGCATCTCCAAAAGTCATCCAGAAGCGGATGCGCTTGATCTCGGGGTAGTGCTTGGCCAGCGATTCGAGTTCCTCATGGTACATGAGGTACATGTTCTTCTCGCCGACGGCCTCGAAATCGAAGGTCTGCTTGTGGCTGAGCGCGGGGCCTTCGACCCATTGCCCATCCGCCCAGTGCCGCGAGGGCGCGGTCACTTCGCGGATGTTGATTTCGGGATTGAAGTTGGTGGCGAAATGCTGGCCGTGGTCACCACCGTTGCAATCTAGGATGTCGAGCGTATCGATCCGGTCGAGCAGGTGCTTCTTGATATAGCTCGCGAACACGCTGGTCACGCCAGGATCGAAGCCCGATCCCAGCAGCGCCATCAGACCTGCTTCCTTGAAGCGGTCGTGATAGGCCCATTGCCAGCCATATTCGAACTTCGCCTCGTCGCGCGGCTCATAATTGGCGGTGTCCATGTAATGCACGCCGGTGCGCAGGCAGGCGTCCATGATGTTGAGATCCTGGTAGGGCAAGGCGAGGTTGCAGACGAGGTCTGGCTTGACGCGTTCGATCAGGGCAGACGTCGCATCGACGTCGTCGGCATCGACCTCGGCCGTCGCGATTGTCACGCCTGTACGAGCCAGCACCGATTCGGCGATCGCGTCGCACTTGGCCACGCGGCGGCTCGCCAGCGTGATCTCGCTGAAGATATCCGCATTCATCGCCATCTTGTGCACCGCGACCGAACCCACGCCGCCTGCACCGATCACCAGAATCTTGCCCAAAGTCCGTTTTCCCTTATTGCTGGAATTGCTGTCAGCGGGTGCATATAGAGGCTCTGCATGACAGAACCAAGTGATCCCCTTTCTCCCGACCGGAAACCCAGCCGAGAAGGCATCGAGCGCGCTGCAAAGAAGATATCGGCGATTCTTCCGCCGACGCCGCTGATGCCGCTCAAATATGAGGGCGTGACCTTGTGGTGCAAGGCCGAGTGCCTGCAGCCGATAGGTTCGTTCAAGATTCGCGGGGCCTGGCACCGGCTGTCGGACCTGACCGAGGAGGAGCGGGCGCGAGGGGTGGTTGCGTTTTCGAGCGGCAATCACGCACAAGGGGTCGCATGGGCGGCGAAAAGGCTGGGCGTGCGGGCGATCATCGTCATGCCCGCCGACGCACCCAAGCGCAAAATCGAATCGACCCGCGGCTATGGCGCCGAGGTCATCCTGTATGATCGTCGCAGCGAAGACCGCGTAGCGATTGCCGACCGGATTGCGGCGGAGACCGGCGCGGTTGTGGTTCCCAGTTTCGACGATCCGTGGGTGATCGAAGGGCAGGGCAGCACCGGGCTCGAGGCGATGGTCCAGATCATCGCTCAAGCCGGTATCCATCCGCACCGGGTAGTGAGTTGCTGCGGCGGCGGCGGGCTGGCTGCAGGGATTGCGCTCGCGATGCCCGGCGCCCGGATTACCGTCGTCGAACCCGATGGCTGGGATGACATGGGCAACTCGCTGCGCGGAAAGAAGATTGTGCCGGTGGAGGCCAACGCGCCCGACACCGTGTGCGATGCGCTGCAGACGCCATTGGTGTCACCGCTGACCTACAGCATCCTGAAGGAACGCAAGGCCGATGCGGTCAGCGTTTCCGATGAGGAGGTATTTCACGCCATGCGGCATGCGCATGAGCGACTGAGGCTGGTGCTCGAGCCCGGCGGAGCGGTTGCCCTGGCAGCGGTGCTCGCCGGCAAGGTCGAGGTCGATGACCGGACCTTGATCATCCTGTCGGGTGGCAATGTCGATCCGGCGCTGTTTTCGCGCGCGCTTGCCTCGTGAGCATCCGGTGACCCCCGCCAGCGAATCGCGAAGGGCAGACCTGCAAGCCGCGCTGATCCGCGTTGCCCAGCAGGACCGCGAGGCATTGCGAATCGTCTACGCAATGACCTCGGCGAAACTGCATGGCGTTTGCCTCCGTATCTGCATCGACAGGGGCGCGGCGGAGGACGTATTGCAGAACGTGTATCTCAAGGTGTGGCAGCGTGCCGGATCGTTCGATCCGGCCAAGGCGAGCGCGATCGCCTGGCTGTGCGCCATTGCACGCAATGCCGCGATCGATTGGCGTAGAAGCCAGCGATATGAAGATCCGCTGCCCGTGGATCTGGGCGAGACGCTGGTCGATGATACCGCCGACCCCTCGGCTGACCTTGCCCAATCGGGCGAACGTGCACAGATTTTCGCATGCCTGGCCGAACTTGAACCGGCGCGGGCGGCCGCAATCAGGGCCGGATTCTATCAGGGCCTGACCTATCCCGAGATCGCCGAGGCGATGGACAAGCCGGTCGGCACGGTAAAGAGCTGGATCCGCCGCGGTCTGATGCAGTTGAAGGAGTGCCTGTCGCGTGAGCGGTGATGCCATGCCCGAGCGGCCCGCCATGGCGGCCGAATTGGCTCTGGGCCTGCTTGAAGGCACCGAGCGCGCTGCAGCCTTGCGGCTGGTGCTCTCCGACCCTGGCTTTGCCGCCGAGGTGGATGAATGGCGTGTGCGCCTTGCGCCGCTGTACGATGGTTTCGCTGAAATCGCGCCGCCGCAGGGTCTGATGGACCTGATCGATCAGGCGATCGATGCTGAGGCGGCGGTTGCGATGCCCACGACCGTTGCGCCACTTCCGGCTGCGCAAGGCCGCTGGAAGATGGCGACGTTCGCCGCATCTGCCATCGCTGCGATACTTGCGCTGGCGCTGGTCTGGCCTTCTCCGCAAAACCCCGGGCCTGTGCCGCAGCCCAGTCCCGATGTTGCCGTTGCGCAATTGACCGGGCCGATCGACGGCCTGCTGCTGACCGCGCGCTACGACAGCAGTACCGCAGAGATGCTGGTGCGTGTCGAGGGCATGCCCGTCACCGAGACCGAGCCCGAATTGTGGATCGTCCCTGCCGATGGCCAGCCGCGCCGGCTTGGGCGCCTGCTGCGCGGCGGCGTTACCCGTATCGAGGTTGCCGAAGGACACCGGCAGTACATCGATCAGGTCAGTGAACTGATCCTGACAATGGAACCTAAGGTCCTGCCCGATCCTGATAGGCCCAGCGCACCGACCGTTGCGCAGGGCCGACTGCAGCGGATCTGACGCGCGTTGCTTTTGAAAGGCAGCGTGCTCCCGACCTAGACCACCAGGATCAGCCGTCGCTATCCGTAGTTGACCGACAGGCTGCGAGCGCAAAGCACCGTATCGGCGATTGCCGGCTACGGCGCCGGTCGCTTTCGTCTGCTGACACCGAAGTGGGCCATTGGGCCCCAGTGGGTCGGGAGCCACCTATAATGCAGCTGTAACCCTTGAATTGCATCGCTGCATTGCTGGCCGCGCAACGGCAATATGCTGTCGCGGTTTTGGTAAGGACTCAATCTTTTGACGATCCTCTTCCGACGACCGGGCATGATCCTGCAGTGTGCGCTTGTCGGCGCGGCAGCGACGGTGACGTTGGTGCCTCCGGCCGAAGGCACGATGTTGGTGCTCCCCCTGCTGCCTGTTTCCCCGGGGCGAACGCTGGAATGGGTGGTTCCGACCGGGGCGCGGTGGGTCGCACCGGGACCCTATTCAGGGTCGCTGATTGTGTACGGAACGCGCTCTGCCCTGACCTCCGCCGCGTTAACCCATGGCGCTCTGCTTCTGAACTCCCGCTTCGCCGCCTGTAGCTCCCCATCGAGGATCATTTCATGAATACCGATCTCAGCCTCGAAGGCCTTCGCCATGTCGGCATGCGACTTGTCGCTGGTCTGATCGCGGCACTGGCGGCTGTCGCATGTGTCATGGTCATTATCTTGCAGGTTACGGACAAATGGCCAGCAGCCCTACTGGCGCTCCTGCTTGCTGCCTATCCGGCCGCCCTCGTGTCCCAGCGCCGCACCGATGCCAGCGCCCGAATGACAGTGAGCATCACCGTGGTTGCGATGCCCGCGCTGCTGTTGTTCCTCAGCGAGGGGCTTGTCTGGCAGACCGATCTGCACATGCTGTTTTTTGCATTGCTTGCGGCGGCATCGATCCTGTGTGACTGGAAGGCGCTGGCCGCGGCGACAGCCGTCGTTGCGACGCACCATCTTGGTCTGGGTATGATCATGCCGCAATGGCTGTTCAGCGGCGATGGTTCCCTGGCGCGGATTGCCCTGCATGCGATCATCCTCGTCGTTGAAGCGGCCACCCTCATCTGGGTGGCGCAGCGCATCGTTGCGCTCGTTGATGCCAATGATGCGCAGGCTATCCAACGCGAAAAAGCGGCCGAGGCGCTGGCTGCAGAGCGCGCCGAGCAGGCCCGGATTGTCCAGACCGTCACCACAAGCCTGGGCAAGAGTTTGACAGCGCTTGCCGCCGGCAGCTTGACTGAACGCATCATCGCAGATTTCCCAAGCGACTATGCGCTTCTTAAGCGGGACTATAATGACGCAGTTTCGTCCGTACACGGAACGGTCGTCGCGGTCAGCGATAGCGCCGCCAAAATTCGATCTGGATCAAGCGAAATCGCCCGAGCGTCAGAGGATCTTGCCCGCCGTACCGAAAGCACCGCTGCAAGCCTCGAGGAAGCCAGCGCCGCGCTCATTCAAATCGAGGGAAGGCTGAAGGCGACCGCTGCCTCCGCACAGAACACCGTCGCGCGTGCCGACCAGGCTATGATGACGGTCGACAGTGGCCGTACTACAGCGCGTACAGCGATGCATGCCATGGACGACGTCAGCGGCAGCGCCAAGGGCATCGACGACGTGATCGCCGGACTCGACAAGATCGCCTTCCAAACCCGCGTTCTTGCCATGAATGCCGCGGTCGAGGCGGGTCGTGCCGGCGATGCAGGGCGCGGCTTTGCGGTTGTCGCCGATCTGGTCAGTGCCCTTGCGATGCGAGCCGAAGAAGAAGCGAAGCGTGCGCGCGATCAGCTTGGCATCACCCAAAGTCAAATCGTCACTGCGGTCGAGGCTGTGGGCAAGCTCGATACCGCCTTTGCCGCCATCGCAGGCGACGTTGGAGCGGTCACCGACTTGTTGAGCGGCATGGCGTCAGATAATCAGGGCCAATCCACGGCGATGAGCGAGATCACATCGGCTGTCTCGGCCATGGACGCCGCCACCCAGCAAAACGCTTCGATGGTCGAGCAGACATCAGCTGCTGCCCGCAATCTCACGCATGAGGTGGACAACCTGGCCAGCGCCGCTGCTCGGTTTGATGTCGACGGTGGTGATCCGCGCCATGCTCTGGCCAGGCGAGAGGGTGTGGCCCGGCCAAGCGAGTTGGTGTGACCCGGCAAACCGTCGAACGGTATCGAACGAGTCCGGACTGGGTTGAAACGCCACGTCCGGTTGTCACGCTGCGATTAAATCGGGACCAGAGCGGTACAGGCAAGAATTTTTCTGTGCCCAGCGCCACGGCGTCTGCATTGTGAGCGCATCGATTTGCGGGTTAAATCAGCGACTCAACAAAAGGGCCGCATCCGGCCTGGCATCCGCACCGTAGCTGCCCCCGTATCCCGCTCCCCCGGCGGATACGGAAACAACCCACGGAGATACCGCTTATGCTGAAAACTCTTGCCCCCAGCCTTCTTGCCGCAACCGCCGCAGCGACCCTCGCCTTTGCCGGCCCCGCGCTCGCCAACCATCACAAGGGTGGAGATCATGCGATGGTCGGTGGTGCAGCCATGTACCCGGCCAAGAACATCGTCGAGAACGCCAGCACTGCGCCCAATCTCAAGACTCTGGTCGCTGCCGTCAAGGCGGCTGGCCTGGTCGATACGCTGGCCTCGCCCGGCCCGTTTACCGTCTTTGCCCCGACGGATGACGCGTTCGCCAAGCTGCCCGCCGGCACCGTCGATACGCTGGTGAAGCCGGAGAACAAGGCAACCTTGACCTCGATCCTGACCTATCATGTCGTCGCCGGCAAGGTGACCGCAGCCGATGTCGTCGCGCTGATCGAGCAGGGTGGCGGCAAGGCCGTGATCAAGACCGTGCAGGGAGGAACCCTCACAGCCTCGCTGCAGGGTCAAAATGTCGTCCTTACTGACGCAAAGGGCGGCACGTCGATCGTAACCCAGACCGATGTCATGCAGAGCAACGGTGTGGTGCACGTGATCGACACCGTGGTGATGCCGGGTTAACCCCTTAGCCTCAAGCGCACCACAGGCCCGCCGGTCCCCCCAGACCGGCGGGCCTATTTATGTCCGGGCCATAACGATGCATCTTGGGGATTGTGACAGGCGGAGTCGCCAATCCGTCATGCACGGGTCACGCAAGCGGCCTAGCGCGCCCATTCAGAGGTTCAACCACTGAGCAAGGGGCGAAGGCATTATGGCTAGCACGATGCGCAATACCAAGATCGCAGAGGCGGTTACCCAATCGACCACAGTCAGCAAGCAGGGGCTGTTCGAACGCGCCTTTGCCTTTGCCTTCAAGGGACTGGTCTATGCCCAGATCTGGGAAGACCCCGTCGTTGACATGGAGGCGCTCAGCATCCAGCCCGACAGCCGCATCATCACCATCGCATCGGGTGGCTGCAATGTCCTTTCCTATCTGGTGGCTAACCCTGCCCAGATCATCGCGGTGGATCTCAACACCGCGCATATCGCGCTGAACAAGCTCAAGGCTGTCGCCGCGCAGCACCTTCCCGATCACGCGCATTTCCACCGCTTCTTTGCCGAAGCCGACCGCGCCGAAAATCTCCGCGCCTATCGCGATCACATTCGCCCGCATCTGGATGAAACCAGCCGAAGCTATTGGGAAGGCCGCGATCTGGCCGGTCGGCGTCGCATCGGCGGGTTTAGCAGCGGGCTGTACAAGCGTGGGCTGCTGGGTGGCTTCATCGGCACCGCGCACCTGCTGGCGCGGCTGTACAAAATCGATCTCAAGATGATGCTCACTGCATCGACGCTGGAAGAACAGCGCGCGATGTTCGAACAGCATCTGGCCCCGGTGTTCGACAAGAAGTTTGTCCGCTGGTTGACTGATCAACCACCTGCGCTCTTCGGTCTGGGAATTCCGCCTGCGCAGTTTGAGGCGCTGGCAGGCGACGAAAAGATGGCAGATGTCCTGCGCAAGCGCCTGGAAAAGCTGGCCTGCGACTTCGAAATCCGTGAAAATTACTTCGCCTGGCAGGCCTTTGGCCGTGGCTATGGCAAGGGTGCCGACAAGCCGTTGCCGCCGTATCTTCAGGCGGCGAATTATGACCTGGTGCGCGCGCGCGCAGGCCGGGTCGAGGTCGAACACGCCAACTTTGTCGAACGCCTGCAAGTGAGCGCCGATGCGAGCCTTGACCGCTATGTCCTGCTCGATGCGCAGGACTGGATGAACGACCAGCAACTGACGCTGCTGTGGAGCGAGATTACCCGCACCGCGCGTCCGGGGTCCCGCGTGCTGTTCCGTACCGCAGCCGAGCCCAGCCTGCTCCCGGGACGCGTGCCCGATGATCTGCTCGCCCGGTGGGATTACCGCGCCGAAGATTCGCTGGGATACACCGCGCGCGACCGCTCCTCGATCTATGGCGGGGTGCATCTGTATGTCCTCAAATGAGGCAAGCGTGCCCACCGCCAATCATGCCGACAGCATGGACGCCATCTATCGCACCCAGCGACACATTTATGATCTGACACGCAAATATTATTTGCTGGGCCGGGACAGGTTGATCGATGATCTCGCGCCTCCGCCTGGCGGGCTGGTGCTCGAAATGGGGTGCGGCACGGCGCGAAACCTGATTGTTGCGGCGCGCCGTTATCCCCACGCGCAGTTTCTGGGCTTCGACATTTCCGAAGCCATGCTGGAAAACGCGCGCGCATCGATCATGCGTGCCGGGCTTTCTGACCGGATACAGGTAACCAAGGGTGATGCCACCGCCTTTACCCCGCGGCGGCTTTTCGGGATTGGGCGGGTAGACCGGGTGTTCTGTTCGTATACGCTTTCGATGATACCGGGTTGGGAGCAGGCGATCGAGGCAGGCGCGGCCGCGCTTGCACCCGGGGGCAGGATGCATATCGTCGACTTTGGAAGACAGCAGGGTTTGCCCGAATGGTTCGCGCGCGGTCTGCATGCCTGGCTGGACCGGTTTCAGGTCAGCCCGAGACGGGATATGGAAGCCGTTGTCCGGCAGGTCGCACATGAGCGTGGCCTGCTGGTCGAACACCGCAACCTCTATCGCGGCTATGCGCAGTATGCGGTGGTGCGGGGCTGAGGTCACCGTTTTCCGGCGAAAGCCGGAATCCGGGGCGCGTGCAGCGCAATGTCGCCCCTGGGCTCTGGCTTTCGCCAGAGAACGTCAGGTTATCAGTGCCCGCAGCGTTTGAACCGTGTCCGCCTCGGCCGCCGGCTTATCGCGTCGCAGACGCGAAATCCGGGGAAACCGCATCGCGATACCCGATTTGTGGCGCTTGGATTCGTGGATCGAATCGAACGCCACCTCAAGCACCAGCGACTTTTCGACCTCGCGTACCGGGCCGAAACGGTTGAGCGTGTTCTGCCGTACGAACTTGTCGAGCCATTTGAGCTCGGTGTCCGAGAAGCCAGAATAGGCCTTGCCCACCGGGACCAGCTCACCATCCTCGTTCCAGCAGCCAAAGGTGTAGTCGGAGTAGAACGAGGAGCGCTTGCCGCTGCCGCGCTGGGCGTACATCATCACGCAATCGGCGCTCAGCGGATCGCGTTTCCATTTGTACCACAGTCCGACACGCCGCCCGGGCACATACAGGCTGTCGCGGCGCTTGAGCATCACGCCTTCGATCGCGGCATCGCGCGCGCCGTCGCGGATGCGGCCGAGCTCGTCGAAGTCCTGCGCGGCGATGATTTGCGAAAGATCGAACCGGTCGGCGGGCAGCGCCGCCATGCGCGCCTCCAGCCGCTCGCGACGGACAAACCATGGCAGGAGGCGCAGATCCTCGGTGCCGTCGATCAGCAGATCGTACAACCGCACGAACGCGGGCGCTTCGGCGAGCATCTTGGCCGATACCGTCTTGCGTCCAAGACGCTGCTGCAACGCATTGAAGCTCGCTGCCTCCCCCATTTGCGCAGCCCCGCGCACCAGCAGTTCGCCATCGAACACGCCTTCGACGGGCATATGGGCTGCGATGTCGGGGAAGGCAGGCGTGATGTCATCGCCGCCGCGGCTGAACAGTCGGGTGTCATCGCCGACCCGGACAATCTGAATGCGGATGCCATCCCATTTCCATTCGGCGGCATAGTCGGCGAGATCGACCGTCCCATCCTCGAGCGGATGCGCAAGCATGAACGGGCGGAAATAGGGCGTGCCCTCGGGGTCAGGGCGGGGGCCACCATCGCCCCAGGCGAACAGGCTGGCGTATGGTGGGCTCAGCGCATGCCAGACCTCCTCGACCGCGTCGACCTCGAGCCCGAAGGCTTGCGCAAACGCGGTCTTGGCAAGCCGGGCGGAGATCCCGACCCGCATCGCGCCGGTCGCCAGCTTGATCAGCGCATAGCGGCCATCGCTGTCGAGCCGGTCCATATACTCGGCGAGCAGCGCAGGCGCGCGGGCACGGCTAACCCCGGCAAAGGCATCGACCGCATCGGCGAGCCGCAGGTCGTTGGCGGGCGGCGCGGTCTCAGGCCAGATCAGAGCGACCGTCTCGGCGGTGTCGCCGACGAAATCACGGCTCAGCCGGAAAAGCTCGGGGTCGACCCGTTCCATCGCCATCGTGCGCACGGCGGACGATTTGACCGCCGCGAAATCGGCTTCCCCTGTCAGCGCTGCGAGCGCCCAGCCGCGGTCGGGATCGGGTGTCGCGCGCAGATAATCGGCGATCAGCGCGACCTTGGCGTTGCGCGAGCGGGTATAGCCCAACTGTGTGACGAGCGCGGAGAACGCCTGCATCAGCCTTCGTCCTCGTCTTCGCGGCCTACCAGTGCCAACGCGCGTGCCTTGATCTGGTGCAGTTCGCACCAGCGCAGCAGCGCTTCCTCGCGGCCATGGGTGACCCACACCTCCTTGGGTGCGACCTCGCGGATGGTGGTGGTCAACTCGTCCCAGTCGGCATGGTCCGAGATGATCAGCGGCAGTTCGACACCGCGCTGCTGCGCCCGCGCGCGCACCCGCATCCAGCCCGATGCCATCGAGGTGACCGGGTCGGGCAGGCGGCGGCTCCATCGGTCGGCGAGCGCCGAGGGCGGGGCGAGTACGATACTGCCCTTGAGGTCGGCCTTGTCGGTCCCGGCGACGGGCAGCAGCGGCCCCATCGCGATGCCATGGTCGGCATACAGCGCGCACATCTTTTCCAGCGCGCCGTGCAGATAGATCGGATCATGGTATCCTAGCGCGCGCAGTTCGGTGATCACCCGCTGCGCCTTGCCCAGCGCATAGGCGCCTACGAGCACGCAGCCCTCGGGGTGCGCGGCGCGCATCGCCAGCAGCTTGGCGATTTCGTCCGAGGTTGGCGGATGACGGAACACCGGCAGACCAAAGGTCGCCTCGGTGATGAAGATGTCGCACGGCACCAGCTCGAAGGCCGCGCAGCTGGGATCGGGGCGTCGCTTGAAATCGCCGGTGACGACAACGGTCTCGCCGCGATATTGCATCCGGATCTGCGCCGATCCCAGGACATGGCCCGCCGGATGGAACGACACCTTGACCCCGTTCAGGTCAAGCGTCTGGCCATATTCCACTGCGTTTTCACCCGGATAGCGGCCATAGCGCAGGTTGATGATTGCCAGTGTTTCGGGGGTCGCCCAGACCGCATCATGACCGCCGCGCGCATGATCGGCATGGCCATGGGTTACCAGCGCACGCGATACGGGACGCGAGGGATCGATCCAGGCATTGGCGGGGCGGACGAAAATTCCATGGGGATGGGGTTCGATCCAGTGGGGTGCGCTGCTCATCACTCCAGCATATGGGAGCCCAGCGAGCAGCTTCAATCTTTGGCAGTGGCGCTGAAGTCGAAGCTGATCGCGACCGGGCCTGCAATCTCGGCCGTGCTGGAAAAATCACCCTGGCCAACCCCGAAGCGGGTGCGGTCGATCGTTGCCCTGCCGCGTGCGCGCGCCATGTTATCGGTGATCGTCAGCGTGAAGTTCAGCGGCACCGGCTTGCTCACGCCGCGCAGGGTCAGCGTGCCATCGGCGCGATATCGGTCGCCACCCAATGCCTTGAAACGGGTTGCACGGTAACTGGCCTTGGCGAACCGCGCGGTATCGAAGAAATGGCTGTCGGTCAGCGTTCCGTCACGCTGGCTGTCGCCGGTATCGACCGACGTCAGGTCGATGCTGACGTCGATCCTGGATGCTTCCAGCGCTTCGGGGCTGAACAGGATCGTGGACGACCATTTGGAGAAGCTGCCGTTGACCGGATCCCCGTTCCACTGCGCGGTGAAGTTCAGCCTCCCGCCGGGGGAGAGTGTCCATGTGCGCGGTTCTTGCGGTTCGTTGATCTCGTGCTCCACGACAGGCTCGGCAACTTCATCTTCAGCAGCCATGGGCGGTTCGACCGGTGCAGTTTCCTCCCGGGCGGGGGTAACACTCGATGGAACAGTTTCCACGCTCGAAACCGGCGCTGCCATTGCGCCTTTGGGATCGGCAATCTTGCCCAGCACGACCGCGCTGATCATGATCGCGGCGGCCAGCGCAACCGCGCCCATCGCCTTGCCGCGCCCGCCGGGCAGCATCCGCGCCAGGATCGGCGTTCCGAGCAGATACTGGTGCCGCAGCGCGCCTGCGACATGCAGCACGAACAGCGCGATACCTACTTTGGGCAGGATCTCGTGGACTTCTTCGGCCGGATCGCCCAGCCATTGAGGTACCGGAAGATGCGGCCAGGGGATCGACCCGAACAGCAAGGTATCGACCCTGACGTCCGAGGTCGAAACCAATATCCAACCGGTCAGCGGCGCGCCGATCATGACGATATAGAAGCCCAGATGCACCAGCCCGGACAGCGTCATCGCCCATTTCGGTCCGGGCACAGGGGCAGGGCGCGGGGTGACCAACCGCCAGCCGACCCGCAGGAGGCTGAGCAGCAGTATCGTAATGCCGATCGATTTGTGGAGTTGATAGCGCGCGAACAGATCGGGCCCGCGCGGACCTTCAAGCGAGTCGGCAAAGACAATTTGGAAGGCCAGTGCCGCCGCTATCAGCCAGTGGAGAACGATGGCTCCCAGGCTGTAGCGGGCCGGCGCCATCCGGTCAGGCGGCCTTGCGCAGTTCGAGCCGGTCCCAGATTTCGACCAATGCCGCAGTCAGCTCGCGCATCATCGTCTCGTCGTGTGACGGGCCGGGGGTGAACCGCAGCCGCTCAGTCCCGCGCGGTACGGTGGGGAAATTGATCGGCTGCACATACACGCCATATTCTGCGAGCAGCATGTCGCTGATCCGCTTGGCCTTGACCGGATCGCCGACCATCAATGGTACGATATGCGTAGTGGTGTCCATGACCGGAAGGCCGGCTTCGGAAAACAACCGCTTCAGCATTGCAGCGGCGGCATGCTGGCCGTCGCGCTCTTCGCTCGACTGCTTGAGGTGCCGCACGCTGGCCAGCGCGCCGGCCACCAAAACCGGCGACAGCGAAGTGGTGAAGATGAACCCGGGGGCATAGCTGCGGATCACGTCGATGATGCGCTGGTCGGCCGCGATATAGCCACCCATCACGCCGAAAGCCTTGCCCAAGGTACCTTCGATGATCGTCAGGCGGTCAGCGGCTTCATCGCGCTCTGAGATGCCGCCGCCGCGCTTGCCGTACATGCCCACCGCGTGGACCTCATCGAGATAGGTCAGCGCGTTGTACTTGTCCGCCAGATCGCAGATCGCGTGGATCGGCGCGACATCGCCATCCATCGAATAGACGCTTTCGAACGCGATCAGCTTGGGAACCTCAGGGTCTTCTGCAGCGAGCAACTCTTCGAGATGCTCGACATCGTTGTGTCGGAACACGCGCTTTTCGCAGCCCGAGTTGCGGATACCTGCGATCATCGAAGCGTGGTTGAGCTCGTCGGAAAAGATGATGCAGCCCGGCAGAATTCGGGCAAGCGTCGAGAGAGTCGCATCGTTCGAGACATAGCCCGAGGTGAACAACAGTGCGCTCTGCTTGTCGTGAAGGTCGGACAGCTCCTGTTCGAGCTGGACGTGGTAATGCGTGTTACCGCCGATGTTGCGCGTGCCACCCGAGCCTGCGCCGACATTGTGCAACGCCTCTTCCATCGCCTCGATCACCTTGGGGTGCTGGCCCATCGTCAGGTAATCGTTGGAGCACCACACGGTGATCGGCTTGGGACCGTTGTGGCCGTGAAAGCAGCGGGCGTTGGGGTAAGAACCCTTATTACGCAGAATGTCGATGAATACCCGGTAGCGGCCTTCTGCGTGCAACCGGTCAATCGCAGCTTCGAAAATCTGATCGTAGTTCACGCGGCCACCTTAGTCCTGACAAGTGTTAACTCATGCCGTTGCGCTGGTGAGAAGCGACCCATTGCTTACGCGTTGGCTGGCGCATTCATAGCAATTAAATCCCGCATTTCCAGCGATAACGGCTCGCAACTGCTCGGTTGGGGGCTGAAACAGGGTGGACAAATTGTCCCACTGTGCGCCAGCGAAATGCTCGCAGGCTCGCCCCAAACTCGTCGTGAGGTATGCGAAGCGACACGCAGGGGCCAACTGAAATTGCACATTTCCATGATCGGGCCAATCGATCAGCCGATCGGCAAACCCTGCGACCGACAGGCCAACCCGGGGCCGACTACAATGTGTCGAACGCAGAAAAACCGCGTGTTTTCAGCATCGGCGTATAAGGCACCACGTCGCCCGCAGGGCCGGTCGACACAAAGCGCAGCCCATTGCCGACATAGCTCTGGCCGCGTGTCAGATAGGCGATCCGCCGGGCGATGCCTTCTGCGCCATGCACGAAGGTGACCGGGCGACCAAAGGCGCGCGCGAGTTCATCCTGCACCAGCGGGAAGTGGGTGCAGGCGAGCACCACGGTATCGATCGCGACCGCGCGTTCCTGGCTGATCAGTCCGGCGACGGCACGATCGAAGATCGCAGGATCGGGCACCTCGCCGCGCAGCTTCATTTCTGCTGCCCGCACCAGTTCGGGCGCACCGAAGCGCAATATGGTGGCGTCGCCGGCAAATTCGCGCGCAAGGTTGGTGACGTACGGCTGGCGCACGGTCGCCTCGGTGCCCAGCACGCCGATGACCCGGCTGTGCGACTGCTCTGATGCGGGTTTGATTGCCGGAACGGTACCGACAATCGGCAGATCGAGCGCGGCGCGCACCTGGGGCAGCGCGATGGTCGATGCGGTGTTGCACGCAATGGTGATCAATCGCGGGCGATAGCGCTCGACCAGCCGGCCAAGCAACGCAGGCACCCGCGCGGCGATCTCTGCCTCGCTCTTTTCGCCATAAGGCAGCCCAGCAAAATCGGCGGCATAGACGATCGGCGCATCGGGCAGCAATTTGCGCGCGGCGTCGAGCACGGTCAGCCCGCCGACGCCGGAATCGAAAAAAAGCAGCGGCGCATCGGCGGCGATTTCGGGAAGTGTCGAAGCAGGCGGCGCTGGCGAAGGTGTCGTCATCCGCCACGCTTAGCATCGACCCGGCTGCGATCAACCATGCTTGCCAAAACCGCCGCTTTGCCTATGCACGCAACAGACGTTTTGCGCTGCTTGGATTGGGAATGGCTGCGATGGAAGATCTGGCTGGAATCGCGGTGGCTTCGCTCGGTGGGCTCCTGCTGATGGGCTATCTGCTGGGTTCGATCCCGTTCGGCATCATCCTCACCCGGATGGCGGGTGCAGGCGATCTGCGCAGTATCGGATCGGGCAATATCGGTGCGACCAACGTGCTGCGCACCGGCCGCAAGGGGCTGGCAGCAGCGACATTGCTGTTCGATTTGGGCAAGGGAGCGGTGGCCATCGCAATTGCCGAAAGCGTTGCTCCCGGCAGCGGGCCGATCGCCGGACTGGGCGCATTTTTCGGGCATTTGTATCCGATCTGGCTCAAGTTCAACGGCGGAAAGGGGGTTGCGACCTTGCTTGGCATCGCGATTGCGCTTTACTGGCCGCTGGGTATCGTTTTTGCCGTGGTGTGGCTGGCGGTGGCGTTTGCCACGCGGTTTTCCTCGCTTGGCGGGATCATGGCGGCAGCGGCGATGCCGGTGGCGGCGTGGGGGTTTGGACGGGAGCAGGCGCTGTGGGTGTTCATGATCATGCTGGGCTTCGTGCTCTGGAAGCATCGCGGCAACATCCAGCGTCTGATCGCCGGGACCGAGCCCAGGATCGGCAAATCCTCCGCAAGCTGAGCAGCAATCGTGCTTGATGCCGAGCATCTCGCTCGCATCCGCCTGCTGCGCTCGGATCGCATAGGCCCTATCAGCTTTGCCCAACTGATGACGCGCTTCGGCACAGCGGTGGCGGCGCTCGAAGCGCTGCCCGATCTGGTCCAGCGCGCAGGCGGCCGCGCGATGCGCATTGCGACGAACGCTCAGGTCTCCGCCGAAGTCGCCAGGGTCGAGGCCGCAGGCGCGCGCTATCTGTTCGCCGATGATGGCGATTATCCCGCACTGCTCGGCCATATCGACAACGCGCCACCGGTGCTCACCATCCGGGGCGAGGCGGCGCTGCTCAAGCGCCCCGCGATCGCCATGGTCGGCGCGCGCAATGCCTCCGCTGCTGCCTGCCGCTTTGCACGGCAGATCGCAGGCGAACTGGGCGAGGCGGGGTATCTGGTCGTCTCAGGGCTCGCGCGCGGCATCGACACGGCGGCTCATGAAGGCGCGATGCGGATCGCAGGCGAGGGGATTGCCTCCACAGCAGGCGTGATCGCATCGGGGATCGATATCAGCTATCCGCCCGAGAACCGCTCGCTTCAGGCCGGGATGGGCGTGCGCGCGCTGGTCATCGCCGAACAGCCTCCGGGCACCGAGCCCCTGGCGCGGCACTTTCCCTATCGCAACCGGATCATCGCCGGGATGGCGCTGGGCACTGTCGTGGTCGAGGCTGCGCCCAAATCGGGGTCGCTGATCACCGCGCGGCTGGCGGCAGAGGCGGGGCGCGACGTCATGGCGATCCCGGGCTCACCGCTCGATTCGCGCTCGCGTGGGTGCAACGAGCTGATCCGCGGCGGGGCGACGCTGGTGCAGAGCGTCGGTGATATCCTCGAACTGATCGAGCCGTTCGCCGGAGGGCAGACCCAGCGGGTGGCAGCGTCTGCAATCCAGTACAGCCCCGCTGTGCCGCTGCGCGAACCCGACGACCAGGCCCGCGCCGAAGTCATCAGCCTGCTCGGTCAATCGCCGGTCGGCATCGACGAGCTGGTGCGCCAGTCGGGCATCGATAGCGGCGCGGTGCAGATGATCCTGCTCGATCTGGAACTGGGCGGATTGATCGAGCGGCATGCGGCCGGCCGGGTGTCACTGATCTAGCGTGTCACTGATCTGACGCCAATTTAGCCCTATGGACGCCCTTGACGAATGCGGATAACCCGCCCCAGCTTATACGCACACGCGAGAGCTTTCAGAAAGTCCAATCAATGCAACTGGTTATCGTCGAGTCGCCGGCCAAGGCCAAGACCATCGAAAAATACCTTGGCTCCGATTACCGGGTGCTGGCCTCGTACGGCCATATCCGCGATCTCGCGCCCAAGGATGGTTCGGTCGATCCCGACAATGATTTCGACATGGTCTGGGAAGCCTATGGCGACAAAACGCGGCAGCTCAAGGCGATCACCGACGAGGCCAAGAAGGCCGACCGACTGATCCTAGCGACTGACCCTGACCGCGAGGGCGAGGCGATCAGCTGGCATGTTCTGGAAGTGCTGACCAAGCGCAAGGTGCTGCCCAAGGAGGTCGAGCGCGTCACCTTCAACGCGATCACCAAAAAGGCGGTGACAGAAGCGATGGCCGCGCCGCGCCAGCTCGATACCGATCTGATCGACGCCTATCGCGCCCGGCGCGCGCTCGATTATCTGGTGGGCTTCACGCTTTCGCCGGTGCTGTGGCGCAAGCTGCCCGGCGCCAAGTCCGCAGGCCGGGTGCAGTCGGTGGCGCTGCGGCTGATCGTCGAGCGCGAGCGCGAGATCGAGGCGTTTACCGCGCAGGAATACTGGTCGGTCAGCGCGCAGATGGAGCAGGGCGGCCAGCCCTTCACCGCGCGCCTGGTCCGGCTCGAGGGCGAGAAGCTCGACAAGCTGTCCTTGGGCGATTCCGGCTCGGCCGAAGCCGCCAAGGCCAAGGTCGAGGCCGGGCACTTCGTCGTCGAGACGGTCGAGACCAAGCCCTTGAAGCGCAATCCGCCGCCGCCATTCACCACATCGACGCTGCAGCAGGAGGCCGCGCGCAAGCTCGGTTTCTCGGCCAGCCACACGATGCGGATCGCCCAGTCGCTCTACGAGGACGGCGCGATCACCTATATGCGGACCGACGGGGTGCAGATGGACCCCGGCGCGATCCAGGAAGCGCGCAAGGCGATTTCGGATCGCTATTCGGGCCATTACCTCCCCGAGACCCCGCGCCAGTACCAGACCAAGGCCAAGAACGCACAGGAAGCGCACGAGGCGATCCGCCCGACCGATTTCAGCCGCGAGAGGGCAGGATCGGCGGATCACGCGCGCTTGTATGACCTGATCTTCAAGCGGGCACTGGCCAGCCAGATGGCAACCGCGCTGCTCGAACGGACCGTGGTCGAACTGGTCGACGGCACCGGGCGCACCGCGCTTCGCGCCAACGGCCAGGTGGTCAAGTTCCCCGGCTTTCTCGCGCTTTACGAGGAAGGGCTTGATGATACCGACAGCGAGGATGGCAGCCTGCTGCCGATCATGTCGAAGGGTGACAGCCCGGCGAAGAAGTCGGTCGATGCGGTCCAGCATTTCACCCAGCCCCCGCCACGCTTTTCCGAAGCGTCTTTGGTCAAGCGGCTCGAGGAACTGGGCATCGGGCGGCCATCGACCTATGCCTCGATCATCCAGGTGCTCAAGGACCGCAGCTATGTGAAGGTCGAGAAGAACCGTTTCTTTGCAGAGGAATCGGGGCGTTTGCTCACAGGATTTCTCGAACGCTTCTTCGAACGCTATGTCGCGTATGATTTCACCGCGGGACTGGAAGAAGAGCTCGACGATGTCAGCGGCGGGCGTGCCGAATGGCGCGCGGTGCTCGAGGCGTTCTGGCGCGATTTCAAGCCCAAAACCGCCGAGGTCATGCTCCGTCAGCCATCGGAGATCACCGCCGAGCTCGATATCTTCCTCGAGCCCTATCTGTTTCCCAAGCTCGCCGATGGCGGTGATCCGCGGCTGTGTCCCAAGTGCAACGAAGGTCGTCTGGCGCTGCGTGGCGGCAAGTTCGGCGCGTTCGTCGCGTGCTCGAATTATCCCGAGTGCAAATACACCCGGCGTTTCGCGCAGGGCGGCGGCGAAGGCGATGGCGCGGATTCCGGACCCGAGGAACTGGGCAAGGATCCGGTCAGCGGCGAACCCGTCACCAAGCGCAGCGGTCGCTTCGGCCCTTATGTCCAGCTTGGCGAAGGCAAGGAAGCCAAGCGCTCGTCGATCCCCAAGGATGTTCCGGGTGAGGATTTCGGGCTCGAATGGGCGCTGAAACTGCTCTCGCTGCCACGCGAAATCGGCGCGCATCCCGAGACCGGCGAGGTCATCACCGCGAGCATCGGCCGCTATGGCCCGTATCTGTCGCACAACGGCAAATACGCCAAGCTGGGCGGCACGATGGAGGTGTTCGAAACCGGCATGAACGCCGCCGTGGTCAAGCTCGCCGAAGCGCTCGCCAACCCCGGCCGCTCCAACCGCGCGGCACCCGAACCGCTCAAGGTGCTGGGCAAGAACCCCGCCACCGACACCGACGTCAAGATCATGGACGGCCGCTATGGAGCATACGTCACCGATGGCAGCGTCAACGCGACCATCCCCAAGGATGTGAACAAGGACGAACTGACGCTCGATGTCGCGCTGCAACTGATCGCCGAACGCGCGGCCAAGGCGCCGGCGAAAAAGGGCAAGAAGCCCGCGCCTAAGAAGGCGGCGCCTAAGAAGGCGGCGCCTAAGAAGGCGGCGGTGAAGAAGGATGCTCCGGCGAAGGATGGCCCGGCCAAGGCTCCGGCAAAGAAGGCCGCAGCCAAGAACCCGGCGGCAAAAAAGACCGCTCCGAAAAAGCCAGCAAAGACAGAAGCCTGACACAACCCTCTCCACTCCCGCTCGCGGGAGGGGTGGCTGAGCCGCAGGCGAGGCCGGGGTGGGCCTGAACAGACATTTGTGCTCCTAGCCCACCCCGGTCCGGCAAGCCGGACCTGCCCCTCCCGCAAGCGGGAGTGGAGAGGGTTGGCTCGCGAGGGTCGAAAAACGTACAACCGTTCTCCGGCGAAAGCCGGAGTCCAGGAGTCGGGTCGCTCTGTAGTCGCTCTGGATTCCGGCTTTCGCCGGAAAAAGGCCAATGTCAGGAGGCGCTGACAGCTTCGTGCCAATTAAATATCGTGTACCCGAATCTGTTCAGCCCAGCAGCAGCTCAGAATCGATCGTCTTCGGGTCAAGAAACCGGGGGTGGTCGAGCAAAATTAGCAACATTCTTCTCAGCGTGCCCAGTGCGGATTCCTTGGCCACTTCGTCCTTAGCTGCAGCGTTCTGGGTCTTGGTCCTTCGGCCACCGTGAACAATGCGGGAGCGGGCTTCATATACCTGCTTAATTGTCTCGCTTATCTCGAGTCCACTACCCGGCCGGTCAAGATTGGCGAGGGCACCCGCCCGCAACCTCAGTTTGTAGCCTATAGATTGGTTGTCTCCATCGCTTAGAAGAATTTCAAGCGCGATAGTTGCGTCGAGTATCACATCCGCCATCTCGCTGCGGATCATTGCCCCATTAAAGCGCCGGAGCGCCAATATCAGCCGCTCATCTTTGACTTTGCGCATCTGGCTTACAATTTTCTGGACATCGCGCATCTGGCTGCGAGTGACAGTCGGCAGATCAGGTTGCATCCATCCAAAATCGTCAAATTCTTCAGGATAGCGGCGTGCACCTGCTGCTACTAGTTCTGGAGGCAAGTCACATTGGAAGTGCGTCCAACCTCGGTTTACACGCAGCTCCTGCGCATATCCGGTGGAGACCCCTGTCGCTAGGCGAAGCGCAGCAAACAGTAAATCAATTTCCTCGCGAAGCTCAGCATTGTGAACAGACAAGTTATTTGCCATCTGCAACCATGATGTATTCGGCCAATGCCAACCGGTTATGGCGAAAGCATGGGTTGCTGCAGATAGGACGCCTTCGTGCCCACTCGCGCCATAGGCTTTGCCGGACCATCGCGCACGCTGCAGCGCGTCACTCATTCGGAAAACAAAAGCGTTGTCAGCGATCCTCATGCGATCGAAGTCGAACTTCACCAAGGTGATCGGTATCAAGTTCGTGATGTCGAGCCTCTCCGAAAACAAGCCGCGGACGAAGGGTCTGAGCAGCGCTATCCGGCGCCTCTTATCAACCGGCACTTCACCGAAGCGCGCGAAATATCGATTTGTGGCGTGTTCAAGTTGCAGCTCGATTTTAATTCGGTTGAAATTGAACTGCTTTTCATCCGCAATTTCGGGATTGAGTTGATAAACTGGTGAACAGGTTTGATTCTGGGCAACGAAATCGACTAGTGCGTCCACTTCCGGGAATCGTCCAACTTCAAATTTGTCATTGGCAAAAGGGCGGCTTACATCAGTCACGCGATTAAGGAGATCGGCATATTGACGTGGCCCCGTCTCATCCCAGTAATTTCCGTCGCTGAGCGAAGGCATTCCGTTTTCACGCATGGACAAACTTGGTTCACGGTTTTTCGGCTTTGGCTTTTTTCCTGCTGCTAATTCCGTATGCACAGCCGCAATCACGGCATCAAGAGCAGCCTTGAAGTGTTCTACAAGTACCTGACTGGAATCTATTGAATTGTTGTCCGACATTGTCGAAGCCTCGCAATTACCTATAGAATTGTCGACTGACTTTAATCAACGCGAAAGAGAATTCACGCAAAGCTATGAATGGTTCGGGTTTAGCAAAACATGCAGAAATAATTTTCAGATTCAAAAATCTGTTCCAACCCTTACTTCACCCACCCCAGCCCGATCGTCTCATAAATCTCGCGGTCTTCGTCCCAGCCTTCCTGCACCTTGACGTGCAGGTACAGGTGGACGTCGACGCCGAGCACCTTCGATAGCTCGGTGCGCGCCTTTTCGCCGATTTCCTTGATCCGCGATCCGCCCTTGCCCAGCACGATCGCGCGCTGGGTGTCGCGTGCGACGAGTATTTGCTGGTGGATCTCGACCGAGCCGTCCTTGCGGGTGACGTATTTTTCGGGGACCACCGCGCTAGCGTAGGGCAGTTCGGCGTGCAACTGGTTGAACAATTGCTCGCGGGTGATTTCGGTCGCCAGGATGCGTTCGCTGGCGTCGGAGACCTGGTCTTCGGGATAGTGCCACACCCCATCGGGCATCGCATTCGCGAGCCACGCCTTGAGCTCGGGAACGCCATCGCCGGTCATCGCGCTGACGAAGAAGACCTCGTCGAAATTGCCCGCAGCGTGCAGCTTCTGCGCCTGGATCAGCAATTTGTCCTTGGCGGCGATATCGACCTTGTTGAGCACCAGGATCTTACGCTCTTTGCGGGTGGCGAGCTGCTCGACCAAAGTCGTCAGCCGCTCGTTGAGCTTGGCCTTGGCATCGACCACCAGGGCGATGACGTCGGCGCCGTCCGAGCCTTCCCACGCGGCGCTGACCATCGCGCGGTCGAAGCGGCGGTTGGGGTCGAAGATACCCGGCGTATCGACCAGCATCAGCTGGGTGTTGTCGGCGATTGCGATGCCCAGCAGCCGGACCCGCGTGGTCTGCGCCTTGGGGCTGGTGATCGCGACCTTCTGGCCGACCAGCTGATTGACCAACGTCGATTTGCCCGCGTTCGGTGCGCCGAGCACGGCGACAAGGCCGCATCTGGTCTTGCTGGAGGTCGCGTCGGGGGTGGGGGTGTTGGTATCGGTCATGTGGTGTGCTCCGCCAGAAACTGCCGTGCGGCAAGCGTTTCGGCTTCCTGTTTGCTGCTGCCGGTCGCTTCTGCCACGCCCAGTCCCTTGATTTCGACCCGCACGGTAAAGCGCAGGTCATGGTCCGGCCCGGACTTGCCGAGCATGGTGTAGGTCGGCGTCTTGCGGTTGCGCGCGGCGGCCCATTCCTGGAGTTCAGACTTGGGGTGCCGCGGCGCCTCGCTGATCGCGTCGATCTTGTCGGCCCAGTGCCGCTCGATGAAGCGTCGCGCCGCGTTTATCCCGCCATCGAGATAGAGCGCACCGATCAATGCTTCGACCACATCGCCCAGGATGTTGGTGCTGCCGGTGCCGCCATCGTCGCGCGCCTGCTTGCCCAGCCGGATCAGCGGGCCAAGGTTGCAGTTGCGGGCAATCTGCGCGCAGCTTTCCCGCGACACCAGCCGGTTGAGAAATGCCGACATCAGGCCCTCGGCCGCCTTGGGGAAGCGCGCATAGAGCAGATCGGCCATCACCATGCCCAGCACCCGGTCACCCAGGAATTCGAGCCGCTGGTAATCGGGGGTCTGGCCGGTGCTGCCGTGGGTCAGTGCCTGGACGAACAGCGCAGCGTCGCGCGGTTCATGGTCTATGATGGGGCCCAGCGCCGTGAAATCGACCGGTGCGGTCAAAACCCTTCCCCGATGCGGTCCCAGCGTGCAGCGGTGATCCACGTCCAGGGCAGGAACCAGCTCGCCGATCCATCGGTCGAGAATACCGAGACCAGAGCGCGGCCGACAAGGTGATCCTGCGGAACGATCCCGATGCCCTGGCCTTCCATCGCGGGGAATCGGCTGTCGAGGCTGTTGTCGCGATTGTCGCCCATCAGGAACATATGGCCTTCAGGCACGATGATCGCCTCGGTGGTGTCGCGGGGCGCATCGATCAGGTCGAGCACGAAATAGGATTTGCCATTGGGCAATGTCTCGCGGAAACGCGGGTAGCTGCACACTGCGGTGCCGTCGGTGGCCGGAACCTCGAAGCTGCGATCATAGCAGCGGGTGTTGGGCGATACGGGGATGACGAAATCGGCAACCCGCTGCTTCTTGACCGCCTCACCGTTGAGCCAGACGGTGCCGTCGCGCATCTCGATGGTGTCGCCGGGAAGCCCGATCACCCGCTTGATATAGTCGGCGCTCGCGGTCGGCGGCGCCTTGAACACCACGACGTCGCCGCGCTCGGGCTGGCTGGCCAGGATGCGTCCCGGGATCAGCGGCAGGTTGAATGGCAGGCTGTAGCGCGAATAGCCATAGGACCATTTGGACACGAGCAGATAGTCGCCGACGACCAGCCGGGGCTGCATCGATTCCGAAGGAATGTTGAACGGCGAAATGATGAAGCTGCGCAAGATGAAGAAGAAAATCGCCAGCTTGACCAGAAACTGCAGAAAATCCGCCGTTTCAGACTTGGGTTTCGGGGCGTTTACGGCGGTTTCGGTCATTTTCTCCCTTTGCGGATGACCCTATCCGCCGTCAAGCCCCTCTCGACGCAGCAAGGCTTGCGGCGAAGGCCCTCGCCAAGCTGGAAATGCCCCGCTAAACCCGCGACGAAGACCCTTTTCCAGGAAAGAGAGCCCCCATGCCCACCAGTGCCGATGCCATCTGGCAATCGATTGCAGAAACGCCGCGTCCGACGCTGACCCAGTTGTTCGCCAGCGATCCCGACCGGCTCGCCATGCTGTCGCACCGGATTGCGATTTGCGGCACCGACATGCTGTTCGATCTGTCGAAGACGCATCTGGACGCCGGCTTGGTCGAGCTGTTCGGTGAGCTTGCGCAAACCATGCATCTTGCCGGAATGCGCGACCAGTTCCTGTCCGGCGCGAAGATCAACACCAGCGAGGATCGCGCGTCCGAGCATCCCGCCGAACGCGGCATGGGCGCTGCCGATGCGGTCGAGCAGGCGGCGGCTCTGCACCACCGGATGGCGGCTTTGGTCGAAGCGGTCGACGAAGGCACGTTCGGCGAGATCAAGCATATCCTGCACATCGGCATCGGCGGGTCGGCCTTGGGTCCCAAGTTGGTGATCGATGCGCTGTGCCGCGATTCCGATCGCTATGACGTCGCCGTCGTCGCCAATGTCGATGGCGAGGCTTTGTCCGAGGCGGTTGCCAAGTTCGATCCGGCCAAGACACTGGTCGCGATCGCCTCGAAGACCTTTACCACCACCGAGACGCTGATGAACGCCAACAGCGCGATCGAATGGTTGCGCGAAGGCGGGGTGGACGATCCGTTCGGTCAACTGGTCGCGCTGACCGCAGCGCCCGACAAGGCCGCCGAATGGGGAATCGACGAGACCCGCATCCTGCCATTTGCCGAGAGCGTCGGCGGACGCTATTCGGTCTGGTCGAGCATCGGCTTTCCGGTTGCTATGGCGCTGGGCAACGAGGGGTTTGCCGCCTTCCGCGCAGGGGCGCTTGCGATGGACGAGCATTTTGCCACTGCCCCGTGGGAGCGCAACATGCCGGTGCTCGCGGCATTTGCCGACCTGTATTACGCGCAGGCGCGCGGCTGCCAGACCCGCGCGGTGTTCGCCTATGACGAGCGGCTGCGGCTGCTGCCAAGCTATCTCCAGCAGCTCGAGATGGAGAGCAACGGCAAGCAGGTGATGCGCGACGGCACCGCGCTGAACCGTCCCAGCGCGCCGATCACCTGGGGCGGGGTCGGCACCGACGCGCAGCACGCGGTGTTCCAGCTGTTGCACCAAGGCACCCATCTGGTGCCGGTCGAGTTCATCGCGGCGCGGCTTGCGGCGCACGAGTTTGACGAGGCGCACCACCAGGCGCTGCTGACCAACTGCTTTGCGCAGGGCGCAGCCTTGATGCAGGGCAAGGCCAGCGAGGACCCGCAGCGCACCTATCCTGGTGATCGCCCGTCGGCGACGATCCTGCTCGACAGTGTCGATCCCGCCAGTCTGGGCGCGCTGCTGGCGTTCTACGAACACCGCACCTTTGCCAACGCGATGCTGCTGGGGATCAATCCTTTTGACCAGTTCGGAGTTGAACTCGGCAAGGAAATCGCCAAATCCATGGACGACCGCCAATCCGGCGAATTCGACCCGTCTACCAGCGCCCTGATCGAGGCCGCAGGACTTTAAGGTCGATGTTTTTGCGTTTCCCAGGAGTTTGAGTACATGAGTGACTATGATTTCGACCTGTTCGTCATTGGCGCAGGATCGGGCGGGGTACGCGCCTCGCGCATCGCGTCATCCTATGGCGCCAAGGTCGCGGTGGCCGAGGAATACCGGGTCGGCGGCACCTGCGTCATCCGGGGATGCGTTCCCAAGAAGTTGCTGGTCTATGGATCACACTTCGCAGAGGATCTGGAAGACGCGCAGAATTATGGCTGGACCATCGAAGGCGCGACGTTCGACTGGAATGTCCTGCGCGACCGCGTGCTGGGCGATGTCGATCGGCTGAATGCGGCTTACACGACCACGCTCAACAATCACAACGTCACGATCATCGAGGAACGCGCGACGATCCTCGCGCCACACCGGGTCAAGCTCGCCAGCGGCAAGGAGATCGGCGCGAAGTACATCCTGATCGCGGTCGGCGCGCGCCCGTTCGTTCCCGAGTTTCCGGGGTCGGAATACTGCCTGACCTCGAACGAGATGTTCCATCTGGCAGAGCTGCCCAAGCGCGCGGTGATCGCGGGCGGCGGCTATATCGCCAACGAATTCGCCGGTATCCTCAACGGTCTTGGCACCAAGGTGACCATCGTCAACCGCGGTGACAACATCCTGCGCGGCTATGATGAATCGCTTCGTGACCGGCTGCTGCAGATTTCTATGACCAAGGGGATCGAGTTCAAGTTCAAGGCGCCGTTCGAGAAGATCGAAAAGCGCGAGGACGGCACGTTCGACGTGTATCTGAAGGGCCAGGACCCGATCCACACCGATATCGTGATGTTTGCGACCGGCCGCGTCCCCAATGTCGAGGGGCTGGGTCTGGAGCACGCGGGCATCGAAACCGACGATCAGGGTGCTATTCCGGTCGACGAATACAGCAAGACGTCGTGCGACAGCATCTATGCGGTGGGTGATGTCACCAACCGGGTGCAGCTGACCCCAGTGGCGATCCGCGAGGGGCAAGCGTTTGCCGACACCGTGTTCGGCGACAAGCCCAGCACGGTCGATTACAACTGCATCCCCACGGCCGTGTTCTCACAGCCGCCGATCGCTTCAGTGGGTCTCACCGAGGGCGAGGCGCGCAACCGCTATGGCAATATCCGCGTGTACTCGTCGGACTTCCGCCCGATGCGCAACGTGTTCGCGCACCGCGCCGAGCGCGGGCTGTACAAGATGATCACCGAAGAACCTTCGGGCAAGATCCTGGGTCTGCACATGATCGGGCCGGATTCGCCCGAGATCCTGCAGGCCGCCGCGATCGCGGTGAAGGCAGGGCTGACCAAGCAGGCGTTCGATGACACCGTCGCGCTGCACCCCAGCATGGCCGAAGAGCTTGTGCTGATGAAGTAAGCGCTTATCGACTACCCGATCCGGTACGGCACCATGCCGCGCCGGTCGGGGTCGATCAGCAACGGGCGATCGGTGGGCGGGAACGCGCGCTGGTCGCAGTTATCGCGCGGGCAGGTGCGGCAGCCGATCCCGATCGGAGTGACCGCACCCACCGCCGTCGTATCGAGCCCGTCGGCATAGATGAAATGCCGCGCGTGCTCGACCTCGCACCCCAAGGCCACGGCATAGCGGCGTGGCTTGCGGCCATAGCTTCCCGATGGCTTGACCAGCCCCTTGGCCATCGAGACATAACGCACCCCGTCGGGGGTCTCGGCGAGCTGCACCAGAATGCGATCGGGGATCGCCGCGGCCTCGTGCACCACCCAGAGCGGACACGCCCCGCCGAAGCGCGCGAACTGCAGCCGGGTGGCGCTGTGCCGCTTGGTGATGTTGCCCGCCATATCGACGCGGCAGAAGAACACCGGCAGGCCCCGGGCGCCGGGGCGCTGCAGCGTCGACAGCCGGTGGCAGGCTTGCTCGAAGCTCACCCCGAACCGCTGGCTCAGCTGCTCGATGTCGTGACGGCAGTCCATCGCGGCGTTGCGGAACGCGGTATAGGGCATGACGAGTGCACCGGCGGCATAGTTCGCAAGCCCCACCGCGACCAGCCGTCGCGCCTGTTCACTGCGCAGGTCCGCACTGGCGGCGAGCGCGGCGATGGAATCGCGCATTTCCTCGGCAACCAGCCGGTGGGCAAGCTGAAAATATCGCGATGCAGGCGCCATGCTGCGGTCGAGTGACAATGTGCGGCTTTCCCGGTCGAAGCGGCTGAGCGCGGAATCGACCGCCGTTCCCTGCCAACCGGCCACCATGATGGCATGGCGGGTTTCCAGGCGGGCAATCAGGCCCTCGGCGGTCAGCGCCAGCCCAAGTTCGCCCGCAATCCGCTCGGCCTCGCGGTCGAGCAGATCGATATAGTTGCCCGCCTCGTGAAACCAGTCGCGCACCTCTTCCCACGGCAGCCGCGCGGTGTGCTGGCCGGTGCCCGCAAGGCTGTCATCGAGCATCGCAGCGCGCTCCTGCGCCTGACGGTACCCGTGATACAGCGTCGAGAGCATCGCAGCAAAATCGGGCTGCACCTCCTGCCAGCGCGCGAGCCGGGCAGGGTCGATGTCCGCTCCTGCGAACAGCGGATCATCGAGCACTGCCTGCAACTGGACAGCGGGAGCAGCGCCCGCGCCATCGTCGCTCTCGAACGCGAACCGCCGCGACAGTGCGGTGAGCACGGCGGTGGTCACTGGCCGCTCGTCATTCTCGATCTGGCTGAGATAGCTCGCCGAAATCCCCAGCGCCTCGGCCATCGCCGCCTGATTGAGCCCGCTACGGCGGCGGGCGGCACGGACGCGCGATCCGGCATAGAGGCGCTTGCGGGTCGACATATGGCAGAGCTAGTTTGCAAACATGCGCTTTGCAAGTTTGCAATTTAACATTTGCGCGAGGCTTCAAAGGCTGAAAAGGATGCGTACCGAATTTCAGACAAGAGGACGCGATGCAGGCCATATTGGAAGAACTCGCCGAGCGCCGTGACAAGGCGCATCTGGGTGGCGGTACCAAGCGGATCGCGGCACAGCACGCCAAGGGCAAGCTGACTGCCCGCGAGCGCATCGACGTGCTGCTCGATCCCGGCAGCTTCGAAGAGCTCGACATGTACGTCGAGCACAACTGCACCGACTTTGGCATGCAGGACCAGATCATTCCCGGCGATGGCGTCGTCACCGGGTCGGGCACGGTCAATGGCCGGCTCGTCTTTGTGTTCAGCCAGGATTTCACCGTGTTCGGCGGTTCGCTCTCGGAGCGGCACGCGCAGAAGATCTGCAAGATCATGGACATGGCGCTGAAGGTCGGTGCGCCGGTGATCGGCCTCAATGACTCGGGCGGCGCGCGCATCCAGGAAGGCGTGGCGTCGCTCGGCGGCTATGCCGAGGTGTTCCAGCGCAACGTGCTCGCCAGCGGCGTCGTGCCGCAGCTTAGCCTGATCATGGGGCCTTGTGCTGGCGGCGCAGTCTACTCGCCCGCGATGACCGACTTCATCTTCATGGTGAAGGATTCGAGCTACATGTTCGTCACCGGGCCCGATGTGGTCAAGACCGTGACCAATGAGGTGGTGACGCAGGAAGAGCTCGGCGGCGCGGTGACGCACACCGCCAAGTCGGGCGTCGCCGATGTCGCGTTCGACAACGACATCGAGGCGCTGCTCGCCGCGCGCGACCTGATCGATTATCTGCCGCTGTCGAACCGCGAGGACCTGCCCGAGCGCCCGACCGCCGACCCGTTCGACCGGATCGAGAACAGTCTCGATACGCTGATCCCGGCCAACCCGAACATGCCCTATGACATGCACGAGCTGATCAGGAAGACGCTCGACGAGGGTGAGTTCTTCGAGATCCAGCCGACCCATGCAGGCAACATCATCACCGGCTTCGGCCGTATCGAGGGCCGCACCGTGGGCGTGGTTGCCAATCAGCCGATGGTGCTGGCAGGCTGCCTCGACATCAACTCGTCCAAGAAAGCCGCGCGCTTCGTGCGCTTCTGCGATTGCTTCGAGATCCCGATCATCACCTTCGTCGACGTCCCCGGCTTCCTGCCCGGCGTGGCGCAGGAACACAGCGGCATCATCAAGCACGGCGCGAAATTGCTCTATGCCTATGCCGAGGCAACCGTCCCCAAGATCACCATCATCACCCGCAAGGCCTATGGCGGCGCGTATGACGTGATGGCCTCAAAGCATCTGCGCGGCGACCTCAATTACGCCTGGCCCACTGCCGAAATCGCGGTAATGGGCGCGAAGGGCGCGGTCGAGATCATCTTCCGCGGCAAGACGGCGGACGAGATCGCCGAGCGCACCAAGGAATATGAAGCGCGCTTCGCCAACCCGTTCGTGGCGGCGAGCAAGGGCTTTATCGACGAGGTGATCATGCCGCATTCGACCCGGCGTCGGATCGCGCTGGGGCTCAGGAAGCTGCGGAACAAGCAGTTGCAGAATCCGTGGAAGAAGCACGATAATATTCCGCTGTGAGTGACATGCTGTCTCTTGATGAAGAAGCAAGCCGGGCCACGCAAATGTTGTCTGGTCGAGCTCTGAGTCATGTTCGACGTTTCAAGGCGACTGAGGTTCTGCTCGAATTTGAAGATGGAACGCGTTTGTATATCGACTCAGCCTCCACGCTGGAGTTGTCGATTACGACTAATGCTAAGCCTGATGGCAGTTGCCCATCGGATGATTGAAAGAAGATAATGAAACTAGGCCGTCTCAACCATATCGGCGTTGCCACGCCTTCGATCGCGGACAGCATCGTCTTCTACCGCGATGTCATGGGTGCGACCGAGATTCATGAGCCGTTCGATTTGCCGGAACAGGGGGTGAAGGTGTGTTTTGTCGATACGCCTGGCGCCGATGGCGCGCTCAATGGCACGCAGATCGAGCTGATCGAGCCGCTGCCGGGCAATGCCTCGATCGCGGCATTCCTCGAGAAGAACCCGAACGGTGGGCAGCATCATATGTGCTATGAGGTGCCCGATATTCACGCGGCGAAAGCGGAGTTAGAGAGCATGGGCAAGCGCGTGTTGGGTGAGCCGAGGATCGGCGCGCATGGCACGTTGATCTTCTTCGTGCACCCCAAGGACATGGGCGGGGTGCTGACCGAGATCATGGAGACGCCGAAGCCGGGCGAGGGGCACTGATACATGCTCCTCCCCCCTTGCGGGGGAGGATAGGGGAGGTTGCCGACGCAAGTCGGCTACCGGACCTTGGAGAGGGGGGCGGTGCGCGCCGTGCGGTCGTTTCACCCTCTCCCAGCTTCGACTAGGCGCTTGCAGCGCCAAGTCTTCGCAACCCCCTCCCGTCAAGGGAGAGGGAAGAATAACAGGAGAGAGTTGCGACCATGACCTACGAAACCATAAAGCTCGATATCGCCGACCAGATTGCCACGATCACGCTGAACGTACCCGAGCGGCTCAATGCCTGTTCGCTGCCGATGGCGGGCGAGATCAACGATGCGCTCGATCATCTGGGCGATGCACGCGCGCTGGTGATCACCGGTGAGGGCAAGGGTTTCTGCTCCGGCGCGGACCTGACCGGCGGGCGTGACAGCTCGATCTCGGGCGGGCAGGGCAGCTACAAGGCGCTGACCCAGCACTACAACCCGATGCTGCTCAAGCTGCACCGGCTGCACATCCCGACGATCAGCGCGGTCAACGGACCTGCCGCAGGCGTCGGCTGCTCGATCGGCCTTGCGCCCGATTTCGTCGTCGCCAGCGAGAAAGCCTATTTCCTGCAGGCGTTCGTCAACATCGGCCTGGTGCCCGATGGCGGCGCGAGCTGGATGCTGACCCGGCTGATCGGAAAGGCGCGCGCGACCGAGATGATGATGCTGGGCGAAAAGATTCCCGCCGCCAAGGCGCACGACTGGGGCATGGTCTACAAGGTCGTCGAGCACGACAGCCTGATGGATGAGGCAATGGCGGTTGCCAAACGCCTTGCGTCGATGCCCACCGTGGCACTCGGCATCATGCGCAAGAACCTGGTCGAAGCGCTCGAATGCGATTTCGCCACTGCGCTGACTCGCGAAGCCGAGGGTCAGAAGATCGCAGGCGACACCAACGATGCGCGCGAAGGCGCAATCTCCTTCCTGCAAAAGCGCAAGCCGAACTTCACCGGCAGCTGATCAGACACACGGGACCGATAGAATGACCGATACACCCAAAATCGCCGACTGGCAGGCTCTGGCCGAAAAGGAGGTCAAGGGACGCGATCTTACCTGGCAGACGCCCGAGGGGATCGCGGTCAAGCCGCTGTATACCGCGGACGATGTGTCGGTCAATCCCGGCCTGCCCGGCTTTGCGCCGTTCACCCGCGGGGTGCGCGCGAGCATGTATGCGGGCCGCCCCTGGACGATCCGGCAATACGCCGGTTTCTCCACCGCCGAGGAATCCAACGCCTTCTATCGCCGTAACCTTGCCGCTGGGCAAAAAGGGCTTTCGGTCGCGTTCGATCTGGCCACCCATCGTGGCTATGACAGCGACCACCCGCGTGTCACCGGTGATGTCGGCAAGGCGGGCGTCGCCATCGACAGCGTCGAGGACATGAAGATCCTGTTCGACGGCATTCCGCTCGACAAGATGTCGGTCAGCATGACGATGAACGGCGCGGTGATCCCGATCCTCGCGTTCTTCATCGTCGCTGGCGAAGAGCAGGGCGTTGATCGCAAGCTGCTCGACGGGACCATCCAGAACGACATCCTCAAGGAGTTCATGGTCCGCAACACGTACATCTATCCGCCCGAGCCTTCGATGCGGATCATCTCGGACATTTTCGGCTACACGTCGCGCGAGATGCCCAAGTTCAACAGCATCTCGATCTCCGGCTATCACATGCAGGAGGCAGGGGCCACGCAGGTACAGGAGCTCGCCTTCACCATCGCCGACGGCATGGAATATGTGAAATACGGCGTCGCCTCGGGGCTCGACATCGACAAGTTTGCTGGCCGCCTGAGCTTCTTCTTCGCCATCGGCATGAACTTCTTCATGGAAATCGCCAAGCTGCGCGCCGCGCGCGTGCTGTGGCACCGGGTGATGACCAATCTGGGCGCGCAGGACGAACGTTCCAAGATGCTGCGCACCCACTGCCAGACCTCGGGCGTGTCGCTGACCGAGCAGGACCCCTATAACAACGTCATCCGCACCACCATCGAGGCGATGGCCGCGATGCTGGGCGGTACGCAGTCGCTGCACACCAATGCGCTCGATGAAGCCATCGCGCTGCCCACCGATTTCTCCGCCCGCATCGCCCGCAACACGCAGTTGGTGATCCAGGAAGAGACCGGGATGACCAACGTGGTCGATCCTTTGGGCGGCAGCTATTACATCGAGAGCCTGACGCAGGAGCTGGTCGACAAGGCGTGGGAGATCATCGAGCGGGTCGAGAGCGAAGGCGGCATGGCCAAGGCCGTCGCTGCGGGCTGGCCCAAGGCGATGATCGAGGAAGCCGCCGCCGGACGCCAGGCGCGGGTCGATCGCGCCGAGGATGTCGTGGTCGGGGTGAACAAGTATCGCCTGCCGAGCGAGGACCATCTCGAAACGCTGAACGTCGACAACGCCAAGGTCCGCGAAGGCCAGGTTGCCCGGATCGCTTCGGTCAAGGCCTCGCGCGATGCGGTGGCGTGCCAGGCGGCGCTCGATGCGTTGCGTGAGGGTGCCAAGGGCGATGGCAATCTGCTGGCGCTCGCGGTCGATGCCGCGCGGGCTCGTGCGACTTTGGGCGAAATCAGCCAGGCGATGGAGGACGTGTTCGGTCGCTATGCGACCGTGCCGACGCCGGTGAAGGGCGTGTACAGCGCGCCCTATGTCGATGATGGCCGCTGGGCGCAGGTGGTCGAGGGCGTGAAAGCCGTCGAGCGCCGTCTGGGACGTAAACCGAAATTGCTCGTCGCCAAGATGGGCCAGGACGGGCATGATCGCGGGGCAAACGTTATCGCATCGGCCTTTGGTGATCTGGGCTTCGAGATCGTCTCAGGCCCGCTGTTCCAGACGCCGCAGGAAACGGTAGTGCTGGCGCTAGAGAGCAACGTCGATGTCGTCGGTGCATCATCGCTCGCTGCCGGACACAAAACCCTGATCCCCTCGCTGATTGCGGGCCTCAAGGACGCCGGTCGCAACGATATCAAGGTCATCGTTGGCGGCGTCATCCCGCCGCAGGATTACGACTTCCTCCGCGATGCCGGGGTGCAAGGCATCTACGGCCCCGGATCGAACGTCGTCGAATGCGCCGCCGATGTGCTGCGATTGCTTGGGCACAATATGCCGCCGTTGCAGGAAGCTGCCGAGTGACAGCCCCAACCACCCCCACCCGTTTGTCCCGCGCGAAGTCGAGGGACCTGCCGCATACGTGTCTCGACTTTGCTCGACACAAACGGAGATTTTGAGTGACCGCCGAAATGAAAACCGACTGGACCCGCGAAGAAATCACCGCGCTGTTCGACCTGCCGTTCAACGACCTGATGTTCGAGGCGCAGAGCATTCACCGCACCAACTTCCCGCGCAACGAAGTCCAGCTCTCGACTTTGCTGTCGATCAAGACCGGCGGCTGCCCCGAGGATTGCGGCTATTGCAGCCAGTCCAAGGATGCCGACAGCGGCGTCAAGGCGACCAAGCTGATGGACGTGCAAGCGGTGTTGCAGGCCGCTGCCCAGGCCAAGGACCATGGCTCGGGCCGGTTCTGCATGGGCGCGGCCTGGCGCAACCCCAAGGACAAGGACATCCCCAAGCTCGCCGCGATGGTCAAGGGCGTGCGCGAGATGGGCATGGAAACCTGCATGACTTTGGGGATGCTGACCGCGGCCCAGGCGAAGCAGCTCGCCGATGCGGGGCTGGATTACTACAACCACAATATCGACACCGCGCCGGAGAACTACGCGAACGTCATCACCACCCGCACCTTCGAGGACCGGATGGAGACGCTGGACAACGTCCGGTCGGCGGGCATCAACGTGTGCTGCGGCGGCATCGTCGGAATGGGCGAGACGCGGTCGGACCGCATCGGCTTCATCCACGCGCTCGCCACCATGCCGCACCCCGAAAGCGTGCCGATCAACGCGCTTGTCCCGGTCAAGGGCACCGTGCTGGGCGACATGCTTGCCGATACGCCGCTCGCAAAGATCGACGAGATCGAGTTCGTCCGCACGGTCGCCGTCGCGCGCATCACGATGCCGCGCTCGATGGTGCGCTTGAGTGCTGGCCGCGAGAGTATGTCCGAAAGCTGCCAGGCCTTGTGCTTCATGGCGGGCGCAAACAGCATCTTCACCGGTGACAAGCTGCTCACCGCGCCCAACGCCGGCGACGACAAGGACGGCGCGCTGCTCTCCAAGCTGGGCATGAAAGCGATGGCCGCGCAACCGCATGGGCATCTGGAGGCGGCGGAGTGAAATCCGCTTCTCTCCTCCGTCATGCTGAACTTGTTTCAGCACCCATCGTGCCACAGCAGCCGAAGCCGCGTGGGGAGAAATGGGCCCTGAAACAAGTTCAGGATGACGGATTTTATGGGGCGGGCCAGACCAAGTGATCCGACCTCTCGTTATCCTGCTCGGTATCGCACTCGCCTGCGTATCACCCGCCGCCGCGCAGCCGGTGCCGATCACCATCGGCGAAACGCACACGCTGGCGTCGAAGCCATTGGCGCAGGACCGTACCGTCAACGTCTATCTGCCTGCAGATTACGCCACATCGGGCAAGACCTACCCCGTCCTGTATCTGATCGACGGCGGGTTGGATCAGGACTTTCTGCATATAACCGGCACCAGCGCACTTGGCGCACTCTGGGCGAGGTCGCAGGATGTGATCGTTGTCGGAATCGCCACGCAGGACCGCAGGCGCGAACTGACCGGGCCGACGCAGGACGCCGCGCTGCTCAAGGAGTTTCCGACCGCAGGCGGTTCGGCGGCATTCCGCGCGTTCATCCGCGACGAGGTCATACCGATGGTCGCGAAATCATACCGCAGCGCGGGCGAAACCGGCGTTATCGGCGAATCGCTCGCCGGGCTGTTCATCGTCGAGACCTATCTCACCGAGCCCGATCTGTTCGATCATTATGCCGCGATCAGCCCCAGCCTGTGGTGGGATGACGAGCGGCTGGCCAAGGCATCGGGCGCGTTTCTCGCCAAGCCTTCTGCCAAGCCGCACCGGTTGTATCTGACGATCGCCGATGAGGGCCGCGAGATGCAGACCGGGGTCGATCGGCTGATCGCCGCGCTGGGTGCCAGCAAACGTGCGGACCAGACCTGGTGCTACGCCCCGCGCCCCGACCTGACCCACGCCACCATCTATCACAGCGTCTCGCCCGAGGCGCTCCAGTTCCTTTTCCCAACTTCGGTCGCGCACGACCCAAAAAGTGGATTTGACATCACATGCCAATCACCAAAATCCTGATCGCCAACCGGGGCGAGATCGCCTGCCGGGTTATCCGCACCGCCCGCAAGATGGGCATCAAGACGGTGGCCGTCTATTCGGACGCCGATGCGCGCAGCCCCCATGTCGAGATGGCCGACGAGGCCGTGCATATCGGGCCGTCGCCTGCGTCTCAGTCGTATCTGCTCGCGGACAAGATCATCGAGGTGTGCAAGGCAACCGGGGCAGACGCAGTGCACCCCGGCTATGGCTTTCTGTCGGAGCGCACCAGCTTTGCCGAAGCACTGAAGGCAGCGGGCATCACCTTCATCGGCCCCCCTCCGGGCGCGATCGCCGCGATGGGCGACAAGATCGAATCGAAGAAACTTGCGCTGCAGGCGGGCGTCAATGTCGTCCCCGGTTTCGTTGGCGAGATCGACGATACCGAGCATGCGGTGCGGATCGCCGAAGAGATCGGCTATCCGGTGATGATGAAGGCCTCTGCCGGCGGTGGCGGCAAGGGCATGCGGCTCGCGTACAATGAGCAGGACGTGCGCGAAGGCTTCGAGGCGACCAAGCGCGAGGGGCTTGCCAGCTTTGGCGATGACCGCGTGTTCATCGAGAAGTTCATCCTCCAGCCGCGTCATATCGAGATTCAGGTGCTGGGCGATCAGCACGGCAACATCGTCTATCTGAACGAGCGCGAATGTTCGATCCAGCGCCGTCACCAGAAGGTGGTCGAAGAAGCGCCGTCGCCGTTCGTCACCCCCGAAATGCGCAAGAAGATGGGCGAGCAGGCTGTCGCGCTGGCACGTGCCGTCGGCTATTACAGCGCCGGCACGGTCGAGCTGATCGTCTCGGGCGCGGACAAGACCGGCGATGGCTTCTACTTCCTCGAAATGAACACCCGGCTTCAGGTCGAGCATCCCGTGACCGAACTGGTCACCGGGCTCGATCTGGTCGAACAGATGATCCGTGTCGCCAATGGCGAACCGCTCGGCTTCACCCAGGATGAAGTCAAACTTGAGGGCTGGGCGGTCGAGAACCGGGTGTATGCCGAAGATCCCTATCGCGGCTTCCTGCCCTCGATCGGCCGTCTGGTGCGCTACAACCCGCCCAAGCAGAAAAAGGGCGTGCGCGTCGACGACGGTGTCGAAGAGGGCGGCGAGGTCTCGATCCATTACGCCCCGATGATCGCCAAGCTGATCACCTATGGCGATACCCGGATCGAAGCGATCGACCGGCAGATCGCCGCGATCGACCGGTTCGAGCTCGAGGGCCCGGGGCACAATCTCGATTTTCTCTCCGCGCTGATGCAGCACCCGCGCTTCCGCTCGGGTGAGATCACGACCGGTTTCATCGCCGAGGAATATCCCGAAGGTTTCATGGGCGCGCCCGCGTCCCCCGAACTGCTTCAGCGGCTCGCGGCGATCGCAGCGTTCATTGCCACCGCCGAGGCCGACCGATCCTTGCGGGTCAGCGGTCAGCTTGGCAACCGGCTGACCCCACCATCCGAATGGCGCGTGCGCCAGGGCGATGTCGCGATGGAAGTCTCGGTCAGCGAAGACGCGATCGTTGTCGATGGCACGATCGTCGACATGAGCATGGGCTATACGCCCGGCGACCGGATGGCGATTGCCGACTTCGGCGATGAGGACGTAGCCGACGAGCTCGCGGTCAAGGTCGAGCGCACGCGCACCGGCTTTGCGTTGACCGCGCGCGGTGCAACCCACCGTTTCGAAGTGCTGCCCGCGCATGTTGCGCAGCATGCGCGCCACATGATCGAAAAGGTACCGCCCGATCTGTCGCGCTTCCTGTTATGCCCGATGCCGGGCCTCCTGGTGAAATTGCACGTCGCCGAGGGCGATACGGTGCAGGCAGGTCAGCCGCTCGCGATCGTCGAGGCGATGAAGATGGAAAACATCCTGCGCGCCGAAAAGACCGCGACGGTCAAGACAATCAACGCCGCCGAAGGCGATAGCCTTGCCGTCGATGCGGTCATCCTCGAGCTGGAATGACCGGTACGGCGTCAGTCGGTTCGGCAGTTGATTGCGCTCGAAATCGCCGCCATAGACTGACGCCATAACGGGGACGATTTTCGGGGAGATGCTGGATGGCCGCAACGGTCGCAGCGGACGCAACAGCAGATGGGACTACGGCCAAGCCGACCAAGTCGGAAATCCGGCTGGTCATAGGCGCATCATCGCTGGGCACCATTTTCGAATGGTATGATTTCTTCATCTACGGCACGCTCGCCGCGATCATCGGGCGGACGTTCTTTCCCAGCGGCAACGTGACGCTGGAGACGTTGCTGGTTTGGGCAGGGTTTGCCGTGGGCTTCGGCTTCCGCCCGCTGGGCGCGATCCTGTTCGGCTTTCTCGGCGACCGGCTGGGGCGCAAATACACCTTTCTGGTGACGGTGACGCTGATGGGAATCGCCACCGCCGGTGTCGGTCTGATCCCGTCGGCCGACAGCATCGGCATCGCCGCGCCGATCATCATCATTCTGCTGCGCATCCTTCAGGGGCTTGCGCTGGGCGGGGAGTATGGCGGCGCTGCAATCTATGTCTCGGAGCACGCACCACCCGAAAAGCGCGGTTTCTATACCAGCTTCATCCAGGCCAGCGTCGTCGGGGGCTTCGTGCTCAGCCTGATCGTCGTGCTGGGTTGCAAGGCGGTGATGCGCGATGAAACCTGGAATGACTGGGGCTGGCGCGTACCGTTCCTGCTGTCGCTGTTGCTGCTCGCGGTGTCTTTGTGGATGCGGCTCAAGCTGTCCGAAAGCCCGGTGTTCAAGGCCATGAAAGCCGATGGCGAGCTTGCCGGCAATCCGTTTGTCGAAAGCTTCACTTATCCCGGCAACAAGAAGCGGCTGTTCGTCGCTCTGTTCGGGATTGCCGCGGGCCTCACCGTGATCTGGTACACCGCGATGTTCTCTGCGCTGTCGTTCCTCAAAGGGCCGATGCGGGTGGATGACACTGCGGCTGAGATCATCGTTGGCGGGTCAGCCTGTATCTCGATGATGTTCTACATCTATTTCGGATCGCTGTCGGACAAGTTGGGCCGCAAGAAACCGATCGTGTGGGGCTATGCGTTGACCCTGGTGCTGGTGTTTCCGTTGTTCTGGCTGATCGGAAGCGTCGCCAATCCCGCGCTCAAGACCGCCATGGAGCGCGCGCCCGTCGTGATCTCGGGTCCGAATTGCGACTATTCGCCGTTCGCCAAGGAGCAGGAAACCGATTGCGGCAAGCTGCTTGCGCAGTTCACCGCCAAAGGCGTGGGGTACACGCTGACCCAGGGGCCACGCGTTGCGGTCAAGATCGGCGATGTCATTGTCTCCGACATCAGCAACGAAGGCGTCGATGCCGCGCTTGCAAATGCCGGATACGATTTCACGCCGCGCGTGCCGCCGATGGCCAGCATCGCGGTGATCGTGGCTGCGCTGGCAGGGCTGGGCGCGCTGTCGGCTGCAACCTATGGCCCGGTCGCCGCCTTGCTTTCCGAGATGTTCCCACCGCGGATCCGCTACAGCTCGATGTCGATCCCCTATCACTTTGGCACCGGCTATTTTGGTGGGTTTCTGCCGTTTATCGCCAGTTTCATCATCGCCAAGACCGGCAACCCCTATTCGGGGCTGTGGTACACCTGGGCCGTGGTGCTGATGGCGTTTCTGGTGAGCATGATCATGCTGCAGGAAACCCACCGGCCGGGCGTGGAGCCGGAACATCGCTGAGATCGAACAGGCCTGCGCCAACATGCGGCTGGTTTTCGATGGCGCTGCGCTCGTGTCGAACTGGCAGGCGCTGGGCTGGCTGAGCGAACCGGCGAGCGCGGGGGCTGCGGTCAAGGCCGATGGCTATGGCCTGGGCGCGCGCGATGTCGTGGCGCGGTTGTCGGCTGCGGGTTGCCGCGATTTCTTCGTCGCGCATTGGGCAGAGGCGCAAGCGCTGGCCGGGCTGGTCGATCCTGCGCGCATATCGGTGTTGCACGGGATCGCGCCGGGCGAGGAAGCGCTGGCCAAGGCCATCGGCGCGGTGCCGGTGCTCAACAGCACCGATCAGATCGCGCGCTGGCGTTCGATGGGCGGCGGCACCTGTCATGTCATGATAGACACCGGCATGGGGCGGCTGGGGCTCGACTGGCGCGAAGATGTCGCAGGGCACTGCACAGGGCTGGATATCGATCTTTGCATGAGCCACCTCGCCTCCGCCGATGAGGATAGCGCGCAGAATGAGACGCAGCGCCTCAGGTTCGACGAGGTCCGAACTGGGGTGAGTGCCCGCCGCTACAGCCTCGCCAACAGCGCGGGGATCGGGCTCGGCAGTGGCTATCGCTATGATTGTACGCGGCCAGGTCTTGCGCTGTATGGCGGGGTCCCCTGCGGCGCGCTCGCCGGCATCATCAACCCCGTCATGCGGATCGAGACGCGGGTGCTCCAGGTCCGGCAGATGCAGGCGGGTGACAGCATCGGCTATGGCGCGACTTTCACCGCACCGGCGGCTATGCGCACCGCGACTTTGTCGCTGGGCTATGCCGATGGCTTCAAGCGCGGGCTATCGGGGATCGGAGGCTTCGCCCACAACGGTGCGCGGCTGCCGTTGCTGGGGCGGGTGTCGATGGATCTCACCTGCATCGACATCAGCGCTGCGCCCGATCTGGGCGAAGGCGACTGGATCACCGCCGATTTCGATCTGCCCGCAGCAGAGGCCGCGACCGGGATCAGCCAGTATGAATGGCTGACCCAGATTGGACGACGCTTCGAGCGGATCTGGGTGGATTGAAAAGCTGTCGCATCAAATTCCGTTTTCCGGCGAAAGCCGGAATCCAGAGCCATTACAATGCAATTTGACCCCTGAATTCCGGCTTTCGCCGGAAAACAAGGGTACCTTTACCGCTCGATGCACACTGCAATGCCCATGCCGCCACCGATGCACAAGGTGGCGAGGCCCTTCTTCACATCGCGGCGACCCATTTCGTAGAGCAACGTCGTCAGCACGCGCGCGCCGCTGGCGCCGATCGGGTGGCCGATGGCGATTGCGCCACCATTGACGTTTACCTTTTCCGGATCCCAGCCCATTTCCTGGGTGACCGAAAGTGCCTGCGCGGCGAAGGCTTCGTTCGATTCGATCAGGTCGAGATCCGCAATGCTCCAGCCCGCCTTGGAAAGCGCGCGGCGGCTGGCCGAGACCGGGCCGATGCCCATCAGCGCAGGGTCGACGCCCATCGAGGCCCAGCTTGCGATGCGGCCCAGCGGGGTGAGACCGCGCTTGGCGGCGTCTTCCTCGCGCATCAGCACCAGAGCCGCCGCGCCGTCGTTGAGCCCGCTCGCATTGGCCGCGGTAACCGATCCGTCCTTCTTGAATGCGGGCTTGAGCCCAGCAACGCTTTCATAGGTTGCTCCGGCGCGGATATATTCGTCATCGGTGACGGTGATGTCGCCCTTGCGGCCCTTGATCGTGACTGGCGCGATCTCGTCCATGAAACGGCCGTCGGCGCGGGCTTGTTCGGCGAGGTTCTGAGACCGCACCGCAAAGCGATCCTGTGCCTCGCGGCTGATCTGGTACTTTTCGGCGAGGTTCTCGGCGGTGATTCCCATGTGGTACTGGTTGAACACATCGGTGAGGCCATCATAGACCATCGTGTCGACGAGCTTCAGGTCACCCATCTTCTGACCGGCACGGATCATCTGGCAATGCGGCGACATCGACATGTTTTCCTGGCCACCCGCAACGATGATATCGGCGTCGCCATTCGCGATCGACTGGAAGCCCAAAGCGACCGCACGCAGGCCCGATCCGCAGACCTGGTTGACGCCATAGGCTGGCACTTCCTTGGGGATGCCGGAATTGATCGATGCCTGTCGTGCCGGGTTCTGGCCCTGTCCTGCGGTCAGCACCTGGCCCAGGATCACTTCTGAAACATCCTCGCCGCTCAAGCCCGATTGGGCGAGCGCTGCCTCGATTGCGATCCGGCCAAGCTCGTGCGCAGGGGTAGCTGCATAAGCGCCCAGAAAGCTGCCGACCGGGGTCCGCTTGGCAGCGGTGATGACGATGCTGGACATATTGGGTGTCTCCATTTGCACAAGGGTTTGGCTGGGGAAAAATGCTCTGTGCCTAGTTAGGCGTTTCGTGTGCCAGAATCCATTGTTTCAACATCGGCCAGAGCTGTTTTGGCCCGTTGCTGCCGACGACCATGCCGACATGCCCCGATGCCAGCACCTGCCGACCGGGCAGATCGGGCGAACAGGCCAATGGCACGATGGCGTCGCTGGCCGAGGCGAACTCGAGGACCGGCCCGCGCAGGTTTTGCGCGCAGATCGGCACGCCACCGACGATCCATTCCCCCTTGCCGGTGATATCCCCGCCATAGAGCTGTTCGAACAGTTGCTCGCCCAGGGCGAACGGCAGCGGTTCGCCGCCATTGGCCCAGTCTTCGATCGCGACGAACCGGCGCGCCGGGGCGCTGTCCGGCTCCATGCCACCGAACTTCAGATATTTCTCGACCAGCTTGTCGGGCGACAAGGTCCAAAAGCCGTGTTGCATCACCTCCATCGGCACCAGCCCCATCTGCTCGCATGCAGGTCGGTGGTGCGCCCACATCCGCATGAGTTCCGCGCGGCGTTCAGGCTCGTAGCCACCAAAATGCCAGGGCGTTGCGATCAGCGTCAGACTGCGCACATCGGTAAGGCAGGCCGCCGCCATCGCGATCAGCCCGCCAAGGCAATATCCCACCAGATGGACCGGCCCGGGCAGTTGCGACAGAAGCGGCAGCAATCGGTCGGTGACCAAAGTGTCGAGCGTATCTGCGCGATCACTGGGTGCGGTGGCGCCCCAGTCGACCAGCGCCGATGCGATACCCTGGTCGGCCAGCCAGCCCATCAGCGAGCAATCCGCGTCCATGTCGAGCACATGCGGCGCGTTGATCGGGGAGGGGACGAATACGATCTGCGGCGTCCCGTGCGGGGACACTGGCTGGGGTGCGCGGGCAATGACGCTGCGCAGCATTGTCTTGCCGTGGTGCAGCAAAACCTCACCGGGAGGCCGCATGAAGCCGCGGTCTGCGGCGCTGTACCGCTCAAGTGATTGCAATAGCGAAAGCAGGCGCGCCGGGTCGTCGGCGAGCTGTTGGCGGGCGAGCGCAAGGAAAAGCGGTAACGGACGGGGCGCATGTTGCAGTGCACTATGATGCGGTGCTACAGTAGCGAAGCTTTTATCGGGAGATGCGCGCATGGCCAAATCTGGCACCTCGGATTCGGATGATGTCATCATCATCAAAAAATACGCCAATCGCCGTCTGTATAACACCCGGTCATCGAGCTATATCACGCTCGACTTTTTGGCCAAGCTGACACGCGAAGGCAAGGATTTCCAGGTCGTCGATGCCAAGTCGGGCGACGACATCACCCACAACATCCTCACCCAGATCATCATGGAAGAAGAGTCGAGCGGCCAGCAGATGCTCCCGGTTGGCTTCCTGCGCGAACTGATCTCGATGTACGGCAATTCGATGCAGTCGATGATCCCGCAATATCTCGAGGCATCGATGGACGCCTTCCGCAAAAACCAGGAAAAATTCCACACCGCGATGGAAGGCAGCATCAAGAACAGCCCCTTCGCGCAGCTTGCCCGCCAGAACCTCGCAATGTTCGAGGCCGCCTCGAGCGCGTTCACCCCGCGCAAGGACAAGGGCGCGGGTGAGCCTGCGCAGCCAGGTGGCGCGCTGGTTCCGGCAACGACATCGGCATCGTCCGAGGACGAGATCGCAACGTTGAAGGCGCAGCTGTCGGCGATGCAGCGCAAGATCGACGATCTAGTCGACAAAAAATAACCCCATAAGGTCCGCTATCAAACGGGTGATTGCGCAGATGCTCGCGCTGGCCTAGGCACGCGGGCCTTGTTTGAGTGCATCAGGATCGAGCTTACAGTGACCAAGAAAAACGCGCTGCCCGTCACCCGGGAGGAAGACTTCGCCGCATGGTATCAGGCGGTCATCCAGGAAGCCGATCTGGCCGAAGAATCGGGTGTGCGCGGCTGCATGATCATGCGCCCCTGGGGCTATGGCATCTGGGAGAGAATGCAGATGCTGCTCGACCGGCAGATCAAGGAAACCGGTCACGAGAACTGCTATTTTCCGCTGTTCATCCCGTTGAGCTACTTCGCCAAGGAAGCCGAGCACGTCGAAGGCTTTGCCAAGGAAATGGCGGTGGTCACCCATCACCGGCTCAAGATGGAAGACGGCCAGTTGGTTGTCGATCCCGAAGCCAAGCTCGAAGAGCCCCTAGTGGTCCGTCCGACGTCCGAAACCGTCATCGGCACGGCGTTCTCGCGCTGGCTGCAAAGCTGGCGTGATCTTCCGATCATGGTCAACCAGTGGGCCAACGTCGTCCGCTGGGAAATGCGCACCCGCATGTTCCTGCGCACCGCCGAGTTTCTCTGGCAGGAAGGCCACACCGCGCACGAAAGCGAAGCTGATGCGATGGCCGAAACGCTGACCATCCTGGCGATGTATCGCGATTTCGCTCAGGGTCCTCTGGCGATGCCGGTGATCGCAGGCGAAAAGCCGGAGAACGAGCGTTTCCCTGGTGCAGTGGCGACCTATTCGATCGAAGCGATGATGCAGGATGGCAAGGCGCTTCAGGCGGGAACCTCGCATTATCTCGGGCAGAATTTCGCGCACGCGCAGAACATCCGCTTCCAGGACCGCGAAGGCCAGTTCCAGTTTGCGCATACCACCAGTTGGGGTGTTTCGACGCGCCTGGTCGGCGGCGTGATCATGACGCATGGCGACGACGATGGTCTCAAGGTTCCGCCGCAGGTTGCGCCGCACCAGATCGTGATCGTGCCGATGCTGCGCGAGACCCCCGAGGATGACGCGCTGCTGGCCTATTGCACCAAGATCCGTACCGCGCTGATCGATTCCAGCGCGTTCGGCGAACCGCTGCGCGTGCTGATCGACAAGAAGGCGGGCAAGCCCGGTCCCAAGCGCTGGAGCTGGGTCAAGAAGGGTGCGCCGATCATCCTCGAGATCGGCGGGCGCGATGCTGCCGGTGAACAGGTCACCATGCTGCGCCGCGATGCGCTGTATACCGAAGACGGCAAGCTCGACAATCAGGCGATGCACTGGGAATCGTTTGTGGGGCAAGCGCCGGCTCTGCTCGACCAGATCCAGACATTGATGTTCTGCGCTGCCAAGCAACGGCTTGATGCCCATGTGCGTAACGACATTACGAACATGGACGAGCTCAAGGCACATTTCGCTGGCAGCAAGTACCCAGGCTGGGTCGCGGTGGACTGGTGCCGCCCGACCGGCGAGGCGCTGGACAAGGTCGTCGAGCAACTGAAGGCGCTCAAGCTCACCATCCGCAACACCCCAGAAAATTCAGGTCCTGCGGGCGCGGTCTGCTTCTTTACCGGCAACCCTGCGGTCGAGCGCGTTCTGCTCGCCCGGGCTTATTGAGCGGCAGTTGGCGCAGGATCGTCCCGGCAAGCCGAAGGGTCCTCGCGCGTATGACGGGGGCATGCCCGATCGCGCGGAGATCCTGAAGTTCATCACCGAATCGTACGAGCCTGCGGGCAAGCGCGAGATCGCCAAGCACTTCAAGCTGCGCGGGGCCGAGAAGATCGCGCTCAAGGCTCTGCTCAAGGATATGGCAGACGAAGGCCTGATCGACAGCGCGCCGGGGCGGGCGTTCCACAAGATGGGTGGGCTGCCCAAGGTCACCGTTCTGAAGATCATCGAGGTCGAGGGCCGCGAACTGATCGGCATTCCCGACAACTGGCAGGCCGATGGCGTTCCGGTGCCCAAGGTGCGGATTTCCGAACGTGGCCGTTCGGGCGCCTTGGCGGTGGGTGACCGGGTGCTGGCGCGCACCGAAGAGGCTGGCGGCGGTCATCGCGCATTCGTGATGAAGAAGCTGCAGCGCGCCGGCGAGCAACTGCTCGGCGTGGTCCAGCGCGACGAGGGCAATGGCAAATTGTGGCTCAAGCCGGTCGACAAGCGCATCCGGCGCCTGGTGCCGATCTCCGATCAAGGCAAGGCCGAGGTCGGGCAGCTGGTAATGGCCGAACAGAGCGGGTTGCGCGATCGGGTTACCGCCAAGGTCACCGAAGTGTTGGGCGAACCGTTTGCGCCGCGCTCGTTCAGCATGATCGCGATCCACAAGTTCGGCATTCCGATGGAGTTCGCGGCCGAGGCGATCACCGAGGCCGAGCTGGCATCGAAACTGCCGCTGACCACCGAGGCGCGCGAGGATCTGCGTCACCTGCCGATCGTCGCGATCGATCCGGTCGATGCGCGCGATCATGATGACGCGATCTGGGCCGCGCCTGATGATCACCCCGGCAACCCGGGCGGCTATCGGGCGATCGTCGCGATTGCCGACGTCTCCTATTACGTCCGCCCGGGCGGTGCTATCGACCGCGCGGCGCGCAAGCGCGGCAACAGCGTCTATTTCCCTGACCGTGTCGTGCCGATGCTGCCCGAAGTGCTTTCAGCGGACATGTGCTCGCTCAAGGCGGATCAGGACCGTGCGGCTATGGTCTGCCATCTGGTGATCGATGCCCATGGCAAGCTCAAGGACTGGCGCTTCTCCCGCGCATTGGTGCGGCTGGCAGCGAACATCGCGTATGAAGACGCGCAGGCGGCGATCGATGGCACTAAGCCGCATCCGCTGGCCGAAACCGCGCTCAAGCCGCTGTGGGCGTGCTGGAAGCTGCTCTACAAGGCACGGCATGCGCGCGAGCCGCTTGATCTCGATCTGCCCGAGCGGCGGATCGTGCTTGACGAGACCGGACGCATTGTCAGCGTCGCCACCCGCGAACGGCTCGATGCGCACCGGTTGGTCGAGGATTTCATGATCGCGGCCAATGTCGCGGCGGCCAAGGCGCTGGAGGGCAAGAAGGCTCCGGTGGTCTACCGCGTCCACGAACCGCCCTCGCGCGAGAAGCTGGTTGCGCTCAAGGACTATCTCGAGACGTTCGAAATATCGTTCGCGCTGGGCCAGGTCGTCCGGCCCAAGACGTTCAACGCCATCCTCGCCAAGGTCACCGACGAGACCATCAGGCCGATGGTGATGGAGCAGGTGCTGCGCAGCCAGACCCAGGCCTATTACGGCCCCCGCAATCTGGGGCATTTCGGGCTGTCGCTCGGCTCCTATGGACACTTCACAAGCCCGATCCGCCGCTACGCCGATCTGTTGCTGCACCGCGCGCTGGTCGACGGCTTCAAGCTCGAACAGCCAGCGCCTGCCAGCGCCGACATTCCGCCGATGACTGGCCTCAGCGAGCAGGACGTAGCCTCGCTCGATCGCATCTGCCAGCTGATCAGCAGTTTCGAGCGCCGCGCGATGGAGGCCGAGCGCGAAACGGTGGACCGCTATGTTGCAGCGTTCCTCGCCACCCGCATTGGCGAGGTGCACAAGGTGCGGATCACCGGGGTGCAGAATTTTGGCTTCTTTGCGACCATCGAGGAATTCGGTGGCGACGGCCTGGTCCCGGTCTCGACGTTGGGGGCGGAGCGCTTCTGGTATGACGAGAAGGCACAGACGCTGACCGGCGAGACGACCGGCGAGCAATATGCCGTCGGTCAGCGGCTCGAACTGCGACTGGTCGAGGCCGATCCGGTGACAGGCGCGATCAAGTTCGAGCTGCCCGAGGGCGGCAACTTTATGCGCGAGCCCTATCGCGGTCGCCCAGGCAACAAGCCGTCACGGCCACCGATCAAGCGGCGCGGTCGCCCGGGCAACATCCGTCACCAGAGCCGCTAACGCCGCGGAGTGCCGGTCAGGACATCCTGTCGATTTCGGCGTCGGTCAGGCCACCCGGAACGATGGTCAGCGGGCAGGGCAGTGCGCCTGCATCGGGCCCGGCAAAATGCGTGATCAACGGCCCTGGCGCGCCCGTCGCTGCCGCGCCCAGCACCAGCATCGCCAGATCCGGACATTCGAGCATGTAGTTGCGGATCTCCTTGGTGGCATCGCCCATCCGCACGGTGATCACCGGGCGCTGGCCCATCTCGTCGAACAATGTACCCGCTGCATCGGCGACCAGGGTTTCGGCCCGGCTGCGCGCCTCATCCTCGATCGTCGCCTGCACGCCGCCCCAGGCGACGAAGTCCTGCTTGGGCACCAGCGCCAGAATATGGACCTGCCCCCCGGTATGCTGGGCCCTCCGCGAAGCGAAACGAAGTGCGCTCAGCGCCTCGCTGGTTTCATCCATGATGACCAGATATACTCGCATAATCCTGCTGCCCCGTTTGTTACGCGATAGCCTGCGCCAAAATGATAGGTGTGGCAAGGGCATGCCCCCTTGACCCTACGGACCTAAGCGCCGAGAACGACCCCCGTTATCGAATTGGCGCACCTGAATCGGGGGAAAACACCCAATGCCCATCAATCTAAAAATGCCCGCCCTGTCGCCCACGATGGAGGAGGGTACCCTCGCCAAATGGCTGGTCAAGGAGGGCGATACCGTTGCCTCGGGCGATCTGTTGGCCGAGATCGAGACCGACAAGGCCACGATGGAATTCGAGGCGGTCGACGAAGGCGTGATCGCGAAAATCGTGATCCCCGAAGGGACCGACAATGTGAAGGTGGGCGAGGTCATCGCGATCATCGCCGCCGAGGGTGAGGACGTCAGCGATGCGCCTGCCGCCGCTGCGCCGGCGCCCGCTCCGACGGCGTCCGCTCCGACACCTGCTCCTGCTGCGAAGGAAGAGGCCAAGGCTGAACCGGCACCAGCACCAACGCCCGCGCCCGCTCCTGCGGCTTCGTCCGATGACGATCGCGTCAAGGCCAGCCCGCTGGCCAAGCGCATCGCTGCGGCCAAGGGCATCGATCTGGCAACGATCAAGGGCACCGGCCCGGGTGGCCGCATCGTCAAGGCCGATGTCGAGGACGCCAAGCCGGGCGAGGCCAAGGCTGCAGCACCTGCACCGGCGTCGGCACCCGCCGCTTCGGCCGAGGCTGCGCCTGCTGCGGCGACACCCGCGCCGTTCGAGACCGATATTCCGCACGAGGAGACCAAGCTCTCCAATATGCGCAAGACGATCGCGCGCCGTCTGACCGAAGCCAAGCAGACGATCCCGCACATCTACCTGACCCTCGACATCCAGCTCGACAAGTTGCTCAAGCTGCGCGGCGAGCTCAACAAGGCGCTCGAGGCGCAAGGGATCAAGCTCTCGGTCAACGATCTGCTGATCAAGGCGCTTGCCAAGGCGCTGATCCAGGTGCCCAAGTGCAACGTCAGCTTCGCGGGCAACACGCTGATCAGCTACGCCCGCGCCGATATCTCTGTCGCGGTGAGCACGCCTGCGGGTCTGATCACGCCGATCATCGTTGGCGCCGAAACCAAGGCGGTCGGCGCGATCTCGACCGAAATGAAGGAACTCGCCGGCCGTGCCAAGGAAGGCAAATTGCAGCCGCACGAGTACCAGGGCGGCACCGCGAGCCTTTCCAACATGGGCATGTTCGGGATCAAACACTTCGAAGCGGTGATCAACCCGCCCCAGGCGATGATCATGGCGATCGGTGCGGGCGAAAAGCGGCCGTACATCGTCGATGACGCGCTCGGCATCGCCACCGTGATGAGCGCCACCGGCAGCTTCGACCACCGCGCCATCGACGGCGCCGACGGCGCGCAGCTGATGCAGGCGTTCAAGGAGCTTTGCGAGAACCCGCTGGGGATGCTGGCGTAAGGCGTTCTGGCTGATGACGCGCGATCCTCAAAGCCCCTCTCCCCTTGCGGGAGAGGGGTTGGGGAGAGGGGGGCGGCGCGACAGCGACGCTACTTCGCCGACCGCTCCATCTGCCGCAACACTGCGCACCCGCGCGAAAGCGATGCGCAGCGAGCCGACCGATGCAGAACTCAAGCTCTGGCAGATCCTGCGCGGCAAGCGGTTCGCCGGGTTCAAGTTCAAGCGGCAGGTGCCGATCGATCGCTACATCGCGGACTTCGTGTGCTTTGCGCAACGGGTGATCATCGAGGCGGATGGGTCGCAGCATGTTGAGAGTGCCTATGACGCCACACGCGACGCGTACCTGCGCAAAGAAGGGTTCACCGTGCTGCGATTTTCGAATTACGACATTCTGACGAACGACGATGGGGTGGGTGAGATGATATTGGGGGTGTTGCATGGCGACGAGCAGGCCATTGAGGCCTGTTCGTCGCTCCCCCTCTCCCCAACCCCTCTCCCGCAAGGGGAGAGGGGCTTAGCGGATGCACGTCATCCCCAAGGCATGCACCCATGACCATCCTCATCTTCATCCTGCGTCGGCTGCTGCTCCCAACCGCGATCGCCACGCTCGTCGGGCGGTTCGCGTTCAATCTGTCGCAGACCGGGGCGCTCAACATTTCCGAGACGTTCGTCGATACCGCCGACGCGTTCTACACCGTGGTGATGGTGTTCGTCATCCTGCTGGCGACCGCGCTGGCGGCGCTCGCATTGGCCCGGACCAACCTGCACCCGCTGATCCGCGTGCCGCTCCTGCTCGCGGTCGCCGCGGGTAGCGGGTTTGCGCTGGTGCTGTATCTCACCGAAGTTGTAGCTTATGCTGAGCTTGTCTACGCCCCCGCAGTGGCTTGCTGCACCGTGTGGATGCTCTGCAACCTTGACCTTCTGAAACGCCGAAAGAGAAAGACCGTTCATGGCTGAAACCTTTGACCTCATCGTGCTGGGCTCGGGCCCCGGCGGCTATGTCTCGGCGATCCGCGCGGCGCAGTTGGGCCTCAAGGTCGCGATCGTCGAGCGCGAGAAGCTGGGCGGCATCTGCCTCAACTGGGGTTGCATCCCCACCAAGGCGCTGCTGCGCACCTCGGAAATCTTCCACTACATGACGCACGCGGGCAATTACGGCCTCACCGCCGACAAGGTCGGCTATGAGCTCGACAAGATCGTCGCGCGCAGCCGTCAGGTCTCGGGCCAGCTCAACGCCGGCGTCAAGGGGCTGATGAAGAAGAACAAGATCACCGTGGTCGAAGGCACCGGCAAGCTCACCGGCAAGGGCAAGCTCAGCGTCACCCAGGGCGACCAGACCCGCGAGCTCGAGGCCAAGGAGATCATCGTCGCCACCGGAGCGCGCGCGCGCGACCTGCCGTTCGCCAAGGCCGATGGCAAGCACATCTGGACCTATCGCCACGCGATGACCCCGACCGAAATGCCGAGCAAATTGCTGGTCATCGGATCGGGCGCGATCGGCGTCGAGTTCGCCAGCTTCTACTCCGACATGGGCGCAGACGTCACCATCGTCGAAATGCTCGACCGCGTGCTGCCGGTGGAAGACGCCGATGTCAGCGCGTTCATGGAAAAGGCGCTCAAGAAGCAGAAGATGACCATCCTCACCGGCGCAGGGGTAGAGGCGCTGACCGACACGGGGAAGGGCGTGACGGCCAAAATCAAGACCAGGGACGGCAAGAGCGAGGAGCACCAGTTCAGCCACGCTATCGTCGCGATCGGTATCGTACCCAATACCGAGGATATCGGGCTCGAGGCTTTGGGCGTGAAGACCGAGCGCGGCCATATCGTGGTCGACGGCTTTGGCCAGACCAACGTGCCCGGCATCCGCGCGATCGGCGATGTCACCGGCCCGCCCTGGCTGGCGCACAAGGCGAGCCACGAGGGCATCATCGCGGTCGAACATATCGCGGGCAAGAACCCGCACCCGTTCGAAACCTGGAACATCCCCGGCTGCACGTATTCGCGCCCCCAGGTCGCCAGCGTCGGTCTCACCGAGGCAAAGGCCAAGGAGGCCGGACACGAGGTCAAGGTCGGCAACTTCCCCTTCATCGGCAACGGCAAGGCGATCGCGCTGGGCGAGGCCGAAGGCTTCATCAAGACCGTGTTCGACGCCAAGACCGGCGAGCTATTGGGCGCGCACATGATCGGCGCGGAAGTGACCGAACTCATCCAGGGATATGTCATCGCCCGCCAGTTAGAGACCACCGAGGAAGAGCTGATGCACACGGTCTTCGCGCACCCGACGCTGAGCGAGATGATGCACGAGGGTGTGTTGTCAGCGTATGGGCGGGCGGTGCATTTTTGAGGGGGTGAGTTTCGATGACGTCGATTGGCGGCTAAAAGGTCGGGAAGAGAAATTAAGGAACGTGACTACAACCCCAGCTGCTGTCGCAGGCGTTCATTGATCTTCTTTCGACGCCTTTCCAAATATGCCGCCGCCTCGCCTGTTTCGATAAATTCGAAGATCGCAATCTTCGCGTCTAATAGTGTTTGGTAATCCACTTTGCCTGCCACTCCATCAAAGCCAATACGAAAATTTTTATTGTTGGGGAATATGAAGGCCGCGATCCCGCCGCGTTTGATGGTATGAAAGCCCGCCTCGGTTTTCTTCCACAGTGGTGAAATGACAAACCGTTTTCGCTTTTCGACAAGCTTCAGGTAACGCTCCTGATATTCGCTGGCTTCAGTGCTCACGGTGAGTTTATCGCAGCAGTCGGTGCCGACCGCCATAGCCCCCCATTTCGGGTGTTCGACAGCAAAGACGTATCGCAGGTCGGTTCTGCATAGTTCGCATTGGCCGCTTAAATCGCCTAAATCGTCGGTGGCGATCAATGTCCAACCTCGTTTCGGCATGATGATCCCATGTTCTTCGGCATGACAACCTTTGCATAAAGCTTCGCACTCAGTGTGGCCGTATTCCCAAGGTTTTCGGCCGATTGTGTAGTGGCTGTGGTGTACCTGCAAAACCACGCCGTCAGTTAGGGTCGAACGATCACATCGTGCGCAGCGTCCGCCGTGAAGTGAAATCACCTCGCTACGAAACTTGAGCCAATCGCTGTGCCTGTACACGTTAGTCACCAAAGCCCTCCAGTGGAGGCAAGATATATAATGTGACCAATGAATGGAACATCGACCGAACATCCATTCGGCAGGAGTTTCAAGGATAAGATACTCAGTTTAGAGACCGGTTCACCAAGGTTCTTTAAGCACCAGATGAAGCGACCACGCCCTGTGCGCGGCCCTATTGAACACCTCACCCCACCGTAACCCCCACCACGACCCACTTGCCATCCTCGCGGTCGAGCGTCACCGTTTCCACCGCCTGCTGCTTGTTCGCATAGACCGTGCGGAACTTGACGACTTCGTAGCCTGCGGGCGGGGCTGGGAGGTTTTGCTGGCTGAGCAGGGTGCGCGAGACGGTGCTGCCGTAGCGGGCGTGGACCTCTTCGGATACTTGCGCCCAGACCTGCAGCGTGTTGAGCTTGCGGAAGGACGTGCCGGTGGCGGCGTAGCTGTCTTCCCAGCGTTTCTGTTCGATCATCGTCAGGAAGGCGCGGGCGGCGTTGACGACTTCGGGGTTCACCGGGTCGGTCTCGGCATCCTGAAACGCGACCTGGGTCGGGGCAGGGGTCACGGTTGTGGGGGCCGTATTGGTGAACGGCAGGGTGGTGAGGGCCAGCAGGCCGAGGGCGAGGGTCATAAGAACTCCTGTCAGGATCAGGGAGCGGTTTCGCTCCGCGCCGGGGGTCGACGCCGTCTCCTGATCGGCGGTGGAGCCAAGAACATCATCCCCGATTGGGCTGTCCCCAACATATTGGGGGGTTACTCTTCCGCCCTCCGCCTCGAGCAGCATCCGCGCCGCCTCGCGGCTGCTCGAGACCGCCATCTTGCGCCGCGCATCGCGCAGCCGCTCGTTGATCGTGTGCACCGAAAGGTCGAGCGTGCGCGCGATCGACTTGGCGTCGTGCCCGCACACGATCAGCCGCAGCGTCTGCTTTTCCTTCTCGGTCAGGGCCAGCAGGCCGTCGGTCATCGATGTTGCCATGGCTGCGATGCTAGGCCGAGCCGAGGCCCGCGCCCACCCCAAATTATTAGGGGTCGCAGCATGCCAGCCGGTTTCGCTTGCCTGGCGCGCATGTCGCTGTAATCGTTGGCGGCGAATAATCCGGGGTCGCCGGACAGGGGAACATCATGAAAATCTTTCTACGTTTGATCTCGGCAGCGCTCGCCGCGTCTGCCCTCACGGTGTCTGCCTCGGCGCAGGAAACGCCAACCCGCACCGTGATCACGGCAGCGAAGATGATCGACGTCGCCACCGGCAAGGTCACCGAATTCCCCGCGATCTTCACCGAGAACGGCCGCATCACCTCGATCTCCGATGCGCGCACGGTGCGCTGGGGCGATGACGTCACGCATATCGACCTGGCGGGCAAGACGCTGCTTCCGGGGCTGATCGACATGCACGTCCATCTCGACAGCTCGCCAACCTATGGCGGCTACAACAGCCTGCAGTTCACCGACCGCTTCTGGAGCTTCGTCGCCGCGTCGAACGCGCGTGCGATGCTCGACGCCGGGTTCACCACGGTGCGCAATGTTGGCTCGGAAGGCTATAACGATGTCGCGCTGAAGCAGGCGATCGCCGAAGGCTGGGCGACCGGCCCGCGGATCGTTCCCGCCGCGCACTCGATCGGCGCGACCGGCGGCCATTGCGACCAGACCTATCTTCCGCCCTCATTCGGGGCGAAATCCCCTGCGGTGGGCGATGGCCCGACCGAACTGCGCCAGAAGGTGCGCGAGCAGCGCAAATACGGCGCGGAAGTCATCAAGGTCTGTGCCACCGGCGGCGTCTTCTCGCGCAACACCGAGCCCGGCCAGCAGCAGCTTTCCGAAGAGGAACTGCGCGCGATCGCCGACGAGGCGCATCAATGGGGCCTCAAGGTCGCGGCGCACGCGCATGGTGGGGCCGGGATCAAGGCGGCGATCCGCGCCGGGATCGACACCATCGAGCATGCCAGCCTGGTCGACGACGAGGGCATTCGTCTGGCGGCCGAGCGCAAGCAGCCGGTGTGGTTCTCGATGGACATCTTCAACACCGATTACACCCAGTCCGAAGGTGCGAAGAACGGCGTGATGGAGGACAATCTGCGCAAGGACCGCGAAGTCGCGCAGATCCAGCGCGACAACTTCCGCAAGGCGCACAAGGCGGGCGTGCGGATGGTGTTCGGCAGCGATGCAGGCGTGATGCCGCACAACACCGTTGGCGGGCAGTTCAAGGTGATGGTCGACTATGGCATGACCCCGATCGAGGCGATCCGCGCGGCCACGATCAACGCCGCCGAGGCTTTGGGCAGGACGCAGGATGTCGGCAGCATCGCGGTGGGCCGCTATGCCGATATCATCGCGGTCGATGGCGATCCGCTGGCCGATGTGCGCGAGCTCGAAGGCATCGATGCGGTGGTCCAGGGCGGGGTCCGTGTGCGCTGAAATGCTGCGCGGCAAATTGATGCGCGGCGACTGCAAATCCGCTTCCCGTCAGGCTGACGATTGTGGTAACCGCACCCCACAAATCTAGGGGAGGATATCATGAGTCTTACACTGATCGTGGCGATGGCAATGACCATGGCACAGGGCGATCCGGTCGACGGCGCACGTGCGAGTTTCAACGCGTGCCTGACCAAATTCACCAACGAAAGCCTCGATGCCAAGAAGACGCCGTCGGAATTCGCAAAGGAATCCGCCAGTGCCTGCGCACCCGAGAAAACCGCGCTGGTTAACGCGATGATCAAGTCCGAGATGCAATATGGCGGCCAGCAGGCCGAGGCCGAAAGCTATGCCGGCGAAGAGACGCAGATGATCATCGACAGCTATGTCGGCAGCTATGGCGATTACCTGTCGAGCAACAGCCGCCACGGCAAGCGCTGAGGCGGGGGATCGCAGGCGGCCCGTGCGGACACTTTACCCACCGATTGAACCCTATGCCACCGGCATGCTCGATACGGGCGACGGGCATCAGGTCTATTACGAGCGGGTGGGGACGCCGGGCGCCAAGCCTGCGGTTTTCCTGCACGGCGGCCCAGGTGGCGGGTGTTCGCCCGATCACCGGCGGTTGTTCGATCCGGCGCTGTACGACGTACTGCTGTTCGACCAGCGTGGCTGCGGGCGATCGACGCCGCATGCTGCGCTAAAGGCCAACACCACCTGGCATCTGGTCGCCGATATCGAGCGGTTGCGCGAACTCGCGGGTGTCAAGGAGTGGCTGGTCTTCGGCGGATCCTGGGGGTCGACGCTGGCGCTCGCTTATGCGCAGACCCACCCTGCGCGCGTATCGCACCTGGTGCTGCGCGGCATCTACATGTGCACCAGGCCGGAGCTCGACTGGTTCTACCAGTTCGGCGTCTCGCAGATGTTTCCCGACAAATGGGACCGGTTTACAGCGCTGATCCCCGAGGATGAGCGCGGCGACATGCTCGCGGCGTATCACCGGCGGCTGACCGGGGACGATCCCAAGCTGCAGGTCGCCGCGGCGCGCGCATGGAGCCTGTACGAGGGTCAAGTAATCACGCTGCTGCCCGATCCAAGTTTGTCAGAGCAGCACGATGACGGGCACTATGCGCTCGCCTTCGCGCGGATCGAAACGCACTATTTCGTCAACGCCTGCTGGCTCGAGCCCGAGCAGTTGCTGCGCAATGCCCCTAGGCTGGCAGGCATACCCGGCACCATCGTCCATGGCCGCTATGACATGCCATGCCCCGCGCATAATGCCTGGGCCTTGCACAAGGCACTGCCGCACGTGGACTTCCATCTGGTGGAAGGGGCAGGGCACGCCTATTCCGAACCCGGCATCCTCGACCGACTAATCGAGGCGACCGATCGTTACGCGGGCATGGCCTGACGGTTCAGCGGGTTCGCGTCGGCGATCAGTGCCCGTGCTTGCGCACCAGTTCGCGCATCGCATCGTCGAGACCTTCGAGTGTCAGGGCATACATCCGGTCGTTCATCAGGTCCTTGATCATCCGTACCGATTGCGAATAGCCCCATTGCGCTTCGGGCACCGGGTTGAGCCAGGCTGCCGCCGGATAGGTGTTGACCACGCGTTGCATCCACACCGCGCCCGCCTCGTCGTTGAAATGCTCGACCGATCCACCTGGATGGCTGATTTCATAAGGGCTCATCGAGGCATCGCCGACGAAGATCACCTTATGGTCATGCCCGTATTTGTGCAGGATATCCCAGGTGTTGGTACGCTCGGTAAAGCGGCGGCGATTGTCCTTCCAAACGCCCTCGTATAGGCAGTTGTGGAAATAGAAGAATTCGAGGTTCTTGAACTCGGTCTTCGCTGCCGAAAACAGTTCCTCGCACAGCTTGATGAACGGGTCCATCGATCCGCCGACATCGAGAAACAGCAGCAGCTTGACTGCATTGTGCCGCTCGGGCCTCATGCGGATATCGAGCCAGCCCTGGCGCGCGGTGCCATCGATGGTGCCGTCGATATCGAGCTCGTCGGCCGAACCTTCGCGCGCGAACCGGCGCAGCCGGCGAAGTGCGACCTTGATGTTGCGGGTGCCCAGCTGCCGGGTGTCGTCGAGGTTCTGGAACTCGCGCTTTTCCCACACTTTGACCGCGCGCTTGTGCTTGCTCTCGCCGCCGATGCGCACGCCTTCGGGGTTGTAGCCCGAATTGCCGAACGGGCTTGTTCCGCCGGTGCCGATCCACTTGTTGCCGCCCTGGTGGCGTTTTTCCTGTTCTTCGAGCCGCTTCTTGAGCGTCTCCATGATCTCGTCCCAGGATCCCAGCGCCTTGATCTTTTCCATCTCTTCATCGGACAGGAACTTCTCGGCCACGGCTTTCAGCCAGTCCTCGGGAATTTCGGCTGTGTCGTTGCCCTGAAAGGTCATCTCGAGGCCTTTGAACACCTTGGCGAACACCTGGTCGAACCTGTCGAGCAGGCCCTCGTCCTTCACCAAAGTGGCGCGAGAGAGATAATAGAACTCCTCGGGCGTCCGATCGATCACCTCGCTGTGGAGCGCCTCAAGCAGGATCAGGTGCTCCTTGAGCGATACTGAAATCCCTGCGCTGCGCAGTTCGTCCATGAATGAGAAGAACATCGGTCCTGAGCCCTTACATCTGCAGCTTTACGTTTGCGTCAGCCACCACGATGCCGATGCCCGCTGCTTCTGGCAAGTGCCAAGCGGGAAAAAGGTCGTGTTTTACGGCCCGTTAACCCTGCTGGGCTAGACACCGGGGTCACCACATCCAACGGGGTCTTCATGCACGAGCATCGCATCATCAAACCTGAAAGCGATGCCATCCAGCAGATGGCCGAAAGCTGCGGCGATTCTGTCATCGGATCGAGTCAGGTCGGCGGGATCGTCGAGACCGTGCGGCAGCGCATGGCGTTGCTCGGTGAAAAGCGGTCGTATCTTGAGCAGATCGCCCGCAACCTGGCGGATGAACAGGAGCAGGTGGTCCTCGCCACCGATAGCGCGCGCCGCACCAGCCAGGCGGCATATCGCAACCTGTCGGAAAGTTCGGACACGATGCAGGTGTCCGCGCTCGAACTTCACGATCTGATTGCGCTGATCCAGGGCCTGGGCGATGACGTCAAGCGCTTCGCCAATGCCATGGCCGATGTCGTGACCGCAAGCCAGACAATCGATTCGATCGCCCGCTCGACCAACATGCTCGCGCTCAATGCTGCGATCGAAGCAGAGCGTGCAGGGACGGCGGGGGCCACCTTCGCAGTTGTAGCCGCCGAGGTGAAGAAGCTGGCGCAGGATACACGTCAGGCCACCGACAAGATTTCGGGCACGATGCATTCGCTGGGGATCGAGGCCGGGCATTTCATGGCGCAGGTCGAACGCGGCGTCGCCCAGAGCCGCAGCGCACAGCGACACTTTGAAACGATCGATGTCGCGATCCAGCAGGCCAGTGAGATGGTCCGTGATGTGGCCAGCAAGGCCGATGCCATCGCCGAATCGAGCAGCGGCGTGCGCTCCAACACCGGCGAACTGTGCGACAACCTTTTCGTGTTCATGGGTGATGTCGCCGGATGCGGCGACCAGCTCGAAGACGCATTGCACCAGACGACTGCGCTTGAAGCGCTATCCAATGTGATGTTCAACCAGCTGGTGCACACCGGCCTGTCCCATCGCGACAATCCTTATGTCGAGACCGCGGTCAATACCGCAGCGGAAGTCTGCGACATCATCGAGCAAGGGTTGCAGACAGGGGCAATTACCGCACACCAGGTGTTCGATCGCCATTACCAGCCGCGCAACGAGCCTGGACTGGTACGGTACGACAACGGCTTCAACGACTTTGCCGATGCGCGGATTCGGCCTGTGCTCGATCGATACTGGGGCGCGGGCAAGACGACCTTCGGATCGGTGATCAGCAACCTCGATGGCTATCTGCCGACGCACATCTCTGAGCGATCGCACGCACCAACAGGCGACAAGATCCACGATGCCGCGCACTGCCGCAACCGGATGATCGTGCTTGACCGAACGACGACCGAGGCGATCAGCCACAAGAACGATTCATACTACGCCGCAGTCTACAGGTTCGAGCCACACCCCGGCGAAGTGCGCATCTTGCGCAACATCTTCGTGCCGTTATGGATCCGGGGGCGGTATTGGGGCAATTTCGAGCTGGCCTATATCCGCTAGGGTCTTGCCAGCCCGGGTCCGCGTCAGCTGTTGCGGCGCGACATGAACGCCAGCCGCTCGAACAGCATCACGTCCTGTTCGTTCTTGAGCAGTGCACCGTGCAGTGGCGGGATCGCCTTGCTGGGGTCGCGCGACTGCAGAACCTCCAGCGGCATATCTTCGTGGAGCAGGAGCTTCAGCCAGTCGAGCAGCTCGCTGGTTGAGGGCTTCTTCTTGAGACCCGGGACTTCGCGGACATCATAAAAAATCTCAAGTGCCTTCTGCACCAGGATCTTCTGGATTCCGGGGAAGTGGACATCGATGATCGCCTGCATCGTCTCGCGATCGGGGAACTTGATGTAATGGAAGAAACAACGGCGCAGGAACGCATCGGGCAGTTCCTTTTCGTTGTTAGAGGTGATCACCACGATCGGGCGGTCCTTGGCCTTCACCAGTTCCTTGGTTTCGTAGACATAGAACTCCATCCGATCGAGTTCCTGCAACAGATCGTTGGGAAACTCGATATCGGCCTTATCGATCTCGTCGATCAGCAGCACCGGCAGTTCAGGCGCGGTGAACGCTTCCCAGAGCTTGCCCTTCTTGATGTAGTTGCCGATGTCATGGACGCGTTCGTCGCCAAGCTGGCCGTCGCGAAGGCGGGCGACCGCGTCATATTCGTAGAGCCCCTGCTGCGCCTTGGTGGTCGACTTAATGTTCCACTCGATCAGCGGCGCATTGGCAGCCTGGGCGATCTGGTGCGCCAGCACGGTCTTGCCAGTTCCCGGCTCGCCCTTGACCAGCAGCGGGCGACGCAACGCAACCGCGGCGTTGACCGCCACCTTCAGATCATCTGTTGCAACATATTCGCTGGTGCCTTCAAAGCGCATAAATGGCCTTCCTGCCGCTGTTAACTGGTTGGTTAAGCGATAGGGCGCGCGGGCGCAGTTGGCAAGCGGCGACACAGCACCGGGTTTACGTTTCCGTCATGCGTCGGTTTCGAGCTGAGGGTGTCGGCGGAGTCAGAACCCGTCCTGCGCGCGTCGCAAATCGGCGCGTTCGCACAGCATGTCCCATAACTGGCGATGCTGCAGCAACATCTGGGATGCGCCAAAACCGATGGCCCGGCCAATCGCACCGTTGATGCTCAGTTCTGCGGCGAGCTGGCGTGTTTCGTCTGCCGCAGGAAGCGTAGAGCGACGCCCATCAAGCCCGGTGCGTTCCCCGATCAGATCCAGGACATCGCGGATCGCGATCCAGTCGAGCACCAGCGCAAAGGCAGCGCCCAATGCGCAGCCCTGCCGGTCCGACTGCGACAGCGCATTGAGCGCGCCTCGCAAGTTGATGATCGCAGATGTACAGCGGTCTTGACCCGGCGTGCTGGTGATCGGCCCGGCGGCCACGGTCAACCGTGTCAGCAGCGCGCGTTCGCCGACAAAGGCCTCGCAGGCCCGCGACAACCATTTTCCGACATACGGGTCGGCGCTGCGGGTCGCGGCGTAATCGATCAAGCCCGGATAGCGACCATGGATCAGGCACAGATAGTGCGCGGCATCGGCGAGGTCGATCGCGCGGGCAACGTTGTCCTTGTCGAGCAACCTGCTGACAAACGCATGCTCACCGCTCGTACCCTGAGCCAGCGCCGCATTCAGCGAACGCGGAGGCGCTGCGTCCGGCTGGGCGCGATCAAAGGCTCCGGGCTGGATGAACGACAATTCGCTGGTTCCCTTATCTGCGCCGCTGCCGGCGCAATCTCGTGGCGGCATGTCCGGTCCGGCACACTTCCATGCGATCAAGCTAACGCATCGTCCTAAAGAGAAAGTTTACGCAGCCGCATGTTTATGCTCCGCGGGCGTGCATTTCGTTGAGGAAGTCGGCAACATCGGCCAGATCGACATCGTGACAGACAAAGGTCTGCCCGATCCCTCGCGTAAGCAGGAACGGAAGCGTGCCTCCGGTCATCTTCTTGTCGTGGCGCATATGATCGACCAGCGCGGTGCCATCGGCGGTGACGCCTGCATCCTGCAAGGTCACGGGCATCGCGCATGCCCTGAAGTGCGCCGCGACCCGGTCGGCATCTTGCGTGTCGCACAGCCCGCGCCGCGCCGAATACTGCAGCGCCAGCACCATGCCGACACCGACGGCTTCTCCATGCAGCAGCCGCTCACCAAACCCGGTGTCCGCCTCGAGCGCATGGCCAAAGGTATGGCCCAGATTGAGCAATGCCCGGCGATCCCTGGTTTCGCGTTCGTCTTCGCCCACGATCCGCGCCTTGGCTGCGACGCTGGTGACGATCGCATGATCGAGCGCTTCCGGGTCGCCCGCCAAAACGGCGACACCATTCGCCTCGCACCAGGCGAAGAAGGGCGCGTCGTCGATCAATCCGTACTTGACCACTTCGGCATAGCCCGCCCGCATTTCGCGCGGGGCTAGGGTGGAGAGAACTTGCGGATCGATCAGCACGAAGCGTGGCTGGTGAAACGCGCCGACCAGGTTCTTGCCCGCAGCCGTGTTGATCGCGGTCTTGCCACCGACTGAACTGTCGACTTGCGCCAGCAGGGTCGTTGGAACCTGCACGAAATCGCACCCGCGCTTGACGATTGATGCGGCAAAACCGGTCAGATCGCCGATCATGCCGCCGCCCAGCGCGAAAATGGTGTCGCTTCGCTCGATGCCTTCGCTCAACAGCCAATCGGTCAGGCGTGCAAGTTCTGCCCAGCTCTTGCTCGCTTCACCGGCAGGGACAATATGCAAAATCGCTGCGATGCCTGCCGCTTCGAGTTGGGCGGCGATCATGGCCCAGTGCCGTGTGGCGACGTTGCTGTCGCTGACCCACAACGTGCGCCCGCGCTTGGCCCATGGTGCGATATGCTCCACCACCGCGTCCAGCGCGCCGGCTTCCACTGCGATCTCGTAACTGCGCTGGCCCAGCGCGATGTTCAGCCGTGCCATCGTGCGAGTGCCTCCAATATCGTCAATACGGTTCGATTGTGCGGTCCGTCCTTGCTGCGCACGTGGATCTGCGCCTGCGCGTAGACAGGGTTGCGTACCTTCGCGAGCTGGGTCAGCACTTCGCCGGGATTTCCGCCGCGCAGAAGGGGTCGGGTGTTGCGACGGCTGACGCGCTCGACCAATGTCGCGATGTCGGCATCGAGCCAGATCGCGATTGCGCCCTGCAAGATCAGCGCGCGGGTCTCGTCGTTCATGAACGCTCCGCCGCCTGTCGCGATCACACGCGGTACGCCATCTATCAGCCGCGAGATCACCCGGCGCTCACCATCGCGGAAGTAAGACTCGCCGAAGCGCTCGAAAATCTCGGATATGCTCATCTGCGCGGCGGCTTCGATTTCCTCGTCGGCGTCGATGAAGTCGATCGCCAGATCCGTTGCGAGCCTTCTGCCGACCGTCGACTTGCCGACACCCATCAGCCCGACCAGCACCAAGGGGCGGTCCAGCCACTGCGCTATGTCGCTCGCCAGCTTTGCGGGGTCTGATTTTCGGTTCTGCAGCATTGCCGCGCAGCCTATAAATAGGCTAGGCGGTGGCGCAAGTTTTCTAGAGGCTACAAGGAGCATATCTCGGCCATGGCCATTTTGGGACAGAACTACCGGCAGCGCAGGCGCCCGATGGGCCCGTTGATTTTGATCGTTCTGGCTGTTCTGATCGTTGCGTTTCTGGTGTTTGCCTATTCGCGTGGTGGTGAAGTGTCGACTGCCCGGGTGGAAAAGCAGATTCCGCTTCCAACCGCTACCGCCTCGGGTGCGGGCCCAGATACTGCGCTGCCGGAAGGCTGAGTTTGATGCGGCGGGGCTTATTCCTTGGCTGTGCCAGCCTGTTGGCGGTGGCGTTTGTTTCTGCACCGGTGATCGGTCAGAATGACGCTCCCGAATCGCTGCTTCCTCCCGGCTTCAACGATCCTGCACCTGCACCGTCGCAAGCAGAACCGCCTCCGCTGCCCGAACCGGGCCGCACAATCCCACCGCCATCTTCGCCAGCGACCGTTCAACCGCTTGATCCTCTGCCATCTCTGGCCGGACAGGAAGAGAGCGACGCAGCGCTGAGCGAGGAGCTCGCAGCGCTGCAGGAGCAGCTCGAGGCGCAGATGGCGCTCGCGCAGGCGCTGCCCCCCGGCGCACGGCGCTCGCTCGACCTGATCGGCCCGCTGACCGAAGCAAACGGTGGCTATGCCGCATCGTCGCTGGGCAACATCGGCGGACGTTACGCACAAACCCTGGTGCGGCGCACCGGCGGACGGCTCATTTCGCGTTGGGCCTCGCTGGGTCTGCAAAGGCTGTTGCTGAGCGAGCTGAACACGCCGCAGGGGATCAACGGAGCGAACTTCGCCGCGGAACGCGCGGCCTTGCTGTTGCGGATCGGTTCGGCCGATGGCGCGGTGCGGATGGTGCAGGCAATCGACCCGCCCGCAGCGACGCCGCGGCTGCTCGATGTCGCGCTGACCAGCTATGTTTCGGCTGCCGATCCGCTTGGCATGTGCCCGCTGCTGCCGTTTGCGGGCGATACCGCCAAGGGCAAGGAATGGCAGTTGATCCGCGCGATGTGTGCGGGTTTTTCGGGTGAGGGCAGTTCGGCGCGGGAACAGATCGACCGGGCACGGCGCCAAGGTGGAATGGACCGGATCGACGTCGTGCTGGCGGAAAAGATCGTTGGCGCAAGCCTGAACGGCAGGCGTGCGGTGACTGTCCAGTGGGATGACGTTGGTCAATTGACCCGCTGGCGGTTCGGGCTGGCCCTGACCGCTGGTGTTGAACCACCCGAGACGCTCTACGCCAGCGCCGACCGCAACTATCAGGCCTGGCGCGCACGTGCTCCGATGGCCTCGCTGGCCTCGCGCGTGCAGGCGGCTGATATGGCGGCAGCAATGGGCATCCTTTCCAGCAGCGATATGGTCGACCTGTATGGTGCCGCCTTTGACGATATCGGTAGCGACGAAACCTTGCGCGATCGCATGGGCCAGTTGCGCAGCGCATATGTCGCGGCCGATGCCGATGACCGGGTGAGCGCGATGGAAGCATTGTGGACGCGCTCGGACAACGCGTTTGTTCGCTATTCTTCACATATTTTGACAGCACACGCCGCTGCACGGGTCGCTCCGTCGAAAGATCTGGTTGCATCGAGCGACGACCTGATCATCTCGATGGTTTCTGCTGGCTTCGATACCAGCGCCGCGCGCTGGTCCAATTTGGTGCCCGAAGGTAGCCTTGGGTGGGCGGTGCTCGCGCTTGCGGCCCCCGGACGCTCGCAGCTATCGTCGTCTCAGGTGAGCCAGTTCTTCGACAACGACGACAGCGCCGATGCGCGCAAGAGTGCGTTTCTGGTTGCGGGCCTCGCCGGTCTGGGCCGGATCAGTGATGGCGATCGCGATTCGCTGGCCGACGAACTCGGCATCAGATTTGGTGGGCAATCCCGCTGGATCAGCGCGATCCGCACCGCCGCTTCGCAAGGCAATGACGGGCTGGTCACGCTGCTGGTGGCGATGGGCATGCAGGGCAACGACTGGTCTGCGATGACTCCGCGCCAGCTGTTCCATGTCGTCTCGGCCTTGCGGACAGTCGGGCGGCAGGCCGAAGCGCGGATGATCGCTGCAGAAGCCGTCAGCCGCGCCTGACCGATGGCCGGCGACGATGCCCGTCTGATCGATCGGTTTCTGGAAATGATGGCGGCAGAGCGCGGCGCGGCGGCCAATACGATTGCGGCCTATCGCCGCGACCTCGAGCAGGCATCCGAAGCTTTGGCTGGGGGATTAACGCAGGCAGGCGAGGCGGGCCTTGCTTTGCTGGATCATGATTGGCGTACTCTTGCTTCGAGCACCGTGGCGCGCAAATCATCGGCATTGCGTGGGTTTTTCGTATTTCTCGAAGACGAAGGCCTTGCCGCCGGATCGACCAGCAATGCCCCCAAAACGCTGCCACGGCCCCGGCTGCAGCGGCCCTTGCCCAAGATCCTTTCGCACGACGACATCGCGCGGTTGTTCACTCTGGCCGAGGAGCGCGCATCGTCGCCTGAAGCGCGGCCTGCCGACCTGCGGCTGCTCGCGCTGATCGAATTGCTGTACGGATCGGGCCTGCGGGCGACCGAGCTCGTCAGCCTGCCGCGTGCTGCGGCCAGCGTTGGCCGCCCGCTGTTGGCGATCACCGGCAAGGGCGACAAGCAGCGGCTGGTACCGATTTCCGGGCGTGCACGCGATGCCCTGGCCCGCTGGCTTGCGGTCAGCACGCAGGAAACGCGCTGGCTCTTTCCGTCACGCACGGGGCATATCAGCCGCATCCGGTTGTATCAGCTGATCAAGGCATTCGCCGCAAGCGCCGGGATCGATCCGGCGCGGGTCAGCCCGCATGTGCTGCGCCATGCCTTTGCCACGCACCTGCTCGAGGGGGGCGCCGATCTGCGCACGCTGCAGACGTTCCTGGGCCATGCCGACATCGCCACCACGCAGATCTATACGCATGTCGACAGCAAGCGACTGGTGGAGCTGGTCAATCGCCGGCACCCGCTGGCGCAGATGAACCTTGCCGACAGGCAACGCCATGGCTAGCAAAGCAGAACTATGACCATGACAAGCTATCTGGAATTCGAAAAGCCGATTGCAGCGCTCGATGCGCGCATCGCCGAACTTCGTGAAACCGCCGACACCGGCGAGATCGATATCGAGAGCGAGATCGAACGGCTCGCTGCCAAGTCCCGCAAGCTGCTCGCCTCGACCTATGCCGGGCTGACCCCGTGGCAGAAGACTCAGGTCGCGCGCCACCCGGCCCGCCCGCACTTCAAGCATTATGTCGCAGGCATGTTCGATGATTTCCTGCCGCTCGCCGGAGATCGTGCGTTTGGCGACGATAAGGCGATCATGGGCGGTTTTGCACGGATGGGCGAACAGCGCATGGTCGTGATCGGCCATGAAAAGGGCGACACCACCGAAAGCCGCATCCGCCATAATTTTGGCATGGGCAAGCCCGAAGGTTATCGCAAGGCGATCCGCCTGATGGACCTGGCCGACCGGTTCGGGCTGCCCGTGGTGACCCTGGTCGATACCTCCGGCGCTTTTCCCGGCGTACAGGCCGAGGAACGTGGCCAGGCTGAAGCGATCGCGCGTTCGACCGAACGCTGCCTGACCTTGGGCGTGCCGATGGTCTCTGCGATCGTTGGCGAAGGCGGTTCGGGCGGGGCCGTTGCGCTGGCGTCTGCCGAACGCGTGCTGATGTTCGAACATGCGGTCTATTCGGTGATCTCACCCGAAGGCTGCGCCTCGATCCTGTGGCGTACGGCGGATCGCGCAGCAGATGCTGCCGAGGCGATGCAGGTGACGGCAGCGGACCTCAAACGGCTCAATGTCATCGACCGAATCGTCAAGGAACCCGTCGGCGGTGCGCATCGCGATTCCGCGCTGGCGATCCAGGAACTGGCCAAGGCAGTCCGTGAAGAGCTCGAAACGCTCAAGGTGCTCAGCCCCGCCGAGCTTCGTGCGGCGCGCGAGGCGCGGTTCCTCGCGATCGGAGCGCTCTGAGCGGCTTTATCATTTTGCGCAACCTGCGCGTGCCTGCATCGTTTGGACGAAAACGCCATTTGATCGTGTCGCCTGCTGAAGGCATCATGCGGTCAAAAGACCGGTAGGATTAAACCATATGGAGGATGCGAATGGCGCGTCGGATCAAGATTTTGACCTTGATGATCGTGTCGGGTGTCGGCGCGGTGGCGCTTGTCAGTGGGCAGGCCACTCCGCAAGCCCAGGCACTTGTCGCACAGGCGCAATCGATCACCGCTTCGGAAAAGCGCCAAGGCGCTGAAGTCCATCCCAAGCTGCTCGAGGAGTTCGGCGGCGCATATCAGGTCGCGCAGACACCCTATGTGGTCCAGGTGGGCAAGGGCATTGCGGTTCAATCGGGTCTTGGCAATGCGCGCGACGATTTCACCGTCACCCTGCTCAATTCGCCAGTGAACAACGCCTTTGCCATCCCTGGAGGCTATGTCTATGTCACCCGCCAGCTCATGGCGCTGATGAATGACGAGGCCGAGCTGGCAGGCGTCCTGGGGCACGAGGTCGGCCATGTCGCGGCACGGCATTCCGAAAAGCGGCAAAGGGCATCACAGCGCAACAGCATCATTGGCCTGCTTGGCCAGATCGGTGCTGCGGTCCTGCTGGGTGATGGTGCGGCAGGGGCGCTTGGCCAGCAGGTGTTCGGCACCGGCACGCAGCTTCTCACGCTCAAATACTCGCGCAGGCAGGAGGAAGAGGCCGACGATCTGGGTGTGCGCTATCTCAGCAGCGCAGGGTACGATCCCCGCGCGCTGTCCTCGATGCTGGCCTCGCTTGCCGGGCAGCAGGCGATCGATAGCCGGGCCCAAGGTTCCGACGCGCGATCGGTGCCTGAATGGGCCAGCACCCATCCCGATCCGGCCAGACGTGTATCGCGCGCGGCCACGCTGGCAGCCAGGTTCAGCGGTACCCAGCGCAATCGCGACGTGTTTCTCTCGCGGCTCGACGGGTTGCTGTATGGTGACGATCCCAAGCAGGGGATGGTGCAGGGCAGGGAGTTCCTGCACCCCGATCTGGGGCTGAAGTTCGCGGTGCCGCAGGGTTATGCGATGCAGAACGGCACCAGTTCGGTTTCGATTACCGGGCAGTCATCGCAGGCCCAGTTCAGCATGGCCGCGTATTCGGGCGATCTCACGCGCTATGTCGACCAGGCGTTTCGCGCGGTGGGCGGCAACCAGCAGCTGAATTATGGCCAGATCCAGCGGACGACCGTCAACGGGCTGCCCGCTGCGTTTGCGACCGCCCGGGTCACATCCAACCGCCAGACAGTTGACGTCACGATCTTTGCGTACAGCTTTGCCAACAACCGGGCCTATCATTTTACCGCGGTCACCCCTGCCGGCCAGAGCGGCGTGTTCACGCCGATGTACCAGAGCGTGCGGCGGCTATCGGGGACCGAGGCTGCAGGCATCCGGCCCCGGCGTGTCCGCGTTGTGACGGTTGCGCGCGGGGACAGCGTTCAATCGCTGGCAGCACGCATGGCGTATGACGATCTGAAGGTGGAGCGGTTTGTCGCGCTCAACGGGTTGACGGCCAATGCGGCGCTGGCGCCTGGCCAGAAGGTCAAGATCGTCACGTATTGAGGGTGCGAGGCACAAAAAAAGGGCGGCATCGCTGCCGCCCTTTTCAGCCTGTTAACGCGGACTAGCTCAGGGTGCCGGTGCCTGAGTGGTCAGCTTGGTGCTGACTGCGTTGAAGGTGCTGCCCAGGTTGGTGCCGAGCGAGCTCATGGCGGTGATGGCGGCGACGGCGATCAGAGCGGCGATCAGGCCGTACTCGATGGCAGTTGCGCCCTTCTTGTTGCCGAGAATGTTGCGAATGGTCTTCATGTCAGGTCTCCTGTTCGAGGTCTTCACTTCCCCGTCCCATCTTCACAGTTCCGATTGGACAGGACCGGGAGTAAATCTAAATGCTTACGATATTCCTAAATTTTGCCGGGTGTCTGAAATCCCGACACATCATTCTTCCTTGGGGACGATGTTGGTTTTGACATAGCCCCACATCCCGATCGTATTGTCAGCCACCGAGGTGATTGCAGTCATGCAGGCGACCGCGATGAGAGCCGCGATCAACCCGTATTCAATTGCGGTTGCGCCCCGTTTTGATCTGGCCAACACTTGGAAAATCTGGCGCATACTGGATCCCAAACTGGCCGGGACCCCCTTGCCCCGGCTGCAATTTTGCAAAATCGCGTTTCCAAAAGGTTAAATCCGGCACTCGACATGGAAATTTATCCGACACTCTTCCCCGTTGTGGCGGCACTGCTGGCAGACGCCGATGGTCGTATCCTGGTCCAGCAGCGGCCACCTGGAACATCAATGGCCGGGCTCTGGGAATTTCCCGGGGGCAAGATCGAGCCGGGTGAAACGCCCGAGGCGGCCTTGGCGCGAGAACTGCGCGAGGAATTGGGGATTGCCGTGAACCCGGCGGACCTGCTTCCGATGAGCTTTGCAAGTGATCCGCTGGGCAAGCGTCATCTGATCCTCCTGCTGTATCGTTGCGTGCACTGGCAGGGCGAGCCACAGCCTCTGCATGCCAGTGCGATTCGATGGACGACGGTCGCCGAGCTGTACACCTTGCCGATGCCGCCAGCCGATCTGCCGCTGCTTGCCAGCATCGCGCAATCCCCGCACTATCGCTGCGACGCAGAATAAAGCGTGGGCTGGCGGAAAAAGGTGTTGCCATACCTGAGGCCTCTGACTATGTGGCCACTTCCAACGCGCCCGTAGCTCAGCTGGATAGAGCATCAGACTACGAATCTGAGGGTCGGACGTTCGAATCGTTCCGGGCGCACCATTCCCCTCCAGCGGGAAATTGGACTGAAAAGGCGGGCAGATTGCCCGCCTTTTTCTGTTTCAGTCTCGTGCTGGTCTCACGTGCCAATATGGTTTCAATTGACACCAGTTTGCCATCGGGGTATTCCTGTGCGCACAGCAACAGCGCAGGAGAATGATGTCATGGCCGATCTATTCGAGAACCCTTTGGGTCTGGACGGATTTGAATTCATCGAATTCTGCGCGCCCGAAAAGGGTCTGCTCGAACCGGTGTTTACCGCGATGGGCTTCACGCGCATTGCCCAGCACCGGTCCAAGGACGTCCATCTGTGGCGCCAGGGCGATATCAACCTGATCGCCAATTATGAGCCTGCCAGCCCTGCGGCCTATTTCGCCGCCGAGCATGGTCCGTCGGCGTGCGGCATGGGCTTTCGCGTCCGCAACGCTAGCGTGGCCTATAAAGAAGCTCTCGATCGCGGCGCTGAGCCGGTTGAAACACGCACCGGCCCCATGGAACTGCGGCTGCCGGCCATCCGCGGTATCGGCGGTGCAATGATCTATCTGATCGATCGCTATGCCAGCCTCGATAATTCCGATGCGTTGTCGATCTACGATATCGATTTCGAATATCTCCCTGGCGTCGACCGCCACCCGGTCGGTGCGGGCTTCCAGATGATCGATCACCTGACGCACAATGTCTATGGCGGCCGTATGGACCATTGGGCTAAGTTCTACGAACGGGTCTTCAACTTCCGCGAAATTCGCTTCTTCGACATCAAGGGCGAATATACCGGCCTCACCAGCCGCGCGATGACCGCGCCCGACGGCAAGATTCGCATTCCGCTGAACGAGGAAGGCGCCAAGGGCGGCGGCCAGATCGACGAGTTCCTGCGCGCGTACAATGGTGAGGGGATCCAGCACATCGCGTTCATCTGCGATGACCTGATCGGCTGCCTCGACAGGATCAAGGCGATGGGCGCACCATTGATGACCCCGCCGCCTGGAACCTATTACGAGGCGCTGGAAGAACGTCTGCCGGGACACGGCGAGCCGGTCGAAGAGTTGCAGATGCGCGGCATCCTGCTTGATGGCTCGACCGAAAACAACGACCCGCGCCTGCTGCTGCAGATATTCGGTCAACCAGTGATCGGCCCGGTGTTCTTCGAGTTCATCCAGCGCAAGAAGGACGAAGGCTTCGGCAACGGCAACTTCACCGCGCTGTTCAAGTCGATGGAAGAAGACCAGCTTCGCCGCGGCGTGCTCAAGGTGCAGGAACCTGCAGAATGAATGCGCCGTTCGCACTGTCGCGCATTCACCACGTCGCGTATCGCTGCCGTGACGCGAAGCAGACCGTCGAATGGTATGAGATCGTACTGGGGATGACCTTCACCAGCGCATTCTCAGAAGACCATGTTCCATCCACCGGGGCATATGACCCGTATATGCACGTCTTCCTCGATTGTGGCGGAGGCAACGTTCTGGCGTTCTTCGAACTGCCCGAGCAGCCCGATATGGGGCGCGACACCAATACCCCCGAGTGGGTGCAGCACATCGCGTTCGAAGTGGCAGACATCGACACGCTGATGGCGGCCAAAGCGCATATCGAGGGTCTGGGTGTCGATGTGCTGGGGCCGACCTTTCACGGCATTTTCCGCTCGATCTATTTCTTCGATCCCAACGGGCACCGGGTCGAGCTTGCCTGCAACATTGGCACTCCCGAGCAGTATATCGAGCTCAAGCGGGTTGCGCCTCTGATGCTCGATGAATGGAACGAGACCAAAAAGGCACCTCGGCATGCCGACTGGTTGCATAAGGATCCTGATGCGGCTTAATGCGGCGCGATTCACGCAGACAGGACCGGTCCATGACCTTTGAAGATCAGCTGGAACGCTATTTCGGGACGCGCGATCCGTCCAGCATTGCACCGCAGGCACTCGCCTCGGCGGTGGAGCGCATGAAGGTCGACCTTGGGCTTGCAACGGATAGCGGTGCGCGTTTCGCGATCTGGTGCATGCTGTTCATGTTCGGCAGCGCTCCGGACATCGACCGGACCTTTGCCGACCGGGCAGAGCGTGACCTTGCGCGACAATTTATGGAAAAGTCCGAAGCGGCAGCGCAACAGCCCGACGGAGCCTGAGGTGATGGCGGACATCATCAACTTGAGACAGGCACGCAAGGCCCACAAACGCAGGCAGGGCGAGGCACTGGCTGCCGCGAACCGGGCCAAGTTCGGCCAGACCAAGTCGCAACGAACACTCCATTCGGCTGAAGCTTTGCGAGAGGGCAGGGTGGTCGATGGCGCAGAGCTGGACAACGACTGATGCGATCGACTTGGGACACTGTCAGCGTGCGGCTGTATCTGCTCGATGGCGATACCGAGGGCGGGGCGACCAGCAGCCTGTTTTATGGGCCGATGGCCGAAGCGTTGCAGATCGCGGCGCAGCAGAGCGATGAAGTGCAGGACGGCTTGTACATTGCCACTGACAATGACGTGATTGCGTATCTCGATCTGATCGAGGAATGAGCGCTGATCAGCGTTCCGACTGCGCGGCGACCTCCAGAATGCAACCAACGAACCCTTGGGGGTCGTCTTCCTGAATAAAGTGCCCCCCGCTCAAGGTGCGATGGTTTTGCCCGGCGGTGCCCGGGACACGCCCGACAAACAGGGCATCGCCTCCCCGGGTGATAGGATCGCGATCGCTAAAGCAGCACAGGAACGGCTTTTCCCAGCGATCCAGTATTTCCCACGCCTTGAGCTGATCGGGAACAGCCACATTCGGCCCTAACGGTACGAAGCTGGGAAAGATGCGCGCGCCCGCTTTGTAGCTGCCGTTGGGGAAGGGGGCGTCATAGGCAGCGACCTCGGCCTCCGACAGCGATCGCGCGGTGCCCTTGGCGATGATCTTGCCGATCGGAAACACCGGGCTCCATTTGGAAAACGCCCGCCAGATGGCGAATGCGCGCGGGGCTTCCTGTCCTGCAGGCAACCCGCCATTGGAAAGCACGACGCCATTGAATCGCGCGGGCATTTCGGTCAGCAGCCTCAGCCCGACCAGCGACCCCCAGTCCTGGCAGGCCAGGGTGATGTTGCGCAGATCAAGCTGCTCGATCCACTGCCGCATCCACGCGACATGGCGGGCATAGCTGTAGTCGCTTTTGAGAGCTGGCTTGTCCGACCGGCCGAAGCCGATCAGGTCGGGCGCGACAACGCGCAAGCCCGATGCTGCGACCGGACCGATCATGTGCCGGTACAGATAGCTCCAAGTCGGCTCGCCGTGCATCATCAGCACCACCGGCGCATCGCGGGGGCCTTCGTCGATATAATGCACCCTGAGCTTTGTGCTGTCGGCGCAATCGGTGATCTCGGCATAGTGCGGCGCAAAGGGAAAGTCTCGCAAGCCGGCAAACCGATCGTCCGGCGTTCTTAAAACGTCCATGTGTCCCCCGCCCATCGGATTAGGTTATGACATGGTGTATGACATAAGAAAATGGCAGGAGCAATGCCCGTGCGACCTTGCACGGACTTTCGTTCAGTGCGCTCAGCCCGCTTGGCGTAAGCGGCGATGCAGGTAGTTTTCGTCAAACCCTGCGACATGGATCAGCTTGACCGGATCAAGAATTGTGACGCTGCCACGGTTGAGCGCCATGGCTCCCGACAATCGCAATTCCTTGAGCACTCGGTTGATATGCACCGCAGTCATTCCAAGCGCGTCGGCAAGCACGAGCTGCGATAGTGGCAGGTCGAAGTGGCCCTCGCCGGTGAGGCCGATGCTGCGCGCCCGCAGATACAGCTCACAAATCAGATGTGCGACGCGCTCGGTTGAGCTGCGTCGGCCCATGCTGACGATCCATGCACGCAAGATGCCCTCATCGACCAGCTGGGCCGAATACATCGCCTTGGCAATATTGGGGTGACCGTCCAGCATTGCATTCATGCGATCTCTCGAGACCGTCGCGACGAGGGAGGGTGTGATCGCCTGGATGGAGTGGTCCATTTCTGCGAGTAGCTTGATGTGCAGATCGCATGCATCGCCCGGCATCAGGAATGCCAGGATCTGGCGGGTCCCGGTGGGGAGTATCTTGTAACGACACACCCAGCCTTCCAGCACGACGAACATGGGCCCGGGTTCGTCACCCTCGCGGATCAGGTCCTGTCGTGCAGCATAGGCTCGTGGGGCACTCGTGGCATCGAGCAATGCCGCTTTGTCGTTGGCTGTCAGTTGAGCCAGGCCCTGCAATTTTTTGATGAAGCGATTGTCCATCAGGATCTGATACCTTTCTGCAACCCATTTAGATATTGATGAATAACATTGCCTTTTGTTGTTATAGGTTGTGGCGAAATGACATGATGTCGGCTAAGGTCTTTTTATCGTTGGCAGGCTACGCAGGCGTCGGCGGCTGAGAGCGGACACGTGCTCTCGCCTGTACCAAAGGCTTTATCATGGCTTCTAACGATAACGGTCCCGCTACTGCGGGCGCGCAGACCCCCACCGACTCGCATGGTGTGGCGGCGCTGCTGCTGGTTGAAAGTCTCATCCACGGGTTGTGTGAGAATTCTACGCTTCTGGCTACTGAGGCGATCCAGATTGCCGAACGGGCTGCCAGTGTTCAATTCGACAAAGCGCAGGTGTCGGACGAGATTCAAGCATCTATGTGGCACGCCCATGCGCTTTTGATGTCGATCGCTGCCTCGCTCCAGATCGAGGCGCAGGATCAGTTATGATCACAGGCTGCTGGTCGAATCCCGCGCACGCCGCTGAAAAATTTAGCGCAAGGTGCCAACACTCGGCGCAGAACAACTCAGGGACTTGAGCAATAGCTCCATTGCTCGGGCAACTCCATCCGGTGGATGGCTGATATCTGCGTGGTGAGCGATGAGCCACCAATTGTTCAGGTGATCAGCCTATGCTCTATTGCCTGGCAAGGCGGCAACCTTGGGAACGGTCACGGGTGTTTCGGCGTTGAAGTGCCGAGGTTGATCTATGATGATCGCCACGCACCCAGGCCTGCTGTGCAGTCGTGAATTTGCCGCCAGGTCATTTGGGTGCGGTTTTAAAGCCGGGGGCAGAATGCGACAATCAGGGCCGACATATTTCGGCGTGGACCGGCATACAAGGGCCAGCAAAAAAGCCGTTATCTTCCTGCGCAGGTCTGTGCTTCCATTGGTGATCTGGCTGGCTCTGGCCGGCACCCAGATCGATACACTTCTGCTCGGTTGTGTTGTCGTGCCGTTAGCAACCGCGCTGAGCCTATGGCTGGTGCCCAGCGGACCGCCCTTGCGTATACGTTCTGTCCTGATGTTGGTACCCCGCTTCGTGTGGCAGTCACTGGTCGGCGGGCTCGACGTCGCATGGCGCGCTTTTCATCCACGCTTGCCGATTGACCCCGATTGGGTCTCGGTGTCGGTTGCCTTGCCCGATGGCGCCAGGGTGGCGCTTGGCGGTGAACTTTCGCTTATGCCGGGAACACTCTCTGCCGGAAGCCAGGGCGACCGTTTGCTCATCCACGTCCTCAACCGCGACCAAGACGTCGCAACGGCGGTGCGGAGTGAGGAGCGCCGGTTTGCCAAGGCGCTGGCAGGGCAGGCGAACGAGCGATCGCGGCGCGATCGAGCCACGACATGAGCGCCTTGCTGACAAGCGCGGCCGGGGTGTTGCTGCTGAGTCTTGGCGGAGCGATGTGGCGGATCTGGCGTGGACCCGATGCCGCCGATCGGATGATGGCGGCACAACTGGTGGGTACGGGCGGTGTCGGCACCGTGCTGCTGCTTGCAGGTGCAACCGATTGGCGCATGATCGACGTGGCGCTTGTTCTGGCGCTGCTTGCCGCTTTTGCGGCCATAGCATTCGTCAAAGCAATTAGCCTGGATGGTAGCGGGGACCCCGAAGAGTCGGATGACGTTGCCGAGATCGTCGCAGTCAAGGCCACTGGAGCGCGAGCTGCCGATGCTGGTTGATGGCATCACCTGTGCGCTGATCGGTGCCGGCCTGCTGTTTTTCTGGGCGGGAACGGCAGGGATCATCCGCTTTCCCGATACCCACAGCCGCCTGCATGCATTGACCAAGGCAGACAATGTCGGGCTGGGTCTGTTGATCGTCGGCCTCGCCTTGCAGGCACCAGACTGGTTGACCCTCGGCAAGCTGGCGATGGTGTGGGCGCTGACACTGGTCGCGGCGGGCACGACCGCGCAGTTGGTCGCGCGCGCAGCGATTACCAAGCCCGCTGCGCGCCGGGGACCTGCCAGCACTGCCGCCATTCCTGGTGATACCGTGCGCAGCAAAGACCGCGCATCATGAGCGGTCTGGCCGCAACCGGCTTCGATCTGATGCTGTGCGCGCTGATACTGGGCGCAGCGCTGGCGGCCATCGCAGTGCGTGACCTGTTTGGCGCGGTGGTTTTCTTTATCGTCTATGGCGTGTTTGTCGCGTTGGCCTGGCTGCGATTGGAGGCGATTGATGTCGCACTGACCGAGGCCGCGCTGGGCGCAGGGCTGACCGGCGTGCTGATGATTGGCGCGGTATCTCGGCTCGAACGCCTTACATCGCGGGATCAGGACCAAGACGCAGCAGGACCCCAGTCGCCGCCCACTTCGTCTGCAGCCCGGATTGCGACGATGGTCGGAGCCGCTGGAATAGGTGGCGGGCTGGCGTGGGGGTTTATCACTTTGCCTCCATCAGCAGGGCTTCAATTGGCGGTCGCCGAGAACCTTGCCGCATCGGGCGTTGAGAATCCGGTGACGGCGGTTCTGCTGAACTTTCGCGGATGGGACACATTGCTGGAAAGCATCGTCTTGCTGGCGGCGCTGATTGCTCTGTGGTCGCTTGCGCGTGACCAGGACTGGGGTCGCAGACCGGGTTTGCGCCAGCATGCCCGCCCTGGCGGCGTGATGGCGACGTTTGGCCGCCTGCTGCCGCCGTTTGGATTTCTGCTCGGCGTGTATCTGGTCTGGACCGGATCTGCGCAGCCGGGGGGAGCCTTTCAGGGCGGCACCGTGCTGGCGGCGGTCTGGCTGCTGGTGATGATGGCTGGGCTAAAAGCTGCGCCGCGCGTCTCATCGACGCGGCTGCGATGGGCGCTGATCGCAGGCCCGCTGCTTTTTATCGGGGTAGGCCTCGCAGGCGCCGTCGCGGGGACGTTTCTGGGCCTGCCCACAGCCTATGCCAAGCCGCTGATTCTAACAATTGAGGCGGGTTTGACGCTGTCGATTGCTGCAACCTTGGCATTGCTGGTGCTCGGCGCACCCATGGCAGGCGATGGACTGGGACCTGATCAGCCGGACAAGGAGCCTGCGCGATGATCGCATCGGCGACGCTGTTTGGCCTGTGCGGCGCAGCACTGATCGGACTCGGGCTATATGGGTTCGTTGTGCAGGCTCATCTGTTGCGGCGTCTGATTGCGTTCAATATCATCGGATCGGGCATATTCCTGCTGTTCGGCGCCTCGGGTGCGCGCGATCAGCTCGCATCGACCGATCCCGTGGCGCAGGCGCTGATCATCACGGGAATCGTTGTCGCGCTGGCGGCCACGGCATTTGGCGTAGGTCTCGTGCTCGCCTTTGCAAAGGTTACCGGACAGACGCATCTGCCCGAGGAGAGTGATGCCCGGCAACGGCCGCTCAAGGCAGGCCTGCCCGACCGGTCGGTTCAAACGATCGTGAAAGACCCAGCTGGATGAACGGAATGCTGGCGATTGTCGCGCTGGTCACGCTGCCGCTGGTCGCGGCGCTGATGGCGGTTGTCGTCGAGCGACGCGGCGAATGGATCGCATTGCTGTCCGTCATTGGCGTCGTCATCGCGCTTTCCGTGCTGATGCCCCTTGTGGCAACCGACGGGCCTGTCGACCTCGTCATTGGCGGATGGCAAGCGCCGCTTGGGATCACGCTGCGCGCCGATGGCCTGGCGCTGGCATTTGCGGGGATGGCCGCGCTGGTGATGGCAGCGGTGCTGGTCAGCGCTCGCACCTTGTACGGCGCCAGCCCATCGGAGGCAGAGACCCGCGGACAATGGGCGTTCTGGCCGCTGGCGCTGCTGCTGTGGGGGGCGCTGAATGTCGCTTTCCTGTCGCGCGATCTGTTCAACCTTTACGTAGCGCTGGAGCTGTTGACCGTCGCGGCGGTCGCGCTGGTGGCAATCGAGGGCAAACGAGAATCGCTGGCCGCGGCGCTGCGTTACCTGATGTTCGCGCTGATGGGGTCGCTGGCCTACCTGCTGGGAGCAGCCTTGCTCTACGCGGGACATGGGACGCTCGACATCGGCTTATTGGCGGCACGGGACATCGGCGATGCATCAGGCGCAACAGGCAGTCGCAGAGCGTCTGACATTATGGCAGCGGGCTTGATGACGGCAGGTCTGGCGGTCAAGACGGCGTTGTTTCCGTTTCATGCGTGGTTGGCGCCCGCGCACGCCGGCGCGCCCGCCCCGGCGTCGGCGATTCTCTCGGCGCTGGTGCCAAAAGCCTCGTTCGTCATCCTACTGCGGCTGTGGTTTGAGGCGCTGCCTGGGCTGACCACGCCTGCCTTGCTCGCGACACTGGGTGGTCTGGGTGCTGCGGCAGTGTTTTACGGATCGGTCCTGGCGTTGCGCCAGAACCGGCTGAAGCTGATCATTGCATACTCGACGGTTGCACAGATCGGGTACCTATTCCTGGTGTTCCCGCTGGCCGGCGGCGATTCCTACGCGCAGCCCTGGGCGGCAGGTGCCTGGACCGGCGTGATCTTCCAGGCGTTGAGCCATGGCCTGGCCAAGGCAGCGATGTTCCTGTGCGCAGGGGTGTGGATCATCGCGGTCGGCAACGACCGGTTGAGTGGCATGCGCGGGCTGGCGTCGGCCACCCCGATGACGATGTCTGCTTTTGGCATCGCAGGGGTTGCGCTGGTTGCGCTGCCGCCGTCAGGAGGCTTCACCGCGAAATACCTGATGCTGACGGCTGCTTTTGCCTCAGGACAGACTATCTGGGCCGTGGTTCTGCTGCTGGGCGGCTTGTTGTCGGCGGCTTATCTCTACCGCCCGCTGGCGATGGCCTTTTCGCGCGATGACGACGCGACCTTCGCGCCGGTACCGCGCAGCCTGCAGGTCGCGCCGTTGTTGCTGGCGCTGGCCGCGATCCTGCTCGGGCTTGGGTCTCAAGCGCCGTTCAGCCTGATCCAGACGGGGCGACCGGCGGCTGCAGCGGAGGGGCTGGAATGACCGCGCTGCTGCCCGTCCTGATCCTGCTGACGTCGCTGATCCCGGCGGCGATAACCTTTTTTCTGGCGCAGGACAGCAAGCGGCTGCGCATCGCACTCAATCTGGGTGGCGCGGTGCTCAAGCTTGGGCTGATCGTGTTCATGCTCGCCGAAGTCGCGCAAGGCACGGTCCATGAAACGCGGCTGGAATTTGCGCCTGGGCTTTACCTGCTGCTGCGCGTCGATGCGCTTTCGCTGCTGTTCGTCTCGCTGTCCGCGTTCCTTTGGCTGCTGACCACCGTCTACGCGATAGCGTATCTGCGTGACGGGCCTGAACTGTCGCGCTTTTTCGGCTTTTTCAGCCTGTGCGTCGCGGCTACGACCGGAATTGCGCTGTCGGGTACCTTGATCTCGTTCTTTATCTTCTTCGAACTGCTGACGCTGTCGACATGGCCCTTGGTGGTCCATAAGCAAAACGCCAAGTCGATCGCAGCGGGACGCAGCTATCTGAGCTACGCGCTGCCATCCGGGGCTATGCTGCTGGTGGCCATTGTCTGGCTGGAAAGCGCCGTCGGCCCGGTGGAATTTGCCCGTCCGGTCGATTTTGGTCCGCTTGATCGCACCAGCCAACAGGTCATCTTTGCGCTGTTTATCGCAGGGCTCGGTGCCAAGGCAGCTTTGATCCCGCTGCATGGCTGGTTGCCTGCGGCGATGGCCGCGCCCGCCCCGGTGAGCGCGCTGCTACACGCGGTTGCGGTGGTCAAGGCCGGCGCATTTGGGGTGATGCGGGTCGTGCTTGATGTCTATGGGCTGGAGCGGATGACCGATCTGGGACTGGCGCTGCCACTCTCGGTGCTGGCTGCGCTGACCATATTATGGGGTTCGGCGCGCGCACTGCAGCAGGATGAGATCAAGAAACGGCTGGCGTTCTCCACCGTCAGTCAGGTGTCTTACATCATCTTGGGGATTGCCTTGGCAAGCCCGTTCGCTGTGATCGGCGGGCTTGCACATCTCGTCCATCAGGGGCTGATGAAGATCACCTTGTTCTTTTGCGCCGGGATATTCGACGAGCGTGCAGACATTCGGCGGATCGACCAGCTCGACGGCATCGGTGCACACATGCCCTGGACATCGGTCTGCTTTTCTCTGGGCGCAATCGGAATGATCGGATTGCCCCCGACAGCGGGCTTCGTCACCAAAATCTATCTCGGCATCGGCGCGGTGCAGGCCGATGCCCTTTGGGTGCTAGCGGTGCTCGGTGCTTCGACCCTGCTCAACGCCGCCTATTTTCTACCGATGCTTTATCGCATCTGGTTTCTTCAGCCGACAGCGGCGACCACTGAAGGCGCAAAGCCAAACGAACGCCCGCTAGGCCTGATTGCGCCCGCGGTCATCACCGCCTTTGCATCGATCGCGGTCGGATTGCTCGCGGCATCGGCCTTCAGCCCCTTGGCTTTGGCGACCCAGATCGCCGAACGACAGTATCTGCGGTGAACGGCGTCGTTGGCCCCACATTGCCGTTGGCAGCCTTGATCTGGCCGCTGCTGATCGGCGCGTTCGCAGCGCTGCCTCCAGTGCGACAGCATGCGTTGAGGCTGTTGCCGTTGGCTCCGCTGCCCGCTTTGTGGCTTGCGATCGTCGGCGTCGATGGATTGACGCTGGCGCCAGATCTTCTGCTCGGGGTGACGCTTGGCGCGGCGGGGCCGGCAGCATTGCTGTTCGCGCTCACCGCCACTTTGTGGTTTGCCGCAGCCCTTCATGCGCAAGGTTCGATGGCAAACACGCAAAAACCGGCGGTCTTCACGGGCTTCTGGTGTCTTACCTTGGCCGGCAATCTCGGTGTATTTCTCGCGCAGGATGTTGCGACTTTCTATGTAGCCTTCGCGGCGGTTTCGCTATCGGCGTACTTCCTGGTGGTCCATGAAGCGACGCCCGCAGCGCTGCACGCCGGGCGGGTTTATGCAGTTCTGGCGATCCTGGGAGAGGTGTGTCTGCTGCTTGCGTTCGTGATTGGCGCGACAGTCGCCGGTAGCGTCTTGATCGTCGATATTCGGGCTGCGTTGCCCACGACGCCGCTTGCCGTTATGACGACCGTGCTGCTCGTTGGAGGCTTTGGCATCAAGGCCGGGCTCATGCCGCTGCACGTCTGGCTGCCTTTGGCGCACCCGGCTGCGCCGACGCCCGCATCCGCCGTTCTCTCCGGTGCAATCGTCAAGGCGGGTATTATCGGCCTCATGGTCTTCCTGCCAATCGGAACCGGTGTTGGCCCGGTTCTCGTCGTCATGGGCTTTTTTACTGCTTTTGCCGGTGCGCTGGTCGGCCTGAGGGTGCGCGCGCCCAAGGCGATATTGGCGTATTCGACAATCAGCCAGATAGGATTGGTCATTGCACTGGTTGGCACCGCCATCGAGACCCAAGCGGCGGACATGGCAACGGTCGCTTATTATGCTTTTCACCACGGGCTGGCCAAGGGCGCGCTTTTCTTGGGCGTTGCGGTGTTTGCCGCGTCGGGCGGTCGTTGGCGGATTTCGGTGCTGATCATGCTCGGGCTGGTCGCGCTATCGGTGGCGGGTGCGCCGATGACCGGGGGCGGGCTCACCAAGATGGCAGCCAAGCCGGGCCTTGGCAAAGCCGCCGAACTTGCGCTGACGCTGTCTGCGGTCACTACGACATTGGTGCTGGCGTGGTTTCTGCATCGTTTGTCGGCAGGTACAACGCCGTCAAAGGACGATGGCGCGCGTCCAAGCTGGCTGGTCACGTTGCCGACGCTCGCGCTCGGCCTGGCAGCTGTGGGGCTGCCATGGTGGATGTGGGGCGAATGGAGCGGCATGCCAGCGGATTATCCGCTCAGGCTGGCAAGCCTGTGGTCTGCCGTCTGGCCCGTCGCGCTGGGGCTTGCGCTTGCCGGGGCAATGGCCGCGACCCGGTGGCGCGCAGGCACGCGCGATCAGGCAGACCCGCTGTGGTGGACCCGCAGTATCGCTCGCGCGACGGCCCCGCTTCGCACTGTGCCCCGACAGATGGCAGGTTGGCGCGGTGCTGTGGCTAACCAGCTGCAAGCGGCGGCGCGTGTTGCTGCCACCCGGATTGTCGATGCCGCAGATACAGCAGAACGGACTGTTCTGGCCTGGCGGATCAGCGGATTGACGGTGTTGGCGGCCGTGCTGATTGTGGTCGCGCTTATTGGCATGGCCTGATCGTCGCTTCATGCCAGCTCAAGCCACATAATTTTCTGACCCTTGACCTGATCGAGGTCGACGGCGCGATCATCATCGTCGTCCAGGCACAGTCTTGCTTGGCAGAGACAATCCCGCGTTTGCGGTATGCCTTGTGGCGCAACTCTGGTCTAGACGGGAGGCGATCAGGCGCGGATATGGTTGCACGCCGTACTGCTAACCTGATCAACGGATCCATGGCTTCTTTTTGCGACCCGGGGAGTCATGAGGTGCAAGCAGATGCGGTTATAGTCACCCCGCGATTGAGACCGCATCTGCTTGCACCAACTAAAATGGTGAGAGCCAGCGCTTCTTCGCCCGACCGGCGGGTATTCCGACAGGATCAGGCACCCGGAATACGCAATATGACCAGCGTACCCTTGGTCCCTGTTTCGATGACGAGAGTACCGCCGATCGCTTGAGCCCGTGTCTCCATGTTGGACAGCCCCCGTCCGCGTTTCCACATCGCCGCACCAGGCTGACCGTCATCGGCAATGCTGATCTCGAAGCCGCCATCGTTATGGGGGGAAATGGCAAGTGACACGACCTGACCACCCGAATGGCGCACAGCATTGTTGATCGCTTCCTGCATGATCCGGTACACCGCCAAGATGGTGCCGGGGGGCAGCATGATCGATTGGCCATCGAGCATGTTCGACCACGCTAGCCGCATTCCGGCCGCGCGCAGCTTGGTTTCCGCGCGCTCGCGGAACTGGCCGAGCGCAATGTCCATCGTGTCGCCCACTGAATCGAGACTGTCGATCAGCAGCCGCAGATCGTCGATCGCCTGTTCCACAGTGCGAATTATCATTTGCCTTGGGCTGTTTTCGTCGCGCGAGAGCATCAGCACCGACAGCAATTGTCCGCCCATCCCGTCGTGCATATCGCGCATGATCCGGCTGCGTTCGCCCTGAACGGCGGCTTCGGCCTCGCGCTGACGCAGCAGTTCGGCTGTCGCTTCCAATTCGGCCTGCTTAGCGGCAATGCGCGCATCAAGCAGGGCGTTGGCGTCCTCGAGACGCCGCGACAGCATCCGACCCCGCCGAATGATGCCCAGCAGCAGCAGAACGGCAAGTGCAAGCACACCCAGCGGCGCAATGTTCAGGTTCAGGGGATTGACTTGCAGGCTATCTATTAGGTCCGCCAAGCTGATTGAGGGCACCAGCAGCACCACCGCTGCATCGGGTGTCCAGAGCTGACGATCGGTCTTCAGACCGCGCAGGACGCTGGCGATGATGGCGACATTGGCGAGCGACACCATCGCGATGTCGAGCAGGTTGCGAATCTGGCCCTGCATCCCATCGGTCGTAAAGGCCGCGCTCGCGATCAGGATGAAGAACCCCAACGAAAGCACAACCAACGCCCGATCGTGGCGTGGTCCGCCCGGAAACCACCGGTCCACCAGTGCTACCAGCCCGGCAAATGTAGCAAGCAGGGTCAACTCCCCGACTGAAATATAGAGTGGTTCGCTCGAAGGGGTCAGGATGTCGATCTGCCACAATCCGCCCAGGGCCATCCCGGTAAAGGCCAGCGCCGCTGCATAAGCCTGCTGGCGATAGGCTGAGTTGCCTGCAGCCAGCAGACATGAACCAGCGCCGAAAATCCCCAGCACCAGCAGGCCGATCGCGGGCAGCAACCGCTGAAGCCGCCATTGGCGGATAGCCACGTCGATTGCCCCCGGCGGAGCAGCGATGAGGCTTGCCAGATAGGCGCGGCAGCATTCGCGCTTTACATCGACTTCCAATGTGTTGCGCCCGGCGCGCAGCAGTCCGGCCGGTACCACCCATTTGCCGCCGAACGAGCCGCTGCGCCATCCTGGAGCGTCCGCCATGGGAACAGCGCGGCCATTCACGGTCAGGTTGGCGAAGCGACTATAGCGTGATGCGAACACCACCAACCCGGATTCGGGCCGGTCCAGTTCGACCGAGCCGACAAAACGCGCTTCGCCACTTTCCCCCAAATTGTAGTTGGGGTGTCCGATAGCTTCGCGCAGCTGGCCATCCGAACCCATCAGCATGATGTTCGCGACCCGGTGGCGTTCAAACACCGGATCGATCCCCGGAGGTCGTACAAGCAGTGCGACACCCCAGAAGATCGCCTGAACCGCCACGACCCATATGACGAGACGGATTGCGCGCGCACGGGCGGACCCGGTCGTCGCCGCTGCAGCGAGCGTCATCGCCCCTCCATCTTGATCAGGCCGCTGTGGATCGCCTCGAACACCGCCTCGGAGCGTGAGTTGACCGCCATCTTCTGGTAGATAGCCTTGACGTGTGAGACGATCGTGTGCGGTGAGACGCCTAGGATTTCGGCGGCTTCGCGCTGGGTGAAGCCGCGTGCCAGCGTTTCGAGCGTTTCACGCTCGCGTGCGGTCAGCCCGTAGTCGTCAGGCGTGATTCCGGGCAGGGCTGGCTGGTCTGTGGATTTAGCCGTTGAAGTGTTGCGGAAGGCGCGCAGAAGCTGCGCGGCGGCCTTGGGGCTGATCGGAACTCCGCCATCACGCGCGGCACGAATGGCGGTGGCCAGTTCGGCAGGGCCACTGTCCTTGAGGATAAACCCATCCGCGCCAACGGCCAGCGCATCGCTGATGGTCTTGCGATCGCCGAACACGGTGAACACCAGCACTTTGGCGGCTGCCTTGCTCTGATGAATAAGAGCTATCAGGTCGAGCCCCGAGCCATCGGGCAGGCCCAGATCGACGAGCACGATATCCACACCCGCAGCCGCTCCCCGCAGCGCAGCCTTTGCGGCGGACAGGCAGTCGGCCTCGCCGACGATCAGCATGTCGGGCTCGCGCCTGATTCTCTCGATCAGGCTTGCCCGCAGGACCGCATCATCCTCGACGATGAAGATGCGGCACGGGTCCTGGATGCGCATAGATGACGACGGGGCCGCCGGTCCGGTGTCTGTGCTGTCGTCCATATCGTTGAGTCCTCTTAGCGAGCCCGAACAGCGCATCCAATCTTCAATTTCACCTTGCCCGACCGTGCCCTATCCCAGGCAGCACCGAATACCGGTACCCGCTAATTCCCGACCCTGCCTCCCGCTTTTACGGGATGTGCTGCAGGACCTTATCGATGATCAGACTGGCTCGGCAAATCGGCAGGCATCGGCGGGTTTGTGACGTGGACCCTAGGGGCCATCGATGCGGGACGATTATCGGAGTTTATCTAAATGAAATTGAACGGATTTTTCGGGTCTCTGGCTATCGCTGGACTGTGCTGTGCTTCGAACGCGCCAGCACAGGCCCAGGGATCAATGTCGCCCCAGCCGAAAAAAGGCAATTGTGCGCCCGGCTGGTCGGATGTCGTGAAGCCCGGCGGGCCGCGGACTGACACATGCTATCCGGGCCGCAATGCGAAGCCGACATACTATCCAGGGGGCCGCGAATGTGCCGATGGCTATTTCAGAAGTGCTGGCTGGTGCCTTCCGGGCGAAAAGAAAACCGTAACCGCAACCGCTGGGTCGGTTCAGAAAGCCAATCCCCTCGACCGTTGCCCGGCTGGCTATTTCACCCTCACCGCCAACGGCAACATGTGCACCAGCCTAGCTGCCAACCCGCCGACCATCCGGCTCAAGGGCGATGCTGCGTGCGGGGAAGGGGAGATTGACGATTGGGGCCTGTATTGCATATCAAACTACGGCAACCTGACCCGCAAGGATGCCGCGAAGGGCTTTCCTGATTACAATGCGATCTATCAGACATCCTACACCACCACCGGCAAGCAGCAGCGACCACGCCAGGAAGCTCTGCCGGAAGGGCTTGAATACACGCCAGCCTATTTCGTGATTTTTGGCCGGGTCGACCGCGACGGCGCACCCATTCCTGGAGGTTCGGTTTCGGGTTCGGCAACGGCCTCGTCATCCGATCATGGTGCCGCTGGGCAAGCGCCCGCATCAACGGTGGACTGTTCTGCCGCTGGTGCCAGCCAGGCCGGTGCTTCGGCTGGTGCGCGCTTGGGCGGCCTGATGGGCGGTCGTTCGGGCAAGGCCAGCCGCGCAGGTGCTGCGCTCGGTGGCGCGCTGGGCGGAGTGGCTCAACGCGAAGTGCAGCCCGCCGGCTGTCCTTGATGATGTGTCCCGTCCGGCTGTGTGCATGCCAGACGACTGGCGCGCCAGGCCGGACGGGCCGCAGGCCAACTTGTCCCCACGCCAACTTGCCTCCACGCCGGTCGAACCACGGTCAGGCTCAGCCGTATTTCATTGCCGATGCATGGTCCTGCGCAAGCAACACGGCAAATGATTCAGGATCAATCGCGCGGCTCCAATAATAGCCCTGGCCGAAATCAAAGCCGATGTCGCGCACGATGCCTGCCACGATCTCATCTTCGATACCTTCGACGACCGAGCGGATTCCCAACCCCTTTGTCATGTGCCGCATCGCCTTCAACACCTCGATCCGGGGATCGCCCGGATGAAGTCCGAAAGCGAAGCTGCGATCGATCTTGAGGGTCTGGACATCAATCTGCAGCACGCTGTTCAGGCTCGCAAAACCGGTGCCGAAATCATCTAGTGAAATGGCCACAGACATATCTGACAGCTGCTTCAAGACCTTCAAGTTCAGCGACCCGTCTTGCATGGTGATATTCTCGGTGACTTCGATCTCGAGGCAACGAACAGGTAGCTTGCTATGGTATAGAGCGCTTTGAACCTCCAGAACGAAGTCGTAGGTCGCCACCTGCAGTGGAAATGCATTCACCGCAACGACCAGATCCAGCGAAAACCGGCGGTTCCATTCGGCAACCTGCCGGCATGCGGTTTCCAGTACCCAGCGACCGACTTTGCGTGATTGATCGAGGCCGCACAGGACATCAATAAAATCATCGGGATTGAGCAAACCGCGTGTCGGATGTTGCCATCGCAGCAGGACCTCGACCTTGACGATCGCGCCAGTGTGGAGGTCGACGATCGGCTGGTATACGACGACAAAATCCTTGTCGGGGCTGGCTGCGAGCAAATCCTGCGCGGTCTCATGGCGTTGCAGCGCGAGCTTGCGCAGGTCTGGGCTATAGGCGCACGTCCGACCTTTTTCGACCTTCGAGGTCAAGACCGCAAGATCCGCATTTGCAGCCAGCACCTCAGCGCTCGTTCCATCACGCGGCGCAACCGTCAGCCCGGCGCTCATGTCGATCCGCGTATTCTGATCGCCCAGGATGAAGGGCTCCAACAGCGCCAGCCGCATTCGGTCGATGACATCGTGCATCGCGCTTTCCGCGTCGCGGTCATTCAGCACAACTGCAAATTCATCGCCGCCGATCCGGTAGATGTCTACCCCGCTTTTGCTGACCACCGCCCAGCGCTGGACGATCTGGCTCAACAGCCGGTCCCCTTCGGTATGCCCGTATTTCTCGTTAACGCTTTTGAAGCGTGCCAGGTCGATCATGGCAACGCTGGTTTCGGTCTGGTGCCGCTCGCCGTTTTCCAAAGCGACGTTGATCGCAAGGTGGAAGGCTCGCCGATTGGGCGCGCCGGTCAGGTCGTCATGCATCACCAGATGGCGCAGCTGCCGGACTGCCTCTTCCAATTCGGTCTTGGTGCGAGTGATTTCACGGTTGGCTGCGGCACGGGCCAGAATTGTTCCTACGGCTCCTGCGACCGCGATCAAAATACGGAGGATCTCGGCTGAAAACGGACGTGCCACGCCGACCTGATCAAACCCGACAAAACCAACAATCGAACCATCCCATTGCAAGGGCACGAGCAAGATGCCTTTGATCCCCTGCATCGCCATCAGTTCACGCAGATCAGGGGAAAGGTCAAATGCATCGATCGATGGCACATGCAGCGGCTCGCCGCGTTCAAAGCCTTCCCGCCAAGGGGCTATGATATCCATCGGCATGTTCTGCAGGACATCGATCATCGGGGCCGTGCCCTCGCTGCACCATTCATGGGTGTTGTCCACAATGTCGCCTGGCCGGCACTGGAACACATAGGCGCGGTCCACGTCGCTCAGGCTGCCCATGCCTGACAAAATCTTGTCGATCGCATGGTCCGCATCACACACGTGCGCAGAGATTGCGTCGGCGAGAATCTCGACGACGTGGGCCTGCTGCGCAAAACGTTTCGATGGCACGGTTATCTCCTGCGACCATGCTATTATATGAGGGCTTCCGCATAAGTTTTGGTTAAGCTCTGCGAAGTTTCAGCAAGCACGATATCGCAATCTCATGTGCATGATCGCAGCGGCTCGTCAGAACAAGCCGGGTTAACGCCGCAAACCGCCCCGACTGACCGCGACCGTGAGGCGGTGGGCAGCCTTCTTGGTGATGGTTGCGAAGATCGGCGGTGTGTCGCAGATGCCTGGAAACCGGACCGAGCAAGTCGAGCTCAATTGCATTAATAACGCAACCCGGAGCGGTCGGACTGGCACAAAATGCCAATGATTATGACAATGGTGGCGGAAGAGGTGGTATGATTAAGTTAAGTGTATGTATTTGATAACAAACCTGAATACATATCCGCGATATTCATTCCCACGTTCAGTTCCCTGCGTATCAAAACGCCGATCTCAGACCGTGCCGTTACTATGCCAAAATACGCTATTGTTGTCGATGATTTTCTTATCCTACCAGTATGGCTTCATTCTTCAGGATCGTCGCTTAATTCGCCTGTTACGATCGGCGAATATCTGGGATCTCCGCGATGCCATGCAGTGGCCAATCATTGCCCAGGCAGGCAGGCAAACCTGGCGTTCACCTAGGCGCAGAACCACACGGCGATTAAGGCGATCCTGCCGTTCGTACGCACGCCAACGAGCCATATCAAATTCACTGCCGAGCATTCGCCGTTCGCCCCAATGGTTGAGCTAGGGCGCAAAGACGTTGCAGCCGGTGACGCTCGCCGCGATCCTGCGGTTGCAGAGGTCATAGTTGGCTCTGGCATGTGCGCGCTTATCGCCGGTCTTGCCATCAAGGGCGTTGTGACGGGACCGGCCCCCAGCGACGACAACCAGCACGGGCTATTGTTGGCGAACGCCTAGCTGTCTGACGAAGCTGGCGGCGGTTTACCTGCCTTGCCGCGCAGCTTCTTATCTGGCCGGTCGTCGGGGATCGGGGATCAGGGCGCCTGTGATGCACCCAAAGAGGCACGGAACTGCACCCGGTGCTATGACTCTGGGTCGCATTGGAACCATAGCGCCGGGTACAGAACTTTGACGCGTAGGAGTGCTTGCCATCACGCGCCGAGGTTGAATTTCGAGGCCGCTGAAAAGCGGATCTCTACATTCAACCGATCTGAATCAATTCAGATCATTAGGCCGCTTGCCACCCCAGCCTGCCTGTTCCCTCACCGATTCTTTACATGAATTTTCGGGCGCTGAAGAGTAGCAAATTGTTGCAATGTAGGGAAAAAAGTTATCACAGAGCAATAATTGGCGATGAACAGCAGTGTTGGCAGTGGAATCTTTCGGTGACCCGTCTAGCCAGCTCGACTGCCCGGCTGAGCAACCTAATTGCTAAAGCCCGTGAGGTGATGCGAGATGCGGTCGCAACGCGCCACCGGAAACAAGATCGCTAAGCTAACGCTGATGCCTGACCAGAATTGCTCACCAACCCATACTGCCCGGCCCACCTTTGAACGGACCGGCGTAGGCAGAAGTGATCCACCCGCCGTAAAATGCCCCCGGCTGAGGCACGACTGTTTCACCGTCCACGGTGCAATGGTCAAACGGTCCTGCATAGAATGCGACGTGATCGCGCAATGCTGCAAAACTTGCCGTAGGGCTGGGATAGCTCCAGCCAACACGGGGCAACACCTCCTCACCCACCACAACATCCCAGTAAGTTGCTGCGCCCTTCCATTCGCAAAATGAGCTGCCAGAGGCGCGCCGAAGTACCCCGGGGGCAATCGCATCCGGCGGGATGTAATAGCTCGGGGGATGGCTGGTTTCGAACGTACAGATGCTGGCGCGCGTTTCAGCGATGACGATACCGCGATGCTCAATTCTGACATGCGCATGACATGGTTCGGCAACCGCTGGTCGTGGAAAATCCCAAACGCTGCGCTGGCCCGACGATACGGGATCGCGTCTTGGCCTCATTGTTCGTTGCCCTTCATTTTTGGCCGCGCCCAAAGGTCGGACGTAGCCTTGATTTGCATGGCATCGGCAGGAAACGGCCTGTCGAACTGGTATAGATCATCCAGCGATGCGGTAAGCCAAGTTTGCCATTGCTCGGGCAACAGCACGACTGGCGACCGGTCGTGAATATGCGCCAACTCCGGCGCGTTGTCCGTCATCACGCCGGTGTAACAGTCGCCCCATTCGTCGGACGACCGCCATAACCCTGCCCACGCAAAAAGCGGTTCTTCCTTCAGTGACAGCCATGTCTCTGTCATCTTGCCTGGCGTTCCGACTGCCTCAGCATAGCGCGATGTGGGTATGAGGCAGCGATTGCCCGGCTGGACAGCCCACCGCTTCCAAAACGCTCCCAGCTTGTCAAAGCGGGCATTGTTGACGGGCTTGGGCTTGAGGGGCTGCCCTTGCTTGCCGCGTAGCACGACGGGAAACCCCCATGTCATCTGTTCCAGCACCATTTCACCATCGGCCAAGCGCACGATCCAGCCGGGTTCCTTCGGATGAACCGTGGGCGGTCCTTCGTTGTACTCCCGCAACCGCTTGGCGCTGAAATGATCCTCAATTCGGGTTCGTTCGCCCGGTTGGTATCTGTTGCACATGCATGGATGCTGGGGAGTGCCGCTGCCGCTGTCAATGTCGGCAGCATAACGCCTTGCCCACCTGCCGCGTGTTTGGAGGCAAGGGCGATCGATCCCCAGCTTGAAATGCCACGTGTCGAGAAACCCTATCAGGCTGGTTATGCGGAGCTGCTGTCCCTGCTCTGGAGTGAACGCCCATTCGCATTCATCAGTTAGCGCATTCCAGAAAGCGGCGCACTGCCACGACTCAGCTACCCCCGATTGATGCAGCCAGCTAAGCGCGAACTGCTGGCCCCAGCTTCGATCAACAGGGCCGCACTGTGCTTGAGCAAGCGCGTCCTCCAGCGTTCGCAAGGCTAGGCGGGCGAGCCGCTTAGACGGTCGCATAAGGGCAAACGGATGGCATCCCGGCAATAGAACAGAATGGGAACATAGACGCAATGATTCGGGCTAGCCGATATCGCGAGATGAGCGGCAAATGCCCTGCCGAGTAGCTGATGCCGCGAAAGCACATAAGTTGCCGACGGGCTTCGTGGTCGATCCGTCGCCAGCGGGTTGCGTTGGCAGGGGGGCCGCACATGGCAGCGTTTGCGATCTGCGGCTGTCCTGCGTCTCTCCGATGCCATGCAGTGGTTAATCATTGCCCAGGCAGGGAAACGAACATCCCTTTCGCCTGACCACATGTTTGCAAAACCTGTCATGCACCGACCGCATTGTGCAGCCCCGCCCAAGGGCGGCTGAGGGTGGGCAATGACGCTGGTCGCTCCCTGAGGGAGCGGCCTCCATTTATCGGGGCTGTGCCCGGTCAGAACGCGAATGCGCCCTGACCGGTGGCGGTGGTGAATATGTCAGCGTCTCCGGCGGCGTAACGCTCGCGGCCCAGCTCGGTCCAGTGCAGGAAGCCGGAACGATCATTGGCAAACCATCCGTATTCGATGCCATGGATCAATGCCCATGCGCCTTCGTTGGCGGGAAGGGCAGGGTGGTTGACTGGCCAGTGGACTGTGCCTGTGTCGGCCTTGCAGGCACGCGGGGTACTGAATGCCAGCATCCCGCGTCGGCTGGCAGGCTCGGGAGCGTCGATCGCGGCCATGATGGCGCGGGCCTCCAGCGTAGTGAGGTAGCCGGTGGGTTTTCCGTCATGCCGGGAATAGGTGAGGCCGTAAGCCACGGCGCGGGCAATGTCCTCTGCTGTGGTGTACTCCCGGGTATCGAGCAAGGCACGCCACTGCCCGGCACTGACAAGATCCACAGCATGCCACCATTGGCCGGTGCGGGCTTTGCTGACGCCACAGGCATGGGGTGCGCCGTGAGCGTCCAGCGTGAGGCCTAAGGTGGCTTCTACATGCCGCACAAAGGGATGAGCGGCCAGCAGCGGGTGCAGCAGCCCGATACGGCGGGTGCCGTCGCCTTCGGCTGCACTGACCTCGACCGGAAACTGAAACAGCCGGGAGGGGAGATTCCATGGATAGGGCAGGGGGAAGTCACGCGGCACAGCGAGGCTGCGGTTGATGTCCAGAAGGAAGGTGGAGGCGGCAAGGCCGCGCTCCACGATCTGCGTTGCAAGGCTGTCCATCATGCCGCCTCCTGCATGTCGGCAGGGGTTGCCAGATGGTGGAGATAGGCCACGGCACGCTCGGCATGGGCTGCGGCCTGCACGATGGCGCGTTTGTCGTTCCTGAGAACCTGCAGCCAGCTGGCGATGTAGCTGGCGTGGTCGGCGCGCGGTTCCAGTGCCAGCCCAAGGTCGGCCGCAAGGAATGCGGCTCCGATCTCGGCTACCAGCTCCTCACGAGCATAGCCTTCGTCGCCCCATGATTTGCGACCGAAGGAACGATCAAGGCGGGTGGGATGGCGCGTCCAGTGCACTGTCTCATGACCGCGCGTGGTGTAGTAGCTGTGGCTGTCCTCGAATGCTTCAAAGGGCGGAAGCTGGATGCGGTCGTCGCCGATCATGTAGCAGGCACGATCGCCGCCATGGCGTACCTCTGCCGGGACACTGGCAAAAAATGCCTCGGCGCGTGCATCGCGCTCGATACCGGGAAGCACGGGGGCAGGGGCCTCGGTGGTAGCAAAGCGCTCGGGCAAGCCTTCGATCTGCTCCGCGTTGAACACGGTGTAGGATTTCAGGAAGCGGAAGCCTTCCTCGCGCTTTTCGCCGCTCTGCTCATCGGTGCGGGTTTTGCTGCCGCTGCCGTAATAGACAATCGGCGCGCCTTTCTCGCCTTTACGCACTTGGGCACCCAGAGCCTGCGCCTGCCGGTAGGTCATCCATGTAGGGCTGGTATAGCCGGAGGCGATGCCCTCCAGCCACAGCAGCAGGACGTTTATCCCGCGATAGGGTTCGCCGGTCGCCCGCAAGGGGCGGGTCACGCGCCCGGCGAGCTTGTCCATGCTCCATGGTTTGGCCCACGGTCGGATGCCCTGCTCCAGTTCGGCGATGATGCGGTCTGTGATCCGGCTATGGGGATCGATGGTGGTGGTCTTGGTCATGATGTTTTCTCCTTCCTGATCCGCGCAGCGGGTCATGCGCCGCGCATGACCCCTGCCGACCCGGCGAGGGGCGGAGAGGGAGGGGGGCAAGTTCTGCCGCCGGGGGTGGTGCGGGCGCAGCCAAAGGCGAGCCTCGGCCCCAAGGCAGGACTTGCGGGGGAGGGAGAGGCAGAGCCCTTCCTCCCCACTCGCAATCAAGGAAAAGCTGCGCCGGCATTGCCGGCGATCATCATGGGGCAGGGAGCAGCCCTGCCCTGGACCGGTCAGGGATCGTCACCCGCATGGGCGTAAACCGATGCAACCGGATTACGGGCGAACGCCTAGAGCCTGGCCCGAAGGGGACCGCAAAGCAGTGCTTATTGGTCTATTTTCTCGGATTATCGGGCGGCAGCCGACCCAGAGCCGGCCGTTCACATCGGCATTTAGGCACGGCAGGTTTGGCCGCAAGCAGCCGATGGCGTTGACCTAATTGGACAGTCAGAAAAGCGCCCCGATAGCGGTCAGCTTGCGAACGCCGAAATTCGCTATACGCTGCCATTTAACCGTCGACTTGGCGCGTCCGCAAATCATTGGGAAGGGCCTAGCAGATTCCCGAGATGTCAGGCTGAAAACCGGCAACACTGAAATGACATCGATCCATGACTATCACTTTTCTCCATATGCCTGGTTGTGATGCGCGCTCTGAGGCGACCTGGCGAACGAAGATTAAGAATGCACTGGATCACTGCGGTCAAAATGCTGCATATATGTCCAGATGTTGTTCGTCCCGGACGGTCCCGATATTCCAATTTCGCTTCTGAGTGAGCAGCGGAACGGCAACTTGATGTTCGTGATCGGGGCGGGCGTGTCCGTGGCTGCGGGGCTACCGTTGTTCGGGCGTCTGGCGGAACTCGCCTATGAACGCCTCGGCCAGGCCATCCCCGGGAAGCCGGACAGCCTTGCTACTCAGGCCGAGGTCGAGGCACTCTCGGCGGGTCAATATGATCGTCTGATCGGTCTTCTTGAGCGCCGTCTGGTCTATCGCGGTACCGATTGGCAGCAACCCATCAACGCAGTCCGACACGCGATCGCGGAACTAGTGAAACCCAAGCGCGGGGCTTCATTCGCCGCCCATCGCGACTTGCTCGATATTTCGCGCGGCGGCGACGGCATTCCAAGAATCGTCACGACGAACTTCGACTCGATCTTTGAAAGGGCTTGGTACCGTCAAACTAAGCAGCGGCTTCCAAGCAGTGCGGGCCAAGGCATGCCGGCCGTCGGCTCGCCGGAGTTTGTCGGCGTGCTTCATCTGCATGGTCGCGTCGCCGATCGGATGCTGAATCTCAGCCAGACCGATCTTGTCCTCACCGCTCCGAACTTCGGCGAAGCGTATATGCGGAACGGCTGGGCCTCGCGGACGGTCTATGACCTCATGCGCCGCTACACGCTTGTGCTGGTCGGCTATTCCGCTGACGATCCTCCAATGCGTTATATGCTCGAGGCGACCGAAGAGGGCCGGCTCAACTTCCCCGATTTGAAGCCTGCCTACGCGCTGGTCGCCGACGATAAAAACGATGCGGGCGGGTTGCGCGAGATGTGGCGGGGAAAGGGGCTGCATCCGCTGATCTTCACTGTCCGGAATCACGATTATTCTCCACTCTATCGCACGCTGCGCGAATGGGCCGAGATGGTGCGCGACCCGCTAACCTGGTCCGAGGAAAAGATCAGGGGGATCACCGCCACCGAGCATGCGGCCAGCTCGGATACCGAGCGTGACCGGCTGCGCTATCTGAATAGTGCGATATCGAGCACTGCGGTCGTCGCATGCCACGCCGCCGACCCGGCGTGGCTGGAGGCGCTCGGGAGCGAGAACGAGCCGCTGGACGACTGGTCCTATCGTGCATGGTTCAAGGATCGACTCACTTCGTCGAGTGCTGCACGATACGCGGTAGCCTTACAAGGCCGCGACGCGATGCGTGTGGCGCATGCAATCGACGTCCTTTTACGTCTTCAGAACGACCCGCTCCCGGAACCCTATGCTACATTTTGGCCAATGTTCGTCGAAGCGCGGCTCCGGCCCGCTGCAAATCCCGTTGCTAGACGGCAAAATTCCGACGCGGTGAGCGCCAGACAAGTCGCCGACATGGTTGCTGCCGTGAAGCCGCGCCTGACAGTCAGCAGGAAGATCAGCTTCCGAGAGCCGGAAACGCCGAAGGGGCCTCCGCAAAACATTCACGACTTGGGACATTTCGAGTTCCGAGCCGATGAGCGCGATTGGCAACGTCGTCTGGAAGCGTGGCCCAAGACATCGCAGGCAGAGGTGAGATTGATCGAGGCGCTGGAGCGAACACTGGTGGAAGCACTCGAGATCGCCTCCGACGCAGGTCTCCTTGCACACAATGGCGACCTGCAATCGTGGGACATCGCGCTGGTGCACGCCCCAGAGCCGGACGACGATCTCTCTGAGCAAGACGATTGGCATCGCCGTGGTTGGCGGCGAAATCCCCCTGATCAGTATAACGATCACTTCGGACCGCTCATTCGCTTAATGACCGGTCTGTGGCGTCGGCTGGCCAAGCGGGATCGGATCATGGCAGCTCGTATTGCCGACGGGTGGGCGGGCCGCGACGCGATGATCTTTAAGCGGATTGCCGCATGGAGCGCGACGATATCAAATGCTGGTCCGGCGGAAGCTATCGAGCGCTACCTGAGATCTACCACGCGCGATCGCTACTGGTTTGGAGACAACAATCCTGAGCTGGTTCGCTTCTATTGCCGGCGGTGGAACCGACTCGACCAGCGGACTCGCGACCGGCTCGAGACTGCGATATTGGCCGGAATGAAAACAGAAACGGTGCGGCAATTCACTGATGTCGGACTTAGAAGGCGCACACGTGTTTACTACACGGTGCGAGAACTGTCGCGGATCACAACCGCAAAGGGACGTCTCTCCGCCAATGCGCGATCTCGACTGACCCGTTTTCACAAGGTATTTCCCAGTCTACCTACGAAAATTCCTATCTTGGCGGACTTGGTGAACGCCAGCTATTCTGGATCAGGGTATTCCGCAGACTTACGGGTATTGGCGCAGGTTTCCGACGAAGAACTAATCGCAAGCGCTGCGCGTGCAGAAGAGTCAGATCGGATCGGTCAATCGGACATATGGCAGGTGCTTGTGCGGGACGACCCGCAGAGAGCATTTCGAGCGCTGCTGGCGGACCAACGCCGTGGCCTTTTCGAAGCCGATCGATGGCAACCACTGCTGAGCCAATATTCTTATCAGGAGCACATCGCGAACCCGCCGCCGTTGCCCGATCTGGCGAAAGTGATCTCCGCAGTGATCACAGGGCCCGATGCGTCGATTATAAGTATGGCATATACGCTCGCTAATTTGATCGAGCGACGGGCGGACGCGCCAAGAAAACGGGTTTTCCCGACCGTTTTGCGCCTGTGGGATCGATTGTTACCGCTGGCAAGCCAAATCGACGAGCGGGACGAACAGCCTCATGAGCTGTCCGATGTTATCCTGTCGCACCCGCTTGCAATCCTCGCTAACGCATTGGTGCGGATGCAGAGCAATGTGCCGCGCGCCGAAGGCGGCGGACTCACGAAGAGATTTCGCACGCGATTCAATTCGCTCGCAAAACTTGGCGGGCGCCCGGGCCTGATCGCACGAGCCGCGTTGATCCGAGAACTGGCATTTCTTCACTGGCTCGCACCGGACTGGGTCGATCGCTACCTATTTCCGATCCTCGACGCGGGCGGGGAGGAGGCCATCGATCTTATGAGCGTTGTTTCGGTTTCCAATGCCCCACAGTATTCACCGCTGTTCAACCGTTTGAAGCCGTCAATTTTTCAAGCACTTGAGCACGACAAAACTGACGGAGCGGCGCGTGAGCGTTTGTCAGGCGCTGTGGTCAGCGCCGCCTTCGCAGTCATTCGGATGGAAGATGGCTTCGAACTTTCACCGGTCGAATGCCGCCATGCCCTGACACGAATGCCCAACAGTGTGTTGGCATCGATGGCATGGGAAATTTGCACGATCTTGCGAGAAATCGAAGAGACCGAGCGAGCCGCCACCTGGACAAACGTCATCAAGCGATTCCTGACCGACTATTGGCCAAACGATGTCGCGGCTCGAACTACAGAAGTGTCTGACGATCTGGCAAAGCTTCCGGGGCTGGCGGGCCTGGCATTCGAAGAGGCCGTCGATACCGTCCTGGGACTCATCCGGCCTACAAAATTTTATGATCTGCGCAATGGGCTGGAGCTGTGCGAGAGCAACGCTCCGATCGCGACATACCCGCGAACTGCATTGCGCTTGATCGCTTCCGTCATCGATCGAGAAGCGCCCCCGCCAAGCGACCTTGGGGACATAGTTCGCGATCTTCTCGCAGCAGATCCGACCATCGCTTCCGACCCAGCCTTCTGGCGGATGCGTCAGTTACAAAGGCCGAACTAGGCGGGAGACCGATTGATGAATGTCGGGTTTTTGCGCTAAACTCGCCGCTGTACTCAGCGCGCGGGAACAGCGGAAAAGTCACAAGACCGTCCGGCAGTCCCCGACCCCGACTCGGTCGCTCGGATCAGTTTCAGTGAAGGTTGGCTTCAAAAAGAAGCGGTCGATGGAAAGCTGCGAAGCAGACGGTCAGCAATGCGCCAATGCTGACGGTCAATTGAAATTTCTGGATGCCCCGAAGCGGAGGTTCGCGGACTGTAGCCACACTACCGGGCTCGGACATTCTGCTGGGTGGGCTTTGGAGCAACGACGGCTCGATAGCTGACACCTCGGCTGCGAGGTGCTATCTCCGTACAGCGCCCTAACCACAAGGAGGGTGGATGTTCTACAGGAGCAGCACAAGAGATGGCGATCGTAGCGGGGGAGTAAGAGATGCCGAAGTCGCGGGGGCGAAAGCCTAAAAGGCGGGTCGCAACTCGGCCACCCGGCAATCCAAACAAAATAGTCTTTCAGAAATTGGATTTCGGCATCGGCGAGCGGCAGGAGGAGTTTAAGGATGCCGTCCTTAGATCCGCCCGCGAAGATGTTGAAAAATATCCGGCCCTTCTCGATCAACTGTTCGGTGTTCTGAAAGAGCGCATGCCAGAAAGCGTTGTATCGACGTTCGCGTTTTACGGCACTCGCGCCGCGATAAACAACGATGGCGAAACCCGTACGCTAACCAAAGGTATCGAGCAGCATCACATCGAGCTGCTTTAGGGCATGGCTCTCGCCTTACCGGTCGCACAATGGGGCAAAGCCCCTTCCACAGCCGACGTTTTGCAGACCGTGTTCGATAGCGTGCCGCAGATATCCGATACGATTTTCAAACGCCGGCTGATCGCTGAAGCAGACGAAGTGGATGACGGCCAAAAGGCCCTAATGGCGCTTCAGGAGAAAATCAGGCTGCACACACAGGCGGTCAGAAACTGGGGATATTTCAGCGAGGTCAAACAGATTTGCCGCGAGTTGTACGCGTCGCTGGACGCCAAACTGGAGGCGGCGGCGGGATATACCTTCAGCGATATCCTCGACGTGTCCGAGAGCATCCTGACGACGATCGAGCAGCGCGGTAACGACCACATGGACGCTTTGAAGCGGGTGCTCAGCGCGCGAGATAGCAAGACTATGGTTGAAGGCTATTTCCGTGAATTCCCTGATCTCGTCGGCACTCCAGAAGGCTTGCTCGATGTGATACCGGAAGGAACTTCGCGAGAAGGCGTTATGGGCTTCTTGATGTCGCATGCGGACCTGCGGCATTCAGCGGATATGTCCGTTACCGCTTCTGAGATCGCCGCTATGACGGGTAAGAAGAAAGACCAGGTCGAGCGCATTTTGCGGATGCTCTCGATCGAACCAGGAGAACTTGCCGACCATAAAATCGAACACATGTTTCTCTCTAATCCCGTCTGGGCCCGCCCCGGAATTTATCTGGGTAGCGGGTATATGTTCGTTATGCCGCAGGCGATCTTCAGCCACATTAATGAGATCATGTGGAACGTCGCTACCTCAGCGAAGATCGAAAGCGATTTGTCAGATCGTCGCGCAACCTATCTCGAAGACAAAACGGAATCAGTGATCCGGTCGGTCCTGCCTACGTCAACAATCAAAAAAAATGCCAAATGGGTGGTCGGCGCTCAACAGTTCGAAACGGATATCATCGCCGTCATCGACAAAACAATATTCCTTGCTGAAGCGAAATCTCATCGATTGACGCCTCAAGGACTGCGGGGCGCGCCAGACCGTCTTAAGCGTCATTTGAACGAAATGGTGGTCGCGCCCTCCATTCAATCCGAGCGTCTGGCTAGGCACATCGTTGCGGCGCGCGCGGGCGATGCGGACAGCCTCAGGATTACGCAGTCTCTCAGTCTGGACGCAGGAAATGTCGATCAGATCATTCGGATATCGTTGACGCTCGACGACCTCTCAGTTCTTAGTTCATCGGAAGAAGAGCTAGCGAAAGCCGGGCTCATCCCCGACGGGCACAATCTGGCTCCGGCGATGCATATCGCCGACCTGTGCTGCATCGCGGATATCCTCGATGAGGAAATCCCGTTCCTCCATTATTTTTCGGAGCGCTTCCACTTCCAGAAACATTTTGAAATTTTCGGAGACGAGTTGGATTTCCTCGGCGTCTATCTGTCGACAGGCTTCAATCTCGGGGCGGAGCGAAAAGATTTCTATCGTCTGATGGTGTCGGGAATGTCTGGCATAATCGATCGGTATTACAACGCCCGCGACGCCGGAATAGAGCTGAATAAGCCCGCGCCGACGATCCACCGAAGCTACAAAGAAATCATCGACAAACTGGCTCGGACGAAGCCTGGCGGATGGACCACTATGGGCATTTTCATACTCAGCTCCGCGAGTCCCGAGGAGCAGCCCAAGGTCGAACGCGGACTGAACAGGCTCAGGCAGTCGGTCACGCGCAAGAAAGCGAAACCGGGCCATGATTGCTTCATGGAGATCGTGCCGCCGCTCAATCGCAAGGCAACGGTCGGCTTCTATGTCCATCAGGCGGCGTATGCCAACCTGCGGCGCGAGCATATGAAGCATTTCGCGGCGGAAGCGCTGGAGCGCGACGATGCCGCGAGCTGTGTCCTTTTCGCCAAAAATACTGATAACTGGTCTTCGCCTTATGAAGCCGTGTTGCTCGTACAGCGGCTTGAGAAAGTCGTACCCGAGATTAAAAGCTGACGGACCTCAAGCGGGGCGACGAACGCCCCTTATCGGTTTTTGTCGTCAAGCCGGCGACGGTTTCGGCAATCGATGGGCGTGCTCCCAACACCTGTGATCTTCCGCTCATCCGCTCAGGCCATCGTCGCCGCGCCAATCCGCGCACTGAAATCATGCTCCCCTCCGGGGAGTATCAAATACCGCATGGTCAGCGCATCACTCGGAGCCCCCCGCATGTTGTCATCGACCGCAAGGATCTGGACCGCCGCGAAGAAGCCGTTGGTATTGCGAAGGACTGCAATTTCACCGGTTTGGAGGGCGCGCGAGCGGGAGGTGAAGTCATAAGCTGACGCATCGGTGATCTGCTCGATGGCGGTCGCCCCGCGCGCAACAGCGATACCATGGATCGATTGGGGGTCGTTGTAGAGGTGGATGCTGGTGTCGCTTCCCTTGCTCCATTGGGTCTCGAATGTCGTCGCGTCGGTGCCGATGACGTACCGGCCGTTGAATGCGCCGTAGTCGAACGTCACCTCGCCAGACATGGCCCCGGACGCAGGCGGGGGCACGTCGGACTCCTTGCCCAACGTCGGTCCGACCCCGACCTTCCTCGCAATTTCCACTGCGAGCGCGGCCGGTGTGTAGCGTCCCGCCGAGAGGTATTGGATCGTATCGGGGAGTCCAGGCACCGCCGTGTCGTCGAACCGGTGTGTAGCGTCCCGCCGAGAGGTATTGGATCGTATCGGGGAGTCCAGGCACCGCCGTGTCGTCGAAGCGGACAGGAAGGATATATTCGGCCTCGTCCTTCATCTGACGGCTGACCGCCGAGCACCGCTCCTGGCGGGTCCATGCTTTTGCGACGTACTCGGCCGAAATGAACATCACCACATACTGGGTGCCGCGCGAGTAGATCTGGTGGAAGTGCTCGGCGCCATCCTTGCCCCACAGGGTATTGGCCTGGAACTCATCATAGAAGACGGCAACGTGGCGGGCAGCGAGCGCGCGGGCAACGTCGCGCACATACTCGCGCTGCTCACCCGCGAACGACAGCGCTACCTGATACGGGCGGGGTTCATGTTCGATCTGTGCGGCAACTGGCGGCTCAGCCGGTGGCACTGGTGACGCTGCCGGCGACGCTACGTCAGCTTTCGTAACCCCGACCTGATCCAGGCCCACATCAAATTGCCGGAAGCGGAAATCGATCTTGGGAAGCAGATCCTCCACGCGCTTGTTGATGACATCTCCGGCCGTGCCACGCCCCATCATGTCGATCCATTTATCCCGGTCGGCTGCGCCGCGCAGCACGGGAAGAAGGTCGCGTGCCCGCAGGAACGCTTGATCCCGGCAGGCCTGATAGTCGATGTCCGGCACCGACTTCATACGGCGTAGCGTTGCCAGCATCTCGCCAAGGGCCGCATCGAACTCCTTCTCGATCAGCTCGGCCAATGCCTTCAGCGTAGCTCCTGATCGGAGCAAGCCCCTAGCTGCGTTGCGCGTCGAGACCGCGTTCGCCTCCGCCTTCGCGCGGGCGCCGGCATCGTCGCGGATCGTGTAGAGCCGGGCGAGGAAATCGTTGATGGTCGGATGTTCGTGATTTGCCATGCCGACAATATAACCAATTGCGACAGTCGAACCACTAATACGAGCGATGGATGCGGAGCTATTTCTGATGCTGAACTTCACCGGCCTTAAAGAAAGCGGGCTCTCGCGTCGCCGCTTGGCTCATGGTAGAAAAACGGCGCATACCTCCGTAGTGCAAGGAACTTCACAACCTCCGATTGGGCAGACGACGTGCATCTCCAGTCGCCCTCCGATCGCTCGTCGGGGAAGCGCTGGACGTCCGCATATATCGAAACCTGCCGTTCGCCGAGTCACGTTGTAAGCGCAGGAAAGTCCCACGAGCTTCCGGCAGTAGCCGACCCAGACCCGGTCATCGCGATCGTCCATGGCGAATGTCCGTTGCTGACAGAAACCGCCAATTCGATACCGTGAATTAGCCGACTTGGCGGTATGCCTAGGTCATGTCGATCTTCTTGACACGGTCTATCCAGGACACAGGCACTATGTCTGAAAAAACCATCCCGCAATCGAGCTTGAGGCAGGACGCACGATAATCTGGGTAGGCCAGCCAATAGCTCCAAACACGGAACAAGTCGGAGACCGGATTGGGAAAATTGTCCGTCGGCATGCCGTAACGGTTGCATGACTCGAGCGCAGCGTCGCCTGGCACCAGCAGCGCGATGAGGTACGGTTGCCCGTCCGCTGCCATCAGGCCCTGGCCCTCTGCACCAAGCAGATGGTGCGAGACGTGCCAATCGAACTCAGAGCCTTCCCTCAGATAGTGATTGAACCCGTTCTCGAGGCCTGCCCTCGAGACCGTCAGATGTACCTGTCCTTCGCGCCTCCCAGAGCGCATTCCGGGGCCAAATAGCTCCAACGCTGCTGGCAATGTGTGCTTAACTTCGCCCCACCGGGGATGCTTGCTCAAGGCGCGTTCCAGGCGCTCGATACGCTGATGGACCCTCAGAGGCAGAAGGCCGTCGCGGCGAATGGAGGCCAGCTCGGTGGCATTGACGCGTGTGCCATGGTAACCGCGTATCCGATGGGACCGAAGCCAGTTGGTCATCACCTTAGAGAGAACCCGCTTATCCGCATGCGCCAGCACGACGTCTGCTGCGTCCTCGATGAATTCAGGCTCTGTGGCCCGGACGATCTGGGCCATGTCGCCTGGGAGATAGGGGCGTAACCGTTCCCATAAGCGAGGCCCCCATTCGGCATTGTCGTCAAAATCAAAGATGGCGGCGCGTTCCGTCACAGTTCGGCTTCACATTGGAACTCGATCGATTGCAGTTCCGCAGCGATCCGCGCGCACAGGTCCGAAAAATGATCCTTGAAGCTGCCAAAATTGGCGATGGCGTCCTTTGCCGCTTGCGCCGCTTCGGTGCCTCTTGCGTGGCCCTGCAACTTCGACCGCAGCCATTGTGCCTCCCGCAGCCCCGCTAGCTTGATCTGCTCATCCCGGTGATGGCCGACATTCAAAAGCTTTTCTAACAAGGCCAGCGTGCGGTCATTGTCGGTGTATTCGACCGATAAGCGGTCAAGGCGCTTGCGCAGGGGCTTTGTCTCGAAGCCTTCGACAACAAGCTTCGAGAGATCCATGAGGGCCTCGGCCCACTCATCCTTGCTGGCCGTCAGCGGAATGTTGGCCCGATCCATCAAATCGGGATCACGCAGCTTCCACCATTCAACCTTGCGGTCTCTCCATCGCCGGGCAATGGACATGACTTCCTCACGCGGGTGGCGGAACGTTACAAAATCACCTTGGAAATCGTTGATAATGGCGCGCTCTGAGATGCTGGCCTGCGGCGCGACGTTGAAGGCCAGCCAGTGCAGCTGCTCCGTGTACGGAAGGGCACGAAGATCGCAGATATACGCATGGACCTGACCAGCCTCATTCACGTCGTAGCCGCGCAGGTACCATGCCGCCCGGCAGCTCACTTCACGGTCTTTGATCGTGTATTTTTCGCGGTCGGTTTTGTATTTTGACAGCACCTCGGCCCGAAAGAACGCCGGGGATAGCTCGAACGGCAGATTGTTGCCCTCCGCCTGAAAATAATTGGTCGTCGCTGCCGGGTCGGTCGAAATTTTGGTAAGTCGGTCATTGCGCCAATCATGCGCAATGAACTCAACGTATTGCTTGGACTTGTTCCCACTCCAGCTATCCGTCACGCCTTGGAAGACCTGGTCAGCTCCACGGCGCGGGCGGATGATCTGGATGCCGCGCGTGTAAGCACAGCGTCCGCAGTGGCGCTGGCGGTAGAAGAAATCGGCAGAATCGACGTGAACCACTTCTTCGATGTCGTCCGGCCAACCATTAAATTCGCTGTGCTTCAGCAAGGTGAGATCGAACATGCGCACCAGCGAGCAACGTGCAATGGTCAGGTATTCCTCTAGCTCTTCCCACGTAAACGAGACGAGTCGTACCTCTTCGCCACTGCGACCTAACGTGACGGATGCGCAGTGCCGAAGATCACCGTGGTCGTCGAAGCGGCAATAGGCAGTTTCCTCAGGGCGCCAGTGAATGCCCGTCAGATGCGTGTATTCTTGATTGATCTCGATGTAGTCGCGCCCGTCGCCGCTCCACCCCTCAAATGTGCGCGCAAAAATGAGATCGCGCCCCTGATCAAGCGCCTCTGAGCCACGGTGCCGGTCGTCCCGCTCGATCCACATGTCCTTGCGGCCACCGCCGGAGACATAGCTTGCGATGCTGACATACGGATTACAGCTCCATCGCAGCAGGTCATCCTGCGATGCGGCCGCTAGCGCTTCATCCGGCACCACGATTGAGTGAATGAACGTGTAGGGGCCGGAACCGTAAATGACGATCTCGTCCGCTACTGCATTCTGCTTGAGGAATTCCATGTGCTGACCGGCACCGACCCATTGCACGTATTGCGCGTCATCCGACGGAAGCTCGTCGATCTTCTGGATCTTCTCGACGAGTTTTTTGTGTGCGAAGCTGGGCATGCGGGAGCGTTACCACACTCGGATTGTGCGGGAAATTGGACTTTGCACCGGAACGCAAGCACTTAGAGCAGCTGTGACGAAGCGCTGAGCGCCAGCTGTCTCGTCATTCAAGTTCTGCGTGTGGGCTCGGGCAAGCCGGGATCGAACGGCTAGTTTGGGAAAGCGAGCGAGGCGCGATCCGAGGGTATTGCGAGACCGACGGATACTTGATGTTCCGCTTTCTACAGAAGCTGCCGTTCGCCACTGCGATTGAGAACGGCAAGTAAGTCCCACGATGCGTCATCCAGCCTCCGGCCGCATCCGACCAACATACGCTGCTTCGATGCAATACTGGAAACGTCGGCTTCGTCCGGAAGCCGCCATTCCCAGTTCGAGATCGCGCATCGCGAGGCATGGCGGTTTACCTCGGCCAGCCTTTCGGATAGTCTGCAATAAATGGGACCGTCCAATTGCCTTGCACTGCCTACCGACGAAATTGCGCATCCTGTGCACGAACACAGGGTCGTGTTCGCGGGCTTGATTGCCCTGTTCGTGGCGCTGGCAAGTGCACTGCTGCCTGGCAGTATGCCATCCTCCCAGATCGTGGGCTCTGCATTTAATCCAGCGACCACTCAAGTCGCACTTGCGCGGAACGATGCCGAGGAAACTGCAAATCTTGCGGCAGCAGATACGCGATCAGACACGATCGATTCTGGCGGAACGATGGATACCGCAGACCCTGGGTTTCCATCGTTGTTCTGGACGAATGCTCCAGCTTACGCGGCGATGCTGCCGCAGCCAATCCACTCGGCCAAAGACGAAGTCGCAAGCGAACGCCGCTTGCCCGGAGCTGGCCCTCGCGCTCCGCCTGGAGTGGCTTGAGCGAAGCGTCGTTCTGCTGCTTTTGAGGCCCGCTGCGTTAAGCGGCAATCCAATATGCCTGACGATTAAACTGCCGGTGGGTGCGATGAGCTCATCGGTTTTGGAAGCCAGCAGCACGACCTCTTCGATGCGTTCTCAATTGTGGGCTGTGTTGCGTGCAGGCCGGACCGGTACCGCCATCACGTAATTACGGCTCATCTGATTTCTCTCGATCCAGAGAGCACAAATATGCATCATGCTACCCCTTTAATCGGCACGATCGTCGCCGGTCTTGTCGTCGCGTTCCTGATGGGCGCGCTGGCCCAACGCCTCAAGGTTTCACCCATAGCCGGCTATCTGCTCGCCGGCGTATTGGTTGGTCCATTTACCCCGGGCTTCGTGGCCGATGCCAGCATCGCCAACGAACTCGCCGAAATTGGCGTCATTCTGCTGATGTTCGGTGTGGGCCTCCACTTCTCGCTTCGCGACCTGATGGCCGTGAAGAACATCGCTGTGCCCGGCGCGATCGTACAGATCGCGGTGGCTACACTGCTGGGCATGTTGCTGTCGTGGTTCATGGGCTGGACGCCGATTGCCGGCTTTATCTTTGGCCTCGCACTTTCGGTCGCCAGCACGGTGGTATTGTTACGCGCCCTTCAAGTCCGAAATCTGGTCGAGACCGAGCGCGGCCAAATCGCCATTGGTTGGTTGATCGTCGAAGATATTGTAATGGTCCTGGCGCTGGTCATGCTGCCTCCGCTGGCCAGAATTGCAAACAACCCCGACGGCGCCGACTTCATGATGGTCGCCCAGCCCATGGCCGCAACGCTGTTCAAGGTTGCGGGCTTTGTCGTGTTCATGTTGCTTATTGGTCGCCGGATCATCCCGCGCGTGCTGCACTGGGTGGTGCACACCGGATCGCGGGAGCTGTTCCGTCTGGCTGTGCTGGCCATCGCGCTTGGCGTTGCCTTCGGCGCGGCATTTGTCTTCGAGGTGTCATTTGCCCTAGGTGCCTTTTTCGCCGGCATGATCCTGGGCGAAACCGCATTGAGCAGGCGTGCAGCGGAAGAGACCTTGCCGCTGCGCGACGCGTTTGCGGTGCTGTTCTTCGTATCGGTTGGCATGCTGTTCAACCCAAGCGTGCTTGTCGATCAACCACTGCCATTGCTTGCCACGGTCGCGATCATCATCGTTGGCAAATCGCTGGCAGCCTTCGCCATCGCCAAGCTGTTCCAAAAATCGACCAAGACCAGCCTGACGATTGCGTTGAGCCTTGCCCAGATAGGCGAGTTCTCTTTCATTCTGGCGTCGCTGGGCACAAGCCTTGGCGTATTGCCGGATGAGGCGCGTGACCTGATCCTGGCCGGGGCGATCATCTCGATCTTCTTCAACCCGTTCCTCTTCACCTGGGTCTCCAAGGCCTATGCGAAGATCGAAGCCAGCGAGCTGCCACCTGCTGCAGACACCAGTCGGGGTCACATCGTCCTGATCGGCTATGGTCGGGTCGGCCATTACGTGGCGGCAGACCTGCTGGACAGCGGAACTGACCTGATCGTCATAGAAGATAGCCCTGATAAGGTTGCCGGAGCACTGCGCAAGGGCGTTGAAACCGTTCGAGGCAATGCGGTGGACGCCGGCGTTCTGGAAAAGGCTTACATCGATCAGGCGGCACAGCTGATCATCGCCATTCCGGAAGGTTATGAAGCTGGCGCAATTTTCCAGCGATCGAGATCGCTGAATCCAGAAATCAAGGTGATCGCGCGTGCGCATTCGCGCGATGAGTATGACCACCTCAAAAAACTGGGGCTGACACAAATCGTGCTGGCCGAAGAAGAGACCGCGCGCCGCATGCTGGCGTTGCTTCGGTCTGGTTGACCCTTCGGCATCAAAGCACTGACACCCCCATGAGGCAGCTACTGCCTCGATGACAACACACGCAGGAATTCTAACCCATGAATAAAGATACGAACACTTCCGATTTGCAATCTGAGAGCCTTAAGAAGGCTCAGATCAAGGATCTGCTAGAGCGATATCCAAACACTAGCCGGGACGAGAACGACGAGATTTTGGCATTCTTGAAAAACGGTCCGATACTCGACATCGGCAATCTCAAGGGCGATGAAACGGTGCGCTACAAGATCGCAGCCTTTGAAGACGCTCACCAAAAGACGTTTCGCACCACGCCCATGGAGATAGCCGTATTGCTCTTCATTTTTGTCGCCGTTGCACTCGTTTGTTCGATGCTTTGGGATATTGGCAGATAGTATTCAGGGCTGCCAAATAGCTCCTTAAGTTAGCATGATCCGCTGTGTCGCACTTACCTTGAACAATTCGATTTCAGCGCAATTTGCGGTTAGACTTGATTACACACATCACGGATCGTCGGTTGGGACTAGCCGCCATCTGCGCTCCCGAGCAGGATCGTATCCGCTTTTGGCAATACCAGTCATTCGGCATGCCGGTTGGGAACGACTGCAAAGTCCCAACTCCGGAAGTTCGGAAAATGGGCCGATGGCCGAATGGCTGGTTCTGGGCGCGAATGGCGGAAAGCGGCCTTCCGATCTGCCACTCGGCAACGGCAGCCCTCGACTCAGGGGCAGTCCTTTATGTTCGCTCGCCAAGAATGACCACTCCTACCGACAGGGGCCATTGCGAAGCCGACTTCTGACACTCATGCGAGACAAGTTGCTCAATGGCACCCTGTTCATGAGAATTGCCCATGCCCAGGTAGAGATCGCGGCTTGGGTCTAGGTTTGCAACCGAGAGAGACCACACTCGGTCTGTGGATACATCACAACGGCGGCGTTAGCCGCTGAACGTAATGAGCAATGGCCTGCTTCGCCGCCAATTGTCACAAATCTCTTCATTGCACACTATCCCCTGAAAAATTTTTGTTGATCACCGATGCATCAATTGCGACGTTTCAAAAGATCGCCTGCGAGGACGAAACGAATGACAGCAAAAGACGTAAAGTTTGGCCGCGACGCCCGCGAACGCATTTTGCGCGGCGTGGATATTCTCGCTGACGCCGTCAAGGTGACTTTGGGCCCCAAGGGCCGCAGCGTCGTCATCGACAAGAGCTTCGGTGCGCCCCGCATCACCAAGGACGGCGTCACCGTCGCCAAGGAAATCGAACTGAAGGACAAGTTCGAGAACATGGGCGCGCAGATGGTCAAGGAAGTCGCTTCCAAGACCAATGACATCGCAGGCGACGGCACCACCACCGCCACCGTTCTGGCCCAGGCCATCGTGCGCGAAGGCATGAAGTCGGTTGCCGCCGGCATGAACCCGATGGACCTCAAGCGCGGTATCGATCTGGCGGTGACAAAGGTTGTCGAAAACCTGAAGTCGCGTTCGAAGCCGGTTGCTGGCACCAACGAGATCGCCCAGGTCGGCACCATCTCGGCCAATGGCGAGAAGGAAATCGGCGAGATGATCGCCAAGGCCATGGAAAAGGTCGGCAAGGAAGGCGTGATCACCGTCGAAGAAGCCAAGGGCATGGAATCGGAACTGGATGTCGTTGAAGGCATGCAGTTCGACCGCGGCTATCTGTCGCCCTACTTCATCACCAACCCGGACAAGATGACCGTCGAGCTCGACAACCCCTTCATCCTGATCCACGAAAAGAAGCTGTCGAACCTGCAGGCGATGCTGCCGATCCTGGAAGCTGTCGTTCAGTCGGGCCGTCCGCTGCTGATCATTGCAGAGGACATCGAAGGCGAAGCACTGGCAACTCTGGTGGTCAACAAGCTGCGTGGCGGCCTGAAGGTTGCTGCGGTCAAGGCGCCTGGCTTCGGCGATCGTCGCAAGGCGATGCTGGAAGACATCGCGATCCTCAGCAAGGGTGAAATGGTCAGCGAAGATCTGGGCATCAAGCTGGAAAGCGTGACGCTCGGAATGCTCGGCCAGGCCAAGCGCGTTTCGATCGACAAGGACAACACCACCATCGTCGATGGTGCCGGTGAAGCCGATGCGATCAAGGCTCGCGTGGAAGCCATCCGTGGCCAGATCGAGAACACCACCAGCGATTACGATCGTGAAAAGCTGCAGGAACGTCTGGCGAAGCTCGCCGGCGGTGTTGCGGTCATCAAGATCGGTGGCGCTTCGGAAGTCGAAGTGAAGGAAAAGAAGGACCGCGTTGACGACGCGCTGCACGCAACCCGCGCAGCCGTTGAAGAAGGCATCGTCCCCGGTGGCGGTACGGCGCTGCTGTATGCAACCCGTGCGCTTGAAGGCATGACCGGCATCAACGATGACCAGACTCGCGGCATCGATATCATCCGCAAGGCACTGTACGCTCCAGTTCGCCAGATCGCACAGAATGCAGGCCATGATGGCGCTATCGTGTCAGGCAAGCTGCTCGACGGAAACGACGAAACGCTGGGCTTCAATGCATCGACCGATGTGTATGAAAACTTGGTGGCCGCTGGCGTGATCGATCCGACCAAGGTCGTGCGCACCGCCCTGCAGGACGCAGCTTCGGTTGCCGGGCTATTGATTACAACGGAAGTTGCCGTTTCAGAGCTAGATGGAGATCCGATGACTGAACCAGGTCGGCCAGGCACTATGCCCAGCAGCATGGATTTTTGATCCATGCTCGATGAAATTCCCAAGCTGTTTGGCAAAGGGTTCGTAATTGGTTACTTGCTGCCAGTTTTGATTGTGATGATCTACCTTGTCCAAGTGGCTGACTTTGATCCGCTTGGCCTTGGACCGGACGTTTCATTCGACGCGGAAAAATTGGGAAAAGTTTCTCTATCACTCATTTTGCTGTCATTCTTCATGCTGTTCTTAAATCGGCCTATAGTACGGTTTCTTGAAGGCTATGGCCGGTTCAATCCACTTCAAATTCTCATGAAGCGCAGCCTTGCAAGATATGACAAGTTTTATACGCCCATCGCGGCAGAATGGTACGATTTAGAGGCAAAGTGGAAGCAAAATAACGATGCGCGACCGTCAGCCATGCTGGCAAAGCGAGGAGCGCGTGTCACGGCTTCTTGGCCACCAAAGAGGGAGCATGTCTTGCCAACAAGATTCGGCAACGTATATCGAGCGTTCGAAAGCTACCCATCAGTCATGTACGGCATCGATGCTGTCGTCTTTTGGCCAAGACTGAGCGCAATTTTACCGATAGATGCGCAAGACCTGCTTCAGGATAGCCGGGCACGGCTGGATTTTCATGTCACTCTTCTGGCGACGTGTCTAACGAGCGCGGCGATGGTCATTGCAGACAATGGGATTGAGAACTGGCCATCTCACGTAGTTGTAGCACCGCTCCTTATAGGCGGCGCTGTGCTCTGGCTACGGTTGCCTCGCGCAGCTGCAGCATGGGGAACCCGCTTTTCAGCGATGTTTGACCTTTATCGACGTCCTTTGGCAACGAGCATGGGCTTTGACCTTCCTCGAACCGCGCAGGAGGAGCGGCAGATGTGGTACGATCTTAGTCGGGCGCTGCTTTATCAGCGGCCCTACACGATGGATTGCCTTGATCCGTGTCGGACAGTGCGCCCTGAATCGCAGGGCACCGCACATAACTAGAGGCAGAGAGCCATCGTAGCCACGTCAAGCATAACCGGTTTCCGCGCAACTTGTTTTCCCGGTTATGGTCGTGATTGTCAGGTATGTCCCATCGCCGGAAGTTCGGCAAATGGGCCGACGGCGGGTTTTGGTGGGCTAGTTGCGGAAAGCGGTCATCCGCTCTGCCACCCGGCAATGGCAGCCTTGAACCAACTCTCGCTGGTGGTGTCGCGAGCATCTAGGGCTGACAAGAGCTGCCGATCAGACGTTGTAAGGTCGTTGGTCGGCAGCATGAGGCTGACGCTCAGTGATAGACTGTCGCATTTATTGCTGGAAACGTGACGAAGATCGTAGCTAAATTCAGGTTGGGGCACGGGCCACCCAGCCCGTGCAATGAGGGTCAGTTGAATGGCAAATACGCAGTCGAGTGAGGCGCACAGAAGATGGCTTTGTTCACCGAGCTTGTACAGCGGTTCTTTCCCAACAATGCCATTTCCTTGTTATTGAAGGCCCTAGACTGGTGCGACGATCTGTTTCGCGATCAGATCGTGTGGCCCGACCTCCGCACGATCATTCGCCCTACGCTTATGACGACCAGCAGTAAGCGAAATAAGATCGTCAAAGACGAGTATTCAGCCGCGCGCCTTGTCCTGTCGATCGTCGCTTCGGTTGCTGAGCGGGAGGTGGGAAGCGGTCGTATCCACGTCTACCGTGGTATCCTCGATCGTGATGGGGAGAGCCTCCGTTTCATCGCAGAGGAAGCATTTCGACAGCTACAGGACTGCGGCTGGATGGATCACGACGAGTGGCAAGATCGCATCGAACAGATCGATGAGCGAGTTCGCGATGCCGGCTGATCCGCAAGAACCGACGCAGCACATCGGCATCTATTCTGGTTTCATGGAGGAAATTAAGCTGCGGACAGCGGCTATCGATCGCTACATGGACCGGTTTAAAACGGAGGCTGGGGCAGTCGACGGGTTCACGGACGCTGAAAGCTGCATTCTGCAAGTGCGCTACGTCTGCGAGTTAATCGCCCTGTCGAGTGCCGCTGTCCACAACCTCATCGGGATCACGTCTCGTATCCGTGACAGTTATCAGCCCGGCATGATCTTCAAGCTCCTTGAGGGGAGCAACAAGAACTCGTTCCCGCGCGCCGTCACCTATGGCGCAGCACCAGCTTCATACGAGTTCAAGAAGGGCGAGATGGACCTCGCTGAGTTGAAGAAGGTCTATAACGAATGCGGCGAGCTTCTACATCGCGGGGCGCTCAAACATGCGCTTGCGGGCAAACAGCGCGAGTATGCACCCGAAGAGATTTTGGGCTGGGTTAATCGGATTAAGGCTCTACTGAACCTGCATGTTGTGCTCATGCTCGACGCAGGGATCGTTGTGCTCGTGACCTTGTCGAATGAAAACGGCGAGGTTCAGGTCGCTCTCGCGCAGTCAGATGGACCGGCAATTCTCGTCGAGGACGACGAGGCGTCTGCGTAACACAGCTTCGCGACCAGCCGACGAGCGACCGCTCCCGTTTAGGCCTGCCGTAGTGCTGGCTGCGAATACGGGCCGCTCTGTCCCAGGCCCGGCTGCCCGGCCGATAGGCAACGATGTCCGCTTTCGGGCAATCGCCGGACAATCTCCATTGGCCGAGATTGGGGCGCAAAGCAGACATCCCATGCCGACCATTGATGGTTGATGACAGAGCTAACGAAGAATTTGACGTGACAGAACTTCAGTCGGCAATGGCGCGCATTGTCTGTCCGTGCCGCGCGGATGCCGCTTGGGGAAGTGGTGGCTTTAGGCTTGGGCTGCTGCAGCGATGTCGCTCGATCAACTGACGCAAGCTTTCTGTCAAAACAAGCGTGGCTGCTCCCATTTTGACCACCTCAACCTCACCCCGTACGATAAGCAGGTACAGCGTGCTGCGGCTGATGCCGGTGTACCGGCAGGCATCGGGAACCCGCATGCTGATTGGCTCGATCGATAATGGCGAAGATGATGGGAAAGGCGTTCGAGGCATATAGGCACCAATTGTTTGAGAACCAGATGGCTGGATGGACCGGTCGCGCCATCTGCCAGACACCGGTAATTATCCCCTCTCGGCGCTCTGCGTGCCATAAGACATTTTCGCGCCAGGCTATCCGTTTCCACGATTGCTGGAGTGGCATCCATCAAACCTCACCTCGGCGAACGGACTAGATTTGGTGCACGGCTACTAGGGTTGCTCTACTATGCCTTGGCCAGTCAGCGGGTTGCGACCTGCCTCGAAAAAGGGGGTAACGTTGGCTCGCAAAAGGGCCAAATCTTGTCCCCGCGTTTGCCGCTTTTGTCCGCCATTATCCCGTCCGACGAGGCTGCTATGCGCTGCCTCGAAATTCCGCAGAAAACCGCCACTTTCGATAGAGGCGACGTCACGAGGCAGCGGATTGGCACCTCGAAAAGTGGCAGAAAACCGTTATTCACGTGTGCGTGAGGTGTGTGACTATAAATTGTGGGTCCGATGCGAAGCATCGCGGCCCTTCTTACCCCGCCGGATTTGATGCCCATGAGGTGGCAGAAAATGGGTGCCGGTGGGGCTCGCGAACTGACGGTTCGAGCAGTCATCAAGGGGTCAGATTTGATGGCTGACGGCAGCATTGATGCAGCCAGACGTTGTTGCCCGCGTCCTGCTCCCGACACTGCGCAGTCAACTCGCAGCGAGAGCCTTTGCCTGAAGGTCTATGATCCGTTCCGAACAGATTGCGTGGACAGCCCGTCCAAGCTCTTCCACACACCCGCCAAGCCACAGCAGCTCCTCTTCGGTAATCCGATAGTGCTTCGAGTACCGGGCCTTCACATAGGCCTCTTTCAGCTTCTCAAAGCGAGCTCGATCAAGCCGAGTGTCACGAGGCCAGGCATCAACAAGCCGCATATCGATCCGCTCAGCCTGGGTGCGCAGGAAACCAAGGTTGTGCACATGGGGCGAATAGAAGGTACAGACGAGCAGAACGCAATGGTACAGTCGTTCGGTGGCCTGGTGCATGTCAAAGGCGGCTTTTTTAAGCCAGCCTTGACCGATCGAATGCATTGCTGATCCGTGGAACTGGGCTGTCGTTGGGTACCACTCGTCAAAATACTCCCGCGCCATTGCCAGAGCCTGCTCAGGCGTCTTGGGCTTGGGCGTATGCAGAACTCTCTCATCAGCTTCGTGTAGCGCGATGCCGTCCTTGGCCACGTCCATGAAAAAATAGCGGCCATGTGCCAGCCCGTCGTTCACCTCCTGCAGGGTGTGGACGATGAAGTTGACCGGCGTGTGCAGTGTGCGATCGATGGCCAGCTCGCGTATCAGCCGATCCTCGAGCTTCAGCCAGTAATCGACGCGCTCGGTGAGCCGCTTGTCGTTGACAATGATCAGCAGATCGAAGTCGGACCTGTATCCCTTGGCTGTGTGTGGTTCGTCCACCCAGCCACCACGCGCGTAGCTGCCGTACAGGATCAGCTTCTCGATCCGGCCCTTCTTCTTCCACTGGTGCGTGGCAAGCGCCAGCGCGTCCTCGAACTCTTCGAAGATGATCTGCTTCACGCGCTCAAGCTCGCGCTGCTTGTTGGCCGGAAGGTGGTCTAGATCGGTTCGCATGGGCAGGGGCACCCTGTAGGCATGGGTTGCGATTGGCAAGGTCGAAGCAGCATCACCAGCGCCAGAACTGCCACCAGTCTGGCGGCTTCTCTGTTGGCATCTGCATCAGCACGAACAGGGCATTGGCGAAATGCTGCTCGACCTGTTGCAAGGTTATGTCGTGTTTAGCTGCAAGCTGGCGGTAGCTCAGCTCATCGACGCGGAGGCCAAGAAAGATTTCCCGGTCGAGCGGCTCCATCCGCTCGACCGCCCTCTCGAATTTGCGCAAGCACCTGCGCTCTTGGCGCGACAGGCGAGACACCTCAGCTCTCCTTGTCGCAATAGGCGGCCCATTCGGCCATCATGACGCGGCGCTTCTCCAGCAGATTGCCGCGCCGGTAGGCCGCCTCGGTCTTGTTGGCGACCATATGGGCGAGGGCTGCTTCTGCCACATCGCTGGGGTGGTTCGTCTCTTCGCTCACCCAGTCCCGGAACGACGACCGGAACCCGTGAGGGGTGTAGGGCTGAAGCATTTCCTTCATGAGCTTGGACAGCGTCATGTCGGAAAGGGGCCTATTGTTCTTGAAGCCGGGAAACACATAGGGCGATTCCCGTAGGCGCAGCTGCGCACAGCGACGGATAATCCGCAGCGGTCGCGGGCTGAGCGGGACCACATGCTCGCGGAATGCCTTCATACGCGCCTTAGGAAGCGTCCAGAGACCGCTTTCAAGATCAACCTCATCCCAGGTCATGCCGCGCACCTCGCCCGATCTGGCAGCGGTATAAATGGCAAATTCGAGAGCAAGGCGACTGAACGATTCCCGAGCGCGCAGCTTCTGGATGAACTTTGGCACCTTCTCGTAAGGCATTGCCGGGTAGTGACCATCACGGCGCGGCTGACGGGGCAAGCCCTTGGTGATCGCACGCATGGGAGCCTCGCTCTCACGATAGCCGGATGCATAGGCCCAATCGAGCACCATACCGATCCGCTGCCGGACCCGGCGCGCGGTCTCTGGCTTTGCCAGCCAGATTTCCATCAGCACGTCGCGGATCATTGGTCCGGTGATCCGATCCACCCTCATCTTGCCGAGCTGCGGGAAAGCATACATCTCCATGGTGCGCATCCACTGGCCATGATGTTTCCCATTGCGCCATGTCTTTGAATGAATGTCGAAGACCTTCTGCGCAGCGTCCCGGAAGTTGGGCACTGCCTCGATCTTGCGCCGCTCGAACTGCGGGTCGTAGCCCTGCTCGACCTGACGGCGCACCACCAGCGCCCGCTCGCGAGCCTCCTCCAGGCCCACTGTCTTACAGCTGCCCAGGCCGAAATCTCTCCGGTTGCCTTTGTGCCGTACCCGGCAGACCCAGCTACTTGTCCCTCCGGGCCTCTCATAGCGGAAAAGGCCGTCGCCAAAACTGACACGGCGGCTGGACTGAGACTTGGTCTTCGGGCCGGTGTTCGAAGTCGTTTCCATGGAGCTGATCATAAAATTTGTTCCCACATTTGCAAAAATGTCGGTCTGGACGACGTGGGACACACAGGGATCCGAATCACCAACGTAACCCGCAGGTAAGCTGGACTTTCGGAGCTGATCAGGGATTTTGTGGGATTAGCACCTGGCGGAAGAGGTGGGATTCGAACCCACGGAGAGCTTGCACCCTCGCCGGTTTTCAAGACCGGTTCCTTAAACCACTCGGACACTCTTCCATCGATGCCAGGCGTTACGCGACCAAAATTCGGTGCGTGCGCAGTGCGGCGCGGTTCCTAGCGAAGGCAGCACAGTCTGAAAAGCGAAACTTGGATCGGATGGCGACCTGCCTACCGGTTTTGCAGGTGGTGGGCATGAGTTCCTTCAAGTGCCGTGCCATCCCGGCCAAACGTGGCCCCGCCGGGATGGGTGGCGGATGTTCGCCCTTTCCCCCTGAAGGCTTTGTGTGGCACAACGCCCACTTGGGAGTATCGCATGATTTTCAATATCGTACACGGCTTTGTTTCACGATTTGGCGCGCGGATGGCGCTTGCAGCAGCCACAGCCAGCCTGCTGGCGTGCGGATCGCCAAGTACCGCCCAACGCGAGATTGTCCAGCCTCTGCCGGGGGTGAATGCCCCCGCCAATATCCAGCAGACGAAGGGCTTTATTCGTTATCTCGATACCGTGGCCGCGCGTGCCCGGCGTGAAGGCGTATCGCAGCGCACCATCGACAGCGTGTTACCGTCATTGGGTTATGATGAGAGCGTTGCAGCGCTCGACCGCCGCTTTGCGCCGACGCCCGCAGGTCAGTCGTTCCCGTCGTTTGGTCCTGAAATGGCCAAGCGTATCAACGGCGCCAAAATCCGCCAGGGTCGGCAGGTCTATTCCGATGAGGCCGCGCGGCTGGTCGCCATCGAGCAGCAGACAGGGGTTCCCGCTTCGATCATGGTGTCGATCTTCGGCCATGAAACCAGCTATGGCACGATCATGGGTAACACCGATCTGCCGCGTGCGCTGGCGACCTTGGCCTATGAGGGTCGGCGGCGCGACCTGTTTGAAGGCGAACTGGTCGCGGTGCTCAAGATGATCGACATGGGCGTGCCGCGTTCGGTGTTGCGCGGCAGCTATGCCGGGGCGTTCGGATACCCCCAGTTCCTGCCGTCGGTGTACCTCAAGCTTGCCAAGGATGGCGATGGCGACGGCAAGGCGGAGATCTGGTCGAGCCGGGCCGATGCCTTCGCCTCGATCGCCAACTATATGGTCGCTGCCGGATGGCGGCGCGGCGAGCCCTGGGGCTTTGCTGTATCGGTGCCTTCGACGCTTGATACAACCGCCATCGCCAACCGTGAACGGGTAGAAAAATGCGCGCGCGCGGTCGAGCGGCACAGTGAATGGAAGACGATGCGGGAATGGAAGGCGCTGGGGATTTACCCGGCAGGCGGGGTCTGGCCAGCCGATGACCGGGTCCAGGCATCGTTGCTGATCACCCCGGGGCTTGACGCAACAGGTTACCTGCTGACCCGCAACTACCGCGCGATACTGGATTACAACTGCTCCAATTATTACGCGATGTCGGTGGGCCTGCTGGCTGACGGCGTCCGCAACTGACAGGCGCAGACTTCAAGGGGGAATCGGCGATGAAGACGATGATGATCGCAAGCCTGGGGATGGCTCTGCTGCTGACCGGCTGTGGCGGTGGCGGCGGCTTGAGCCGCAGCCTGGACACCGCGCCGCCGACGCTGGCAGGATCGGTCTCCGATTACCCTGCCAAGCTGGGTGAACCCTATGTGCTCGAGGGGATCACTTACACGCCGGTCGATGTCTTCAATTACGATGAGACCGGCTATGCGAGCTGGTACGGCAAGGAACTCAACGGGCGCAGCACCGCCAATGGCGAACTGTTCAGCCCCGATGCCATTTCGGGAGCGCACCGGACCTTGCCGCTGCCCAGCTATGTCGAGGTGACCGCACTCGACACCGGAAAAACTATCCTCGTCCGGGTCAACGATCGCGGGCCAGCGTCGGCTTCGCGTCTGATCGATCTGTCATACGGTGCAGCCAAGCAATTGGGTGTGCTCGAAAAGGGGTCGTTCCCGGTCCGCGTGCGCAGGGTCAATCCACCCGAGGCGGAGCGCGCGGTGCTGCGTACGGGGCAGCCGGTTGCCATGCGGATGGAAACGCCTGAATCGCTGCTGGTGCCGTTGCGGCGCAAGCTCGGCGACAATGGCCCGGCGGTTGCGATCGCCCAGCCAGTGGTCGCACCTGTGGCAGGCAAGGTTCAGGACAAGCCCATCAAGGCAAGCAAGCCGAAGGTCGCAGCTGTGGCCAAGGCAGCCCCGACCTCCGGAGCCGCCACACCATCGGTGTCTGGCCAAGTGGCGCAGGGTAATACCGGCTTCATCGTCGAAGGGCAGGGGCCCCGCCCGACGCAGAGCCCGCCCTCCCGTCCGACGATCGCGGGAAACAGCACCGGCGCTAATCGCGCAACGCCCGAACCAGCGCCAGCAAAAGCGCCGCCAAACCCTGCGGTGGCCGCAAGGCCCGTCACCGCTGAGGCATATTTCATTCAGGTCGCCGCATTTTCGACCAGGGCAAGGGCGGATGATCTCGCCAAGCGGATCGGCGCAAACACGGTTGTCAGCAACGATGGCAAAGTGTTTCGCGTCCGTTATGGCCCCTATGCCAACGCTCACGCGGCACAACAGGGTCTTACGCTGGCGAAGCGGAATGGCTATCAGGGGGTTCGAATCCAGCAGGACCCCGGTCGCTGACACGAACGGGCCGGATAAAGGCCCGCATTCCCCCTCGATCAAATTCATGAGAAACAGATGAAAACCCCGATTATTGGTCTTGCCATGTTCTCGCTGCTGGCGACCCCGCTGGCGGCGGCTCCCAGCTATGTCTCCGAGGCACCCATCGCCTATATGACCGACCTCTCATCGGGCGCGGTGCTGTTTGCACGCGATGCCGACCGGCAGATTCCGCCCGCGTCGATGGCCAAAATGATGACCGTCTATGTTGCGTTCGATCTGCTCAAGAAGGGTGAGATCAAGCTCGATCAGACGATGACCGTATCGCCCGAGACATGGCGCAAATGGAACAACCAGGGCTCCAGCATGTTTCTGGCGGTCGGCAGCCAGGTGACGGTTTCCGATCTTCTCGACGGCGTCGTCACGTTGTCAGGCAACGATGCCTGTGTCGTGCTTGCAGAGGGGATTGCCGGGTCCGAAGAAGCGTTCGTCGATATGATGAACAAAAAGGCCAGAGAGATCGGCCTTGCCAACAGTCTTTTCGGCAATAGCAATGGCTGGCCCGACGAGGGGCTTACCCAGGTCACCGCGCGCGATCTGGCACAGCTTGCTTCCGCGACGATCCGCAACCACCCGGGACTATATAAGCGCTTCTATTCCAAGGGCAGCTTTACCTGGAACGGCATCACCCAGCCCAACCGCGATCCGCTGCTGGGCAAGGTCGATGGCGCTGACGGCCTCAAGACCGGCCATACCGAGGAAGCGGGCTACGGCTTTACCGGCTCGGCCGAGCAGAACGGGCGCCGGCTGGTGATGGTGGTCGCCGGATTGGACAGCTACAACGGCCGTGTCGATGAATCGGTCCGGTTCATGAACTGGGGCTTCAGGTCCTGGAAATCGGTTCCGTTGTTCGCCAAGGGCCGCAAGGTGGATACTGCGCCCGTACAATTGGGGAGCGTGCGCGAACTGACGCTTGTCGCCCCGCGTGATCTGGCGCTCACGCTGCCGCGCACTGCCGATACCGACAAGGTGACGCTCAAGGTTGTTTATCAGGGCCCGCTCAAGGCCCCGATCGCCAAGGGCCAGCAGGTCGCAACCCTGGTCGTCTCCGCGCCTGACATGGAACAGCAGGTGATGCCCCTGGTCGCAGGCGAAGCCGTCGATGAGGCGGGCTTCTTCGGCCGCCTCTGGGCCGGTATCCTGTCGTTTTTCGGAGGCTGAGGACGCCAGCATGCGCGGGCGCTTCATCTCGATCGAAGGTGGCGAAGCGGTCGGCAAATCGACGCAGATCAGGCTGCTTGCCGAAGCGCTGAGAGCGGATGGCCGCAAGGTCACGATTACCCGCGAGCCCGGAGGTACCGAGAGTGCCGAGGCGATCCGGACTCTGCTGCTCGAAGGCGGCGCCGACCGGTGGAACGCCCGCAGCGAGGCATTGCTGTTTGCCGCTGCGCGCGCCGATCATGTCGCGAGGCTAATCCGGCCCGCGATCGAGGCCGGCGGATGGGTGCTCTCCGACCGCTTCATCGACAGCAGCCGCGCCTATCAGGGGGTCGCAGGAGGGCTGGGTGACGAGGCTGTCCTCGCTCTGCACCAGTTCGGATCGCAGGGCTTTCTGCCCGATTGCACCTTGCTGCTCGAACTTCCGGCAGATGAAGCCGCACGCCGCGCGACCTTAAGGGATGGCGCTGGCAGTGATCGGATCGGCGGGCGCGATGCCGCCTATCACGCATCGGTCGCGCAGGCGTTCCGCACATTTGCGGCAGCCGAACCCGAACGTTTCCACGTGATCGATGCCAGCGGTGAAAGCCACGCGGTGCAGGCGCGGATTATCGCAGCGCTCGCGCATCTGGCGGCGTGACGTCATGACGGCTTCCTTCGGGCAATGGATGGGGCATGCGGCGCCGGAAACGACGGTTTTGCGCGCGTTTCAGTCGCGAAGGCTGCATCATGGCTGGCTGCTTGCTGGGCCAGAAGGCATCGGCAAACGCAGCTTCGCGCTGGCTGCTGCGGCGCATTTGCTGACCCGCGAGCCCAGCTTTGCCGCCGATCATTTCGGGGGTGATCTAGACAGCGCATCGGGCCGCTTGCTCGTGCAGGGCAAGCATCCCGATTGCCACTACATCACTCTGGGTCCGCAAAACGACAAGGAAGCGCGCAAGGCCGAGGACGGCAAGCCCTATGATCTGGCGCGCAACATCAAAGTCGATCAGATCCGGGCGCTGCAAAAGCGGTTAACGGTGCGCCCCAGCCTGGCCGAGCGCCGGGTGATCATTTTCGATTCGGCCGATATGCTCGAACGCGGCGCCGCCAACGCCTTGCTCAAGAGCTTGGAAGAGCCGCCTGCCGACACCGTTTTTCTGCTGATCGCGCACAATCCCGGGCGCCTGCTGCCGACGATCCGCTCGCGATGCCTGGTGCTCGATTTTCCTGCGCTGAGCGATACCGATATGGCCGAGGCCCTGCGTGCCGCGCGGCCCGAGCTCCCCGACGCAGAGATTGCTGCCTTGGTAAGGTTGGGGCAGGGCGCTCCGGGGCAGGCGCTCAGCTTCGCCGGCCTCGATATGGCGCGGATCGATGGCTTGCTCAGCGAAATCGCGGACCATGGCGACCGCGATCATCGCGCGCGGATTGCGCTCGGCGCGCTGGTGGCCAACAAGGCCAACCGCGATCGTTTCCAGGCGCTGCTGCATTATGCACCGCGCTTTGCGGCTCGCCGGATCCGCACCTTGCGCGACGACCGGCTGCCCGATGCGATTGGGGCTTGGCAGGACATCGGCAGCCTGGCCTCACGCGCGGTGTTGCTCAATCTGGATGCGGCTGCGGTCGCGTTTCAAATTGGCGGGTTGCTGGCAAGGCTGGCCCCGCCTAGATAGGCGACGACCGGCCAGCAGGCCACCACCCGAACGAACGGCAGACAGAACCGCCATGGGCGAACCCTATTACATCACCACCGCGATCAGCTATCCCAATGGCCGCCCGCATATCGGCCATGCCTATGAGGCGATCGCCGCCGACGTCATCGCGCGCTTCCAGCGGCTCAATGGTCGCGACGTCCGCTTCCAGACCGGGACTGATGTCCACGGCCTCAAGATGCTGCAAAAGGCGCGCGAACTGGACACCACACCGCGCGCACTGGCGGATGAAATGTCTCAGTATTTCAAAGATATGTGCGATAGGCTTGATGTCAGCTATGATCGCTTCATCCAGACATCCGAAGACGATCATCACCGCGCCAGCCAGGCGCTGTGGTCGGCGATGGAAGCGCGGGGTGACCTGTATCTCGATCGATACGAAGGCTGGTACTCGGTCCGTGACGAAGCGTATTATGCCGAAGACGAACTGGTCGATGACGGGCAGGGGGGCAAGCAGTCACCCCAGGGTACCCCGGTTGAATGGACCGTCGAGGAAAGCTGGTTCTTTAAGCTCGACGCGTATCAAGACAAATTGCTCGCACTGTACGAGGAGCATCCCGAGTTTCTCCAGCCCGACACCCGCCGCAACGAGATTGTCAGCTTCGTGAAAGGTGGCCTGCGTCCACTGTCGATCTCGCGCACCAGCTTCGACTGGGGGGTCAAGGTGCCCGGCAGTGATGGGCACGTCATGTACGTGTGGGTCGATGCGCTGACCAACTATCTCACCGGGCTAGGGTATCCAGATGACACCGGTCTGATGCGCAAGCACTGGCCAGCCGATCTGCATCTAATCGGCAAGGATATCGTGCGTTTCCATGCAGTCTATTGGCCCGCGTTTCTGCTCAGCGCAGGTATTGCAGTGCCCAAGCAGGTTTTCGGCCACGGCTTCCTGCTCAACAAGGGCGAGAAGATGTCGAAGTCGGTCGGCAATGTCGTCGATCCATTCGCGCTCGCCGATGCCTTCGGCGTTGATCAGCTCCGCTACTTCCTGTTGCGCGAGGTCAGCTTCGGACAGGATGGCAGCTATTCGCCGCAAGCCATTGCAATGCGGTCGAATGCCGATCTGTCGAACAGTTTCGGTAATCTGGCGCAGCGCATCCTGAGCTTCATCGCAAAGAACCTCGATGGCCATCTGCCTGCGATCCACGGAAACCATCCTGCCGACACCGCCTTGTTTGATGTGCTGGCCGATGCCTTGCAAGTGGAAATGCCCAAGGCGTTCGAGGAACTATCGCTGTCGCAAGGCATCGAGGCATGGATGCGCGCGGTGTTTGCCTGCAACGCCTATGTCGATGAACAGGCGCCCTGGGCGCTCAAGAAGACTGACCCCGAGCGGATGCAGACCGTGCTGGCGACGTTGTTCATCGCCATCGCCCAGCTTTCGATCGCGATCTCGCCGGTGATCCCCGGCAGCGCCAAGGCGTTGCTCGATCATATGGGTGTGCCTGATGACGTTCGCTCGCTGGCCGCAATGGGATCGCACTGGTACTCGGCGCTGGCCGAGAGCGATTATCAGGTCGGCGTGCCCAAGCCATTGTTCCCGCGCATCGATCTGCCAGCCGAAGACGCCGAGTGATGCTGGTCGATTCGCACTGTCACCTGAACTACAAGGGCATGGCCGAGCAGCAGGCTGACCTGCTCGCAAGGGCGCGTGCAACTGGTGTGACCGCGATGCTCAACATCTCGACCCGCGCGAGCGAATGGGATGCGGTTACCGCTACAGCCCACCGCGAGGCCGATGTCTGGGCAAGCATCGGTATCCATCCGCATGAGGCCGATGCGCATGCCGATATCGATACCGCGCGTCTGGTCGCCCGCGCCGAGACCGACGACCGCGTCATCGGCATTGGCGAGACCGGGCTCGATTATTATTACGACCATTCGGATCGCGACCAGCAGCGCCGCAGCTTCATCGCGCACATTGGCGCATCGCGGAGCACTGGCTTGCCTTTGATCATCCACACCCGCGATGCAGAGGACGATACCGCCGCGATCCTGGCCGATGAAATGGGGAAGGGTGCCTTCCCCGCGTTGATCCACTGCTTCACCGCGAGCGCAGATTTCGCGGCCAAGGTGCTGGATCTGGGGCTTTATATCTCGATATCAGGGATCGTCACGTTCAAGAACGCCAAGGACCTCCAGGCGGTCGCGCGGGAAATTCCTGCGGACCGGCTGATGGTCGAAACCGACGCGCCATTCCTCGCGCCGGTGCCGCATCGCGGCAAGCAGGGCGAGCCCGCGTTCGTAGCTGACACGGCGCGGTATGTCGCAGCGTTGCGTGATGAACCCTATGAGCAATTGTGCGAAACCACTTCGCAGAACTTCTATCGCCTGTTCAGTCGGGCGCGGCCGTGAAGGCGATCCTGCTGGGATCGGGCACGTCTGGCGGCGTGCCCCGGATCGGCAACGATTGGGGGGCATGCGACCCGCAAAATCCACGCAACCGGCGGTCACGGGTTTCGATGATCGTCGAGCATGCCAGGCAGCGTATCCTGATCGATACCTCGCCGGACCTCAGGAACCAGTTGCTGGCGCAGGACATCGCTGCGCTTGATGCGGTGATCTGGACGCATGATCATGCCGATCATGCCCACGGCATTGATGATCTGCGCGCTATCTACCATCGCAGCCGCAAGCCTTTGCCAGGCTATGGTCGAAGCTATGCCTTGCAAAGCCTAAGCAGCCGTTTCGACTATGTTTTCGTCGGCGGCGACGGCTACCCAGCGATCGTCGCCCCGATTGATCTGCAGGATGATCTCGACATCTGCGGTCTGCGGGTCCGTTGTGTCGATCAACCGCATGGGCCGGTGCTTTCGACTGGCCTGCGTTTCGATGCTGATGGAATGTCAGTGGTTTACGCGACGGACTTCAGCACGATTACCGATGATATGGTCGGGCTTTATGCTGGGTGCGATCTGCTGGTCAGCGATTGCCTGCGGTATGAAAAGCATCCCACGCACGCCAGCGTGGATATGGCGCGCGAGCTGGCCGCGCGGTGCGGCGCGGGTCACACGGTGTTGACCCATATGGATAAAAGCCTCGATTATGCGACGCTGTGCGCGGAACTGCCCAACGACATAGAACCGGGCTATGACGGCCTGGTCATCGACCTTTCGAGATACGCTTAATGGGTGAGAGTGAAACCGCCGGTTTGATCTACAGCCTGTTGCTGCTGGTGCTTGTCGGAAGCGCGCTGGTGTCACGCAGCCTGCCGATTGGCCAGACGCTCAAGATGGCGCTGGGCTGGGTCGGCATTTTTGCGCTGATATTCTTGCTGGTGAGCTTTCGGCCCGAATTGAAGGTGATCTGGCAACGCGTGACCGGTGAGCTTGGCCTCAGCAGCGCGCCGGCAATCAGCGGAGAACCGACCACGCTGCGCAAGAGTGACGACGGCCATTTCTGGGTCAACGCGCAGGTCAACGGCGCGCCGGTGCGGTTCATGGTCGATAGCGGTGCGAGCTATACCGCGCTATCTGTCGATGCCGCGCGCAGTGCGCGGGTTGAGCCTGATGCGTTTTCGATGAAGGTGGTGCTGGGGACCGCCAACGGAATCGTCGAGGCAGACCGTGGAACGGTTGCCGATCTGCAGGTCGGATCGCTGGCGATGAAGGATCACGCAGTTGTCGTTGCCGCAGCGTTTGGCGATACCAATGTGCTGGGAATGAATTTTCTTTCGGCGCTGGAGAGCTGGCGGGTTGAGGGTGACAGAATGATCCTGACGCCCAAGAGCACTAACCGATGAATGCGCTATAATTTAACATAATATATATTATCGGACTTAAAGATATGGCCAACCAGCAAGACCCGACCGATCAGTCTGACGCTCCCCCCATCGCGGCCGTACCGCTCGACCGGCTGGTTTCGATCATGGCGCGGCTGCGCGATCCCGATGCCGGTTGTCCGTGGGATGTCGCCCAGACCTTCGCAACGATCGCGCCATACACCATCGAAGAAGCCTATGAGGTCGCTGACGCCATAGAGCGTGACGATATGGCTGCGCTCAAGGACGAACTCGGCGACCTGCTGCTCCAGGTCGTGTTCCACAGCCGCATGGCCGAGGAAGCTGGCCATTTCGCGGTCGGTAACGTCATCGATGCGATCAGCGACAAGATGATCCGCCGGCATCCCCATATCTTTGCCGACCAGTCGCTCGAGCAATGGGATTGGGAAGCGATCAAGACCGAGGAACGCCATGACGCCGGCGCGACCAGCGCGATGGATGGTGTCGCGGTGGCGTTGCCCGCCTTGATGCGTGCGCAGAAACTGCAGAAGCGCGCCGCGCGGACCGGGTTCGACTGGCCTGACGTCATGGGTGCGGTCGAGAAGATCGGCGAGGAAATCGAGGAACTGCTCGATGCCGAAACCGAAGCCGAGCGGGTCGACGAAGCCGGCGACCTGCTGTTTGCCGCGGTCAACATGGTCCGGCACATGGGAGTCAGCGCCGAAGATGCGCTACGGGCAGCCAACGCAAAATTCGAACGCCGTTTCCGCGCGATGGAAATCGATGCCGGCGATGCCTTTGGCGGGCTTTCGCTCGCGCAGAAAGAAGAGCTGTGGCAGCGCGCCAAGCGATCGACACGCGCGCTATAGCGCCTGGAACCGGCCCCAGTCCTTATCCGACAAGCGGACCGAAAGTGCGACCTGATCGCCCTGCTCATGCGATTCCAGTACTTCGCCATGCGCGTGCAGCCAGGCAAGCTTCTGCCCGTCATGCTGCGGCAGGCTCACCGGATATACGCGGTGCCCGATGACCAGTGCAGCAGACGCGGTGCGCAGCAGTTCGGAAACCCCCTCTCCGGTCAACGCTGACATCGGACAGACCGTGCGATCATCGGGAGCGGTTTCGAGCAGAAACGCGCGTGTGTCCTCATCCAGCGCGTCCCATTTGTTCCAGGCCTCGATCATCGGAACTGCAAGCCCCTGGCCCGCCAGCACCGGATCGAACTCGAGCCCCAGATCGGTGAGGATCGCCTCGACCGATTCACCCTGCATCTGCGCCTCGGGGTGCGACATATCGCGGACATGGATAATCAGATCGGCCGACAGAACCTCTTCGAGCGTCGCACGGAAGGCTGCGACCAGCTCGGTGGGCAGATCCGAGACGAAGCCCACGGTGTCGGACAGAATGACCTTTTCGACGCCATTCAGACGGATTGCGCGCATCGTCGGGTCGAGCGTCGCAAACAGCAGATCCTCAGCCATTACATCGGCATGCGTCAGCCGGTTGAACAAGGTGGATTTGCCCGCGTTGGTATAGCCGACCAGTGCGACCACCGGCCATGGGGCCTTCTGCCGGCGCTCTCGGTGCAATCCGCGGGTTCGTTTGACCTGTTCGAGTTCGCGGCGCAGCTTGGCCATGCGATCACGGATCATCCGGCGATCGGCCTCTATCTGGGTTTCGCCCGGGCCGCCCAGAAAGCCGAAACCGCCACGCTGGCGTTCAAGGTGGGTCCAGCTGCGCACCAACCTGCCCGCCTGATAATCAAGATGCGCGAGTTCGACCTGGAGGCGACCTTCGGCAGTCGCGGCGCGCTCGCCAAAGATCTCAAGGATCAGCCCGGTTCGGTCGATGACCTTGACCTTGAGCCGTTCTTCCAGATTGCGCTGCTGGATCGCCGACAGGCTGCCGTCGACGATCAGCAGTTCGGCGTCCTCATCCTGGAGACTGGCCGCTATGATATCCACCTGCCCGCCGCCAAACAGCGTTGCCGGCCGAGCGGTGCGGATACGGAATGCATGCGATGCACAGACCGATATCCCGATCGCCAGCGCGAGGCCACGGGCCTCCTCCAGCCGGGCATCGGAATCCACCGCGCCGCGTCGACCGAGATCGGGATAAGCAATGACAGCGCGGGTACCGCGCACGAAATCAAGAGCATGAGGGTCGTTCAAACTTCAATATATTCCTTTTGTCCGGCCCCACGATTGCAAAATCAATCGTCTTCGCCTTCGGTCTCGCTCCAGTCACCGGTCAGATCGACAGGCGCATTGGGCTGCACGGTCGAGACAGCGTGCTTATAAGCAAGCTGTGCCATCCCTTCACGTTCGAGCAGCATGCAGAACAGATCATATGCGGCGACCTTCCCCTGCAGCATCACGCCGTTGATCAGGAACATAGTCACCGGAACACCGGTTTCCTGAACCGTGCGCAGGAACACTTCCTGCAGGTTGCGGTTCTTGGCGCTCTTTGCACCCATCAATCCGGCAAAAATGCCAAGATCAATCGGTTGCGCTGGCATAACTGTAGAAATCGCATGCTTGTAGACCAATTGCGACTGCCCATCGCGCCGAAGCATGACAGAGAAGTTGTCGAACCAGGTCACGATACCTTGGAGTTTTACGCCTTTGACCAGAAACATGGTCACTGGAATCTTGGATTTCCTCAGGGAGTTGAGGAACACATCCTGAATATTTTGAGCCTTTTCGGTCATTTTTGACCCCCGGTCTTGGCGATGACGTTGCATCACGGTTCATGAAAAGCCAGCTCGTCACGTTCGGCGCTGTCTGCGGCCCACAGCCGCCCTATATACATAGTGTGCAACCTTCACCTCGCCTAGGCCCAGTTTACCGCTTTTGCAGTTTACTGTTCGCACAGGTGATTACCGGTCGTGCAATCCCAACAGCTTAAGCTTGCGGTGCAACGCCGAGCGTTCCATTCCGATGAACTCTGCTGTCTTGGAGATGTTGCCTGAAAAGCGTCGGATCTGGATTTTCAGATATTCACGTTCGAAGCTTTCGCGGGCTTCGCGCAACGGCACCCCCATCAGGCTCGAAATACCCGCCGCACGCCCGCCGTCTCCCTGCACTAATTCAGGTGGCAGCATGTCGACGTCGATGCTCGATAGCCGTCCTCGTGGCGCCAGGATGATGGTGCGCTCGATGACATTGCGCAGCTGGCGGACGTTGCCGGGCCAGTTGTAGCTTTGCAGCGCTGCCATGGCTTCGCTGCTGGTTTCGGGCGGCGTGACACCGTGCTCGCTCGCGAACCGGGCAACGAAATGCTCGACCAACGGCGGAATGTCATCGCGCCGTTCGGTGAGTGCGGGAATTTCGACAGGGACCACGTTCAATCGGTAGAACAGATCTTCGCGGAACCGCCCTTCGGCGATTTCAAACTCCAAGTTGCGCGAGGTCGCCGAGACGAACCGCACATCGACCTTGATTGGCCGCGTGGCACCCACCCGCGAGAAGCTCTGGTCGGTCAGCACGCGCAGGATCTTGGCCTGCGTCGATTCAGGCATGTCGGCGACTTCATCCAGAAACAGCGTGCCGCCATGCGCACGTTCGAGCAGCCCCGACGTCGCGACCCTGCCCTGGTCTTCTTCGCCGAACAATTCCTGCTCGAACCGATCGGGAGTCATGCGGGCTGAATTGACCGTGACAAACGGCCCTCCCGATCGTCCGCTCCAGCTGTGCAACAGGCGCGCTGCTACCTCCTTGCCCACGCCTGCAGGCCCGGTGATCAGCAACCGGCTGCCGCTGTTGGCGACACGCTTGAGTGTTGCGCGGACCGCGTTGATGGCGCTCGAACTGCCGGTGAGTTCATCCGAGATCCCGAGCTTTTCCCGTAGCTGCGCATTTTCGCGACGGAGCCGGGCAGTTTCTGTGCCGCGGGCGACCATGTGGATCAGCCGCTCAGCCTCGAAAGGCTTTTCGATGAAGTCCATCGCTCCACGCGAAACGGCAGACACTGCGGTGTCGATATTGCCATGCCCGGAGAAAATGATCACCGGAAGGTCGGCATCGCGCGCTTTGATCTCGTCGAGCAGTTCAAGACCATCAAGCTTGCTTCCCTTGAGCCAAACGTCGAGCAACACCAATGACGGCCTGCGCTCATCGATTGCCGCGAGCGCGGCATCGCTGCCGCCTGCGGTACGGCAGCTATAGCCCTCGTCTTCCAGCACACCCGAAACGAGGTCCCGGATGTCGCGCTCATCATCGACGATTAGGATTTCCAAAGGCATGGCTTACGTACTTTCTTCATCCTGCGCAGTGCGGCTCAGTTCGCTTTGACGGCGTCCGGTGGTCGCCCCGATCATGGTGGGCTTGCGCGATCCGTCTGCCCGCTGCTCGGACAGGACGCTGTCGGCATCCTGCAGCGCACTGGCACGCAGCAAGTCGACATCCATTCTGATGATCACGCGGGTACCGCCGTCGTCATTGGGTTCGAAGGCAAGATCACCGAAATGCTCCTCGATGATCTTTTTCACAATAGCGAGGCCAAGGCCGGTCCCCTTCTCGCGGGTTGTCATATACGGCTCGACGATGCGGTCACGGTCTGCAGGAAGCCCGATGCCGTTATCGTCCAGCGTCATCACCAGATATTGGTTCTGACGCGTCACGGTGGCGCTGACCAAGCCAGCATGGCCTTCTTCGCCCAGTTGCCGTGCCTCGATGGCTTCGACCGCATTCTTGAGGATATTGGTGATCGCCTGCCCGATCTGGCGTCGGTCGCAATGCAGATCGCTGCCCTCATGCACGCCTTCGGTGGCGAACTGGATGCCTGGGTGCGCCACTTCCTGAAGAAAGATCGCTTGCCTGACGAGGTCGAAGAAATTCTCCTCGCGGAACACCGGCTTGGGCATCCGGGCGAACGATGAGAACTCGTCGACCATGTTGCGCAGATCCCCGACCTGCCGCACGATGGTATCGGTCAGTTGAACAAACGTCGGGTCATCCTCGCTGACCTTGCTGGCATACCGGCGCTTGAGACGCTCGGCGGCAAGCTGGATAGGGGTGAGCGGGTTCTTGATCTCGTGGGCAATGCGCCGCGCAACATCCGACCATGCCGCCTGCCGTTGATCGACCAGTTGCTGGGTGATGTCCTCGAAGGTGATCACCATGCCATAGGGCTCGCGTACCGCGCGCACCGCCAGGGTGAGCAGGTCATTGCCACGCGAATACTGGATCACCGCCTTTTCGGTGCCGTCAGACGCGAGTCGCGCAAACGGTGGCGAGATGCTCGACAGCGTGCATCCCAGACACTGCTGGCCATCGATCAGCAGCAGCCGTTGCGCGGTGCTGTTCATCAAGCGGACCATGCCCATCGGGTCGATCGAGATCACCCCGGCGCTGACCGATTCGAGCACGGCCTCGGTAAACGCACGCCTATCGTCAAGCTGGCTGTTGGCGCGGATCAGCGCAGAGGTCTGCTCCGAAAGCCGGCTCGCCATGCGGTTGAAAGCCCGGCCCAGCACACCGACTTCGTCGGTGCGGTTGGCGGTATCAACCCGCGTGGCAAAATTTCCGGTACTGATGTCACGGGCAGCGCTCGCCATATCGGTCAGCGGTCGCACCATCCGGTCGGCAAACTTGAGCGCAGCCCACAATGCGACCGCCACGAGCAGCAATGAGACCACGAACAGGGCGATGTTGAAGCGGACCTGCAGGTTCTGCGACCGGGCGAACAGGGCCTTGTAATCGGACAGCACCGTCTGCGCGCGTTCCCACTGGCTGAGCGCCAACTGGTTCGATGCGCGTGCAACGTACAGGTAGACCTGAGCCTGCTTGTCGAGTTGGGTGACCACCTCGATCCGGTCGGACTCGGCAGAGACTACCGCGGTCTCACCGGCTTCCAACTGGCGAACGATCTCTGGGGTAACCCTGTCCGACGATGTGCGGTTGTCCGGGTCGACGATCGCGGCAGTGCGGATCACGCCATCTTCACCGATCTCGACGATCGCGGATTCGTTCATCTTCCGCCCGACGACCTGGAAAATATAGGCCTCAGCAAACTCCGGGCTGTCGATGCGTGTCTGTTGCAAATATTCGCGCAGGTCGCTTGCCATCGCGACGGTCTCCGCAGCCACGTCACGGCGTCCCTCCTCGTAATAACCGCGCGCCAGATCATTGGCGTTCTCGAGCATCCCGCGTGCGCGGTCCGAAAACCAGAACTCGACGCCGTACTGGAACAAAAGCGAGGTAATCACGACAACCAGCAGCATCGGGATCGAGGAGATTAGAGAGAACAGCGCGACGAACCGCACGTGGAGCCGCCCGGTACCCTGTTCGCCACTGGCATTGGCCCTGCGGATCGCAACCCGCCTTCCGATCAATGCGAGAAGCGCCATCGCGGGCACTAGGTTTCCGACCAGCAGACTTGCGGTGATCGGTGCAGGTACCATCGCCTGTCGGCCCTGGTAGCTGCTCACCAGCCACCAGGAAAAGCCGATCATTACCGCGAGCAGAACCGCAAAGCCGATTTCCAGCGCAGGAAACAGGCTGCCCTTGCGCATCATGACGGCATAGCGGCGCGCAAGGCGGCTCTTGTTGGGTTGGGGTAATGCGGATGACGCAGGCATAGTTGTCAGTTTACAACAGTTGCGTTGCCAGAATACAAGGGGTTTCGCTTGTAACCCCCGATTGTCGCCGCATATTGCACCCGCTTCAACGCACGGGTGTCGATCGCTCGTGTCGGCTAGACGCTGGCAAGCCCGTGTTCGACCAGTTTTTTCCGCAGTGTATTGCGGTTGATGCCCAGCATCGCGGCAGCCTTGACCTGATTGCCATCGCATTGGCGCATGATCGATTGCAGTAACGGAATTTCGAAGGCCGCCAGAGCCCGATCATAAACCGTACCATGCTCGGGCCGTTCGGTGAGCAGGAACCGGGTGACCGCCTGGATAAAATCGCTCTCCTCTCGCCGGGGTTCGCCGCCGAGCGCCGGTTCGGTAAAGATGCTGCCCAAGGCTTCCGCCGTGATCTGATCGTCGCGGCTCATGATGACCGCACGGAACACTAGGTTTCGAAGTTCACGCACATTGCCGCGCCAGTTACGCCGCTGCATCGCGGCGATCGCGTTTTCGTTGAAGCTGCGCCGCGGGAGACCCTCGTGCACCGCAAGCGCAAGGAAATGCTCGACCAGCGCCGGGATGTCGCTCAGCCGTTCGCGCAAGGGCGGAAGCTCAATCGGAACGACATTGATCCGGTAATACAGATCTTCGCGGAATAGTCCTGCCTCGATCAGCGGGCCGAATGGCTTGTTGGTCGCCGCCAGAAAGCGCACATCGAGCTCAATTTCGCGATGGCCACCGACGCGGGTGATTCGCCCGGTCTGCAATGTGCGCAGCAGCCGGGTCTGCGCCTGCATCGGCATGTCGCCGATCTCGTCGAGAAACAATGTGCCACCATGGGCTTGTTCGAATTTGCCGATGGATTGCGCCACCGCCCCGGTGAACGCCCCCTTCTCGTGCCCGAAAAGCTCGGATTCGATCAGCTCGGCAGGGATGGCAGCCATGTTGACTGCCACGAAAGGCCCCTGTTTGCGATGGCCCAGCTGATGGATCGCCTCGGCCACAAGCTCCTTGCCGGTGCCGGATTCGCCCAGGATCAGCACTGACAGGTCGTTGCGCAGCACGCGGGTGATCATCCGGTACACGGTCTGCATCGGCGCGCTGCGGCCGACCAGCGGCAGCCCGCTATCGGCGGGATCGGCATCCAGGTTGCCCCCAGTGTCGCCGCTGCGGGCGATCGCCTGCAGCACCGCGCGGATCAGCTCGTCCAGATCGAACGGCTTGGGGAAATACTCATATGCCCCCGCCTCGCTGGCGCGCACTGCGGTATCGAGCGTGTTCTGTGCCGACAGGACGATGACCGGCGTCTCTGGGTGGCGTTCGAGCACCACGTCCAGCGTCGCGATGCCATCGCCGTCTTCGAGCATCACGTCGGTCAGGATCGCGGCATAGCGTTTGGTGCCGATCAGCACATTGCGCCGGGCTATCGAGGTGCAATGGTCGACCGCACAGCCCTCAGCCTCAAGCGCTGCCATGATCACCTGGCTGATCGCTCGATCGTCTTCGACCAGAAGCACGGATTTTCCCATCACGTCTGGTTCTCCTGAGCGGCGAGTGGCAGAAACAGCCGGAAGTTGGTCAGCCCAGCCTGGGCATCGCGTTCGTGGACGATCCGCCCGTTCATGTCGCGCACCAGCTTCTGCACCAGCGCGAGGCCCAGCCCTTGCCCGGTCTTCTTGGTGGTGACGAAAGGCGAGAAGATGTCTTCGGCAATATCGGCATCGATGCCCGGACCATTGTCGCTGACGCGGACCTCCACTGGCAACCGGATGTAGCTGTTGTTCCGCGACAGCCGCAGCCGCACACCGGACACGAACTTGGTGGTCAGCGTGATGCAGCCATCCTCCTGCCCCTCCATCGCCTCGCGTGCATTGGTGATCAGGTTGAGCAGTACCTGCACCAGATTGTCGACGTCTGACAGCACCGGCGGGATCGACGGATCGAACTGCTCGACAAAGCGCACCGAACCGGGATGCGCGGTCTCGACGATCTCGCGCACCCTCGCCAGTGGTTCGTAGATGTTGCACGGCTGGACCGGGGCCGCTGTACGCCGGGTCAGCGATTGCATCTGGTCGATCAACAGGGCGATGCGATCGACCTCTGCAGTGATCAGTCCGGAAAGCCTCCGCCCAGCGCCGTCGAGTTGGCGTTCGATCAGCTGCGCGGCGCCTTTGATGGCCGCCAACGGGTTCTTGATTTCGTGCGCCAGAATATCCGGCCCACGCACCGCAAACCCTTCGGCAGATGGTTCGCTATCGAAAAGCGGGGATCCTGCGCCCGATTCACTGAGCACCAGCAACTGCCACCCCTCCCCCACCGGACTGAGCGAGATATCGACCTTGCGGACGCTGTAGCGGCCGATCTGCACGCGCATGCCATGCGCCGCCAGATTGGTGTCGGGTTGGTCGAGCGCCAGAGCGATGCGCGTGTCATCGAACCGCAGGAACTCGGACAATGGCCTGCCGATCAGCCGGCGAGCGCTCTGCTCGAGCATGTTTTCCGCAGCAGCATTTGCGGCCGCAATCGACCGATCGGCATGCAGCATGACCACCGCCATCGGCAGGCTCTGCAGCTGTGCGGCGGCATCGGGAGCCCGTCCGGTCAGCGGCTCCATCAGGCGGCGGCGCGGCGCAGCCATGGGCGATAGAACTCGCCGAGCATTGCGATCACCGTATCGGGATTGTCGATCTGGTTCATCTTGTTGCGCAGTTCGGCCGATCCGGTCAGCCCCTTGGTATACCAGCCCAGGTGCTTGCGCGCGATCTTGACGCCGACGTCGCTGCCGTAATGCGCGAGCATCGCGTGATAATGCTCGATGATCAGATGAAACTGTTCGTCGAGATCGGGATCGGGCAGCGTTTCTCCGGTGCGCAGCGCATGCATCACCTGCCCCAGAAGCCAGGGCTTGCCATAGGCTCCGCGCCCGATCATCACGCCATCCGCGCCGCTTTGTTCCAGCGCGGTGCGGGCATCCTCGACGCCGCAGATGTCGCCGTTGACGATCACTGGCAGCTTGACCGCAGCCTTGACCCTGGCGACGAATGCCCAGTCGGCCGAGCCCTTGTACATCTGGTTGCGGGTACGCCCGTGGACGGTGATCAACTGTGCACCCAGGTCTTCGGCAATGCGCGCGAGTTCGGGCGCGTTGAGGCTGTCATGGCACCAGCCCATCCGCATCTTCACCGTCACCGGGACCTTGACCGCCTTGACTGTTGCTTCGATCAGGCTTGCTGCCAGCGGTAGATCGCGCATCAGCGCCGACCCGGCATCGCCATTGACCACCTTCTTGACCGGGCAGCCCATGTTGATGTCGATAATCGCCGCGCCGCGGTCTTCGTTGAGCTTGGCGGCTTCGGCCATTTCCTTGGGGCCACATCCTGCAAGCTGCATCGACACCGGCTCTTCGACCGGGTGCCACGCGGCCTTTTGAAGCGATTGGCGGGTCTCGCGGATCATCGCCTGGCTGGCGATCATCTCGGTGACGTTGAGCCCCGATCCATAGCGCCGCACCAACGTGCGGAACGGCATGTCGGTCACGCCGGTCATCGGTGCCAGGATCACCGGCTCGGCGATCTGGAGCGAACCGATGTTGATCGGCTTGAGGGCTGGGCTGTGCGTCATGATCAAATGTGCCTAATATTTAGGCAGGCCCATAATCGCAAAGCGACTGGCGGGCAAGCGGCACTTGGTCTATTGCCCGCGCCCGATGCACGATGCGCCCAGCCTTTCGAGCGACACCCCTCGCCTCGCTGCCCTGATCGTGGCGGCGGGCCAGGGTCTGCGCGCTGGCGGTGATATTCCAAAGCAGTTCGCTGATTATCAGGGCAAGCCGCTGCTGCGCCATAGCGCCGAAGCCTTTGAGGCCTGGGATGCCGCGCCGGCGATCTTTGTCGTCATCGGCGAAGGGCAGGCCGCGCTGGCCGAGGCCGCGCTTGCCGAGTTGAACGATATCTTTTTCGTCACCGGCGGTACTGAGCGCAGCGATTCGGTCCGGCTGGGGCTGCTGGCGATCGCGGCACGGGGCGGCGCGGACCGTGTTTTCATTCACGATGCCGCACGCCCGCAATTGTCGGTCGATGTGCTCGACCGGCTGAATGTCGCGCTGGATCAGAATCCCGGCGCGGTGCCTGTGCTGCCCGTCGTCGACAGCATCGCCCGCGGTGCCGACGGCGTCATAGAGCAGGCCGTCGAACGTGCGCATCTTTGGCGGATCCAGACCCCACAGGCGTTTCACTTCGATGCCGTGCTGGCTGCGCATCTCGCCTGGCCATCGGACCAAGCCGCGACCGATGACAGCCAGATCGCCCGCGCGCATGGCCTCGCCGTCGCATTGGTCGAAGGCGATGAAGCGCTTGCCAAGATTACCTTTGCCGAGGACTTTGCTGTGCCACACGCCCCTGTCCCTCCATCCGCACCGTCGATGATGGTCCGCACCGGGATCGGCTATGATGTCCACCGCCTCGCCAGCGGCGAGGAGCTGTGGCTGGGCGGTATCCGGATCGAGCACGACAAGGGTCTGGCCGGACACAGCGATGCCGATGTCGCGTTGCATGCCATCACCGATGCGCTGCTGGGTGCGTTGGCGCTGGGCGATATCGGCGAGCACTTTCCTCCCAGCGATCCGCAATGGCGGGGCGCAGATTCGGCGCAATTTCTCGCACACGCTGCATCATTGGTTAAGGCGAAGGGGGGCACAATCGCCAACATCGATCTCACAATCATCTGCGAGGAACCGAAAATCGGCCCGCACAAAGCTTCCATTCAGCAACGCATCGCCAATATCCTCCAGCTGCGCCCCGACCAGATCGGGGTGAAGGCCACGACGACCGAACGTCTGGGTTTCACCGGGCGCGGCGAAGGAATCGCGGCACAGGCGGCGGCCAGCATCATGGTCGCCGGATAACCCTACAGGACACGCAATATGACACGATACACTCTGGTTACCCGGTCGGCAGCTCTGCTTGCGATGACGGGCGCATTGGCTGGCAACACCGTCGCTGCCCAAACCGCAGCATGCCTGACGTCAACTGATGCTCAGTCGGTTGCGGTCGCCGCATTGCCGGACGCGCTGGCCAGCGCACGCCGTGCCTGCCTGCCGCACCTTCCGGCATCTTCGGCTCTGGCCAGATCGGGTACCCGGATCGCGCAGGTGTATCAGCCTGCTGCTGACCGGGCATGGCCAAGTGCGGGGCGCGCCTTTATGGCTGCGGTTGAACTGCCGCTGCCCCCGGGCACCGATCCGCAGCTGATCCGCCCGCTGATGACCGCTGCGATTTCAAGCTTGGTCGAGCAGGAGGTCAAGCCCCAGGACTGCAGGGCAGTCGATGATTTCTACAGCGCGCTCGAACCGCTTCCCCCTGAAAATATGGGTAAGCTGCTGATCGCGCTGATGAAGCTCGACGAATCTTCAAAGAAGCCCGGCGAATCGTCAAAAAATCCATTCAAGATTTGCAAGGACGTTACCCAGTGAAAACGCTGCTGCCACCGACTCTGACGGACCTTGCCGCGCGTGTGGTGGCCGAAAACGCAGCCATCGGACGCCGGATTGTGCTGGCGGAAAGCTGCACCGGCGGCCTGGTGTCGGCTGCGATCACTGAGATTCCAGGGAGCTCGGATGTGCTCGATCGCGGTTTCGTGACCTATTCGAATGACGCCAAGATCGAGTCGCTGGGGGTCAGCGCCGAGCTGGTCGATACCTTCGGTGCGGTTTCTCCCGCAGTAGCGTGGGCGATGGCGCGTGGCGCGCTCAAGCACTCGGATGCTGATGTTGCGGTTGCAATTACCGGGGTTGCAGGGCCAGGCGGTGGTACCGAAACCAAGCCAGTCGGAACCGTGGTGTTTGCGTGCGCGATCCGCGGACAGAATGAAAACGACATCAGCGCCGAGCAGAAGAACTTTGATCCGACGCTCAGCCGCGCCGAAATTCGTCAGGAAGCTGCGATGGCGGCGCTCGAGCTGTTGTTGCCGTAGAGTTCCTGGGCCCGGGTTTCGAACGCGCCAACCATCTTGCGGAACGCTCGGTCGAAATACTGCCCCGCCAGCGTTTCAAACAGCCGGTTCTTGAAGGTGAACGAGACGTAGAAATCGACGGTGCAGCCGCCCTTGCCGTCGCTGGCAAACTGCCAGACATTCTCGAGGTTTTTCAGCGGTCCATCGAGATATTCGACCTCAATCCGCTGGCCTGGAACCTTGCGTACCAGCGACGTGAATTTCTCACGGAGCTGCTTGAAGCCGACGACCATGTCGGCGACCATCTCGACATCGGTGTCCGACTTCACCCGGGTCGCGATCACCCAGGGCAGGAATTCCGCATAGCGCGCCACATCGGCGACCAGATTGTACATCTGATCGGGGCTCCATTGCAGGTACCGGGTCTCGCGGTGCGATGGCATGGGTCTACCTCTACCTCGCCGCCTGCCGCGCCAGCTTTGCCTCGCGCGCGGCGCGCATTTCGGCAAAGTCCTCGCCGGCGTGATAGCTCGAGCGGGTCAGCGGGCTTGATGCGACCTGCAAAAAGCCCTTGGCGCGCGCGATCGCGGCATAGGCATCGAACGCCTTGGGGGTGACGAAATCGATGACCTTGGTGTGCCGCGGTGTCGGCTGCAGATATTGGCCCATCGTCAGGAAATCGACATCTGCAGAGCGCATGTCATCCATCACCTGATGCACTTCCAGCCGCTCTTCGCCCAGTCCCAGCATGACGCCGGACTTGGTGAAGATCGAAGGATCGAGCCGCTTTACGGTTTCGAGCAACCGCAGCGAGGCATAATAGCGCGCGCCCGGGCGGATGGTCGGATAGAGCCGGGGCACCGTCTCGAGGTTATGGTTGTAGACATCGGGACGCGCAGTGACGATCGCCTCGACCGCGGCTTCGTGCTTGTTGCGGAAGTCGGGCGTCAGGATCTCGATCGTGGTATCGGGCGTAGTGCGCCGCAGAGCCTCGATCACCTTGACGAACTGGCTGGCGCCGCCATCGGCCAGATCGTCGCGATCGACCGAGGTGATGACGATGTGCTGCAGCCCCATCTGCGCAGCCGCATCGGCGACGTGCTGCGGTTCCTTGAGATCGACCACGCGGGGCATGCCGGTCTTGACGTTGCAAAACGCGCAGGCGCGTGTGCAAACATCTCCCAGGATCATCACCGTGGCGTGTTTCTTGGTCCAGCACTCGCCGATATTGGGGCACGCGGCTTCTTCGCAGACGGTGTTGAGGTTGAGGTCGCGCATCAGCTTGCGGGTTTCATTGAATCCCTTGCTGGTGGGTGCGCGCACCCGGATCCAGTCCGGCTTGCGGACACGGGCGGGACGACCTTCTGGGCTTTCGATGGGGGTGACTTCATTCATGCACGCGCTTTAGCGCAGCCCTGAACGCACTTCCACTGGTAAAAGCGAAGCGGCGATCACACCTATGCGCGAGGCGGCCCGGCCTGCGCCGCACCAACGAATGGGGACATGATGGAAGCCGCTAATTTGCTCGACCTTGCAGACGATCTCGATGCCGTGCTGGCCGATGTCTGGCAACGGCTTGGTCGCGCCGCCAAGGATCGGCGGGCCGCGATGCACACCCCGGTTGTTGCGACGATTGCGCACGATGGCGCGCCGAGCCAACGGGTTATGGTGCTGCGCGCGTTTGATCGTGCCACTGCGACCCTGCGTTTCCATACCGATTCCCGCGCAGCGAAGGCCGATCAGGTCGGTGCTGGCAGTCCGGTATCGATTCTGGGATATGACGCGGGGGCCAAACGGCAGTTCAGGCTGACCGGAACAGCACGCGTGGAAACCGACACGCCCGCCGCCGACCACGCCTGGGCCGAGGCAACGTTGTTTGCAAAGCGGTGCTATCTTGCCGACCCTGCACCGGGGACAGTTTCGGACGTGGCAGTATCAGGGCTTGCCGCCGACATCGAAGGTCGCAAGCCCGAGGACGAGAAGGAGGTAGCTCCCGGCCGGCCCAATTTCGCGCTTTTGATGGCGGAAGTTCATACGATCGAGTTTCTCCACCTCGCGCACACCGGGCACCGTCGGGCAATGTTCCGCAAATCGGCTGACGGGGCATGGCAAGGGCAATGGCTGGTGCCATGAGCCGTTGCATTTGATCAGCTCAGCGGCCAATTTCAGGCATGACCAAGGAAATACCTCCAAACATCGCGCTGCTGATCGACGCAGACAATGCCAGCCCCGCCGGGATCGACCCGGTGCTCACCGTTCTGGCAGAGCTGGGCACCGTGAACATTCGCCGCGCCTACGCCAACTGGCGCAAGCCCGCGCTCAAGGGCTGGGCAGATATCGTGCACAAGTTCGGCATCGAACCGCAGCAGCAGTTCGATCTGACCAAGGGCAAGAACGCGACCGACATGAAGATGACCATCGACGCGATGGACTTGCTGTTTCGTGGCCGAGTCAACGGCTTCGGCATCATGAGCTCGGATAGCGATTTCATGCCGCTCGCCCAGCGCATTCGCCAGGACGGGCTGCCGGTTTACGGTTTTGGCGGCGACAAAACGCCCGAGGCGTTCAAGCAGGCCTGCACCCGCTTCATCGATGTCAATGCGCTGATCAAGGTGCAGGGAGCGGAGAAGAAAGCCGACAGTGCCGCCGCCGCTAAAGGAAATGCGAAGCCGGATACCAAGCCCGCAGCGGGCGGCGCCAGCATCGACGAGGACGTGATCCAGCTGCTGATCGACGCCTATCAGGCGAGCAAGCGTGACGAACGCGGCTTTGCCTCACTGAGCGAAGTCGGCAAGATCGCGGGCAACCGGTCGAGCTTCGACGTGCGCAACCACGGCTTCCCGCGCCTGCTCGACATGTTCGAAGCCTCGCCCCAGTTCACCACCGAGCGCCGCGACAATGGCGGGCTGTTCGTCAAGCGGCTGCGTTGATCCCGACGTTCATTCCCATTCGATCGTGCCCGGCGGCTTCGACGTGTAGTCATAGACCACACGGTTGATGCCCTTGACCTCGTTGATGATCCGCGTCGCGGTGCGTTGAAGAAAGCTGGAATCGAACGGATAGATATCCGCCGTCATGCCGTCGGTGCTGGTCACGGCGCGAAGCGCGCATACGTTGTCATAGGTGCGGCCATCGCCCATCACGCCCACGGTCTTGACCGGCAGCAACACCGCAAACGCCTGCCAGATCGCATCATACAACCCGGCGTTGCGGATCTCGTCAAGATAGACAGCGTCGGCCTTGCGCAGGATATCGCAACGCTCGCGAGTCACCTCCCCGGGGATGCGGATGGCAAGGCCGGGTCCGGGGAATGGATGGCGACCGACGAACACATCAGGCAGCCCCAGTTCGCGGCCCAAGGCGCGCACCTCGTCCTTGAACAGTTCGCGCAAGGGTTCGACCAGCTTCATGTTCATGCGCTCAGGTAGGCCGCCGACATTGTGGTGGCTCTTGATCGTCACCGAAGGCCCACCGGTGAACGACACGCTTTCGATCACATCAGGGTAGAGCGTACCCTGCGCCAGGAACTCGGCGCCGCCGATCTTGCGGGCTTCGGATTCGAACACATCAATGAAGGTCTTGCCGATGAACTTGCGCTTGAGCTCGGGATCGGTGACCCCGGCGAGGCCGCCCAGAAACAAAGCTTCGCATTGCACATGCACAAGCGGAATGTTGTAATGGCCCTTGAACAGGCTGACAACTTGGTCCGCCTCGCCCAGCCGCATCAGGCCATGATCGACAAACACGCAGGTCAGCTGGTCACCGATGGCCTCGTGGATCAGTACGGCTGCGACCGCGCTGTCGACTCCGCCGGAAAGCCCGCAGATCACGCGTGACTTGCCGACCTGCTCGCGGATCTCGGCGATTTTGGCGGCCTTGAACTCGGCCATCGACCAGTCGCCGCGGCATCCGCAAACGTGGCGCACGAAGTTGGCGATCAGCTTGCCGCCATCGGGGGTATGCACGACCTCGGGATGAAACTGCATCGCATAAAAGCAGCGCTCGTCGTCGGCGATGACCGCGAACGGCGCGCCTGGCGAAGATGCGACCGCGCGGAAGCCGGGAGCAAGCTCGGTGACCTTGTCGCCATGGCTCATCCAGACCTGATGCGCCTCGCCTTCCTTCCACAGCCCGTCGAACAGGCGGCAGCGATCGGTGATCTCGATGAAGGCACGGCCGAATTCGCCGCCCTTGTCGCCGCCGCCCTCGACGTTGCCGCCAAGCTGCCTGGTCATCACCTGCTGGCCATAGCAAATGCCCAGGATCGGTAACCCGGACTGCAGGATGACATCAGGAATGCGCGGGCTGTCTTCGTCGATGACCGATGCCGGGCTGCCGGACAGGATGATCCCCTTGGGCTTCAGCCGATGAAACGCCGCCTCAGCGGTGCTGAACGGGGCGATCTCGCTATATACCCCCGCCTCGCGCACCCGGCGTGCGATAAGCTGCGTCACCTGGCTGCCGAAATCGACAATCAGAACGGATTCGTCATGGGCTATGGTCATGCGTCTGCCGATAGTTTGAGCAGCACGCCAAGTCTAGCCTGCAGTCTGAGCCAGCATCGCCCTCAGATCAGTCTTCAGGACCTTGCCGATGTGGCTGCGAGGCAGCTCGTCGATCGGGTGGAGCGCGGACAGGCGCTGGGTCTTGCCGAGTTCGGCGTTGACGTTCGCCAGCAGCGCATCGAGGTCCAGCGGCGCGCCCGGTGCTGCGACGACAAAACCGACCGGGGTCTCGCCCCAACGCTCGGATGACATCCCGACGACTGCGGCATCGGCGACGCCCGGCTGCTGCATCAGGATTTCCTCGAGATCCTTGGGATAGATGTTGAATCCGCCCGAGATGATCATGTCCTTGGCGCGGCCGACGATCTGGACGAAGCCGTCCTCGTCGACGATCCCGATGTCGCCCATCTTGAACCACAGATTGCCGTCCGCATCGCGCCACTCCATGTCGCGGGTTTTGTCGGGCTGGTTCTTGTAGCCGCTCATCATCGTCGGCGAGCGGCCGACCATCTCGCCCTTCGATCCGGGAGGAAGCTCGTTGCCCTCTTCGTCGATGACCTTGAGGTCGTGGCCCTTCACCGGCTGGCCGACAGTGTGCAGCTTGTCGGGGAAATTATGCGCCTGGAGCATGCACACCACCCCGCCCTCGGTCATCCCGTAGATTTCGACAAGACCACCAGGGAAGCGGCGCAGCACCTCGGCCTTGAGTTCGGCGCTGAACGGCGCGCTGGTACAGAACTTGATCTGCATCGAGGACAGATCGTGCGCATCGAAACCGGGATCGTTCATCAGCCGCTGATACTGCACCGGCACCAGCATGGTGTGCGTGGCGCGCATCTGCTGGGCGGCGTCCAGCCATTGCCCGGCATCGAACTTGCCCATCAGCCGCGCCATACCGCCATGCACGATCGTCGGCAGGAAAACGGCCAGCGTGGTGTTCGAATAGAGCGGCGTCGAAAGGATCGAGCGCGCGTTTTCGCTGTAGATCGCCTGGAAACCGGTAACCGACTGCCGCCAGCGCATACCATGCGAATGGACGATGCCTTTGGGCGTGCCTGTGGTGCCACTGGAATAGATGATGTTGAACGCATCACCGGGGAGCGGCGGCGCGATGTCTGGCACGGCGCCCTGGGCGGCCATCCATTCGCCCAGCGCCGGCGCGTCGGTGCCAGCGCTATCGAGCATGATGTGCTGCGCCGACCCCAGATCCACCTCGCTTGTCAGCAGTTCGCTGCGCTTTTCGGAATCGATGAACAGGTGGATCGCACCCGAATCGGCGAGCATGTTGGCGAGCTGCCGCGGGGTCGCACTGGTGGTCAGCGGCGCGGCGCATCCGCCTGCGCGGATTGCGGCGAGATAGGCCAGGGCATAAGGGATACCGGTGATGCCCAGGATCGCGACCGCCTGCCCGCGCTGCAGCCCATCGTCGAGCAGTTGCACTGCCATCCGGTCAATCCGCGCCGAAAGTTCGCCCCAGCTGATTTGGGTTTCGCCATCATCGAGCGCGAGCGCATCGGGCCGCTGCTTGCCCCATTCGGCAACGATCCCGGGCCAGTTGCCGAATTCCCGTTCGAGCTGTGCGCTGATATCCATCCAAGGCCTCTCCCGGCGGCTTGCTTGCCGCTTGCTTGGGGAGGTTATGCCCAGAGCGGCGTCGCGTGGAAAGCAACAATCGCGCTATATCGAAGGGCCGGGCGATCAGTTGGCGACCGATGCCACGAAGGTGTTCTCCACCCAGCCGCTAAGGCACGGGCCGGAATAGGGCTGCTTGGTGCGGACAGGCCGCGTTACCCCGCACTCGACCGCGGGCGCTGCAGCAGGTCCCGTATCATCCACAGGTGGCGCTGCAGCGCCCTGTGGTACTGCCGAGCTTGCGGGGAACTGTCCGACAACGACGCCAAGCCATTGCTGGTCAAGACTACGGGTGCAGACGAACACCTCGGTGTCGTCGGTCAGCGCGCCGACCTGCCTGGCGCCTTCGAACGGTGCGTCGCGTACCGGCAGTTCATCCCCGCGCAATCCGCCGACGCGCCCACGCCCCTGGCAGGCGGCGAACCGCGCGCCTCCCTCGCCAATGGTCACCGGACGCGCGGTCGGGCTCGCCTCTGAGGCGCCCAGACGCTCTCCGGCGGCCTGACCGCCCGGCGCGCGCCGTTCGGTCGGCTCGGGATCGGCGCAACCGGCGACGATCAGCATTGCAAGTACGGGTATCGAAATGGCTTTCATGGGCTGGTTATAGGTGATCGAGGCTATCATTCAAGCAAGCTGCGCCCGATGCCCGGCAACCGGGTTTCGATGCGCCAGCCTATGCGCGAAAATATGTGCAAAACCGGCCAGTTCCGCTTGGGTTTCGGGGCTCGCGCGGCTATGACACAACGATGACAGACACTCCCAGCACTTCCACCGAAAACAACCAAAACCCAGCCAACACCAACAGCTATGGCGCAGATTCGATCAAGGTCCTCAAGGGCCTCGATGCGGTGCGCAAGCGGCCGGGGATGTACATTGGCGATACCGATGACGGATCGGGCCTGCACCACATGGTGTTCGAGGTTTCCGACAACGCGATCGACGAAGCACTCGCCGGCCATTGCGACCGCGTGCTGATCACGCTCAATCCCGACAATTCTGTCACGGTGGAAGACAACGGCCGCGGCATCCCGACCGGCATCCACACCGAAGAAGGCATCTCCGCCGCCGAAGTGATCATGACCCAGCTGCACGCGGGCGGCAAATTCGAGAACACCAGCGACGACAACGCCTACAAGGTTTCCGGCGGTCTGCACGGCGTGGGCGTCAGCGTCGTCAACGCGTTGTCCGAGTGGCTCGAGCTGCGCATCTGGCGTGACGGCCAGGAGCACTGGATGCGCTTCCGCCACGGCGATTCCGAAGCGCCCTTGAAGGTGCTCGGCCCCGCCCCCGAGGGCAAGAAGGGCACGCAGGTCCGGTTCCTGTTCTCACAGGACACCTTCAAGAACGTCACCGAGTACGACTTCGAGAAGCTCGAGCACCGCTATCGCGAACTCGCCTTCCTCAACTCGGGCGTCCGCGTCATCTTGCGTGACGAACGCCATGCCGAGCCCAAGGAGCACGACCTGTATTACGAGGGCGGCATCGCGGCGTTCGTCAAGTTCCTCGATCGCAACAAGCAGTCGCTGATGCCCGAGCCTATCTCGATCTCGGGATCGCGCGACGAGGTCACCATCGACGTCTCGCTCGAGTGGAACGACAGCTATTATGAAAATGTCCTCTGCTTCACCAACAACATCCCGCAGCGCGATGGCGGCACGCACCTTGCCGCGTTCCGCGCCGCTTTGACCCGTACGCTCAACAATTATGCCGAGAAATCGGGGCTGCTGAAGAAGGAAAAGGTCTCGCTCACCGGCGATGACATGCGCGAAGGGCTCACCGCGATCGTCTCGGTCAAATTGCCAGATCCCAAGTTCAGCTCGCAGACCAAGGACAAGCTCGTCAGTTCCGAAGTCCGGCAGCCATTGGAAAGCCTGATGGCCGATAAGATGGCCGAGTGGCTCGAGGAAAATCCTGCGCACGCCAAGTCGATCGTCGCCAAGATCATAGACGCCGCCGCAGCGCGCGAAGCCGCCAAGAAGGCGCGCGAGCTGACCCGGCGCAAGGGCGCAATGGACATCGCCTCGCTCCCCGGCAAGCTTGCCGACTGCCAGGAGCGCGATCCTGCCAAATCCGAACTGTTCCTGGTCGAGGGTGACTCGGCAGGCGGATCGGCCAAGCAGGGCCGTGACCGACACTATCAGGCGATCCTGCCGCTCAAGGGCAAGATCCTCAACGTCGAGCGCGCGCGCTTCGACCGGATCATCTCGTCCAAGGAAGTCGGCACGCTGATCCAGGCGATGGGCACCGGCATCCGCGATGATTTCAACATCGAGAAGCTGCGCTATCACAAGATCGTGATCATGACCGACGCTGACGTCGATGGCGCGCATATCCGCACGCTTCTGCTGACGTTCTTCCACCGCCAGATGCCCGAGATCATCCGTGGCGGCTATCTCTACATCGCCCAGCCACCGCTGTACAAGGTCGCCAAGGGCAAGAGCGAGGTCTATCTCAAGGACAACGACGCGCTCGACCAGTATCTGGTCGATGCGGGGCTGCAGGGCCGGATCCTCGAGACGATCGAGGGTGCACGTGGCGGCGATGATCTGCGCGAGCTGGTCGAGCATGCTCGGCGCATGAAGAGCCTGATGACCTATATCCCGCGTCGCTACGATCCGCTGATCATCGAGGGGCTGGCGCTGGCCGGTGCTCTCTCGCCCGATATGCCCGACAGCGACCGGCTGGCCGCGGTCAACACCGCGACCGCCTGGATGGGTGGCGCCGATCCGGAAGCGCGCTGGAGCGGCGCGCTGTCGGTCGAGGGCGGCTATCATCTTGAGCGTTGGTGGCGCGGGGTCACCGACCATCACGTCGTCGACCTGCCCTTCCTCAACAGCGCCGAAGCGCGCAAGCTGCACCGGGTGGCGGGCGAATTTGCTCCGATGTATCTGAACCCCAGCAGGCTGGTCAAAGGCGGAGCCGCCGCGCCGACGGAGAGCGATTCCGAGAGCAATGGTGACGAGCTGGAGGAAGCGGTTGCCGCGCCCACCGGCGTGACGATCAACCGGCCATCGGTTCTGCTCGAGACGATCCTCGCAGCCGGGCGCAAGGGGCTGGCCATCGCCCGCTATAAGGGTCTTGGCGAGATGAACGCCGAGCAGCTGTGGGAGACCACGCTCGATCCCAACCACCGCTCGCTGCTGCAGGTGAAGGTCGACGATGCCGATATCACCGACGAGGTGTTCACCCAGTTGATGGGCGATATCGTCGAGCCACGCCGCGAGTTCATTCAGGAGAACGCGCTCAACGTCGCCAATCTGGATGTCTGACCCTCACGGGCGATGCGACATGGCCGGGGATCGCGCATGAGCGCGATGCACCTGGCCTACCGGATCGCCCAGAAGGTCAGGCTGGTCTACTGGCGAATCGTCAAGCCGCGAACCCATGGCGTCAAGATCATCGCCATGCGCGATGACCGTCATGTTCTGCTGGTGCGGCACAGCTACCAGTCTCGAGACCTGTTCATGCTGCCCGGCGGCGGCATTCACCGCGGCGAGACGGTGATGGCCGCTGCGGTCCGCGAATTGCGCGAAGAGGCCGGGTGCGTGCTTGGCGCGCCCTGCATCCATGGCGAGTTCTTCTCGTCTGCCGAAGGCGCGCGCAACCATATCACCGTCGTCACCGGCAGTGCGTCTGGATACCCAAAAGCCGATGGCCGCGAGATCCTTGAGGCAGCGTTTGTCCCGCTGGATGCCCTACCCGGCAATATCGCCCCTGCCACGCTGCGCCGTTTGATAGAGGTCCGGGATCATCTCCCTCCGGCGGATAGCTGGTGATCAGCCGAACGGCAGCTCCGGCTGCCGGATGTCCGCCTCGTCTTCATCCTCGGAATGCGACAAACCCGACAGTGTCAGACCGAGCAACCGGATGCCATTTTGCAGCGGCAGGATCTGGTCGATCAGGCTTTGGCCGATCTGCCCGAACGCAGAGCGGCCTTTGACCGGCTGGCCAAGCGACCGAGCGCGGGTGATCGTCTGGAAATCGGCATAACGCGCCTTGAGCGTCACCGTCCGACCCTGCGCTTCATTGCGTTCGACCCGCTCCCATACGATATCGGCGATGCTCTCGAGCGCGTCGCGGAGTGCCGATTCCGCCCAGATATCCTCGCCATAGGTGCGTTCACCCCCGATCGACTTGCGGATCCGGTCGGCACGGACAGGCCGGTTGTCGATCCCGCGCGCCGCACCGTGCAGATAGCTGCCCCAGCTGCCGAAATGGGTCAGCAGCCATTGCTCGGACTTCTCTGCAAGATCAGCGCCTGTGACGATGCCGAAGGATGCCATCTTGTCTGCTGTGCGCGGTCCAACGCCATGGAAGCGCTTGACCGGAAGCGCAGCCACGAACGCCGCCCCCTGCTCCGGACGGATCACGCAAAGGCCATCGGGCTTGTTCTGGTCGCTCGCCAACTTGGCGATGAACTTGTTGTACGACACGCCTGCACTCGCCGTCAGCCCGGTGACGCGGCGGATATCGGCGCGGATCAACTGCGCGATCTGCGTCGCCGAGGCGATTGCCTGCCGGTTGCTGCTTACATCCAAATACGCCTCGTCGAGCGACAGCGGTTCGATCAGGTCGGTGTGCTGCGCGAATATCTCGCGGATCTGGCGCGACACCTGTTGATAGACATCGAAGCGGGGTTTGACGAACACAAGGTCAGGGCAACGGCGCAGCGCGGTCACCGATGGCATCGCTGAACGCACCCCGAAGGTTCGCGCCTCGTAGCTCGCCGCTGCCACCACCCCGCGCCGCGACGACCCGCCGACTGCGACCGGTAGCCCGCGTAATGCGGGATTGTCGCGCTGCTCCACGCTCGCATAGAAGGCATCCATATCGATGTGGATGATCTTGCGTGCCTGCGGATCGGGTGGGTCAGCCATGTGCCGCAACAAATAGAGGCGCTGCAAACAGTTGGCAATCGGCGCGCCAGCGCCCATTATGATGCAATGCACAATAACCAGCTAGCAGAACCGGCGCCAAAAGCAGCCATGGCGCCGACGACCGGGTTTCCGCTCGGTCCGCGCGAACTCGTGGCCATGATGGCCGCGCTCATGGCGCTCAATGCGCTGGCGATCGACTCGATCCTGCCCGCCTTTCCGGAAATCGGTGAAGCGTTCGGGGTCGTGAACCCCAACAGTCGGCAATATCTTATCAGTAGCTATCTGATGGGAATGGGGCTGGGCTCGCTGTTTTATGGCCCGATCGGTGATCGATACGGGCGCAAGCCGGTGCTGCTGGGGTCGGTGGCGCTCTATGTCGCGTTCGGCCTCGCCTGCGCCTTTGCTCCCGATTTCGATACGCTTCTCACCCTGCGCTTTGCCCAGGGGTTCAGCGCTGCCGCAATGGGAGTTCTGGTCGTTTCTGTTATCCGCGACATCTTTTCCGGAGACCGGATGGCGCGGTTCATGTCGATCATCTTTATCGTCTTCATGGCGGTGCCGGTCATCGCGCCGACGATCGGCCAGCTCATCCTCTATTTCGCCGAGTGGCGTTTCATCTTCATCCTGCTCACAGTGATGGGCACCGCAGTGGGCGTGTGGGTCTATTTGCGGCTGCCCGAAACATTGCGGCCTGAAAATGTCATCCCAATCCGGCTCGACACGATTGGCAGCACCTGGTTCAAGGTGGTGTTCAACCGCACCGGCTTTGGCCATGTCGCGGCCGGCGGACTGCTGATGGGGGCGATGTTCGGCTTTCTCAACAGCTCGCAGCAGATCTTCTCGGAGGTCTTCGACGCGCAGGATATCTTCCCTTACGCGTTCGCCGCTGTGGCAGGCGCGATGGCGGTGTCCAACTGGTTCAACAGCCGCATCGTCGAACGCTTTGGTGCGCGGCGGGTGTCGCAACTGGCGCTGCTCGCGTTTCTGGTACTGTCGATGATGCAGATAGGCGCAGCGATGCTTCCCGGCGAGCCAATGGCGCTGTTCCTGGTGATCGTCGCGCTCAATATGGCGATGATCGGCTTTATCGGAGCCAACTTCGGATCGATCGCGATGGAGCCGTTCGGCAAGATGGCAGGCGCGGCCTCGTCGTTCCAGATGGCGTTCCGCACCGTTCTGGGCACTGCGATCGGCGCGTTTGTCGGCCAGGCTTTTGACGGAAGCACGCTGCCGATGGCGTTCGGGTTTTTGTTCTGCGGGATTGCAGCCCTTGCGGTCATCTACTGGGCCGAGCGCGGAAAACTGTTCAGGCGCCCCGGCACCTGTCCCAACGCACCGATGTGAGCGCACGGACGTGAACACACACAAAAAACCCCGGCTGATGAGGCCGGGGTTTTTGTGTGTCACCCGTGCGGGTTGAGGATGTCGTCATCGGGAACTTCGATGATTCCCTTGCCCAGATGGCTCGATTTGTAGCCATAGAGGAAATAAATCACCAGGCCGATGCCAGCCCAGGCGGGCAGCACGATCATCGCTTCGAACGGCAGGTTGAGGAACAGGAAGATACAGCCTGCAATCGTCGCCGGTCCAACCAGCCACAGGGCTGGCGTGCGGAACACGCGCTTGCGATCGGGATCGGTCTTGCGCAGCATCATCACCGCAATCGCCACCATCATGAACGCGTACAGCGTTCCGGCATTGGCGATATCGGCCAGCTGACCGACGGGCAGGAACGCGGCGGCAAAGGCCACGATCGCACCGGTGATGGCAGTCACCACATAAGGCGTCTTCCACTTGGGATGGATCTTTGAAAGGCCCTCAGGCAGCAGGCCATCGCGCGCCATCACGAAGAAGATGCGTGTCTGACCGAACAGCAGGATGAGGATCACCGAAGGCAGCGCGATAAAGGCTGCAATGCCAAGCATGTTGCCCACGCCGCTAAAGCCGATCATGCGCAGGACGTGTGCCAGCGCCTCGTTGGAACACACCAGCATGTCAGCATATTCGGGCATGGCGCATTGGCGGGCGAGCATTTCCGATCCCGCAGGGAAAGGCACGCCATTGGGCCCCATGATCGGCTGGCCGCCAATCGATCCGACGGCACCTGCTGCCACCAGAATGTAGAATACCGTGCAGATGCCCAGGCTGCCGATCAGACCGATCGGTACGTTGCGCTGTGGGTTCTTGGTTTCTTCAGCCGCAGTCGAGACCGCGTCGAAGCCGACATAGGCAAAGAAGATCGTGGCAGCAGCACCCACCGCACCGACGCCCGATCCGAAGCCACCGAACACGCCGGCGGGCAGGAAGGGATTGAAGTTATCCATCTCTGCTGCTGGCAGCGTCAGGATGATGAACGCGGTCAGTGCAGTCACCTTGATCATCACCAGAACCGCATTGACCTTGGCCGATTCATTGGTGCCGATCATCAGCAGCCAAGTCACCAGCAGTGCGATCACCACCGCAGGCAGATTGATGAGCCCACCCGGAGCGCCTCCCAGCGCGACCGGTCCTGCAGTGAGATAGGTTGGCAGCACGATCCCGAAAAATTCGTTCAGTATCGTGCCGGTGAAATAGCCGGACCACCCGACCGACACTGCGCTTGCGGCAACCGCATATTCAAGCACCAGCGCCCATCCGACGGTCCATGCGAGCATTTCGCCCATAACAGAGTAAGTGTAAGTGTAGGCAGACCCAGCCACCGGAATCATCGCAGCGATCTCGGCATAGCAAAGTGCGGCCACGATGCAGATCAGACCTGCAATCGCGAATGCCAGCATCAGGCCAGGTCCGGCCTTCTGCGCACCAGCCGATGTCAGAACGAAGATGCCGGTCCCGATGACACAGCCAATTCCGAACAGCGTAAGCTGCACGGCACCCAGTGTAGGGTGTAGAGATTTTTTCTTCGCGGTCGCCAAGATGGCGTCCAGCGGTTTGACACGGGCAAATTTCATGATGTTTTCGATTTCCCACCCATGGCAGGTTCGGACCTGCCGGTTGCGTCCCAAGGTTACACCTCTATGACCTCAGGATTAGCGGCTTTTCACGCGGTGGCAACCGGCTTGTAACAAAGTTGCCGCAGGAAAGCTGGGGTTATGGCTCGAAAGTATCCTGATCGGCATACCGCTTGAGCAGCGCCTCGGGCAGGTCGATCCGCCGCAGCGCACCAAAGGCTGCGCGCATTCCGCAACTCATGTGGTCCATTTCTGCCTCGGGAAGGTCGCTAGAGGGACGTCCGTTCTCGAACACCTCGATCTCGTTACCGATGACCCTGAATACACGAGCATTGCGACGTTGCTGCAGAATGGGGACAGAATACCAACCGGTCTGCGGATCGAGCCGCAGCCCCTTGGCACTCAGCGAGCAGGTATGCGCATTGGCGCCGACCACATCTCCCCCGACCGAATAGCTGCCATCTGCTTCGCGGCTCACAACGATGCGGGCCATCGAGCCACTCGCCAGCATTGGCGCGATCCGGGTGAACAGCGCGCTCGCGCGCACTGCATCACTGAGCGGCAGGCTGTCTTCGATGAACAGCGCAGCCTGCCCCTTTTCCAACCAGTCGCGTTCGCCAAGCTGCCCCAGCAACGCGCCTATCCGGTCGTGGTAAACAGTCCGCAGGCAATCCGTGGGGAATTGCGAGCGCATGCAGGCATCGCGTTGGATGATCCATTGGCGTTGTTCGCGCAAAGTGGCGGGGCGGCCGATGCGAGCTTGTGCATATAACGCGCCCAGTAATCTGTCGCTTCGGGCCAGATCGCCTGCAGTCTTTGCACACAGCAGCGTCTCGACCCTACTCGATGCCTTGGCGCAATCGAAAGAAGGGCCGTGAGTGCGCGCGGAATGTGCGGTGGAGTCGGCAATCAGTGATGTGGCGTCCCGCGCGGTAAGTTCGACCTTGGCGTCACCGCCGACCAGAACGACCGGATGGGTCATCGCAAGGCCGGACAACGTGCGCAATTGTTCGGGCGAGATTTCTGCCTGGTCCAGAATTGCTGAATCCAGACCGACATCCATGAAGCCATAGGACCTGAAACGGCTGAGCTTTGCGCGGGTCAGGTTTGCTCCCCGAGCCGAGATGGCTTTGCCGCCTGTGTAGACCGGGCACCCGTCAGCCAAGGTGATCCCGCACGAAAAGACGAAATCGGTCAAATTGGCGCCATCGAGAACCCAACCATCAACGCTGCCATCGAACCAGCCGCCTTCGAACAACCCTCCGGTGAAATCGGCCCCGCTTGCCTTTACATTGGTGAGCACCGCGTCGCGGAACAGCACGCCGGGCGCCTGGATGCCGGCCAGTGATGCTTCAGTCAGATCGGACTTGATGAAGCCGACCCCGCGCGCCCTTGCCCCCGTCCACACACTCCCTTTGAGATCAGCCTCGACAAAACATGCGTTTTCGAGCGTGATCCCGCGGAAATGCCATTCCGAAAAGCTGCCACCCTGAATGACAGCGCCATCGCCAACAGCGCGAGCAAGCGCCTCAGGGGTCTTGATGCTCTCGCCATCGACCGTCTTGACGCCGGGAGGGGCCGGGTTTTCGCCCCAGAAATCGCCGACCATTTGAACGCATGGTACCGCGGCTTGGGCCACGGCCGGATCCGCAACCAGCAGCCATGACGCAAGGATTACCAGAGCCCTGATCACGCCCCCTCCCCGGGTCTGCGCCATCCGCTTTGTTGTATCGGACAGCAGCAGGAAAACTTAGCCGTTCATCAGCATGGGGCCAAGCTTTCGCCCGGCAAAAAGATGTACATGCAGGTGCGGAACTTCCTGGTGCGCATCAAGCCCGACATTGGCGAGCAGCCGATATCCTGGCGCAACCAGTCCGAGCATCCGTGCCACCTCTCCGACCCCGCGTACGAACGCCGCAATCTGCTCGTCGGTGCCGCGCGCGGAGAAATCGTCCCAGCTGACAAACGGGGCCTTCGGGATCACCAGCACATGCGTGGGTGCCTGCGGGTTGATATCGTGGAACGCCAGCACGTGGTCGTCCTCATGCACCTTCTTGCAGGGGATTTCGCCGCGCAGGATCTTTGCAAAGATGTTCTGGTCATCATAGGGCAGAGTAGGGTCAATCGGCATGATCGTTCACTCCTTGGGGCGGGACGCCTTTTCGGCAATTCCGGACGTTCCTTCGCGAGCATCGAGCTCGGCTGTTACCTGATCCCATGACAGGCCCATATCGGCAAACAGAACCAGCAGATGGAAAACCAGATCGGCGCTTTCGCTGATCACGCCTGGGCCATCGTCACGCATCGCGGCGATCACGGTTTCCACGCCCTCTTCGCCGATCTTCTGGGCGATGCGGCTCCGACCGCGCGCGGTGAGCTTTGCAACGTAGCTGCTATCTGGAGAGGCATTGCGCCGCTCAGCGATGATGGCCTCAAGCCGCTGGATGATGGGGTCTGCCATGGTCAAGCGCTCTGCGCGCAGCCATCGGCGAGGTCAAGTGCTGCCAGCGCAGCTTAGTCTTCGGGCGGGCCCTTGCGTTTTCCTCTGGCGGCCCAGCGCCCGATCAGCAGACCGGCAATGCCCATGAACAGCAGCCCAAGATTGCCGGGTTCGGCGATCTCGATCCAGCCGCGAATCCCATCGGCGCGCGTCAGCCCGTCAAGCGATACCTGCGCCAGCGGGTTTGCGAGGGCCGCCTGCCCGGACAACATAGCAAGTCCCAAAGCGGCTGAAACAATGCGCACCGCAAGGTCTTTGAATCTGCCGGTTTTCATTGCAAGACACTTCATATCGAATGGTTAAGCAAGCTGCTGGCCAAAATGGCGAAAGCGGCGGATGGGCTTGCGTATAATGGTTAAGGCCCGACGCGCATCGGCGTGGTTTGTCAACCGGGCCGACAGTTCGGCGCGCCGATTTTACGTGGCTCAGGTCGCGCGGGCGGGCAATCCGGCCGCTCGCAGCGCGTCGTGTGCATCGGCAATGCTAGCCTCGCCGAAGTGGAAGATCGATGCCGCCAGCACCGCGCTGGCATGGCCCTGGGTCACGCCATCGACCAGATGACCGATATTCCCCACCCCACCGCTGGCGACGACCGGGATATCAACCATGTCGGCGATCGTCCGGATCAGTTCAAGATCATAGCCATCACGCGTGCCGTCGCGGTCCATCGACGTGACCAGCAGTTCGCCAGCGCCCAGCCTGGTGAGGTTGAGCGCGTGCTCGATGGCATCGATCCCGGTCGCCTTGCGCCCGCCATGGGTGAAGATTTCCCAACCCTCGCCCTCAGCACGTCGCCGTGCGTCGATCGAAGCAACCACGCATTGGCTTCCGAAGCGCTCGGCGATGTCGCCGACCAGTTCGGGCCGCGCGACCGCAGCGCTGTTGATCGCGACCTTGTCCGCGCCTGCGAGCAGCAATGCGCGCGCATCCTCAGGGCTGCGCACCCCGCCGCCGACCGTCACCGGCATGAAGCAGACTTCGGCGGTGCGGCGCACGACGTCGATGATCGTGCCGCGCGCTTCGTGGCTGGCGGAGATATCGAGAAAGCACAGTTCGTCGGCACCGGCGGCATCGTAGGCGCGCGCCTGTTCAACCGGATCGCCCGCGTCCTTGAGATCGACAAAATTGACGCCCTTGACCACCCGGCCATTGGCAACGTCGAGACAGGAGATGACGCGGACGCGGACACTCATCCGCGCGAAGCCATGGCGATCGCGGTGGCAAGGTCGAGGCGCCCGTCATAGAGCGCGCGGCCGGTGATCACGCCTTCGATGCCGTCATCGGCATGCAGGCTAAGTACGTGAATGTCATCAAGACCCTTGACCCCCCCACTGGCGATAACCGGAATGTCGGTGGTGCGGGCGAGCTCCACGGTCGCCTCGATGTTGCAACCCTTGAGCATGCCGTCGCGGCCCACATCGGTGAACAACAGGCTGGCAACACCCGCATCCTCGAACCGGCGGGCCATGTCGGCAACTGGCACATCCGAGACATCGGCCCAGCCATGGGTGGCAACCATGCCGTCGCGCGCATCGACGGCCACGACGATGCCGCCGTCATAGGCTTTCGCGATGTCGCGGACAAACTCAGGGTCGGTCAGCGCCGCAGTGCCGATGACCACACGCGCGACACCCAGGCCGAACCAGCCTTCGACCGCTGCGCGGGTGCGGATGCCGCCGCCCAATTGCAGATAGCCGGGGAAGCTTTCGATGATCGATTCGACCGCGCTGCGATTGACCGCCTCGCCAGCGAATGCGCCATCAAGGTCGACAACATGCAGATGCTGCGCACCGGCTTCGGCGAACAATGTCGCCTGCGCTGCGGGATCGTCGCCATAGACGGTGGCGCGGTCCATATCTCCCTCGGCGAGCCGGACAACCTGTCCACCCTTGAGGTCGATTGCCGGAAAAACGATGATGCTCATGCCGGTATCCAGTCCAGAAAACGCCGGAGCAGCCCCAGCCCATAAGTCTGGCTCTTTTCCGGGTGAAATTGCACGCCGATGATGTTGCCGCGTGCCACCGCGGCGGTGACAGGGCCGCCATGATCAGTGCTTGCGGCAACGTCGGCGTCGTCCGCTGCGGCGAAGTGATAGCTGTGCAGAAAATACGCCTCGCCATGCGCGATCAACGGTGCGCCCGTGGCAGGAATGACGTCGTTCCAGCCCATATGCGGCACCTTGATCTCGGGTGCCGCTTCAATCAACCTCACCTCGCCGGGAATCCAGCCAAGCCCCTGGTGCACGCCATGTTCGACACCGCGGGTCGCGAGCAACTGCATTCCGACACAAATGCCCAGAAAGGGCACTGTCTCGCGGAGCACGCGCTGCTCAAGAGCATCGATCATTTCGGGGATTGCGGACAGCCCGTCCATGCACGCGGCAAAAGCTCCGACACCGGGCAGAATGATCCGGTCGGCGGCCCGCACCACGGCAGGGTCATCGGTCACCGCGATATCCGGCGCGCCGACAGCTTTCAGGGCATTGTGGACGCTGTGAAGATTGCCGGCGCCATAATCGATCAGCGCGACCCGCTCAGCCACCCAGCACACCCTTGGTCGAGGGAATGGCGCCCTGCTTGCGCGGGTCGATCTCGACCGCCGAGCGCATCGCGCGGGCAAAACCCTTGTAGATGCTTTCGCAGATATGGTGATTGTTCGCGCCATAGAGCAGTTCGATGTGGAGCGTCAGCCCCGCGGTCTGCGCGATCGAATGGAACCAGTGTTCGAACAGCTCGGTATCCATCTCGCCTAGTCGAGGCTGCGAAAATGCTGCCTTCCACACCAGGAAGGGCCGTCCCGAGATATCGACCGCGACTCGGCTCAGCGTCTCATCCATCGGCGAATAGGCATGCCCGTACCGGACGATACCACCCTTGTCGCCCAGCGCCTGGACGATCGCTTGGCCGATAGCGAGCGCGCAGTCTTCGGTGGTGTGGTGCTGATCGACATGCAGGTCACCGTTGATCCGGCAGGTCAGGTCGATCAGCGAATGACGAGAGAATTGCTCCACCATATGATCGAGAAAGCCGATACCGGTGGACACGTCGAATTGTCCCGTCCCGTCGAGGTTCACCTCGACGAAGATGTCGGTTTCATGGGTCTTGCGTTCTATCCGGGCGGTGCGCATGCTGCGCCCTATAATCACCCAGCCGGGACGCGCAACAATTTTGCCGTTCGTCGCTGCGTGTGGCCCCCAAAGGCAATAGCGCCTTGACCCTGCGCGGCAGCCAGTCCAACTAAAAGGGCATGAGTGACGATGCAGCCGACAGCCTGATTCCCTATGACGAAATCGTGCAGGAAGCCCTGCGCGCTGTCGTGGGCCGGGTGCTGGGCGAGGTCGAGACCAATGGCCTGCCCGGCAACCACCATTTCTACATCACCTTCAAGACCAAGTCGCCTGGCGTCGATATCCCTCGGCATCTGGTCGAGCGCTTCCCCGATGAAATGACCATCGTGCTACAGCAGAAGTTCTGGGACCTGAAGGTCGAGAAGGTCGGTTTCGCGGTCGGGCTCAGCTTCAACCGCGTGCCAGCACATCTGTTTATTCCATACAGTGCGATTACCGCGTTCGTCGATCCGGCGGTCGATTTCGGCCTGCAGTTCCAGGTGACCGGCGACACGCCGCCGCCCGAGCCGCACGAAGCAGCCGAGAACGATCATCCCGGCGGCGATGGCGATGGCTCCAATGTCGTCAGCGTGGACTTCGGCAAACGCAAATAACGCTTGGGGGCGGCGTATCCTGACAAACCAGATGGAACGACGCACATGACTGAACAAGCAACCCGGATGGAAAGCGATTCGCTGGGAGCAATCCCAGTCGAGGCTGCGTGCTATTGGGGCGCGCAGACCCAGCGCAGTATAGAGAACTTCCCGTTTGCACCGCACGAGCGGATGCCGATTGCGATCGTGCATGGCCTCGCCATCGTCAAACAGGCTGCCGCCCGGGTCAATCGCTGCCATGGACTTGCGGCAGAGATCGCCGACGCGATCGATGCGGCTGCCGCCGAGGTGATCTCTGGTGCGCTCGATGACCAGTTCCCGCTGACCATCTGGCAGACCGGAAGTGGAACCCAGACCAACATGAACGTCAACGAGGTCATCGCGGGACGGGCGAACGAACTGCTCACCGGCAAACGCGGCGGCAAAACGCCGGTGCATCCCAATGATCATGTCAATTTGGGCCAATCTTCGAACGATACATTTCCGACGGCCTTGCACATCGCGGCGAGCCTCGAATGCCTCGCCAGACTTCTGCCTGCACTTGCGAGGTTGACTGCTGCGCTCGAATCAAAGGCATCCGATTGGGGAGATATCGTCAAGATCGGCCGTACCCATTTGCAGGATGCCACACCGCTGACGCTGGGGCAGGAGTTTTCAGGCTACGCCAACCAGCTCTACCGCTGTGGCAAACGGATCGAGCCGGGGATCGTAGCAGGGACCTATCGGCTCGCGATCGGCGGAACGGCCGTGGGCACCGGGCTCAACGCGCCCAAAGGCTTTGCCGCCAACATGTGTGAGGCGATCGCCGAAATCACCGGACACCCCTTCCATCCCGCCGAAAACAGCTTCGAGGCGCTCGCCTCGAATGACCCGCTGGTTCACCTGTCGGGTACGCTCAACACGCTCGCGGTGGCGCTGACCAAAATCGCCAACGACATCCGCCTGCTGGGATCTGGCCCGCGATCGGGGCTGGGCGAGATCGACCTTCCCGCCAATGAGCCGGGAAGCTCGATCATGCCGGGCAAGGTCAACCCCACTCAGTGCGAGATGCTGACAATGGTCGCAGCGCAGGTGATTGGCAACCATCAGGCGGTGACCATCGGTGGGATGCAGGGGCATCTGGAATTGAACGTGTTCAAGCCGCTGATCGGCGCCAATGTGCTGCGCTCGATTGACCTACTGGCTACGGGCATGGACGGTTTTGCCGAACGTTGCGTCAATGGGCTTCAGGCCAATGAAGGCCGCATTGCCGAGCTGGTCGAGCGATCGCTGATGCTGGTCACTGCGTTGGCGCCCGTGATCGGCTATGACAATGCGGCAAAGATCGCCAAGCACGCCCATGAACACGGATTGACTCTCAAGGAGGCAGGGCTCTCGCTCGGCCTAGTCGACGAGGCAACCTTTGACGCCCATGTCCGCGCCGAGAACATGACCGGGCGATAGATTGGTGCGGAACGCTTGGGCCTGACGGCGCGTTTGAGGTCAAAATCCATTTCATGCTATGGAAGCCTTCATGACCAGCACCAACACCACCCCGCCCGCCCCCGCTCCAGCCAACACTGCGTCAGCACCCGAGGCAAACCCGCCCAAGAGCGGACCTGCGCCCGCATCTTCGCAGACGTCAACCACGCCGACCCATTGGTCGCGGGGTGCAATCAGTGGCGCTGGTCGGCTCATTTCCACCGCAGCCAACGATGAGATGGTGCGCAGCATGATCAGTTCGCGTGCCAGGGGTAACCTTGCAGCCGGCCTGTTCGGTGGAACCCTGGTGGGAGCCATTGCCGCGCGTATTGCGACTCGCTCCGTCCCCGGCGCCCTGCTTGTGGGCGGCGCCTTGATTGCCAAGGCAATTTATGATCAGCGCAAGGCGAGTGAAACTCCGCCCAAGCCCTGAGCAGCGGTGCGCGCTCCACAACTGACGTACAAACCGGTTGACGCAAAGCTTGTGCTTTGGCCATGAGCCAGCATGGTCATATCCGCTTCCAAAAACGCTTTAGCCCGTCGCGGGCTGTTGTTCATCCTGTCCTCGCCTTCGGGCGCCGGGAAATCCACCATCGCCCGGATGATGCTGGAGGCGGACAACAAGTTGTGCATGTCGGTGTCGGTGACCACCCGTCCACCGCGTCCCGGTGAGATCGATGGGACGCATTACCACTTCATAGACGAGGTGACTTTTCACCAGCTGGTCGAAGACCACGCGCTGCTCGAATGGGCCAAGGTTTTTGGCCATTATTACGGCACGCCAAAAGCAGCGGTGAAGCAGGGCCTGCGCGAGGGCCAGGATTTCCTGTTCGACATTGACTGGCAGGGTACCCAGCAATTGTATCAGCGCGCAGAAGGCGATGTCGTTCGCGTTTTCATATTGCCACCCTCGCTGGAAGAGCTTCACCGTCGACTGCGGGGTCGCAATACCGACAGCGACGATGTGATCGCGAGCCGCATGGCGCGTGCGCAGGACGAAATCAGCCACTGGGACGGCTATGATTTCGTCGTGATCAACGATGATGTCGATAGCTGCTTTGCCAAGGTTTGCCAGATTTTGCAGTCCGAGCGGATGCGCCGTGCGCGCCAGACCGGCCTGATCGATTATGTCCGCGATCTGATGAACCCGGGCGACCGCCCCTGACGTGTCGCCGCCCCTAACGCTGCCGGATGCTATCGAGGAGCCTTTGCCCAGCCTTAAGCGGGTTCTGGCGGAAGGTGGCTTCTTCGCGGCCGATATAAGTGAAGATCCCCGGCATCGCCTGATCGGTGACGCTGTCGATGAGGCCATCCCGGCTGATATTGACCCCCGCCAGCGCGCCCAGCATGCCGCCGTTGCCACCGCCGCTGCCCAGCGTGTCAAGCTGCTTCAAGGCTCCGGTCCTGCCCAAGGCATCGCTGACCAAAGGGCGCATCTTCTGCCGCAGCACTTCGCCCGATGTCCGGCGCAGATATTGGGTTCCCCCGGTGTCGCCGCCAGTGACGATCCCTACGCCATCGGTCAGCGTCATCGAATCGATCGCCGAACGGAACACCGGCTTGGCCTCCTGCGCGGCAAGCCCAGCCGCATCGTTGATCGATCGAGTCAGGTTGGTGGTTAGACCTGCCTTGTCGGTCAGAGACATCAGCCTGGTCGCCTTTTGCAACGGTCCTGGAAGCAGGATGCGCACCGCCTGATCGGCATAGAACGCCCCGGGACGTGACAGCCGGTCAAGTGCGCTGTCCGAGGCAGTGCCGAGCAGGCCCTTCATCGATCCCCCGGCGGTCTTGGGCGCCTTGGCTGTTTGCGCAAAAGCGGGAGTGGGCATCGCTACAAAAGCCAGTGTTGCCGAGGTCGCTGCCAGCGCCAGAGCGAGGTGTAGGTTCCTGAATGCCATGCTGCTCTCTCCTGCCGATGGTTCGAAACAGGATGCAGCAAGACCAATCGCAGCGCCAGATACGGCGCTGCGATTTTACGTCCTGTCAGAGCGCCTCAATGGCCTTCGGGATCATAGCCGCCCAGCGGAACCTGCGCGTTGACGATGCCGCCATCGACCGGGATCGTCGTGCCGATGACGTAATCGCCTGCCCGGCTGGCGAGAAAGATCACCGCGCCGGAAATGTCCATCCAGTCGCCGACCCGCTTGTTGGGGATGCCATTGGCAACCATGTCGCCATTATCGCGCGCAGCCTTGTTCATGTCAGACGGAAATGCGCCCGGGCCAATGCCGGTGACATAGATGTGATCGCGCAGCAGGCGCACGGCCATGCGCTTGGTCAGCTGGATCAGCGCCGCCTTGCTCGCCTGATAGCTGTAGGTTTCCCAAGGGTTGATCCGCATGCCATCGACCGACGAGATGTTGATCACCTTGGCGGGCGTGTCCGCGCTGGCACCCGCCTTGAGCAGACCATGCAGCGCCTGGGTCAGGAAGAAGGGCGATTTGACGTTCAAGTCCATCACCTTGTCCCAGCCGATCTCGGGGAAATCCTCGAACTCCGCTCCCCAGGCCGCGCCTGCGTTGTTGACCAGAATGTCGAGCCGCTGCTCGTGCTCTGCCAATCGTGCCGCCAGCTGACGCGCGCCTTCGACGCTGGAAATGTCGGCGGGAAGCGAAATGCAGTTGGGGCCCAATTCCGCCGCAGTTGCGTCGCAGGCATCGGCCTTGCGGGCCGAGATATAGACCTTGGCGCCGCCCGCGATCAGGCCCTGCGCGATCATCTTGCCGATGCCGCGCGACCCGCCGGTCACCAGCGCGACCTTGCCCTTGACCGAAAACAGCTGTTCGATGTTCATGATATTCATCCTTCGTTGCGCAAGGCTTCCCTTGCGATGATGGTGCGCTGGATTTCGCTCGTTCCCTCATAAATGCGGAACAGGCGGACATCGCGGTAGAAGCGTTCGATTCCGTAATCGGCGATATAGCCCGCGCCGCCGAAGATCTGCACCGCGCGGTCAGCGACGCGGCCGACCATTTCGGATGCGATCAGCTTGGCGCAGGCGCAATCCTCGGTGATCCGTTCGCCCCGGTCCTTGGCGCGCGCGGTCTGCAGCACCAGCGCCTTGGCCGCCTTGGCTTCGGCGACGCTGTCGGCAATCATTGCCTGGATCATCTGGAACTCGGCGATCGGCTTGCCGAATTGTTGGCGCTCCTTGGCATAAGCGACAGAGTCGGCAATCAACCGTTCGGCTGCGCCAACGCAGACCGCAGAGATATGCAACCGGCCCCGGTCGAGCACGCGCATCGCGACCTTGAAGCCGTCGCCTTCCGCGCCCAGCCGGTTCTCTGCCGGAACACGGACATTGTCGAAGGTGACATCGCAGACATGCGCGCCCTGCTGGCCCATCTTGCGCTCGGGCTTGCCGACCGAAAGCCCGGGCAGATCGCGCGGCACCAGAAACGCGCTCACCCCCTTGGGGCCTGGACCACCGGTGCGGGCCATCACGGTGAACAAGTCAGCCTTGTCGGCATTGGTGATATAGCGCTTCGAGCCGTTGAGCACGTAGGCGTCGCCATCGAGCTCGGCCCGAGACTTCACCGCGCCGCTGTCCGACCCAACATCGGGCTCGGTCAGCGCGAACGAGGTGATGATCTCGCCACTGGCGATTGCCGGCAGATACTTCGCCTTCTGCGCATCATTGCCGTCCATCACCAGCCCCTGGCTGCCGATGCCGACATTGGTGCCGAAGGTGGATCGCATCGCAGGCGAAGTCCGCCCGAGTTCGAACGCGATGCGGACCTCTTCCTCCATGTTGAGGCCAAGCCCGCCGAACTCCTCGCCGATCGACAGCCCGAACAGGCCGAGCTCGCGCATGTCCTGTACGAGGTCGTCGGGGATTTCGTCGGTCTCGGAAACCTGTGCCTCGAGTGGCCGCAGCCGTTCGCTGACGAACCGGCGGACGCCATCCAGCAATGCGTCGAAAATATCGGGATCGAGTGCCATTGTTACGTTTCTCCCCTCTCCTTCAGGGGAGGGGCCGGGGGTGGGGAATACACTTCCGCCGCCACTCCATTCCCCACCCCAACCCCTCCCCTGAGCCGCAGACGAGCGGAGCTCAACGGGAGGGGCTTTTGTTCATCAATAGCCGAAAATCTCCGCCACCCGGCCTGCGTGGAAGTTCGCGTCACCCATGAACTCGTTCAACGCACGGTCGCGCTTCATGTAGAACCCGATGTCGTATTCGTCGGTCATGCCGATGCCGCCGTGCATCTGCACGCCTTCCCGCACCGCAAGATTGGTGGTGCGACCCGCCTTTGCCTTGGCGACCGAGACATAGACCTCTGCGCTGTCCTTGCCCTCGTCGAGCAACTGCTGCGCCTTGAGCACCGCGGCGCGCGCGATTCCCATCTCGCTGTAAACATGCGCAGAGCGATGCTGCAGCGCCTGGAATTCGCCGATCAGACGACCGAACTGCTTGCGCTGCTTTAGATAATCGACCGTCATGTCCATCGCGCCTGCGCCGACGCCAACCAGTTCGGCAGCCGAACCTGCCCGGCCCGCGCGCAGCAGGCCTGAGAGCACCTGCCAGCCATTATCCACCTCGCCTATCACCGCATCGCCATCGACCTCGACACCATCGAGCGTGACATGCGCCGCCATCGAACTGTCGACCAGCCGCGCGCTGTCCATCGACATGTTCGCCGCATCCTTTTCGACCGCAAACAGCGTGATGCCATCGGTTTCGCCCGGTGCGCCCGCAGTGCGTGCGGCGACGATCAGCGCATCGGCGCTGGCACCCTGGATGACAAACTGCTTTTGCCCGGTGAGCTTGAAGCCGTTGCCCGAACGCTCGGCCTTGGTCGCGATGTGTGCAGGCCGGTGCTTGGCGCCTTCGTCGATCGCCAGCGCCAGCACGGTTTCACCTGCCAGAATGCCAGGGAAAAACTTGTCCTTGAGGTGCTGGCCGCCATGGTTGAGCGCGGCGACACCGGCGATGGCGGTGGTCAGAAACGGCGATGGCGACAGGTTGCGACCGATCTCTTCGAGCACGACGCCGGCTTCGACATGGCCCAGGCCAAGGCCGCCATCATCTTCACCGATCAGGATGCCGGTGAAGCCCATCTCGCCGAACTGCTTCCACAGCGCGTGGCGGAAGCCGTCCTTGCAGTTTTCATCGCGCAGCTTGCGCATATGGCTGACAGGCGCTTCGGATTTGAGGAATTCGCGCGCGCTGTCGCGCAGCATCGTCTGGTCTTCGTTGAGGTACATTGGCATTTGAAGTCTCCCTCTCCCCTCCAGGGGAGAGGGCCGGGGAGAGGGGAATGAAGCCTCGCCCGACCCTTGAATGGATTGGAAAAACGAGAGGGCCGCCCCCTCTCCCAACCCTCTCCCCTCAAGGGGAGAGGGTTATATCGCGCTCACGCCCCCGGCAGATCCAGGATACGCTTGGCGATGACGTTGAGCATCACCTCGCTGGTGCCACCCTCGATGCTGTTCGCCTTGGTACGCAGCCAGTTGCGGGCCTTGGCGCCGCCCTTGGAGGCTTCGCTCTCCCATTCGAGCGCATCAGACCCGTTGCCCGCCATCACCAGTTCGTGGCGACGCTTGTTGAGCTCGGTTCCGGCATACTTCATCATATTCGGCTGGGCTGGATGGCCCTTGCCCGACTTCATCTCGTCGGTGAAGCGCTCGGCCATCGCCTTGAACGCCAGCGCATCGACATCGAACTGCGCCAGTTCCGCGCGCAGCAGGCCATCGTCGAGCTGACCCAGACCGTTGGTGCCGATCGACGCCACCATCTGCGCGCCCAATGACGGCGCGCCATCACCCAGGCCGCCGCCCGAGATCATCTCGCGCTCATGGCCCAGCAGATACTTGGCGACATCCCAACCGCGGTTGAGCTGCCCAACGATCTGGTCCTTGGGTACCACGACATTGTCGAAGAAGGTTTCGCAGAACGGCGAATTGCCGCTGATCAGCTTGATCGGCTTGGTCGAAACGCCGGGGGTTGTCATATCGAACAGCAGAAACGAGATGCCCTGATACTTGTTCGTCTTGTCAGTGCGGACCAGGCAGAAAATCCAGTCGCACTTGTCGGCATAGCTGGTCCAGATCTTGCTGCCGTTGACGTTCCAGTGATCGCCCTTGTCCTCGCCAAAGGTCTGGAGGCTGACGAGGTCAGAACCTGAACCGGGCTCCGAATAGCCCTGGCACCAGCGGATTTCGCCGCGCGCAATCTGGCCGAGATAATGCACCTTCTGCTCTTCGGTGCCGAACTGCAGCAATGCAGGGCCGAGCATCCAGATGCCGAAGCTCGACAGCGGCGGGCGGGCGTTGATCCGCGCCATTTCCTGGCGGAGGATCTTGGCCTGCGCTGCGGTCAAACCCGCTCCGCCATAGGCCTGCGGCCAATCGGGCACGGTGTAGCCCTTGGCCACGCAGCGCTCCAGCCAAAGCTTCTGTGCTTCATTTTTGAAGGTCCAGTTGCGTCCGCCCCAGCAGACGTCATCTTCGCCGCGAACCGGCTCGCGCATCTCGGCGGGGCAGTTTTCCTCCAGCCACGCACGCGCTTCCATCCTGAACTGTTCGAGATCGCTCATCGTCATCCTCTCCGCATTGTCCCATCGCACGCATGCCCGGCCGGGAAGTTTTTCCTGCAGCCCAAAATGCGCTTCGCGCCCTAGTCTATGGTGGAGCGAACCGGGCTGCAAGCCTGTTGAATCCGCGACCGAATGCCGTAACGTCATCGTGAGGGCGGTTGACGTTTACGGCAGGCATCATATGGTGCGCCCCAGAAAAAGACGCAGGAGAGAATCAATGCAGCGGACCAACCGGTCCATCGCATCACGGGCGAAGGGACGCGCCCGGATTGCGCCTGCCTGTTGGCAGAACGCTTGCCGCGCATGAATGATGCTGCAAGCCTACAATCCACTCTGCACGGCCGCCGCGTGGCGACGTCTACCAAGCTGGCTTATGGTTTTGGCGCGGTCGCTTACGGCATCAAGGACAATGGGTTCGCGGTCTTTCTGCTGCTGTTTTACAATCAGGTGGTGGGAATGCCCGCCGAGCAGGTCGGCCTTGCGATCCTGATCGCTCTGGTCGCCGATGCCTTCTACGACCCAATCGTCGGCCACCTGTCCGACCGGACGCGCAGTGGCTGGGGTCGCAGGCACCCCTGGCTGTACGGGTCGGCACTTCCGATAGCGCTGAGCTGGCTGCTGCTGTGGAACCCGCCCGAGACGACTGGTGGCTGGATGTTCGCCTATCTGATTGCCGTAGCCATGGCGGTGCGGTTTTCATTTTCTTCCTACGAAGTGCCGTCGCTGGCGATGCTCCCCGAGTTGACCCGCGATTATGACGAGCGCACCGAGGTGTTGCGCTATCGCTTCCTGTTTGGATGGGCAGGCGGGCTGGTGATGCTCTATGCAGCCTACGCCATTCTGCTGGTGCCCGAGCCAGGCTTTGAAAACGGGGTGCTCAACCCCAACGGCTATCACCGTTACGCCATCGTCGGCGCGATAGTGATGCTGGTTTCGGTGCTGGTGTCCGCGCTTGGTACACACAAGGTGATGGCAACGTCGAACAGACACAGCGCCATGCACGCGGGCCATGGTCTTGCCGATTTTCGCGAAGCGCTCCGCTTCAAGCCTTTCCTGATCCTGCTGGGAGCGGGCATCTTTGCCTTTGCCAACCAGGGCCTGCTTTTTGCGCTGACCAATTATCTCATGCTGTATGTCTGGGGCTTCTCCCAGGACACGTTCAGTATCTATCCGTTCGCGTTGTTTCTGGGGGTGATGCTCGCATTCTTTATCGTTGGTCCGATGTCCAGGCGGCTTGAGAAGCCGCGAACCGCTTCGATCTCGGCGCTGATCGCGGTGGTTCTTGCAACGCTTCCCTATTGGCTGCGGCTTGCCGGCGTTTTCCCGGTAAACGGATCGACGCTTTCGATCGTGCTGATTTTGGCGGCGATCAGCCTGTCGACAACCTTCGGGATCTGCGCGATGGTGCTGACCAGCTCGATGATCGCCGATGTGACCGATGCCAGCGAGGCGCGCACCGGACGGCGGACAGAAGGTATCTATTTTGCCGGTTTCTTCTTCATGCAGAAATGTGTGGGAGGTCTGGGCATTTTGGTATCGTCTTTGATCCTGGCCTTCGCCGGATTCCCGGACGCTGCGCAGCCGGGTTCGGTTTCCGATGAAGTGCTGGACCGGCTGGCGGTCACCTTCGCCACCGTTACAGCGCTGATCGGCATAGCCTGCGCTTACATGTTTTCCCGCTTTCCGCTGGGTCGCGCCGATCATGAGGCCCGCCTGGCAGATATCGCCAATCGCTAGAATTTCATGAAAGGATATCCGGGTTATGGATTTTGATCTTACCGAACGTCAGGCTTATTGGCGCGATCGCGTCCGCGCCTTCATCGAAAGCAATGTCCGTCCGCGCGAAAAGGACTATCACGACCAGCAGGCCGAAGGCTCGCGCTGGAAGGTGCTGCCGGTCATCGAGGAAGAGAAGGCCAAGGCCAAGGCTGCAGGAATCTGGAACCTGTTCATGCCGCCATCGAACCCCAATCTGGCGCATGTCGACGACAGCTTCGAATTCGATGGCCCCGGCCTCACCAACCTCGAATACGCCCTGTGCGCCGAGGAAATGGGCCGCGTCGGTATGGCGAGCGAGGTGTTCAACTGCTCGGCACCCGATACCGGCAACATGGAAGTGCTCCATCGTTATGGCACCCGCGCACACAAGGATGAGTGGCTCAAGCCGCTGATGGACGGTGAAATCCGTTCGGCCTTCCTGATGACCGAGCCGCAGGTCGCCTCGTCCGATGCGACCAATATCGAAACCTCGATCCGCCGCGAGGGCGACGAATATGTGATCAACGGCCGCAAGTGGTGGTCGTCGGGTGCGGGCGATCCGCGCTGCAAGATCGCAATCGTGATGGGCAAGACCGATTTCGAGGCGAAGCGCCACGCGCAGCAGTCGATGGTGCTGATGCCGCTCGATGCGCCGGGCGTAAAGATCGTGCGCCACCTGCCCGTCTTCGGCTACGATGATGCACCGCATGGCCATATGGAAATCGAGCTCAACAACGTCCGCATCCCGGCATCGAACATGCTGCTGGGTGAGGGGCGCGGCTTCGAGATCGCGCAGGGCCGCCTTGGACCTGGCCGCATCCACCACTGCATGCGCACGATTGGTGTTGCTGAAGAAGCGCTGGCGAAGATGGCGCGTCGCCTGCAGACCCGCGTCGCGTTCGGCAAGCGCATTTCCGAGTACAGCATCTGGGACGAGCGTCTGGCTGCCGCGCGCATCGACATCGAGCTGAACCGTCTGCTCTGCCTCAAGGCTGCGGACATGATGGACAAGGTCGGCAACAAGTACGCCAAGGCCGAGATCGCGATGATCAAGGTTGCTGCGCCGCGGATGGCGCTCAAGATCATCGACGATGCCATCCAGGCGCACGGTGGTGCGGGCGTCAGCGAAGACTTTGGTCTGGCCAAGGCCTATGCGCACATGCGCACGCTGCGGCTTGCCGATGGTCCCGATGAAGTGCACAACCGCACCATCGCACGGATGGAACTGGGACGCCACGGCGTGAACGACGATGACGGCGAGCTGAGCTCAGGCGATCTGGGTGTGACGCGCTGACTGATTTTCCCTCTCCCCTCCGTGGGAGAGGGAAAACCCCGCATCAGACGGGGCGAGCGACACGTGAAGTGATTCATGGCTTGGGAGAGCAACGATGAAAGCCGCGATCTGTTTTGAGCCGGGCAAACCGCTCGAGGTGCACGACGTCACCATCGACAAGCCCGGCCCGCGCGAGGTGCTGATCCGCACCGCTGCAACCGGGGTGTGCCGGTCCGATCTGCATTTCGTCGATGGCAGCTATCCTGCCCCCCTTCCCTTTATTCCAGGTCATGAAGCCGCAGGGATTGTCGAGGCGGTGGGTGACGGCGTGACGACGGTAAAGCCGGGCGATGCGGTCGTGACCTGTCTGAGCGCCTATTGCGGTCACTGCGAGTTTTGCGTGACGGGGCGGATGGCGTTGTGCATCGGCCAGGATACCAAGCGCGGACTCAATGAAGCCCCCCGGCTCAGCCTCAACGGGGCACCGGTACACCAGATGCTCAACCTGTCGGCCTATGCCGAAATGATGCTAGTTCACGAGCATGCCTGTGTTGCAATCAACCCCGATATGCCACTCGACCGGGCCTGCGTCATCGGATGTGCCGTCACCACCGGCGCGGGCGCGATCTTCAATGCGGCCGATCTTGTTCCCGGCGAGACCGTGGCGATCGTTGGCTGCGGCGGCGTCGGCCTGGCGGCTGTCAATGCTGCCAAGATTGCTGGCGCAGGCCGCATCATCGCGATCGATCCTGTCGCCGACAAGCGCGCGCTCGCTCACAAATTGGGCGCGACCGACATGATCGATTCGAGCGCGGAAGGTGCCGCCGATGTGGTGATCGAGATGACCAAGGGCGGTGTCCATCACGCCATCGAAGCGGTGGGCCGACCGGCTTCAGGCGCGATGGCGGTCAAGGTGCTGCGGCGCGGCGGGACCGCGACCATTCTGGGGATGATGCCACTGGCCGAGAAGGTATCATTGAGCGCGATGGAACTGCTGCAGGGCAAGAAGCTCCAAGGCTCGTTGATGGGCAACAACCGATTTCCTGTTGAAATTCCGCGACTTGTGGAGTTTTACATGCGCGGCATGCTCGACCTCGACACCATCATTGCCGAACGCATGCCGCTGGAACGGATCAACGACGCGTTTGACGCGCTGCGTGTTGGTGACTCCGCGCGGTCGGTCATTACCTATAGCTGAGATGGCAGGGAATTAGACGATTATGGAACAAATCGACGCACAGGCGACGATGACCGGCACGATGGACGTGCCCGAGCAGGACCGGTTGGACGAGGGCAAGCTAACCGCCTGGTTCGAGGCCAATGTCGAAGGCTTTGCCGGACCGCTCAGCATGTCCAAGTTCAAGGGTGGCCAATCCAACCCGACCTACAAGGTGAGCACGCCGAACGCTGCCTATGTGCTGCGCCGCAAGCCCTTCGGTCCGTTGCTGCCATCGGCGCATGCGGTCGACCGCGAATACCGCGTCCAGGCGGCATTGTTCGATCAGGGTTTCCCGGTCTCGCGCCAGTACGGATTGTGCGAGGACGATAGCGTTATCGGCTCGATGTTCTACGTCATGAGCTTCACCGATGGTGCAAGCTATTGGGATGGTACCCTGCCCGGCAAGACGCCCGAGCAGCGCACCGCGATCTACAATGCGATGATCGATACGTTGGCGCATCTGCACAGCTTCGATCCGTTCGCCATTGGCCTCGAAACCTATGGCAAACCTGGCAACTATTGCGCGCGCCAGATTTCACGCTGGACCAAGCAGTACCGGCTCTCCGAAACCGAAACCATTCCGGAAATGGACCAGCTGATCGAATGGCTGGAAAAGACCGTGCCCGAGCAGCGCGGCTTTGGCATCGCGCATGGCGATTTTCGGATCGACAACATGATCTTCGACAAGGATGAGCCCAAGGTGCTGGCCTTGCTCGACTGGGAGCTGTCAACGCTCGGTGATCCGATCGCCGACCTTTCCTATTTCCTGATGAGCTGGGTCCAGCCCGCCGAGGGCCGCAACGGACTGCTCGGCGTGGACGTCAAGGCGCTGGGCATCCCGACGATCGAGGAGGCGACCGCCCGCTATGTCGAGAAGGCCGGGCTCGACCACGTCCCCGATATGGACTGGTACCTCGCCTACAACCAGTTCCGCATCGCCGCGATTTTGCAGGGGATCAAGAAGCGGGTCATCGATGGCACCGCATCGAGCGCGCAGGCAGCGCAAATGGCCGAGCGTGTGATCCCGCTGGCGCAGGCCGCATGGCAATATGCCAAAAAGGCAGGGGCGCAGTGAGCGTGTCGAGCTTTGATCTGACCGGGCGCGTCGCTATCATCACCGGATCGTCGCGCGGGATCGGTGCCGCCACGGCGCGCAAGATGGCAGCGCAAGGCGCCAAGGTGGTGATCTCCAGCCGCAAGCAGGACGCCTGCGACGCTGTAGCTGCCGAGATCAACGCGCAGCACGGAGCCGGCACCGCGATAGCGGTCGCCGCCAGCATCTCGCGTAAGGACGATCTGCAAAACCTCGTCGACCAGACCCGCACGCAGCTGGGTCCGATCGACATTCTGGTCTGCAACGCTGCGAGCAATCCCTATTACGGGCCGATGAGCGGGATCAGCGATGATCAGTTCCGCAAGATCCTCGACAACAACATCCTGTCCAATCACTGGCTGATCCAGATGGCGCTGCCTGATATGCGCGCGGCGGGACGCGGATCGGTGATCATCGTCTCGTCGATTGGCGGGCTGCAGGGCACCGCCAGCATCGGCGTCTACAACATCTCCAAGGCAGCGGACTTTCAGCTCGCGCGCAATCTGGCGGTCGAGCTGGGGCCCGACAACATCCGGGTCAACTGCATCGCGCCGGGCCTGATCCAGACCGACATGGCGCGCGCGCTATGGGAGAACGACCAGGTCATGGGCCACATCCGCAGTGTCACGCCGCTGCGCCGGATCGGCCAGCCTGACGAGATTGCGGGCGCAGCGGTGTTTTTGGCATCTGACGCCGCGACCTATATCACTGGCCAGTCGATCGTCATCGATGGCGGCACGACAATCGCAGCGGCGCTTTGACACGCTGTATCACGGAGGGATAATTTCATGGATCTTCAAGGCAAGGTCGCGATCGTCACCGGTGCTGGCTCCGGTATCGGCAAAGCCAGCGCACTGCTGTTCGCGCAGCATGGCGCCAAGGTCATCGCCAGCGATATCACCGGCAAGCAGGACGACACTGCGGCACAGAACCCCGATGCGATCACTGCGGTCCAGGCCGATGTCAGCAAGGAGGCCGACGTCCAGATGCTGGTCGCCAAAGCGGTCGAGCGGCATGGTAAGCTCGATGTTTTTTTCGCCAATGCGGGCATCTCGGGCGGGTTCGATGGCATCTTCGATCAGACCGTCGAGGAATGGGAACGGATCCTGGCGATCAACCTGATCGGTCCGTTCCTCGCGATCAAGCACGCAGGCAAGGTCATGGCAGATGCCGGCAATGGCGGATCGATCATTTGCACAGCCTCGGTCGCCGGCTTGCGCTCGGGCGCGGGCGGTCCGGCCTACACCGCGAGCAAGGCAGGCGTGATCAACCTTGTGCGGATTGCTGCGCAGCAATTGACCGGCAGCGACGTGCGCTGCAACGCAATCTGCCCCGGGCTGATCGAAACCGGGATGACCGAGTTCATCTATACCAAGGCGCGCGAAAAAGGGTTTGAAGACAAGATCGGGCAATTGAACCCGATGCAGCGCGGTGGCATCCCCAGCGAGATCGCCGAAGCGGCATTGTTCCTCGCGTCCGATCGCTCAAGCTATGTCAACGGCCATGCGCTTGTTGTCGATGGCGGCCTCACCAGCTCGCATCCCTATGCCCGGCAGCGCTTCGGGCAGACGGCGACCTGACCTATCACCACCCCAGCGGAGCAGCGGATTTTCCCAGATGAGTATTTTTGTGTCAGACCCGGCCGACCTTGGCTTCAACCAGTCTTTGCTTGAGCGTATTCCCGTCCACATCCGCAGCAAATATCTGGAAAGCCAATGCCTGCCCCATGCCGCGCTGCTGATCGGGCGCGGGCACGAGGTGGCGCATCTGTCGCTGCAGGGCGAGGCCCGCCCGGGCCAGCCGTTGGCGCAGGATGCGATCTTCCGGATCGCCAGCATGACCAAGCCGATCACCTCGGTTGCGTTCATGCAACTGGTCGAGGAGGGCAAGATCGCGCTGGCCGATCCCGTCCACCGGATCATTCCCGAATGGAAGAACCTGGGCGTGTTCGTCTCGGGCGGCGGCAACCAGCCGTTCGTCACCCGCCCGACGAGCCAGCCGATGCGGATGGTCGATCTGCTGCGGCACACGTCGGGCCTGACATACGGGTTCCAGGAGCGCACCCCGATCGACGCGGCCTATCGCAAGCACAAGCTGGAGGCCTTTGCCGGTCCCGATCTCGAAGAGTTCGTCCGTATCCTGGCAGGCATTCCGCTGCAGTTCGATCCGGGCACGTCGTGGAACTATTCGATCTCGACCGACATTCTGGGCGCGATCCTGCAGCGGGTCGACAACAAGCCGCTCGATCAGATCATCGCCGACCGGGTCACCGGCCCGCTGGGGATGGATGACACCCACTTCCAGATCACTGAAAGCAAGCTGGACCGGGTGCCCGATTGCTATGTTTTCCACCCTACCGACAAGATGAAGATGTACGATCCTGGTGCGACCACCGCTTGGGGACGGCCACCGAGTCAGCTATCGGGCGGCGGCGGCATGGCTTCGACGCTCGCGGATTATCACCGCTTCTGCCGTATGTTGCTCAACGGTGGAACGCTCGACGGGGTGCGTATCCTGGGGCGCAAGACGCTCGACCTGATGATATCGAACCACTTGCCGGGCGGTGGCGACCTGACCAAGCACAGCAAGGCGCTGTTCAGCGAGGCGGAGAACGCCGGTGCGGGCTTTGGCCTGGGCTTTGCGACCACGATCGACAGCGCTGCGACCGGTGTCCCCGGATCGAACAACGATTTCTACTGGGGCGGCATGTTCTCGACCGCGTTCTTTGTTGATCCGGTCGAAGACATCATCATGATCTTCATGACCCAGCTGATGCCATCGAGCACCTATCCCATCCGGCGAGAGATCAAGACGATGCTCTACGCCGCCGTTGAATGACAAAAGGAACCCAAACCATGTCCGATTTCCCTATTTCCACCGAAAAACGCGGCGACATCCTGATCGTCACGTCGAACAACCCACCGGTCAACGCGCTGGGCGCTGGCGTGCGCACCGGTCTCGAGGCCGCCCTCAACGAAGCGGCAGCCGACGATGGCATCAAGGCGATCGTGCTGATCTGTGCTGGCCAGACCTTCTTCGCCGGTGCTGACATCACCGAGTTCGGCAAGCCGCCGGTCGAGCCGATGCTGCCTGCGATCATTGCGCGGATGGAAAGCTTCGACAAGCCTGTGATCGCGGCGATCCACGGCACCGCGCTTGGCGGAGGGCTGGAAACCGCGCTGGGGGCGCATTACCGCGTGGCGGTACCGTCCGCCAAACTCGGCGTGCCCGAAGTCAAGTTGGGCCTTCTGCCCGGTGCCGGCGGAACCCAGCGTTTGCCGCGCGTCGTCGGCGTCAAGGCGGCGCTGGAGATGACAGCCAAGGGTGACCCTGTTCCTGCGAGCAAGGCCCATCAATGGGGCCTGGTCGATCACCTCGCCGAAGAAGGCGCGCTGCTTGATGCAGCATTGGCCTTTGCCGACAAGGTCAAGGATGTTCGCCCGATCCCGCGCGTGAGCGAGAAGTCGGTGGCTGCGGACGATGCAGCAATCGAAGCGTTCCGCAAGGAAAACGCCCGCAAGTTCCGCGGCTTTGATGCGCCAGCTGCCAACATCGCCTGCGTCGAAGCTGCAACCCGCCTGCCCTTTGCCGAAGGTCTTGAGTTCGAACGCGGCGAGTTCATGAAGCTGATGTTCGGGTCGCAGTCTGCGGCCCAGCGGCACATCTTCTTTGCCGAGCGCAAGGCGAGCAAGATCGACGGGATCGCCAGCGATGTCGCATTGCGCCCCATCGCCAAGGTCGGCGTGATCGGTGCAGGCACCATGGGTGGCGGCATCACCATGAACTTCCTGTCCGCAGGAATCGCGGTGACCATCGTCGAACAGGCAGAGGATGCGCTGAACCGCGGTGTCGGCGTGATCCGCAAGAATTACGAGGCGAGCGCGGCCAAGGGCCGGTTGACCACCGAGCAGGTCGAGACAGCAATGGGTCTGCTGACCCCGTCGCTGTCGCTCGATGACCTTGCCGATTGCGACCTGATCATCGAGGCGATCTTCGAGAACATGGACGTCAAGAAGGAGGTGTTCGGTAAGCTCGACGCCATCGCCAAGCCCGGCGCGATCCTCGCCAGCAACACCAGCTATCTCAACGTCGACGAGATCGCCGCATCGACCAGCCGCCCGAACGATGTGGTCGGCATGCACTTCTTCTCGCCTGCCAACGTGATGAAGCTGCTCGAGGTCGTCCGCGGTGCCAAGACCGCAGATGACGTGCTCGCCACCGTGATGGCGCTCGCGAAAAAGATCAAGAAGGTCGCGGTGGTCGCGGGCGTCTGCCACGGTTTCATCGGCAACCGCATGCTGATGCCGCGCCAGGTCGAAGCGAACAAGCTGCTGATGGAAGGTGCGACGCCCGAGCAGATCGACCGCGTCCATGTCGAGTTCGGCATGCCGATGGGCCCTTTCCAGATGAGCGATCTAGCCGGGGTCGATATCGGCTGGCATCGCGATCCGAGCCGGATCGAGAGCATCCGCGACGCCTTGTGCGCAGAGGACCGCTGGGGTCAGAAGAAGGGCGCGGGCTTTTATGACTATGACGAGAAGCGCAACCCCACGCCGAGCGTGCGAGTGGCCGAGATCATCGAGGATTTCCGGTCGCGCTCGAACATGCCCAAGCGTGAGATCAGCGATCAGGAGATCATCGAACGGACGCTGTACACCATGGTCAACGAAGGCGCGATGATCCTCGAAGAGGGCATGGCGCAGCGCGCATCCGACGTCGATGTGGTGTGGATCTATGGCTATGGCTGGCCGATCTATCGCGGTGGCCCGATGTTCTGGGCGGGACTTGAAGGCACTCCGAAGATCGTCGAGGGGCTGAAAAAGCACGGATTTGCGGTATCACCGCTGCTGGCAGAAAAAGCCGAAAAGAACGAAGGCTTCTGAAACAAAAAACCCCGCCGGATCGTCTCCGGCGGGGTTCTTCGTTAGGGTCGAATGCGATCAGGCTGCGCCGAGGATCGCGTCGACAGCGGGCTGGTTCGCTGCGCTTACGGTGCCCTTTTCGCGCAATTCGGCACCGATCGGCTTGGCTGCTTCAAGATAGCTGGCTTCACCGGTCGCCTGGTTCAGTCCGATCAGACTGGCAAATTCGAAGTTTGCCAGATCTGCCGAAGCCGGGTCTGCCGCGCGGCCTTCCTTGGTGACGGCCAATGCCTGCTCGAAGAGCGGCTGGGCAGCCATCTTGTCCTGCTTGTTCAGGCTGAAGTTGCCCAGATTGACGAGGATTGAAATCAGCGTTCCACGCACACCGGCGTTTGCTTTGTCAGCTTCGTAGACCTTGGTCCATTGCGGCGCGGCTTCCATGTATAGCGGGGCAATCGCATCGATGTTGCCCAACGCGCCCTGAGAATTGGCGGTAATGGTCAGCGCACTGGCAAGAAACCCTGCGTTCTGGATATCGGACGGATTACGTCCGGCGATCTCGCGAATAACCGGCAAAGCGGGTTCGAGGGTGGAGATTACCTGCGCGTGGTTGCCAGCGGCCTGAGCCTGCTGTGCCGCGGAGAAGTCAGCAATTGCTTTGTTCTGGGCTTCGACCTGTTCAGGGCTCAACGGACCTGCCGGAGCCTGTGTCGCCGCAGCAGCCGCAGGCTGAGCAGTACCGGGTTGCGCGGTACCGGGCTGGGCTGTGCCCGACTGACCAGAATCGGGCTGGCCAGCTGAAGGCTGATCGGTCGTCGGCTGTGCAGTGCTTGGTTCCGCAGCATCCTGAGCGACTGCGGGGGCTGCCGCAAATGCCAAGGCGGTAGACGCGAAAAGTACGGAAATCGCAGATTTCATCATTTGGGGATGTCTCCTTGAGGTGGCATGTTCACGACCGATCAAAAAAGCCGTAACGGGCCATCGACACTGATCGGCTGCAACACGAATTGGAACATTGGCAACATTACAAGAACGCGAACGTCGCTCTAACGTTCCCCGCTGATGCCGCGGGCAATACAGCAAAAGCGATAGGCGTCGTCAAATGCGGTACGGCGCAAGGCTCGGGTTGCCTCGGCTTCGGCATCGGCACCCCACAGGTCTTCCTGCCAAAGCTCCTCGAGACAGACGGCTCGCCAGATCACGTCGGGTGCATAGGCATTTTCGAGCATAGCGAGCGCAGATATCAGCGACCCCCCAATGCTGGCGATCGTGGATAGACCTGCCAGCGTGAACGGATCGAACGCGCGAACCACTGCCGTAAGGCGGGACAGGCTGTGCATGGCTTGCGGTTGATGGACAATGCCCGCAACCCGGATCAACCTAATATCATACCGATTTTCGGCCCAGCGCAGGATCGGTTCCCACTCGTGCTCCTGCTTTGCAGCCAGCGGATCACCCGGATCTGCGCGGTAACATAGCGTGTCTGTTTCACCATAAGCAGCGATGTCGCTGACGAACCGGGCCGGGTCCGGGGCGATCCGGTCGATCGCGGCATTGGCAAAACCCGTCATCGGCATCGTTGAGATGACGATTTCCTCTCCCTGCCCTTCCCATTCGTCCGCGACTGCCCGCGACATAGCAGCGCTGGGCAAAATCAAGGCCGTGCGTCCTGGTGTCTTGACCGGGCGGCGATCGAGCAACAGGGCAAACCCGCCTTTGACAGGCTCGACCGCGACCGACTTGTAAAAACGCTTCATGCTGCTGCCATCACGGTGTGGGGGGTGACTTCCACCGCGCCACCAGCATCTGCGGCAGGATGATCATTTCGACAATACCGACCGCCAGCAGGATAAACCCTACAGCATTGGGAACGCCTGTCACCTTGCCATAGGACACCGCAACCGCCAGCGCGATCGTCAGCGCCCCTGCCAGCCGAACCAGGCCGATGATGAAGAAACGCGTGCGTGCCTTGCGGTCTTCGGGTGTCATGCCGGATGCCTGGCGATGTGGTCGAACAGTTCATCCATCGTATAGGCGATGCTGTCTGCGCCTGCGGTTTGCAGTTCGGACGCGTCATGATAGCCCCAGTCGACCCCGATGGCACGAACATTGGCGGCGACACCCATCGCCATGTCGTAGCTGGTATCGCCGATCATCACCGCTGCTTCGGGTCTGGCCCCGGCATCGGCCAAAGCCTGGAAGATCATCGAAGGGTGCGGCTTGGAGGGATGGCGGTCTGCGGTCTGCAGCGATACGAAACGCTGCTTGATCCCGTGGTGCGTCAGGCACAGATCGAGCCCGCGATCGGACTTGCCGGTAGCAACGGCGAGCTTCCAGCCCTGCTGGTCCAGGCGATCGAGAACCTCCAGCAATCCGTCGTACAGCGGCTCATGCTGCAGCGTTCCGTTGCCGCGCAGTTCGTGAAACGCGTTCTTGTAATGGTCGGCCAGCACAACATGGAAACCGGCTTCGGCATCGGGCAGCATTACCCGCATCGCCTCGACCAGAGACAGCCCGACGATACGCCGGACCCGGTGATGATCGGGATGGCCAAGCCCTTCTGCCGCAAACGCCATTTCCATTGCCCGGCAGATATTCGCCTGGCTATCGACCAGCGTTCCGTCGCAATCGAAGATCGCAAGCTTTGTCGTCATGGGCGCCGGGGTGTCCGCGCGGGTCCCGCAGGCCTGGACCGCGTACCGGGCCTGGCAGGGCCACCTGCGGCAGACTTGGACTTGCCGGCAGGTTTGCCTTTACCGGTGGGCTGCGTGGCGCTCGACCGGCTGCGCCGTTCGCCGCGGCGTTCCTTGCGGATGGTCTTGGCATGCGCCTTGGCCTGCTGCTTCTTGACCTCGCGGGTTGCCGGCTCGATCGCCTCATCAGCGAACACCGAATCGCCAAGGCCGAGGTCGAAGCCCAGGCTTTCCATCGATTCGGCAAAATGTTCGGGCAGTTCGGCCGTCACATCCAGCGCGGGTCCATCAGGATGCGCGATCCGCAGGCGGCGTGCGTGCAGATGCATCTTGCGGCTGATCGTGCCGGTCAAAAACGCGTTCTGACCACCATATTTGCCGTCGCCGACAATCGGATGCCCGATCGCGGCCATGTGCACGCGCAACTGGTGGGTACGCCCGGTGAAGGGCTGCAATGCGACCCATGAAGCGCGCGAGCCGGCGCGTTCGATCACCTGATAGGCGGTGCGCGAAGGTTGGCCATTCTCCTCGTCGACATGCATCTTCTCGCCGCCGGTTCCGGGCTGTTTGGCCAGCGGAAGCTCGATCAGCCCCGAATAGATATCGGGCACGCCGACCACCAGCGCCCAATAGACCTTCTTGGCATTGCGTCCGGCAAAGCGCTTGGCAAAATACGCCGCGCTACCCGGTGTGCGCGCGAGCAGCAGGACACCTGAAGTATCCTTGTCGAGCCGGTGGACCAGACGCGGCTTCACCGCGCTGTCGTACATCAGCGCCTCGCCCAGACCGTCGACGTGCGCATGGGTGCGGGTGCCACCCTGCGTCGCAAGACCCGGGGGCTTGTTGATCACCAGCGCAGCGCGATCACGGTGGATCACCATCGACTGGGCATAGGCTATCTGGTCATCGCTCAGCGTCTTGGGCATCTCGCGGGCGACGGATCGTTCTGGTTCGACCTCTGAGGGAGGAATCCGGATGGTCTGCCCGGCAACGATGCGGTCGCCAGGGCCGACGCGCTTGCCATCGAGCCGAACCTGACCGGTGCGCGCCCAGCGCGAGACCAGATTGAAGTTCACGTCGGGCAAATGCCGGTGGAACCAGCGGTCGAGCCGGATGCCGTCATCATCGGTGTCGATGGTGAACTGGCGTGCCTCGCTGGGTTTGTGGGTAGCCGCAGCGGGCGTGAGCGCTGCAGCCTTGCGGACCGGACCAGCGCGCTTGATTGGGGTCTTGCCGACGGGAGGCTTCATGTCAGCCCCCGCGTCACCGTATATCCGGCAGCAAGCGCGGCCAATGAAAGTGCGACGGACAAAAGCGCATAGCCCAACGCCAACGCCGTCTGCCCGCGTTCGATCATTTGGAACATCTCGAGGCTGAAGGCCGAAAACGTGGTGAACCCGCCCAGCACACCCACCGCCACGAACAGCCGGATCGGTTCACCGACATGCTCGCGCAGCACCAATGCCGCGAGTACCCCCATCGCTAGCCCGCCGACGACATTGATGCCCAGAGTCGCAAAGGGGTAGCCGGTGTGACCAAGGCGCACCGCAAGCTGGGTGCCATGAAAACGCAAGGCAGCACCAATAGCGCCGCCTGCCATCACCAGTCCGGTGGCTTTGTAAGTAAGTTGAACGTCCATCTGCCCAGCCTTAGCGGGATTGGGCGGTTATTGGCTAGGTCTATTCGAACCCGCGCCTGAATGGGCCGCACTTTCACGTGCGGCCCAACCACGTTTATCGAAATCGAGGAACGGGCGGGATGGACGCGGATGCCCGCTCGGCCTCAGTTTCCGGTTCGCGCAAACAGCCGTGTCATCCCGCCGGTGTTGGCCTTGGCGGCAACACGCGGTGGCAGCGCGCCTGAACATTCGAGGCACCATGCCTGAACACCCTGGACACCACTAAGCACATTGAGATCGCCCAATACCTGGCCGAGCGCTGCCTGCTGACGCCAGGCAAGCTGAGCAACGAGGCCGCGTACCTGCTGGGTGTCCTCCGCAGGAGCAAACATGCCGGCGATCAGCTGCTGGAACGGATCGAGCGAGGTTTCGAGGTAATGCACCGAATAGCCGTCGTCCTTCAACTTGGCACGCTTGGCCGCTTCGGCGATGGCGTCGTCGATCGATCCGAACCGGTCAACCAGCTTGATCTGGCGCGCGGTCCCGCCATCCCAGACCCGGCCCTGAGCGATAGCGTCAACGTCAGCCGTGGACATGCCACGCGCCTTGCCGACCAGGCCGAGAAACCGTCCGTAATCGTGCTCGATCGAGCTCTGGATAAAGGTATCGACGGTGCTGTTGAACCCTCCGAGCACATCGGGCTGACCCGAAAGATCGGTGGTGGCAACGCCGTCGGCCCGTACGCCATACTCGGCCAGCGCGCGTTCGAAGCTGGGCAGCACTGCAAAGATACCGATCGACCCGGTGATGGTCGAAGGCTCGGCAAAGATGGTGTCGCCGGCAGTCGCGACCCAATAGCCGCCGCTGGCCGCGACATTGCCCATCGACACCACGACCGGGATCTTCTTGCCGCGATAGCTCTCGATGGCACGCCGGATCTGCTCCGATGCAAACGCCGAGCCACCCGGCGAATCCACGCGGACGACCAGCGCCTTGAGGTTGTCGCGCTGCAATCCATCGTGCAGCAGCTTTTCGATGCGATCGCCACCGGCGGTGCCTGGGCCGGCCTTGCCGTCGACGATGGTGCCTGCGATCGTGATCACACCGACCTCGTCGCCGCCGGTCTTAAGCGGATTGGCAGCGACCCAGTCCCGGAGGCTGGTGTGCTTGAAGGCGCCGGGCCCCTTGTCGTCATCTGCGCCTGCGAGTTCCGCAACACGCTTGCCGAATGCGGTGCGATCACCGACCTTGTCGATGATCTTGCGGTCCGTCGCCAGCTTGACGAGGTCGCCATTGGCTGCGGTCACCGCCGCAGCGGGGTCGGCAATATAGCTTGCAAGATCAGCCTGTGGCCGCGCTTTTTTGACGTTGGCCTGCCAATTGGCCCAGATCGGCTCATAGACGGCAAGCAGCGCCTGCTTGGCCTCGGGAGACTGCTCCGAGCGCAAATAGGGTTCGACTGCGCTCTTGAAGGTGCCGACGCGATAGACGTGCGCGGTGACCTTGAAGCGATCGAGAGCATCCTTGTAGTAGAGGCGCGAACCACCGGGGCCGGTAAACGCGGCACCCCCCATCGGATCGATCCATATTTCAGTGGCGTGCGATGCCAGCAGATAGGCGGAATCGCTGTAGAAGGTCGCAAAGCTGTAGACCGGTTTGCCCTTGGCCTTCGCGCGGCCCAGCGCCTCGCCGATCTGCTCGAGCGATACCTGCCCGCCGCCCATGAACCGGTCGAGATCAAGCGCGATCACCTTGACGCGGTCGTCCTCGGCTGCGGTATCGATGGCGCGGATGACATCACGCTCGCGAAACTGCTTGAGCGGAGCCTGTCCGCCGAGAATGGCTGCGATCGGATCGGTGGTTTCGGGCTCCTCGACGATCACGCCATCGAGCTTGACCAGCAGCGCACCATCGGTGACCGCCGCAGGATTGGGCCGCCATGACAACGCTGCCAGAATGAGACCGAAGAACAACAGCATGGCCAGCAGGACAAGCCCGTCCTTGATGGCCACCAGCACCTTCCAGGCGCTTTTGACAAAACCCATGATCGCAATTGCTCCGCAGTGGGCGGATATGCCCCTGATCCCTATCTAGGGAGCGATAGGGCAGAATGCCACAGCTTCGCGCGACAGACGGCGAACAGCGTTCGACAGCCGACGTGCCGGCGATATTACCAGCGCAGCACCTGCGGCACGATCAGCCTTCCGGCAATGGCGCAGCCAGCGATCGTCAGCGTGTACCAGGTGCCGATATACATCACGACGTTCTCGCTGCAGGCGATGCTGTAGGCAGCGGCACCCAAGCTTCCCGACGCGAGCCCGACCAACCAACCGGTGCGGGTCGGTGACACCGGCGCCCCTCGCTTCATCCAAAGCGTCATGGCCGTGCCGACAAAGGCTGCGCACAAGGTGCTCATCTGCAGGCATTGCATTCCGTAGGCTGGATCGAGCGCGCTCCGGGCGCCTTCGATCGCGCGGAAATCGCTCACCCAGACGAATGCCGCGCCCAACGGAAAAATCGCCGCAAAGCCGAGACTCCATTTCCAGAATGCCTGCCGCGCGCCGCCGACTGACGGGGTTGCCGACGATAACGCTGCAGCGGCGGCGGTGATCCCAAGCATCAGCAGCGTTGCCGATCGCAGGATGAACATCCAGTTCGGCGCGCCATTGGCAAGATCGCCGCGCACGCCCAGCGAGAAGGCGATTGCGAGCGCACACAGCGCCATCGTCGCCAGCGCGATCGCCAGTCCATCGCGCATCCTAAGACGACGCACGGGGACGAGGTCGTCTACCAGAGCATCGATATCAAAACGGTCCACACCGGGGCGTCCCAGCGCAGAGGCATCATCCTGCATCATCAGTTCCCGCTCGAATTCCGCTGCATCGGGGTGTCCAGACAGCATGCGGCATCGCCCCTGGGGCGGCAAATGTGTTCATGACGGTTTCGATCCCAAGCGCCATACGGTTACACTTTCTCGATCAACGCGCTCATCTTGCGGATGCCGCGGTGAATGTTGACCTTGACGAGGGATTCGGATTGTCCGGTCCGCTCGGCAGCTTCGGTGATGCTGTAACCGGCGATCTTGACCAGTCGGATGACTTCAGCCTGCCGCGCGGGCAGTTGCTGCAGCAGCGCATCAACGCTGAGACCATCGATGACGGTATCATCCTGCGGCGCGGCGTGCAGCGCTTCATCCAGGCCGGTCTCGCTGGCGCGGTAGACCTTGCGCAGATGATCGATCCAGCGATAACGCCCGATCGCCGCGAGCCACGGCAGAAACGCGCGTTCGCCATCATAGGTCGCGCGTTTGCGGTGTACCGAGATCAGCGTCTCCTGCACCAGGTCATCGATCTGCGAAGGTGGAATACGGCGGGCGAAATAGCGCGAAAGCCAGATCTGGCACTCGCGCAGAAGGCGCGCATAGGCCTGCCGGTCGCCTGCCTGCGCAGCCAGCATCAATTGCCGCAGCATGTCATCCTGACTGGCCATGTGGCTTGAAACCTACGGGGCCAGCGCAATGGCGGTAAGCATCAGGACTGGGTGCCCTTCGGCTTGAAAATCGAATCGAAAGCGCGATCAAGCGCGAACATCCCGCCCCCGCGCGCAATCAGCACCAGCGCAAGCCCGAACCACAGTACGTGCGGGTTCCAGAACGCGTCGGGATAGACGAACAGCTGTACCACGCCGGTCATCACCAACAGTCCCGCCGCGCCGAACCGCGTCGCCAGCCCGAGCATGACCAATGCCGACAGGCCGTGCTCGGCATAGGTTGCAAGCACGCCGCTGACCTCGGGGAACGGCATATGATATTCATCACGGAACAGATCGAAGGTGATCGGATCGATCTGTAGCCAGGTGCCATCGACCACCTTGGTGCGTGCAGACCGCCAGAACTGCGCCGCCAGCGCGAGGCGCGCGACCAGTAGCGCAAGCCCTTCGAAAAATCGGGTTTCGAGCAGCGCTATCGGGCGCTGAATCAGGGACATCATATGCACGGCTTCCGGTTGGGCCTGAAATCGTCAAGGGCTCGGACGTGCCAGGAAAGTCGTACCGTCACCGGTGGCCCGCAGACGATGCACATGCATCGCTGAAGGAACGCGCCTGTCAGGTCTCAGCCCCCCGGTCTTGCCAGCACTCCCGCTTCAATCAGCGCGAAGATCACCGGCAAGGCCTCTGCCTCGTCGCCTGTTTCGATCGCGATCTGCAAAAGGTTACCCATTGTGCCGCTATTTTTTGCCAGCCCCGCGATACTGGCGTGTGCTGCATCGAGCGGCAGTAATCGCACGCTCTCTCCTGGGCGGGTCAGTAGAATGGCGGTGGCGCCAACACTGCTGCCAGCCAGTTCGGGCATCAGCCCCGTCACGGCACTTTCGACCAGTACGATCCGTGTTGCCGGATGGACGATCACGGGCATCGCGAGCAACCCGGCCTCGTCGTACTGTGCCAGGTCGGATAGCAGCAGCGGGGGCACGTCCGCCGCGTGATAGCTGCCCAACCAGGCCCATTCGATCGCGGCCAGATCGGCTGCCAAAGGGTCGCCCGCATGATCGACCAGATAACCGGCGAAACCCTCGCCGATCTGCATCAGCTTGCGCGACCGCACATCAGCCAGATCGATAAACGCTCGAGACAGCGCGTTGAACGCTTCGGGCCCGATATGGGCGAGGGTGCGCGGATAGGACTGCTCCAGCGCGACCAGCCGCGCATGGCTGATCGTGTTGGCGTGCGCCTTCAGCCCCAGCAGCGCGCGACCTGCATCGCCTGCGAACATGCCTTCGGGGAAGGCTGGCGGTCCCTGCTGCAGCACCGCGATAAAGCGCGCCTGGTCGTCCGTGAGGTCTGTCACGGGTTCAGGCGGTCTGGAGTGCCAGGGTGACCGCGCGCGCCATATGCGCGTTCGCGCGCTCGGCTTGCGCGATCAGCACCGCATAGTCGGGCACGTCGGTATCCCATTCGATCAGCACCGGCTTGGCCCCTGCCCTGCCGATGAACCGATCGAACAGCTGCCAGGTGAGATCGCTGACGGGACTGCCGTGATCATCGATCAGCAGCGGGCGATTGCCGTGCCATTCGGTGGCATGCCCTGCCAGATGGATTTCGCCGACGATGCCCGGATCGATCGCATCGACATAAGCGAACGGGTCGGTCTGCAGGTTGGTGCAACTGACCTCGACGTTGTTGATATCGAACAACAGCCCGCAGCCGCTTCTTGCGCAAAGCGCATGGATGAACGCGACTTCGTCCATCTCGTCGCGTGCAAAGGCGAGGTAACGCGACGGGTTTTCAATCAGGATCGGGCGCTGGAGGCGATCCTGCACGCGGCCGATCTGCGCGGTGACATGGTCGAGCGTGGCGTTGGTATAGGCAATGGGAAGAAGGTCGGCATAGCGATCGGTGCTGTTGCCCGACCAGCTGAGATGATCGGAAATGCTGGCAGGATTGTACCGCGCGCAGAGCCTGGCCAGCTGCTCAAGCTCGTCTTCGTCAAGACCCTGGGCGGTGCCGATCGACAGGCCGACGCTGTGAAAGCTGACCGGCAGCCGTGCTGCGACTGCAGTCAGCCAGCGATGGGGCGGCCCACCATCGACGAAATAGTTCTGCGGGTGCACTTCGACCCATGAAGGGAGAGCGCAACCCGGCTGGGGCTCCAGAACATCGCGATAGTGGGCCGGTTTCAGCCCGATGCCTGTTGCGGGGGGCAGGATCATCGGGCCGTCAACCATCGTGCAGGATCAGCCCTTGGGCATGGGCTTGGCATTGCCCTTCATCGGGGTCAGCGATCCACCCATCTTGCTGCATTCACCCTTGGCGACATACTTCCAGGCGCTGCCCTGATAGTCGACGGTCGAGGTTCCGGCGCACGATGTGCCTGGGCCAGCAGCGCAATCGTTCTTGCCCTTGAGCGAAACGCCGTAGCATTTTTCCTTTTCACCGGCGGCAGCGGCGGGTGTCGCGGCAACGGTGGCAGCGGCCAGCACGGCTGCAGCAGCAGCTCCCAGGGTCAGCATGGAATTCGACATGGAAACATCCTCTCAGGTTCAATGGATCGCAAAAGGACTGGCATCCACGGCGTGATCGCCTGTCCGTCAATCGGTTCGTCCCGCAATATGGAGAGGTTACCCGGTTTTGCCGACGCGCGCAAAAAATTCCGTACGCCAAGGGTTGACCGCGCGGCGCTGTCCGCTATCTACCGCAGCGTTAGCACTCACCCCGATCGAGTGCTAATCGCGGACGCGGTCATCATCAGATGAGCCTGCCGCGCAGGGGGTTTCACTAATTTCAGTGACGCAAGGAAAGGCTTAACGCATGACATTTCGTCCGTTGCACGACCGGGTTCTGGTGCGCCGCATCGAAGCCGAAGAAAAGACCGCCGGCGGGATCATCATCCCCGACGCTGCCAAGGAAAAGCCCTCGGAAGGCGAAGTCATCGCCGCCGGCGAAGGCACCCGTGACGAAGACGGCGATCGCATCGCTCTCGACGTCAAGGTTGGCGACAAGATCCTGTTCGGCAAATGGTCCGGCACCGAAGTGAAGATCAATGGTGAAGACCTGATCATCATGAAGGAAAGCGACATTCTGGGCATTCTGGGCTGATCCATCCGATCAAGCCGACTGACCCGAAACGATAAGAAGGAACACACTCATGGCTGCTAAAGACGTAAAGTTTGGCCGCGACGCTCGCGAACGCATTCTGCGCGGCGTCGACATCCTCGCTGACGCCGTCAAGGTGACTTTGGGCCCCAAGGGCCGCAATGTCGTCATCGACAAGAGCTTCGGCGCTCCGCGCATCACCAAGGACGGCGTCACCGTCGCCAAGGAAATCGAACTCAAGGACAAGTTCGAGAACATGGGCGCGCAGATGGTCAAGGAAGTTGCTTCCAAGACCAATGATATCGCAGGCGACGGCACCACCACCGCCACCGTTCTGGCCCAGGCCATCGTTCGCGAAGGCATGAAGTCGGTTGCTGCCGGAATGAACCCGATGGACCTCAAGCGCGGTATCGATCTGGCGGTGACCAAGGTTGTCGAAAACCTGAAGTCGCGTTCGAAGCCCGTCGCCGGCAACAACGAGATTGCCCAGGTCGGCACCATCTCGGCCAATGGCGAGAAAGAAATCGGCGAGATGATCGCGCAGGCCATGGAAAAGGTCGGCAAGGAAGGCGTCATCACCGTCGAAGAAGCCAAGGGCATGGAGTCGGAACTGGATGTCGTTGAAGGCATGCAGTTCGACCGCGGCTATCTGTCGCCCTACTTCATCACCAACCCGGACAAGATGACTGTCGAGCTCGACAACCCCTTCATCCTGATCCACGAAAAGAAGCTGTCGAACCTGCAGGCGATGCTCCCCATTCTGGAAGCTGTCGTTCAGACCGGTCGTCCGCTGCTGATCATCGCAGAAGACATCGAAGGCGAAGCGCTTGCGACCCTGGTGGTCAACAAGCTGCGCGGCGGCCTGAAGGTTGCTGCGGTCAAGGCCCCTGGCTTTGGCGATCGTCGCAAGGCGATGCTGGAAGATATCGCGATCCTCACCAAGGGTGAAATGGTCAGCGAAGATCTCGGCATCAAGCTGGAAAGCGTTACCATCGGCATGCTCGGCCAGGCCAAGCGCGTATCGATCGACAAGGACAACACGATCATCGTCGATGGTTCGGGTGAAGCCGATGCGATCAAGTCGCGCGTGGAAGCCATCCGTGGCCAGATCGAGAACACTTCGAGCGATTACGATCGTGAAAAGCTGCAGGAACGTCTGGCCAAGCTCGCCGGCGGTGTTGCAGTCATCAAGATCGGTGGCGCTTCGGAAGTCGAAGTGAAGGAAAAGAAGGACCGCGTTGACGACGCGCTGCACGCAACCCGCGCAGCCGTTGAAGAAGGCATCGTCCCCGGCGGCGGCACGGCACTGCTTTATGCAACCCGTGCGCTTGAAGGCATGACCGGCGTCAATGACGACCAGACTCGCGGCATCGATATCATCCGCAAGGCGCTGTACGCTCCGGTTCGCCAGATCGCGCAGAATGCAGGGCACGATGGCGCGGTTGTCTCGGGTAAGCTGCTCGACAGCAACGACGAAACCCTGGGCTTCAACGCATCGACCGATGTGTATGAAAACCTGGTTTCGGCTGGCGTGATCGATCCGACCAAGGTCGTGCGTGCGGCTTTGCAGGATGCAGCCTCGGTTGCCGGTCTGCTGATCACCACCGAAGCAGCCATCGCCGACGCACCGGAAGACAAGTCTTCGGGTGGCGGCATGGGCGGCGGAATGCCCGGCGGCATGGGCGGCATGGGCGGCATGGATTTCTGATCCACGCACGTTCGGCTACCAAGCCAACGCACAAAAAAACGGGGCCGGAGGGGAAACCTTCCGGCCCATTTTTATGGGATCAGCCCCGAAGCGCTTTCTCCATCTCTGCGGCACGGTCATCATAGAACCGTGACTGCATGGCTTGGACGATGTGCTGTGGGCTCGTTGCAGGGGTCCCTCCAGCAAACGGCGGCGCGGGGTCATATTCGAAATTGAGCTGGAGCGAGCGGGCAACATCTTCGCCATGCAAATGCGCGACGATCGTCAGCGCAAAATCGATGCCAGAGGTTACCCCGCCCGCAGTGACGATATTGCCGTCGAACACGGTGCGGGCGTCCTCGTGCACCGCGCCAACCATCGGCAAAAGGCTGGTAAAGCCCCAATGCGTCGTTGCGCGCCTGCCCTGCAGCAACCCTGCCTGTCCGAGAATAAATGCGCCGGTGCAGACGCTGGTGATCCATTGTGCGTCCGACGCCTGCTGGCCTACGAAATCGATCAACTGGATATCGCTCAGCGCAGGCGCAACGCCCAGGCCACCGGGAACGCATAGCAGATCGGACTGCGGGCAGTCCTCGAATGTTACCGTCGGCATGATGCCGAAGCCGACATCGGTCATCACCGGATCGAGGCTCGCTGCCGCGACGTGAACCTTTGCCCCGGGCATCCGGCAAAGAAATTGCGCCGGCCCGGTGAAATTGAGCTGGGTGACGTTGTCGAACAAGACGAAGACGACGTTGAAGGGGTTTTGGGCTTGGGTCATGGGCATGCCTTTCATTCAGCAGACTGCCCAGGCGCGCGACACATATATAGCCCGCTCCCCGATGGTGGTCCATCTGATGCGCCAGTTGCGGATGAAGCCAGTGTACGCCGCTGAAGCTGCCCTGCCAAGCACCCGTTTGGAACGTTGGGAACTCATCGCTTGTTGATTACCATTGGTGTTTCATGCGATATTATGGCATTAGATATGACATAATATCGAGGGGATAGCCGATGCTCCGCCTTGTCGTGGTTGTTTTAGTTCTGGGCGCTTTGGGCGCAGGTCTTTGGCTTGCCCGCGAACGGCTGGGAGAGATCGTGTTCGCGCGTGCGCTGGAGGCAAGCTATGGCACTGATGCCACCGCGAAACTCGATGACGGTCTGCACCTCATCCTTTGCGGGACAGGTTCTCCCCTGCCCGACCCGGCACGGTCTGGCCCATGCACTTTGATAATCGCGGGAAAACAGGTTTTCCTGGTCGATTCAGGTTCGGGCGCGGGGCGACGGATCGGGCAGATCGGTGTTCCATTGGGCAGGATTGACGCGGCCTTCCTCACGCATTTTCACTCCGACCATATTGATGGCTTGGGCGAAGTGCTGATGTTGCGTTGGGCGGCAAGCGGTCGCCCAACGCCACTGCCCGTGTTCGGGCCACAAGGCGTCGAGCGTGTCGTTTCGGGCTTCGATACCGCCTACACCGCAGACTACGGCTATCGCATCGCCCATCACGGCGCCGACATCATGCCGGGCAGCGGAGCAGGGGCCCGCGCCCGAACGGTTGGGAGCAAATTACCCGCCGTGATCTATTCGAACGGCGGGGTGAAGGTCACTGCTTTTCAGGTCAAGCACGATCCGGTCGAACCCGCTTTGGGCTATCGCTTCGACTATCAGGGCCGTTCGGTGGTGATCAGTGGTGATACCGCGCCCACGCCTGCGGTCGCAAAAATCTGCAACGGCTGTGACGTGCTGGTTCACGATGTGCTCAACGCAGACATGGTCGGCAGGATTTCCGCTACCGCCAAGGCACGCGGAGACGATCGGATCGCCAAGATTATGTCGGATATCCCCGGCTATCACACCACGCCAGTCGCTGCCGCCCAGATCGCGCAAAGCGGCATGGCGCGGATGCTGCTGTTCACCCATATCGTGCCGCGTATGCCGACACGGTTGCTCCACCCGTATTTTCTTCGCGGTGTGGCAGATGCCTATTCGGGCAAGGTGGTCATGGGCGAGGACGGATTAAAGATCAGCCTGCCTGCCCGGTCGGACAAGATCGAACAGGCAGGCCTGCTTTAGGCCGCATGGTCAGTTGGTGTTCTTCGCGACGCCACCGTCGGTTTCTTCAAACTCATTTTCGATGCTGTCGCCAGCCCTGTCGGCTTTGACGTCCAGGTCCCTTGCGGCCTTATCAACGCTGGCTTCGACATCGTCCATCGTGTTCTCGATCGCTTCGCCTGCCGCATCGACATTGGCTTCGATATCATCGCCTGCTGCCTCTGCAGCGGCACCCGCCTTGTTTTCGGTGTCAGCCGAGCAGGCCGAGACCCCCAAAGCGAGGGCAGCGATACCGACGATTGCAAAATTTCGCATGAATATGGCTCCGTTAGTGAGATACCCGAATATACGCCTCCCCCGCATCAATGCTATGCCGATGCGGCAGTCTGATTTTCCGAAAACTGCATGACCATGCCGAGACGCGCTGCTATCGGCTGATCCATGGAACAACAGAACCATCTCTATCTCGTCGACGGCTCCTCCTACATCTTTCGCGCGTACCACCGGCTGCCGCCGCTGACCAATCCGGAAGGTACGCCGGTGGGTGCGGTCTACGGCTATACCACCATGTTGTGGAAGCTGGCCGATGACCTTCACAAGGCCGATGGCCCGACGCACATGGCGGTGATCCTCGACAAGAGTTCGCAGAGCTTCCGGAACGAATTGTACGATCAGTACAAGGCGCATCGCCCTCCCCCGCCTGAAGACCTTGTCCCACAGTTTCCGCTGATCCGCGATGCAACCCGCGCGTTCTCCATGCCGTGCATCGAGGAAGACAATGTCGAGGCGGACGACATCATCGCCAGCTATGCGCTCGATGCGCTGGCCAAGGGGTGGAAGGTGACCATCGTCTCGTCCGACAAGGACCTGATGCAGTTGATACAGCCAGGGCTCGACATGCTCGACACGATGAAGAACGTGCGTATGGGCCCCGAGGCGGTGATGGAAAAGTTCGGCGTGACGCCCGAACAGCTTGGCGACGTGCTCGCGCTGATGGGAGATGCGGTGGACAATGTTCCCGGTATCCGGGGCATCGGTCCCAAGACGGCATCAAAGCTGATTGTCGAGCATGGCGATCTGGAGAGCGTGCTGGCAGCCGCGTCTGCGATGAAGCCCTCAAAACTGCGCGACAGCCTGATCGAGCAGGCCGAGATGGCGCGGCTGAGCAAGGTGCTGGTGACGCTCAAGCATGATTGCCCGCTGCCCAATGAGCTCGAGGATTTCTTGCTCAAGGACATTCCGCCCGAACCACTGGCCGAGTTCCTCAAGCTCCATGGTTTCACCAGCCTGTTGCGCAAGCTGGGCGCCAGTGGACCCGCGGACGCTTCGACCTCGTCCGGTGGTTCGGACACCAGCGCACCGCGCAGCGACAACGCGATCGCGCCGTCGATGCCCGCAATGCCTCCGATCAACCTCGACGCTTTCGTCTGCGTGCAGGATGTCGAAACGCTCGACGACTGGATTGCCCGCGCCTTCGCTGCCGGGACAATCGCGGTCGATACCGAAACGGATTCGCTCGATTCGATGCAGGCTCGGTTGGTAGGTGTCAGCCTAGCCTTGGTCCCAGGAGAGGCTTGTTACATCCCGCTGGGTCACGGCGGCAGCGACATGTTTGCCGAGAAGCCCAGGCAGATCGCGATGGACATCGCGATTGCCAGGCTGAAGCCGCTGCTTGAAGACGACAGCGTGCTCAAGATCGGCCAGAACCTGAAATACGATCTCAACGTGCTGGCGCGCCACGGCGTTGCGGTTTCGCCGATCGACGATACCATGGTGATGAGCTTCAACCTCGATGCGGGCCATGAGTTCGGCAGCGGCGGGCATGGCATGGATGCGCTGGCGCAGCGGCATCTGGAGCACGCCTGCATCAGCTTCAAATCGCTGACCGGAACCGGAAAGAAGCAGATCGGCTTCAACGAGGTACCGCTGAGCGACGCCACTCGCTACGCCGCCGAGGATGCCGATGTCACGATGAGGCTATGGCACGTGCTGCGACCGCGCCTCGCGGTCGAAGGCGTAACCCGCGTCTACCAGATGGTCGATCGCCCGCTTGTCCCGGTGGTCGCCGCGATGGAACGCAACGGCATCAAAGTCGATCGTGACCAACTCGCTGCGCTGAGCCAGGATTTCGCGACGCGGATGGCCGCGCTGGAGCTGGAAATCCACGCGCTTGCCGACCAGCCTTTCTCGATAGGCAGCCCCAAGCAGCTGGGCGAAATCCTGTTCGACAAGCTTGGTCTCAAGGGCGGCAAGAAGGGCAAGACCGGCGCTTATTCCACCGATGTCACCGTGCTCGAAAAGCTCGCGGGCGAAGGGTCCGAGATCTCACGCAAGGTGCTCGACTGGCGACAGCTCGCCAAATTGAAGTCCACCTATACCGATGCGCTGCAGGAGCAGATCAATCCTCAAACGGGCCGCGTCCACACCAGCTATAGCCTGGTCGGCGCACAGACTGGGCGGCTGTCGTCGACCGAGCCCAATCTGCAGAACATCCCCATCCGCACCGAGATCGGTCGGCAGATCCGCCATGCGTTCGTGGCCGAACCCGGCAACGTGATCCTGGCTGCCGACTACAGCCAGATCGAGCTGCGGCTGGCGGCGCATATGGCCGATGTCGAAACGCTGCGCGATGCGTTTGCCAAGGGTGAGGACATCCACAACCGCACCGCGCTCGAGCTTTTCGGCGAGGTCAATCGCGACACACGTGGCCGCGCCAAGACGATCAACTTCGCGATCCTCTACGGCATCTCGCGTTGGGGTCTGGCCGGGCGGCTCGAGGTTAGCGCGGATGAGGCGCAGGCGATGATCGACACCTATTTCCAGCGTTTCCCCGGCATCAACCGCTATATCGCCGAGACGATGGAAAAGGCGCGCGAGACCGGGTTCACCGAGACCCTGTTCGGCCGCAAGACGCATTTCCCGCGGATCAACTCGAAGAACCAGGCCGAGCGCCAGGGCAGCGAACGCGCCGCGATCAACGCGCCGATCCAGGGCACCAGCGCCGATATCATCAAGCGCGCAATGGTGCGGATGGTCCCGGCGCTCGAGGCGGCGGGGCTCGATAAGGTCCGAATGCTGCTCCAGGTCCACGATGAACTGGTGTTCGAGCTCCCCGAAGGCGATGTGGATGCGGCGTCCAAGGTCATTCGTGCGGTGATGGAAAATGCGGCTGAGCCTGCGGTAGCGCTGAGCGTACCTCTGGGTGTCGAGATCGGCACAGGGCCTAGCTGGGGCGCAGCACATTGATCGAGGAACTGCGCTGGTCTGCGGTGATCCCGCAAAGGCCTGCGCTGGATGTGACGGCCTTTGCTGATCCGCTGTTTGCCAGCGATATCGGCAGGTTTCTGCTTGAGAACTACGTTCTTTGGTTGCTCTCCATCGGCGTTGTCGTGCTCCTGGTCGCGTGGCTGCCGCTGATGCTCAAGAAGTTACCGTTGTCGCTGCCAATCATCTTTGTCGGGTTCGGAATGGCGATTTTCGAATTTACCCCGCTTGGGGCATTCTCGCCGCATCCCGTTAATTCGCCGGTACTGATCGAAAAAGCGACGGAATTCATCGTCATTATCTCTTTGATGGGCGCTGGTCTGAAGATCGGGCGACCTTTCACGGTGACCAACTGGGGTATCACGATCCGATTGCTGGCGATCGTGATGCCGCTGACGATTGCTGCGATTGCCCTTTCGGGCTGGTGGTTTCTTGGCCTTCCGCTTGCATCGGCCCTGCTGCTGGGTGCGTGCCTTGCGCCGACAGACCCGGTGCTGGCATCCGACGTCCAAATCGAGCGGCCCAACGGTGATGATGGCGACGAGGCACGGTTCGCGCTGACATCGGAGGCGGGGCTAAACGACGCGTTTGCCTTTCCGTTCGTATACCTCGCGCTCATCATCAGCGTCAGTGGCCTAGGCCTTTCGACGGTTGGTACATGGCTTTGGCAGGATGTCGTCTGGCGGCTGAGCGTTGGCGCAGTACTGGGTGCTGCCTGTGGCTGGTTGCTGGGCCAGATCATCTACCGAATGCCGCAGAACACTCGGCTATCTCGAACCGGCGATGGCTTTATCGCGCTTGGTGCAACGCTGGTCATCTATGCGACGACCGAGTTCTGCCACGGCTATGGTTTTCTTGCGGTCTTCATTGCAGGCGTCATGTTGAACAGGTCCGCTGCCGGCGATGCGTTCAATTCAGAGCTGCACGACTTTGCCGATGAAACCGAGCGGCTGGTGATGATGGTGTTGCTGGTCCTGTTCGGCGGCATCCTGACCGGGGGCGAATTGCTGAAGGATATCGGCTGGGACAGCGTGTTCGTCGCCGTGCTCGTTCTGCTGGTCATTCGCCCGGCGATCGGTTGGCTGGCCCTGATCGATCTGCCGCGGCCTGCGCTGGAAAGGTTTGTGATTGCCTTTTTCGGTATCCGGGGCTTGGGCTCAGTGTACTATCTTGCCTTTGCGCTGAACCATGGCGACTTTGTCGATCAGCACACTCTTTGGGCGACTGTCGGCTTGATCATTTTGGGATCAATTGCGCTCCATGGTCTCTCGGTTACCCCGGTAATGCGCCACCTCAACCGGACTGCTGGAAGGTCCGAGAACTGATCCCGACGTGCGAGCTTTTTCAGACCCTCGGCAGCGCCTGAGGGTAGCTCCCTAGCACCCGCACCCATTTGCTGTTGTGTCCCAGCACCTCGAGCGCCCGGTCGACCGGTGGATCGCCGGGCATGCCTTCGATATCGGCGTAAAACTCGGCTGCGGCAAAGCTTCCGCCACGGATGTAGCTTTCCAGCTTGGTCATGTTGATACCGTTGGTGGCAAAACCGGACAGCGCCATGAACAGCGCGGCAGGAATGTTCTTCACCTCGAATATCAGCGTGGTCATGACCGCGCCCGCGCCGGGCAGCGGATCGTCGCGATGGGCTGCCAGCACCACGAAGCGGGTCATGTTGTGGTCCGCGTCTTCGATGCCCTCGGCAACGACATTCAGTCCGAACACCTCGCCCGCAAGTCGCGAGGCGACCGCACACAGACCCAGGTCATCCGATTCGGCAACGAAAGCCGCTGCGCCAGCCGTGTCGGCGTAGGTCGTAGGCTGGATGTTGTTGGCGCGCAGATAATGCCGGGTCTGCCCCAGTGCCTGCGGATGGCTAACCGCCGCGCGGAACGGCCCCTCTCCCTTGGCCAGCAGGCAATGGCGCACGGGCAGGAAATACTCGGCGACAATCGTCAGCCCGCTTTCCGGCAGCAGGAAATGAATGTCCGCGACCCGGCCATGCTGCGAATTCTCGATGGGGATGATCGCACGCTGCGCCCGCCCGTCTTTTACGGCATCCATCGCGTCCTCAAACGAATAGCACGGCAGCGGATGCCAGTCGGGTGCGAACTGGCGAGCGGCGATATGCGAATACGCACCAGGAGCGCCCTGAAACGCAATTGTCCGCTCGGGAGCGTCAGAGGCGATTCGCGCCATGTCTTCGACCATCAGGCGGGCGATCTGGGGGTAGCTTTGCATGGGCACGCCGAATAGGCAGCCAATGGCACCACGACAAGGCGAAAACGGGCGTCTCGGGGCTTGCAGTGCGCCCCCCGCATCATTAGAGGAAGCGGCGAACCGGCCTTGTTGCAACGCGGCATCCGGACTCTAGCAAAAACCGACCCGACCGGATCGTTGATTCCAGTCGGATCGGACCACGACGTTTCTGGGCGCTTCCGTTAATGGCGCCTGCAGCAAAAGACGAGGCAATTGGGCAATGCAGGACAACAAGAACACGATTGCAGGCTGGGCTCTTGCAGGCGCTATTGCTGCGCTGGGGCTGTCGATTATCAGCGGCAAGGTGTTCCACGCCGATAAGCCTGAGCGGCCCGAACAGCTCGGCTTCGTGATCGAAGGCGTCGTGTCGTCCGAAGGCGAAGCGGAAGCCGAAGTTCCCATCGCCACGCTGCTCGCCAGCGCCGATGTCGCCCAGGGTGAAAAGGTTTTCGCCAAGTGCTCGTCGTGCCATTCGATCAATAGCGGTGGCGCGAACGGCATCGGGCCCAATCTTTACGGGATCATGGGCGCACCCCATGCTGCGGTCGCCGGCTTTGCTTATTCTGATGCGCTGAAGAGCAAGTCGGGTCCCTGGACGTTCGATGAAATGAACGCCTGGCTCACATCGCCAAGGGCCTATGCCGAAGGCACCAAGATGAGCTTTGCAGGGCTTGGAAAGCCAGAAGACCGAGCCAACCTGATGGCGTGGATGAACACCCAGACCAGTAGCCCGCTTGCGCTGCCCGCCGCTCCCGCTCCCGCAGCTGAAGGCGAAGCAGGCCCTGCGGCTGAAGGTGAAACTGCCCCTGCCGCCGAAGGCGAGGCCGAAGCGGTCGCTGCGCCCGTCGTCGGCTAAGCTATTTACGCCTGTGAATAGGGTGCAAAAGGGCTTCGCGTGCAGACGCGGGGCCTTTTTTTTGGGGGTCATCACGCTCAATCGTCGGTCAGCACCAGCAATCGTTCTTCGATGCGGATGTTGCGGGTGGCAAGCCGGATCTCGGCAATGAAGAGGCCCAGCCCCGCAATCAGAAACACCATCGCCAGGATGAAACCGCCGGCCACCACCTGTCCGAATTTGTAGCCGGTCAGCGAAAGAACGAACATCGCGGCGATCAGCAAGCTGACGGTCGAGGCGCTCAAAGTCGCCATCAGGATCGCCTTGTTGACGATCGAAGCGCGCCGATCGAGTATTCTCAGCTCGCGGACGACACGGACATGGTCTTCGCCCTCGGTTCGGCTGAACTCGGCCAACTGAACCCGCTCGCGATCGATCACCCGCGCCAGTCTCCCGGCAAACAGCTGGAGAATGCTGCCGGTTGCGACCAGCAGGAATGAAGGCGCCATGGCAAACTGGATCAACCGCCCGATCTGTCCGATTTCCAGCTCGTCAATGAACATGATAATGCTACGCCCTCCAGGATAATTCCGACGCTGACTATAGCCTGCAACCCCACACCAGCAATCGCCATTCACCGTCCTGCAGCGCCGCTGATGTCGTTTGGGTTGACGAACAGGTGTGAAGGTGCAGAGCTTGGCAACGCATTGCCGAAAATCAATTCTCAATTCAGGCCGCTGCGAATCGAGCGAGTTTTCATGAACGACGAACGTCCCGACACTTCCTCGCCGCAAGGCGGTTTTAACCCCGGCATGTTTCAGCAGATGATGTCGACACACGGCCATAGCGGACATCTGGGTATCCTGTACCGCGCGCACGGTGACAGCTGGGTCGAGCTCGAGCTTCCCTACACGCCCGAGTTGATCGGTGACGTCGACACCGGGGTGATCGCGTCGGGGCCGATCATCAGCCTGATGGACAACGCCACCAGCCTTTCGGTTTGGACCGCCATCGGCAAGTTTCGTCCGCAAGTGACGCTCGATCTTCGGGTAGATTACATGCGCCCGGCGACCCCGGGAAAGACCGTGGTTGGTCGCGGCGAATGCTACAAGACCACCCGCTCGATGGCCTTCGTGCGCGGTATCGCGCATGATGGCGATCCCGATGATCCGGTGGCGCATGTCGCCGGAACTTTCATCCGCATTGAAAACTTTCTGGGCTGAACGATGAGCGACACCGACACAATCGAGACGGTTCTGGGCTTCATGCCGCCATTTGCAAAGACCATGGGAATGACCGTGGACCACATGCAGGGCGGCCTTCCGGTGATCACGTATGATTATGGTCCGCAGGTGATGGGACGCCCAGGCTTTCTGCATGGCGGCGCGATGAGCGGGTTGATGGAGATCGCCGCGATCGCAGCGTTGCGCGTGACGTTGGGCAAGGACGAGAGCAATCTCAAGATCAAGCCGGTCAACATCACCATCAACTTCATGCGCGGCGGGCGAGAGTTGCGAACCTATGCGCTGGGTGAAGTGACCCGCATCGGACGCCGTGTGGCAAACGTCGAGGCCAAGGCGTGGCAGGATGATCCCTCCAAGCCGATCGCGACGGTGTTCATGAACTTCCTGCTGTCAGCGCCCAGATCAGCCTGACAGTGACACCCTCGGCGGTGGTCTCGCCATCGTCGATCTGCATGGCTGCATCGGCGCGCGCGCGAGAGAGAATCGCGGGCGGCATATCGTGGGGGTGGAGCACCAGATCAGCACTGCCCAGCAGGCGCACCTGCCGCAGCGTCAGCTCATCGGGATCAGGCGAGCCTATCGCGATATCGTAGAGTCCCGCCGCAACCCCTGCCCCACCGCCAGCAATCCAGCCTGCCACCGGGTCTGCGTCCAGATCGCTCAGCGGATCGAGCGCGCCGTTCGGAGCCAAAGCCGCATCGATCGCGCGCCGCCGCTCCGCGCTACCCGGCCAGCGGTAGCGGATGGCATCACGCGCAGAATCCAGCGCGCGCGCCAGATCCCCCAAAGTAGCCGGCAGCAGACCCTCGAACCGTTGCCGCAGCGCCTTGGCCAGCCCTGCTGACGCACCGCCAGTGCCGATCGCGATCAGCACGGGGTCGCGGTCGATGATCGCAGGCGTGGTGAAGTCGCACAAAGCAGGGCGGTCGACCGCGTTGACGATTAGCCCGCGCGCCTTGAGCCGAGCAACCGCCTCGATCGCTTCTGCCTCGTCCTCCAGAGCCACGATGGCAATGCGTGCATCAGCATTGTCCTCGCCGACGCAGATGCCGCCGGAGCGTTCGATCAGCCGCCTTTTGGCATCCGCCGCCTCGCCGTCGCCCAGCAGGATCACCGGACGATCACGCAGGTTGAGGAAGATCGGCAGCTGGTTCACAGCCAGTCGGGCACCTGTTCTGCCGCCATGATCTCGGCAGGCGTGATGCGGTTGGCGACGACAGCGAAGCGATCACCATCGACCAGCACCTCGGCCACGATGCCGCGGCTGTTATAGCTGCTCGCCATGGTCGCGCCATAAGCGCCTGCAGTGCGGAAGACCGCAAGGTCGCCAGCTTTGACAGCGTCGATATCGCGGCCCATCGCGAAGGTATCTCCGCTCTCGCACACCGGACCGACGATATTGGCTGTCATCCGGCTACCATCGGGAACCACCGCCTCGAAATCGTGCCAGGCGTCGTAGAGCGCGGGGCGGGCAAGGTCGTTCATCGCCGCATCGACAACCACGAACGGATGCTGCACGCCGGGTTTCACCCGGATCACCCGGGTCAGCAGGACGCCGGCATTGCCGGCGATCACGCGTCCAGGTTCGAACAGGATCGTCGCATCCCAATCGCGGGTTACCTTGGCGACCAGCGCGCCATATTCGGCAGGCGACGGCGGGTTGTGCTCGGTTTGATAGGGAACGCCAAGGCCCCCGCCCAGATCGACATGGGTGATCGCATGCCCCGCGCCGCGCAGATCGCTGACAAGCTGGCCGATCTTGCCGAACGCAGCCTCAAGCGGATCGAGGCTGAGCAGCTGGCTGCCGATGTGCACCGCAACGCCGCGCAGGCCGATCCCCGGCAGCTGCGCAAGCCGCTGATAGATTCCCGGACATACATGCAGACCTACGCCAAACTTGTTATCAGCCTTGCCAGTCGAAATCTTGGCGTGGGTGCCCGCATCGACATCGGGATTGATCCGCAACGTCGCTGCGGCGCGCATTCCCATCGCTGCGGCGACCTCGGCGAGCATCTGCCCTTCTTCTTCGGATTCTATGTTGAACTGGCCGATGCCGGTCGTCAGCGCATGGCGCATTTCATCGGCGGTTTTGCCGACGCCTGAAAAGACGATATCCGTCGGCGCAATCCCGGCCGCCAGCGCGCGATCCAGCTCGCCACCCGATACCACATCGGCACCATAGCCGCGCTTGGCGAGCACCTTGAGCACTGCCAGATTGGGGTTCGACTTGACCGCAAACGCCAGGTGCTTGCGCGGCACGCCTGCAAGACCTTCGCGAAAAACGTCGGCATGGCGCTCGAGCGTCGCTCGCGAATAGACATAGACCGGCGTGCCGACTTCATCGGCTATCTGCGACAGCGGAACCTGTTCGGCATGCAGATGGCCGCCGATCAGCGAAAAATGGTCCATACGGTGCGGAGCCTTCTGGTTATTCAGGGGGTAGATCGAACGGATCGTCGGCGCGAACCTCCGATTTGCGCCGGAGCTCGACATTGCGTTCCGGACGCGACTGGGTGCTCGGCTCCATCAATTCGCTCGGCGTGGCCACCATCGGCGCGCCATAGGCCACCGGCGCAGGCGCGGTGCCTTCGACAGCTGTCAATTTCTGTCGGCTGCCACAGGCGGACAGCGCCAGGATCGCGGTTGCAACCAGCAGAAGTCGGGGGGTACGCAGCATCGTCATTCTCCAGCCCCCGCGCCTTCGGCCAACGCGGCACGGGCGCGAGCCACCTGCAGCCTTACCTGATCGGGCGCGGTGCCGCCATAGCTGTTGCGGCTGGCGACCGAGGCATCGACCGACAGCGCAGGATACACCGCCTCGGTGATCCGCGCGTCGATCGCCTGCAGGTCGGCAATCGGCAGCGTATCGAGCGCAACCCCGCGCTGCTCGGCAAGCTTCACCACCGCGCCGGTGATATGGTGCGCATCGCGGAACGGAATGCCCGCCTGCCGCACCAGCCAGTCCGCCAGATCGGTCGCGGTGGCGAAACCGCGCTCGGTCGCCTTGCGCATGGCATCGGTCTCAAACGTGGTTTCGGCGACCATCCCGGTCATCGCCGCCAGGCTCAGCATCAGCAGACCTTCGGCCTCGAACACCGGCGGCTTGTCATCCTGCATGTCCTTGGAATAGGCGAGCGGAAGGCCCTTCATCGTGATCATAAGCGCAGTCAGGCAGCCGATGATGCGGCCCGCATGGCCGCGCACCAGCTCGGCCGCATCTGGATTGCGCTTCTGCGGCATGATCGACGATCCGGTCGAGAAACTGTCGGGAAGCTTGACGAAGCCATAAGGCTGGCTCGCCCAGATGATGAACTCTTCGGCCAACCGCGACAGATGCAGCGCGCATTGGGAGGCGGCGGTGAGGTAATCGAGCGCGAAATCGCGGTCCGAAACAGCATCGAGCGAGTTGGAGGTGGGCTTGTCGAAGCCCAGCGCCGAAGCGGTCGCATCGCGATCGATCGGAAACCCCGTCCCGGCAAGCGCAGCAGAGCCCAGCGGACACTGGTTCATCCGCGCACGTGCAGCTGCAAAGCGGTCGCGATCGCGTGCGAGCATCTCGTAATAGGCGAGCAAATGGTGGCCGAGGGTCACCGGCTGCGCAATTTGCAAATGTGTGAAGCCTGGCATGATCGCGTCAGCGTGCTCGGCGGCGCGATCGACCAGTGCATTCTGCAATGCCTTGAGCGCGGCATCGGCGGCATCGCAGGCATCGCGCACCCAAAGGCGGAAATCGGTCGCGACCTGGTCGTTGCGCGAGCGCGCGGTGTGCAGGCGTCCGGCAGCAGGTCCGATCAGCTCGGCCAGCCGCGCCTCAACATGCATGTGGATGTCTTCGAGCGACCAGTCCTCGGTCACGCCATTCGCTGCATATTCGTCGGCGATCTGGTTGAGACCCTGAGTAATGGCCTCGGCATCGTCCGCCGGGATGATCCCCTGCACACTCAGCATCGCGACGTGCGCCAAGGATCCATCGATATCTTGCCGCCACAGCGCCTTGTCGAACGGGATGGAAGCATTTATGGCCCGCATCACATCGGATGGCCCTGCGGCAAACCGTCCGCCCCACATGCTGTTGGAGTTGTTTCCCATGCGTATCGCCCATTTTTCCAGCCGGCGCCTCTGGCCGGTGGTGGCCCTTGCCGCGCTGGCAACTGGCGCGTGCGATAAGCAATCCCCCGCGTCGGAGCAACCCGCAGGGGGACAAAAAACTGCAGAAAAGCAAGGCCCATCGGTACCGCTTTCAGGAACGCTCGATATCTCGCAGCGCGGCAAGGCAGCGCCCGATGTCACTTTCAACGACCCCGATGGCAAGACCACCAGCCTGGCTGCTTTCAAAGGCAAGCCGGTGCTGGTCAATCTGTGGGCGACATGGTGTGGTCCGTGCGTGGTTGAAATGCCGACGCTCGATGCGTTGGCGGCACGCGAGAAGGACCGGCTGGTGGTGCTGACCGTGTCGCAGGACATGCAGAACCTCGACACTATCAAGCCTTTCTTCGTCAACAACGGCTACAAAACGATTCAACCCTTCGTCGATCCTGAGAACAACCTGGGCTTCAGCTACATGACCGGGGTGATGCCCACCACAGTGCTGTATGATGCAGACGGCAAGGAAGTGTGGCGGATGATCGGCGGGATGGACTGGAACGGCACCCGCGCATCGGCGCTGATGGAAGAAACGCTGGCCAAGGGCTGATCGACGCTTGCCAATCCGGAACCTGCGGGGCCGATCGAAGCGGATCATGGTGGGCGATGACAGGCTCGAACTGCCGACCCTCTCGGTGTAAACGAGATGCTCTACCAACTGAGCTAATCGCCCATGATCGCTTGGAGTGCCGCGCCACTGCCATTTTTGAATGCCGATGGCAAGTGGCTTGGTGCTTTCCATTGTCACGGCCGGCAGCTATCGGCGCATAACCTTTTTCATCCGTGGAGAATCATCCCATGCGCCCATCCGGCCGCGCCCCCGACGAAATGCGGGCCATCAGCATCGAAACCGGCTTCACCAAGCATGCCGAGGGCAGCTGCCTGATCGGCTTTGGCGATACCAAGGTGCTGGTCACCGCAAGCATCGAGGAGCGCCTTCCGCCATGGCTCAAGGGCAAGGGCGAAGGTTGGGTCACAGCGGAATACTCGATGCTTCCCCGCGCAACCCACACCCGCGGCCAGCGCGAAGCGGCCAAGGGCAAGCAATCGGGCCGCACGCAGGAAATCCAGCGGCTGATCGGACGTTCACTGCGCGCGGTGGTTGACCTCAAGAAGCTCGGCGAACGCCAGATCACGCTCGACTGCGATGTCATCCAGGCCGACGGCGGCACGCGTACCGCCTCGATCTCGGGCGCATGGGTCGCGCTGCGTCTGGCGGTCAATGGGTTGATGGCCAAGGGGCTGATCAAGGAAGACCCGATCACCGCCAAGGTCGCCGCGATCAGCTGCGGCATCCACCAGGGAACGCCGGTGCTCGATCTCGATTATATCGAGGATTCGAACGCCGATGCCGACGCCAATTTCGTGCTGATCGAGGGTGGCAACATCGCCGAGGCACAAGCGACCGCCGAGGGCGCGCCTTATGACGAGGAAGCGCTGCTGCGGCTGTTGCGTCTGGCACGGATGGGCTGCAACGACATCTTTGCCGCGCAGGAACGCGCGGTTTCCTGAACCGATGACGGCGCGCAAACTCGAACCGGGTCGGTTGGTGATCGCCAGCCACAACCAGGGCAAGGTGCGCGAGATTCGCGCGCTGCTCGAGCCGTTCGGCATCGAGCCGGTGTCGGCGGGCGACCTTGGTCTGCCCGAACCCGAGGAGACCGGTACCACCTTCGCCGAGAACGCGCTGCTCAAGGCGCATGCCTCGGCGCAGGCGTCGGGTTGCGTCGCGCTGGCTGATGACAGCGGGCTGTGCGTTGCGGCATTGGGCGGCAGGCCCGGCGTCTATACCGCCGACTGGGCCGAGCGGCAGTGGTTCGAGGGGTATCCGGGCCGTGATTGGTACATGGCCATGGGCAAGGTCGAAGGCCGCCTTGCCGAACTCGGCCCCGATGCCGACCGCAGCGCGTATTTCATCTGCACTCTCGCGCTGGCTTGGCCCGATGGGCATGCGCAGGTCTTTGAGGGCCGGGTGAGCGGTGCGCTGACCTGGCCGCCGCGCGGAACCTTGGGCTTCGGCTATGACCCGGTATTCGTGGCGCACGGTTTCGACAAGACCTTTGCCGAGCTCGACCCGGCGCACAAACACGCGATCAGCCACCGCGCCGATGCCTTCGCCAAGCTCGTCGCGGCGTGCTTTTGAACAGCGGCGCGGACCTCTCCCCTCCCGTACGCGGTAGGGGAGATGAGCTTCTCGCGCTCTATATCCACTGGCCGTTCTGCGTCTCCAAATGCCCCTATTGTGATTTCAACAGCCATGTCCGCGAGGGCGTGGATGTCGCGCAATGGCAGGCGGCGTTGCTCGTCGACATGGCGCACGAGGCCGCGTTGCTGCCGGGGCGCGAACTGGGTTCGATCTTCTTCGGCGGTGGCACGCCCTCGCTGATGCCGCCCGCACTGGTGCAGTCGCTGATCGAGCAGGCGGCTCGTCACTGGCGGTTTTCCGACGATATCGAGATCACGCTGGAAGCAAACCCTTCATCAGTTGAATCGGCGCGGTTTGCCGATCTGGCGCTGGCCGGGGTGAACCGCGTTTCGCTGGGGTTGCAGGCGCTCGATGACGATGTGTTGGCGTTTCTGGGCCGTGCGCATTCGGTGACCGAGGCGCTCGCGGCGCTCGCAATCGCGCAGGATCGCTTTGCCCGCGTCTCGTTCGACCTGATCTATGCCCGCCCTGGCCAGTCGCTCGCCGATTGGGAGCGCGAACTGACCCGTGCGCTGGGCTTCGGCACAGGGCACCTTTCGTTGTATCAACTGACGATCGAGCCGGGCACGCGGTTTGAAACACTGGTCCGGCGCGGCGATCTGGTCCCGGCGGACGACGACCATAGCGCCGACCTGTTCGATCTGACCCGGCAGATAACCGCCGGTGCGGGCGTTCCCGCCTACGAGATCAGCAATCACGCCTGCATCGGCGAGCAGAGCCGGCACAACCTGACCTATTGGCGCTACGGCGATTATGCCGGGATTGGTCCCGGGGCGCATGGTCGGCGCGGTGCCATGGCGACAGAACGCCACCGCAAGCCCGAGAACTTCCTTTCCGCGATCGTCCGCAACGGCAACGGCCTGTCGGTCGAACGTCCGCTCGATCCGGAAACACAGGCAATGGAGGCGCTATTGATGGGGCTGCGGCTCGCCGAGGGGTTGGATCTCGAACGCGTCGCCGCGCGCGCAGGTGTGCCGCAATCCGCGTTGATCGATGACGCTGCCGCACAGCGCCTGACGCGGATCGGACTGCTTGAACGCGACGGAGCACGGATCACGGTCACCCCGCAGGGGATGCCCGTGCTCGATGCGATCCTCGCCGATCTGGTGGCGATTGAGCCCGCTGCCACCGCCTGATACGCTGCATCCATGGCAGACCCCGCCCCTTCCCTGATCAACCTGTGGCGCGCGCATCTGGCGGACAACCGCCGTCGTTCGCTGCACACCGTGCGCGCCTATGTCGCTACGGCCGAACGGCTGACCGATTTTCTGTCCGACCATTGGGGGGAGCGGCCCGGCGCGGCCCAGCTGGCCGATGTCACCCAGGCTGATCTGCGTGCGTTTCTCGCGGCGCGGCGCGGCGATGGCCTTGCCAACCGCAGCACCGCGCGAGAGCTCTCCGCGATCCGTGCGTTCCTGACCTTCGCGGGCGAGCAGAGCGGTTCGAACGGCAGCGCCCCGCGTATCAAAGGTCCGCGCATCAAGCGCAGCCTTCCGCGTCCGATCGCGCCCGATGACATCATGGCGTTGGGCGATGCGATGGCGTCACGCGATGCCCCCGCCTGGGTGCAGGCGCGCGACTGGGCGGTTTTGCTGCTGCTCTATGGCGCAGGGCTGCGGATCAGCGAAGCGATGGGGCTGACCGGGGCGGTGTTGCCATTGGGCGAGACGCTGCGGATTACCGGCAAGGGCAACAAGCAGCGCGTCGTGCCGGTGCTGCCGCAATTGCGCGAAGCGATCAGCCAGTATGCCGCGCTCGCGCCGTTCGATCTTTCGCCCGGCGAGCCGCTGTTTCGCGGCACGCGCGGTGGGCCGCTGTCGCCTGCGCTGGTGCGCCGAGCGATGATGAACGCGCGCCGATTGCTGGGGCTTGCCGAGGACGCGACCCCGCACGCGCTGCGACACAGCTTTGCCACTCATCTGCTGGCAGGCGGCGCGGACCTGCGGTCGCTGCAGGAACTGCTCGGCCATGCCAGCCTGTCCTCCACGCAGATTTACACGCAGGTCGATGCCGCGCACCTGCTTGATGTCTATGAGAACGCGCACCCGCGGGCTTGAGCTTAAGGCGAAGGTGGGGCGCGCGCGTCCCTCGACTTCGCTCGGGACAAACGGGTGTGGGCGATTCGATCCTCATCACATCCCTCTCCGAGTTCCCGAGCGAAGTCGAGGGACGTTGCGTGCTACGTCGGCCCTTAGTCGCTCTTTGCAGGCCGCCAGAAAATAACCCGCACTAAATAGACCACAATGATCACCCCGATGACTCCGGTCGAAATAGGCCCGGTGTATTGGTCGATCTCGTCAAACCGCGAACCCAGCTGAAACCCGATCCCTGCAAACAGCACATTCCACAGCCCCGCCCCGGCAAAGGTCCATAGCAGAAACTTCGTGCGGCTCATCTCGAAGATCCCCGCAGGAAGCGAGATCAGGGTGCGGACCGTGGGGATCATCCGTGCGAAGAAGATCGTGGACGCCCCGTGACGGTGAAACAGGCCGTTGAACCGGTCGATCTCGCGCCGGTCGAGTGTTAGCCACCGCCCCCAGCGAGCGACGAAATGCTCGAGCCTTTTGGGACCGAATGAGCGACCGATCGCATACCAGAAATAATTCCCCGCGACCGAACCTACGGTACCGGCAAAAATCATTGCCCAAAGGTTGTAATGGCCTTTGCCCGCCTCGATCCCCGCCAGTCCCATGATCAGTTCCGATGGGATTGGCGGGAAGATGTTCTCCAGCGCCATCAGCAGTACGACGCCCCAATATCCACCTTGAGCAACCAGATTGATGACGAGATCGTTCATGCTTACGTTTTCAGTCGGACCTCAATTGCATCCCAGATCATGCCTGCGACGTCGCTGTTGTTGAATGCGCCGATTGCGACAATGCCGGTGGGCGACGTGACGTTGATTTCGGTCAACCATTTGCCGCCGATCACATCAATACCCACGAACAGCAGCCCGCGTTCCTTGAGCTCGGGCCCCATCGCGTCGCAGATCTCCTGCTCGCGCGCAGTCAGCGTCGCCGATTCGGCATAGCCTCCGACTGCGAGGTTGGAACGGAACTCGCCCTCGCCCGGCTTGCGGTTGATCGCGCCGGCAACCTTGCCATCGACCAGCACGATGCGCTTGTCGCCTTGCGCCACCTCGGGAAGGAACGGCTGGACCATGAACGGCTCGCGCCAGATCTGGCCGAACAGTTCGACCAGCGCAGACAGGTTTGCCCCGTCTTCACTCACCAGAAACACCGCCTTGCCGCCATTGCCGTGGAGCGGTTTGACGACGATCGCGCCGTGCCGTGCCTGGAAACGCTTTACCTCTGCGAGCGAACGGGTGACCAATGTCGGCGGCATGAACTGTTCGAAATCGAGCACATAGACCTTCTCGGGCGCATTGCGCACCGATGCAGGGTCGTTGACCACAAGCGTCCGACCCTTGAGCCGCTCGAGGATATGCGTTGCGGTGATATAGCCGACATCGAACGGCGGGTCCTGCCGCATCAGGACGACATCGACATCCTCTCCCAGATCAAGCCGCACCGGATCCCCGAAGGTAAAGTGGTCGCCGGGCACATTGCGGACGGCTACCGGGTGGGCATGGCAGGTCACCTCGCCCGCTTCATAGGTCAGCGTTTCGACATCGTAATGATACAGCGTGTAGCCGCGGTCCTGTGCCGCAAGCATCAGCGCAAAGCTGCTGTCGCCCTTGATGTTGATGCCGGGCATCGGGTCCATCTGTACCGCGATCTTCATGGGATAACCTTTATTTTGCTGAACGATTCAAGGCGCAGAGCGATCAGTCGCCCTGCCAGACGTGGGTCAGATGGCGCGGCAGGCGGCGCGGTGCAAGCAGGATCACGTCGATCCGTGAATCATCCCCCGCCCGGACGTAGCGTGGCATCAGCGCATCCGCAGCTGCGGCGACCCGGCGCAGGCGGTGGTGATCGATGGCAAAATCCAGTTCCTGCACGGTCGCACGGTGTTTCACCTCGACAAACGCGACCATTCGTCCGCGCCTTGCGACCAGATCGACTTCTCCCAGAGGCGTTCGCACCCGCATCGCCAATATCCGCCAGCCCTTCAGTCGCAGCCACCATGCCGCCAGCGTTTCGGCGCGGCGTCCGGCGGCCTCTGCCTGTTTGCGGCGGGCTTCAGCCATGTGTTTCCCGTTCGGCCATGATGCGCGCGTACAGCGCCTTGCGGTCGAGCCCGAAGCGTTTGGCCACCTCGCTTGCGGCCTTGCCGGGAGGCATTGCCGCCAACGCTTCGGCGAGTGCGGCTTCAACCACGCCCTCATCCGGTTCGCCGGTGTCTTCGAGCGGGGGGCCGACCACCAGCACGATTTCACCCTTGGGGGTAACATCGGCATAAAAGGCTGCGAGCTGTGACAGCGTCCCGGTGCGGGTTTCCTCGAACTTCTTGCTGATCTCACGCACCACCGCCGCTTCGCGATCGCCAAGCCCGGCATGCAGCGCGGCAATGCATGCGGCGATGCGCTTTGCGCTTTCATAGAACACCAGCGTGGCAGGGATGCCGGCCAGGCTGGCGATGTCCTTGTCGCGCGCACCGGCCTTATTGGGCAGGAAGCCGTGAAAGTAAAATCTGTCAGTCGGCAAACCCGCCAGTGTCAGCGCGACGATCACCGCCGATGGCCCCGGCAACGAGTGGATCGTCACGCCAGCGTCACGCGCTTCGCGAACGAGCTTGTAGCCAGGATCGGAGATCAGCGGCGTACCGGCATCGCTGACCAGCGCCACTGGCCCCATCAACGCCGCGGCAATCAGGCGTTGGCGATCAGCAGGCCGGGCATGGTCGTCATAGCGCACCAGCGGCCGCTTGAACCCCAGATGGTGCAACAGCCCGCCAGTCACGCGACTATCTTCGCAGGCGATCAGATCAGCCTGTTCCAGCACCCGTCGGGCGCGTTCGGACAGATCACCAAGGTTGCCGATTGGTGTCGCGACGATATACAGGCCGGGTTCGGGATCATGATTCACGCGGATGTTCATGGACCGGCCGGGCGGGAGCGACAAGCTGTGAAACACCTCTATCGTAAATGGCAGGCCATACTTGTGCTGATGCTCGGCACCATGTTCCTGGCTGCCTGCCAGACCATGGTGCCAAAGACCATGCCCCCCTCCTCGCCCAGCCAACAACCCGACGCGCCGACCACCCGGCCCGATGACGGCCCGATCGGCGGCGTGCTTCCCAGCGACGAAACCCGGCATCGCATCGCGCTGTTGCTGCCACTCTCGGGCAAGGACGCAGGGGTTGGCCAGTCGCTCGCCAATGCGACGACGCTCGCGCTGATGGACACCAAAGCCAGCAACATCCGCATCACCAGTTACGACACCGCACGCGGCGCGCTTGCCGCAGCACGGCGTGCCATCGCCGATGGCAACCGCCTGATTCTCGGCCCACTCTTTGGCGATGACGTCGTTGCGATCGCATCTGCTGCCAACGCCGCTAAGGTTCCGATCATCAGCTATTCCAACGATGTCGGCATTGCCGGCAACAATGTCTTTGTGATGGGCTATGTTCCCGCACAGTCGATCGACCGCGTCGTCCGTCATGCCCGCGCGCAGGGCATCACCCGCTTTGCCGCGCTGGTCCCGGCAGGAACCTATGGCCAACGCGCTTCCTCTGCCATGCTGGCTTCCGTCAATGCAGCAGGCGGCACCGTCGTTGCGATGCAAAGCTATGCTGCAGGCAATGCGGCTGTCACCACCGCGTTGAAGAAGATGGAGCAGGACAGCGCCTATGAAGCGATCCTGATCGCCGACAGCGGCGCTGCGGCGATCCGTATTGTCCCGCTCATCCGCGCCAATGGCGGCACCGATGCCCGGATCCTGGGCACCGAGTTGTGGAATACCGAACGCACGTTGACCACATCGCCCGCCATGCGCGGAGCCTGGTTCGCCAGCGTCTCTGACGGCCTCTACCGCCAATACGCGACCAAGTACCGGGCACAGTTTGGCAGTGACCCGTTCCGGCTTTCAACCTTGGGTTATGACAGTGTCCTGCTGACCTCCCGCATCGCCCGTGACTGGCGGCCCGGTACCGTCTTCCCGATGGACAAGCTGCGCGATTCGGGAGGATTTATCGGTCTCGACGGTGCCTTCCGTTTTGGGCGCAATGGCGTCGCCGAGCGGCTGATGGAAGTGCAGCAGGTCGGCGTTGGCCAGCTCACCATCGCGTCGCCTGCGCCAAAGACCTTTGCAGACTAAAAAGTCAGCGAATCATTCGCGCCCGAAGCGGTTACAGCAGCAAGAACTTTTCGGGTCCCGTTGGAGCCGGCGCCCTATTGCGGGGCGCACGGTGAATAGGTCGTCGCTGTCGAAGTCGATGCAGACGTGGGCCGTCCTATCGCTCCTAGCTGGATATCGAGAACCATCTTCGTTTGCCGTCGGCGAATTCCTGTAATCGATAGCGCGGCTTTTGACGCATGGACGCAGGCTTTCGTCGGCCGTCGAATCATCGACCATGGTCGGCCAATGTGCCTTGCTGCCGGGGAGCGATGGTTCACGAACTGCAAAGCAGTTTTGAAAAGCTTACGAACCTAAGTTAACATCTTGTTGACCATTTTACATTCTGTTAGTTTTCCGGCCTGGGCGTGGAGGGAATTTCACGTCCAGATAAGGAGTGCTAAAAATGGCAAAGCGTACCAAAAAGCCTGTTCGTGGGTTCTGGGACTGGGTCCTGGGCGGCGGCTGGAACTGAGCCGAAAAATTCGGCTATTCAAGCATTTGACCCCGGCCAAAAGCCGGGGTCATCTTTTTTGAAAAGCCGGAATTCTGGGGTGCGCGCCACGGCGCGATACCCCACGATACCGTGTCACGACGACAACACCCAACGTTGTCAGGCTGGCTGATCTTCTACTGATTCGAAATGGTTAACAAACGGCGACGGAACTTGCGAACACCGAAAGCAACGCCATGACGTCAGGCGCAGTTGCCAGCGTTTTTATTTACCCTCGAATTGGGGCTTACGCTTTTCCAATATCGCATCGATCGCCTCGCGGTGGTCGTCCATCTGCTGGAGCACGCCCTGCCAGATTGCGGCCTGATCGAGATGTTCGGCCAGCGACACGTCACGGGCATCCTTGATCAGCCGCTTGGTCTTGCGGATTGCCGAGGGCGGAAACTGCGCCACCATGTGTGCTAGTGCGCGGGCACGATCCATCAAGGCTTCGGCCGGGACGACTTCAGATACCAGGCCATAGCGTTCGGCCTTGTGCGCGTCGATGAACTCGCCGGTCAACATCATCTGGCTGGCCTTGGCGAGGCCAACGATCTGCGGCAGCAACCACGCACCGCCGTCACCAGGAATGATGCCGACCCGCAGAAAACTCTCGGCAAACACCGCATCTTCAGCAGCGATCCGGATATCGGCCATGCACGCCAGATCACAACCCGCGCCGATCGCATGTCCACGCACGGCAGCAATCACCGGAACCGACATCCGGTCCATGGTCAGCGGGATACGCTGGATCTGGGTCTTGTACCAGTTTTCCAGTTCGATCGGTGTCATGCGCTGCTCGGCGGTCAGCGCCTTGATCTGCTTGATGTTGCCACCCGAGCAGAAACCGGGACCTTCGCCTGTCAGGATCACGCAATCGATGTCCAGGTTGGCATCGGCCGCCTCCAGCGCAGAGACCAACGCACCGATCACCTCTTCGGCCAGCGCATTGCGCGTCTCGGGCCGGTTCAGCGTGATCGTCGCGATGCGGTCTTCGACAGCGTACAGCACCGGAGGAGTGCCGGCACCAGCTTCGCGGGCGATGCGGTCGGCATAGCCTCCACCATGGAAAAGCAACGGCGCCTTGCCCTCGCTTTCGTAATCCATCACCTCGCCGACCATGATCACATGATCGCCACCATCGTACATATGCCGCGTCGTGCAAACCAACCGCGCCGAGCAGCCATCGATCCGGGGCAGACCTTCGCCGCCCACGTCGAGCCCGGCAAACTTGTCGTCAGTTCGCGAGGCGAACCGGTTGGCCAGATCATCCTGATCGCTGGCAAGGACATGCACCGCAAAGCCGCCCGACTGCTCGAACGCCGCCATCGACCGCGCCGTGCGCGCCAGCGACCACAACACCAAGGGCGGATCGAGCGAGACCGAATTAAAACTGTTGGCCGTCACCCCCACAGCGTTGCCCGATGCATCGCGCGTGGTGACGATGGTGACGCCGGTGGCAAACTGCCCCAGCGCGCTGCGATAGGTCTTGGGATCGAAATGGGCCATGCCGGCCGATTAGCCGCAGGCGAAGTTCAAAGGCAATGGCTAATCCCGGTGTACGGCGAGCGGCGACATTTCACTTGGCCCGGTTCTGCGCGAAATGTACACTTAAGCTGTTGATCACGGTGGGGCGGCAACAGGAATGAGCGGCGAATTCGAAGCAGCAGGCGCAATCGCCGAGGGTGGCATGTGGTCGCGCGTTGCCGAACCACAGGCAGGCGAAGCGAGCGTGCATGCGCATAGCAAATGCCTCAATTGTGGATCCAGCCTTGTCGGACCGCATTGCCATCAGTGCGGCCAGTCGGGTCATGTCCACCGTTCGATCTCGGCGTTCTGGCATGACATTCTGCACGGGGTGCTGCACTTTGACGGCAAGTTCTGGAACACCCTGCCTTTGCTTGTCTGGAAGCCGGGCGAGCTGACCCGTCGCTACGTTCACGGTGAGCGCGCCAAGTTCATCAGCCCGATGGCGCTGTTCCTGTTCTCGATCTTCATGATGTTCGCCGTGTTCTCATACGTCGGCACACCCAACTTCACGGACGACCAGCCGGGCATGGTGGCAACCAATGGCATAAAGGTCACCGGTTGGCGCGAAGGCATGCAAGCCGAAATGGTTAAGCTGGAAGCGCAAATCGAGGAAAAAACCAAAGCATCGCAGGCACTCGGTGCGGACGATGCTGGCTCGGCGGCGCTTTCGGCAGAGTTGCAGGACCTCAAGGCGCAGGTCAACGGCCTGTCGATCGCAACTGAAGGCAAGGCGCGCTACCCTGAGCTTCTCGGGGGTAGCAGCGGTGAAGGGACCGGTCAGTTCGATCTTGCCGGCGACGTCGACACCGGCTGGAAGTCGTTTGACAAACTGGTCAACAAGATGGCCGCAAAAGCCAACAAGAACCCAGAGCTGCTGCTCTATAAGCTGCAATCGAACGGGTACAAGTTCGCTTGGTTGCTGATCCCGCTGTCAATCCCGTTCGTCTGGCTTGCCACGCTGGGCAAGCGCGGACACCGGTTTTATGACCACGCGGTGTTCACGACCTATTCAATCGCATTCATGTCGCTGCTGTTCATTGTCGTCACGCTGGCAAGCAAGTTCAATATCTTGCCGGGATTGATAACGACGGTAGCGATCTTTTATGCGCCCTTCCACATGTACCGCCAATTGCGTCATGCTTATGGCTCGTCGCGCATCGGTGCGGTATTCCGTCTGGTGCTCCTGCTGACCTGCACGATCTTCGTCGTGACCGCTTTCGTGATGGTCCTGATCAGCCTGGGACTGATCGGCTAACGGTCAGTTGCCGAAGAACCGCCGCGTGATATCCTCGGCCAGTCGCGCAGGCCGCAAGGTTTCGGCATTGAGACAGCACCAGCTCGATTTCACCTCGGCCAGCACATCCTCGCCGCGCCGGATGATCGTCTCATAAAAAGCACGCGCACCATGGACCTTTTCCAGCATGACCGTTGCGATCACCTGATCATCGAGAAACGCGGGCTTGCGATACGTGATCTCGTGCTTGAGCGCGACCCAAAGGTGCTCGGCTACGGCCTGGGGCGGAGCGATGTTTTGCCAGTGCGCCACCACTGCATCCTGCACCCATTTGAGATAATGGGCATTGTTCACATGCCCCATGAAATCGATCTCGGAAGGGTCGACGGAAATCGGATGATCGTGGCGAATGGCGTTTTGGGACATTGTTCGTAGATAGCTACGGTTTGGGAGGAGCGAAAGTACCCAGTTTATAAACATGCAGCGCTTATCGGACACATAGCGCTGATGGGGGGATGCTGTTGCTCCGCAGACACGTCGCAGTCCTGTTATCTGGATGTCACTTATTCGTCATCCACAGGCCCCTGAGATGTCACGCCCCAGCTTTAGCGGCGACGCCAACACAGTTTGCAAGGGGGCGTCTCATGATCACAGCATACCGCGCGGCCAGATCGGTCTCGTATCGCAGTCTCGCTTTGGCGCTCGCGCTTGGCGCTGCCAGTTTCGCGTCGCCGGCAATCGCCGGAGAAGTGACCGGAACCGTTACCGACATTGACGCTACCCGCGCCTTGCAGGCAGTTGATGTTCGCATCATCGAACTCAACCGCACCGCGACGACGAGCCGCGACGGGACGTTTCGATTCACCGATATTCCGGCAGGCACCTACACGCTGGAGGCGCGTTATGTCGGCGCACCATTGTTCACGACCAGCATTTCGGTCGATGAGACAGGCGTTATAGCGGTACCTGTTCGGTTGGGTGTTGCAGATGGCAACGATATTCTGGTGGTGGGCCAGGCGGCCAACCAGGCGAGCGCGCTGTCACGCCAACGTGCTGCAGATGGCGTCAGCAGCGTCCTGACGCGCGATGCCATCGGCCAATTTCCCGACCAGAATGTCGCCGAATCGCTGCGTCGCCTTCCTGGCCTCAACATCCTGAACGATCAGGGCGAAGGGCGCTTCGTCGCGGTGCGCGGTCTCGACCCCAATCTCAACTCGACGTCGATCAATGGTGTTCGCGTGCCCTCGCCCGATGGTGACAACCGTTCGGTTGCGCTTGATGTCATCTCCAGCGACATCATCGAATCGATCGAGGTCAAGAAATCACTGACGCCCGACATGGATGGCGACACCATCGGCGCTTCGATCGAGATCAACACCACCAGTGCATTCGATCGCAAGAAGGATCTGTTCTCGGTCAAGGCCGAAGGTAGCTACAACGATCTTGCCAATACGCTGACACCACGCCTGAGCCTCGATTTTTCCAAGAAAATTGGCGACGATTTCGGGGTTGCTGGTGGTATCTCTTACTATCAGCGCAAATTTGCGTCGGACAATATCGAGACCGGTGGCTGGGGCACATCGGACGACGGAATCGACTTTGCCGATGAAGTCGATTTCCGCGATTACGACGTCGAACGCAAACGCATCAGCGCCACGCTCAACTTCGATGCACGGCTGAGCGATGCGACCAAGCTCTACCTTCGCGGCCTTTACAGCCAGTTTGACGATCAGGAATTCCGCCGCCGCCTGGTGTTCGTGTTCGATGAAGCCCCGACCAGTGGTACGGCCAACACCGCGCTATTCGATGATGCCGATGGCAGGATCGAAGTCCGGCGCGACAACAAGGATCGTTTCGAGAGCCAGAAAATCCGCACGATATCGCTGGGCGGGGAAACCGAAACAGGGCCTTGGAAGTTCACCTATTCGGGCAGCTGGGCGAAATCCGGTGAGCGGGAGGATGGTTCGATTGACCCTGTCCGCTTCCGGTCGCGGTTTGAAGACGACGGCCTGAGTGTCAATTTCAACTATGCCGACGATATGATCCCGCGCTATGCGATTCCGACAGGACGCGGAGCGTTCACAAATCCGGCGCTTTATGAATTCAACCGGGCAGAAATTTCATCGCTGTTCGACGCGCAGGACGAGGAATTCACGCTGCGCGCTGATCTGGCGCACCGGTTTGGCCTGGCATCAGGAGAGTTCACCGTTCAGGCAGGCGCAAAGTCCCGCTGGCGTGAAAAGTTCCTCAATTACAATCTCGATTTCTATGACGGCTTCGATGGACCGGATCTGTTGCTGAGCGACTTTGTTGGCCCGCAAACCTATGGCCTCGCCGATATCTCCCCTGCGGTCGACAAGCGCCTTTTCTCGCGCTTCTTCCGCGACAACATTGGCCAGTTTGAACTGAATAGCCTTGAAAGCTCGTTCGGGTCATCGGTTGAAGATTTCATCGTCAACGAAGACGTGCTCGCGGGCTATCTGATGGGTCGCTACGACAGCGCGGACCTGCGCATCATCGGCGGTGTTCGCGTTGAGCGCACCAAGAATGACATTCGTGCCAGCCTGGTCGAGCTGGTTGAGGAAGGTGCCATCCGCGGCGGAGTCGAACTCGACGAAGACACCGTGTTCGTCACCCCCAACCGTTTCGAACGCAACTACACCAACTGGCTGCCCAGCCTGACCGTGCGGTATGAGCCCGCCCCCAATGTGGTACTGCGCGCCGGTGGCTTCCGCAGCCTCGTCCGCCCCAACCTCGCCGATCTGGCGCCGCGCTTTGTTGTCGAGGAAAACGATGGCAACGAGCGCCAGGGTGAATTCGGCAACCCCGCGCTTCAGCCCTATAAGGCCTGGAACCTCGACCTTTCAGCGGAATATTATTTCTCGCGCAACGGTGCGATTTCGGGCGGGTTCTTCTACAAGAACATTGAGGATTTCATCGTTTCGGCAACCTTCAACAACCCCGCGACGGACCCGTTTGGTGGTGTGATCAACGGGATTGCCTATGACGAGGCCAGCATCCCGCTGAATGGCGAAAGCGCAACCATCAAGGGCTTTGAATTCAGCTATCAGCAGGTGCTGGATTTCCTGCCCTCGCCGCTCGACGGCATTCTGGTCAACGTCAACTACACCTACACCGATGCCAAGAGCACGCTGTTCGACGGCCGAGAAATCACTTTGCCTGCGGCTTCGAAGAACACATTTAACCTCGTCCTCGGCTACGAAAAGGGCCCGATCAGCCTGCGCGCTGCCGGGACCTATCGCGATCGCTATCTCGATGAAATCGGCGGTGCTGCCGATGAAGACCGGATCGTCGATGAGCATTTCCAGATCGATCTGAGTGGTCGCGTCGAGGTGTTGCCGGGTGTTCGGGTGTTCGCAGAAGCCATCAACATCGGCGACCGGCCTTACTTCGCTTACCAGAACCTCAACAATCGCCGCCGCCTGCTGCAGTATGAAGAATATAGCTTCACACTGAAGTTCGGGATAAGCGCTGCCTTCTGATGACAATGATCTCCAAAACACTGACGCTCATGCTGGTGGCGACCTCGCTTGCCACCAGCAGTGCTGCCCTTGCGCAGCAGCCGGCCGCCATTCCACATTCCCCCGGCAAGCCCTATGCGGCCAAGGGCATTCCGGATCGTGTCGTTCTGACGCCGGGTGCCGACCCGTCCACCGCGATGGCAGTGGCGTGGCGTACCGATGTTCGCCAGGCCGACACAGTGGCAGAGCTTGCGCCTGCGGTGGATGGGCCGAGCATTGCGGCCTTCGCCAAGCCTGTGGCCGGGGCCTCACTGGACCTGACGACCGACAACGGCCCGTCGCGCTACCATCATGTGCGATTTGAGGGGCTGACGCCCGACACCGCCTATCTCTACCGCGTCAAGGGAGCAGAAGGCTGGAGCGAATGGCTGCAGTTCCGCACTGCCGCTGCCGAAGCCAAGCCCTTTACCTTCCTTTATTTCGGCGACACGCAGAATGGCATCCTGCCCATCGGTTCGCGTGTCATTCGCCAGGCATTTATGAACACAGCCGCTCCCGCGCTCGCGGTGCATGCCGGCGATCTCGTCGCCCAACGCGACGATCTGGTGCATGATGACGAATGGGGCGAGTGGACACAGGCAGGCGGCTATGCATTTGCCATGGTTCCGCAACTCCCCGCGACCGGCAACCATGAATATGTCGACGACATCAAGCCCGATGGCAGCGAACTGCGCCGCTTGGGCTCGCACTGGACTGCCAGCTTCGCGTTGCCCGGCAACGGCGCAACGGAAGCCAAATCAACGACATACTTCTCCGATTATCAGGGTGTGCGTTTCATCGTTCTGGATGGCACATCGGCAATCGATCTGGGCACGCTGGCGCAGCAAAGCCAGTGGCTCGATGCCACGTTGGCTGCGAGCAAGGCTGACTGGAATGTCGTCCTGTTCCACCAGCCGATCTTCACCTGCGCCCGGCCCAATGACACTGCCGAACTCAAGGCCGCATGGAAGCCGATATTCGAGAAGCACAATGTCGATCTCGTGCTCCAGGGCCATGATCATTGCTACAGTCGGCTGACTGCCGAACAGGGCGCCAGCGATGGGCGGGCCAAGCGTGCGTCAGGTGCAGCGCAGGGGCCGGTCTATCTCGTGTCGGTTGTTGGTAAGAAAATGTACGGCCTGAACGACCGCGCGATGATCCAGCCGGACAAGGTGGCCGAGGACACCGAACTGTATCAGGTGTTCAACGTCACGCCGCAGACCATCGGTTTTCGGGCGTTCACCGCATCGGGTAAGCTCTACGACAGCTTTGACCTGACCCGGACCTCGGATGGGAAGAAGCTGCTCGTGGAACAGACCGAAGGCCTCTTGCCATTGCGTGCCTGCAAGGGCGCGGTTGGACCCGATGGGGCGCCCTGCACAGCCTCTATCAAGGACTAGCCCCGTCCGCGATACCCCGGAACCTCCTGCGGTGGCAGCCAAAGCCCCGCAGGTGGTTCGTCCGATTGCCAGAACACATCGATCGGGATACCGCCACGCGGATACCAGTATCCGCCGATCCGCAGCCAGTGCGGCTGCATCTCGCTGAACAGCCGCTCGCCAATGCCCACGGTGCAGTCCTCGTGGAACGCCTGGTGGTTGCGAAAGCTGCCCAGGAATAGCTTTAGCGATTTGGATTCGACCATCACCTTATCGGGCGCGTAATCGATCACCAGATGCGCGAAATCGGGCTGGCCGGTGACTGGGCACAATGAGGTGAACTCTGGGACCGCAAAGCGCACCAGATAGGGTTTGTTAGGCCGGGGATTGGGGACATAATCCAGTGCCGCCTCTTCGGGCGAGGTCGGGATCGGGCTGTCTTTGCCCAGAAAGCGTGTTTGGGGTTGATCGGACATGCGCCTCATCTAATGCGACACACGGCTGATGTCATCTCCTGCAATGCATTCAGTGCCGATTAAGCGCGCGACCTGCGTTGCAAAGGGGTGGCCGAAGGTCGGACAGGTCGCACGAGCGATGGAAATGTTCGGGATACGATGGGCCAGAGTACGATGGGGACGATCAAGAGCATGCAGTCTTTGCAAAAACGGGATCGCAAGGCGGCCGCGGTGATCCTGACGCTGGCGCTGACGGGTACGTCGTTCGTGCCGATAGTTGCGAGCGCGCAGGATGAGACGCCCAGTGGATTTTCGCTTCCCGCAGGCACACCCCCGCCCCAGCAACCGCCCAGCGATGTTCAGGGGCCGGTCGATAGCGAGTCCACCCCGCCCCGCCGGACCGATCCGCCTGTCCAGAGCGCGCCGGCACCCTCGCTGCCCACTATCGCGCCGGTTCCGGTACCCACACTGCAGCAGCGCGAGGCCGTGCCTTTGCGCGAGCGCGCGCCGCCGCAGCCTGAACCCGCACCGACACAGCGTACCGCTCCCGAACCCGGCCCCGCGCCTCAGGATGACGCCGACGATACCGCGCCGCCCGTCGCCGAAGCACCGGTAACAGCACCACTGCCCGTTCCGGCCACGCCGTCATTCGAAGAAGACGCGCCTGCAGTCGAAACTGATACCGACGAAGGATCAGCCGACGGGTCGATCTGGTGGTGGCTCGCCGCCGGGCTGGTCGCGCTGATCAGCCTGATCGCCATGGCCTTGCGGCAACGGTCTGCGGGTCGGTCGCCCGTTGCAGGATCGCAAGCACCTGCGTCGGTTGTACCGACCGATACTGTCCCGACACCGCCGCTGCGCGCCCGGCCACCTGTAGCAGAACCGATTGCGCCAGCGCCAGTCGCACCCGTACCAGATGCACCGACAGCAACACCAGCACCGGTACCGGGAAATTCTGCCCAACCGTTCGGCACCATTCAGGCAACCGGATTGGCTTTCCGGCCGTCTCCTGCCCCCACCCCCGCTCCTGCTCCTGCTCCTGCTCCTGCTCCTGCCGCCGAGTCTACTACAGCACCTGCAATGCAATCCGGCCAACTCCCCCAACCTCCCCGGTTGCTGCTCGATTTCACGACGCTGGGTGTCGACGTGACCTTGGTCAACGCAGTTGCCCGGTATCACCTCGCGATCACCAACATGTCGGACATTCCGCTGAGCGATATCGTGCTGCACGGCGCGGTGGTTCAGGCGCGGCGCGGGATGCCACCGACAATCGATCCACTTCTTGGCGACAGTACCCTGCCACTGCTCCAGAGCGTGGGCGACATCGCACCCGATGGCACTCGGCGCTGCGAAGGGCAGATCCGTCTGCCGCTCGAGCAGATCGAACCGATCGAGATGAAGGGAAGGATGCTGTTCGTGCCCGTCGTGCACATCTGGATCGGCTATACCGGCCCCGACGGCACCCGCTATGCCGTCACCCAGTCGTTCGTCGTCGGCGAAGAAAGCTCGCCGCCGGGTCCGCGTGTCGGACCGTTACGGCTGGACCTCGGCCCCCGCCGGTTCACCGAGGTCGGCCAGCGTCCGCTGCAGCCGGCCTGATCGTTGGTTCCTCTGCGTGCGCGGCTTGCCAAGCCACCGTAACCCGTGCCAAGCTGCAGATAGTATACGGAATTTCGAAACGAGAGGGTTTCCATGATGCGCGGCTTGATTGGTTCTGCGGCGATGGCGCTGTGCCTGAGTTCTGTTCCCTTGCTGGCGCAGGATAACGCAAAGGGCGGTGCCCCGGACAGCGACAAGGCCGCTCCCGTGCGTGCCGAGCCCATTGTTTCGGTAACCCGGCATTCGGGTACGTTCGGGGGTCAACGGGTTGCCTATACCGCAACTGCAAGCGACACCTTCCTCAAGGATGACAAGGGTACGCCGCGCGCCCGCATCTTCTCGGTCAGCTACATCAAGGATACCCCCGAAGCGAACCGCCCGGTGACGTTCCTGTTCAACGGCGGCCCGGGATCGGGGTCGCTGTGGCTGCACATGGGCGCGTTCGGCCCCAAGCGCGTGGCAATCCCCAATGATGGCCGCGATGATGGCGCGCCCCCCTATCGCATCGTCGACAACGCCGACAGCCTGCTCGATACCACCGATATCGTGTTTATCGATCCCGTCGGCACGGCTTTTTCGACCGCGATGGGCGACACCGATCCCAAGGAATTCTGGGGCGTCACTAAGGACGCCAAATCGATCGCCGAGTTCATCCGCATCTGGCTGTCGCAGAACAACCGCTGGAACGCGCCAAAATATCTCGGCGGAGAAAGCTATGGCACCACCCGCACTGCCGCCGTGGTCAATGAACTGGAAGGCACGTACAACGACGTCGCATTCAACGGCCTTCTGCTGATCTCGACCATTCTCGATTTCGGCGCACAGGCCGAGGTTCCCGGCAACGAGATGCCCTATGTGCTGATGGTCCCCAGCATGGCGGTGACCGCGCTGTATCATGGCAAGACCACGCCTGCAGCGGCCGGCGGCGGCGCTGCCGAACTGGCAGCGGAAGCCAAGCTTTTCGCGACCAACGAGTATCTGCCCGCCTTGATGAAGGGCACCGCGCTGGTCGATGAAGAACGTGCCGCGATCCGCTCCAAGCTCGCCCGTTATACCGGGCTCAGCGAGCAGTACCTCGAAAGCGCCGATCTGCGGGTGACCCCGGGGCGTTACTACAAGGAACTGCTGCGCGATCGCGGGCTGGTCGTTGGACGCCTTGATGCGCGCTACACCGGCAAGGATTTCGATAACGCAGGCGAAACGCCGGACAACGATCCCAGCTTCTATGGCATCGATGCAAGCTATACCGCCGCGTTCAACGCGTATGTACGGCAGGATCTCAAGTTCAACCCCGAGCGGCAATATGTCACCATTGGCGGTGTGCGCGAGTGGGACTGGGATCTCCCCGGCAGAGGCGGCGACAACCGCTATTACAAGAACGTCGCGCCCTATATCGGCCGCGCGTTGCGTGAGAACAGCGGTCTTCGCGTGCTCGTCGCGCAGGGCTGGTATGATTTTGCCACGCCGTTCTTTGGCGCGGAATATTCGCTGACCCGCACCGGCATACCCACCGACCGCATCGAATATACCAGCTATGACGCCGGTCACATGATGTACGTCAACGAGACCGACCTCACCAAATTGTCCCGCGATATCCGAAGCTTCATCAGTAGAAGGTGAGACGAACGGAGACTGTGAGGTTTTTTTCCGCCTTATAAATGCAATGGTTTCAAGGCATACTCATGGTCATGATCAAAACCGTTGTTGGGGCACTGCTCGTGTCATTCGCTTCTGTGGCTTCTCCCCCGCCGGTGATCGCGGTGAATACGCCCCCGGTCGCAACCGGACGGACGTTCATCGCCTGGTTGCCCGGTGAGGTGCGCTGCGACCGGTCCATCGTGGTCCCCGAATTTCTGGAGCGGCCACTGACTGTGCTGGGCTGGAACAACACCGCCCAAACCGGCTCGGTGACCTATGTATTCGATATTGACTCGAGCGGCCGGACGATGAGCATCCGCAAGCTTGCCAAGGACGTCCGCGCCATTGGATCGGACGACATTGCCCCTGCACTGGCAGCGAGCCGATTTACTGCGGGTCAGGCGCGTACCAGCTGCACGATTGCCTTTACCCCTCGCCAGTCAAGCCTCGACGCCACGTCGGTGGCGGACCTGACAGCCTATTCGGTAAACACGATTTCCGGGCCATTGCCGAAAGAAGCGTGGGAGCGAATCTATTCGCAAGGCGATTGCCGCGACGACCGCGCGCTGGGGCTTCGGGCGCGTGTATTCCCAAACTTCAAGGCGATTCCCGCGACCCCCGGCGTGCGAGAATGGTCGATGGTGGGGTTCGATATCGCAGATGGCGGGAAGACGGCGAACATCGAGACACTGGGCGGCACCGGCAATGCAGCCCTAGACGGCGCGAGCCGGGAAGCCGTTGCCAAGACGCGTTATTACAAAGGTGGGCGCAAGGGGTGCCGCTTCCCCTATTGGCGCAGCCCCGCCACCCTGCCCGCTCCGCCGGTCGCGGATGAAGCCCAGTTCCGTCCCGCTGGCGCAACCTGCCCTTCACAGCACGAATGGGCCGTCCAACCCACGCTGCGGTTCCCGGAACCCTATCGCCGACGCGCCATCGAAGGTTGGGCGATCGTGACCTATGATGTCGCGCCGTGGGGAGAGGTCGCGAACGTCCAGGTCGCCGCCAGCCAGCCGACCGAAGACTTCGGCGCGCAGGCTGCCATCGTCGTAAGAGGCGGCAAGGCTGTGACCACGCAAGGCTTTGTTGGGTGCGTCGAGCGGGTCAAGTTTGTGATGGGTTCGAACCGGCTCGATAACGATTGAGCACCTATTCGGCTTGCCATCCCCAACCGTACGTATCCGGCCCAGGTCGCCAAGCCCCTAACGGACCTCGAAATGGCGGCTTTCAATCTCTGCTATCGGATCCCTGGATCTCTGAGATTGGGTGGAAAGGCGAATGGCGGCTTTGATCCTTGTCTGGCCACGCCGTCACCGACCGGCGGCCGCAACCTGCTACGCCTTCAAGCGGACGTCATCCGCATGCGCCGGATAGGGCGCGGTCTTGCCCGTGTCGAACGGCTTGCCGCCTAGCTTGCTGGCAAAGCCGTGATTGACGTCACGGTGGTGCGCCTCGTCCGCTCGGACCAGCACTACGACATCGCGCAACGTCGCATCATCTGCCATCTTCCAGTAATGCTTGGCAATCGCTGGCGCAGGAACATTGGGCGAGCGGCCTTCGTCGATCTCCTGCAGGTAGAGCGTATAGCTGATCACCGCTTCTTCCTCGAAATACCCCACGACGCGGTGAGCGGTGCGTGACGAGACCAGATAAAGGATCGAGAACAGCGCAAGGAAGACCCATTGCGCCATCAGGATGACCAGCCGCTCGAACAGCGTCGGCTTGGCGACCTCGATAAAGGTCATCAAGTGCATGCGCTCATTTTCCGCCTCTTCCATCAGGGTGCGGATCCAGCCCTCATCATCTTTCATGCGGCGCAAGCTGGTGAGATGGGTGAACATTGCCCCGACCATGCCGGGTACGGCGGCGACGGTCTCGAGAACAATGGCACGGTGCCCATAGCGCTTGGCGAAGAAAGTGTCAGCCGTGAAGCGCAGCAGCTTGGTAAAACCAAGCGCGAACTGGTCCGAAAAGCCATCCGGGGCATGATGGATCACCGGCTGCGCATTGTGTTCGTCAATCAATGCCTGCTTATCGGGAGTGAGGATGGAATTGACCATTGTCGGTCCTTTCAGGACGCGCGGGGACGATATCTGCGCAATGCAGACAACGAAGGTTTCGTTGAGCGGGGAAATGCCTGATCAATCGCGTAATATGCCCGCAGCTCTAGCGGCAGCAACATGATGGCCTTGGGCAATAGGTGGTGGGGCAGGCCCCGATTGCAAGACGAAAAAAGCGTTTTGCGACCAACGAAGCGCGCAAGTGGTCTTTGATTAGCAGTCGCTGACGCAATCCATTCCAGCACAACAGGAACGTCGGTTCCGGGGTCGCTTACGGAAAGGCTGCTTTTTGACGATAGCGTGAAAAGCTGTCATCTACGCCGCTTGCGCAATACTCGATGATGCCTGTCGGGCATCATCCAAAATCTACAAGGAAATCAATGACAAAGATCACAATCAACGGCATCCCCAACTGCGACACGATGAAGAAGGCGCGCACGTGGCTTGATGCTCGGGGGATGGAGCACGCGTTCCACGATTACAAGAAGGCGGGCATATCGGCAGACAGGCTGAACGCTTGGGCAGATGTCGTCGGCTGGGAAGTGCTGCTCAACAAGGCGGGCACGACCTTCCGCAAACTGGCCGATGCCGACAAGGCCGACATCACTCGCGACAAGGCAATCGCGCTGATGGTCGAGCAGCCTGCGCTAATCAAGCGCCCGGTGCTCGAATATCCCGGCGGCGTACTGGTCGGGTTCAAGCCTGAGGTTTATGCGGACGCGCTTGGTTGATCAATCGGTCTTCGCCGCTGTCATATCGCTGTCGCCGTCCCCATCTAAAGCAGACCACTGACAGGAGAGATACCCCATGCCCAAGGCCATCTGGAACGGCACCGTAATCGCCGAAAGCAACGACACCGTCATCGTCGAGCGCAACCATTATTTCCCGCGTGACAGCGTGCGCGCCGACCTGCTCACGCCCAGTGCCACGACAAGCGTCTGCCCCTGGAAGGGAACGGCGTCGTATTATTCGATCGAAGTCGACGGGAAGACCAACGCCGATGCGGTGTGGTATTATCCTGAGCCCAAGGATGCCGCTAAGGAGATCAAGGATCGCATGGCGTTCTGGAAGGGTGTTGAGGTCACCGCATGATTCTCGCCGGAATTGTGCTGCTGGCCAGCACCGCCAGCCCGCTCGTCATCGCGCATCGCGGAGCCAGTGGAGAGCGGCCCGAGCATACGCTGGAAGCGTATTCTCATGCGATCGACCAAGGCGCGGATTATATCGAGCCCGACCTGGTGAGCACCAAGGACGGCGTGCTGGTGGCGCGGCACGAGAACGAGATTTCAGAAACCACCGATGTCGCCAGCCATCCCGAATTCGCTGACCGCAAGACCACCAAACAGATAGACGGCCAAAGCCTCACCGGGTGGTTTACCGAAGATTTCACCCTCGCCGAACTCAAGACCTTGCGCGCGAAGGAGCGCCTGCCGCTGCTGCGCAAGGCCAACATGGCCTATGACGGCCAGTATCAGGTACCAACGCTGAGCGAGGTCATCGCGCTGGTGCAAAAGCGCCAAAGCGAAACCGGGCGCACGATCGGCCTGTATCCCGAAACCAAGCATCCCAGCTATTTCCGCTCGATCGGCTTGCCGATCGAGGAACCGCTGGTGAAGATGCTGGCGGCGGCGGGCTATGACGATGGCGACGATGCGGTGTTCATCCAGAGCTTCGAGGTCGAGAATCTCAAGCGGTTGCGCGGGATGACCCGGCTGCCACTGGTACAGTTGATGGCTGGATCCTATGGCCCACCCGACCTGCCCGGCGTCACTTATGCTGCGATGAGTACGCCAAAGGGCCTTGCCGATGTTGCGCAATATGCCAACGCAATCGGCGCGGAAAAAGCGATGGTGATACCCCGTGATTCGACCGGCGATCTGGGTCAGCCGACTACCCTGGTCAGCAACGCGCATGCTGCGGGGCTCAAGGTCCATGTCTGGACATTCCGGCGGGAGAACTACTTCCTGCCGCAGAACCTGCGCGACGGCGCCGATCCGACCGCACCGGGCCATATCGCTGCCGAGATCGCAGCCTACCGCGCCGCCGGCATCGACGGCTATTTCACCGACAATATCACCGAGGGCGTTGCCGCTGCAAAGTAATCAGGCCGCAAATCAAGGCGGAGGCGGCGAACCGCCGGACGCGGTCCCCTCATCGCGCGCGGCCTGTTTTCCGTCACGAATGGATTCCTTCATATCCTGATGATCTGACGCATCGGGCGCTTGGGGCGCTTCGTTGAGAACCTTGGCGGCGCGCGGCGCAAGGCACACCTCGGCAATGACCGGAAGATGGTCAGACCCCACATTCTCAAGCACCTTCATATCGACCAGCGTGAAATCGGGCGACATGAAGATATGATCGAGCGGCCAGCGCAAACCCGGAAGGTTGGCGGGGAATGTCGCATACAGGCCGCGCCCGATCCGTGGATCGAGATAACCGCCGATCCGCTTGAACATCTGCGACGTACGCGACCAGGCGACATCGTTAAAGTCACCCATTGCCAGCACGGGCAGCTTGGTTTCCTTGGCGTAGCGCGCTGCGATCGCGATCTCGCCATCGCGTTTTTCGGTATCCTCGCCAGGCTGCGGCGGGCGTGGATGCAGGCCGATATAGCGGAACCGGGCCCCGCCCTCGGTCTGCATCGTCGCGAACACCGATGGCGTTTCATTGTCGATCAGCCAGGTGATTTCCGCATCTTCAACGGGCAACCGCGACAGCAGGATCAATCCGTAAAGGTTGCCAAGCGGTGCCGACAATCGATGGGGATAGCGATCGATGACCGGCTTGAGCGCGGTCTCCCACGGCTCATCGGTTTCGAGCAGCAGCACGATATCGGGGTCTTCGCGATCAAGCAGCTTTAGAGTCCGAGCGTAATCGCGGTTGGTCTGCAAAACGTTGAACGAGAACGCCGTGATGCAGTTCTCGCGCTTGATCACCGCCTGGGCGATCTCGGTCTTGGCGAGCGTGGTGTAAGGATAGATGCGGAAACCCTGCCAGCCGATCACCAGCACCATCGCCAGCACGACCAGTGCGCGCGCCCATCCGGCCAGAACCGGAACCGCAAGCACCAATGCCAGTGCCGCAACAAGCATAAGCGCGACACGCGGAAAATCCCACATGCGGATGTACCATCGATAGCTGGTCAGCAAACTCAGCGTGGTGCCTGTCGCAGCCAGCGCGGCCAGCGTAAATACGAGGATCCGCAGCATCCAGAATCATATCCGTTGTTAAGGAATTATCGCCGCCCTTGTCGCGCGCTGGGGCACAATAGGCAAGCGCGGGTTGGCCACAGGTCGGGCCAGCGGCAATGCCCAGCTGCGGCAGGTGCGATCCGTTGTGTTTGCACACAGCAGTCTGCACCGCTACACCCGTCGCCATGTCCACAACGTATACACTCGATACATCGACCAGCCGCGCGAACCCGACGCCTGCTCCCATGAAACGCCTGACCGTGCCTGCGATCCAGCGGCGCAAGGTCGATGGCGCGACCGCAAAGCCGGTGGTGATGCTGACTGCTTACACCGCGCGGATGGCGCAGCTGCTCGATCCGCATTGCGACATGCTGCTGGTCGGCGATTCGCTGGGCCAGGTGATCTACGGCCTGCCCAGCACGGTGCCGGTTACGCTCGAGATGATGGCAGCGCATGGCGCAGCGGTGGTTCGCGGCAGCTATCACAGCATCGTTGTCATCGACATGCCGTTTGGCAGCTATGAAGCCTCGCCCGAACAGGCGTTTGCCAGCGCAGCACGACTGCTCAAGGAAACCGGCGCGGCCGCGGTCAAGCTGGAAGGCGGCGCAGCGATGGCGCCGACCGTCAGGTTCCTGACCGAGCGCGGCATTCCGGTGGTCGGTCATGTCGGGCTCACCCCGCAGGCGATCAACATCCTGGGCAGCTATGCCGCGCGCGGCCGTTCGGGCGCCGAAGCCGACAAGATCGTCAGCGATGCAGTTGCACTTGACCAGGCAGGCGCGTTTGCCGTTGTCGTAGAAGGCGTCGTCGAACCGATCGCGATCGCGGTGACCGAGGCTGTATCTGCCATCGTTATCGGCATCGGCGCATCCGCGCAGTGCGATGGCCAGGTGCTGGTGACCGAGGACATGCTGGGTCTGTTCGAGCGCACCGCGCGGTTCGTGAAGAAGTACGAGAACCTGGCAGGCGTGATCGAAACCGCAGTGAAGAGCTACTCCGCCGAGGTTTCAGCTCGAAGCTTTCCGAGCGCCGACCAGACCTACGCGCCCAAGGACTGATTTTCCCATTCTCTGGCGAAAGCCGGAGCCCAGGAGTCGGTTAGCACTGCAGTTGCTCTGTTCTCCGGCTTTCGCCGGAGAACAGTGTGTCGATCAGATCAAATCAGCTCAAGCGCTACCGCCGTCGCTTCGCCGCCGCCGATGCAGAGCGATGCCACGCCGCGCGTGCCGCCATGTGTCTGCAATGCCGAAATCAGCGTCGCGATGATCCTCGCCCCACTCGCGCCGATGGGATGACCCAACGCGGTCGCGCCGCCATGGACGTTCACCTTGTCGTGTGGAATGCCGAGGTCGCGCATCGCGATCATCGAGACACATGCGAACGCCTCGTTGACCTCGAACAGATCGACGTCATCGACGCTCCAGCCAGCCTTCTCCATCGCCTTGCGGCTAGCATCAACAGGCGCGGTGGTGAACTTGGCCGGCGCATGCGCGTGTGCAGCATGGGCAACGATCCGCGCGACCGGCTTGAGCCCCAGCCGATCGGCCACGCTCTGCCGGGTCAGCACCAGGGCGGCCGCGCCGTCCGAGATCGACGAGGCGTTGGCCGCAGTGATCGTTCCGTCCTTGGCGAAAGCAGGCTTCAAAGTGGGAATCTTGCTTGCATCACCCTTGAGCGGCTGTTCGTCCTTGTCGATGGTGACAGTGCCTTTGCGACCGGCGATCTCCACCGCGACGATTTCCCGGTCGAACGCGCCCGAGGTCTGCGCGTGCTGCGCACGGGTGAGCGATGTCACCGCGTAATCGTCCTGTGCTTCGCGGGTGAACTGATATTCGCCAGCGGTCTCCTCGGCAAAGCTGCCCATCGCGCGGCCTGGCTCGTACGCGTCCTCGAGTCCGTCCAGGAACATGTGATCCATAACCCGATCATGGCCGAGCCGCGCCCCGCCGCGATGTTTGGTGAGCAGATAAGGCGCGTTGGTCATGCTCTCCATGCCGCCAGCGATCAGCAGATCGACCGATCCCGATGCGAGGGCCTCGGCCCCCATGATCGCAGCCTGCATGCCGCTGCCGCACATCTTGTTAACCGTGGTTGCCTCGACCGACATCGGCAGCCCGGCTTTCAACGCCGCCTGTCGCGCGGGTGCCTGGCCAAGACCTGCGGGCAGAACGCAGCCCATATAGATCCGCTCGATCGCATCCCCTGATACGCCGGCGCGTTCGACCGCTGCCTTGACCGCAGTCGCCCCCAGATCGGTCGCGCTCGCGCCAGACAGGCTGCCCTGAAAGCTTCCCATCGGGGTGCGCGCGTACGACACGATAACAACGGGATCGGAGGCGGAAAATGCGGTCATGACTTTTGGTCCTCAAACGGGTTTCAGGTTACCGCCAGCCCTAGAGCAACCGGCAGGGCAATTCAAATGTCCCGCAAACCTTGCGCAAAAGCGCTTTCCACGCAGGTGCACAGGCCGCTAAGGCGCTGGTCGCGTCCCTGCCCCCGGAACAAGGCCCGTTCACCGATGCTTGCGCCACTGCTGCACCATCCTGTCATCGGACCATTCGCCGCAGCGGTATTGGGCGCGATCCTTGGCAGCTTCATTGCGGCACTGGCGAGCCGCTGGCCACAGGACCGCTCGGTGATGACCGGGCGTTCACAGTGCGATGCTTGCGGCGTGGTTCTGCGCCCATGGCAACTGGTGCCGGTCTTTTCGCATCTGGCCTTGCGGGGGCGATGTGCCAGTTGTCGTGCGCCCATAGGGCCTGACAGTCTGATCATCGAATTGATTGCAGCTGCGATCGGCGCAATCGCGTTGGCACTGCATCCGGGTTGGACGGGAGTTGCAATTGCAACTTTCGGCTGGCTGCTGCTGCCATTGGCATGGCTCGACCTCAAGCACTTTTGGCTACCGCATGCGTTGACCGCGACTTTGGTCGCGGGCGGGATGATGACCGGCCTTACGGGGCTAGGCCCGGACTGGACCAGCCGCCTGATCGGTGCTGGCGCAGGCTTTGGGTTGTTGGGGGTTATAGCCTTTGCTTATCGGCAGTGCCGGGGACGCGAGGGGCTGGGCGGAGGCGATCCGCTGCTGCTGGGTGCGATCGGGCTTTGGCTGGGATGGCAGATGTTGCCGCTGGTTCTGATGATCGCCAGCGGTACCGGCCTCGCCATCGCGCTCGTCCTGCAACAGAACGGTACAAAACTCAGCGGTGCGACCCGCTTTCCGTTGGGCACGCTGATGGCTGCGGCGGCTTGGCCGGTCGCTCTGTTTTATCCGTTTGCCTGACACGCGAACCGGTCAGGCTAGGCAATCAGCCGCGACGGGCAGCCTTGCGCAACCGGGGCGCGAAAAAATTCCGACCGGCTTTTGATACGGCAAAAGTGATGCTGACCAGCAATGTCAGAAAGCCGAGGCCAATGATCAGCCCGGTGGACGCACCGATCGCAAGCAGGATCAGCATCACGCCAACGAAAGGTGCGGCGATCAACCCAAACAGGCCGGCGACAACGAGGGTGGATTGAAGCGCATTGAACATGACGGGGAACTTTCGGTGATGCTGCGGTCGAGCAGATATCGAACGACACAATAGCCAAGCCGATGATGTTTATTGGCAGATTTTCGAGCCTTTGAACAGCAGTTTCAGCCGATCGCGCGTGCGCAAATCGGATGAACGACCGCCTCAGTATCCGCTCCCGTGTAAGGATCGCCCAATACCGCGACGTCATTTTCCACGATTGTTCGGATCAGCCAAGCAGACCAATGCAGTGCCACAGAACTGGATCGGCAGCCCGCGCAATCTGCCCCCGCCGCACTGTGCTTTGGCGGCGGTATATTTATATTGATATAACATCACACAGATGGTAGCTGGCCAGATCAGTCGCCAGGACCGGGGCCAGAGAGTTCGATCTGCCCGCGCCCAACCGCCATCAGGCATGGGCGGCTGTACGTGAAAAAAAACAAATCAACGGGAGCATCCACCGATCATGCGCAGCACATTTCTGCTCATTTCCTCTTCGCTTTGCCTCAGCGCTGCGGCGCTGGCACCTTTGCCTGCATTGGCGCAACAGACAGTCACCAACGCCGAGCGTGCCGACCAGGACGATGATGATTTCCATCGCAACCGCGGGATCATCGTTACTGCACCGTTCGTGCGCGATCTCAGCATTCTGGCGGGAACGTCTGAACTGAGCGGTGATGACCTTTCGCGCGAGGCGCGCTCGCAGATCGGCGATGCGCTGACCAAGCTGCCCGGCGTATCGGCAACCAGCTTCTCCCCTGGCGCATCGCGTCCGGTGCTCCGCGGCTTCCAGGGGGAACGCATCCGCGTGCTGACCGACGGCATCGGAACGATCGATGTATCGAACACCTCACCCGATCATGGCGTCACGGTCGAGCCGATCATCCTTGATCGCGTTGAAGTTTTGCGCGGCCCTGCAGTCCTTCTGTTCGGCGGACAGGCCGTGGGCGGTGCGGTTAACGCGATCGACAAGCGCATCCCGCGCGAAGTACCCGAAGAGCCGTTCCATCTCGATGCACTCGCTACTTATGGTTCGGCAGCCGATGAACGCAGCATCGGTGCAAGCCTTGACGTACCGCTGACCTCGAAGCTCGTGCTGCACCTTGACGGCAGCTACCGCAAGTCGAACGACCTGCGCGTCGGCGGCTTCGTGCTTTCGCCTGCCTTGCGCGCCGAGCAGCTCGAAGAAGCCGCAGAAGAGCGCGAAGAGGGCAACATCGGGGAAGCCGAGGAGGCCGAAGAACTCGCCGGTCTGCGCGGCCGCATTCCTAATACCGGCACCGAAACCTACAGCTTTGCTGGCGGCCTGGCCTATATCGGCGAAGGCGGCAGTTTCGGCATTTCAGGCAGCTACTATAACAGCCTCTACGGTGTACCCGAGCGCCCCGGCGCAGGCCATCATCATGGCGAAGAAGGCGAGGAAGAAGCCGGCGGCGAGGAAGAGGAAGGTCCGGTCACCATCGGACTCGACCAGATTAAGGTCGATTTCCGCGGTGAAGTCTTCCTCCCCGGCTTCTTTGAGGCACTCCGCCTGCGCGCAGCCTATGCCGATTTCAAGCAGACTGAATTTGAGGGCGACGAAGTCGGCACCGTGTTCAGCAACCAGGGCATTGAATCTCGGCTTGAGCTCGTTCAGCGTGACCGCGGCGGATGGCGCGGTGCCAGCGGGGTGCAATATGTTCATCGCGATTTCAGCGCGGTTGGTGCCGAAGCGTTCCTGCCGCCCAACGTCACCGACCAGATCGGCTTCTTCACGCTGCAGGAAGTGCGAAGCGGCAATTTCGAGGTCGAAGGCGCAGCGCGCTACGACAAGGTCAACGTCAAGTCACAGTCGCTCGGTGTTGAGCGGGACTTCAACTCCTATTCCTTCGCGCTGGGGTTTGCGTATATCGCCGATGACCGGTTGCGCGTGGGCGTCAACCTGAACCGAGCACAGCGCGCGCCGGCTGCCGAGGAGCTGTTTTCAAACGGCGCGCATATCGCGACGCAGGCATTCGAGATCGGAAACCCCGACTTCACCACCGAAAAGAGCTGGGGTGGGGAAGCGTATATCCGCTGGTCGACCCCTGACGTGAGCCTTTCGCTCACTGGCTTCTACAACGATTTCGATGATTTCATTGTCGACGTACCGACCGGGCTGGAAGAAGATGATCTTCCGGTGTTTCAGTATATTCAGAACGATGCGAAATATTATGGCTTCGAGGCCGAAGCGTCGGTTATCTTTGCAAGGGCGGGCGACTTCCGTTTCCGCGCGAACGGTGTCGCCGATTACGTGCGTGCATCGCTCGACGGATTGGGTCCCGTCCCCCGCATTCCGCCGCTGCGGCTGCTGGGTGGCCTCGCCGCCGAGAGCGACACAGTAGCGCTCCGCGCTGAAGTCGAATGGTTTGACGAACAGGCGCGCAACGCCAATTTCGAAACCGAGACCGACGGCTTTACCTTGGTCAATGCTAGCGCGTCCTGGAAGCCCCTGGGACCTGGTCGGGGGGTGACGCTGATCGCATCTGCGAACAATATCTTCGATGTTGTCGGACGCCGTGCGGCAAGCTTCACCAAGGACTTCGCACCACTTGCAGGTCGCGATTTCCGCATCTCAGCAAAGTTCAGCTTCTGAGCTTTCGATCCGCATACCCCGTTCTCCGGCGAAAGCCCGAGAGCGGGGGCGGTATTGGTCCCTGAAAGTTCAACATCGTCATTCCCGCGCACGTAGAAATGACAATGTTTTGTGCACCATTCTCACAGACGTGGGGCCTGCGCATGCGCGGGCGTGACGATAGCAAGGGAAATTGATGTGCTGCGTCTGCGGATGTCTCCGCAGCAGCCTCAGCTCTCGCCGAAGCCCACCGACAGGAAGTCCGGCATCGGACCGTTCCAGCCATCATCGGGGCCGTCATTGCGGTCATTCGACCGTCGCGGCTTGGATGCTGACGGACGGCGGTCCTCAGACCGCGGCCGTTCCTCGCGCGGCCGTTCCTCGCGCGGCTGCTTGTCGCGTGACCGTTCTTCCCGAGGCTTGGCTGCGCGAGGTTTGCTTACCCGCGTTTTCTCGCGGACGGGCTGCGCCTCGCGAACATCGACCTCGGTCGGTTCTTCGGCTTTATCTGCGCTCGAACGCTCGTCGCGTGGTGCGCGCGACTTGGCCTCGCCACTCCGGGTGCGACGCCTAGGTGCCCGCTCCTCGGTTGCGCGCGGCTTGGCTGGCTTGGCTTCAGCTACCGCACCACCCGAATCGGCGACAGTGATCTCGGGGATCGTGGTGCCGATCAGCTTTTCGATATTCGCAAGCGCCTCGGCATCTTCTTCGGTGATAAAGGTATAGGCCTTGCCGGTCGCCCCTGCCCGGCCCGTACGGCCGATTCGGTGGACGTAGTCATCCGGATGCCACGGCGCGTCATAGTTGAACACATGGCTGACGCCCTTGATGTCCAATCCGCGCGCGGCGACGTCGGAGGCGACCAGGATGTTGATCGTCCCGTCCTTGAACTTGTCGAGCTCTGCGATCCGGTCGCGCTGTTCCATGTCGCCATGAATCTCGCCCGAGTCGAAACCGCCCTGGCGCAGCGCCTTGTTGAGATCGCGCACCGTGGTCTTGCGGTTGCAGAAGATAATCGCGGTGTGAACACCGGCATCGAGCATCGTGAACAGCGTGTCACGCTTACGGCGCGCCTGAACGCGGACCTTGCCCTGCTCGATCGAGGCGTTGGCGCTCGCGGGCCTTGCGACCTCGATGTACTTGGGACTGGTCAGGAAGCGGTCCGACAGCTTTTTGATCGGCGGTGGCATCGTCGCGGAAAACAGCAGCGTCTGGCGCGTCGCGGGCAGACGGGTGCAGATCGTCTCGATATCGGGAATGAAGCCCATATCGAGCATACGGTCGGCCTCGTCGATCACGAGCAGGCCGCAGCCGGTTAGCAGGATGTTGCCGCGATCGTACAGATCCATCAGGCGGCCCGGAGTTGCGATCAGTACGTCGACGCCCTTTTCGAGGGCCTTGATCTGATCGCCCATCGATACGCCGCCGATCAACAGCGCCATCGAAAGCTTGTGATATTTACCGTATTTGTCGAAGTTTTCCGCGACCTGGGCTGCAAGTTCGCGGGTTGGCTCGAGAATCAGCGAGCGCGGCATCCGCGCACGGCTGCGGCCTTCGCCGAGCACATCGATCATCGGCAGCACAAAGGCGGCGGTCTTGCCAGTGCCGGTCTGCGCGATGCCGATGATATCCTTGCCCATTAGCACAGACGGAATGGCCTGTGCCTGGATTGCGGTCGGGATCGTGTAGCCGGAATCAGTGACCGCCTGGATCAATTCTTCGGAGAGGCCGAGATCGGCAAAATTCATAGAGTATCCAGATAAAGGCAGCAGCGCGGACACCGTTCGTCACGCCATCGATGCAGGGCTAAGGGCCACGGGCGTGCAATGCGGAAACATCGGCCAAAAGTCAACCATTGTGCGTTGATGTGCAAAAGCGCGATCAATCCGCCGGAACCAGTTGCCGCAATCTTTCAACCTCGCATTTGCTTCCTGATCGCGCCTGCAGCAAATCCCGATCCACGCACAGCCGCCCGTCACCGCTGCGCTCCATGTAGAAGCCCTGATAGAATTCGCGTGCGCTGCAGGTCCGTTCGAGCTCTGCTTCGATCATTCGCTGATCGCGCATGAACAGCACCAGAATGTCGTCATTGATGACGCGGACCCCGGTGACATCGCGCATCGCCAGGCATTTTCCCACCTTTCGTCGCTCGAACCGTGGAGGCTCTGGCGGTGGAACGCGCCGAGGCTGGGGCATCGGCAAGAGCGAGGAAGGTGAGAGCGACTGCCGCGGTACCCGGATGATGATCCGCTGTTCGATCCGAACCTGGGCCATCACAGGCGGACTTGGCGCGAGCGCATCGTGCGCTGCGATCGGTATTCCGGAACCCACCGCATTCATCCCTGCGGCGCGTTCTTCGGGAACCGGCACTGACGCCAGCATCAGAAATGCAAAAAAAACGTCAACGTAAACCATGGCCGCGCGCAGCGATCCTCCAGACCCGAATGCTGCACCTGCAGCCACCCCTGCATCCCGGTTAAGCCCGACGATTGAACTGTGCATTAACGCTGCTGCAGATGATCCGGCAAGTTCGAAATAGCTGGAGAGTGTTGCACAGATACAACGATTTTCACCCAATCCATAGCCGTTGTTTGCACCGGATTGGAGGTGTAACAAGCAGGCATGATGGATGCATTCACCCAGCCTGCGCTGCTCGACGATCTCGCCAATGTGTTGGGTCCAAAGGGACTGACCACGGACGTTGCGGATATTGCACCCTGGCTCACAGACTGGCGCGGTCGCTATCATGGAGCGGCACTGGCGATGGTTTCGCCTGCGAACACCGCCGAACTGGCCGAAATCGTCAGGCTTGCGGCGCGCACCGGCACCCCGATCGTGCCACAGGGCGGCAACAGCGGAATGGTCGGTGGAGCCACACCCGATGTGCGCGGCACTGCGCTGCTACTCAGCACCCGGCGGATGAACGCGATCCGTTCGATCGATGCACAGGCCGGGGCGGTGGTGGCAGAGGCAGGAGTCGTGCTGCAGACCCTGCACGAGGCGGTCGCCGCGCAGGGCATGCGCTTTCCTCTCACATTGGGGGGCAAGGGATCAGCCACGGTCGGCGGATTGGTTTCCACCAATGCGGGGGGCACCCAGGTGCTGCGTCATGGCACCATGCGCGCGCTGGTCGAAGGGATCGAGGCGGTCCTGCCCGATGGATCGATTTACGAGGGTCTGGTTACGCTGAAGAAGGACAATCGCGGATACGATCTGAAGCATCTGTTGATCGGAGCCGAAGGGACATTGGGCATCGTTACCGCTGCAACATTGAAGCTGGTCCCTGCCCTGATCGACCGGGTCGTTGTGTGGGCGGGCGTGGAATCGCCACTGGTCGCGCGCCAGTTGCTGCTGATGCTAGAAGCCCGCGCCGGGCGCGAGATGGAAGGCTTCGAGATCGTGCCGCAGCGCTGCCTCACCAACGTTCTGCGTCATGTGCCTGGCACCCGGGCACCCCTCGCCGCCCCCTGCCCCTGGCATGTGTTGATCGAGTTTGCTCGCGACACGCCGTCGGCGCAGGCACCCGAAGACTTTGCCCAGACACTGATGGCCGACGCGTTCGAGCGCGGCCTCTTGCTCGATGCTGCGATATCGACCAGCGAATCGCAGGCCGATGCCTTCTGGAAGCTGCGTGATTCCATTTCGGAGGCCGAGCGGGCCGAAGGACCGGCCATGCAGCACGACATCAGCGTGCCTGTGGCGGCGATGGCGCAGTTCATCATCGATGCGGGCGCGGCGGTGGAGGCGCGGTTCCCTGGCACGCAAGCGGCCGCATTCGGGCATATGGGCGATGGCAACGTGCACTTTCACGTCACGGCGCCAAAGGGAGCAGATGGTCGGCTCTGGTCCAACGGTCCGGGCAAGGAAATCAGTGCCTTCGTCCACGACCTCGTCGTCGCGGCGGGCGGATCAATCTCTGCCGAGCACGGGATCGGGCAGATGAAGCGCGATGAACTTGCGCGACTGAGCGATCCGGCGCGGATCATGGCGATGCAGGCGATCAAGCGCGGTCTCGATCCCAAGGGCATCATGAATCCCGGGAAGTTGATCGCACTGTAAGCGCTGTCCCTCTTGCGCGCGGCTTGCGGGCAACTTAAGGCGCGAGTTCCGAACACCCAACAAGACAACAGTTTCAGCGGAGAAAAGTTCATGGCCAGTGCGCCGCAAGCCAACCGTCTGCCGGTCCTCTTCAACGATCTGGTACCGCTCAATTCCAAGGACCACGCCAAGTTCCGCTCGCGGACCATGGATGGTGCGCACTTCCTCAAGAACCAGCATGCCATTCCGCTCACCGTGGAAGAGTTTCCCGCTGCCCAGCGCCACTACCCGATCATCTTTTCGGCAGGTGCCGAGCCTGTGCCCTTGGCGCTGATGGGAATGAACGAAGGCGTCAACGTGTTCCTCGACGATAACGGCAAGTACCGTCAGCCAGCGTACGTACCGGCCTATATCCGCCGCTATCCCTTTATGCTCGCCCGCCTGCGTCCCGACGCAGAGGAACTGTCGCTCTGCTTCGACCCGACCTGCGAAGCGCTGGGTGAATTCGAAGAGGGCGATGCGCTGTTCGATGGCGACCAGCCGACTGAAACCACCAAGAATATCCTGAAGTTCTGCGAAGATTTCGAACGTGCCGTTCAGGGCACCGCCTTCTTCATGGAAGAACTCAAGAAGCACGACCTGCTGATGGACGGCGAACTCAAGATCGAGCACCAGACGCTGTCGCAGCCGTTCGTCTATCAGGGCTTCCAGATGGTGAATGAAGAAAAGCTGCGTGACATGCGCGGCGATGAACTGCGCAAGCTTAGCCAGAATGGCGCGCTGCCGCTCATCCACGCGCACCTGTTCTCGCTTCAGGTCATGCGCGACCTGTTCGCGCAGCAGGCTGCCGACGGCAAGGTTCCCAACCTTCCCGCACAGGCGACCACCGCCAGCTGATTGCCTGACCCGCCGCTGCATTCTCCTCGATGCGTTCGGGAGACTGCAGCGGCGGGCAGGATCAGTCTTGTTACCGCGCCGGACGGTAATCCGTCCGGCCGCGACACGATCTGGTCAGCCGAACAAGCCCGCCAGATCCTTTTTCAGGATCTTTCCGTTCGCGTTGCGCGGAAGGGTCTCTTCGCAGAACACGATGCGCACCGGCACCTTGAATGCCGCGAGCCGCTCGCGAACCCAGGCCTGCAATTCTGCTTCGCTGGCACTGGTACCCGGTGCCAGATGGACGATGGCGGCGGGTTCCTCGCCCAAAGTCCGGTGCGGAAGACCGATCAGCGCGGCATCGGTGACCGCCGGATGATCATACAGCGCGTTTTCGACCTCTGATGAGTAGATATTCTCGCCGCCGCGGATGATCATGTCTTTGGCGCGGTCGACGATATAGCAGAAGCCTTCGCCATCCAGCCGGGCAAGATCGCCGGTGCGGACCCAGCCATCGACAAAGGTTGCTGCGGTTGCTTCCGGCTTGTTCCAATAGCCCTTCACGATCTGCGGACCGCGCGCCCACAGCTCGCCGACCTCCCCCACCGGCATCTCGGTCACACCATCAGCATCGACGATCTTGAGATCGCACACCGGCACCGCCGGTCCGCAGCTGTCTGGACGGTTAAGATAATCTTCTGCGGTATGGCTCGTCACAGTCGCCATCGTCTCGGTCATGCCCCAGCCATTGCCAGGCAGCGCGCCAAAGACTTCGCGGATCTTGCGAACGAGTTCGGGCGCTGACGGCGCGCCGCCATAAGAGATCGATTTGAGCGAACTCAGGTCGTATTTGTCCCGGTCTGGATGCTCGATCAGCTGCCAGGCGATCGTCGGAACTCCCCCGGTAGCCGTGACGCGCTCGCGTTCGATAATCTCCAGAGCCTTTTGCGGATCCCATTTGTGCATGAATACCATGGTCGAGCCGCCGAACATGATCCCGGTCATCCCCGCGCTGCAGGCAGTGACGTGGAACAGCGGAATGACTGTCAGCATCACCGCAGGCTCCGGCGTTGGTGGCGCCTCGCCCCGGCGCAGGCATGATCGCACCCCGGCATAGGCGGAGGTCATGATGTTGGTGGTCATATTGCGGTGGCTGCCCAGCGCGCCCTTGGGGTTCCCCGTGGTGCCGCTGGTGTAAAAGATCGTGGCGGCGTCATCGGGGTGGATGTCGGTGACCGGCAGATCGGCATCGGCCAGTTCCCCATACGCCGGCGGTGACCCGACCACGTCCTCAAGACGGGTGGCGCGATCGGGCAGGCCTCCGGTGCTGCGGCTGATCAGCATGGCCTGCAAAGATGAAAGGTCATCGAGATGCGGCATGATCCGGTCGAGCCTTTCGGCATCGGCTATCAGCAGTTTCGCGCCTGAATCCGCGATGCCATATGCCAGTTCGCCGCCCGTCCACCACGCATTGAGCGGCACAGCGATCGCGCCGATGCTGACGATCGCAAAGAACGCCACCGGCCATTCGGGGAGGTTGCGCATCGCCAGCGCCACCCGGTCACCCTTGGCGATGCCCACAGCACGAAGATGGTCGGCCAAAGTTGCGGTAGCGCGAAACCAGCTTTCGTAGCTGACCCGCTCGTCTTCGTAGACCACGAAGGTCTTGTCGCCATGCCCCCGCGCAATCTGCGCCAGCGCAGCCAGGCTGGGTGGTGCGTACTTCCAGCATCTTGTCGCGATCCCGTCGATCTCGATCGTTTCCATCTCGAAGGGCTGGCCCGCCGCACACAGCATCGCCTCGATCTGTGGCAGCGCCATTGCTGGCCAACCGGCAGGAGCGGTCCACGCATCAATGTCGCGGTCTTCTGGTGGAATTGCGGTTTCCGTAAGCGTCATGGCAGAGCGATCCTCTCAGAGCGTTTTCTTGTCTTGCGATAACACTATGCAAATGAATGCGCGGCGCAATCATTGAATTTCAGGATCGGTTTTCAACGCTATGCGTTGTGCACAATTGGTGATGTGCTGTCTTTATAACATGTGTTAATTTACTGTTTTTACTGGATAATTAATCTCAAGTACCATAACGCGGCCATCGCCGAGCATGAGTTTGAAAATCAATTTACGGACATGACGGCACGTTGCCTCCTGTCCACGCCGCAGGAGGCCAACCTTGTTCGACAGCTGTTTCGTGGCCCGTCTCAAACGTTATCTCGATCTCACACCCTCTGAACGCGAGGCGATTGCCGGTCTTGAGCGTGATCCAAAAATCTATCCGGCGGGCACCGTTTTGTGGACAGAGGGCGACGATGTCACCGAATTGATGATCGTTCATCAAGGCTGGGCACTGTCCGAGACCCGATTGACCAGCGGCAGGCGCCAGATTCTGCGTTTCCATTTCAGCGGCGATATGATTGGAGCGTCCGGCATCGCATTTCGCGATGCGCCATCGAGCATCGTGGCGGCAACTGACATGACGGTTTGCCGGTTCCCAAGGCAAGCCCTTGGCGAAACATTTGCTGCACACCCGCGTCTGGCAGCCTTGTTCTTCTCCATCAGCCAAATGGAAAGCATCGACCTGTCCGATCGACTGCGCTCGCTTGGCCGGAGCGACGGCAAGGCCAGATTGGCCAACCTGTTCCTTTCGATCTCCGCCAGAATGCGCGCGGTCACCGGGGAGCATAACCCGGTGGTGCGCATTCCGCTGACACAGACCGATCTGGGTGATGCGGTCGGTTTGACGCAGGTCCATGTCAATCGCCTGATCCGGCAGATGACCGAGGAAAAATTGATCACCCGTAACCGAGCCACGGTAACCTTGGTCGATGAAGCTGGATTGGTCGATCTTGCCCGGTTCATAGATCGGTTTGGTACGCTGGATTCCAGCTGGTTCCCACCCGCCAACACATAACCTGTCATGATCCCATTTGTTGGGTTGCGGTGATGCCCGCTAGAAAGTCCTTCTATGTCTGAACTCGATTTCCTGTCGCGTGCCTTTGGTTTCGGCTCTGTTTTGGAACAGGGTTCGGCTGAGACCGGTGCGTCCGTTCTGTCAGCGCGTGACGCAATGCTGCGAATGAACTCCGCGTTTCGGATCCTGACCGATGCCATGCCACAAATGGTCTGGTCCACGCTTCCCGACGGATTTCACGATTACTATAACGCACGCTGGTACGAGTTTACCGGGGTGCCTGGCGGATCGACCGATGGCGATGCGTGGAATGATGTCTTCCACCCCGACGATCAGGACCATGCCCGGGCCACCTGGCAGCGGTCGCTGCAAACCGGCGAGCCTTATGAAATCACCTATCGGCTCTGGCACCACAGTGGTGATTACCGTTGGACGCTGGGTCGCGCGCTACCGTTGCGCAACGAGCAAGGCGAGATCGTCCGGTGGATCGGAACCTGCACCGACATCCATCAAGCCAAGATGATGGCCGAGGAAAACGAGGTGTTGAGCCGCGAGCTGAGCCATCGGATCAAGAACATTTTTGCAGTGGTCAATGGCCTAATCAGCATGTCGGCGCGGCAGAGCCCCGAGTTGAAACCGCTTGCTGCCGAACTGCAGGAGCGGATTGCCGCTCTGGGCCGAGCGCATGAGTTTGCACGACCGCACAGCGAGCAATCGCGGCCGGTATCGATTGCCACAGACTTACAGGGGCTGCTCACCGAAATTTTGCGGGCCTATTCCGCGCTTGGCGAAGGCCGGTTGGTTATCTCGGGCGACAACCCGCAAATTGATGACCGCAGTGCGACGCCCATCGCTCTGGTGTTTCACGAGCTCGCCACAAATTCTGCAAAGTATGGAGGTTTATCGGCTGCGCTTGGCAAGGTGACGATCAAAATCGCCCAGCACGACACCGACGTGGTGATCAACTGGATCGAGCGCGACGGGCCAATCGTGAGCGGCGAACCGACCGAAACCGGGTTTGGAACGCGGTTGGTTCAGCTGGCGATCACCCAGCAGCTTGCCGGGGCGATCGAACGTCACTGGCTATCTGAAGGATTGCGTGTCGACATGCGCATCTCTTCCGCGCGCCTGCGCCGCGCCGAGGGCGCACCGGTTTGATGTAGCTGCCAACGGGTTGCTCGAAAATCGGCGGAAGTCCCGACGGAGGTGTTCTGCGCAGATTACGCGATCAAGCTTCCAGCAGGGTGAGACATGGCGGCGGCGTCGGAGTGCTGCGTCCGTCGCGGGCTGCCACGGCAAATTCGACCGCTTCGACCACCTGGCGCGTGTCCACAGGCTTGATCATCACCCCCAGCGCACCGGGTATCGGCTTGTCGATCTGGCGAGGGTTCGCGGTCACGAAGATCACCGTACAACCGATTTCGCGCCCCAGCCAGGCACCGATCGCGGGGCCCGTGGCGCCATCGCATAGGTTGATGTCCACCAGCGCCACGCCAGGCTTGCGCTCTGCAAGCTGCATGGCCGATGTCCAGTCATCCCCCACGCCAATCACGTCGTGCCCGGCATCTTCCAACCCGACTTGCATGTCGAGCGCGACGAGGAATTCGTCTTCAATGATAAGGATGCGGGCACTCATGATATTGGTTTTTCAAAACTTTCGTTTGCAGCCCCCAATGGGCAGCGCTTGGAACATCAAACCACCGGTGGGCCATAAAGTTTCATAGATAAATTGATCCAAGTTAATCGCGAGGCTCGATCCATCGCGTTTCGCGGTTGAGAATTCTACAAATCGGCCGCTAGTGTCGACCAACGCGATAACGGCGCAATTGCTGCGCGGCTAATCGCGTGTTAGCGCAGACGCATCCGCGAAAACCCGCATTTTGCGCTTGCGCCACCCTCATTGTGACCTGGAAGGTTCCACATCTATGCCGTCGTTCCGTCAAACAATTCTCCTGCTCGCCGGTGCCGCCATGGCGGCGCCGCTGTCGCTTGCGCCGGCTAGTGCTCAGCCAACGGCCCAAGCTGCCCCGCAGACTGAAGATGCACGGCTCAATGCGCTGTTCGCGGCAGACGACGAAGCGCAGATGAAGCGCAATCCGATCGGCGGGCTTTTCCGCGGCGACCTGCGCTATGCCGACCGGCTCGGCGACTATGTCTCCGATGAATATTACGCTGCGGAACGTCAGGCGGCAGAGGCCAATCTGGCGGCGCTGGCCGGAATCAATCGCGGCGAGCTGACGCCGACCAACCAGATTGCTTATGACATCTTCACCCGTAACCAGAAGGATACCCTCAAGGGTCTTTCGCCGGAATACCTGCCGCTTACGGCGGTCCGTCCGCTTAATCACTTTTTCGGATTTCATACCTTCTACCCCAATTTCGCATCGGGAACCGGCACCGCGCCATTCAAGACCGTGGTCGATTACGAAAACAACCTGAAGCGCCACAAGGAGTTCATCGTCCTGCTCGACCGGTCGATCGACCGTTTCAAGCAAGGTCAGGCCTCGGGCGTTTTCGAAACCAAGCTGACCATCCGCAACGTGATCGAGCAACTCGACACCCAGCTCAAGCAGGCCCCGGAAGTTTCGCCATATTACGGTCCGATCAAGGTGTTGCCGGCTGATTTCAGCGACGCGGACAAGGCGCGGTTTACGGCGGAGTATAGCCGGGTCATCACCGATGAAATCTACCCCGCCTACAAGCGGCTGCGCGACTATCTGGCCAATGAGTATCTTCAGGATGCGCGCGAGGGCGTGGGCCTGAAATACATGAAGGGCGGCGAAAAGCTCTATGCCTATCTGATCGAGCAGACGACCACGCTGCCGCTGACCGCCGACGAAGTTCACAATCTGGGGCTCAGCGAGGTCAAGCGCATCCTTACCGAGATGGAATCGGTCAAGGCGGAGGTTGCCTTCAAGGGGACGCTTCCGGAGTTCTTCAACCACATTCGCACCGACGCGAAATTCAAGCCCGAAAGCCGCGCCGGCCTGACTCAGAGCTATTACGACATCGGCAAGAAGGTCGATGCGCAGATCTCGACGCAGTTTAAGGTGCTGCCGATCACCCCGCTCGAGATCCGGCCCTATGAGGAATTCCGTGAGAAGTTCGAGGCTGGTGGCAGTTACCAGTCGGGCAACCCCGATGGGTCGCGCCCCGGAATCTTCTATTTCAACGCGTATGATCTGCCCAGTCGGACGACCCCGGGCATTACCACTTTGTATCTGCACGAGGGCGCGCCGGGCCACCATTTCCAGATCAGCCTGGCGCAAGAAAACGAGGCTTTGCCAGCGTTCATGCGCTTTGGCGGCAACACTGCCTATGTCGAGGGTTGGGCGTTGTATTCGGAAAAACTGGGCTATCCGATGGGCCTGTTCACCGACCCTTATCAGCGCTTCGGCCATCTCGATGACGAGATGCTGCGCGCAATGCGTTTGGTGGTCGATACCGGTATCCACTCCAAGGGATGGACCCGCGAACAGGCGATCAAGTACATGCTCGACAATTCGTCGATGGGTGAAACCGACGCCACCGCCGAAGTCGAGCGCTATATCGCTATCCCGAGCCAGGCGCTGGCCTACAAGATCGGAGCGCTGACCATTCAGCGGCTGAAGGCGAAGGCCGAAGCCGAACTGGGCGCAAAGTTCGATCCGCGTGAGTTCCACGATCAGGTGCTGAACACCGGCGCGCTGCCGATGAGCGTGCTGGAAGAGAAGATCAACCGCTGGATCGTCGCCTCCAAGGGGTAATCAAGGCTGACTGATCAACCCCTGACCGCAATTGACCCTCCCCCGCCCTGGCGCACCGCGCCGGGCGGGGTGATCATTGCGGTTCGGGCAACGCCCCGCGCAAGCCGCAGCCAGATCGCCGGGATCGGGCACGACGCAGATGGCCGTTCCGTGCTGGCGGTCCGCATCGCAGCGCCGCCTTCTGAAGGCGCGGCCAACGCCGCCCTTGTCGATCTGCTCGCATCGGCGCTTGCGCAGCGCAAGCGCGACGTCACCATCCAATCGGGCGAAACCGGACGCAACAAGCAGGTCCATGTCGCGGGCGACAGCGAAAAGCTGATCACCCGGCTGATTGCCCTGACCGAACCATTAAAAAGCTGACGGGCGAGCAAACCGGCACCAAGCCAACATAGATCAATACCATTTGCGTGCCTGCCGCATCTTATGCTCTGACTGTCCCGTAACTGGCCCGAATGGGCAGACAGCGGGGGGCGTTGCGGGGATCATGGAAGTTGAATACCAAGCGTGGCCGCCGCGCACCGGTGGTCGTGCGCCCACGATCTTGTCCCGCCTGGTTCGCAGGGCACTGCTTCTGCTTTATCGTAGCCATGGCTGGCGCGCTGAAGGCGACGTGCCCGAACCGCGCCGCTTCGTGATCATCGCTGCGCCGCACACCAGCAACTGGGATTTCCTGTACTTTCTGGGGCTAACGACCGACCTGGGTGTCAAGGCACACTTCATGGCCAAGACCTCGCTGTTCCGCTGGCCATTGGGACGGTTCATGCGCGACATGGGCGGAGTTCCTGTGGAACGCAGCTATAACCGTGGCCAGGTGCAGCAAATGGTCGAAGAATTTTCCCGGCGGGATGAGTTCATGCTGACGATCGCACCGGAGGGCACGCGCGGCAGCGTCCGCCAGTGGCGCACCGGCTTCTATCAGATCGCCCTTGCCGCGCGCGTTCCACTGGTCTGCGGGCTGATGGACTATGGCCGCAAGGTCGGCGGGCTGGGCCCCGCCATCATGCCCACGGGCGACTATGCCGAGGACATGAAAAAGATCATGGAATACTATTCCAGCGTGACCCCGCGTCACCCCGAGCGTGCGGGTAACGAGATTATCGAGGCCAGCCAGATCTGGGACAGCCAAAGCAAGGACAGCTATCTGTGATCCTTCCATTGACCGAAGCCATCCCGTTGCTGCTCCACAATCTGGTGCTGATCTTTGGCGTGATGATCCTGTTGTGGATCGTCGCCGTGGCGATCAAGGACGTGTCTTTCATCGATGCGGTCTGGCCGATGGGTATGGTGCTGCTCGCGGCGGTCAGTTTCTGGCTCGCCAATGCCGCATCACCCGCGTCGCTGCTGTTGCTGGCGCTGACGACCGCCTGGGGCGTGCGACTGGGTTTGCACCTGTTCGTGCGCTGGCGGCGTAACGGGGTCGACCCGCGGTATGCCAAGATCATCGCATCCGCGAAGGAGAAAAAGGGTTGGAGCTTTGCCAAGACCGCACTGCTGCAGGTGTTCCTGGTCCAGGGTCCATTGCTGTTCATGGTGTGCCTGTCCGCCCAACTGGGTATCTGGCGCGGCGGCGAGGCTGGCGCACTGGCAATGGCTGGAACGATCATCGCAATCATCGGCATCGCCTTCGAAACGGTTGGCGATCTGCAACTCGAACGCTTCCGTGCCAGCCCGGCCAACATGGGCAAAGTCCTCAATACCGGCCTGTGGCGCTACACCCGCCACCCGAATTACTTCGGTGATGCGTGCACCTGGTGGGGCATTTGGCTGGTAGCGCTGTCGACCGGCTGGGACATCGGCCTTGCCAGCCTGATCGGGCCGGTGTTCCTCAACTTCACGTTGGTGAAGTGGAGCGGCGCAGCGATGCTCGAACGAGGACTGAAGAAAACGCGGCCCGATTATGCAGATTACATTGCGCGAACGTCCCCATTCTTACCACTACCACCCAGGCGGCGTTGAAAATCACACCGGACAGAGCGGCATCGCTTGGTCGATGATCGGCTGCGAAGCCTGCCAACGCAACTCATAGGTGACCAGCAAACCGTCATGATCTGAAAGACGCTCCGCGTTCAGCCCATCGAACATCGCCTCGATCTCAACGGGAATGATCCGCACTGAGATGCCATCATCAAAGGCCTGCAGGTCTTGGGTATCCAACCAAGGCTCGTCCCCGTCGAATGACATTTTGACCGCGCATACCAGTGGCTGGCTCACGCAAAATTCATGGACGATGGTATAGGGCTGCGCGGTTGCAAACGCTTCGAACCGTGCCGGGTCGCCGCGCATGTTGAAATCACCCCCGATAATCAGCGGAGCAGACGGATCCCGAACCCGGCTCAGCAACAGAGCGTTTTCTTCGATCTGGTATCCATGCGCCTTGCGGGCGCGGTCGAGTGGCACCCGGGCTGCACGTTGCGAGTTGAGGTGTGTCGTCATCAGCACCAAAGACCCGGGCACACCCGCTATGCTCAGCTCTGCTGCAAGCGCCCCTTTGTTGGCGAGGCAATCAAAACCTGCACAGGCACGCTGCGAAAATGGCTCAGCTGCCAGCACCGAAAGCGGCAGATCGGACGCAATGTACAGGCCACTGTTCAGAAATCGACCGAACCGCTCGCCTTTCTTCCGTTTGCGGGCTTGTTCGAACGAACGCTCGATCTCGGCCCCTGGCGCAGCACGATTCGTGCGCCGACCTGGGCCCGAAACAATATTAGCATATCCTGCTATCGCCAGAACATCACGGGCATGCGGGGTGAATGCTTCCTGCAGCATAACGACGTCCGGTCCGCTGCCGTTGCCTCGCAAGGTTTTGAGGGTTTCACCGATCCTCCGCAGGGAATCGCTGCGGTTCCTGCGCGCGGGCCACGGAAGGCCTTCGACATTGTAAATCAGCACCCGCAGGCGGACGGCCTGTTCCCCCTGCTCAAAAGTGCGCACTTGAGGAAGCGCAGCGGGGTTCACACAGTACGCTGTACGGTCCAGCATTCGGCTGCTGGCACACGCGCCAAGCGCAAAAACCAAGCTGGCAAGCCCAGCAAGACGAACCGATTTCATGATCTTCAGGCGGTTGGGTGCTAACGGCATGGATTCCTGTTAGAATCGCTCCTCTGGCGGCGCAACCATTCAAGGCTAACGCATCATTAAATGTTGCGCTGTACTCTGATCTCCAACAGCAGTAGCAGACGGCGCGCATTTCATGACCAAACCTCTCGAAGATGTAACTGCAATGATCGCGCAGACGCGCGCGCTAGGGGCGGACGAAACGCTCGCATTGCGGCGCACGGTCTGGCCTGACGGCGAGATCAGTGCGGCCGAGGCCGACATCCTGTTCGAACTCAACCGGGTCAGCAGCGAGCCCAGCCGCGAATGGGTCGATTTCTTCGTCGAAGCGATCACCGCCTATCTGGTCGAACAGGCCGAACCGCGCGGCTATGTCAGCGAGGAGAATGCCGCATGGCTGATGCAGGCGATCGACCATGACGGCAAGGTCGATACGCTGGCCGAACTCGAGCTTTTGGTGAAGGTGATCGAGCGCGCCGAGAACGTACCTGAGAATTTGAAATCCTATGCATTGAAGCAGGTCAGGCATGCCGTGCTCCACGGCGAAGGCCCTACCCGCCAGGGCGGCAGCCTGAAATCCGGCAGCATCGGCACCGCCGAGGTGCGCCTGCTGCGCCGGGTCCTCTACGCCGCAGGTGGGGCAGCGCCCGCGCACATCAACCGCGACGAAGCCGCGCTGCTGTTCGAAATCAAGGATGCCACGCTAGCGGGCAGCAACGCGCCAGAGTGGCAGACACTGTTCGTCCAGGCGGTCAGCCTGCATCTGCTCACCGACCAGCGCTTCCGGGCGCTCAGCCGCCAGGATGCGGCACGGCTGCATGCATTTATGGAAGACACCTCGCCGGGCATCGGCAGCTTCCTTGGCCGGATGGCAGGTGCGCTGGTCAGCGGCGCGCCGATCGAGCTGTTGCGTGAATCCGAGCCCGAAGCGGCGGCAGCCCACGATGCGCCGCTCTCCGCCAACGAACAGGACTGGGTCCAGGCGATGGTCGATGGCGATGGCCAGCTCGATCCACTCGAACGCGCGCTGCTCAAGGCACTCGCCCAGGGCTGAGCATCGCCTTTCCCAGGGGTTGCACTGGCGGCGCAGGCCTGACAGAAACAGTTGCGCAGAACGGGGCCGAGCATCCCGGATCTGCCACCTGTCTGGAACCGCCATGCATCATGATGCCGCGCTCGAAAAACTGACCCACGATCACCGCTTTGCCGCCTCGGGTGAAGCGCGCAGCGAACAGCGCACCTTGTGGGTGGTTGCACTGACCACCGTCACCATGTTCGCCGAGATCGTTGGCGGTTGGCTTACAGGGTCAATGGCGCTGCTCGCCGATGGCTGGCATATGGGCAGCCATGTCGCGGCATTGGGGCTTGCCGCCTTCGCCTATCGCTTTGCCCGCACCCATGCGCAGGATCGGCGGTTTTCAATGGGTACCGGCAAGGTGGGATCGCTCACCGGGTTCAGCAGCGCATTGCTGCTCGGGGTAATCGCGCTGCTGATGATCTGGGAATCCGCCCATCGCCTCGCCGCGCCAGTATTGATCGATTATTCCGCAGCGATCATCGTGACGGTGATCGGGCTTGTCGTGAACGTTGCCAGCGCGTTCATGCTGAGCAGTCATGGGCACGATCACGGCCACAGTCACAACCATGGCCACGACCATCACCACCACCAAGATCACAATCTGCGCGCCGCCTATGTGCATGTGCTCACCGATGCGCTGACATCGCTGCTGGCGCTGGTCGCATTGATCGGTGGGTTGATGCTGGGGCTGGACTGGCTCGACCCGCTGATGGGTATCGTCGGCGCGGTCGTCATCCTTTGGTGGGCACGCGGGCTGATGCGCGAATGCGCCAGCGTGCTGCTCGATATGGAGGCCAACCCGGCAACCGCACAAACCATCCGCCACAGGATTGAGGCCGATGCCGACAACCGCGTGGTCGATCTGCATCTGTGGCAGGTCGGCACCGGACATTTCGCGCTGATCGTGTCGCTCGCCACCCACCACCCTCGCCCGCCCGAACATTATCGCGCGCTGCTCGATGGCATCGGCAACCTGTCGCATTGCACTTTCGAGGTGATCCCCTGTGACGACGCCCGCTGCCCGCCCGCTCAAGTCGCCGGTGCATGACAAGCGATCTTCCCGCCCGCGCTCATCGATGCTAAGCGCGCGGCCATCATGAGCCAGTACACATCCGATCTCTTGGCGCTGCTCGACGCGCGCGGCTATATTCACCAGCTGACCGACGGCGCAGCGCTCGATGCGCTTGCCGCCAAACAGATCGTGCCGGGCTATATCGGCTTCGATCCGACCGCGCCCTCGCTGCATGTCGGCCACCTTGTGTCGATCATGATGCTGCGCCAGTTACAGAAGGCAGGCCACAAACCCATCGTTCTGATGGGCGGCGGCACCGGCAAGATCGGCGATCCCAGTTTCAAGGACGAAGCGCGCAAGCTGCTGACGACCGACCTGATCGCGTCGAATGTCGCCTCGATCAAGCGCGTGTTCGAACGCTTCCTCACCTTTGGTGACGGGCCCACCGACGCGATCATGCTCGACAATGCCGAGTGGCTCGATCGTCTGGAGTACATTCCGTTTCTGCGCGACATCGGTCAGCATTTTTCGGTGAACCGGATGCTCAGCTTCGATTCGGTCAAGCTGCGGCTCGACCGCGAGCAGTCGCTGTCGTTCCTCGAGTTCAACTACATGATCCTGCAGGCGTACGACTTTCTCGAGCTGTCGCGCCGCGCCGATTGTCGTTTGCAAATGGGCGGCTCAGACCAGTGGGGCAATATCGTCAACGGCGTTGACCTTGCCAGACGTGTGGACGGCACGCAGGTGTTCGGGCTGACCACGCCGCTTCTGACGAACGCCGACGGCAGCAAAATGGGCAAGACCGTTGGCGGCGCCGTGTGGCTGAATGAAGACCAGCTCTCGCACCACGATTACTGGCAGTTCTGGCGCAACACCGCCGATAGTGATGTCGGGGTCAGGCTGCGGCTGTTCACCGACCTTCCGCTCGACGAGATCGCGCGGCTTGAAAAGCTCGAGGGCGCCGAGATCAACGACGCCAAGAAGGTGCTCGCCGATTCCGCGACAACGCTGTGCCGGGGAGCCGATGCGGCGCGCTCCGCCGCCGAAACCGCGCGCGCGACCTTCGAGCAGGGCCATGCCGGCGGTGACCTGCCGAGCATCCGCGTACCGGCTGACGGTCTGTCGATCGTCCAGGCGACCACCGGCCTGGGTTTCACCGTCTCGAACAAGGAAGCCAAGCGCAAGATCGAAGAAGGCGCGGTGCGGGTCAACGGCGATAAGGTCACGGTGTTCAACCATATGGTCATGCCCGGAGACACTGTGAGCCTTGGCCAGAAGAAGCATGGGCTGGTGATCGCAAACGCCTGATCGTCACCCGTCAGGGCGCGCATCCCCGTAGTTTTGCGGCGTAAACGGTCTTTTACAATTTACACTTTGTTCGCACTTTTGAATGATTATATAGATCGTTGAATAATGCCGGAACGGGTGGTCGAATATGTCCAGAGGAGCAAAACTCGCAGTGGTGGAAAAGCGTCATGCCGCGCGCCATGCGGTAAACCATGCGACTATTGCCGAGCATCGCCATCTGGGCGACATCAAGACGCATATCGTCAACATCTCCGCCAACGGCTTCATGACCGAAGGCGAAATGCCGCTGGCCAAGGGGGAGCGGATCACCGTACGTCTACCGGTCATCGGCCGCATCGAGGCGCATCTGATCTGGTCGCTGGGCGGCCGCAGCGGCTTCCAGCTCGAGCGCGTAATCCGGCTGAACGAATTCAATGAGATGATCGACGTGCTGGGATCGAACACCGGGCCGAATGGACGGCGTTGAAGCCGGCCCGGCCTGATCCAACAGTACGGATTTCTGCAACGCGCTGATACTTGAGCTAGCCGTTTTCCGGCGTAAGCCGGAATCCAGAGCGATGACAGAGTAACCTCGCCCCTGGCCTCCGGCTTTTGCCGGAGAACAGTTGTGCGTAAGACCGGACAGATCTATCCGCCCCGCAGCAGCTTCGCCCCATAGTCCCGCTCGAACAGATACAGCGCCACCCGTGCGGCCTGGCCGCGTTCGCTGTCGAGCCCGCCATCGCGATCCATCAGCAACCGGGCATCGTCGGTTGCGGTCGCGATCAGCCGCTGGACCTGTTCGGGCGTGGCGATGCGGAACGCGCCATCGCCCGACTGCCGCGTCCCCAGCAATTCGCCGCCACCGCGCAGGCGCAAGTCTTCCTCGGCGATGTGAAATCCGTCCTGGCTTGACCGCATCAGCGCCAGACGCGCGCGCGCGGTTTCGCTCAAGGCACTTCCGCGCAGCAGCACGCACACCGATTTCTGGTCGCCCCGACCCACCCGGCCGCGCAGCTGGTGCAACTGTGCGAGGCCGAAACGCTCGGCCGCCTCGATCACCATCAGCGTTGCGTTAGGCACGTCCACCCCCACTTCGATCACCGTCGTCGCAACCAGCAGCGCGGTCTTGCCGCTGGCAAAGTCCGCCATCATCGCATCCTTGCGCTCGGCGGGCATCTGGCCGTGGACCAGTGAAACCTTGCCGGGAAACCGCTCGCCCAATTGCGCCGCACGCGTCTCGGCGGCGGCCAGATCGCTGGTTTCGCTGTCCATCACCAAGGGGCACACCCAATACGCCTGCCCGCCGCGCTCGATATGCCGGCCCAGCCCGTCGACGATCTCGGACAACCGCTCGTCCGCGATCACCCGCGTCTCGATTGGCTGGCGCCCCGGCGGCAGCTCGTCGAGCCGTGAAACGTCCATCTCGCCGTAATGACTCAGCGTCAGCGTGCGCGGGATCGGCGTGGCAGTCATTGCCAGCAGATGCGGGGTCGCCCGGCCCTTTTCCTGCAGCATCAACCGCTGCGACACGCCGAACTTGTGCTGCTCGTCGATCACCGCGAGCGCGAGGTTCTTGTAGCGCACCGCATCCTGGAACAATGCGTGCGTGCCGATGACGATCTGGATCGACCCATCGGCCATCCCCATCAGCGTCGCTTCGCGCGCGCGGCCCTTGTCGCGCCCGGTCAGCACCGCGATGCTCACCGGAAGCCCCGAGAGCATCCGCGAGATGGTATCGAAATGCTGCCGCGCCAGGATTTCGGTTGGCGCGAGCAACGCCGCCTGCCCGCCGCATTCCACGGTGTTGAGCATCGCCATCACCGCGACCAGGGTCTTGCCCGCGCCGACATCGCCCTGCAGCAACCGCAGCATCGGCACGCCTTGCGCCATGTCGCCTGCAATCTCCCTGATCGTACGCTGCTGCGCACCGGTCAGCGCAAACGGCAGCCGCAACGCATCGCGCAGATGGCCATCGCCCTGCAGCGCGATCCCTTTGCGTTTGCGGTTGCTCTGCCGGATCAACGCAAAAGCGAGCTGGTTGGCGAAGATTTCGTCGTACGCCAGCCGCTCGCGGGGAAGTTCGTCCATTCCCTGATGTGCGTCGGCCAGCGCTTCATGCCAGCCGGGCCAGTCCTGCTTGGCGATCAGCGACGGTTCGATCCATTCGGGCAAAGGCGGCATCAGCGACAATGCCTGCGCGGCCAGCGAGGCGACCCGCTTCTGCCCCAGCCCTTCGGCCAGCGGATAGACCGGCTCGGCCTCGCCGATCTGGTCGGCGTCCTCGGGGGCGACGACATGATCGGGGTGGACGATCTGCCACGCCTCGCCCCATATCTCGAGCCTGCCTGCCGCCAGTCGGGTCTCGCCCAGTGGCCAAAGCTTCCTTGCCCAGCCGGGATTGCCACCGAAATACACCAGCGCGATGTGGTTGCCGATGCTGTCCTCCGCCATCACCCGGGTCGGCCCGCGGCCCGGGCTGCTGCGGTATCCGGTGGCGGTCAGCGCGATAATGATCTGCTCACCGGTGCCTGCCTGATCGGCATTGCCCACCGACCGCCTGCGGATAAACCCGGTGGGCAGGTGATAGGCCATGTCCTTCACCCGCGCGATTCCCAGCCGCGCAAACGGTTTCTGCAGGCTCACGCCGACGCCCTTGAGGGTTTCGATCTCGGCGAATGCGGGGTTGAGTATATCGGGGCGCATGGCTATCGCAAAAAAAGCGGTCACCTTTTGTGCCGCTGGCTGAAGTCTTGCCTCACCTCTTAGGCAGACACGGCCTGACCCGCAAGTGAACCCCCAAGGCAAGCTGCAAGCGAAGGACCCAAGCGATGGACCGCGAAACCCGATTGCGCCGCCTGGCCTTTCGCGCCTGGCACCGTGGTACCCGTGAGGCCGATTTCATGATCGGCGGATTTTTCGATCGTTACGGCAACGACTGGTCGGACGAGGACCTGACGTGGTTCGAGGCGCTGATCGAGGAGCAGGATGTCGACATCATGGCCTGGGCGATCGGTACGCTGCCCGTACCCGATAACTTTGCCGGGCCGCAGATGGACGCCATGCGCAAGCTCGATTTCATCAACATCCCGCGCTGACCCGGACAACAGGCACCTTACAGAACATGGACAGTATCAGCAGGATTTTGGCAGCGGTAACCCCGCTGACGCTGGCAGGCGTTGCACCGGGTGCATTGCCGTTGCTGCTTGCCGATCTGGCGCGCGCTGCAGCTGCGCGCAAATCAGGCGGGCGGGTGGTTTTCATCGCGCCCGACGATTCGCTGATGCATGCGGTGGCGGAAACCGCTCCATTCTATGCGCCCGATCTCGAGGCGATCGAGTTCCCCGCATGGGACTGCCTGCCCTATGACCGCGCCTCACCCTCGTTGGCGATCACCGCGCGGCGGTTGAAGGCGCTGTGGACACTGCAGCAGCCCGCAGGTGGCCCGCAATTGCTGGTTACCACGGTCAACGCCGTCGCGCAGCGCACGCTCACCAACTTCCGCATCCGCCAGATCGGCGCCGAGCTCAAACCCGGAATGGTGGTCGAGCGCGAGGCGCTGATCGCAAAGCTGGTACGGCAGGGTTATGCCCGCACCGACACCGTCGCCGATTCGGGCGAGTTCGCGGTGCGCGGCAACCTCATCGACATCTTCCCCGCCGGGATGGACAGTGGCCTCAGGCTCGATTTCTTCGGTGACGAGCTCGATTCGATGCGCGCTTTCGATCCAGGTACGCAGCGTTCGACCGAACGCGTCGCGCGGCACATCCTGCTGCCGGCCTCCGAAGTGCTGCTCGATACCGACAGCATCAAGCGCTTCCGCAGCGCCTATCGCGAGACCTTCGGCGCGAATGCCACCGGCGATCCATTGTACCAGGCGATCAGCGACGGCCGCAGGCTCGCTGGCATGGAGCACTGGCTGCCGATGATCGAAGAACGGCTCGACACGCTGTTCGATCATCTCGAAGATAATGATCTCATTCTGCGCGATGCGGGAGCGGATGCCGCCGCCGAACAACGCTTCGAGAGCATCACCGACTATCACGCCAACCGGACCCGCGGGAACGAGGACAAGACCGGCAGCTACCGCCCGTTGAAGCCGACCGCGCTGTATCTGATGGCCAAGGAATGGCGCACGCTTGCAGCAGATACGCCGGTGCACCTCGTCAGCAGCCATGACGAGCCCGAATCGACGACCGTGCTGGGCCTCGGCTATCGGGCTGCACGCGACTTTGGCGCGGAGCGCGCGCGCGGCGACAACATCTACACCGCTGCTGCCACGCACATCGATCAGTTGCGCGCGGCGAGCAAGGGCGCGATCGTCGCGAGCTATTCGGAAGGCTCGCGCAGCCGCCTGCTCGGGCTGCTCAAGGATCATGGTCTTGCCCGGATGGCGCTCGCTGCCAGCTGGCAGGAAGCGCTGGGCCAGGCCGCCACCGGCATGGCCGCTATGGTCGTGCTGCCGCAGGACCACGGCTTTGCCACCGACCGCTACGAGCTGCTCTCCGAACAGGACCTGCTGGGCGATCGGCTGGTGCGGCGACGCAAGAAACGCAAGTCCGCCGATGCCTTCCTCGCCGAGCTGCAGTCGCTGTCGCAGGGCGATCTCGTCGTGCATATCGACCACGGCGTCGGGCGTTACGAAGGCCTGGTGTCGATCCCGGTCGGCAAGAGCCCGCACGATTGCGTCTGGCTGACCTATTCGGGTGGCGACAAGCTCTACGTCCCGGTAGAGAACATCGACGTGCTCACGCGCTACGGCTCGGAGAGCGACGGGGTTCCGCTCGACAAATTGGGTGGCGAAGCCTGGCAGCGTCGCCGCGCAAAGCTCAAGGAGCGCATCCAGGCGATCGCGGGCGAGCTGATGAAGACCGCAGCGGAACGCGCGTTGCGCACCGCCGACGTCGCCGAGATCGATCCAGGCACCTATGCCAGCTTCGTCGATCGCTTCCCTTACGAGGAAACCGAGGACCAGGAGCGCGTCATTGCCGAAGTGCTCGAGGATCTGGCGTCGGGCAAGCCGATGGACCGGCTGGTGTGCGGCGATGTTGGCTTCGGCAAGACCGAGGTTGCAATGCGCGCCGCGTTCACCGCCGCGATGGCGGGGATGCAGGTCGCGATCATTGCACCGACCACGTTGCTTGCGCGCCAGCACTACACCAACTTCGTCGAGCGCTTCCAGAACTTCCCGCTGATCACCGGCCGCCTATCGCGGCTGGTGACCGCAAGCGAGGCCAAGGCGACCCGCGAGGAGCTGGCCACGGGAACCACCGATATCGTGATCGGCACGCATGCGCTGCTCTCCAAAACCGTCGAGTTCAAGCGGCTGGGGCTGGTGATCATCGATGAGGAACAGCGTTTCGGCGTCGTCCACAAGGAGCGGCTGAAGTCCTTGAAGGCCGATGTCCATGTGCTGACGCTGACCGCCACCCCGATCCCGCGCACGCTGCAGATGGCGATGAGCGGGCTGCGCGAGCTCTCGGTGATCCAGACCCCGCCGGTCGACCGGCTCGCGGTGCGTACCTATGTGATGCCCTGGGACCCGGTGGTGATCCGCGAGGCACTGCTGCGCGAGCATTATCGCGGCGGCCAGTCCTATTTCGTCGCGCCGCGGATCAGCGACCTCGACAAGCTTGGAGAGTTCATCCGCGACGAGGTTCCCGAAATCCGCCACATCATGGCGCATGGCCAGATGGCGCCGTCCGAGGTCGAGGAGCGGATGAGCGCGTTCTACGACCGCAAGTACGATGTGCTGCTGTCGACAACGATCGTCGAATCGGGGCTCGACATCCCTAGCGCCAACACGCTGATCATCCACCGGGCCGACACCTTCGGACTGGCGCAGTTGTACCAGCTGCGCGGGCGCGTGGGCCGGTCGAAGACTCGCGCGTATGCGTATCTCACGACACCTGAAAACCGGGTGCTGACCGAGACCGCCGACAAGCGCCTCAAAGTGCTCGGCGACCTCGATACACTGGGTGCGGGCTTCCAGCTCGCCAGCCACGATCTCGATATCCGCGGCGCGGGCAATCTGGTCGGAGACGAACAGTCAGGTCATATCCGCGAGGTCGGGTTCGAGCTCTATCAGTCGATGCTCGAGGAGGCGATCCTCGAGGCCAAGGCGGGAGGATTTGCGCTCGACCTGCCGCGCCAGAAGTTCTCGCCGCAGATCACCGTCGATGCACCGATCCTGATCCCCGAGGATTACGTCCCCGATCTGGCGGTGCGGATGGCGCTGTATCGGCGGATGAACGACCTTACCAGCGGCCCCGAGATCGAGGCGTTCGCCGCCGAGATGATCGACCGGTTCGGCGCGTTGCCCGAGGCGACAACCAACCTGATCAAGCTGATCGAGATCAAACAGAACTGCATCGCGGCGTGCGTCAGCAAGATCGACGTCGGCGCACGTGGCGCGCTGGTCAGTTTCCACAACGACAGCTTCCCCGACGTGCCGGGGCTGCTGGCCTATGTCGAACGGCTCAACGGCATCGCCAAGCTGCGCCCCGACCAGAAGCTGATGATCCAGCGGGTGTGGAGTGATCCGGCGTCACGGATCAACGGATTGATCCAGCTTTCCAAGGGCTTGGCGGGGATATTGAGGAAGAAGGCGAGGGCGTAAGAATACGGCTCAGCTATACTCCGTTCTCCGGCGAAAGCCGGAATCCAGGAGCGGCTACAGTGCGAACCTGCCCCTGGATTCCGGCTTTTGCCGGAAAACGAAAAATGGGCCTCAGTGTTGCGATAACGCATCCCGCGCAAATTCCGCAAACACATCCGCCTCCACCGCCTTGCCGCGCAGGAAGCCCTGGAAATAGTCGCAGCCCTCCTCGCGCAGCGCCTCGAGTTGCGCCTCGCTCTCTACCCCCTCGGCGATCACCTTGAGATTAAGCGCTTTTGCCATCGCGATGATCGAGCGGACAATGATCCGGTCTGCCTCGGCCCCGCCGATATCGCGGGTCATCGCGTGATCCAGCTTGAGGTAATCGAGCGGCAGGCGCTTGAGGTACAGCAGGCTGGAATAGCCAGTACCGAAATCATCCACCGCGATCCTGACGCCTGCCTCGCGCAGGCTGGCAAAGCGTACTGCTGCCCGCTTCAGATCGGGCACCAGCGCGGATTCGGTCATCTCCAAGGTCAGCCGCCGGGCATCGAAGCCCGAAGCTGCGATCATGGCGAGTTCGCGGGTAGCAAATCCTTTCTCACCAAGGTCTTCTGCCGTAATGTTGAGAGAAAGTCGGAGTCCGGCCAACGGCCCGGTCCACCCCGATGCCTGCTCCATTGCCCGCACACGGATATGCCGCGACAGCAGCCGCGTGAAATCCGCCTTGTCGGCGATCGCAAACAGCGTGCCCGCGCCGATCTCGCCATGCTGGGGATGCTGCCAGCGGGCCAGCGCCTCGGCACCGGTGATGTTCCCACTGTCCACCGCGAACTGCGGCTGGAACAGCACCGTGATCTCGTTGCGCTCGATGGCATGGACGATCTCCTGCTCCAGCCGGTAACCGCTTTCAGGTGCATTGTCCGACTGTCGGTCTGCCCAGCGCACGGGTTCTGCTGCGCTCTCGCGCGCCGTGGCCAGCCCTGCCGAAAGCCGGTCCAGCAACGAAAGCGGGCTTTCGTCGGGCCGGGCGATCGCCAATGCGGCGCGCGCGGTGAGCCGCAACCGGTGCCCTGCTGCATCCAGTGGTTCCGATATCACGCGCAGCAGGCGTTCGGCCGTGACCTGCCAGCCCACCCGCTCCTCAGGCATCACATGCGCAACCAGAAAATCCCCGCCAGACAATCTCAGCGTCAGCGCTGTTCCACCCTGCAGCCGTGCGCTGTGCCGCGCCAGCCGCTGTTCGATCGCTTCGAGCGCCACATCGCCCACGGCCGCGCCATAGGTGGCGTTGATTGCCGACATCCGGCGCAGACCGATCAGGATCGCATGCAGCCTACCCTCGCCAGCTTGCGCCAGCGCAGCCAGTCGCAGATGCACATCATCCCCGATGTCCGCATCGACGCTCAGCAGGCGATGGATCAGCACCAGCTGCAGCCGCAGCGCCGCATCGCTGATCGGCCCGACCAGGCAGTGGGTGGCACCGGGGATGCCATGTGGCAGCCTGTCAGCCTGCTCGGCAGAGCACAGCAACAGTGTCGGGCCGGTATGACTGCATTGCACCGATGGCAAGGTTGCCATGCCGTCCCAGCGCAGATCGAGGATCGCAAGGTCGGCATCGCGCGCTGTGGCCTGATCATAGCCTGCGGCCGAAAGCGCAGTCACCAGCGCAGGGTCGAACGGCCCCTCGCCAAGGGTGCGCCAGCTGGGCCGTCGCTGCTGATCGGCAGTGCTCGTCAGATCCCGCTCCTGTAGAAACATGATGGTTTGCTGGCGCCCCGGCCCCAAAAAGTGCCTCTGGGTTGGACAGCAGGCCGCGTCAAGAATGATTGGCGCATTACCACGGATCAGTTAAGACCCGGTGCACTATCCCTTGGGGTGCTGTTTATGCCGACTTCGGTTCTCGATCGCAAAATCGCGCTGGCCGTGTCTCCCACCGAGCGGGCGCGCAAGGCCGCGCGCGAGGTGCAGGCTGCGCACGAATGGGCGGCGCTTGAAGACGCCGATATCGTCGTTGTCATGGGCGGCGACGGCTTCATGCTGCAGACACTCCACCAGATGCTCGAGCGCGGTAAGATCGTTCCGGTCTATGGTTTGAACCTGGGCACCGTCGGCTTCCTGATGAACCTGTGGCGCAGCGGCGACAGCATCCAGCGCAGACTTGAACAGGCGCAGGCGTTCGAGGTGCTGCCACTGTCGATGACCGCGACCACCATGTCAGGCGAGCGCGTCACCTACCCCGCAATCAACGAGGTGTCGCTGCTGCGCGAGACCCGCCAGACCGCCAAGCTCGAGGTCAGCGTCAACGATGCGGTGCGAATCAGCGAACTGGTCTGCGACGGCGTGCTGGTGGCGACACCTGCCGGATCGACCGCCTACAATCTGTCCGCAAATGGCCCGATCCTGCCCCTGGGATGCGGAATGCTGGCACTGACCCCGATCAGCCCGTTTCGCCCGCGGCGCTGGAAAGGGGCGCTGCTCCCCGATTCATCCAAGATCTCGTTGCGGGTGCTGGAACCCGGGAAACGCCCGGTCAGCGCGGTCGCGGACCAGCGAGAAGTCCGCGACATTCGCGATATCCAGATCGCCATCGATCCCAATCGCCGCCTGTCGCTGATGTTCGATCCGGGGCACAGCCTCGACGACCGCATTTCGGCTGAACAATTTATCGTCTGACAGGTCAAGCAGACGCTTGCCAAACCAAAAAACCCAGTGCTATAGGCGCGCTTCCTCTGGAGGGCATCGCTCTCTTTGAGGGCAGGGCATTCCCCGATAGCTCAGCGGTAGAGTAGGTGACTGTTAATCACTTGGCCGTAGGTTCGAATCCTACTCGGGGAGCCAGCCTTTGCAAAGTGCGCTGGCGATGTCAGTTTTCGTGAAATCATTGCCAATATAAAGCAGCGGGCAACTGCGGTCCTTGGCGACCTGATAGGCAAAGCAGTCGCCAAAGTTGAGCGCTGCCGGGTGGATACCCTTGCCCCATAAGCCAAAGCTGTCGGCGACCCGACGCGCGAAATCCTCGGTCACCGCAACAATCTCAAAACCCAGCCCGGCGATCAGCTGTATCATCTCTGGCCGAACGTTCCGCCCCGCAGAAACGATCAGCGCTTCAGTCGAGGTGGCTGCCGACAAAAGCAGGCGCTGGTCTGTTGCCAGTATCGCTGCGCACGGCGAAGCCTGCGCTTCGTTGAGCACAATCGCCATCAGCGCCGACGTATCGACTGCAATCACTGTGGCAGGCCATCGTCGCCGTATAAATGATCTTGGCTTTGCGCGGCGGACGGTCCCGGCAATACCTGGGTTGGGCCGACCTTCCGTATCGCGTCCAGAACCGCTCTGCGGGACCTAGCGCTCTGGACCGGCGCAACTGGCACGATCCGGACGATGGCATGGCCATGGCGGGTCAACACGACCTCCTCGCCTGCCTCCGCCCGCCTGACGAGGTCAGTCAATTGCGCCTTCGCGTCGGTTACCGAGACATCCATGCTGCCCTCTGGATTTGAGTGGTCAGCAATATTTAGACTATGCGATGGTCCAGATCAAGTCTCAGGCGCCAAACCGCTGCCACAGCAACTGCGCTGCGACATACACGATCAGCGCAGCCGTCCCGTAGCGGATGACCTTTTGCGGCAGCAGGCGCGCGCCGATGTGGCTGCCGACCTGCCCTCCGGCAAAGACCGCGAGGAACAGCGGCCAATAGGCGGATATGGCCTCAGGTGTCGCCGCGGCGTCCTGCTTCATCAACTGGCCCGCCAGGCCTGCCAAGGAGTTGACCAGGATGAAGACGCTGGCGCTGGCGGCTATCTGGCGCGCACTTGCCCAGCGCAAAAGGTGCAGGACCGGCGCGAGGAAAATGCCACCGCCGATCCCGACCATGCCGCTGAAAAATCCCACCGCCATGCCGATCGGCGCACCAACCCATGGCAGGCGTGGATGGCCTGGTGCAATCGCATCGCCGTGCTCTCGCTGCACCAGCATGACAATGCCTGCCAGCAGCAGCGCAGAGCCCAGCAGCAAGATAAAAAACGGTTTGTCCACCAGCAGCCTGCCGCCTGCCCACGCACAGGGGGCTGACAGGACCAGAATGGGCCAGAGCGCGCGCCAGGGTACCTGCCCTGCCCGCGCAAAGCGAATGGTACCCCCGGTGACCACGATCAGGTTGCACAGCAATGCGATCGCCGGCAGCAGCCGGTAATCGGTATCGGCGAGCACCAGCAGCGCGTTATAGGTCGATCCGCCGCCAAAGCCGACCGACGCATATAACAGGGCTGTCAGCGCAAACCCGCCAGCCAGCCCCCACATCGGCTATCAGGCCGCCTTGCCGTGACAGTGCTTGTACTTGCGGCCAGATCCGCACGGGCAAGGTGCGTTGCGGCTGATTTCACCGCTGAACAACTCCTCTGATGCTTCGGGCATCGGCGACTGGCGTGGTGGGAGCGTGGTCGCCACGGTTCCCAGCGTCCCGCCATCGATATCTGCGCTGTTATCCTCGCCGGTGAACGGATCGAAGTGCGTAGTCAGGAAATCGGGGAGCTCGGGGAGCGCAGGGACTTCGGGCTCGCGGATCTCCAGGCTCATGATCGTACCGGTGACATCCTCGCGGATCACCTCGAGCATCCGCTCAAACAGGCCGAACGCCTCGCGCTTGTACTCGTTGATCGGGGTCTTTTGTGCATAGGCGCGCAGGAACACCACCTGACGCAGCGCATCGAGCGTGGCCAGATGCTCCTTCCAGTGATGGTCGAGGCTTTGCAACAGCACCGATTTCTCGATCGAGCGCCACATGCCTTCCTCGACCTCCGCCGCCTTGTCGGTCACCTTGGCCTCGGCCATCTCGCGGATACGCTCCTCGATCATGTCGGGCTCGATCACGTCTTCCTGCAGCCAGGCGTCGATGTCGGGTTCGATGCCCAGCACTTCGGACACGCGCGCCTTGAGGCCGGGAACGTTCCACTGCTCGGGGTATGTGCCCGGAGGGCAGGCTTCGCCGACAATGGTGTTGACGGTGTCGTTGCGCATATCGAGCACGACATCATCGACAGCGTCTGCATCCATGATCTCGGCGCGCTGTTCGTAGATCACCTTGCGCTGATCGTTCATCACGTCATCATATTCGACGACCTGCTTGCGAATGTCGTAGTTGCGCGCTTCGACCTTCTTCTGCGCGGTCTCGATCGCCTTCGAGAGCCATTTGGAGCCGATCGCCTCGCCATCGGCGAGGTTGTTCTTCATCATCCGCGAGAACAGGGTGTCGGGCCCGAAGATGCGCAGCAGGTCATCTTCCAGGCACAGATAGAAGCGCGACAGGCCGGGATCCCCCTGGCGGCCCGAACGGCCGCGCAGCTGGTTGTCGATGCGGCGGCTTTCGTGGCGTTCGGTGCCGAGCACGAACAGGCCGCCGGCTTCGAGGACCTTCGCCTTTTCGGCGGCGACCTCTGCCTTGATGGCGGCGATCGCGGCATCGCGCTCGGGGCCTTCGGGCATGTCGCGCAGTTCGTCATCGATCCGGTATTCGACATTCCCGCCCAGCTGGATATCGGTACCGCGACCCGCCATGTTGGTGGCGATGGTCACCGCGCCCATGCGTCCGGCCTGCGCCACGATCCGCGCTTCCTGTTCGTGGAAACGCGCGTTGAGCACGCTGTGCGGTACGCCTTCCTTGGTGAGATACTCGGACAGCAGCTCGGACTTCTCGATCGACACCGTGCCGACCAGCACCGGCTGGCCGATCAGGTTCTTTTCGCGAATGCCCTTGGCAATCGCCTGGAACTTGTCGGCGGTGTTCTTGTAGAACTCGTCCTCCTCATCAATCCGGCGAATGGGATTGTTGGTCGGGATGGTGACGACGTTCATCTTGTAGATGTCGAAGAATTCGGCCGCTTCGGTTGCCGCGGTGCCGGTCATGCCCGAAAGCTTGGGGTACATGCGGAAATAGTTCTGGAAGGTGATCGAGGCGAGCGTCTGGTTTTCCGGCTTGATCTGGACGCGTTCCTTGGCCTCGACCGCCTGGTGCAGGCCGTTCGACCAGCGACGGCCATCCATCATGCGCCCGGTGAACTCGTCGATGATGACGATCTGATCGTCCTTGACGATATAGTCGATATCGCGCTTGAACATCACATTGGCCTTGAGCGCCTGATCGAGGTGATGAACGATCTGGGTGTTCTCTACATCGTAGAGGTTGCTGCCTTCCAGCAGGCCTGCCTCTTCGAGCAGACGTTCGGCCTTTTCGGTACCGTCCTCGGTCAGGATAACCGAGCGGGACTTCTCGTCCTTCTCATAGTCTCCGTCATCGAGCTTGAGCACGATCGCATCGACCGCGATGTACATCTCGGATTTGTCGTCGGTCGGACCCGAGATGATCAACGGGGTGCGGGCTTCATCGATCAGGATCGAATCGACCTCATCGACCACCGCGAAGTTGTACGGGCGCTGCACCATCTGGCTGCGCTCGTGCTTCATGTTGTCGCGCAGGTAATCGAAGCCCAACTCGTTGTTGGTAGCGTAAGTGATGTCCGCCGCATACGCATCGCGCCGCGCCGCTTCGCCCAGATTGGGAACGATCACGCCGGTGGTCAGACCCAGGAAACGATAGACCTGGCCCATCCACTCGGCATCGCGTGCAGCGAGGTAATCGTTGACGGTGACGACGTGAACGCCCTTGCCCTCGATGGCATTGAGATAACAGGCGAGCGTCGCGACTAGGGTCTTGCCCTCGCCGGTGCGCATTTCGGCGATCTCACCCCGGTGCAGCGTAATCCCGCCGACCATCTGCATGTCGAAGTGGCGCATGCCCAGGGTGCGGACCGAGGCTTCGCGAACGGTTGCGAAGGCCTCGGGCAGGATGTCATCGAGCGTTTCGCCGGCGGCGAGCCGATCCCGGAATTTCTGCGTCTGGCCGCGCAGGTCATCGTCGGACAATGGAGTAATCTGCGGCTCGAAAGCGTTGATCTTGTCGACGATCTTGAGCAGGCCTTTGATATAGCGGTCGTTGGCGGACCCGAAAAGCGATTTGGCAATGGCGCCGAGCATGGCGATAATTCCTTAGATAAAACGGGATGTGAATATGCCGACGCGCGCAATAAGGGCGGTATGGCAAGGCCTTGGTGAAGGCTTGGAAAGGCTTGCGTTGCAGCCCTTGGGCGCACGCGAAATGCTGCATTGGTAAAAGGCAGCCGTCAGGACGTAACGCTTATTGCAACAACCGATCGGACCGGTGGACCGTGGCCGTGACTGCAAAAGTCGCGGGCTTAGACGCCCAGCGCATCGCCGGGAGCGATGCGAGCACGAGCGGTAGTACGGAGGCGATCAGCAGAACCGCTGCAATGGCGATGTTTGGGCGGGTATCGTCGCCGTTCCAGGCGCCCCGCAGCGCGCCTTCACCCTCTGCGATCGCTGGTTCCGACACTCGCACGCCATCGGTCACCGTAAAACCGGTCAGAATGGCGAGTAAGGCGAGAAGCAGCTTCACGTGACGATGTTTATCCCTGGCGAGCCCGGTACATAGGCACTGGCGGCGGCTTCGTCCAATGTTTTGCAAGGGCCAATGCAGATCACGCGCTTAGCCAATTTCGGGATCGAATGCCTGTGAATCGAGTGCGCCAAAGCTCAAGTGCTTGCCCGCATGCATACTGCCCTGCTCCATCTGCAACTCCAGACGCTCACAATCGCGTTTGCGGAATTCCTCCACGACACGATCGGCCAGGATCGGATCGATCCCGGTGCGCAGCAGCGCAGTATGCGCCAGCTTGACCGAGGATTCGAACAATTCGCGCTGGGCCGCAGCAATCGGTGCGTGCTTGAGCGCGAGCAACTGGCGCCGGTCATTCGCACGGACGAAAATCTGTGCCTCAGGGAATGCATGCGCGACGGGGGCTATCTGGTCAGGCCCGAAATCCTTGTCATCCATGCAGAACAGCAACGCGCTGGCCTGCTCGGCACCAGCGCGGCGCAACAGATCGATCCGCGTACCATCGCCATAGAACACCTTTCGGCCGAACTCGCCGCTCAACCGGATCTGGTCGGGGTTGATGTCGATCAGCGTCACCGAAATGTTCGCCCCTGCAAAGATCTGCGCGACCGCTTGTCCGAACCGGCCATGGCCGATGACGATCGCGCTCGACTGGCGGGCAAGTTCAGGGTCGTCCATGTCCTCGGTGCACGACCCGCGCACGCCGCCAAACAGCCGGGTGGCGAGCATCAGGAACGGCGTGGTTGCCATCGACAGGGTAACGATCGCGCCGAACCGGCTCGCGGCTTCGGGCGCGATCAGCAATGCAGCCTGCGCCTCGGCAAACAGCACAAAGGCAAATTCGCCGCCCTGGCTGAGTAGCAACCCGAGCACGAACGCCGCGCGGTTCTCCATCCCAAAGGCCTTGGCGAGGCCGAAGATGATGGCGACCTTGATCGCCACCAGCGCCAGCGCCATCGTCACGATGAACATCGGGTCAGCCAGGATGACGCCCAGATCGAGCATCATCCCGACGCCGAGGAAAAACAGCCCGAGCAGGATCGAGCGGAACGGGTCGATATCGGCCTCGAGTTCGTGCCGGAAGGGCGAATCTGCCAGCATCACACCAGCAACGAACGCGCCCAAGGCTGCCGAAATGCCGATCGAATGCATCAGCGCAGCACTGCCGAACACCGCAAACAGTCCGGCGACGATGAAAAGCTCGCGCTCGGCAACCTTTCCGATCAGCTTGAGCAGTGGCGCCAGACCATAGCGCCCGGCGGCGACCAACCCGGCGATGGCCGCCAGCGCATAGATTGCGGTCAGCCAACCCGGCGTCTGCGGACCGGTCTGCGGAGCGCGCGACATCGCTGCGATAATGGTCAGCAGCGGGACGATCGACAGGTCCTGAAACAGCAGGATCGAAAATGCACGTTCGCCAGTAGGGGTGTTGAGACGCCCCTGTGATTGCAGCAAAGGCAGCACCTGCGCGGTCGATGACAGCGCGAGTGGCAGGCCCAGACCCAAAGCCGCACCCCAGCTCGACCCGGTCACGAAATAGACGAACACCGCGAGCGCTACACCACACAAGGCCACCTGCGACAGACCCAGGCCAAAGATGTCCCGCTTGAGCTGCCAAAGCCGCTGTGGCGCAAGCTCGAGCCCGACCAGGAACAGCAGCAACACGATGCCGATCTCGGCAAAGCTGACGATCAATTCAGGATCGGCGACCAGTTGCAGAACCTCGGGCCCGATGATGATCCCGCCGACCAGATAGCCCAGCACCGCACCCAGCCCCAGCCTTCGGAACAGCAGCACAAAGCCCAATGCCGCTGCCAGCAGCACGGTGCCTGACAGGAAAATGTCGCCCCCATGGTCCATCAGGCACGTTCCCTCAGTAAGGTTTCATCGGCTCGCGTCCGCCCCTGGTGCATCCAGCGCCGCAACGACCGCGCGCCAGGGCAACAGGATGGAACCATGGCGCGCCGGATAAGGCAAGGCACTCGCCAGATGCTGTGTTCCCGGCCAGTCACCCGGATCGGCGCACTCGCCGGCAAAAAACGCGGTCAGCGCATCGCGCGCGGCAATCAATGCGGCGCGGTCCTGTCCTGTGACATGATCCGCCAGTACCGCCGCAGATGCCTGGCCGAGCGCGCAGGCGTGGGCGTCGACACCAAAACGTGCGACATTCCCCGCAGCGTCGAGTTCAACCCCGACGCGCACCACAGACCCGCAGCTTTGCGAACGCAATTCGGCCTGGCAGGAGAGATCGTCCTGCATCGGCCAGTCGATTAGCGATACCGCCAGCGACAGGATGTCGGGCGTGTACAGCACCCTGCCCGCACCGCTCATCGTCCTGTGCTCACGGCGAGGGGTGCAAGTTTACTCATCGCCGAGAATCTGCTGATAATCATACAGGCTCACCAGCGCAGTACCGCTGGCGTTGAGCAGCGGGAATGTACGGCTTTCGGTTATCCATGCGGGCTGTCCTTCGCCGGGCCAGATGATGTCATGGACCATGGTGATCAACAGATAGGCCAATGTTGCCAGGATCAAACCCTTGAGCGCGCCAAAGCCAAAGCCCAGAACCCGGTCGATGGGTCCGAGCACAGATTTGCGGGTTCGCGTGCGCAGGCTGCTGGCGATCAATTTGCCCAGCAGGTAAACGCCCATATAGATGCCGACCAAAGCCAGCGCCGCTGCGCCGCTATCGTTGCCGACGGGTTCCTTGAGCATCGCTGTGACCGGCGAATGAAACAACCGCAGTGCGAAGATTCCCGCCACCCACGCGATCAGCGAGACCGCCGCATGGACGAAGCCGTTCACGAAGCCCAGAATCGCACCGCCCGCAAGCAGCGTCAGCACGATGATATCAAATGCGGTCATGGCAAATTGCGCTAGTTTCGGCCAAGCAGTTGGTCAACGAGATTTGCCAATCGGGCGTAGGAAGTCAGCCGCATTCCGCTGCTGTCCCCTGCTCCTTTTGCCGTCACACTGGCAGGCACCAGCGCCTTTTCGAAGCCCAGCTTGGCCGCCTCGCGCAGCCTCAGCCCGGCATGCGCAACCGGACGCAACTCGCCCGACAGCGAAAGCTCGCCGAACACGATCGTGCCGCTGCCGATCGGGCGCTCGGAGAGAGCCGAGATCAGCGCGGCAGCAACCGCCAGGTCGGCCGCGGGGTCCGACAGGCGATAGCCGCCCGCGATGTTGAGATAGACCTCTGCGGTCGAGAAGCTTAGCCCGCAGCGCGCCTCGAGCACCGCGAGCACCATCGCCAGCCGCCCCGAATCCCACCCGACAACCGCCCGCCGCGGGGTAGCCCCGCTCGACAGCCGCACCGTCAGTGCCTGGATCTCGACCAGCACCGGACGCGTCCCTTCAAGTGCGGGAAAAACCGATGTGCCGGGCATCTGCGCGTCGCGATCGCTCAGGAACAGGCTCGAGGGGTTGCCCACTTCGGACAGACCCTCTTCCTCCATCGCGAACACGCCGATCTCGTCGGTCGCGCCAAAGCGGTTCTTGATCGATCGCAGGATCCGGTACTGGTGGCTGCGCTCGCCCTCGAAGCTCATGACCGTATCGACCATGTGCTCGAGGACGCGCGGCCCGGCGATACTGCCATCCTTAGTGACGTGCCCGACGAGGATCACCGCGCAGCCGGTTTCCTTCGCGAACCGGATCAGTTCCTGCGCCGATGCGCGCACCTGGCTGACCGTACCGGGCGCACCTTCGATCAGATCGCTGTGCATTGTCTGAATCGAATCGATCACCAGCATGATCGGGGGTGCCATCGCGCGCAGCGTCGTCAGGATATCGCGCACCGATGTCGCCGAGGCGAGATCGATCGGCGCGTCGGCGAGGCCCAGCCGCTTTGCGCGCAGCCGCACCTGATCGGCCGCTTCCTCACCGCTGATGTAAACGACATGGCTGCCCGCCTTGGCCATGTTGGCCGATGCCTGCAGCAGTAGCGTGGATTTGCCAATGCCCGGGTCGCCGCCCATCAGCACGGCCGATCCCGCGACCAGTCCGCCGCCAAGCGCGCGATCGAATTCGGCGATACCCGTGGGAATCCGCGGCGGGAGCGCAACCGCACTGTCGAGCCGCGACAGCACGATCCGGTGCCCGCCGGTCTGCAGATCATGCCGTGCCGAATATGCAGTTGGCGCGGTCTGTTCGACCAACGTGTTCCATTCATTGCAATCGGCGCACTGGCCCTGCCAGCGGGTCGCAACGCTGCCGCATGCCTGACAGACGTAAGTTTTCCGGGGCTTTGCCATGGCTGCGGCATAGCTTGAACAAAACTGGAACGCAATTGCCGCTTTGCGCTTGCCATCGGGCGTAACTTGGATAGCTTTGCGACGAATGCCCGCACGGGTTACCGTTACGATAAAAGGTCCGCGCCAGCCACATGCGCCAGAAGGAACTCCGCATTGCCCTGGTCTGCTACGGCGGCATCAGCCTTGCGGTCTACATGCACGGCATCACCAAGGAAATCTGGCGTGCAACCCGGGCCAGCCGCAATTTCCATGCAGGCGATCCCCCGGCCAGCGGTAGCCAGGGGGTGTACCGCGCGCTGTTCGAAACGATCGCCGACCATTCGCAGGTCAAGCTCCGGCTGCTACCCGACATCATCGCCGGGGCGAGTGCGGGGGGCATCAACGGCGTTTTCCTGGCGCAGGCGCTGGCCAGCGGGCAATCGCTTGAGCCGCTGACCCGGCTGTGGCTCGAATGCGCGGACATCGACCAATTGCTTGATCCCGATGCGCGGCCCTGGTCGCGATTCACCAAGTTCTGGGCGCAGCCTCTGGTGTGGCTGTTGCTGCGCCGACCCGGCGGCGCGCTCGACCGCACTGTCGCACCCGAGGCACGCAGCGAGGTGCGCACCAAGCTTTCGCGCCTGGTGCGCGCACGCTGGTTTGCACCACCGTTCAGCGGTATCGGGTTCTCCGCGCTGCTCTACGATGCGCTCGAAGCCATGGCGGCAACGCCTGCCGGGCCAAGGCTGGTTCCCATCGGCCAGCCGCTCGACCTGTTTGTCACGGTTACCGACTTTAGGGGGCGCCTCGAACGGTTGCGGCTCAACAGCCCGGCCGAGGTGGTAGAGACCGAACACCGGCTGTCGATCGGCTTTCGCTATCTGCGCGGGCGCGACGACGCACTGGCCGATCCTGCCGAGCTCGTCTTCGCCGCGCGTGCCACCGCGAGCTTCCCGGGTGCGTTTCCCCCGTTCAATGTAGGTGAGATGGACAGGATGCTGGTGAAGCGCGACAAGCTGTGGCCGGGGCGCGAGCGTTTCCTCCGCCGCATTTTTCCCCAGCATCATCTGGACGGGCATGCCGAGACCGCCGTGCTGATCGATGGATCGGTGCTGGCCAACGCGCCGTTCGCCCAAGCCATCGACGCGCTGAGGAACCGACCTGCGCACCGCGAGGTCGACCGGCGCTTTGTTTATATCGATCCCAAGCCCGATATCGTCCGCAATATGGACCAGGCGCAGGACCGTGACGCGATGGGGCAGCGATTGCCCGGCTTCTTCTCGACGATCTTCGGCGCACTATCCGATATCCCGCGCGAACAGCCGATTCGCGACAACCTCGAAGGGATCGAGCGTCGCACCAGCCGGGTTCGCCAGATGCGCATGATCACCGATTCTCTGCGCACCGAGGTTGAGGAAACGGTGAGCAAGCTGTTCGGTTATACGCTGTTTCTCGACAGCCCGACCCCGCGCCGGCTGACCAACTGGCGCAACAAGGCGCAGGATCGCGCCGCGCATATGGCAGGCTTTGCCTATGCATCGTATGGCCAGCTCAAGCTGGCCTCTATCATCGAGGACATCGTCGATACGCTGCGCCGTGCCCATCAGGGACCCAAGGCGCTGTATGCGGAACGGCTGCGCGAGGCGATCAGCGCAGAGCTGCGCCGCACCGGGCTCGATCATCTCTCTGGCAAGGGGGGCGGGGCGAGCGATGCCGCGATAATTTTTTTCCGCACCCAGGATATGGGTTTCCGCATCCGCCGCCTGCGTTTTCTCGCGCGGCGGCTGGGCGAAGACATCGCACAAACGGGCCGCACTCCGCCCGAAGCGGTCGTGGCGATGCACGACACACTCTACACCTGCCTCTCGCATTATCTGGAACGCGAGACAGCCGACATGCTGGGCCAGGACTTCGCCGATATAGCCGCGTCGGCAATCGACAACCCCGGACTGGCGATATCCGAACTTGCGGCCCGACGCGATCTGCGCGCGGCCGATGCCATCGTCGATGAACAGCTTGCCAGTGCCCTCGCGATGCTGCCCAAGGCCAGCCGCCGATCGATGCTGCTCGCCTATCTGGGCTTTCCTTTCTACGACATCGCGACGCTTCCGCTGCTGCAGGGTGAAGCGCAGAACGAGTATGATTTGATCAAGGTCGACCGGATTTCGCCCGACGACGCGCAGTCGATCCGCAAGGGCGGTGCGGATGCCACGCTCAAGGGCATCGAGTTCAACAGCTTCGGCGCATTTTTCAGCCGAAGCTATCGCGAGAACGACTATCTTTGGGGCCGATTACATGGTGCCGAGCGGCTGATCGACATCATCGCCTCGGCTCTGCCCCCCGAAGCTCCCTTGCCAGTGGCTGTGCTCGCGGATTTCAAGCGCCGGGCATTCCTTGCGATTTGTGACGAGGAAGAAACGGTCCTGACGACAGACCCGCAACTGGTCCCGGCGATCCGGCGCGAAATAGAGGCCGCATTCGCCGAATGAGCCGCCGACACTACGCTCTGCCCAACACCGGTTCCCTTTGCGCACCACCATCCCTAATTAGGGCCGCATGAACCATGTCCTGACCCGCTGGCTGATGTTGCCGCTGCTGCTGCTTGCCCAGGCGTGCAGCGCGTTTCCATCAATGGCGGCGTGGGATGGTCCCGACAAAGGCACCCCAGCGCTGTGGCACGTCGAGGGTCCCGACGGTGAGGCGTGGCTGTTCGGCGGCATCCATGCGTTGCCCGCAAACATCAAATGGATCACGCCGCGGATGAAAAAGGCGATGGATGCCAGCGACCGGCTGGTGCTCGAGGTCGTAGGGCTTGAGGACTCGGCCGAGATCACCCGGGTGTTCCAATCCATGGCCAACAGCGAAGGGCAACCCCCGCTTGCCGAGCGCTTGCCGCCCGATCTGCGGGCAGCCGGTGAAAAGCTGCGCGAGAAGGGCCGGGTCAACCCCGCCAAGTTCGAAACGCTCGAGAGCTGGGCCGCAGCCATCACGCTGGCGGGCGCGGCTACCGCCAACCTCGATATGGTGCGCGAAGCAGGGGTCGAGCGCGTGCTCGCCAAGCGCTATCGCAGCCGTGACAAGGCGGTGATCGGGTTGGAAACCCCTGCCCGCCAGTTTACCTATTTCGACGAACTTCCAGAGGACGACCAGCGCGCGATGCTGATCAGCGTCATCGCCGATGCGGAAAACGCACCTGCGGCATACCGTGAGATGGTGACTGGCTGGCTCGCTGGCGATACCGCCAGGTTGGCCGAGGCCGCCAACCGCGGGTTGCTTCAGCGCCCACAGATCCGCGAGCAGATCCTGGTCCGCCGGAACCGTGACTGGGCCGGTCAGATCACCGATATGCTCAAGCTGGGGGCACGTCCGTTCGTCGCGGTGGGGGCAGCGCATCTGGCCGGGGACGATAGCGTCCAGGCTTTGCTCGAGGCGCAGGGCTATACCGTCACTCGGCTGCAATAGCATTGCCCGCCAGAAAGCTTGCATTTGGGCGTGGTCACGCCTAAGGGCATGCGCTTCCCCGATGTCATGGTCATCCCTGGAGGCGTGGCGGGGGGATTGAACGACCACCCAATATCTGGAGACAGTCTATGAGCGATACGCTTACCCTGTCGGCCCAGCTGCGTGATCGGGCAGGCAAGGGAGCCTCCCGTGCACTCCGCCGCGAAGGCCGTGTACCCGCCGTAATTTACGGCGACAAGAAAGAACCGGAAGCCATTCACATCGCCGAGCGCGATCTGAACAAGATGCTTGGCACCGGCCATTTCATGAACTCGATCGTTGAAGTCGAAATCGACGGCAAGATGGTTGTCACCCTTCCCAAGGACGTGGCTTTCCATCCCGTGTCGGATCGTCCGCTTCACGTCGATTTCCTGCGTATCGCCAAGGGCTCGACCGTCGAGGTCTCGGTCCCGGTCATGTTCGTCAACGAAGAAGCCTCGCCCGGTCTCAAGCGTGGCGGCGTTCTCAACGTCGTGCGCCACGAGCTCGAGCTGGTCTGCGACGCAACCAAGATTCCCGACCAGATCGAAGTCGACGTTACCGGCACCGATATCGGCGATTCGATCCACATCTCTGCGGTGACCCTTCCCAAGGGCAGCGAATCGGCGATCACCGATCGCGATTTCACCATCGCCACCATCGTTGCTCCCTCGGCGCTCAAGTCGAGCGACGGCGAAGCTGCCGATGAGGCAGCTGAAGAAGCGTAATCCGCTATTTAGCCCTCTCCCCTTCAGGGGAGAGGGTTGGGAGAGGGGGAGTCAGGGCGACGTTGCTTAGGCAGTCCCCTCTCCCCTACCCTCTCCCCTGAGCCGCAGACGAGCGGAGCTCAACGGGAGAGGGAGTATCCCATGCAAATCTGGGTCGGCCTCGGTAATCCCGGCGCGGAATATGCGATGAACCGGCACAATGTCGGCTTCATGGCGCTGGACACCATCGCCGATGTCCACGGCTTCGAACCTCCAAAACGCCGCTTCCAGGGCTGGGCCATGGAAGGCAGGCTGGGCAGCGAAAAGCTGCTGCTGCTCAAACCCGCAACTTTCATGAACAAATCCGGCCAGGCGGTTGGAGAGGCGATGCGCTTCTTCAAGCTCGAACCTGACGCCGTTACCGTTTTTCATGACGAACTCGATCTTGCGCCGTTCAAGGTGAAGGTCAAACGCGGCGGCGGCACGGCTGGCCATAACGGCCTCCGCTCCACCGACCAGCACATCGGGCCTGAATTCCGCCGGGTGCGGATCGGCATCGGCCATCCGGGCAACAAGGACAGGGTCACTGGCCATGTCCTGGGCAACTATCACAAGACCGAACTCGACGAGCTCACCGACATGCTGGGCGCGATCGCTGCCGAAGCCGCCTGGCTCGCCCAGGACGATGACGCACGCTTCATGAACGACGTGGCACTTCGTCTTCAGGAATGAACGCCGTGATCGACCCGCAATCGGCGGGAAATCGCTCCAGGCCACTGGCAGGCTTTGCCATCCTATCGCTGCTCGCCGCGATCAGCGGCGCGGTGACCATGGCGAGCATCGGGACGCCCACCATTCGCTGGGGACCCAACCTTGCCGCATGGGGTGTCGGCGGGCTCCTCGCACTGGCGATCGTTCGCACTCGCCCGCAGCGCGGTGCGTGGCTGATTGTCGCAATCGGTGGGGCGGCTGCGATCGCCGCGACATTGCTCGGCCCCGATCAGCTCGGCGTGCACCGCTGGCTGGCGATCGGACCGCTGTCCATCAATGCGGCAGGCGTGGTCCTCCCCGCCGTGATCGTCGCGCTCGCCCGGCTGGGTCCAGGAAACCGGTTCGCGCAGGCCATCGCAGTCATGACCGCAGCCATCATCGCATTGCAGCCCGATGCGTCGCAGGCCTGGGGCTTCGTGCTCGCCTGTCTCGCCTGGCTGCTCCCCAATCGTTCGCCCAGCGTCGCAGCGCAGGCCCTGGTTCTGATCGGCTTGGCCATCCTTGCGACGCTGAGCCCCGACCCTCTGGAGCCGGTAGCCGAAGTCGAGCAGATTATATCGCTGGCATTATCGGTCCACCCCGCGCTGGCCGCGCTTGCAGTCACCACGCTTGCCACCTTGACCATCGTGTTCTGGACCTACGGAACGAATGACCGCGCGGCGCGCGCCCTGGCGCTCTATTGCGCCGTGACTTTCATCGCCCCGGTCTTCGGCTGGTTTCCCGTGCCCTTGGTCGGTGCAGGGATGAGCTTTCCGCTGGGCCTTTGGCTGGGCGCGGCGCTGCTGGCGACGCCCTATTGTGCCGCCTCCACCATGCTGCCACTGGAATTGCCAGCGCGATAGCGCTAGGGCGCGGCGATTGCCGGTCTTCTGACCGGTCCTACTTTCAGACTGGGATATTTATGGGTTTCAAATGCGGTATTGTCGGACTGCCCAATGTTGGCAAGTCCACGCTGTTCAACGCGCTGACCGAGACGCAGGCAGCGCAGGCGGCGAACTATCCGTTCTGCACGATCGAGCCCAATGTCGGCAATGTCGCGGTGCCCGATCCCCGGCTCGACAAATTGGCCGCGATCGCGGGCAGCCAGAAGATCATCCCGACCCAGCTCGCGTTCGTCGATATTGCAGGCCTGGTGCGCGGTGCCTCCAAGGGCGAGGGACTAGGTAACCAGTTCCTCGGCAACATCCGCGAGGTCGATGCGATTGTCCACGTTCTGCGCTGCTTCGAGGATGACGACATCCAGCATGTCGAGAACAAGGTCGATCCTATCTCGGATGCCGAGACGGTCGAGACCGAACTGCTGCTGAGCGATTTAGAAAGCCTCGAAAAGCGCGTCCCCGGCCTGGTCAAGCGCGGTCAACAGGGTGACAAGGAATCAAAGATCGGCGCATCGGTGCTGGGCAAGGCGCTCGAGCTGCTGCGCGAGGGCAAGCCCGCGCGGCTGACCGAGGCGGCGGACGAAGAGGAAGCGCGCGTGCTCGCGCAGGCGCAGTTGCTGACGTCGAAGCCGGTGCTCTATGTCTGCAATGTCGATGAAGGCAGCGCCGCACACGGCAACGACTTCAGCGCGCGGGTGTTCGAGAAGGCCAAGGCCGAGGGCGCCGAAGCCGTCGTGGTTTCCGCCGCGATCGAGGCCGAGCTGATCACCATGGACATGGACGGCCGGATGGAATTCCTCGCCGATCTGGGTCTGGAAGAGACCGGCCTCGCCCGCGTGATTCGCGCCGGATACGACCTGCTCCACCTCATCACGTTCTTCACCGTCGGCCCCAAGGAAGCGCGCGCCTGGACGGTCGAGGTCGGCTCGAAAGGTCCGCAGGCGGCCGGCGAGATCCACAGCGACTTCGAACGCGGATTCATCCGCGCCGAGACCATCGCGTTTGACGATTACATCGCGCTCAATGGTGAAGCTGGCGCACGCGATGCGGGCAAATTGCGCCAGGAAGGCAAGGAATATGTCGTGCAGGACGGCGACGTGCTGCACTTCAAGTTCAACGTCTGATCGCGGCGGGGCAGTCCAATCTGCCAACCGTCATCGAACTGCCAGATATCTCGCCTAGGGGTTCACGCACCGTTCTCCTGCCATGAAGGACATCGCCGGATGCTCTCTCGCCGTCTGTTCATCGCCGCCGCTCCGCTGAGCCTGATTGCAGCGCCCGGATTGCTGCGCGCTCAAAGTGTGTTCCGCACGTTTCCGTTCGCACTGGGTATCGCATCAGGGGATCCCTCGCCCGATGGCTTCGTGATCTGGACCCGGCTGGCGCCCGATCCTTTGGAGCAGCATGGCGGCATGGCAATGAGTCCGATGCCAGTCGAGTGGGAGGTCGCCAGCGACGATCGCTTTGCCACGATCGTGGCCAAGGGCGAAGCGATCGCTCGGCCCGAGATGGCGCACGCGGTGCATGTCGAGGTCGCCGGACTGCAACCCAACCGGCCCTATTGGTACCGTTTCACTGCGGGCGGCGAGCGAAGCTTCATGGGCCGCGCGCGCACGTTGCCGCTCGCTGGCGCAGCTATGGACAGGTTGAAGTTCGGTGTTGTCGGCTGTCAGAATTTCGAGGACGGCTATTTCGGCGCATACAACCATCTCGCGCGCGAAGAGCTCGATTTTGTATTCCACTATGGCGACTATATTTACGAATATCGCGGTAGCCCAACCCGCTCGAACTATTTCGGGGGCGGGTTGCAGGTGCCGGTGCGCCAGCATGCCGGGCAGATGCTGTACGATATCGCAGATTATCGCCAGCGTTACGCGCAGTACAAGACCGACACTGATCTCCAACGCGCGCATGCTGCGCACAGCTTCTTCCCCACGTTCGACGATCACGAGATCGAGAACAACTGGGTCGCGGGCATCAGCGGTAGCGGCTCGCCTGCCGAAGCCTTCGCGCTGCGCCGGGCCGCAGCATTGCAGGCGTGGTATGAGCATATGCCGGTGCGCAAGGCGAATATGCCGCGCTTTGGCACCGGTAAATTCCATCGCACCGCGCGCTTCGGCAATCTCGCGGAAATTCAGTTGCTCGATACCCGCTCGTATCGCAGCGACCAGGCCTGCGACGATGGCTTCAAGCCGCTATGCGAGGGCGTGAACGACCGCAATGCGCAGGTTCTGGGTGCCGAACAGGAAGCGTGGCTGGCCAAGAACCTTTCGGGCAACCAGGCGCGCTGGAACTGCCTTGCGCAGCAGATCATGATGATGAGCCTTGATCGCAGGCGCGCCGCCAACGAGGACACGCGCATCGCCAACATGGACAGCTGGGCAGCTTACGAAGTGCCGCGCCAGCGGATGCTGGACCGGATGGCAGGCCTCGGCAATGTCATCGTGCTGACGGGCGATGAGCACCAGAATTTCGTCGGCGATCTGGTTCATCGCGATAAGGTGGTTGGCACCGAGATCGTCTCGACATCGATCAGCAGTGGCGGTGACGGATCGGACCTGCGCTATGGCAGCGAGCTGATGATGACCAACAACCCCGAGCTCAAGTTCCTCAACGACCAGCGGGGCTATGTCGTATGCGAGGTCAGTCCCGATGCGTGGCTCAGCCATTTTCAGGTGGTCGACAAGGTTTCGACAAAGACCAACACCATCAAGCGTCGCGCCACCGCCGAGGTCGCGCACGGTGTCCCCGGGGCGCGTATGACAGGAGTTTCAGCATGATGACCTTCCGCGCATTCATCGCGCTGTCCTTGACCGCAGCACTAACGACAACCTTGCCTGCCGGAGCCCAGCAGGCGACTGCACAACCTGCGACAGCACAACCTGCGACAGTACAACCTGCGACGGCACAGGCAGCCGAGCACCCCGCGACCATCCTGATCTCGATCGACGGGATGCGCCCTGACTATCTCGACCGCGGCCTTACACCCAATCTCAACGCGCTGAAGGCCAAGGGCGTCGCCGCCGCGATGCGCCCGAGCTTCCCGACCAAGACCTTCCCCAACCATTACACCATCGTCACCGGCATGCGGCCCGACCGCAGCGGCATCGTCGGCAATTCAATGATGGATCCGCGCCGCCCCGGACAGATCTTCAGCATGGGCGATGCCCGGCAGGCGCTCGACCCGTTCTGGTGGAGCGAGGCCGAACCTGTGTGGATCACCGCCGAAAAGGCAGGCATCCGCGCAGCAACGATGTTCTGGCCGGGCAGCGAGGTCGCGAGCGTTGACCCTGCTACCGGGCTGAAGTTGCGACCGCGCGACTGGATGCGCTTCGACCAGAACATCGGCAACGCGCAGCGGGTCAACACCGTGCTGGACTGGATGCGCCGCCCCGCCGAGATCCGCCCCCAGCTGATCACGATGTATTTCGATACCGTCGATACCATAGGCCACCGCTTCGGTCCGGGCCGGTCACCCGAACTCGATGCTGCGATCACCGAGGTCGATGCGCGGATCGGCGATCTCGTTGCCGGGATCGCCGCGATGGGCCGCGAAGCCAACATCGTCATCACCGCCGACCATGGCATGGCGCAGATGGCCGAAGACCGCGTGATCCAGCTTGACGATCTGATTGATCAGGCGAGCTATATCGCGGTCGAGATGGGGCCCTATGGCGCGATCGAGCCGGTCACCGGCACCGACACCCGCGTCCATGATGCGTTGCTCAAGCCACACGACCACATGCAGTGCTATCGCAAGGAAGACCTTCCCGCGCGGTTGCACTATGGCAAGAACCCACGTGTCGCAGCGATCATCTGCCTGGCTGCCCCCGGATGGACCATCCTCTCGGGCCCGCCGCGCAATCCGGTCACCGGCGGTGCGCACGGCTATGACAATGCCGATCCCGACATGCTGGCGCTGTTCATGGCGTTCGGCCCGTCGATCACGCCGACGCCGAGTCTGCCGGTGTTCGATAATGTCGATGTCTACCCGCTGATTGCCAGGCTTGCGGGTTTCGACCCGCTCCCCACGGATGGCACTGTCGCAACGCTTTCGGGTATAGTCACCCGATAATTCGCTTGCAGTTTCAAGGTTGCCAAACGAAACTCATGGCCATGATGTATTTTGAAGATCTTGAAATCGGCGTCACCCAAAGCTTCGGCCGCTATGACGTCGTCCGCGAGGAGGTGATCGAATTCGCCTCGAAATATGATCCGCAGGAGTTTCACCTTAGCGACGAGGCGGCAGCCAAGACCCATTTCGGGCGGCTGTCGGCCAGCGGCTGGCATACGTGCGCGATGACCATGGCGATGCTGGTCGCCAACCTCAAGGAGCACAAGCAGGCGGGGCTCGGGTCACCCGGAATGGACGAATTGCGCTGGGTCAAGCCGGTCTATCCCGGCGATACGCTGCGCTGCGAATCCAAGGTCATCGAAAAGCGCCGCTCGAAAAAGCGCCCCGAAATGGGCCTGTTCAAGTCCGACCTCACCGTCTTCAACCAGAACGACGAACCGGTGATGACGATGCGCAGCAACGGCCTGATCATGGTGCGCAATCCGCAAGCGCCGATCGAGGAATGACGCCTTCGGGCACTTAGTTGCAGAACCAGATCCCGTCGCGATAGACGAACACCGCGCCATCGGCGCCGGTGACCTGCATGCTGGCTGTGCTACCCGCAGCGTTGCCCGAGGCCGAGACCATCATCGTCACACCCGGCGCTGCGAAGCTGCCACCGGTCAGCGCGACCGCGCCCGAAGGCGCGACATCGATCTGCCTGCCTGCGACCGAGATGATGCCATTGCCACCGGTCGTGCTCGCGACCAGGACCGGCAGCGCGCCCTGTGCCGGGCTGAACCTGCAAGACGCAGAAACCAGACCCGCCTCGGTGATCGCGTTGGACAGCAGGGGTTCAAGCTTCGGTCCTTCGGCATCGACGGCCTGGACGGCGGCTTGCGAGGTCGCAGGCCCGCTGGCTGAAGGCCCGCTACCTGCAGCCGCGGTGGCAGCAGGCGCGTTCCCGCTCGACCCATCGGGCGTTCCAGTCGAATCATCAGCGGGTGTTTGACTGCTGCATGCGGCGAGCAAGGCGATTGGAAACAGGAAAACGATGCGCATGGGGATGCTCCGGAGACTTGGGACAGACAATCGACCCTAGCGCGCCAAAGCACGAGGTTAAAGCCTCGTGCCTCTCGCCTCTGGCAGACTGTGAGGAGCTTTGCTTGCGATCACTTCCGCCCGAACAGCCGCTCGATATCGCTATGCGCCAGCTTCACCCAGGTCGGCCGCCCGTGGTTGCACTGGCCCGAATGCGGGGTGATCTCCATCTCGCGCAGCAGCGCGTTCATCTCCGCGACCGAGAGCACGCGGCCTGCGCGGACCGATCCGTGGCACGCCATCGTCGAGGCGACCAGATCGAGCCGCTCCTTGAGCGAAAGCGCCGCATCGAATGTGCCAAGTTCGTCGGCGATGTCCTGCACCAGACCGTGCACATCGCCGCCGCCCAGCATCGCCGGCACCGCGCGCACCAGCACCGCCGCAGGGCCGAAGCGCTCAACCTCCAGCCCGAAATCCGAAAGCTCGCCTGCGCGCTGTTCGATCCGGTCGCAGGAAATCTCGTCGAGCTCGACGACCTCGGGGATCAGCAGCGCCTGGGAAGCAATTCGCCCGCCGTCTGCGGCCTTGCGCATCCGCTCGAGCACCAGCCGCTCGTGCGCGGCGTGCTGGTCGACGATGACCAGACCGTCCTCGGCTTCGGCGACAATGTAGGTCTTGGCGATCTGCCCGCGCGCGATGCCCAAGGGATAGCGCTCGGCCATCGGCACCGGAGCATAAGACGGCTCGGCGCGGCCCATCGGGGCTGCGGCGATATAAGGCTGGCTGCGTTCGGCGAACCCGCCCGCTATCCCGGCGGCCGCAAGCCACGCCGGTTCCTCGGCGGGCGCCAGTGCAATGGCCGGAGCTGCGCTGAACATATCGCGCTCGGGCGGCGGCGGTGTAGCAGCCTCGCTCTGCCAGCGCGACAGCGCGCCCTCTGCCGGGCGCTGCACCGCGCGGAAGCCGCCCTCATCGAGTGCACGGCGAAGGCCGGAGACGATCATGCCGCGCACCATAGCGGCATCGCGAAACCGGACCTCGGTCTTGGCGGGGTGGACGTTGACATCGACATCCTGGGGCACAACGTCGAGAAACAGCGCCACCACCGGGTGTCGGTCGCGCGCCAGCATTTCGGCATAGGCAGCGCGCACCGCGCCCACCAGCACCCGGTCGCGCACCGGCCGTGCATTGACGAACAGGAACTGATGATCGGCGACACCGCGATTGTAGGTCGGCAGGCCTGCGACCCCGGTCAGCCGCACGCTCTCGCGCTCGAAATCGAGCAGCACCGCGTTGTCGGCCAGTCCGCGTGCGGTCAGCGAGGCGATGCGGGTGAGTCGCGCTTCGCCCGCCTGAACCGAGAACACGCGCCTGCCATCCGATTCGAAGCTGAACGCGATATCGGGCCGCGCCATGGCGAGCCGCTTCACCACATCGCTGCACGCGGCATATTCGCTGCGCGCAGATCGCAGAAACTTGCGCCGCGCAGGAACATTGCCAAACAGATTGTCCATCCGGATGCGGGTGCCGGGCGGCACCGAAGCCGGACCGTCCTCCACCACCTCGCCATGATCGACCACCCGCCGCCAGCCATCGCCGCCCGCCACGCGGCTGGAGATCGAGAGCCGCGCCACGCTGGCGATGCTGGGCAGCGCCTCTCCGCGGAAACCCAGCGTTGCGACCAGTTCGATGGCGTCATCGGGGAGCTTGGATGTCGCGTGGCGCTCGAGCGCCAGCGCAATGTCGTCGGGGGTCATGCCGCAGCCGTTGTCGATCACTTCAAGCCCGCCAAGGCTGCCGTCTTCCAGCGCGATAGTGATGCGGTCTGCGCCGGCATCAATGGCGTTTTCAACCAGTTCCTTCAACGCACTGGCTGGTCTTTCCACCACTTCGCCCGCTGCGATCCGGTTTATCAGTGCGTTTGGAAGCCTTCTTATTGACATGGGTTCGGTCCTAGCCCAAGCGCGCCTTGGACGCGACTCCCGAGTTCCCCGCATATCAACGCTTGGTCTGGCCGGGCTCTCGGGTTAGCCTCCGATCTGAGACCTCTTGCGCTTGCAAAACAGCGCGGTTGCCACTGCCTGCGCATGGTTCCTGGCCACTTTGATTTTTGGAAAGTCTGCATGTCGTTCATCTCCAAACTTTTCCGGTTCGGCTCGCACAACATGGCGATCGACTTGGGCACCGCGAACACGCTTGTCTACGTCCAGGATCAGGGGATTGTGCTGAACGAACCTTCAGTAGTGGCACTGGAGACGATCAACGGCATCAAGCGGGTCAAGGCCGTGGGCGTCGATGCCAAGATGATGATGGGCAAGACCCCGGATTCGATCGAGGCGATCCGCCCTTTGCGTGACGGCGTCATTGCCGACATCGAAGTCGCCGAGCACATGATCAAGTATTTCATCCAGAAGGTGCACGGCAAGCGGAGCATGTTCAGTTACCCCGAGATCGTGATCTGCGTGCCCTCGGGTTCGACCTCGGTCGAGCGCCGCGCGATCCGCGATGCGGCATCGAATGCAGGCGCGAGCCAGGTGATGCTGATCGTCGAGCCGATGGCAGCAGCCATCGGCGCGGATATGCCGGTGACCGAACCGATCGGATCGATGGTCGTCGATATCGGCGGTGGTACCACCGAAGTCGCTGTGCTTTCGCTGCGTGGTCTGGCCTACACCACCTCGGTGCGTACCGGCGGCGACAAGATGGACGAGGCGATCGTCTCCTATGTCCGCCGTCACCACAACCTGCTGATCGGTGAAACCACCGCCGAGCGCATCAAGAAGGACTTCGGCGTTGCGGTCGCGCCTGCAGACGGCATCGGCCACACCATCCAGATCAAGGGCCGTGACCTCGTCAACGGCATCCCCAAGGAAATCTCGATCAACCAGGGCCAGATCGCCGAAGCTTTGTCCGAACCGATCAGCACGATCGTCGAGGGCGTACGCATCGCGCTGGAAAACACCGCGCCCGAACTCGCCGCCGATATCGTCGATCAGGGCATCGTTCTCACCGGCGGTGGGGCGCTAATCCAGGGCCTTGATGCGCATCTGCGTGAAGAGACCGGCCTGCCCGTCTCGGTTGCGGAAGACCCGCTGACCTGTGTTGCTATCGGCACCGGCCGCGCCATGGAAGATCCGATCTTCCGGGGCGTGCTGATGACCGCCTGACGGGCGAGCACAGCATGGCGCCGCCGCGGAACCGGCGCCCCGGGTTCTCCCGCAAGGCGCAGTTGCAGATTTTCACCGGCTATTTGCTGGCCTTTACCGGTGCGTTCGCTGGATTGCTGCTGCTTGCTTTGTCCTATTTCGATCCAGCGGCCTTTTCCGCCGTGCGCAGCATGACCGCCGAGGTCACTGCGCCACCAGCCCGGCTGCTGACCGGAATTCGGGTAAGCACCCAGAGCGGCTGGCGCGAGGTTTCTGCCTATTTTGAGGCAGGGTCGAAAAATGCCAAGTTGCAGCGCGAGGTCGAACGCAATCGCGTCCGCATGATCGAAGCGCGCGCGCTCCGCCAAGAAAACCGCGAACTGCGCCGCCTGCTGGGACTGATCAAGCAGGAAGGCCGGCCGGTCGCTACCGCGCGGCTGATAAACTCCAGCGCCTCGAGCAGCCGGCGTTATGCCACTATCGATGTCGGCTCGCGTCAGGGCGTGCAGCGCAGCCAGCCGGTGCGGGCGCAGCGCGGACTGGTTGGACGGGTGTTGGAAACCGGGCCCAATACATCGCGGGTGCTTTTGCTCAGCGATACCGAAAACGTTGTGCCTGTGCGCCGCGCGCGCGATGGCGTTGTCGCTTTCTCGCAGGGCCGTGGTGATGGCCGGGTGGATATCAAGCTGATCGACATCGGCGTGAACCCCTTCAAGGTGGGCGATGTCATGGTGACATCGGGCAATGGCGGCATTTATCCCCCCAACGTACCGGTTGCGATCATCGAACGGCTCACCAGCGACGGCGCGATAGGCAAGCTGCTCGCCAACCCTGCCGGCACCGATTTCGTGATCGTGCAGGAAATGTACGAGCCCGAACTTGTCGCCCCTGAACCGAGCGAGCTCCCGCCGGTATCTTCTATGCCCGCCGCCCCCTTGCCCGCTGCGCCGTCACAGCCTGTGCCAGCGATCGGCGCGCCGCAGCCATGAAGGCACCCTATCGTGCCCGGCTCAACCGCGAAGCCTCCCCCTTGCGCCGGGCCTCGATACCGATCGCGACGGTGCTTGCCGGATCGATGACCCCGCTACTGCCTTTGGTCGCATCCGCCCCGGTCCTGCCTCCGTTCGGGCTGATGGTGCTGATCTCCTGGCAGATCTTGCGCCCCGGTCTCTGGCCGGTCTGGGTCGGCGTGCCCTTTGGCGTGTTCGATGATATAGTCGGCGGTCAGCCCGTCGGCAGCGCGGTGCTGTTGTGGTCGATCATCCTGATTGCGATCAACCTGATCGATCAGCGCTATATCTGGCGCAATTACTGGCAGGACTGGTTCATCGCGGCGGTGTCGATTATAGTCGCGCTCGCAGGCGGCCTTGCGATCAACAATTTTCTCGTGAGCGATATCCACCTGTCGGTGCTCTATCCCCAGATGATACTTGCAATCTTCACCTTCCCCCTGGTGCTGCGACTGGTAGCAAGGCTCGACCATGTCCGTTTGAAGCGGTGAAGGCGCCAACGCCATGAAACGACCCGGCAAGCTGATCACCCGCAGTTCGCTCAATGTCACATTCAACCGCCGCACCGCGCTGATCGGTGGTGCGCAGGGGCTGGTAGGTGCCATTCTGGCGACACGCATGGCGTACATCTCGGTGGTCGAGAACGAGCGTTATAAAATGCTGTCGGAGAGCAACCGGGTCAACCTGACGCTAATTCCGCCTCGGCGCGGCTGGATCATCGACCGACACGGCAAACCGCTGGCGAACAACAAGGCCGATTTCCGGGTTGATCTGATTCCGCAGCGCGTCAAGGATGTCGATGCGACGATCGAACAGCTGCGCGATATCCTGCAAATGCCACCCGACAAGGTCGAGGATCTGCGCACCGCGATGAAGGATGCGCGAGGGTTGCAGCCGGTACCGGTGGCATCGGGGCTGACCTATGAGGACTTTGCAACGCTATCCGTGCGATTGCCCGATCTCCCCGGTGTCGCACCGCAGCGAGGATTCTCGCGCCAATACCCCACAGGAGCCGCAGTCGGGCACTTGCTGGGCTATGTCGGCATCGTCAACGCCGAGGAATACGAAAAGAACAGGAACCCGTTGCTGATCACCCCGGGGTTCAAGATCGGCAAGGACGGTCTGGAACAGTATTTCGAGCCGCAGCTGCAAGGCAAGCCAGGTGCGCGTAAGGTCGAGGTGACCGCGCGTGGCAAGATCGTGCGCGAGCTGGGCGTGCAGGAGGATATTCCCGGCAAGCCGCTCAAGCTCACAATCGATGGCGGGTTGCAGGAGTTCGTCGCGCGGCGGATGGGCCGCGAGTCGGGCGCGGCGGTGGTGATCGATTGCCAGACCGGAGGTATCCTCGCCTTCTCCTCGATGCCGTGTTTCGATCCCAACAGCTTTTCCGATGGTATCGGGCGACTGGAATACGCCATGATGTCGCAGGACGAGCGAGTGCCATTGCTCAACAAGGCGACCCGCGGGCTGTATCCGCCCGGCTCCACGCTCAAGCCGATGGCTGCGATCGCGGCGCTGCAGAACGGGGTCGATCCCGACGAGACGGTCAACTGTCCCGGCGGCTATCGCCTCGGCAACCGCTTCTATCAGTGTCTCGGCCGCCACGGGCCGGTCAACATGACCCGCGCGATTGAAAAGAGCTGCAACACCTATTTCTACGCGCAGGCGCACCGGCTGGGGTACGACAAGATCGCGATGGTCGCGCGTGAACTTGGACTGGGCGAGGAATTCGATCTGGCCGGTGCAAACCAGCGGTACGGCACGATCCCCGACAGCGAATGGAAGCTGCGCAAGTACAAGCAGGCGTGGACCGCATCGGATTCGCTCAATGCGGTGATCGGTCAGGGCTATGTCATCGTCAATCCGCTGCAGCTGGCGGTGATGACCGCCCGCATCGCATCGGGTCGAAAGCTATATCCGCACTTCATCCCCAACGGCAAACTCGCCCCCACCCTGCCCTATTCCCCCGAGCATCTCGCCATCGCGCAACTCGGCATGGCGCAGGTGGTGAGCCAGGGGACGGCCGCGCGCAGCAAGCTGCCGCTAGAAGGCATCACGATGGCGGGCAAGACCGGAACCGCGCAGGTCCGCGGGTTTGGCTCGGGGAGCCGTGGCGGTGCGGGGGTTCCTTGGAAATACCGCGATCACGGGCTTTTCATAGGCTTTGCCCCGGTCGAGCAGCCGCTCTATGCTACCGCCGTGGTGATCGAGCACGGACTTGGCGGATCGCGCGCCGCTGCGCCGGTCGCCAAGGATTTCATGACCTATATGTTCGATCCGCAAAAGGCGATGGACAGTCTGCTCGCGCTCGAGGCTGGATGGGGCGGCAATATCTCAGAGCGCATGGCATCCGAATTTGCCGCGTTCCGCGCCCGCAGCGAGGGGCGCGCGCCGCAGACCCCGCCTGACGAGCCGACAGGCTGACATGTTCGGCTTCGTCCCCCGCCCGATCGCAGAAATGCCCTGGCAGATCATCTGCATCACTTTGGGCATCGCCGGTTTCGGGGTGGTGGTGCTGTACTCGGCAGCCGGCGGCAGCCTTTCTCCTTGGGCCGGTACGCACGCCATCCGGTTTTCTGTGTTTCTGATCATGGCATTGGTGATCCGGCTGTTCAATGAGGACTTCATCAAGCTTTGGACTTATCCCGGGTACATCGTCGTCGCCGTTTTGCTGCTGTTGGTCGAGCTGGTCGGGGCGGTGAAGGGCGGCAGCCAGCGCTGGATCGATCTGGGGTTCATTCGGCTGCAGCCCTCAGAGGTCATGAAGCCTTTGGTGGTGCTGGCCCTGGCGCGGTTTTACGAGTTGCTTCCCATCGGGCAGGCGCGCAACTGGAGAGCGGTGTGGCCGCCGCTCGTGATTATGGGGATCCCCTTCGCTCTGGTGATGACCCAACCTGACCTCGGGACCTCGATCGCGATCGTCACCGGCGGCGTGACCGTGATGTTCCTTGCTGGAGTCCCGCTGAGGCTGTTCATCGGCGCGGGGCTTGCGGGGGCCGCATTCGTGCCGGTCGCCTATTTCTTCCTGCTCAAGGAATATCAGCAGAACCGCGTCCTGACCTTTCTCGACCCGGAGAGCGATCCGCTGGGCACTGGTTATCATATCAGCCAGTCCAAGATCGCGATCGGATCGGGCGGCATTAGCGGCAAGGGATATCTGCAGGGGTCGCAAAATCAGCTCGAATACCTGCCCGAGGGCCACACCGATTTCGTGTTTGCGACAATGGCCGAGGAATGGGGGCTGATCGGCGGGCTGGTGGTTATCGGGCTGTTCGCGCTGTTACTGCGCTGGGCAACCTTCGTCTCACTCAATGCCCCCGGCCGCTTCGGCAAGCTTGCTGGCGGCGGGCTGACCATGGTGATCTTCTTCTATATCGCGATCAACTTGCTGATGGTGACGGGCCTGGCCCCGGTCGTCGGTATCCCCCTGCCCTTTCTCAGCTATGGCGGGTCATCGATGATGACGATCATGATCTGCATCGGACTGTTGATGGGGATCGCACACAACACCCGCCAAAGCAGCGGCAGCGGCGGCCGGGTGATCGATTGATCGCCGTTGCTGTGCTCGCGATCGCGGGTGGTGACCAGAAAATCGCAGGAAACCGCACAAAAGCCTTTTCATCCGCGCCCAATCTTTTATAGGCAGCGCTCTCCCGAGCGGCGGTTGATTCGAAACCACGCCGCCACGGAATGGACGCATAGCTCAGTTGGTAGAGCAGCTGACTCTTAATCAGCGGGTCCTTGGTTCGAGCCCAAGTGCGTCCACCATTTTTCTATTAAATTCAAATGGTTGCCGGGTTACCTTTTTCGTCAGATTGACGGGAAATGGCTCTAGGTAACGCCCTAGGTAACATCTGGGCTGTCAAAAAAGTTTGTGCGCCATGGCTGGCGAAGGCTCTCCAACACCCTCTCGAACGATAAACCTAAGGCGAGATTCGATTGAACTCCGCGATGGAATTTCCTCGAACTTGAGCTTTGCTTGCTTTCGAGAATCACTCAGCAGAGTTTGGCTTGCGATTGACCGAGTTATGGACAGGGTTTGAGCCCCAATATTTCGGCAGCATCCGACCCAAAACGAGCCGTTCGTCAATCGGGCTCTGGAGGGCAGCTTTCGGCAGGATTACCCTCAGGCTGTGCGCCAAAATGTCTGGCAGTAATGAGCAGCCCACAAGATCTATCGCAATCATATAAAGGCCCTCCGCTCGGCGGGCGATAGAAAACGGGGGCGTGCTCTCAAGCCATGGGGCTCAGCCGGGGTGGTTGCAATTGCAAGCTCCATGCCCTTGCAGGTGGCGACGGCCGACCGCTCCGCTTCCTTCTAACCAGCGGCAATATCGCGGCCTGCTGTGCATCCGACCCCCTGTTCGACAACTTCGAGCTGCGCACGATCATACTTGCCCGCATGGCCCATGATAGTAACGCCATCCGGGACCTGATCGAGCGCTTGGGCGCAGCGCCAAACATCCCCTCCAAGGCAAAGCGCCACTGGAGAACCTGCTCCTCGCGCCCGCTTTGCGAAGGCCGCAATGCCGTCGAGTGTATATTCTGCCGCCTCAAGGATTTCCGCCGTATGCCGCCCGATGCGACTGACTCGCCGTCAATTTCCTCGGCGCTATCTATCTCGCGGCTGCCGTCACACAGTGGTTGTGAGCCCTGACCCTATACGCGCGGTTCGGGCGCTTCCGATCCAAGCATGTCAAAAAAATTCATGCTACCGTCGCGGCCTTGCAATCCATACTGGCGGGCTCGCTAGAGGCTCGGCATCGCGCGTCGGATGAAGTCGTCGAAGAGCGGGACGGTGAAAGCCGTTTCACCATGGGTCGGGGAATATATCATGCCCTTTCTGATCAGGCTCCCACGGACTGGTCCCAGGCCGACGACCTTCGAATTGAGGACCCCTGCGACATCCTGGCTCTGGTGCGGTCCCGGGCCAAGCTCTGCCATCGCCCGAAGATAGCGCATCTCTGACGGGGTGAGCCGATCGAACCTCATGCGGAAGAAATTCTCGTCGAGATGCGCCAATGCCGCCGTGGTCGCGCGCTCGACGTGCTCACGGGTGATTGGCGAAACCTTGGCCTCGTTCCAGCTGTGGAGCGCCCATTCTTGGATGAAATAGGGATAACCCTCTGTGTGCGCGTAGATCGCGGCAAGCCCGTCCGGTTCGATCAGGACCCCTTCCTTTACGAGGGGACCAAGAACGGCATCGTTCGTCGCTACTTCGTCGAGCGGGCCGATGTGGATGAACTCGAACTGCCGCTCACCATAGGACATGACGGACCCAATTTTGCCGAGCAATATCGGGAGTCCGGCACCCACGATCATAACCGGACGCGCCTTCTGTGATCGCTGGTGCAGCGCGGCCATGAGCGCGGCAAGCTGCTTATCTGCAAGATACTGCATTTCATCGATTATCAGGACGAAACCGGACCCGCGCTTTTCAGCTATGTCTCCAAGAGTCGAAAAAAGGTCTGAAAGATCGAAGTACAGGTCGCTATCGTCCGCGAGTTCGGGGGTCGTCAATCCGCTGATCTCCCCACTTAATTCCTCATCGAGCGACGTGAGTTCAGCAATGCTTGCGAGGGCGCTGAGCGCCTTCTCGACATCCATTTTATTAGGTGCACCCTCGCTGAGCGCGAGCAGGGTCTGTCTCAGTGGTGGCACAAGTGCGCCTGGCAGCGACCGCTCACCGATCGATTCGAGACGCACGACGATCATGTGGTCGCGCTCAGCGACCGCCTGGATCGCGGAAAGTAGCACCGTCTTTCCGACACCGCGCAGGCCAGTTAGGATCAACGAGCGTACCGGTCGTCCCTGTCGAAGCCGCTGGAAGCTGACTTCGACACGTTCAATGATGTCTGCGCGACCCGCGAGCAACGGTGGGAAAGTACCGGCGCCGGGCGCAAAGGGATTGTTGACCGGCGACAGGAGAACGGCGGGCGCTGGACGAGATCGGCCCTCGCCATCGAGCCGCCGCGCAAGCCACGCCTGATCCAGCTCGTCGAGAAGTGCGCCGTCGAGTTTGGTCGAGGCGTCGACGCGGCGCGCGCGGCGTATAGCGGTTCCGACAAGGTTAGATCGCGAGAAATCGAAGCCTGCGAGATCCGCGCCGCGAAACAACATCGTGCGAAGGTCACGATCGCGAAAATCGGTCGCGGGATCTAGACCTCCCGCTTCCACCATATGATCGAACAGTCCCGTCGGCTCCGCGTAGAGCGCGTACAGATCCTCCACTAGAGCGGCCTTGCCGGACGAGCCGGTCATGGCTTCGCCCGTGGCGAACGAGCCCGGGCACGCTTCGCTTTGGCGGCCGGCCTCGGCGGTGGCCCCTCGAGCAAAGCTGTCGGAGACGGCACGAGACGCGGCGCCTCGCCCGCCTCGGCACCAAGATCATCACCACGTTCGCATCGGCAAACGACGATATAAAGCGGCATTTCACCCTGAGCGTCAGATATAGTGCCCGCCCCCGCCTTGTCGCGCTCGATACGGATGGCTGCGAGTTTGTCGCGCATTGCGCGTTCCGCCGCGTCGAGGTCGTTGTCGGTCGCCATGTGACCGTCGAGCCGCTCGACCTGCAGGCCATCGTGGACGGCGACGACGACGGTGAGTGAGCCGGCATCGGCTTGATCGGCGAACTCCACCCAGCAGGTATAGTCATAGTCGGGTTGGGGCCGCCCGAAATAGGGGCCGCTCAGAAGGGCGCCACGCTTGAGCGGGTCGCCGAGTTGTCGGTCGCCGACACGCCAGCCATTCGGGATTGCCTCAACCTCATAGAGGTCTTTGGTCACTTTGATCGCGCGCTCGGTGCTGTTGTTTCCATGCCAGTCCTCGTCGGCTTCGACCTGGCCTTGCACGCTGAATATGGGACGAGAGAGCGTCGCTCCGGTCTTCAACGTGGAATTGGCGCTGACGCTGCTCTCGCGCTTTGCCTTTTCATTCTCTGACGTCGACTCGGTGTATTTGCCCACTTCAATCGGGCTGCGGTACTTCGTCTCGGCGATCACCGAGACCCCGTCCTCTAGGTAACGCACTGTGCAATGGCGCAGACGGATGGCGAGTCTGATCGGCGACGGCGCGCTGTCTGACGGCAAGGAGAAGCGCTGGGTTACGCGCTGAAGGAACCCAGGTTGCGGGGCGACTTCAAGGATATGCTCGTCGAGTTCGAGAAGCAGATTGACAGGGAATTGCGTGGCAATGCGGTTGGCTGGCGACCGCACACTGAGGGCGACAAGGCCACTGAAATACCCCTCACCCGGTTCGGGTCGAAATGATCCGGTCTTCTCGTCCATTCGATGAAAGCCTCGCCCGCAGTTTGCGACAGCCACAATCTAAGTTGAGCGCGCAATTTAGCCAACGGAAATGGCGGATGCACTACAAAAACGTGCGTCACCTGCGGTCCCCGGAAGGGTCAACGAAGCGTGGCCCTAGGCCGGTCGATCCGCAAAATTACAATTCGACGCGTTTAGCCCATTTTCCGTTGATCTTCAATATCGTTCGGGTGAGCGCTGGAGGTCAGTTCCTGGCAAAATCAGACGTTCGCAATGCGCTAGTAGACGGCAGCAAAGTCCCATCAGCGGAAGGTCGGCAATTGGGCCGGTTGTTGAATGGCAGGTCTTGGCCACCGAATGGCTGAAGCTGCATGTCAGCTTTCAGCCAGCCACCGCAGGGCGTCCCATGGCCGAAACTGGGTGGTTTGCGGAATGGCCGCTTCAATTCGCGACGGGCAGCTGAATGAGCGGCGAATAGTCTGTCAGATTGCCAAGACATACCGCCAGGATTCGAGCGTCTGATGCCCCATGCTCCTCGTAGAGTGACCAGCATTCCTTCGCCACACGCGGCGCTATATCCGGGTTAATGGCGACCCATCTCTCTTTGGTGCCCAAGGCGTCTTTGTTCGTCATCTCCGCCTGAGCGGAAGCAATGTGTATCGCGAGCACAGACGCCTCTACTGCTTCGTCCTGCTTGTCAGCACATTCCATATTGATCCGTCCGCCTGACAGACAATAGCTATAGGCTTGGTCACGCACCCGATCAAAAAGCTCAGGCTTATCGGTAAACTTCAGCCAGTTGGGTTTTACACCAAAGACACTCTGTGCTTGCGATTCCTCGACAACGCGCTGCGTTGTTTCCGCGCTAGGCGTGCCCGATTGGCAACCAAGCAAGCTACTTACGAGGACAAGGCTGCCTGCGTGAATGCGTCTCATGGCCATGATCTTACCGCAGGCTGCAATGACCACAAAGGGGTCGGCAAAAGAATTTCCGGTTCTGGCGGAATCGCTACGATAGGTGCCTGTCCGGTCTTGGGCGCGCACCGAACCGTGTTGAATGGCGATCTGTGGGTGGTTTCCGGACCCTAAGGGCAACCGCTGTCACTATACAAGGCGTCGATGCTGTCGACCTTTCCGGCCTCGTTTGCCATCCAAATCACGCGGATTTGGCTCCCGCAAATCGATCCCCCGTATTTCACCGAAGCGCGACCCGCGTATGGCTCAGGCAAGCGCGAGTTCGTCTCAATTTGCAGACCCTGCTCTTCCAGATATTTCTTCAGAGCAACTTCCGAACTTCCCTTGGGAAATCGTGTGATCACACGGTTCTGGATCAGTTGAGTTCCCTCAGCGTAGCTTTTACCTTGAACGCCGATGAACAATGGAGTGGAAGGCGGGCCGCTCGGGCCACAAGCACTAAGTAAAGTTACTAGAGCGGCAAGGAGAATACGACTGACTTGCATGTCTCAACGCTTAGCATCGATCGCGAATGTCCGAAACGGGGTCGCAAGCCGCCAGGCCGATTTTTTCGGTTTGTCGCTTTTTCCTGCAGCTCTGGGAGCGACCCCGTTGCGGTCATGGGGTCGGGGTATTAGCCGCCCATCTCGTAGACGGCAGTCGCCAACACCTGCACCCTATCCAATCGCTGACCCGCTTTGTCCGCTCGGCTGATGGTGATGGACAAGGCCGGTTCTTCTCTGTTGCGGAAAACGGTCGTTGCCATGCCGTTCTTTACAGTTGACCTATCGGATTGCCACCTTCGGTTAAATTCATCTGAGGCGAGGACGCTCTGAATGCTCGGCTGAAGGTCTGCGCCGCCGCCACCAGTGATGTGGCACATTGGCAATTGGTCGGAGACAACGAGGACATAGCCTGCATTTGTCGTCGAATTGATGCGCCAGTAGTGGTTCGCGCGCCGAAGTTCGAGCGGTGGCAGGTTCACCTCTTCCACTCGGTCAACAAGCCCCATCTGCTCACCAAGGCCGACAGCGTCGATGAATTGGCGGGCTCCCTCTGCCCAGCTTGCGGGATTTAGCAGCCATTCCTCGCACCCGCGCAGCGCACCGTCGAAACCCTTTTCAAGGTTCGGCTCCGCACAAGCTGGTGAAGCAAAAGCAGAGCAGGCAAGGACTGCAATAATCAGTTTTCGCATCATGCGACGATAGATGCGAAAGCGTCCGAAATCCACCCAAGTGCGGCCATGAGCCGGGGTTCGACCTGCTCCTCAAACCCGCCGGGCAGCTTCAACGGATTTTTTGCCAGAACCGGAAATTCGCAAAGCGACCCCATTTCGGACGTTGACTGCATAGGCCTCCGGCGAAACAACGCATTGTCTGGTTGAATACTTCAGGGGCACGCCGTGATCAAAACTCTGTTCGCTATCTTCGCTTGTCTCGTCGCTGTAGTCTTGGTTTCGAACTTCGTGCGGGGGGATGAGTATGCCTTGACAACGCTCTATGTGAGTGAGCGAAGCTTGAGCAATGTGATGGAGTGCATTTCCAGCAAGAGTAGGCAGATCAAGAGTGACCTCGAGCCAATTAGTATATGCCGTTGGGGAAGCACCGGTCGGACGCCTTGCCAAATAGGGATGACTTATCTTTCAGCCGACGGGCAGATGCGCCTCTCGGTGCAGCCTTCAGATGGCACCGTCAAAACCAGGATCCGCCATAATCAGCCACTCTCTTCGTCGGCCATCGAAACTTTGGAGCGATGCGCACAATAGGTCCGCTAACCACCCAGTTTCCGTCGAATTTAAGGTTTTCTGCGCTCCCCGATAGCGGCCATCGGGCAATCCCCGACGGCCGCATTTATAGTCAGATTTCCGTACGCTCAGCAAGGATCAGCGCATCCTCCACGTCGACGCCCAGATAGCGAACGGTGTTTTCGATTTTGGTATGCCCCAACAGGATTTGCACTGCGCGTAGGTTCCCTGTTGCACGGTAAATCATCGCGGCCTTCGTTCGCCGCATCGAATGCGTGCCATAGTCTTCGCGCCGCAGTCCGATGGCTGTCACCCATTCATCTACTAGCCGGGCATATTGGCGCGTGCTCATTGGGGAGCTTTGATCGAGCCGACTGGGGAACACATAGTCTTCAGCTGAACCGCGACGGCGTTGGAGCCATGTCGCAAGGCTCCCGCGAGCGTCGGCGGTGATCTCGAACTGCACAGGTCGGCCCGTCTTCTGCTGGATCACCATTGCCCGCGTCCGAAAATCCGTCCCGGCTACCAGGTCGCCGATCTTCAGCTTCACGAGGTCGCAGCCACGCAGCTTGCTGTCGATGGCAAGATCGAACAGCGCGCGGTCGCGCAGTCGCTCCTCGCGGTCGAGGAAGAACCGGATCGCCCAGATCTGCTTCTGAGTGAGAGGCCGCTTCGTACCGACGTTTTTGCCAGCATTCCAGGCCAAGCGATTTTGCATCGCAGGGTCAAGGTGAGAGTAGGTCATCGTCATTCTCCTTGGCCGTAATTGGCCAAGAACAAAGAACGGGCTCCAACTGGTTCGCGCGAAATAAAGCGGACGCTCTTGCAGCGAAGCCCTTATGACCGCTTTCGAGAAGCGATGACGATCCGCCTAATGACCGAGATTGGGGCGCAAAGCTGCCGCAGACTCTATCCAATGCTGGGCACCACGTTACAATCTTTGAGGTCCAGTGGTGAGCTCAAGTGGGGCAATTCAGTAATCTCGTGCCTCTACCTCAACTGTGCAACCGACGCTTCGGAGTTTCCGGTCTGCGGCGCGCCTGGCGCATCTCTTGATGGCGCCGCTGTTTGCCTCCGACAATGTTGCCGCGGCCTGGATGGCCTTCCAGCGCTCCGGATCGGAGACCAGAAGCAAGCGTTCTCCTGCTGCCCACCCGTTACGGTGCAATGCCGACATTGCCCGCTTTTCAGGCCACAGCCAGCCTTCTGGCACAACCCAGTCGATCGCAGGCAGGATGATCGACCCGCCCATCGTACCCAGTACAAGAGCTAAACCAGCAGCCCCGGCAAGCCATTGGTTTTGCTGCCGCACCGTTCGTACCGAACCTGTCATCCTGGCGAGAGCGCTGATCGCATTCTGAAGATTGTTGTGGACGGCAGCCAGAGCCAGATCGGCATCCTTGCGCACCTGCCGCCCCGCCGCCTCGATCTGCTGAACTATCATCTCGGGAGTCAGCACCAGCGCGGGCTTCTGCGCCAACGCATCGATCGTCTCACGCAGGTCTTCGCAGCTTTGATGGATCAAGGCGAGGTCTTCGCTGTAATCGCGGCTAAGCAGATCCTGCTGCCGCTCAGCAAAGCCATCGACCGCAGCCGTGACGCCCGCCAGCCGCCGCGCCACAGCCTCCAGCGCATGCTC
>NZ_BMGD01000003.1 GCF_014639875.1 Blastomonas aquatica | reverse complement strand
GCTCGGCGATGATGCGTTGTGTGACCTCAGAATAGAGGCTGATGCGGTTGGTAATGTTTTCCATGGCCTTGTCTCCTTCCATCCGGCCCCGGCCCGGAAGGGGCGCTGGGGGGCGGCAGACAGGAGCTGGCAGCCACGCTGCAACGGACGGCGCGCATGCGACAAGCACCGCAACGAAGTGGAGGACCCGCAACGCGGGTTGCGCGCTGGCCTGGCGTGGCTAGAGGCGATTGACGCACCCCGGTGTCCCGCCCGAGCGGGGCTAACGCCGCCGCAAAGCGGCGACCGCAGATGCGCTGCTGAACGATGAAACATTGTGAGATGCCGTGAGCAGAAATATTCTGCTTACGCCGCCATGTCCGGCGATCGGCTAGCAGCGCTCCCCTGCCCCATTGCCTGCGAGATAGCCGCATGTGGCTCGATTGACGCGCAGCGGCACATCGCCAATCTCATCGCAGGCAGGGGCAGACCACATCACCGGATGGAGACAATGGCCATGGCATCCCATGCACCCGACAGGTTCCTGCGGCTCAACACCGTGCTTGATCGCACCAGTCTTTCAAGAGCGACGCTGTACCGCAAGATACAGGCGGGCACATTCCCGAGGCAGGTCAAAATCGCAGAGCGATGCTGCGGGTGGCGGGAATCGGCTGTCGAAGAGTGGCTGCAGAACCCGATGTTCTATGGGGTCAGCGATTGAGCGGGCTGAGCTGGCTGGGGCCGACAACGTTGCTGGAGGTTTGTCCCGAGCGTTAGGATTGAGGGGGCTGAACCTATCTCGCGCGCCAAAGCATTGCAGAACACGATCAGTTCGGTAAGCCGCCAGTCAGCTTTGCGCCCTAATATCGGTCATTAGGCTGGTCGTCATCGCTTCCTGAAAGCGGTCATAAGGGCTTCGCGGCAAGAACGTCCGCTTTATTTCGCGCGAACCAGTTGGAGCCCGTTCTTTGTTCTTGGCCAATCACGGCCAAGGAGAATGACGATGACCTACTCTCACCTTGACCCTGCGATGCAAAATCGCGTGGCCTGGAATGCTGGCAAAAATGTCGGTACGAAGCGGCCTCTCACTCAGAAGCAGATCTGGGCGATCCGCTTCTTTCTCGACCGCGAGGAGCGACTGCGCGACCGCGCGCTGTTCGATCTCGCCATTGACAGCAAGCTGCGCGGCTGTGACCTCGTGAAGCTGAAGATCGGCGATCTGGTAGCTGGGACCGATTTTCGGACGCGGGCACTGGTGATCCAGCAGAAGACAGGCCGACCTGTGCAGTTCGAGATTACCGCTGACGCTCGCGGGAGCCTTGCGACATGGCTCCAGCGCCGTCGCGGTACAGCTGAGGACTATGTGTTCCCCAGTCGGTTCGATCACAACTCCCCGATGAGCACGCGCCAATATGCCCGGCTAGTAGATGAATGGGTTACAGCCATCGGACTGCGGCGCGAAGACTATGGCACGCATTCGATGCGGCGAACGAAGGCCGCGATGATTTACCGTGCCACAGGCAACCTCCGCGCGGTGCAGATCCTTTTGGGGCACACCAAAATTGAAAACACCGTTCGCTATCTGGGTGTCGACGTGGAGGATGCGCTGATCCTTGCTGAGCGTACGGAAATCTGACTTTGAAGGCGGCCGTCGGGCATTGCCCGATGGCCGCTACCGGTGAGCGCAGAAAACCTAAGGCTCGACGGAAACTGGGGTGGAAATCGGAAATCGCGAAAGCTAGACAATCGAGGCCATGAACCACCCTCAGATGCTCACTAAAATTGACGTCAGCCAGCTTGCAGACGCGTTCCCCATGTCGATGAGGACAAACGCGGTCGAAGCCGGAATGGTGGTCCATGGCCTTCTTGATCCACGACAATGGGCCAACCAAGTGAGCCTTCTAGTTGGCGGAGAGAAAATACTCGTGCCGCGACGGCTGCAATATAGCGAGGCCCAAAGCGCACCCTCGAATGACGGCCGCATCGCGCAAATGGCCGCCTGTCTCCAAACTCAGAGTTCCAACGGCTTTGACCGGCAGCGTGCTTTGCGATCACTTCTACCCGCGGTGCAGCCATGGTCTGCACCCTTTGTGGTAACCCTGATTGGTGAGTATGTCGTCGAGATCATCGAGGACATCGCAGGTGCGACATCCCCGTCAAATCTTGACGCGATGATCTTGTTTATATCCGAAAATACTGCCTATTGGAAACTGACTAAGCAGCGCGTGGCCAGTTACTGGAACGTCTACTACAGGCATAAATACACAAAGCTGAATTACCCCGGATTTCAGTTGGTGAGGACACTTGAAACTGGGCTACGCGCACGCGCTACGTGATGTCCGGTTTGGGGTCGTTTCCTGAACGGCAGCTTTTTTTGGAAATGCTCGGATAACTGCCGGTCAGGTTGCAGGAAGCGCCAAGCGGCTGATGTATGGCTGATTATGGGTGGAAAATGGCCCTATAGAAGTCGACCGACTACACGGATTGGGGTGCGCGTTTCGACAATTTTCTGTCCGGTGTAGCTGCCGCCCCGAAACTGCAGGCACTGCGGCATTTGAAAGTCGTTCGGACGGGCAAATATCAGACTTCGCAGTTCGAAAACTTGCGTCGTTGGATGCTTGTTTAGGGCACCGCGCACGGCGTTGAAGTTATCAAATTGGAAGCCTTCAAGGTCAGGGTCGGTCCCGACGTTGGTCACTAGGCCAGAAGAACAGTCGACAATGTAAACATGAGGATAGACCTGCCAGTAGACAATTTGTTCAACGGCTTCCCGCCTTATCAATGCCTTAACTGCTACCCAAACGCCTGCGCGATCGGGGCGAGCGGATGATGCGTGCGGGTCCCCCTCAACTTCTTTCGCTGATGCTACGCTGGCAACTGCCTGTGTCGCATCGATTTCGACCGAGCACCCAGCAAAAAGCGTTGCGCACCACACCGCGAAGAAGAGTAAAAACGGCTTCACATCCCTAGCATAACGCTTGCTACCCACGTCCGCTATGGGGTCGAGTGCAGAACGGCGGCTTTTTTCAGCAATGCTGGGATGGTTGCCCGTCAGGTTTCAGTATTGGATGTGAGTGCGCCCCATGGCCGAAATTCGGTGGTTAGCCGTCGTTGCGCTGGGCCATAAAAATCATCCAGCCAGCGAACGCTATCGGCGCATACATCAGGGCGACGAAGAAAGCCCAGCTCAACCACTCCCCTGACGCGAGCAATGATGCGTCAGGCAAAAACACGATTTTGCCTGCCCAACCAGCCACGAAAACCCAAATAACTGCTGCGGCAATCAATGAGATCAGAGCATAGACGAGGTAGGTTGCACGCATGTCTGTGGGATACCACATTCTGTGCGCAAGGTCAGCAGCGGGGTCGCTTCCAGAGCTGCAGGTAAAAGCGACAAACCGAAAAAATCTGCGCGGGGGCTTGCGACCCCATTGCAGAAGTTCAGAGCGTTGTTCAAACTGCTAGCCATGGATTGGAGCGAAATTGGACTATGGGCGGGGGCGTTGGTCTTGATTGCCGCCTTTTTCATGTTACCTCGGTGGTTCTCGTTTCGCCACAGAGCAATAGCTGGAACAATTCTATTCCCGCTAGGTTGGGCTGGGGTTTTCAGCGGCATTGCAGTTGGAAACCGGCCTTTCATGCAATCAGAAGCGGTGGCATATACTTGGTTAGGGATCAGCTGCCTGGCCATTGTTTTGGCTATAACCCTCCTCGTGCCGGTATTTTTTGAATGGCTGAGAAAACGCCGAAAACCAAAGCGCACGACTGAAAGTTGGCGTGGCGGTCATTTGAAAAGATGAGCGACTACTTTCCACCCAAATGCAGCCGTGGGATGCTCTATGGCGGCTACCTGAAACCCGACATGCGGCTTCAGCCCTTTCGTGGCCAGGACCTGCCATTCAACAACCGGCCCATTTGCCGTACTTCCGAAAATGCCGAACCAGCCGTTCACCACAGCACCTTATTGGTTGCACTCAGCCGCCATCGGTCACCACCAAGGCCCCGACGTTCGTTGCCTCGCGCCGCCAAGCTCCGCAGATCTCCGGAATTGGAGCAAAACCGTCGATCCCGGTTCGTCGCCCGAATGACGGGTCTCGGCGGGAACGAACAATCCGGTTCTCCACGGATGTCGTCGTCGATTGACCAAAAGTCGGCCGGTTAGAGTGGTTCGCACTCTCGTGACGGCGTGTCGGGAGAGTTGAGCCTGGGAAGAACGATCGTCGCTATCCCGCTTTGTTTGCAGGTCGCGGTACGACCTTGTTCATGCCGACCACGCCGCCAACGCAAAAGCGACCCCAGGCATTCATCAGTTTGACGCGTTCACCCGGCTGGCCCGGAGTGCCAAGATAGGTGGTACGGCGATAGGCAGCCTGCACCGCATCGGGCGTCTTGTGAGCTAGCGCCGCCTCGACGACGGGATCAGCAAAGCCCTCGTTCGCCGCCCAATCAGTGAATGTGGAGCGAAATCCATGAACGTGGAACGGCTCGCTCATGTCGCGCAGCACCTTAAGCAACGTCATGTCAGACATCGGTTTGCCCGCCACACCGGGGAAAACAACATCGGTGTCCGGAAGCCGAAAAGCATCCGCTTTCGCCAGCACCGCCTGTGCCGCGTCAGAGATCGGAACCATGTGCGCCTTGCCCCGCTTCATGTGATCGGCCGGAATAGCCCACAGACGGCCTTCAAGATCAAATTCAGACCATGTCGCTAGCCGGACCTCTTGGCTGCGGACGCCTGTAAGAATAAGCAGTTCGAGGGCCATCCGCCCAAAAGATGGCTTACGCCGCAAAGCGGTTATAAAGGCGGGCAAACCAACATAGGGCATTGCTTTGCGATTCTCTCGCGATTTTACCTGCCGGGGCAACCCGCGCCCTGCCTTCAGACTACTATTGCCTGAAGGTGCCTCGGTTGAGCGCCAGCCTTTAGCGTGAGCATAGTCCAGCACGGCACAAATCCGGTTGCGCACTTGGCGAGCGGTCTCAGGAATTTCCTGCCAGATCGGTTTCAGCACCGTGATGATGTCGGCGGCTGTAATGCTGCCGGTCGGCACATCGCCCAATTTGGGAAACGCATAGTTTTCCAGGCTGGCGAGCCATTGGCGCGCATAAACGGCACTTTTCCAGCCCGCCCTATTTTCTGCATGATACTGGCGCGCGGCGTCGCAGAAAGTCACCTTCGCTGCTGCTTCGTCTTTTTTCTCCATCACAACATCGCGCCGATCAACCTTGACCGCTTTGCGCAGCTCTACGGACTTACGCCGGGCCTCTGCGAGTGACAGAAGCGTGGCACTTCCCAGCCCGATGTCCTGGCGCTTGCCGTCGCGCTGCAGACGCAAGAGCCAGTATGCTCCGCCTCTCTTGTCCACCCTGAGGGCTAGCCCATCACCGTCGTGGTAGGTACCGGGATTCGACAATGCTGCCCTGATTGCAACGACTGTGAGTTTGCCCATCGCTTACTCCCACACTTAATCGCCATTTGCGGAAATTGATCGGTGTGGGAGTAAGGCGATTTACTCCCACATCCCTCCCACATTGGCAACCGGCTGTAGTGATACAGCACAAGACGCGCCTAGACGATAAAGGCAATTATACGCTTGAATTTCGGGGATTTCTAGGGATTTCAGCAGACCCTCTCAGAGCAGAGGGTGGTGGACAGGGCTGGATTCGAACCAGCGTACGCTCTCGCGGGCAGATTTACAGTCTGCTGCCATTAACCACTCGGCCACCTGTCCACACGCATTTCCCTGGTGTGTGGCCCCGCGAGCGAGGCCGTATTTGCCGAGAGGCGGTCCCTTGAACAATTCGCGCTTGCCTGTCAATGCCGACAGGACGAAAAGCGAAAGCATCCCGACCCCCGGCGATGGCATCGCCCATGAAAGATCCGAAGAATATGGCAAAGCGCGGCGTGCGCAACCGGCAGCGAAAGGCCGGTCTTGAAGGTGGCAAGTTTCCCCGTTTCTGGGGCACCCATGCGGTGGAAGCCGCTTTCAACAATCCTGAACGACAGATTCGCTGGATTCGCGGCACCCGTGAGGCGCTGGCGCAATTTGAACTTCCCGCTGGCGTTTCGGTCGAATTCGCCGATGTCGCTGATCTGGCCCGACTGGTGGCGCGCGATGCGCCGCATCAGGGCGTTGTGATCGAGGTCGAACCGCTTGACGACATGCTGCTGGCCGAGGTGCTGTCGGGTGATCCGCTCCGTCCGGTTGTGGTGCTCGATCAGGTGACCGATCCGCACAACGTCGGCGCGATCTTCCGGTCGGCTGCGGCGTTCGATGCGGCAGCTATCGTCACGCAGGACCGGCATGCCCCGCCCGAATCGGGCACCATTGCCAAAGCGGCCTCCGGCGCGCTCGAGATCGTACCCTGGGTCCGGGTGGTGAACCTTGCGCGCGCGCTCGAGGAGATGGCCGAGGCAGGCTATTGGCGGATAGGACTCGATGGCGACGCGGAGGACACACTGGCCCAAACTCTGGGCGCAGGGCCGATCGCATTGGTGCTGGGCGCCGAGGGCGAAGGCCTACGACCCAATGTCGCGGGACATTGCGACGTTCTGGCAAAGCTGCCGATCAGCTCGGCGATGGAAAGCCTCAACGTCTCGAATGCGGCTGCGATTTCCCTCTATGCAATTCGGATGGACCGGGGAGAAGGCTGATGCCGATAGGGGGGCGGATTGCTGTACAGATAGCGGCGATCGCAGCGGCGATGCTGCTGCTCACCGGCTGTCTGCTCACCCCAGGCAAGTTCACCGCCAACATGACGGTGATGCGCAACGGCGGTTTCACTTTTGCCTATCGGGGTGAAATCCACATGATGGGCCTGTCGCAACTGGTGGCGATGGGCGCAGCGATGGACAACAAAACCGGCAGCTTCATCCCCAACCCCTGTTACGGCGATCCGGCGCAGATCGATGGCGCTGTGCTCAAGACAGCACTGCTGCAGGATGGCGAGGATTGGGCCGAAGACACGTTCGAGCGCGAATGCACCGAGACCGAAATCGAGCGACAGAAAACCGAATGGGACGACCAGGTCGCAGCCAAAAAGGCCGAGGACGCGCGGATGCTCGAAATGGTCAAGGGGTTGCTGGGCGGGATCGACCCGAGCTCTCCGGATGCGATCGAGGAGTTCATAGTCCGGATCAAGAAGCAGAAGGGCTGGCGCGACGTGGTCCATCAGGGCGACGGACTGTTCATGATCGACTACACGGTTTCGGGCCGCATCGACCAGGACTTTACCTTTCCCGTGATCGAGAAAACGCAAGGGCTTTCGCCTTTCGTCGTTGCGGCAGCGCGCGCCAACGGTGCGGTGCGCATTGATGCCCCCGCGTTTGCCGCGACCGGGAGCGAGGGCGGGATGGGTGGCGGAATGGCGGGGCTGATGCAGATCATGCGGGCGTTTGGCAGCAGCAGCGACAGCGAAGAGGCAAAGATGTTTACGAGCCTTCCCAAGCCACAGGGAAGCTTTACCATCCGCACCGATGGCGAGATTCTCACCAACAACACTGATGACGGCCCTGTCGCGTCGGATGGCATGAAGGTGCTGCAGTGGACGATCAACGCGCGTCGTACAAAGACCCCCGAGGCGCTGATCATGCTGGACCCGGCTTGACCGACATTGCATGGTGGAGCCCCGTTCCAATGGGTCGCGCCGAAGGGATTGACCGATGAAAATGTTCCGACTGATCGCGGCCCTAGCTACACCGTTGCTACTAACCGGCTGCCTGTTATCTCCCGGCAAATTCGCTTCGACCCTCGACCTGCAACGCGATGGCACCTTCGCGTTCACCTATACAGGCGAGATCGTCGTCACCGACACGGCCTCGCCCCCGGCCGAATTCGCTGCAAGCCCCTGCTATGATGAAACGACCTCTGAAGAGCGCGAATGCAAAACGGCCGAGCTTGATCAGCAGCGCAAAGATTTCGCCGCCGCGCAGTCCGCCAACCAGGCCGAGGCCGGGGCGATGACGCAAGGCATGGGCGATTTCGGCAGCGAGGAGAGTATAGCCGAACTGATCGGCGAATTGAAAAAGCAGGATGGCTGGAAATCGGTAACCTATCGCGGCAACCGCATCATCGATGTCGAATATGCAATCTCCGGCACCTTGAGTCACGGCTTTTCGTTTCCCTTGATGGATGGCGGCGCAGCGGTGATGCCGTTCGTCACGATGACCCGGCGCAAGGATGGCAGCGTCAAGATCACCGCACCCGCGTTTTCGAACGGCGGAGTTGGTGGTGAAATGGCTGGCCTTGGCGCACTGGCGGGCGCCGCAGGTACACCCGGCAAAGCTTCGCAGCCCAAGCCCGAAGGCACCTTCACGATCACCACCGATGGCCGCATTCTGACCAACAATACCGAAGACGGCCCAGTCATGAGCGCGGGCAAGTCCGTGCTGACATGGCTGGTCAACAGTCGCCTGGACAAAGGCCCCGAGGCACTGATCGGCCTTGCGGGCCAGTAACGGATCGCCTAGCTGTCCCGCCATGCAAGGTTTGAAGTTTTTAGCGGGTTCGCTGGCGTGGCTGGCGGTAGCGACGTTGGCCGGGTGTACCGAGCGACCCACCGATGAAATGCTCCGTCCGCCGCCAGAGGTTGCCCGGGTGCTTTCGATTTTGGGTAAGCAGACTGCGGATTCCTCGCGTCGCTTCGCGAGCCAGGCGCAACGCGAATCTGGCCGCCTGATCCGGCGCTCATCGGCGATTACCGGCCCTGTGCTGGCCCAGGCGATCCGACACGCCGAAGCACAGGCATCGCGTGCTGGCGCAAAGCCGATTCCGGATGATATGACCGAGGTGCTGGCACCGTATTTCGATGCCGAGCTGCTCAAGACAGTCCGCTGGACCATCGGCACCGGCCGCATCGACCTGGGCACCTTCCTGACCGAAAGGTACATGGATGAAGGCGCGGTGGCGTTGAACCGGCAGGTGGTCTTCTCCAGCGAGCGGCTGACTGAGAATGTGTGGATCTGGGCGCACGAACTGGCCCATGTCGAGCAATATCGACGCATGGGCATCAATCGGTTTGCTGCTGCTTATATTTCCGACTGGCAGGCCATCGAACGCGAGGCAACTGACAGGGCCAACGCCGTCACCGCAGCCATTCGCAAGGCTGGGTGAGCGACATTACCGGGCATTGAACGGCACAGCGCAGATGCAGAGGCATTAAAAAAGGTGGTACATTGCTGCACCACCTTTTTATCGTGTCGGTGTCGGCCATGGAGGCCTCTGGCTTGGCGAGCCACGCCAGCTTAAAAATGCGCGTTCAGGCCCTGCGCGAGTGGCGCATTCGAGGGTTCAGTTGACGGCATCCTTGAGGCCCTTGCCAGCCTTGAACTTGGGCTGGGTCGATGCCTTGATTTCCATTTTTTCGCCCGTGCGCGGGTTGCGTCCGGTCGATGCCTTGCGCTTGCTGACCGAGAATGTTCCAAATCCGACGAGACGGACTTCGCTGCCCTTGGCAAGCGCGCCACTGATCGAATCGAACACCGCTTCTACCGCTTTGCTGGCATCGATTTTGCTGAGGCCGCTCTGATCAGCGACTGAAGAAATAAGATCATTCTTGTTCATGCCGTAGGAACCCCCTGATTATTGTTGGAAATTTACTGAATCGCGGCTTTGAGGGGGTTGAGTTAGAACCACTTATTTCCCGCTGTCAAAGGGAAAAGCGCGTGTTTCCGGGCGTTTTATCGCATTGTTACGGTAATTTTGGCACACGAGTGACAGGTTGGCAGGATGCTGCAATGCACCATCCCGCCCCGAAAACCTGCCTCAATGCGTGACAGCACCGCCCGCGATATCGCCAGTACCAACTCGTGGCTGTGCAGCCAGCTCGTCAGCCTCGGTCCAGTCGATCGCCACCAAAGGATCAACCAGCGCAACGCGGAGCACCTCATCGACATGGCTGACAGGAATGATCGTCAAACCCTGCTTGGCATTTTCAGGAATCTCGGCAAGATCCTTTTCGTTTTCCGCAGGGATCAGGACGGTGGTGATTCCGCCGCGCAATGCTGCGAGCAGCTTCTCCTTGAGACCACCGATCGGTAGCACACGGCCACGCAGAGTAACTTCGCCGGTCATCGCGACCTCGCGGCGAACCGCATTGCCGGTGAGCGTCGAGATGATCGAGGTAACCATGCCGATACCCGCCGACGGACCATCCTTGGGCACCGCACCTTCGGGAAGGTGGATGTGGATGTCCTTGCGCGCGAAGATACTGGGCTTGATGCCGTACGACGGAGCGCGTGCCTTGACGAACGAGAACGCTGCCTGCACCGATTCCTGCATCACTTCACCCAGCTTGCCGGTGGTCTTGATCTGCCCCTTGCCTGGGACGGTCACCGCCTCGATGGTCAGCAGCTCGCCGCCCACTTCGGTCCAGGCCAGGCCCGTCACAGCGCCGATGTCGTTCTCGGTCTCGCCAATGCCGTGACGATACTTGCGCACCCCGGCAAAGTCGGAAAGGTTCTCAGGCGTTATGACCACGCCCTTGTCCTTGCCTTCGAGGATCCGGCGTAGCGATTTGCGCGCAAGCCGCGCAATTTCGCGTTCCAGCGTCCGCACACCGGCCTCGCGCGTGTGATAGCGGATCAGGTCGCGCAGGCCGTCTTCGGTCAACTCGAATTCGCCCGCCTTCAACCCGTGCGCCTCGATTTGCTTGGCGATCAGGTGCCGCTGGGCGATCTCGACCTTCTCGTCCTCGGTGTAACCTTCCAGCCGAATGATCTCCATGCGGTCGAGCAGCGGCTGCGGCAGGTTCAGGCTGTTCGCAGTGGTCACGAACATGATGTCCGAAAGATCGATGTCGATCTCCAGATAATGGTCCTGGAACTTGCCGTTCTGTTCGGGATCGAGCACCTCGAGCAGCGCCGATGCGGGGTCGCCGCGGAAATCCTGGCCGAGCTTGTCGATCTCGTCGAGCAGGAACAGCGGATTGCTGGTCCCTGCCTTCTTGAGATTGTTGACGATCTTGCCCGGGAGCGAGCCGATATAGGTCCGGCGGTGGCCGCGGATCTCAGCTTCGTCACGCACGCCGCCCAGCGACTGGCGCACAAACTCGCGCCCCGTCGCCTTGGCGATCGAACGGCCGAGCGAGGTCTTGCCGACACCCGGAGGACCGACCAGACACAAGATCGGGCCCTTGAGCTTGTTGGTCCGCGCCTGCACGGCGAGATATTCGATAATCCGATCCTTGACCTTTTCGAGCCCGAAATGGTCATCGTCGAGCACCTTCTGCGCTTCGGTGATGTCCTTCTTGAGCTTTGATTTCTTGCCCCAAGGCAGTCCCAGCAGCACGTCGAGATAATTGCGCACGACGGTGGCTTCGGCCGACATCGGCGCCATGCCGCGCAGCTTCTTGAGCTCGGAGGTCGCCTTGGCCTTGGCTTCGGGCGACAATTTCAGTTTCTCGATCTTGGCGGCGAGTTCGGCAACACCATTGCCATCATCACCATCGCCATTGCCCAGCTCGGACTGGATCGCCTTGAGCTGCTCGTTGAGATAATATTCGCGCTGGGTCTTTTCCATCTGGCGCTTCACGCGGCCACGGATCTTCTTTTCGACCTGCAGCACACCCAGTTCGCCCTCCATGAAGCCGAACACCATCTCCAGCCGCTTGACCGGGTCATCCTCGGTCAGCAGGCTCTGCTTGTCAGCAACCTTGACCGAGATGTTCGCCGCGACCGCATCGGCAAGCTTTGCGGCATCATCGATCTCGGCCAGCTGGACCGCGGTTTCAGTCGGCAGCTTCTTGTTGAGCTTGGCGTAATTTTCAAACTGGTCGACGACCGAGCGCATCAGCGCGTTAACGTCAGTACCGCTCACCGCGCGAGCGGGCAGCATCTCGACTTCGGCGACCACATGATCATCCGATTCCTCCAAGCGATTGAGCCGCGCGCGCTCACCACCCTCGACCAGCACGCGGACCGTGCCATCGGGAAGCTTGAGCAATTGCAGGACGGTCGCAACAACGCCGATATCGTACAAATCATCGCGATCGGGGTCGTCACGCGCCGGGTCGAGTTGCGCGACGAGAAAGATTTCCTTGTCCTGCTCCATCGCCCGCTCGAGCGCGGCAACGGATTTGTCGCGGCCCACGAACAGCGGCACGATCATCTGCGGAAACACCACGATGTCGCGCAGAGGAAGCAGGGGATAGGTCTGGAACATGGTCAATTCGGTTCAATCCATCTTGGCTGGGTGCGCCGGTGCATCGGCAGCCTCACAGCCTATTATATGGTCACAGCTATAGGTCTCGGCAAGCGACCCTGCATCAGCCCGGGTTAACGGGATCAGAACGGCAGTTTGAAACCTGCAGGCAGCGCCATGCCCTGCGCCATCTTGCTCATCTCTTCCTCGCTGGCGCGATCCGCCTTGGTGCGCGCGTCGTTGAACGCAGCGGCGATGAGATCTTCGAGCATCTGCTTCTCGGCAGGGATGATCAGGCTGTCGTCAATCGACACGCCCAGAATGCGACCCTTGGCAGTCGCCTTGACCTTGACTAGGCCGCCACCGGCGGCGCCTTCGACCTCAACCGACTCAAGCTTGGCCTGAGCCTCGTTCATCTGACGTTGGACGGTCTGGGCGGCTTCCTGCGCCGCAGCCATCATTTCTTCCATGCTTTTCATGCCTTGGCACTCCGTGTTGGCAGGTTGTCGCCTTCATGTGGGGAGGTTTCCGCCGCAGTCCAGTCAATTTCCGCATCGGGAAAGGCCGCCTGTGTCGCCACGACCAGCGGATGGTTCAAGATTTCGTCACGCAACGCATTCTCGGCCAGCTTTTCCAGCTCAGCGAGGCTTGGCGAGGCATCGCCACCACCGCGCTCCACCTGCCAGCGCCGCCCGGTAATGTCAGCCAAGGCCTCGCGCAGCAACGGGACATAGTCGTCACGCCCGGTGGCGGACTGATAGGTCAACCGGTCCTCGCCAATCTCCACCGGCCGCATATCGGTGCGCACCTGGCCCGCCAGCAGCAACCTTCCAGCATTGTCGAGAAGATCGACGATATCCCCGATTGTCCGGATCTCGCCAACGGGTCTGACGGGCTGAGGATTGGCCTGGGCGCGCAGTGGCAGACTGGGTTCCCCATATTCCGCCATGTCCCAAGGCGGCGGCGATTCCTCGGATTGCGGTGCCTTTTCGGGCTGCGGACGCGAAGGTTCGGCAGCTGCTGACGGAGGAACAACGCTGCCTTGAGTTTCCGCCATCCGGCGTGCCAGTGTCCCCGGATCGGGCAGCGTCGAGGCATAAAGCGCACGCAGCAGCGCCATCTCGCAGGCCTCGCGCGGCACAGGCGCAGATTCGATCTCGTCATGCCCCTTCAGCAGCAACTGCCACAGCCGGTGCAGGCTGGCGTTGCCAAGCTTGTCGGCCCAGTCCGCAAGCGCGGCGCGGTCTTCCTCGCCGTGCACCGTGCGCACTCGGCCTGCTGCCTTGTGCAGCGTGATCGCATGAACCATCGCCAGCAGCCCACGCATCACGGCCACCGGATCGACACCGAGCCCGTGCTGCGCATCAAGGTCGGCGAGCACCGAATCGGCTTCGCCAGCGATCAGATGCGCAAACAAGCGCCGCATGGAACCGCGGTCGGACAGGCCCAGCATGCCCCGCACCTGCTCGGCGCGCACAGCGGCAGAGCCTGTATCGTCGCTGTGCCCACCCAGATCGGCATGCGCGATTGCCTGATCGAGGATCGACAACCCGTCGCGCACAGACCCTTCGGCCGCATCGGCGATCATCGCCAGCGCGTCGGGCTCGGCGACGACGGATTCCTTGACGCAGATCTCGGCGAAATGGCTGGCGAGAAGTTCGGACGGTATGCGCTTCAAGTCGAACCGCTGGCAGCGTGACAGCACGGTCACCGGCACCTTGTTGACTTCGGTCGTCGCAAACAGGAACTTCACATGCGGCGGCGGCTCTTCCAGTGTCTTGAGCAAGCCGTTCCACGCCTGTTTCGAAAGCATATGCGCTTCATCGATGATGTACATCTTGTAGCGCGCCGACACGGCGGCATAGCGCACCGCCTCGGTGATCTCGCGGACATCGTCGATACCGGTGTGGCTGGCGGCGTCCATCTCGATGATGTCGATGTGGCGACCCTCGGCAATCGCGACGCAGGGCTCGCACACCCCGCATGGCGCGATGGTCGGGCCGCCCTGCCCGTCCGGGCCAATGCAGTTCAAAGCCTTGGCGATCAGCCGCGCGGTCGAAGTCTTGCCGACACCGCGAACCCCGGTCATCAGGAAGGCATGCGCCAGCCGTTCGCGCCGGATTGCATTGCCCAATGTCTGGACCATGGCATCCTGCCCGATCAGCTCGGCAAAGGTCTGGGGGCGATACTTGCGTGCCAGCACGCGGTAAGCCTGCCCGGTCGCTGGGGTTGCCGCTGGAGCGGCAACCGGCGGCAGGTCGAGACCCAGCCCTGGCATCATTGCCTCGTCTTGGGGTTCACTATCCAGGTCTGACTGCGGGGAATCATGCATGACAGGTGATTAGCCGCTGGCGCGCGGGGATGGAAACGAAACCGCGCGGCTGTTCAAAAACCGCCCGGATTGTCGGATGCGCTTGCGAAATGTGGATTGGTAGGAGCCGGACGACCCGCGGCGAAAATCGTTGTGGCTGCTTCCTTCCGGACCTGACCAGATTGGCGACGGCTACGTCCGCCCGACTCCCGCTGCGCATATGGCGACAGTTTCAGCGGAAAGCAAGCCGGGCTGATTCAGATGGCCCTGGTCCGATCACATGCCTTGCATGTCATAGCTATCGGCCGGAACACGCACGGTCAGGCTCTGCCATTCATCGCGCAAGAAAATCTGGCACGACAAGCGTGATGTGCGGGTCACCGCGACGGCAAGATCGAGCATGTCTTCTTCCATCTCGACCGGCTCGGGAAGCTTGGCGAAATCCGCCGCATCGATGATAAGATGACAGGTCGAGCAGGCCATCTGGCCCTCGCAGGTGCCCTCGAGAGGCAGTCCGTGCGCCTGCGCGACATCGAGCAGCCGGTCGCCATCTTGCGCCTGCACGGTCTGGCGGCTCTTGCCGTCGGCGCTGATGAAAGTCACCTCGATCATAGGTTACCCTGTCTGGCTAAATGTCGCAGAATTGATCAGATGCGCGGCGCGCTCGATTTCGTCAACCGTGGTATAGCGTCCAAAACCGAGACGGATCGACGAACGGACTTTCTGCGGCGGCAGGCCCAGAGCGGTCAGCACATGGCTGGGCCGCCCCGAGCCGCTCGCGCAAGCCGAGCCTGCCGAGAATGCGACACCGCGAAGATCCGAGAGCAGCCGCGACACGTCCAGCCCGTCGCGCCGCAGGTTGAGGTTGCCGGCATAACGATGATCGAGCGAGCCGTTGACCGACCAGCCATCGAACAAGGCGAGCGCGGTATCGCGGAGCAATGCGACATGCGCAGCATCGGCCTGCTGGTTGTGCTGCGCAACGGCTGCAGCAGCCCCGAAACCGGCACACAAGGCTGGCGACAACGTTCCCGACCGCAACCCCTGCTCCTGACCACCACCGTGAATCAGCGGTTCCAAAGCAACGCCATCGCGCACCCACAGGGCGCCGATGCCCTTGGGGCCGTGAATCTTGTGCGCGCTGATCGCAATCAGATCGGCAGCTTGCGGCAACGCGACCCGGCCATAGCCCTGCACTGCATCGCACAGGAACAACGCGCCCGCATCCTGCGCCAGTTCTGCGAGCGCCCCAACCGGCTGGATCACCCCAATCTCGTTGTTGACCAGCATCGCGGCGATCAGTGCGGTATCGCCATCGATGGCTGCACGCGCCTGATCCAGATCGACCAGACCTTCTCCATCCACAGGCAGCACGTGCAGCGCAAACCCTTGTGTTTCCAGCCACAGGCAGGTGTCGATCACCGCGGCATGTTCGGTCGCGATGGTGACGATCTTGCGCCGCGGTGCCTGCGCTGCCAACACCCCGCGCAAGCCCATGTTGAGCGCCTCGGTCGCGCCGCCGGTAAATATCACCCGTCCGCTCGCCGGCATCAGCGAGCCGATCTGGGCGCGGGCCACCTCGACCGCAGCGGCGGCCTTGCGCCCGGCGGAATGCGCGCTGTGCGGGTTGGCCCAACCGGTTCCGCCGGTCATATCTCCGAGCCACGGCTGCATCGCCTTGAGAGCCTCCGGCGCGAGCGGCGTGGTGGCCTGATAATCCAGATAGATCGGCGCGGGCGCGGCCATCAGGAGCGCACCCGTTCGGCCATCGCCCGCCACAGCTCGATAAAGCGATAGACATGCGCACGGGTGGTCGAGGGGCCAAAGCTCACGCGAACGACTTCACCCGCCGCCTTCTCGTCCCAGCCCATCGCGGTCAGCACCGCGCTGGTCTTGAGCGTGCCGGACGAACAGGCACTGCCCGCCGAGACCGATACGCCTGCCAGATCGAACTGGATCAATTGCGCATTGGCCTGCACGCCGGGCATACGATAGCTGCCGATCGTCGGCAGCCGCGGCGCACCATGGGCTACGACCTCGCCGCCCGCGCCCCGAATGGCGCTTTCCAGCTGATGGCGCAGATCGGCAGCGCGATCGATCCAGTTGCGCGAGACCGATAATGCTGCGGCAAATCCCAGGGCAGCGGGAACGTTCTCCGTCCCGCTGCGATAGCCCTTTTCCTGCCCTCCGCTGGGATTGAGCGCGCCAGGATCGCGCACCAGCAACGCGCCAATGCCCGGTGGCCCGCCCAATTTGTGTGCGGACACGACGATAAAGTCTGCGTTCGGCAGCGGTATCTTGCCCGCACTTTGCGAGCAATCGCACAGCACCAGCGCCTTCGCCTCGTGCGCCAGCGCGGTTACCGCCACGATATCCTGCTGCACCCCGGTCTCGCTGTTGACCGATTGGACGATCACCAGCGGCCGCTTCGACCCTGTATCGAGCGCGCGCTGCAGGCTGGCCATCACCAGTTGCCCGTCAAGATCGACTGCCAGCCGCAACACCGATCGCGCATCGGGTGCGCGTTCGGCGATGCGCTGCACCGCGTCGTGCTCTGTCGGCGAAATGATCCAGCCATCGGTCTTGCTGGACAGCATCGCCAGCGCGATCGCCTCGCTGGCCCCGCTGGTCAGGATGACTTCGCCATCCCAATCCAGCGCTCCCGCGATCTGGCGCCGTGCGTCTTCAAGCGCTGCCCTCGCGGCGCGGCCATCAGCATGAGGTGACGAAGGGTTGGCCCAAAACTCGATCCCTGCCATCATCGCCGCGCGTGCCTCGGGCAGCACCGGCGTGGTCGCTGCATGGTCAAGATAGATGCGCGGTTCGGCCATGCTGCGGATCAGATCGGGCGGGGATAGCAACGGTTCATCGCGTCCATCTAGCCGCCGCACGCCGCATTGCCACGCATTTTGTTGCTTTTTGGGGGTCGGATTGCGTATAGGCCCTGTTCCTCGGCGCGGCGTCAGCCACACCGGGCCGCACCGCCCGTGCGGTTTCCAGTCTTCCGAAAGTCCCGCAAAATATGCCTGCCGTCATCTTCCCCGGCCCCGAAGGCCGCCTTGAAGGGCGCTTCAGCCCTGCCCCACGTCCCCGCGCACCGGTTGCGATGATTTTACACCCCCACCCGCAGGGCGGTGGTACGATGAACGACCGGATCACTCAGGCGCTGTACAAGACCTTCGTCCGGCGCGGCTTTGCAACGCTGCGCTTCAACTTCCGCGGTGTGGGCCGCAGCCAGGGCACGTTCGACAATGGCATCGGCGAACTGTCCGATGCGGCCGCCGCACTCGACTGGGTCCAGAGCTTTCACCCTGAAGCGCAGACCACCTGGGTTGCAGGCTTCAGCTTCGGCGCGCTGATCGGCATGCAGCTGCTGATGCGGCGTCCGGAAATCCGCGGCTTCATCTCGGTCGCGCCGCCCGCCAATATGTATGACTTCAGCTTCCTTGCCCCTTGCCCCGCATCGGGTATCATCGTGCAGGGCGCCGCCGATACCGTGGTCACCCCGGGCGCGGTCCAGAAGCTCGTCGACAAGCTGCGCACCCAGAAGCATATCACCATCCACCATGACGAGATCGGCCGCGCCAACCACTTCTTCGAGCATGAGCTCGATGATCTGATGCACTCGGTCGACAACTATCTCGACATGCGGCTGGCGCCGGATTCGCCTATCCGCTGATCGCGAGCCGACCCGGATTCGCCGATCCGCTGATCGCGGTCCGGCCCGGATTCGCCGATCTGCTGAACGCGAGCCGGCGTATCCATTAGCCTTACGGAGCGATCAGCCGACCTTTACGGTCTGCTCGATCGCGCCGAAGATGGTGTGTTCGCGGTCGTCATGGACATCGATGCGGACGACGTCGCCGTCGGTGAGGAACGGCGTGGTCATCGCGCCTGAGGTGATCTTCTCGACCATCCGCACTTCGGCAAGGCAGCTATAGCCCAGGCCGCCGTCTGCGATCGGACGTCCGGGGCCGCCATCGGCATCGCGGTTGGATACCGTGCCCGATCCGATGATCGATCCTGCGCGGACTCGGCGGGTCTTGGCGAGGTGGGCGATCAGCACACCGAAATCGAAGGTGCAATCATCGGACGCGACCGCGCGGCCAAACGGCTTGCCGTTGAGATCGACCATCAACGTCCGGTGAAGCTTGCCGTCCTGCCAGTAATCGCCGAGCGCATCGGGGGTGACGAACACTGGCGAGAATGCGCTTGCGGGCTTGGACTGGACGAAACCGAAGCCCTTGGCGAGCTCGTCCGGGATCAGATTGCGCAGCGACACATCGTTGACCAGCCCGACCATCCGGATGTAGCCGCGCGCCTCGTCCGGCGTAACACCCTGCGGCACATCGCCGGTAACGACCACGATCTCTGCTTCGAGATCGCAACCCCAGGCTTCGTCCTTCAAGACGATATCCTCGCGCGCGGCCATGAAGTCATCGGATCCGCCCTGGTACATCAGCGGATCGGTCCAGAAGCTTTCGGGCAGTTCGGCACCGCGTGCTTTGCGGACCAGTTCAACATGGTTCACATAAGCCGACCCGTCGATCCACTGATACGCGCGCGGCAACGGCGCTGCGGCGTCGTGTTCGTGGAAGCGCTCGCGCGGGATCGCGGCATGCTCCAGATCACGCGACAACACTTCGAGATACGGTGCCATCCGGTCCCAATCGTCGAGCGCGGCCTGCATCGTGGGGACCAGATGGCTGGCATCGGCATACCAGGCCAGATCATTGGAAACGACGACCAGACGGCCATCGCGACCGCTCTTGAGGGATGCGAGCTTCATAGGGTCGGGTTCCTTCTGCTGTTCTGGGTCAATCCGTGCTGACGCTTTAAATTATTGCGCAGCATAGTATCAATTGAAACCGGAAGACAAGGCGTTTCGGGCGCGGTCATTCGTCTGCCAGCGCATCGGCCCGCGCCAGAAGCTTGCCCAGCAACATCGAAAACTGCGCCTGCTCGTGCGGATCGAGCACCTCGACAACCTGCGCCTCCATCTCGAGCGCCAGCGGCATGATTTCGGCATAGAGCGCCTTGCCGCCATCGGTCAGCGCAAGATGGTGCGAGCGGCCATCGCTCATGTTCGGAGCACGCTGGATCAAAGCGCGTTCGCCCAAGGCCTTGGTGGCGCGGTTGACCGCGACCTTGTCCATCCGTGTCGCTGCAACCAGTTCGCGCTGGGTGGCCTCGCCGACATCGCCCAGCACCGCCATGACCCGCCATTCGGCGATCTTGAGTCCGAACCGGCTGCGATACTCGCGCGCGATCAGGTCGCTGATCGCATTCGAGGTGATCGAGATGCGATAGGGCATGAAATCGGCAAGACGGGTGACGGCTTGGGTCATGGGCGGCGCAACGCTATTCAATGTCCAGTTTCAGGCCAAGCCAAATCGTGCGCGGGGTTCCACGCTCGATGACTCCCGGCCCGCTGATCGCGGCCTGCACGGTGGTATCGAAAAGGTTCTCACCGCGCAATTCGACCAGCAGGTTGCGGTTGATCCGCAGCGCAGCGCGCGCATCGAGCGTCAGTGCATCGTCCAGCGCGAGCAGCCCAAGATCATCCTCGAACTGCGAACCGACATAGCGCGCGGTCAGGTTGATCCCGCTGTCGCCGCCTTGCGGAAACCAGCCGATCGAGCCTGTGCCGAAATGCCGTGGCACCTGCGCCGGGCGCAACCCGTCGATCGCGGCCTGACCGGTGCCAGCGCTGACCTCGGCGTCAACATAGCTGTAGGCGGCTGCGATATCGAAATCGCCGATATCGGCGCGGGCTTCGATCTCGACGCCCTTGGCTTCGACCGCATCGAGGTTCTGCCGCTGGTTGAAGCTGCCGGCCGCCGAAACGAAACCGACCCCCGGGAACGTGCCTGGCCCGCGCGCCAGCGTCACGTTGGCGATGGCATTGTCGAGCCGGTTCCAGAAAACGGTCGCGCCGAACTGCAGCGTAAAAATCTCGTAACCTAGCCCGAGCTCGACACCTTGCAGCCGCTCGGGTGCCAGTGCGGCATTAGCGGCGGTGGCATCGGCCCCCACCCGGAACGGACGGTAGAGTTCGTTCAGTGTCGGCAACCGCCATCCCAGATAGCCCGCACCGCGCACCGTCAGCAGCGAGGCTGCATCCCAGGCAAATCCGACACGTCCGGTGCCTTCCCAGCCACTGCGATCGTTGAAATCGGTGGTGGTGAGCAGTGCGCCGGTGACCAGCACGGTCTCGCGCAGCCGGCCCTCGGTCAGATGCCACCGGTCGATGCGTCCGCCGCCGGTGAACAGCAGATCGGGCGAGGCCTGCCAGCTGGCCTCGGCAAACGCACCGAACGTATCGCTTGCCCCGCCTGCGCGCCGCATCCGCGTCGGGTCGCCCGCGACATAGGTAAACAGTTCGCGGGTTTCTCCGGTGGTGCGCCGCCATTCGCCGCCCAGCCGCAGCTCCGTCCCCTCGCCCAGCGATGGACGGATTTCGACGCGCGCGCCCAGACCGGTAGAGGGCACGTTGTATTGATCAAGCGATTGCGTCGCGGTCGATCGATCCGCGCTGACCGCGGCAAAGCTGCTGGAAAAACTGCGCATCTGGACATAGGCCAGCGCCGACCAGGGCAGCTTGCCGCGCCCGACGAGGCGCAGACTGGCATCGGCACCGTCATTGCTGTTGTCGCTGAACGCAAAGCCACGCTCGCGCTGATCGGTAAACGCGCGTGCACTGGCCTGAAGTTCGGTATCGGCATCGAGCGGCGCGACGAAGCGTAGGTTGACGCCCGCTTGTTCGTAAGGCGCTGCGCGGTCGAGCGCGCCGCGCTGGCGGGCGATCACGGGAACGAAGCCATCGCCGCGCGCATATTGCGCAGATATCGAAAGCCCGCCACCGCCCAGCGCCTGCGATGTTCCCACGCTGGCCTCGAACGAATTGCGGCTGCCATATGCTAGGTCACCATAGACATTCGATTGTCCGGGCCGGATCCCGGCACTGTCGAGCTCGATCGTTCCGGCGAGCGCCCCTGGGCCATCGGTCCCCGTCCCGCCACCCCGGCGCACGCGGATCGCGCCAATGTTGATCGCGTCATATCCCGGAAAGCTGATCCAGCCGCCAAACGGATCGCTCTGCGGCACGCCATCGAGCACCAGCAGCGCCCGGCTCGAGGCATTGCCGCCCAGGCCGCGCAGGGTCACGCCCTGGCTGGTCGGGTTGGCGCTGCGCGCATCCGACCGGCGGAACTGTTGCAGCCCGGGCACCAGACGCAGCGCATTCTCGATTCGCTGGCTGGGCTCGTTGGCAAGCATATCGGGGTTGATGCTGGTGATGCTGTAGGCACGATCCCCCAGCGGCACATCGAGCGGCTGACCGACGACAGTGATCACCGGGTTTGGTCCATAGGCTTCGGGTGCCTGGTCCTGTGCCACCGCAGGCGTCGCCGCCAACGATGCCGCGATGCCCAGGGACACGGCTGCCGCGCGCTGACTCGACACGGTCATGCGGGCTTCACCGCTTCGGGGTGCGCTGCGGCAAAGGCGGGGATCGCTTGCAATTCGGCATCGATCCGCACCAATTTCGGGTACAACGTCAGATCCAGATCGAACCGACGCGCATTGGCCATTTGTGGGACCAAGCAGACATCGGTGAGGTCGGGCTGGGTGCCGCCGAACAGGCCCGCGTCGGGCGCGAGCGCTTCGAGCGCGGCAAAACCTTCGGCGACCCAATGACGATACCAATCGTCGATTGCGGCCTGTTCCTGCGCCATATCGGTCTTGAGGTACCGCAGCATCCGCAGGTTGTTGACCGGGTGGATGTCGGCGATGATGATCATCGCGCGGGCCAAAGTCGCGGCGCGGGCTGCAGGATCAGCGGGCAGCAGGCGGGGATCCGGGCGGGTGGCATCGAGATAGTCGATAATCGCGAGAGACTGCGTCAGATCGTGACCGTCGATATGCAGCATGGGCACGAAACCCTGCGGGTTGCGTGCGACATAATCGGGGGCCTTTTGCTGGCTGGTCAGCAGATCGGTCGCCACCGCGCGATAGGCGATGCCCTTGAGGTTGAGCGCGATGCGCACCCGATAGCTGGCAGACGATCGCCAGTAATCGAACAGGACGGTTTCAGACATTTCGCGCTCCATTGAAGTGGGCCCGGTGCGGCATGGCGGACCGGGCCGCGCACCATATGAACCGAACGCGGCGATGCAAGGCTTGTTTCCCGCAAGTCGTGCGTTAAGGCTGACAACCATGCCCGCGCAGCCCACCTTTGTGTTGTTCGCCAAATATCCGGTGCCGGGCTATGCCAAGACCCGGCTGATCCCGGCGCTTGGTCCCGAAGGCGCAGCCAAGGTTCACAAGCACCTGACCGAACGAACTGTGTCGACGCTGCTCGGCGCAGACGGATCGGTGGAAATCCGCTATGCCGGAGCAGGCGAGACTGAATTTCGTGCCTGGCTGGGTGATACGGTTGCCTTGGTCGAGCAGGTCGAAGGCGGGCTGACCGAACGCCTGATCGATGCGGTCAGGCCTGGGCCGCATATTTTCTTCGGCGCAGACACCCCCGACCTGACCGGTGCCATCGTGCGCTCGGCAGTGGCAGCACTGGAATCGCACGACGTGGTGATTGGCCCTGCCGAGGATGGTGGTTATTATCTGATCGGCATGGCGACGGCACGGCTTGGCCTGTTGACCGAAATGCCCTGGAGCACATCCGCAGTCTTCCCCGAAACCATGCGCCGGTGCGCGCAAATGAACCTGTCGGTGGCGATCCTGCCGGTCCTTTCCGATTGCGACACACCCGCAGACCTAGCCCGCTGGCCCGCGCTGGCGGCGTTGGCATGACCAGCGTGACGCTGATGGTTCCAGCGCTCAATGAGGCGAGGGCGCTGCCGCGCACGATTGCGAATGTCGCCGCGATGGACCCGCAGCCCGATGAGATCCTGCTGATCGATGGGGGCAGCGATGATCAGACCGTCGCGTTGGCACAAGCCGCCGGATGGCGGGTGCTCATTTCCCGGCAGCGTGGACGCGGGCCACAGATCAATTTCGGGGTCGAGCAGGCGCAGAGCGAACTCGTGTGTATTCTGCATGCCGACAGTCTGCTGCCTACCGATGCCATTGCGCACGTTCGATCGGTCCTTGCCGATACGCGTTTGTCGCTTGCGACCTTCCTGCCGATCATTCGCGGCGAGAAAACCCGCTGGTTCACCACCGCGCACAACTGGTGGAAGACCTATTATCCGGCAGTCACCCATCCGCATTTGTTCGTGCGCGGGGTGCGGCTGCTGTTTGGTGATCACGCGATGTTCTTTCGTCGCGCGGACTATTTGCACATCGGCGGCATTCCGGCCGATGCGACGATCATGGAGGAAGCCGATTTGTGCATCGGTTTTGCGCGGATCGGTAAGCTCAAGATGACCAGCAAGCCGGTGATCACGTCGGACCGCCGCATCGCAGCATGGGGACCGCTCAAGGCCAATTATATTTATCTAAAGGTCGGCCTCGCCTGGACCTTTGGAATACGGCACCGGCTCAAGGATATGTACCCGGACATCCGATGATCCACGAATTCTGGTCGAGGATAACACATGTTATTTTCCTCAAAGATGATCGACCCGACGTTGCAAACCGAAGCCGATTATTTGTTTCGCACTTGCAATATAAAACGACTTGGATTACTTACTGTTTGAATCCAAACGTCCTTCTAAGGAAATAATATGAAAATGTTCAAAGCTGCAATGGCCGCGATCGCCCTGACCACGATGGTCGGTGCGCCGGTTCTGGCACAGGCCGTATCGCCTGCCGCCGCCCGTACCTCGGCTGTTTCGAGCGAGTCGAGCGAAGCTGAAGGCAGCACCGGCATCATCGTCGGTGTCGTCGCCGCTGCTGCGATCGTTGCCGGCATCGTCTTCATCGCTGATGACGACAAGCCCAACAGCCCCTGATCTTTTCAGGCACGCAAAATACAATCAGGGCGGCCATTGGGTCGCCCTTTTTGTTTGTGCCGAGGACAGGTCAATCCTGCGTTGTCCGAACCGCCCGGGCTGGCCTTTTGGTCGGGGCGCTGCCATTAACGGACGCTTGCTGCTGCACTCTCAGAGCCTTGCTTACGGGTTTTTTAACTCCATAGCCTCTAGGAAAAAGCCAGACTGGCACCTGGCTCACGCCGCAGCGGGCCGCCATAGTTTCGGGGAATGACCATGCTGTCCGACAAGAAGCCTGAAGTTTGCGTCGTTGGGCTTGGCTATATCGGCCTTCCAACCGCAGCGATCATCGCCCGATCGGGTTGCCGGGTTCTGGGTGTCGATGTTTCCGAACATGTCGTGAATACGATCGCGGAGGGCCGAATCCATATCGAGGAAGTCGATCTCGACGGGCTGGTCCAGGGCGTAGTCTCGCGCGGAATGCTGCGCACCTCGCTCACGGTCGAGCCATCCGATGTCTTCGTGATAGCTGTCCCAACCCCTTTTGACGACAACCATGCGCCCGATATTAGCTATGTGCTGCAGGCCGCGAGCAGCATTGCGGCGGTGATCAAGCCCGGCGACTGCATCATCCTTGAATCCACTTCTCCGGTGGGCACCACCGAGGAAATGCGGGACATGATCGCCAAGCTGCGCCCTGATCTCAAGGTTCCAGGAATGACGTCGGACATTCCTGATATCGCCATCGCCTATTGCCCCGAACGGGTGCTGCCCGGCCGCATCCTCGAGGAGCTCACCAACAACGATCGCTCCATTGGCGGGATCACGCCGCGGTGCGCGCGCAAAGCGCTGACCTTCTATCGCCGCTTCGTGCGCGGCGAGTGCATCACCACCGATGCCCGCTCGGCCGAGATGACCAAGCTGGTCGAAAACGCCTATCGCGACGTCAATATCGCGTTCGCCAATGAACTTTCGATCGTCGCCGACCGCATGGAGCTGGACGTGTGGGAGGTCATCCGCCTCGCCAACCGCCACCCCCGTGTCAATATCTTGCAGCCCGGCCCCGGCGTGGGCGGGCACTGCATCGCGGTCGACCCATGGTTCATCATCCACGGTGCACCCGATGACACCCCTCTGATCCGCACCGCGCGCTGGGTCAACGACGGCAAGATCGGCCATGTGCTCGAAAAGGCGAGCGCGATGATCGAGGCCAATCCGGAAGCGCGGGTCGCTTGCCTGGGGCTCGCGTTCAAGGCCAATATCGACGATTTCCGCGAAAGCCCCGCGAACAAGGTCGCGCTCGCGCTGGCGCAAAAATTCGGCGAGCGGATCGCGATCGTCGAACCTTATGCGCAGGCGCTGCCGCCAGCTTATGACGGCCTGGGCGCCAGCCTGATCGATGTCGATGACGCGATCGAGAGCTGCGACATGTTCATTGTGCTGGTCGATCACGACGTGTTCAAGTCGATCCCGCTCGCAGAGCGCGCTGACAAGATTGTCTACGACACCCGCGGCATCTGGTCCGACCAGCCCGCGCATACAGAACGCCCGGCTGGCCATTTGCGCCTCGCCGGCTGATCGGGCATCACCCACCCCATGAAGATCCTCGTCACCGGAGCTGCCGGGTTCATCGGCCATGCCCTTATCCGCGCGCTGATGGCGCGGGGCGATCGGGTCATCGGCATCGACAATCTCAACGCCTATTACGATCCCGCGCTCAAACACGCCCGGCTGGCGGATCTGGCGGACGTACCGTCCGGTTCGTTCGATTTCCTGCAGCTCGATTTCGCCGATTATCCGGCGCTTGTGGCGGCGCTCGACGGACACGATTTCGCTTCGATCGTGCATCTGGGCGCGCAGGCGGGCGTCCGCTACAGCATCGATAATCCGCACGCCTATGTGCAGTCGAACCTTGTCGGCCACCTCAATGTGCTCGAACTCGCGCGATCGCGCCGCGTGGACCATTGCGTCTATGCCTCGTCCTCGTCTGTCTATGGCAATAGCGCGGCCAGCCCGTTCAGCGTCGACACCCGCGTCGATCATCCGGTCTCGCTTTACGCGGCGACCAAAAAGGCCGACGAACTGATGAGCGAGACCTACGCGCATCTCTATCGCGTGCCGATGACGGGGCTGAGGTTCTTTACCGTCTATGGCCCCTGGGGGCGCCCCGACATGGCGCTGTGGAAGTTCACCAAAGCGATCCTGCAGGGCGACCCGATCGACGTTTACAATCATGGCGATATGCGCCGCGACTTTACCTATATCGATGACATTATCGCCGGCGTGATCGCCGTCATCGACCACCCCCCTTCCGATGACGATGCGCGCAAGCCCGGCGGCAGCATTGCGCCGCATGCGGTCTACAACATCGGCAACAACCAGCCCGAGCCGCTGGGACGGATGATCGACGTCGTCGAGGCGTCATGTGGCAAGCCTGCTGTCCGCAACCTGCTGCCGATGCAGCCGGGCGATGTCTATGAAACATACGCGGATATCAGCGCGATCCAGGCCGATCTGGGCTATGCGCCGACCACGTCGATCGACACCGGCATCCCGCGCTTTGTCGACTGGTACCGTGCTTATCATAGTGTCTAGCTTGCGTACGAGGTGACGGCATCGTAACCCTGTGCGCGAACGGCGGATGGACGCCCCGGCAGGAGAGACCCAGACATGCTCATCATCGAAGGCTGGCTGCATTTTGCACCGGGCGAAATCGAGAAGTTCAGCGAAGCCGCCCGGATCATGGTCGAGGAAACCCGCAAGGAAGACGGCTGCCTGCTGTATTGCTTCGCCCGCGACATGAACGACCCCGATATCCTGCGGATATCCGAACGCTGGGCTGACGAAGCAGCGCTCGATGCCCACTCCAAGTCGCCGCACATGGCGGCCTTCGGCGCAGGCCTGGCGCAGGTCGAACGGATCGGCGCGGATATCCGTCTATACGCTGGCGATGAAGTCCGGCGCATCATGTAGGGGTTGCAGCATTTCGCCGTTCCCACCATATCGCGCGCCATGAGCAGACAAGACAGCAGCATGCCGACATGGCATGGCACCACCATCATCGGCATCCGCAAGAACGGCAAGGCGGTGATCGCCGGCGACGGCCAGGTTTCGATGGGTCAGACGATCATGAAGCCCAACGCGCGCAAGGTTCGCAGGCTGGGCGACGGATCGGTCATCGGCGGCTTTGCCGGCGCCACCGCTGATGCCTTTACGCTGTTCGAACGGCTCGAAGGCAAGCTTGAGCGGCATTCGGGGCAATTGATGCGCGCTGCGGTCGAGCTTGCCAAGGACTGGCGCACCGACAAATATCTGCGCAACCTTGAAGCGATGATGATCGTCGCCGACAAGGATGTGACGCTGATCCTCACCGGCAACGGCGATGTGCTCGAGCCGGTCGATGGCGTCGCGGCGATCGGATCGGGCGGCAACTTCGCGCTCGCCGCCGCGCGTGCTTTGCTTGAGTACGAACAGGACGCCGAGACAATCGCGCGCAAGGCGATGAAGATCGCGGCCGACGTGTGCGTCTACACCAACGACCAGTTGACGATCGAAACCCTCGACACGACCAACTGACCCTTTATGGTCGGCGCAATGGATGTGCGGTTGGATCGACGTGCGCTGGTCTCGGGCGGAGCAGCGCTGGCGCTGAGCAGCTGCACGACGGTGCCATCAGGCAATGCGGCCCGGTTGGCTTCGGTCGGCAGCGCGCCTTCTGGAGCGCTTTGCCTTCCGCGCGTCGATGTCGATTCATCCCGCGTTATCCGCACTGTCGCGGGCCTGCGTCCATATCGCCCCTCCGGCTTCGTCGTCCGCGCCCAGAAGCTTGGGGATTCGCTGCTGGTGCACAATTACGGGCATGGCGGAGGCGGAATATCGCTGAGCTGGGGCAGTTCGCGGCTGGCGACGGTGTTGGGGCTTTCCGGCCATTCGGGTCCTGTCGCGGTGATCGGATCGGGGATCATGGGGCTGACCACCGCGCGGCTGGTGCAGGAAGCAGGCTACCGTGTCACCATCTACACCGAGACGCTGCCGCCGGGTACCACTTCGAACATTGCCGGCGGGCAGATTAACCCGGCGAGCCATTTCGACGAGGACATGGTGACCCCGCAGTGGCGCGAGCAGGCCGCAGCCGCCGCCGATTACAGCAGGCGACGCTTCCAGATCATGGTCGGCGACGATTATGGTATCCGCTGGCTGCCTACTTATGACCAGACGCGCAGGACAGGGCCAATCCCCGCTGATCTCAGGTTCCCCGGTCGCAGCCGTCTTTCGGCTTCCGAACACCCCTTCCCGCTCGACAATGTGGTCAAGTACGACACGATGTACGTTGAAACCGGGCGTTTTCTCGAGCGGCTATTGAGCGATATCCGCGTTGCAGGTGGCGCAGTCGAGGTGCGACGGTTCGATACGCCCGAACAGGTCGCTGCATTGCCCGAAAGACTGGTGTTAAACTGCACCGGGCTGGGCGCGGCGGCACTTTTCGGTGACAGCGAACTTGTCCCCGTGCGCGGCCAGCTTGCGGTGCTGATTCCCCAGCCCGAGGTGCAATACGCCTATTCGCTGAGCGCAGGATACATGTTTCCGCGCGCCGACGGCATCCTGCTGGGCGGCACGTTCGAGCGCGGCGAATATCTCGCCGAGCCGCAGCCGCAGGACATTACCGATATCGTCGAATCGCATCGTGCGCTGATGGCGGGCTGGCGCTGTGCTTGAAGCGGGTAACCGCAACCCCCAAATTGACTTGCAACACTCTCCTAAAGAAGAACCCCGAATGACTGATATGCTCACCCCTAAGTCCATCGTCGCTGCGCTGGATGCGCACATCATCGGCCAGCAGGACGCAAAGCGCGCCGTGGCCGTGGCGCTGCGCAACCGCTGGCGGCGTCAGCGTCTGCCCGCCGAGCTGCGCGACGAGGTTACGCCCAAGAACATTCTGATGATCGGCCCAACAGGTTGCGGCAAGACCGAGATATCGCGCCGCCTGGCCAAGCTTGCCGATGCGCCGTTCATCAAGATCGAGGCCACCAAGTTCACCGAAGTCGGCTATGTCGGCCGCGATGTCGACCAGATTGCGCGAGATCTGGTCGAGGACGCGGTGCGGCTCGAAAAGGAACGGCGACGCGAGAAGGTGCGCGAGGCTGCATCGGACGCCGCGATGGAGCGGCTGCTCAACGCGCTGGTCGGTGACAACGCCAGCGAGGCAACCCGGCAGAGCTTCCGCCAGCGCATCACCGACAACCATATGAACGACACCGAGGTCGAGATTGAGGTCGAGGACGCTCCCAACATGCCTATGGAAATCCCGGGCATGGGCGGCCAGGTGGGCATGATCAACCTCTCCGACATGATGGGCAAGGCGTTCGGCCAGAAGCGCACCAAGCCGCGCAAGATGCGGCTCGCCGATGCCTGGGACAAGTTGATCGAGGAAGAAGCCGAAAAGCGGATGGACCAGGATGATGTCGCGCGCGTCGCGCTCGCCGATGCCGAAGCAAACGGCATCGTGTTCCTCGACGAGATCGACAAAATCGCGGTTTCGGATGTCCGCGGCGGATCGGTGAGCCGCGAAGGCGTGCAGCGCGATCTGCTGCCGCTGATCGAAGGCACGACCGTGGCTACCAAATACGGCCCGATGAAAACCGACCACGTGCTGTTCATCGCATCGGGCGCGTTCCATATCGCCAAGCCCAGCGATATGCTGCCCGAACTGCAGGGCCGCCTGCCGATCCGCGTCGAATTGAAGGCTCTGACCGAAGAGGATTTCTTTCACATCCTCACGCAGACCAAGGCCAATCTGGCACAGCAGTACACAGCGCTGCTCGAAACCGAAGAACTGACGCTCAATTTCACCGAAGATGCGCTCCGCGAAGTCGCCCGGATTGCCGCATCGGTTAACGAAAGCGTCGAGAATATCGGTGCCCGCCGCCTGCAGACGGTGATGGAAAAGCTGCTCGAGGACGTGAGCTTTGGCGCCGAAGACCATCGCGGCGAGACCATCACGATCGACGCAACATATGTGCAACAGCATCTCGCGGGTATCGCCAAGAACACGGATCTCAGCAAATACGTGCTTTGATCGTGGTGCCATTGTATACGGTTTGGTAAATTCTTGTTAACCTCGACAGTGCTAGCGGGCATTAATCAGGTTAAGGAGATGCCCGAATGTCACGCCAGTTGTGGCTGGATATATCCGTTCACACGCGAATTGCGCCGGGCATCGTCAGAACCGATCTGACCGCAGATTCCGTAGCGGGCCGCGCCTTCCGGCTTGCCCAGTTTCTGCACGCCAGCAAGGGCTCGGTCGCTCTGGTTCCATCGGTGGCGATCACCGCGCCGATCGTCACCTGGTTCAGCCTGGGTAGCACCGGCGCGGGCTGGGTGATAACCGGGTCGATCATGATCGTTCTTGCGGTCACGGCGTTCTGTTTTATCCATCTCAGAGCGTTGCAGTTACACGTTGACGACGAAAATCTCGATCCCGCGCTGCTGTCACTAAACCTGCGGTTGCGCGCGATCATCATCTTCGCGGCGGTCGGATGGTCGCTGATCACGATGGGTATGCTGATGTCGCCCGACCCGGGCATCCGCGTGCTGGGGCTGCTGGTTGCTGTTGCCCACATTGCGGTGGGAGCGATGGGCTCTTTTACCCTTCCGACGACCAACCTGATCTGGCTGATCGGATCAGGGGCCGGGCTGGTCTTCGCGATCGAACTGACCGACACCTACGTCCCGGCAGAGTTGTACATGCTGCTGCTTGTCTATCTGTTTGCGTTATGGCGCACCAACATTCTGATCTGGAACTTTTTTGCGCACGCCATCATTCAGTCGCGCGAACTGGCCGAGGCGCGTGAACATCAGTTCGAACGCGAGCAGGAACAGCTGAAGAGCCAGGCGGAGCTCGATCTGAAGGCCCAAACAATGCTCGCCGACCAAGCCAATCGCCATGCTACCGAATGGCGGGCTGGAATGGCCAGCCTTGCAGGTGATTTCGAACAATCCGTGGTGCAAACGGTCGAAAAATTGAGCGAGGCGCTCACGCGATTGGCCGACTGCTCCGACGCCCTGGGTACAATCGGCGAAGAAACCGATGCCAGCGCCGCGATGGTGACCAGCCGGGCGTGCAACGTCGGCCGCTCCGTACAGAACGTTGCAAATGCCGCAAGCCAACTCAGTTCATCGGCCAACACGATCGCGCAACGGATCGATGAACAGCACCGCGCCGCAACCTTGGCGCGCGAATCGTCTCGGGAAGGCAGCGAGGCCATCGGCGCATTGGCGGCGGAGGCCGCAAAGACATCCCAGATCGCCAATCTGATCGAGGAAATTGCGGCCCACACCAATCTGCTGGCGCTCAACGCCACCATTGAGGCCTCTCGCGCCGGTGAAGCCGGACGCGGGTTCGCGGTGGTCGCGCATGAAGTCAAACAGCTCGCCGGGCAGACACGCGGTGCGATCAATTCGGTGGGGCACACCGTCGATGGCATCCGAACGCAGATTACGTTGGCCGAAACAACGATCCACTCGATCGTCGACCAGATCGATCTGGTGAACGCAGGTGCCGTTCACATTGCGTCCGTGATCGCCGATCAAGGCAAGGCGACCTGCAACATCAATGATCATGTCAGCCAGGTTGCGAACGATGCTCGCAGCATGGAGGAGACCGCACGCAAGGTGAGCAGCCATGCAGATCAGGTCCGGCACATGGCCGCCGACATGCGGACCATAACAGACCGTTTGCAGAATCAGGCGACCGAGTTGCGCCGGGCCAGCAGCGAGTTTCTGGCCCAGCTCTGCTTCGCTTGAACGCTAATCCGCTCGCTTCGCCCGATTGTGGAGGGCGGCACTGTCCTTCGCGCTGTCGGCGCGCTATTGTACCGATCGTCCGCCGGTTTTCATATGTCGTTCATCGCCCTTGCAACATGGGGTAGCGCCATCGGACGCGACAGTTCGCCAAACAATACGGGTTGCAATGGATACGGTTACGTCAGGCTGGAACAAGACGATCAGGCAGTTTGCGGCACGGACGATGGCCGTCTGCGCAATTGCGGTGATCGCCGTGCAGCCTGTCTCGGCGCAGTCGATCCTGCGCGATGCCGAAACCGAGGCGTTGCTCGCCGATATGTCGCGCGATCTGATCATGGCCGCAGGACTGCTGCCATCAAACGTGAACGTGGTGGTGATCAACGATCGCAGCATCAATGCCTTCGTTGCAGGAACGCAGGACGTCTACATCCATAGCGGGCTGATCGAGGCGGCGGGCAATTCGAACGAGGTCCAGGGGGTCATCGCCCATGAGCTTGGCCATATCGCATTGGGCCATTCGATCACCCGGTCAGAAAGTGCATCGAAGGCGACCAACATCACCATCCTGTCGCTGCTGCTGGGGATTGCTGCGATCGCTGCAGGTGCCGGCGAAGCCGGAATGGGAATCATGGGTGCCGGACAACAGGCCGCGCTCGGCAAGTTTCTGGCACACACCCGCGGCGAGGAAGCCGGGGCCGATGTGGCCGGTGCGAAGTATCTGTCACAAGCCGGATTGACCGGCAAAGGTTCGATCAACTTCTTCAAGCGACTACAGAACCTCGAGTTCCGGCTCGCGATCCCGCAGGAGGACAGCTACAACCGTTCGCACCCTTTGTCGGGCGAGCGCATCACGCTGCTGCAGGAAATCTACGAGAATGACCCAGCGTTCGACCGCCCGATCGACCCCGAAATCGAGGCACGGTTCCAGCGGGTGAAAGCCAAGCTGGTAGGCTATGTTGCCGACCCGGCTGAAACATTGCGCGACTATCCCGAAACCGACCTGAGCGTGCCCGGCCGGTATGCCCGCGCTTATGCCTGGCATAAGAGCGCGTACCCCGAAAAGGCACTCGAATCAGCCCGATCGCTCCTTGATGAATCCCCCGACGACCCGTATTTCCTCGAGATCTACGGCCAGATCCTGCTTGAATCGGGCAGGCCGCAAGAGGCGATCGCTCCGCTGCAAAAGGCGGTGGCCAATACGAATGCACAGTCGCTGATCGCGGGTGTCTACGGACATGCGCTGATCGCCAGCGAGGATCCTGCCAACCTGCCCGAGGCCGAGCGCGTGCTCAAGGCGGCACTGGCCCGCGATGCGGCGAACCCGTTCGCGTGGTACCAGCTGGGCGTGGTCTATGAGACCCGCGGCGACAGGCCGCGCGCAGCGCTCGCCAGTGCAGAACGCTATGTGCTTCAAGGCAATGCACCGCTGGCGCTGCGCAGCGCCGAAGAAGCGATGATCGGACTGCCCCAGGGTGCCGCCGACTGGATCCGCGCGCAGGATATTGCCATTCTGGCGCGCGACGCGGTTGAACGGCAGTCGCGTCGCCGGTAAGCCCACCCCACCTTCCGCGTTTCATCTTCAACCTAAAGGCCCCGCCATGACTGTACGTACATCGACCTCTGGCGAGGCATCATCATCAAGGAACTGGCTGTTCATGGGCGTCGCCGTACTTCTCACCATCGCAGCCGGGATCGGCACCTTCATGTGGCAGAGCGGCGGCATGATTCCCTCGACAGGTGGCGAAGCAGCGCAGGATGCGAATGCAGCTGCAACCGCGGCTGGTTTCGACACCAAGGACAAGGCCGCGATCGAAGCGATCGTGCGCGCCTATATCCTAGAAAACCCTGAGATCATTCCCGAAGCAGTCCAGAAGCTGCAGGGCAAGCAGGCCGCCAACCGGATCGCATCGGTGCGCAGCGAGGTCGAAAAGCCCTTTGCTGCAGCGTTCGCCGGCAACCCCGACGGTGACATCGTGCTGGCCGAATACTCGGATTTTGCCTGTGGTTTTTGCCGGCAGAGTGTCAGCGATGTGGCGCGTTTGGTGAGCGAAGACAAGAATCTTAAGATCGTGTTCCATGAGCTGCCGATCCTTTCGGATGAAAGCCGCCTCGCTGCTGCTTGGGGTCTTGCTGCTGCCCAACAGGGCAAGTATTACGCATTCTACAAGGCCATGTTCGGCGCGGGCCGTCCCAGCCAGGCGACCATCGAGCAGGCCGCCAAGACCGCCGGGCTGGATATCGCCGCTGCCCGCAGTTTTGCTGCGACCAAACAGGCCGATGAAGTGATCGACGCCAACATCCGCATTGCCCAGCAGCTCGAATTCAGTGGCACCCCCAGCTGGGTGGTCGGCAACAAGGTGCTCAACGGTGCTGTCGGCTATGACGAGCTGAAATCGGCGATCGATGAAGCCCGCGCCGCCAAGAAGGCGGTTGGCTGAGCCGATATGCGCGCCGTACTGCACTTTGCCCTCGGGCTGGTCGTGTGTAGTGCGTTCCTGGCATTAACACCGGCGCTGAAAGCTGAACCGGCATCAGGCGCAGACGATGGGCTGGCGACCCTGCGCGCGGCCGATACGCGGGTGCTCACGGTGGGAACCCGGCTGGCGATCGCCAATGCACCGTTTTGCCGCGCAACCAAGAATTCGGTCGGCATGACATTGCATCATATCGGCCAGTATCCTGATGCAGACGCAGCGCGTGCGACCTTCGGCTTTGCCAGCGATTACGCGGTGCTTGCCTTGGTAAGCGATGGCGAAGCAGCACAATCAGGCATCCAGATTGATGACTCGATCATCGCGGTCAACGGCAGCGCATTCGCCCCTGCCCCCGACGATCTGGCCGCGATCGACCAACCCGCCGCCTATCGCCCTGTCGCCTGGGCAGATACCACCCTGCGCAGCGCACTCGATGCGCCGCCGGTTGCGATCACCCTGGTGCGTGAAGGACAGACCTTTGATGCCAGCCTGACCGGCGTTCCGGCCTGCCGCAGCCGCTTCGAACTGCGCCCCAGCGGCGATTACGGTGCATCTGCCGATGGCGACATCGTCGGCATCACCAGTGCGATGCTGGGCTTCATGGTTGACGATGACGAGTTGGCAGCGATCCTGGCGCACGAGATGGCGCACAACCTGCTCGACCACCGCAAGCGGCTCAACGCCGCCGGCATCCAGCGCGGGCTGATGCAGCAGCTGGGTCGCAACGCGCGGCTGACGCTGGCAACCGAGATCGAGGCGGACCGGCTGTCGATCTGGCTGATGGCCAATGCGGGTTATGATCCAGGCGGCGCGGTGCGCTTCTGGACCCGCTACGGCAAGCAACGCGGCAAGGGCATTTTCTCCGCTCCGACGCACTACCGCTGGAAAAAGCGCGTCGGACTGTTCGAGGAAGAGATGGGAAAGCTGGCAGCAGCGGAAAAAGATGCGCGGGGCTGGTATCCCCCTCTGCTCGCCGAGGCACCTCCCCTGCTCGATTGACCGTTCGAACACCGCCGTGACTGGCTGCCAAGTCGGCTTGTCGTGCCTTTCGTTTCGCCTCGCCGCACTTTGGACATGAAGCCGGGAACATAAATTAGCCTTCGACTGTCTCCGGAGGGATTGGGCTTATTCCCATATTCTGAAGGAGTATCTTGATGCGCTTCCCCCTTTCCACATCCAGCGTCCAAATCCTCACGGCCACTCTGGCCCTGACTGCATCGACCGCGCTTGTCGCGCAGGAAGCAGCCCCGCTGCGCGCCGATGTCGCAAATGAGGTCGAAGCGCTGCCCGATCCCGCCACGATGACCGAGGGCCCCGAGATCAAGGGCGTCCTGACTGCCCGGCAGGACGACCGCATTCAAGTCCAGACGGCAGATGGCGCAAGGACCGTCCTTTACGTGAATGATCAGACCCGCGTGCGTGCGACCGGCGGCCTCTTCGGTGGAAGCCGCACCACGCTGGATACCGGCGCATTGCTCAACGGACTGCCGCTGACGATCAAGACCCTGCAGTCGGGCAATACTCTGCTCGCCAACCAGATCACGTTCAAAAATACCGATTTCAAGACCGCGTCGATGATCCGCACCGGAACGGCACAGCAGTTCGCCGAGCAGTCGGCAGCGACCGAGGCGCTGCGCGGGCGGATGGGTGATATCGATCAGTATAACGTCAAGGCCACCACCAACGTCTATTTCGATACCAACATGGCCAAGCTGACCGACGAGGCGAAGGCGCAATTGTGTGCCGCTGCAGGCTCGGCGGAACAGACGGACAACGCGCTGATGCTGGTCGTGGGCTATACCGATGCTGATGGCGACCAGGATTACAACCAACAGCTCAGCGAAAAGCGCGCGGCCAGCGTGATCAATTATCTGCAGCAAGCCTGCAAGTGGAAGCCGTATCGCATGCTGACCCCGGCCGGAATGGCTGAGGCTGATCCAGTCGCGGACAACACGACAGAGGAAGGCAAGGCGCAAAACCGCCGTGTTGCCGTGAACGTGCTGGTCAGTAAGGCAGTTGACGGGCTTTATGCCGACAACTCTGCGCGCTGAAGTTCCGCAATCTTACGAACTATGGATGGAGGGTGTCAGCTGGCCACGCCGCTGACACCCTTATCGTATCTTCCGGTCAGGCTGCTTGTGCTTCTGCCGCCTTTGCGTACATCGAGTTGATCGGCCTGGCCATCACCCGGCGTAGCATCGGTTCGAAGAACTCGAGCGGTTCGCTTTGGTAGTCAGCATCGAACGCAGCCTGATCGTATTTCTCGCAGAATTCTGCGCAGGCATCGAAATAGGGCGATCCCCGAAAATTGTCGCGGATATTGCGGTCACCGCCGATGTAATGGAAATAATAATAGCCCTGGAACGCCCCGTGGTTGGCGCAGATCCAGTGGATTTCATCCGAAACGAACGGCTTGATGATCGCAGCGGCAACATCGGGATGGTTGTAGCTGCCCAGCGTGTCGCCGATGTCATGCAGCAGCGCCATCACGACATACTGCTCATCGCGACCATCGCGGTGCGCACGGGTCGCGGTCTGCAGGCTGTGCTGCATCCGGTCGATCGGAAAGCCGCCGAAATCGCCATCGAGCAGACGCAGATGCTTGAGCACGCGGTCCGGAAGCCCGGTGGCAAATCCACGATACTCGTTCGCGATAATTGCCCAGTCTTCCTGCGTGCCCTCGGTCATCGCGGAAAACTTGGCGCGGTGGGCCGGGTCCAATATGGTTGCAGTTTCGCTCATGCGGCAGGTCCTCTCATTATGATTGGTGCAAAGCGTAACCCAGCCGCAACCATGATGCAAAAAAATGTGGGGCCTCGGCACAAATCGGGCTAAGCCCTGTTTCATCATGGCGATGCTGCCCTTCAAGCCGACACCGTTCTTTGCCAACAAGAATCGGGCCTTCTGGAACCTGCAGACCTTGGGTTGGGCAGGCGCACTGGCGCTGCGCGGCATTTCGGGCCTCGCCAACGGCCAGCCGATCTCGTTCTTGGTGCCGATTATCATCGCGACGATCACCGGCTATTCGATCTCGCTGGTGATGGGCGTCATCTACCAGACGCTGATCGACCGCAAACCGCTGATAACGTGGAGCATAACCCTGATCGTGCTGCTGGTGGGGTCGGCGCTTTATGCCTTTGTCGACGCCTGGGTAGCGACATTGTATCGCCCCGGCAGCGACAGCAATTTCACCGCGATCCTGCTCGGCGCATTCTATCTTGACCTCACCCTGCTGGGTGCTTGGTCCGCGCTGTATTATGCGATCAATTTCTTCCTGAGGATCGAGGAACAGCAGGACCAGATGTTGCGGCTGGAAAACCAGGCGACCAGCGCGCAGCTGGCCATGCTGCGCTATCAGCTCAATCCACATTTCCTGTTCAACACGCTGAACAGCATTTCCACCCTCGTACTGCTAAAGCAGACCGAGCCTGCCAACGCGATGCTCTCGCGGCTGTCGTCTTTCCTGCGCTATACGCTGGCCAACGAACCCACCGCGCGGGTGACGCTGGCGCAGGAAGTGGAGACGCTCAAGCTCTATCTCGACATCGAAAAAATGCGTTTCGAGGAGCGTCTGCGCGCGCATTTCGATATCGAGCCAAACGCCGCCTATGCACTGCTGCCGTCGCTGCTCTTGCAACCTCTGGTCGAGAACGCCATAAAATATGCCGTAACGCCAAAAGAGGACGGGGCCGATATCACGATATCGGCGCAACTCATCGGACCCCTGCTGCGTATCACCGTAACCGACACAGGGCCCGGATTGAAGAAGCAAGGCACGACGGCCAATGCATCAACCGGGGTCGGGCTGGCGAACATACGGGACAGACTGTCCCAAGCTTACGAAGACAATCACCGGTTTGAGACACGATCATCACCCGGGGGCGGCTATAGCGTGATTATCGAGATTCCGTTTGAAACACGCGAACAAAGGCAACTACAGGCATGACCATCCGCACCATCCTGATCGATGACGAGAAACTCGCCATTCAGGGAATGCAGCTCCGGCTGGAAAAGTTTGACGACATCGAAATCATCGACACCTGCCTTAACGGGCGCGAGGCAATCCGCAAGATCAAGACCCTGAAACCCGATCTGGTCTTCCTCGACATCCAGATGCCCGGCTTCGACGGCTTCTCGGTCGTCAAGGGCATCATGGACATCGAACCGCCTTTGGTGGTGTTCTGCACCGCTTACTCCGAACATGCCGTCAAGGCGTTCGAAGCCCAGGCTGTCGATTATCTGCTCAAGCCCGTCGATGATGTCCGTCTGGCCGATGCCATAGACCGCATCCGCGAACGCATCCGCGACAAAAAGGGCCGCGAAGAAGCCGATAAATTGATGAACGTGCTCAACGAAGTCGCGCCGGATGCAATGGAAGCGCTCGATCTGGGCGAAGACGATGACGCTTCGGCCTCGAACCGTTATGAAAAGCTGATCAACATCAAGGATCGCGGGCAGATTTTCCGCGTCGATGTCGATACCATCGAGCGGATCGATGCTGCCGGCGATTACATGTGCATCTACACCGGCGACAACTCGCTCATTCTGCGCGAGACGATGAAGGATCTGGAAAAGCGGCTGGATCCGCGCAATTTCCAGCGGGTTCATCGCTCGACCATCGTCAATCTGGGGTTGGTCCGTCAGGTCAAGCCGCACACCAACGGCGAATGTTTCCTGGTCTTGGAATCGGGGGCTCAGGTCAAGGTATCACGCAGCTATCGCGATGTCGTGGCGCGCTTCGTCCACTGACCCTGAGGCAGCCCAACGATTACCCCCGATACCGTCATTCCCGCGTGCGCGAGGGTGACGGTATCGGGGATTAGCGCCTCGCTGCAAAAAATTGCTTCAGCAGCGCAGCCGCATCGGCTTCGCCGACACCTGCATACACCTCAGGCTTGTGCAGCACGGTGGGCTGCTGGAACAGCCTGGGGCCATGCTCGACAGCGCCGCCTTTGGGATCGCTGGCCGCGTAGTGCAGTCTCGCGATCCGGGCATGCGAAATGGCTCCGGCGCACATCGCACAAGGCTCGAGCGTGACCCAAAGGTCGCAGCCCATCAGCCTGTCGCTTCCTAAGGTGGCACACGCGGCGCGGATCGCCATGATTTCGGCATGCGCGGTGGGATCGTGAAGTGCGCGGGGCTGGTTATGGCCCTCGCCGATGACCCTGCCCTGCTGGACAACGATCGCCCCCACAGGAACCTCGCCAAGCAATGCTGCCTTTTGCGCAAGTTCGAGCGCGTGAGCAGCTAAGCGGCGGGCGTGATCCAGCGTCATACCCAGCGAACTACTGGCATTGCGGTTGCCCTGCCAGCAATTTTCACGCATAGCTGCGTCAGCGGGTCGAGCATAAGGTTGACTTCAACTCTGTCTGAGGCTAACCGCCCTCCCTTCATAAACACAACGTTTCATCAGGATTCTTACACCATGTCGCGGATTTGCGAATTGACCGGCAAGGGCCGGATGGTGGGCCACAATGTGTCCCACGCCAACAACAAGACCAAGCGCGTATTTCTGCCTAACCTGCAGAACGTCACGTTGATGAGCGAAAAGCTCGACCGCAGCTTCAAGCTGCGTGTTTCGACCGCAGGCCTGCGCTCGGTTGAACATGTCGGCGGCCTCGACAACTGGCTGATCAAGACCGGTGAGGAAAAGCTCTCGGCGCGCGCTGCCAAGATCAAGCGCGAGCTGCACAAGGCAGCGGCCTGATCATGGCCCGCCAGCGCATCCTGCTTGGTGTAGGTGCGCTGGTCCTTTCCGCCGTAGCGCACCCCGCCTTGGCTGGTACGCGCACAACGGCGGAAGTGCTTTACTCGAACAACGCTGAAGAACGCGCCTTCCAGGAAAGCGCGGGCTTCAGCGACGCCGTCATCCTGGCTGATGGCACGATCTACCTTTCGGGTATCGTCGTCGGCCCGGATGTCGATGAGGCCGCGTTCAACCGCGCCTATCGCCGGATCAGCGACATACTGATCCGTGCTGGGGCGAGCTGGGAGGACGTGGTCGATGTCACCAGCTACCACACCGATATCGACGCGCAAATCGGCCCGATGTCGTCGGTGCAGAAACAATATCTTGCTCCCCCCTTTCCTGCGTGGACCGCTGTCCAGGTAACGCGGTTGTACCTCCCCACAGGCAAGACTGAAATCAAGATCGTGGCAAAACGCGCGGCCCACTGAATTCGAACTTCAGCAACAAGGTTCGCTGCAAGGTCATGAAATTGTCATCGGATATTATCCAGATGATGGTTTGGCTCTGTTCCCGGTCGATCGCTATCCCCTCCATATTGTCGACAGGAAATGGTGGCTTCAGGGTCGCGATGACCCTGGGCTCCACCAGGCCGCCAGGAACGATCTGCGCAGGATCGATAATGCCAAGCTTGGCACTGACCCCGCTGAGATAATGGAACTTGCGATGAAGCGCGAGCAACCGTCCGTCTGGCAACGCGGCAACATCGGTCATCCGATAGCCTGGCGGCGGCCGATAGGAAAAGCGTTGCGACGGGGCCGCGGGTTCAGCCGGATCGCCATCAAAGATCAACCCGGTGGTAACCCCGGCAGCCTCGGAATGCGCCTCTGCAAATACAATGAAACTGCCATCGGGACGCCGCAGGATGGCTTCTGCCCCCCCGTTCTTGGGCCAGTTGGCCATAGCTGGCGGCGCGCCGGTCGCCTCGGCCCGCGCAAACCCGGGCGAGTAGCGCCGGATGCGGTGGTTGTGCTCAAAACCCACCCAATACCGGCCGGATACCGGATCATGCGTCAAGCTCTCGGCGTCCTGATCCTTTTTGGTGCTGCGCTCGCCCCTGCGGATCGGTAGTGGCGCAATGAAGCTGTCCTGCGCGGTGCTTCCTTCGCCGATCGTGAAGCCTGCCAGTATTGATGCATCGCTCAGCGCCAGAAGCCGTCCGTTGCCCGTCGTGTGCAGTGCGGAAAATCCACCGAAATCGCTGTTGTCGCTGTCCAGTTCCCAGCCATCGATCAGTGTGAGTTCGCCATTGCCAAGCCGGTGCGGCAAAGCTGGCAGGTCGAGCGGGCGTTTGAGCACGATCTGCTGGCTGGTGTTGGGTGGTAACGGGGAATCGGCAACGAATGCGCCTGTCCCCAGAAAGAACATCAGCGACAGCAAGGCCAGTGCACGCCGAATCATGATCCGGCATCCCCCAGCACCCGAGTGAGGCAGAATTGCCCTCTCACGGCGATCACTCCGCTGCCAGCGGACCTTCGGTGAACTGCAGGCTCGACAGCCGCGCGTACAGACCGCTGCGCGCGGAAAGCTCGTCATGCGTGCCCTGCTCGACGATCCCGCCATCGCTCATCACGATGATCCGGTCGGCCGAGCGAATGGTCGCCAGGCGGTGCGCGATGACCAGCGTGGTCCGTCCATGCATCAGCCGATCGAGTGCGTTCTGGACAAGCTTCTCGCTTTCCGCATCCAGTGCGGAGGTTGCCTCGTCGAGTAGCAGGATTGGTGCATTGCGCAGCAGCGCGCGTGCGATCGAGATCCGCTGACGCTGGCCGCCAGATAACCGGGCACCACCCTCGCCCAAATAGCTGTCGAGGCCTTCGGGAAGCTTGCGCAGAAATTCTTCGGCATTGGCCGCGCGCGCCGCATCCCAGATCTCGTCGTCGGTCGCGGCCCAGTTGCTGTAGCGCAGGTTGTCGCGGGCGTTGGCGGCAAACAGCACGCTGTCCTGCGGCACGAAGGCCATCCGCTGGCGGATTTCCTTCGGATCGGCAGACGGCAGCGCAACCCCATCGATCCGGACCGAGCCGGCCTGCGGATCGTAGAACCGCTGAGCGAGCTGAAACAGGGTCGATTTGCCCGCACCCGAAGGCCCGACAATGGCCACGGTTTCACCCGGCGAGACCTGCAGCGAGAAATCCTTGAGTGCCAGTGTTTCGGGCCGGGTCGGATAGGCGAAGCTTACATTTTGGAAGCTGATCTGGCCGCGGGGGGGTACAGGCAGGACGATCGGATTGGCTGGCGCGCGGATCTCGGGCTGTTCGTTGAGCAGTTCGTTCAACCGCCCCGCAGCGCCGCCTGCGCGCAGCAGATCGCCATAGACCTCGGTCAGGGCACCAAATGCGCCTGCAACCAGGCCACCGGTCAGCACGAACGCGGCGATGTCACCGCCCGAAAGCCGCCCCTCGATCACATCGACCGCGCCTTGCCACATGATCATCGTGATCGCGCCAAAGATCAGCGTGATGACGACAGCGGTCAGGCTGGCGCGCAGCGTGATGCGGCGGCGAGCGGTTGCAAAGGTGCTTTCGACGGCTTCGCTGAACCGGCCAGCCTCGCGCTCTTCCTGTCCGAACGCCTGGACAATCTTCATCGCGGCCAGCACCTCGGTCGTGGTGGCGCCGACATTGGCAACGCGGTCCTGACTGGATCGTGCGACCTTTTCGAGCTTGCGACCGATGAATACGATCGGAAGCACGATCACCGGGATACCCAGCAGCAGCATGCCGGTCAGCTTGGGTGCGAGCGAGAACAGATACGCAATGCCGCCGATACCGACGACCAGATTGCGCAACGCGACCGAGACGGTGGTGCCGACGACCTGCTCGACGATTGCGGTATCAGACGTCATCCGCGAGGCGATTTCCGATGGCCGGTTGGTTTCGAAAAAGCTGGGAGCGAGACCGAGCAGATTGCGCTGTACCGCCAGGCGGATATCAGCCACGACCCGCTCACCCAACCACGAGACGAAATAGAAGCGCAGTGCGGTCGACAAGCCCAGCACCACGGTGATCAGGAACAGGTAGCGGAACCAGCGTCCGATATCCTGCGTGCTGCCTCCGGAGTCGAAACCGCGGTCGATGACCATCTTGAAGCCTGCAGGAATTGCCAGCGTTGCGCCTGCCGCGACGGCAAGGGCGAGGATCGCACAGGTGATTTGCCGAGGATAGGCCGAAGCGAACCGCATGATCATCGCCAGATTGCCCAGCTGGCGCGGATTGCCGCGCTTGCCCTTGGTGGTCGCCACCTCTTCGGCATCGGGCGCAGAGACTGCGCCGGGTTGAACTGGTGCAGCCGTGTCAGGGGCCGATGAAATGTGTGTTTCCGCCATGGCAGTGCGCCTAGCAGGCCTGCCAGTTCCACTCAACGATTTTGGCGGATTGAGGGCAGGTCACGGATTGCGTGCGCCGAGACCATTGCGGGTACCCCTGAGGGCGATGTGGCCGTTGTCTTAACCCAAATGGGCCAATGGTTGTCACCGCAACCTCAACGCCCTGTTACGCGTAAAGGGCTTGTGTTTTGATTGCTGCAGCGCAACAACCATTGGCGAGAGGCCTCCGGATAGAGCTGCGCAAAGCGGACACGGCGGTTTGCAGGGGAATTACATGCTTTACCACGCTTACGAACTTCAGCGCTCGTTTCTGTCGAGCGCCAGCGCCATCGCGACGATGGGCGCCAACATGCTCAACAGCCCGTTCAATCCGATGACGTATTTCGGCGGCGATCCGATCATGGCATCTGCGCTCGAGGTATTTGCGCATGCATCCGCGCCATACGGCAAGCCGTCTTTCGGGATCGAAACAGTCGAAGTCGAGGGCATCGCCAGCGCGGTACAGGAGGATATCGTGCTGGAACGCCCGTTCGGCGATCTGCTGCGCTTCCGTCACGAGACCCTGCCAAAGGATGCACCGCGCCTGCTGATCGTCGCGCCGATGTCGGGTCACTATGCGACGCTGCTGCGGGGAACCGTGGCGCGGATGATCCCGAAGCACGAGGTTTATGTTACCGATTGGGCCGATGCGCGCGATGTGCCCTTGCGCGAGGGTCGGTTCGATCTGGACGACTATATCGACTACCTGATTGGCTTCCTTGAGCACATCGGCCCCGGCGCGCACATGTTGGCGGTCTGCCAGCCATCGGTGCCCAGCTTTGCGGCAGCTGCGTTGATGTCAGCCGACCAGCATCCCTGCCGCCCGAAGACCTTGACGATGATGGGCGGGCCAATCGACACCCGCGAAGCGCCAACGGCGGTCAACACGATGGCCACCAAGCGTCCGCTGGCCTGGTTCGAGCACAATGTCATCGCCAAGGTGCCGTTCCAATACAAGGGCGCCGGCCGCAAGGTGTATCCCGGCTTCATGCAACTCACCGGGTTCATGTCGATGAACCTCGGCAACCACATGATGAGCCACTGGGAAATGTACAAGCATCTGGTCGCCGGCGACGGCGAAAGCGCTGACGCCGCCAAGGACTTTTACGACGAGTACCGGTCGGTCTGCGATATGACCGCGGAATTCTATCTGCAGACCGTCGAGAACGTCTTCCAGACGCACGCCCTGCCCAAGGGCGAGTTTATGCACCGCGGCAAGCGTATCGATCCCGGCGCGATCACCGATATCGCGATGCTGGCGATTGAGGGCGAACGCGACGACATCAGCGGCCTTGGCCAGACCCGCGCCGCACTGACGCTCGCGCCCAAGCTGCCGAAGGCTAAGAAGCGGTATCTGATGGCCGAAAGCGTCGGCCATTACGGGATTTTCAACGGTAGCAAATGGCGTGAGCGGATTGCGCCGGTTGTCGAGGACTGGATCGCCACCCACAACTGACCGTGCACCTGAACCGATCAGAGGGGCGGCACCGGGCATTTCTGCCTTGCCGCCCCTTGCCTTGCCGCTTAGTGGGCGCGCATGATTACTCTCAAAACCGTTCGCGTGGAACGCTTTGCCGTCGATGGTAGCTTCATTATCAGCCGCGGTGCCAAAACCGAGGTCGATGTCGTCTACTGCGAAGTGACCGATGGCACGCTCGTGGGACGCGGCGAAGGTACACCGATCTATTATGAGGGCGAGACCGCAGAGCTGTGCGCCGACGCCATCGAAACCCGCGCCAGCCAGAACCGTCCGCTGACCCGCGAAGACCTGCTGCAGACGATGATGGAGGGTGCCGCCCGCAACGCGCTCGATGCCGCGTTGTGGGACCTCGAAGTGCGAATGACGGGCACGCCCCTGTGGAAGCTGGCGGGACTGCCCGAGCCTGAACCGCTGGTCACCGCTTACACGATTTCACTTAACGACCCCGCGACGATGCAGGCAGATGCCAAGTCGGCTGCAGCCAAGGGCTATCCTCTGCTCAAGCTGAAAATGGACGGCGAAGCCGACCTTGAGCGGGTGACGGCGGTCCGGCTTGGTGCACCCGATGCGCGCCTGATCATCGATGCCAACGAAGCCTGGGGCGACATTGACATCGAAGAGATGACATCAGAGCTCAAGATACTGGGGGTCGAATTGATCGAACAACCGGTGGCGGCAGGGCTGGAAGACAACCTTGAAGGCGTCATGTCATCGCTGCCGCTCTGCGCGGATGAAAGCTGCCATGTCGCCGAGGATATCGAGCGGATCGCGTCGCGGTTTCAAGCCGTGAACATCAAACTGGACAAGGCCGGGGGACTCACCGAGGCACTCAGGTTGAGCGAAGCTGCCAAGGCCCGTGGATTGAAGACTATGGTTGGCTGCATGCTGTCGTCGAGCCTCGGTATTCACCCGGCGTTTCATCTGGCGCAAACGGCCGACTGGGTGGATCTCGATGGACCGGCATTGCTGGCCGACGACCGCATCGGCGGTTTCCGGTTCGAAGGCGGCAAGATCAGCCTTCCCCGCTGAGCGCTTCGGCTGGAGTGTGAACGCTGAAAAAAGGGGCGGGATCGATCCTGATCCCGCCCCAGAATGTGCGTGTGTCTGGACGCTGATTATCCGTTAAAGCGCGGTTTCGACGTGCTTGCCTTCAAGATCGGCCGAATTCATCGTTCCACCGAACATCATCTTGATCTTGCCGACGAGAGACATATCGGCTTGCCAGATTTCGATATTGTTGGGATCGAAGCGTAGCATGACGAGATCTGGATCGGACTTGCCCTGTGGGTACCAAGCCTCGACCGTATTGGACCAGAATTTGTCGATGATCGCCGGGTTGTTGTCCACCGTCAGCATCCCGGAAATGCAGGCAAATATGTTGTGCCCTTCTCCGACATACTGCGCCATCGCATCATTGGACGAGGCAAGCCCCTCGGCAAGCCGGCTCGAGCGCGAACCGAAAAACCAGATCGGGCCATGGTGACCATCGAACTGCGCGGTCATCGGCATGCTGTGAGCGTTCTGCGACGGAAGCCCCAGCATCAGGAAGGGGCTTGATTCGAGCGCGCTCCAGAAAGCGTCGAGCGCCTCATGGGTGTCGGACTGTGTTGCGAGATCGGACATGCGATAAGCTCCTGTAAGTGATACAGGATGTACGACCTGACCGGGATCTCGTTCCAGAACCGAAGGATGCATCACGCAACAAAAACCCCACCGCAGCACCATGGCTGCGACGGGGTGTCTGTTTTGTCTGTCAGTATGGACTCAGAAGACTTCGAACAGGCCTGCTGCGCCCATGCCGCCGCCGACACACATCGTCACGACAACATACTTGGCACCGCGACGCTTGCCTTCGATCAGCGCGTGGCCGGTGCACCGTGCGCCGGTCATGCCATAAGGGTGGCCGATCGAGATCGAGCCGCCGTTGACGTTGAGCAGTTCGTCGGGGATGCCCAGCACGTCCTGGCAATACAGCACCTGCACTGCGAACGCTTCGTTGAGCTCCCACAGGCCGATATCGTCCATCTTGAGGCCAAAGCGCTTGAGCAACTGCGGCACCGCGAACACGGGGCCGATGCCCATTTCGTCAGGTGCGGTGCCTGCTGCAGCCATGCCGACATAGCGACCCAGCGGCTGCAGCCCCTTCTGCTCGGCGATCTTGGCTTCCATGATCACGCACGACGACGCACCATCCGAAAGCTGGCTGGCGTTGCCGGCGGTGATGTTCATGCCGGGGCCCATCACGGGCTGAAGGCCCTTCAAGCCCTCGAGCGTGGTATCGGCGCGGTTGCCTTCGTCCTTGGTGACTTCGACATCGGTCATCGTGACCTCGCCGGTTTCCTTGTTCTTGAACGCCATCTTCGCCTTTACCGCGATGATCTCGTCGTCGAACTTGCCGGCGGCCTGGGCAGCAGCGGTGCGCATCTGCGAGCGATAGGCGTATTCGTCCTGGCGATCGCGGCTGATGTTGTAGCGCTTGGCTACGGTCTCGGCAGTCTGCAACATCGGCATGTACACATCGTTGTGCATCGCCAGCAGTTCGGGATCGGGCGCGACACGCATTTCGGGGGTCTGCACCATCGAGATCGACTCGACGCCTCCGGCAACGACGATATCCATGCGATCGACGATGACCTGCTTGGCCGCGGTCGCGATCGCCATCACGCCCGACGAGCACTGACGGTCGATCGACATGCCAGCAACGGTGACCGGCAGACCGGCACGCAGCGCGGCGGTGCGGCCGATGGTGTGCTGCACACCCTGCTGGAGCGCGGCGCCATAAACGACATCGTCGACTTCGCCGCCTTCGATGCCTGCACGCTCGACAGCGGCACGGATCGAATGGGCGGCCAGCGTCGGTGACGGTGTGGCGTTGAAGCCACCGCGATAGGCCTTGCCAATCGGGGTACGGGCGGTGGAAACGATTACTGCATCACGCATGGATATTCTCCTCGGTAAGGCCACGCGGTGTTGTCCGCGGGCCGGTCTGGGTCATACGAAAAACTGGCTGATCCATTCGGCCATCAAAGCGGGCTTGTCTTCACCCTCGATCTCGACGCTGAACTCGAGCGTCTGCTGCCACTGGCCGGGGCGCTTTTCCTCGAGCTCGAGCAGTTTGAAGTGGCCGCGCACCTTCTTGCCCGAGCGAACGGGCGCCAGGAAGCGGACCTTGTTGCCACCATAATTGACGCCCATCTTGACGCCCTCGACGCGGGGGCAATCGGACTTGGCCATCATCACCGGGAAAAGCGATAGCGTGAGGAAACCGTGCGCGATGGTTCCGCCAAACGGCGTCATCTTGGCCATTTCCTCGTTGACGTGGATGAACTGGTGGTCGCCCGTGGCGTCGGCGAACTTGTTGATCATCTCCTGATCCACGAGGAGCCATTCCGACGTACCCAGGGCCTGACCCACCATGTCCTTCATTTCCTGCGGGGAAATTGCGCTCATTCTCGCTCTCCTGTCGATGCTGCGGCGGTGATGTTTAGATCGCACCGTCGCTTGGAATGCGCGTCTTTTGGCGCTTTTGCACTACTGACACAAGGCCAGATTGCACGCCGCTACGGCATCTGCGCCACGCGCCGCACTTGACGCAAACGGAAAGGGAAGCAGGCCCCCCGACTCAGCTGTCCGGTCTTCGATCATCGGTCACGGGGATGGGGTAGCCTTTTTCGGGATAGGGCATGATCATGGTGCCGTCAGGCGCAGACGTGAAGGTGGTCTGCGTCGGATAGGCAAATTCCAGGCCCTCGGCATTGAACCGTTCGAGGATCGCAAGTCCGATGGTGTGGCGCGTCTGAAAGACATGCTCAAAGTCACTGCTCATCACGTCGAATTCGAGATTCAGGTCGATCGAACTCGCACCAAACCCGACAAAGCCGCAGCGCACGAACACCCCGCCCGATTGCTCGACGATCTCCTGGAGCATCGCGGGCACCAGGCGTACGCGCGCAGGCGGCGTCTGGTAGATCAGGCCAATCGCATAACGGGTACGGCGACGGTTGAGCCTTGTATAATTGATGATTTCCTTGCCAAGCAGGTTGGTGTTCGAGATGATCACCTCCTCGCCAAAGACCGAACGCAATCGGGCGCTTTTCAGGCCGATCTTTTCAACCGTCGCGGTGGTGTTGTCGAATGCGATCGTCTCGCCACGCTTGAACGGCTTGTCGAAGATGATCGAGAGCGCGGCAAACAGGTCCGAGAAAATGCCTTGCGCGGCAAGACCGATGGCGATGCCGCCGATCCCGAGACCGGCGATCAGACCGTTGACGTTCACCCCGAGATTGTCGAGCACCATGATCGAGGCGATCGCAAACAGAACGACGCTGACCAGCAGCTTGATCAGCGACATCGCGTTGGCGAGCGTTTCGCCGCCGGCATCCTCGCTGCCGGTGGCGCGACGTTCGATCATTCCGAGGATGATCTCGCGCGCCCAAATAGCGCACTGGAACACCGCCGCGACGGTGAACAGGAAGTTGACCACCTGGACGATGCCCAGCGGCGCCTCGGAAAAACCGACCACCAGCCTCACCGCAACCATCAGGACGAAATAATGCTTGGTCTTCGACAAGGTTCGCGCGATGATCGTCGTCAGCGCGAGACGGTCATCTTGCCGGTCGGCGTAGATCCGCGCCCTGCGTTGCAGAAATGCCAGCGCGATATAGATCGCAGTGCCGATCCCCGCCGCGATGGCGATCTCCAGAGCATGGGCACTGACCCAGACCCACAGGCCCGTCAGCCGCTCCTGGGCATTTTCGGCAGTAATCGGTGTGGGGAGAGCTGACACATCATCAGCGGCAGGTTTTGTCGACATATCCGGCAATTAGAGCGCCGGTCGCGATCACGCAACCCGTCGCGCCGCTCCATGCGGGGCAAGTGGACGACGAGTGGCCTCCTTGCGACGACGCGCCAGATAGGTGTCGAGCCCGATCTGCAGCGCGATCAGCATATAGATGAACGGCTGGAAGGCGATCCCGACGAACAACGAGCCGACCATGTAGATGATCTGTCCGTTCTGCAACGCCAGCGCCAGCGGCACCACCCAGTCCTCGTCTGGGCGGTTGCGCTTGCGGTACATCCGTTGCACCACTTCCATCCGCCAGATCCCGCCCAAATGGATGATCAGCCACATGACCAGGCCCGGGAATCCCTGTTCGCCGAGCATCTCGAAATAGCTCGAGTGATAAGCTCGGCCGGCATCTGTGACTTCCTGTTTTTCGATCTGGGTGTTGGGGCCATCGCCCGTTGCTGCGACCGTGTCGAACTTCACCCTGTTCTGAAGATACGCCTCGAAGCCCCCCCCCATCGGGTTCGACTGGACATATTGCCAGGTCCACGCCCAGACCGCGACGCGTGTGGAAGCCGACTGGTCCGACTGGTACTCGCCGATCGTCGCCATGCGATTGGTGAAGCTTTGCGGCAGGAACGGGATCGCCAGCACCGCCGCCGCGGCGAGCAGCCCGGCATACACAAAGCGATAGCGGACAAAACGCAGCATCAGCACCGCCAGCACGCCGATGCACACCAGCCCGGTGCGCGCCTGTGTGCCCACCGGAATCAGCAGACACGCCAGGATAAGCGCATAGGCAAAGCCCCTCACCTTCCAGTCGGGCGGAAACACCGTACCAAACTTTGCCAGCCACCAGATCAACGGTACGATGCAGATCGCCACGGTCGAGATGATCGACCCTTCGTACAATCCGCTGTTGTCATCGATCAGCAGCCGCATCACCCCATAGCCGCCGCCCGAAACAAGCGTCTTGATACCACCGGTGATGATGATCGAGCATGCACACAGCACCATCAATAGCCCGAGCGCCTCGATCCGCAACTTGGTACGCAGAGTCAGCGGCAGGAACATCGCAAACACCAGCGCCTTCCATACCCAATCCCATTTGCCCTCTGCCTCGACCGGAAAGTCGGCAACACTGGTGGTATAGGCGCAATAGACAAGCAGCAGTGCCATGACACCCTGGCGAAAGGACACCCTCATGTCGCGCTTATCATCGGCGATGAGCCAACCGAGGAACGCCAATCCGAACACGATCAGCGAGATCGGAACCGTATTGAGCATCCAATAGCTCAGCCGCTGCGGCGCGACGATATCAACATAGGCATAAGCCAGCACAAAGATGAACGGCCGCTTGAAGCCCATCGCCAGGAACGCCATCAGAAAACCGACAAAGGCAAGATCACGCATCGTGATCCCCCTTTTTGGTCGGGCGCGGCGCGCGGCGGAAGAAGTCGGTCCCGGAACCGTCGCCTGCCGGGGGGTCTTCGTGATCAAGGTCGGCGCGCCAGGCGAGACGCCAGATCGCGATCGCGACAAGCAGATGGGAGACCGCAATGGCAAAATTATCGACCATTTGTTGCGGTCCTGTAGCCCCTTTGGCACCTGCGACTATGCACCGGGCGCTTCCAAGTCTAAAGCCATAACTGCAATGGGTTGACGCGGCGTTAAACCTTTTGCGCCATAGGTTTGGCGGCAATGACCCGGATCCTTCATATTCTCGACCACAGCCTGCCGCTGCACAGCGGCTATGCGTTTCGCACGCGAGCGATCATGACCGCGCAGCAACGCGCGGGGCTCGATGTCCGCGGCGTCACCAGCATCCGCCACCAGGCATCGCTGCCCGGAGGCGCCGTGGTGGACGCGGTCGAGGTGCATGATGGCCTGACCTTTCACCGCACAATGGAAACCGTATCGGGTCCGCCGGGCCTGCGCGAATGGCGCGATATCGCGGCGCTCGCACGCGCCACGCAAGCGACCTGCGCAATCTGGAAGCCTGATATTCTGCACGCGCATTCCCCCGCCCTCAATGGGCTCGCCGCTCTGCGTGTCGGGCGCAAGCTTGGGCTTCCGGTGCTTTACGAAATCCGCGCATTCTGGGAGGATGCAGCGGTTGGCAACGGCACCGGAACGCAAGGATCGCCCAAATACTGGCTGACCCGGCAGATGGAGAACCGCGCGGTGGCGGGCGCAGATGCGGTCGCCGTGATCTGTGATGGCCTGCGCGCGGACCTGATCGCGCGCGGCTTTGCAGCCGACAAGATCATAGTCTCGCCCAACGGCGTCGATATGGAAATGTTCGGCACTCCGGTGCCTCCAGACGCGGCGCGTGCAGAAGCGCTGGGTCTCACCGGCAAGACGGTAATCGGCTTTATCGGCAGCTTTTACCCGTATGAGGGGCTTGATGATCTGATCGCCGCGATGCCGATGCTGCTCGAACGCAACCCCGACATCCGGTTTTTGCTGGTGGGTGGTGGCCCGGCTGAAGATGCGCTTCGCGCGCAGGCCGCTGAATCGACCGCAGCACATGCGATCCGCTTTGCCGGACGGGTGCCGCACCATGAGGTCGAGCAGTATTACAGCCTGATCGATATCCTTGCCTATCCGCGCAAGGCCATGCGGCTCACCGAAACCGTGACGCCGCTCAAGCCGCTCGAGGCGATGGCTCAGGGGCGGCTAGTGGCAGCTTCCGATGTCGGCGGGCACCGCGAACTGATCACCGATGGCGTGACCGGCACCTTGTTCGCCGCCGACGACCCGGCAGCGATAGCCAAGGCGCTTGCAGATCTGGCCGGCGCTCGCGATATCTGGGATGCACGGCGAGAGGCGGCCCGCATGTTCGTTGCCGAGGAACGCAACTGGGCGCGCAATGTCGAACGTTATCAACCCGTTTACCAGCACATGCTAGATCATCAGGCGATCAGGCGCGTTTTCAACGCAGCCTGATCCGCCGCGCAGCCACAGGTTCGAACACGATGACTGACACCCACCACCAACAGGATCAAGGCGACAACCTCGCCGAAACCCCTGCAGCTGTGCGTTATCCGACCGCGATCGCGATCGGCGGCGGGGTGGCTGCAGCTGTTGGCAGCAGCTTCATTCCGATGAATGCGATCGAAGGCTTTGTCACCGCCTATGGTATCGCCGAATTGCTTCCCGCTGCGGCGCCGCCGCTGGGAAATACCGCCCGGCTGGCGCTTGGCGCCGGAATTGGAGCATTGACTGCAGGAGCGCTGCTGGCGCTGCTGCCGCGCGGGGAGACAGAGACGATGGGATTTGAAACGGTCGTAAAGAACCAACAGGTGCCCAACGATGCAGGTGCAATGGCCGATACTGCCTCAACCGGCTCGAAGGGGTCGCGGCTTGCCGGCTGGCTGCGCACATTGCGTTTCGGCAAGGCAGAGGTATCCGAAGGCGAGATCACAGAATTTGCCGACCTAAGCCGGCTCAGGATCCGAAACGGCGACCAGCATCCCGATGCACCTGTCCGCGCGCCGATCATGGCGAGCAGCGATCTGGGCGCACCGCTGGATAGGCTGCCGCCTCTAACTGACCCTGCCCCGCTGACCGAATCCGGGATAATCGCTGCCGAAGACGAGCCGCTCGCACTGGACGCCGGGATGACGTTCGCGCTGAACGAAACCGCAGCCGTGCCCTCGCTTCGTTTTGCGCAGCGCGTGACCGAAGCAAGGTTTCCTGAGTCAGAACCGGAAGCCGTCGCCTTTGAGCACGTTCCGGAGACATTCGACGACGCGCGTACGATGAGTGCACCAGCACAACAGGATGCCGCGTCACGACCAACCCAAGCCACCGATTTTAGCCATCTCGATATTCCTACGCTGCTTGACCGCCTCGAAACCGGGCTCGCGCGGCGCAGGAACTTGGCGAGCGCGCAGACCGCCGATCGCACGCAGGAGATAGCGCCTGAACGCCGGGTCATTCCGATGACGAACGCTCCTGCCAGCGACGCTGACGCTCGTTCCCCCCTTCGCTTCCGGGTCAGCGACCCTGCCATCGATGCTCAGGGTGAGGCTACCAGCCGCGAGCGCACTATCAGCGCGGACGTTATAGCCAGCCCACATTCGGTCGATGCGTCGCCTTGGGAAGACTCACCTGCCGAGAATGCGTTTACAGATACCTTCTCCGAGCAGACCGATGCTCGTATTGGCCAATCCATCTCGGACGTTGCTGCAACCAATCTGACCCAAGCGCCCGACACCGCAGCCGATGACGATATGGACGCTGCGCTCCGGGACGCCCTGACCACCCTGCGTCAGCTTTCGGATCGTCAGCGCAACGCCTGAACCACAGGAACACAAAAAAGGGCGGCGTATCGCTACGCCGCCCTTTTTGATGTCTCTCGAATACGACGGAGCTGACTGATCAGTTCGCCGCAGCCTTCTGGAACGTGCCGTACTGCTCGTTACCGACGAAGCCTAGCTTCGTCACGCCGCTGCGCTTGATGACGACCAGAACTTCATCGACGATCTGGTACCGTGCACGCGCATCGGGCTGAAACTGCAGCTCAGGCTCAGGCTCCATATTGCGCGTCTGCGCGAGGATCCCAGCCAGCTGAGACTGCGACACCGGCGTGCCATTCCAGGCCAGGGTATCGTTGACATCAACCGTCAGTTTGTTCTTGACCGGCTCGATCACCACTTCGGGAGGTGTCGGGCTGTCGACCGGCAGGTCAATCTTGACCGCGTGGGTCTGTACCGGAATGGTGATGATGAACATGATGAGGAGAACGAGCATGACGTCGATCAACGGCGTCGTGTTCATTTCCATCATCGGCTCGCCATCATCGCTGCCGCCACTCATTGCCATATCAAGCTACTCCCAAATCATTTCAGTGCGCAGGCGCGCAATTAGACCGCAGTCAGATCAATCGGTGACGAAATGAACCCAACCTTGGCAAAACCGGCACGCTGCATCGTGAAGATGGCACCGCCAATGCAGCGGTAAGGTGCATTGATATCACCGCGAATGTGAACCTCGGGGAGATCTTCTTCTTGAAGATTCTCAACGCCGCCAGCCGAAGCGATGATCGCCTCGAGCCGCTTGACCGCGATGTCCTGAAGTTCGACGTTATCCACCGGAGTCACGTTGACGTACACGCGGCACTCACCGTTTGGCGAAGCACCCAAATACCCGTCGTCGCCAGGGCTGAGGCCGTTCGCGTCGGTCGTCGAAACTGAAAGCAGGATGTTTTCTGCCTTCGTTTCAGTGGGTTCGAACTCGACCACCGGAATGGTCAGATCGTCAACCGTCTGGATAACCACCGGAATAGCGATCAGGAAGATGATAAGAAGCACCAGCATGACGTCCACAAGCGGGGTCGTGTTGATGTCGGACATCGGCTTCTCTTTGCCGCCGTCTCCTCCAACGCTCATTGCCATCGCAACAATTCCTATTCTGTACTGGCCGAACCCATATGGGCCGGATTGAATTTGTGCAGCGCCTGACCGAAACCGGATATTCCAAGCCGCAAGGCTTCAGCATATCCACCCTGACCGGACGGTGCCAACACCACGTTCGGCGGGCGCTTGCTAGAAGCGGCCCGCCGACCGGTGATGTCGATTACTTCTTGATCGGTGCAGCCGTGACCGGCTTTGCAGCGGTTACAGGCTTGGCGGCAGCAACCGGAGTGTGCGGGATCACGGCACCGTTCGAAGCCATGTAGCCGAGCACGTCGTTCGAGAAAGCGCTGAGCTGGGCGGCGATCTGCTTGTTACGAGCCTGCAGCCAGTTGTAAGCAAGCACGGCAGGAACAGCAACGCCCAGACCAAGCGCGGTCATGATCAGTGCTTCACCAACCGGACCGGCAACCTGGTCGATCGATGCCGAACCGGAGATGCCGATCTTGATCAGCGCGCGGTAGATACCGATAACGGTACCGAACAGACCGATGAACGGCGAGGTTGCACCAACGGTCGCCAGGAACGGCAGACCACCAGCAAGCTTGGCGTTGATCGCGGCTTCCGAGCGACCCAGCGAACCGTGCAGCCAGTCATGCGCTTCGACCGGATCGGTCAGCTTGGCGTGCTCTTCCTGAGCCTTGATGCCGTCGTCGACGATCTGGCGATAAGCCGAGTTCTTTTCGAGCTTGGCGGCGCCTTCCTTCATGCCGCCAGCACGCCAGAACACTTCGCGGACCTTCTGGTGCTGCGACATGACCTTCTGCTGTTCGAAGAGCTTGGTGAACAGGATGAAGAACGAACCAAACGACATAATACCCAGGATAGCGACGGTCGCATACGCGATGACGCCGCCCTGTTCGAGGGCTTCCATGAAACCAAAAGCGTTTTTCGGCGCTTCGGCCCCAGCCGCAGCAAGCATTTCAATCAACATCAAAACTTCCTCTCAGAAAATGTGTAGAGCGCCGTTACAAAACCGGTGCGTCTAAAAACCAAAACCCAATCCGCCGTAGCGGCATCCATTCCAGCAACTACCTCGGGATTTCCCAGCGAACCGCATTTGAGTAGGAATCCGCAATTGGATTGCCTGCTGCGTCCAGAGCGGGCCTGAACCTCGCTCTGCGGGTCACGTTGGTGCAGGTTGCCTGGTCGAGATCGGCATGACCGCTCGATCCGATAATCTGACAATCCGTCACGCGCCCGTCCGGACCGATGCTAACGCGGAACCTGGTGGTACCAGCGCGTTCCTCACGAAGCGCTCGTGCCGGGTAATCGTTCGGCGTCGCCCAGCTACCCGGGTTGCCACGGGGCGCTGCTCCCGACGCCTTTGACGGCGCCGGAGGCGGTGCTGGCGGCGCCGGTGGCGGCGCAGCGATCGGCTGCGGGATGAACACCGGCGGCGGAACATTGGTTGTGGTGATGGTCGGTGCCGAGGTTGGCGGCGTCCGCACAATCGGCGGCGGTGTTACGACCGGCGGCGGAGTTATTGGCTGGTCCGGTGGTGGCGGTGGAGGCGGTACAGGCTCCTCGATTACCTCCTCCTCAATGTCCACGACATTGAGTTTTTCCGCGACCGTTTTGACCGCGCTATATGCAAGTCCGGTTACCAGGGCGTAAATCACCACAATGTGGATCAGCGCCACGACAACGAGGGAAACTATCTTGTTTCCGCTTGCCTGTTGATCAGCATAGGCCATTCAGAAACGACGCTCCTTACCCTTATTAAACCTGATCACCCGGGCGGCACGCATACGACGATAAGCGACACCCGGGCAAACCAGCCGATGACCGCGGCTGGTGCTGAAACGGATAAATTGCGGAATGCAACCTGTGTGGTTGCCCCGCGCCTCCATCGCATTTCAGCCTCTGGTTTGTTTTTCTCTTGCCCGAAACAGGATTTAACGCGCAACTTATCAGCAGGCAATCGCTTAAATGGATTCAGTTTGAATTAACGTTTGAGCCCCGAAGGCCATCTCCCCACACTTTCTTCTCAGGAGCCTCGCCCATGACCCGAGCCATGATCCAGTTTGCAGCGGCTACCGCGCTGGCAGCCGGGGTTTCCGGGGGATTTTCAGCATCCGCCCAAAACTTGCAGGCACCTTCCAGCAACGATTACGTCACTTTGGCGAGGCTTTCCGATACTGCCCCGCAGGTGCTGCGCGTCGAGGTCAAAAAGACCACCGTGGTCGATGCGGAGCGCGCGCCGGACGTTCCCGCCAATATGGTGCGACTGTTTGTCGAAGCAGAGGTAATGAATCTCATTCGCGGGAAAGCGGGCGTTTCCGAATCGATTCGGTACCTCGTTGACGTCCCGCGCGACGCTCGCGCCAAGGTGCCAAAGCTCAAAAAGGCGCAGTTTCTTTTGTTTGCGCGCCCGGGATCGCGTCCGGGAGAAATCCAACTGGTCTCGAAGAATGCGCAGATCGCTTGGTCCGCCACGACCGAACAGCAGGTGCGCGCAATCGTGACCGAACTGGTTTCACCCGATGCGCCACCGACCATTCGCGGTATCCGCGAGGCATTGCACGTGCGCGGCAACCTGCAGGGCGAGGGAGAAACGCAGATTTTTCTGGCAACCTCGACCGGCGATCCGGTGTCGATCTCCGTTCTGCGGCGGCCCGGACTGGCAGCGCGCTGGGCGGTATCGTTAACCGAGATCGTTGACGAAGCCGCCTCGCCGCCGCGCCGGGGCACGTTGTTGTGGTACCGCCTGGCCTGCTCACTGCCCGCGCAGATCCCGCCGCGCGCATTGGTATCGGATACCCCCGCGGACAATGATCTTGCGCGACGCGATTACAATTTCGTGCTCGAACAGCTTGGACCGTGCAGGGGCTGACCCCCTGCCCGGCCCAGCCAGGCTATCTGCCAGGATTATTCGCCTGCCATATCCATCTGCCACAGAATGAAGGCGAACTCTTCGGCGGTTTCCTTGAGCGAATCGAACCGGCCCGATTTGCCGCCATGGCCTGCTCCCATGTTGGTCTTGAGCAGCAGGACATTGTCATCGGTCTTGGTCACGCGAAGCTTTGCCACCCACTTGGCCGGCTCCCAATAGGTGACCCGCGGATCGTTGAGCCCTGCGGTCACCAGCATCGGCGGATAAGCATGCGCGCCGACATTGTCATACGGGCTGTATGATCGCAGCAGGTCGAATGCTGCCTTGTCGGTGATCGGGTTCCCCCATTCGGGCCATTCGCCCGGGGTCAGCGGCAGCGTTTCATCGAGCATGGTGTTGAGCACATCGACGAACGGCACGTGCGCCACGATCGCCCCCCACAGATCGGGATCGGAATTGACGATCGCCCCCATCAACTCGCCACCAGCCGAGCCGCCACTCGCGGTGACCTTGCCCTTGGCGGTATAGCCCTGGTCGATCAGCCCCTTGGCGACATCGACGAAATCATTGAACGTGTTGGTCCGCTTGGTCAGCTTGCCATCGAGGTACCATTGCCGCCCCAGATCATCCCCGCCGCGGATATGCGCGATAGCATAAGCAAAGCCGCGATCGACCATGCTCAGCCGGGTGACCGAGAAGTTGGGCGGTATTGCGTATCCATATGCGCCGTACGCATACAGATGCAGTGGCGCGGTACCGTCCTGCTTCATTCCCTTGCGGTAAATCACCGACACCGGCACCTTGGTGCCATCGCGCGCGGGGATCATCAGCCGCTCGGTGACATAGTCCGCCGCGTTGTAGCCCGAAGGCACCTCCTGCACCTTGAGCACCGTCAGCGCGCCGTTGGCGACGTCATAATCATAGACCGTATCGGGCGTGACCATCGATTCATATGCCAGCCGAAGCGTCATCATGTCCCATTCGGGGTTATCCCCCAGCGATGCGGCATAGCTGGCTTCGGGGAAGCTGATCGGCGTGACCTTGGTCGGATCGGCGTAGTCACGGATCTCGATCTGGTCGAGCCCGTCGCGGCGTCCTTCGACGACGTAGAACTGCTTGAACGTCGTGATGTCGGTCATGTAGAATTCGTCCGACCCGGGGATCAGCGTGGTCCAAGCATCAGGCTTTGCGATGCTCGCGGTCGCGAGGCGGAAGTTGATGTGATCATCGTTGGTGTGAACGTACAGCGTGCCATCGCGCTCCTCGACGTCATATTCCACGCCCTTCTGGCGTGGACGGACCAGGATGGGCGTCGCCTGCGGATTGTCGGCGGGGACCAGCCGCACTTCGCTGGTTTCGTTGTCGCCGGTGGCGATGACGATGTACTTTTCCGACGAGGTCATCCCGATATCGACACGGAAGCCTTCATCGGCTTCCTTGTACAGTTCGACATCGCTTTCCACCGGTGTGCCCAGCACGTGTAGCCGCGCATTGTCGGTGCGCCAGTTCTCGTTGGCCAGGCCATAGAGCAGCGCCTTCGAATCCGCGCGCCAGATCAAAGATGACAGCGTTCCCGGGATAACGTCGTCCAGCACCTGCCCCGTGGTGAGGTCCTTGATCCGCGCCTCGAAACGCTCCGATCCATCATCATCGACCGCATACGCAAGCAACTTGCCATCGGGGCTCACCGAAAACGCGCCAAGCCGGAAGTATTCGGCATCCTTGGCGAGTTCGGTCTCGTCGAGCAGCAGCACCTTCTCGCCGCCGGCGACGGGCTTGCGATACCACTTCTTGTACTGCGCGCCCTTGTCGTACTCGACCCAATAAAGCCAGTCGCCATCCTTTTGCGGGACCGAGGCATCGTCTTCCTTGATGCGCCCCTTCATCTCCTCGAACAATGTGTCGGTGAGCTTGGCATAAGGCTTCATCTGCGCTTCGAAATAGCGGTTCTCGGCCTTCAAATATTCCAGCACGTCGGCATCATCGACCTTGGGGTAGTCGGCATCCCTCAGCCAACTCCACGGGTCCTCGATCGTGACACCGTGGCGTTCGAAGCTGTAGGGCCGCTGCTCGGCGATGGGCGGCGTGGTGTTCTGCGACATGGATGCACTTTCATTGGCGTGGGCAGTGGACGAGAGGACCAGCGCGGCCCAGATCGCAGTCGATACAACCGCAGGCGGCATAGCCAGATGGATGGATAGGGGCAGACGAATGGACATGGCGGAATCCCCTGTTTTGCAACTGGTACCGTGACGGGCTGGCGCTGGACACAGATCATCTCTATCTTGCTGCCCAACCGCTTTTGCAAGGAGTTGCTGTCGCCTTATGCTGATGTCCACCCACGAAGCCCGCCTCGCCGACCTGCGCGAAGAACTCAAGCGCCAGGGATTGCACGGCTTTGTCGTCCCTATCTGCGACGAGCACATGAGCGAGTATATCGGCGGCTATGCGCAACGGCTCGAATGGATGACCGGCTTTGGTGGATCTGCTGGCACGGCTGTCGTGCTGGCCGATCGTGCCGCGATCTTTACCGATGGCCGCTATACCATTCAGGTGCGCGATCAGGTCGATGGCCGTCTATATGAATATGTCGGTACCGCTAAGCAGAGTGTCGCCGAATGGCTGGGCCAAAACGCACCCGAAGGCGCGCGCATTGGCTATGACGCCTGGCTGCACACCCGTGATTGGGTGGAACAGGCGAGCGCGCGGCTCACCAGATCAGGTGCCGAACTGGTTGCGGTCACCACTAACCCGATCGATGCTGTCTGGCACGACCAGCCCAGCCGTCCGGTCGCGAGCATGAACCCGCACCCGATCGAATATGCAGGCCGGGAATCTGCAGAAAAGCGTGCGGATATTGCCCGTTGGTTGAGCGAGCACGGAATGGATGCCGCTGTCATCACCGCACTGGACTCGGTGGCCTGGGTGTTCAACGTGCGCGGAAGCGACATCACCCATACACCCGTTACGCTGTCGTATGCCGTCATTCACCGAGATGGCACCGCCGATCTGTATGTCGCGCCCGAGAAGGTCAGCGACCCCCTGCGCGAACATCTGGGCAATCAGGTGGCGCTGCACGACTACGATACATTCGAGGCCGGACTAGACGGGCTGGCCGGCAAGACGGTCGCGGTCGATCCCGAACGCGCGGTTGCCGCGATCTTCTCCCGGCTGGACAGCGCTGGCGCCAGGATCATCGCCCGGCGGGACCCCAGCGTGCTGCCGCGCGCGACAAAGAACGCCACAGAGATATCCGGTCAGCGCGCTGCGCAGGCGCGCGATGGCGCAGCGGTGAGCCAGTTTCTTCACTGGCTGTCGATCGCGGCCCCGGCGGGCGGCGAGACCGAACTCTCGGCTGCCGCAAAGCTGCTTACCTTCCGCGAGGCGACCGGGTTGCTGGTCGATACATCGTTCGACACCATTTCGGGGGCATCATCCAATGGCGCGATCTGCCATTACCGGGTGAGCGAAGAAACCAATCTTCCGATCGTGATGGACAGCCTGTATCTGGTGGATTCGGGCGGCCAGTATCTCGATGGCACCACCGACATCACCCGAACCATCGCCATCGGCACGCCGACGGCCGAAATGAAGCGACGGTTCACGCAGGTGCTCAAGGGACATATCGCGCTCGCCACCATCCGATTTCCGCATGGGACCACCGGAGGTCAGCTCGATGTTTTGGCACGGCAATATCTGTGGGCCGATGGTGTCGATTACGCACACGGCACTGGACACGGTGTCGGCAGCTTCCTCTCTGTGCATGAAGGCCCACAGCGGATCGCAGCCTTTGGCGGGCAAGGCGAACCTCTGCGCCCCGGCATGATCTGCTCGAACGAGCCTGGCTATTATAAGGATGGAGAATTTGGCATCCGGATCGAGAATCTCGTCTTGGTCGAGGAGCTTGATCTGCCCGGTGCCGAACAGCCGATGCTTGGCTTCGAAACGCTGACCTTTGCTCCCATCGACCGCAACGTCATCGAAGTAGCCCTGCTCAGCGCCCATGAACGTGATTGGCTCGATCGCTATCACACCAAAGTTCTGGAGGTCGTTGGGCCGCAGCTGCAAGGAGAGGCCTTGGCGTGGTTGCAATCTGCATGCGCACCGATTGGCTGAATGTCAAAAAGCACCTCCCCCAAATTGACGTTAACGGAATGCTGCGGCGCACAATTGTGATGTTTGCAATTGGCACCACAGTTTAGGTGCTTTTCGTTGCATTTTTATCACGCGAACGGCGGAATCGCGTTCTTTTCCTATGGTTTTTCATTGTGACCGGAGCACACCAGCCATAAGGGACTGTCCAAAGCCGAACGGAGCCCGAACCAATTGGGCCGTTTTGTCAGTCACCTTTAGGGGAGAGCCCACCCATGAAATTCACCGAAACCCGCCTGAAATCGATTCTGCTTTCGGGTGCCGCGATCGGCACTCTTGCCATTCCTGGCGTAGCGATCGCGCAAGAAGCTGATCAGGATGCCGGCTTTACCGACAGCAACGTCATCATCGTCACCGCCTCGAAGCGTGAAACCACGTTGCAGGAAATTCCCATCGCGGTGTCGGTCACCAGCGGCGAAGACATCGAAAATGCTCAGGTCCGCGACCTGATCGACCTCCAGACGCTGGTTCCTTCGCTTCGCGTGTCACAGCTGCAGAGCTCGGCCAACACCAACTTCATCATCCGCGGCTTCGGCAACGGCGCCAACAACCCGGGCATCGAGCCTTCGGTCGGCGTGTTCATTGATGGCGTGTATCGTTCGCGCTCGGCCGCCCAGATCGGCGATCTGCCCAACATCCAGCGCGTCGAAGTTCTGCGCGGTCCACAATCGACCCTGTTCGGCAAGAACGCGTCGGCCGGCATCATCTCGATCATTACCGAGCGTCCGCAGTTCCAGTTCGGTGGATCGGTCGAGGCAACCTACGGCAACTTCAACGCTCGCATCCTGAAGGCCGACATCACTGGCCCGATCAGCGACACGCTGGCGTTCAGCATTGCCGGAAACATCAACAAGCGCGATGGTTATGCGCGCGATCTCAACCTCGGGATCGATTTCAATGATCGCGATCGCTGGGGCGTTCGCGGCCAGCTGCTGTGGGAGCCCAATTCCGACCTCAGCGTGCGGATCATCGGCGACTATGACAAGATCGACGAAAATTGTTGCATCGCCGCCAACATCCGTTCGGTTCCCGGCATCTTCGGCGCTCTCCAGCTCGCCAGCGGCGACCCGCGTCCGATCGAACCGCAATCGCCCTTCTCGTATGAAGTGCGCAACAACTTCCCCTCGATCAACAAGATCGAGAACTACGGCGGATCGCTCCAGGCCGATTACAGCCTTGGCGCGGTTTCGCTGACCGGCATCACCGCCTATCGTGAAGTGCGTTCGTTCACCGACCAGGATTCAGATTTCACCAGCGCTGACCTGATCGGCCAGAACTCAGCCGACACCGCGATCAAGACGTTCACGCAGGAAGTCCGCATTGCTTCGGATTTCGATGGCCCGCTGAACTTCTTGCTCGGCGGCTATTATTTCAACGAGAAGATCAACGTCGACAACGGCTTGGCATTCGGTGGTGATTTCCGCACCTATGCCAACGCGTTGATTGGCGCAGCATCGGGCGGTGCGTTCAGTGCACCCGCCGTCGAAGCGCAGCTCGGCGTTCCGCAGGGTACTTTCTTCCAGCAGGGCCAGGGCCTGTTTGATTCTTATGACTACAAGAACAACAGCTATTCGGCCTTCGGCCAGATCGATTTCAAGCCGCTCGATCGGCTGACGCTGACCTTTGGTTTCAACTATACCAAGGACAAGAAGCGGGTCAGCTCGAATGCGGTGAGCACCGATCCGTTCTCGGCGCTTGATTTCGTCGCGATCGGCAACACGCTGATCACCCAGCAGGGTATCGCAACGACTGTCGGACAGGCACTTGGTCTTCCTGGCCTCGCCAACGCTGCCCAGATCGGAGCGTTCGCGGCTGCACAGCCAGCTCTCTTCGGTCAGATCCAGGCTGGCTCTGCAGCCTTCGCGCAGGCCAACAATCTAAACCCGGCGGTCAATCCGTTGATTGGTCTGCAGTCGCTGCAGTTCCTGCCGCCGTTCCTCAACTTCCCCAACGCTGTGGAAGATGGCCGGACCAACGACGACGATTTCGCCTACACCATCCGCGCGAATTACGAGATCACCGACAACGTCAACATCTACGCGACCTATGCGACAGGCTTCAAGGCGAGCTCGTTCAACCTGGGCCGTGATTCGCGTCCTTCGGCGGCTGTCTTCATCCCCGGCTCGCCGGTGAACAACCCTGCGGCCTCACCGATCCGCGATGCAGGTTTGGCGCTGCCCAACCTCACCACCGGTTCGCGCTTTGCCGGGCCTGAAAACTCTGAAGTCTATGAAGCCGGTCTGAAGGCACAGTGGCCGCTGGTCGCATTCAACCTTGCCGTCTTCAAGCAGTCGATCAAGGGCTTCCAGAGCAACATCTTCACCGGCACCGGCTTTGCTTTGGCCAATGCGGGCGAACAGTCGACCTTCGGTATCGAGTTCGACGGCACGGTTCAGCCGGCTCCCGGCGTGAACATCTTCGTGGCGATGACCTATCTCGATCCGACCTATGACAGCTTCGTCAACTCGGCGTTCGGCGATCTTAGTGGCACCACGCCTGCTGGCATTCCAGCGCTGTCGGCTTCGATGGGCGGTAGCTACACCCACGAGTTCGCCAACGGCATGACCTGGTCGGTGCGCGGTGATTATGCCTATGAAAGCCGCGTGCAGATCATCGAAGGCCTCAACGCCTTTGGTCCTGGCAACCAGCAGGCTGGCGCACGCGAGTTCACCCGCGAAGTTAATCTAGTCAACGCTTCGACCACACTGGAGCTGACCAACGGCCTGGCGGTCAGCCTGTGGGCCCGTAACCTGCTCGATGCGCAGTACATCACCACGGTGTTCGATTCGGTCGCCCAGTCGGGCAGCGTGTCGGGCTATCCCAACCAACCGCGCACTTACGGTGGTTCGGTCCGCTTCAAGTTCTGATCCGTTTCACAGTTGACCGGGCTTGGTCACAGCCCTTGCAGCGATAGAAACGCAAGCGGTTGAAAACAGGGATATGGGGGGCTTTACGCCCCCCTTTTTTTGCGCCAGTCCGCTGGACGACACAGTGATGACAGGGGATCGATTGAATGACCGACGCGCCAAACCGCGCCATGTTTCGCAGCATCGCACCCAAGCGCGTGCATTATCATGAGGTCGATATGCAAAATATCGTCTTCAATGCGAACTATCTGATGTTCGCTGATGTCGGCGTAACCGAATATTTCCGCGCGTTGCGGATTGCCAGCGCCCTTCCCGACACGGGCGGCTTCAACCTGTTCGGGCCCGACCATGACATGATGGTTCGCCATGCCTCAGTTGATTTTCGCGCCAGCGCGCTTGCTGACGACATGATCGATCTGGCGGTGCGGCTGATCCGCTTCGGCACCAGCAGCATGACCACCGAATGCGCTATTTTCCGCGATGAAGAGCTGCTGTGCGTGATCACGGTCAGCTATGTCCACATCCATATGGAGAGCCGCAGACCGGCCCCGATCCCCCAGAGCTTTCGTGATCTGGTTGCCGGCTTCGAGGTCGTCACGCCTGAAGGGTGCTGAACGGATCCGGGCCAGTTATTCGCTTGCGCGGCTCGGCTGCACGCACAAAAAAAGGGCCGGTGAAACCACCGGCCCTTTTTGTTGGGATCAGTTGCCGGGCATTCCCGGAACGCCTGGAGGCGGTCCACCAGGACCACCGGGGCCTCCCTCGCCCTGGAGCTGCTGCTGCATCGCGCGCAACTGGACCTCGGGAATGAATTCGACGAGTTCGACATCGAAGACCAGCAGGCTGTTTGCCGGAATGACGACCTCGCCCGTCTGGGGGTTCGTCTTTTCCTCTGCGCCATAGCCCAGCTCGGCCGGGATCCAGAGGCGGTACTTGCCACCACGCTGCATCCGCTTCAACGCTTCAGAAAAACCGGGAATGGAGCCTGCCACCGGCATCGGAACGCGCTGGTTGGCATCGAAGGCTTTGCCGTCGATCAGCGTGCCTTCGTAGTTGATCAAGGTTACATCGGCATCGGTCGGCGAAGGACCGGTACCCTTGGTGATTTCCTTGATCTGCAAGCCGCTTTCGGTCGTGACCACGCCCGGTTCGTCCGCGTTGCTGGCCAGGAAGCCAGCAGATGACTGCGGCACACCCTGCAAGCCTGCCCACGCAGTCCCACCGGCGATGAGCACGGCGACAGCAACACCCACCCACAATTTGGTGAGCGAGCCTTTTTCAAGCGGTGGAATGGGAACGCGGGTAACGGACATGGCAGCCTCCAGTTATCTTACCACGAACCCTCGCCGGTTTATTCGCCTTGAAGACTGGCAAAACCGATCGAGAGCAATTCAGGCGAATCGGTTTACCCGATCCGCCAATGTCGTGATTCAGTAACGGGCTTACTTGCCGCCGTCACGTTCCATGCGCTTGCGCTCGAGCTTGCGCGCGCGACGCACGGCAGCAGCCTTTTCACGGGCACGCTTTTCCGAGGGCTTCTCGTAATGCCGACGCAGCTTCATCTCGCGATACACACCTTCGCGCTGCAGCTTCTTCTTGAGCGCCCGCAGCGCCTGGTCAACATTGTTATCGCGTACGAGAATCTGCATAAACTTACGTCAGCTCCATATTCTATTGCGGCCAGATCATCCGCTCGCGCCACGCCATGGGGCGCGGATAACGGACACTGAAGCCATCGCTAAAAGGCCAATAAACAAGGGCACGCCAGCCACCGGGCTGTCGGTCACGAGCAGGCCGTTACCAGTGCATCGCGGGCTTTTCAAGGCATTTCGCGGTTTTTCAGCCGAGCCCCCCGGTATATTGCATCACGGCATCGGGGCTGTTCGGCAGCATAAGCTCGAATTATTGCCTGCCTGATTGCATCGCCGATGCCTGTTATGCGATACAAGTTGCATAGAGCTACCAACGATAAGCACAGGAGAGCGCGATGGCCACCGCATTGAAACCCGCCAACCAGATGTCGACCGAAGAGCACGAAGCCCGCAAACTGCTCGCATCATGCTACCGTGTGTTCGACATGATGGGCTGGTCCGAAATGATCTACAACCACATCACGTTGAAGGTCCCGGGCGAGGAAGACGCCTTCCTGATCAACCCTTATGGACTGCACTTCAGTGAAGTGTGTGCATCCAACCTGGTCAAGATCAACTCGGAAGGCGAAAAGCTCGACGGATCGCCCTACCCTGTCAACAAGGCCGGCTTCACCCAGCACAGCGTGTTCCACAAGCGGCTGCCCGACATGCACTGCATCATCCACACCCACACCACAGCGACGATGGCGGTGTGCTCGGTCGAAGGCGGGCTGCAGCCGACCAATTTCTATGCCTGCAACTTTATCGGCAACATCGCCTATCACGATTTCGAAGGTGTCACCGTCCGCTCGGAAGAGGGCGATCGCCTTGTTGAAGCCGTTACCGGCAAGCGCATTTTGATGCTGAAGAACCATGGGCCCGTGGTCATGGGGCGGACCCTACCCGAGGCGTTCATCACTTATTGGGCGCTGCAGCGCGCGTGCGAGATCCAGCTCGCCACGATGTCGATGGGCAAGCCTATCCTCGTTTCACAGGACGTGATCAACGTGCACCAGCGTGATTTGAGCCAGGTGCAGCTGCCGATGGGCGCAGGCGTTCCCGATTTTGCCGCGATGGTGCGCAAGGTCGACAAGATCGATCCCAGCTGGCGCGATTGAACCGCACACCGTGGCGGGATGGATGACAGGGCCATCCCGCCCGGTTATGCGCTAACCTTATGACCAAGTTCACCGTCAACGACCGCCCGGTACAGTACCGGCTCGATCCGGCAACACCGCTGCTGTGGGCGTTGCGCGATGCATCCAACCTGACTGGCACGAAATATGGGTGCGGCAATGGCGATTGCGGCGCATGCATGGTGGTGGTCGATGGCGAGGCAATCCGATCGTGCCTCGTCAGCATCGCCGAAGTCGAAGGGCGCTATGTCACCACAATCGAGGCGCTGAGCCGCGATCGCAGCCACCCGGTGCAACAGGCGTTCGTGGCGGAACAGGCAGTGCAATGCGGGTTTTGCACCCCAGGCATGATCATCGCGGCGAGTGTGCTGCTTCGCAAGAACAGCGACCCCAGCGATGCCGAGATCGATGCTGCCATCCGCAACCTGTGCCGGTGCGGAACCCATCCGCGGGTGCGCGCGGCGATCAAGCGCGCAGGGCGAGTGATGCAGCGCGAGGAGACAATCGCCGCTGCGCCGCCGCCGGGGATAACGCCCGAGGATGCAGCGAAGAACGTGCCCGCGCTGACCCCACCCGAATAGCAGGGTCAGCCCAAAAATTCAGGTGCTTACTCGCCGATACCGTCCCACATTTCCTTGAGGCGGGCGAAGAAGCCGGTGCTCTCCGGACTTTCCTGACCGGTTTCGGTGTCCTGGAACTCGCGCAGCAGTTCCTTTTGCCTTGCGGTCAGCCGCGTCGGCGTTTCAACGTCGATCTGGATCACCATATCGCCGGTGCCCCTGCCCTGTAGAACGGGCATGCCCGCACCACGCTGGCGCAGTTGCTTGCCCGACTGAATTCCTGCGGGAATGTTGATCCGGTGGCGCTTGCCATCGAGCCCTGGAATTTCGATCTCGCCACCCAGCGCTGCTGTCGTGATGCTGATCGGCGCACGGGTCACCAGCGTCGTGCCGTCGCGCTCAAAGATGCGGTGGCGCGAGACATGGATGAAAATGTACAGATCGCCCGGGGGCGAACCCTTGGGCCCAGCCTCGCCCTTGCCGGTCAGGCGGATCCGGGTGCCGTTGTCGACGCCGGGCGGGATATCGACCGATAGCGTCTGCTGCTTGTCGACCCGGCCCTCGCCCCGGCAGGTGCGGCATGGGTTCTCGATAACCTGGCCTGAGCCATGGCAATTGGGGCAGGTCCGCTCGACCACGAAAAAGCCCTGTTGCGCGCGCATCTTGCCGCTGCCGCCGCACAGGTTGCAGGTCCGCACCTTGGTGCCCGGTTCGGCACCCTTGCCGTCGCAGGTGTCGCAAGTTGCAGCGACATCGATCGATATTTCGCTGGATTTGCCATGATAGGCCTCCTCCAGCGAGATCTCCATATCATAGCGCAGATCAGCGCCGCGTGCCGGGCCGCGCCTTCCTCCCGCGCCGCCGAAACCGCCGCCAAAGATGGTGTCGAAAATATCGCCAAGGTCGGAAAACCCCTCCGCACCGCCACGCCCGCCGCCGCCCGACATGCCGTTTTCATAGGCTTCATGCCCGAAACGATCGTATGCGGCGCGCTTCTGTGGGTCCTTCAGGCAGTCATATGCCTGGCTGATCGCCTTGAAATGCGCCTCAGCGTGCGCATCGCCGGGATTGCGATCAGGGTGCCATTGCATCGCCAGCTTGCGATAGGCGGATTTGAGTGTGGCATCGTCTGCGGTGCGCGAGACGCAGAGCAGTTCATAATAATCAGTGGTAGTGGCCATAGTCATCGGTCGCGATTCTTCATGCAGCGACCGGGCGGGACGACCGCCAGAGTGGTTTTAGCCCCCCTGTACGATCATCCCGCCCGGCCGGACTGTCGGTCATCAATCCGGCAATTAGGTTTTCGCGTCGCCGTCAACTTCCGAGAACTCGGCGTCGACGACATTGTCTTCGGCCTGGGCCGCATCGGCCGCCGGAGCGGCAGCGGCTGCCTGCTCCTTCTCGTAGATCGCCTGGCCCAGCTTCATCGCCGCCTGCGCCAGGGCCTCGGTCTTGGTCTTCATCGCCTCTGGCTCGTTGCCCTCGATCGCGGTCTTGAGCTCAGCAAGCGCGGTTTCGATCTCGCCCTTGACCGAAGCGTCCACCTTGTCGCCATGCTCTTCGAGCTGCTTTTCGGTGCTGTGCAGCAGGCTTTCGGCGTTGTTCTTGGCCTCGGCGGCCTCACGGCGCTTCTTGTCTTCCTCGGCGAAGCGCTCGGCATCCTTGACCATCTGGTCGATATCGGCGTCGGACAGACCTCCCGATGCCTGGATGCGGATCACCTGCTCCTTGCCGGTGCCCTTGTCCTTGGCCGAAACGTTCACGATGCCGTTGGCGTCTATGTCGAAGGTGACCTCAATCTGCGGCACGCCACGCGGCGCAGGCGGAATACCGACCAGGTCGAACTGGCCCAGCAGCTTGTTGTCCGCCGCCATTTCACGCTCGCCCTGGAACACGCGGATCGTCACGGCCTGCTGGTTGTCGTCAGCGGTCGAATAGGTCTGCGACTTCTTGGTCGGGATCGTCGTGTTGCGGTCGATCATGCGGGTGAACACGCCGCCCAGCGTCTCGATGCCCAGCGACAGCGGGGTGACGTCGAGCAGCAGCACGTCCTTGACGTCGCCCTGCAGCACGCCTGCCTGGATCGCGGCGCCCATGGCGACGACTTCATCGGGGTTGACGCCGGTGTGCGGCTCCTTGCCGAAGAATTCCTTCACCACTTCGCGCACACGCGGCATGCGGGTCATGCCGCCGACGAGCACGACGTCGTCAATGTCGGATGCCTTGAGGCCCGCATCTTCGAGCGCCTTCTTGCATGGATCGAGCGTGCGCTTGATTAGATCGGCGACCAGCTTTTCGAGATCCGAGCGGCTGATCATCTTGACCAGATGTTTGGGGCCGTTCTGGTCGGCGGTGATGAACGGCAGGTTGACCTCGGTGGTCTGGGCCGACGACAGCTCGATCTTGGCCTTTTCCGAAGCTTCCTTCAGGCGCTGCAAAGCCAGCTTGTCCTTTGTCAGGTCGATGCCTTCAGACTTCTTGAAATCTTCCGCGAGGAACTCGACGAGCTTCGAGTCGAAATCCTCACCGCCCAGGAAGGTATCGCCGTTGGTCGCCTTCACCTCGAACACGCCATCGCCGATTTCCAGCACGGAAATGTCGAAAGTGCCGCCGCCAAGGTCATAAACCGCGATGGTCTTGCCGTCGTTCTTGTCCAAACCATAAGCCAGCGCCGCTGCGGTCGGCTCGTTGATGATGCGTAGCACCTCAAGGCCCGCGATGCGGCCTGCATCCTTGGTTGCCTGACGCTGCGCGTCGTTGAAGTACGCCGGAACCGTGATGACGGCCTGCGTGACGGTCTCGCCCAGATAGCTCTCGGCGGTTTCCTTCATCTTCTGCAGCGTGAATGCGCTGATCTCCGAAGGCGAATAATCCTTGCCGCCTGCGCTCACCCAGGCATCGCCGTTGGAGCCCTTGGTGATGGTGTAAGGAACGAGTTCCATGTCCTTCTTGGTCAGCGGATCGTCGAAACGACGGCCGATCAGGCGCTTGACCGCAAACACGGTGTTTTCAGGGTTGGTAACAGCCTGACGCTTTGCCGGCTGGCCGACCAGCCGCTCACCATCCTTGGTGAACGCGACGATCGACGGCGTCGTGCGCGCACCTTCGGAATTTTCAATTACCTTGGGCTTGTCGCCGTCCATGACGGACACGCAGCTGTTGGTGGTGCCAAGGTCGATACCAATTACTTTTGCCATAGTGCTTTTCCCACGTGACTTTCGATATGCAGATGAAAGATTACGTACCGCCAGCATGCCCCCAAGCATCCGGCGATTCCGTCCCCGTCGGCGGATATAGGGTTGCTTTCGCTTGGCACAAGGCGTGGCAGTATCTACATCGCGTCAGTATAGGGCAGCGAGACCGGCTGCCCGATGACGACACAATTGGATAAGAGGACCGCAACGATATGTTTCGCATGCTTTCTATGATCGTTGCAGGTCTGGCGCTGGCTCTGCTCGCCGGATGTCAGCCGCCAGCGCAGCTGCTGGTGGAGAAGGCCTATATCCAGCTCTCGCCTGTCAAGGACAGCCCGTCGGCACTGTACTTCACCGTTCGCGGCGGTCCCGCCGACACGGAACTGCGCTCGGTGAGCTCAGCCTCGATCCTGCGCCTGGAAATGCATGAGACGGTCGAGGAGAACGGCATGTCGATGATGCGGCCGTTGCGGGCTGCAGCCATCCCGACCCGCGGCAAGGTCGAATTCGAACCCGGCGGAAAGCACGTTATGGTGTGGGGCATCGATGAAGGTGCCCGCAATCGCGGCAATGCGGAGTTCGTGTTCACCTTTTCCAACGGCGAGAAGATCGCGGCTACCGCCGCGATCCGGGCGATCGCACCCGCCGGTACAAACGGCGGCGACCCCGCAGGCGGCATGAATCATTAATGCGCCGCGAGCCTATCGACAGGCCGCTGGTAGCTGCGGAGGTTGCTCTTGCCCGGTCGGTTTTCGGGGAGAGCATCGCGTATGACAAGGTCCGGATCCGCCTGAAAAAATGGATATTCTTCCAGCCGCGCAAGACAGTCATGGCGCCGATGGGGCATATCCATTTTCATCCCGGCGGCAGCGCCTATTGCGATGATTTCAGCTGCGCGGGATTGAGCCGCCAGGGGTTGTTCATCCATGAAATGGTGCATGTCTGGCAGTATCAGCAGGGCATCTTCCTGCCGCTGAAGCGTCACCCGTTCTGCCGCTATGACTACGCGATCAAGCCGGGCCAGTCCTTCGCCAAATACGGCCTGGAACAGCAGGCGGAACTTGTCCGCCACGCGTTTCTGCTGAAGCAGGGCGGCGGGGTGCCAGGGGCACCACCGCTCACTACCTATCGGCAGATCCTGCCGTTTCCGGTCTGAACCGGCCGATTCAATCGGGCTTCTTGGCAACCGCGACAAGCGCAGGGCGCAGCAGGCGGTCCTTGATCATATAGCCTGCCTGGAGTTCCTGGACCACGGTACCGGGCTCGGCATCGCCATTGGGGATCTCGATCATCGCCTGGTGCTGGTTCGGGTCCAGCGGCATTCCCATCGCGGCGATGCGCGTGATGCTGTGCTTCGAAAACACGTTGTCGAGTTCGCGACCGGTGGCCTCGAGCCCGACGACCAGCCCCTTCCACTTCTCGTCCTCGCGCAGGTCCTCGGGGATCAGCTGCAGCGCGCGGGCGAGATTATCGGACACCGACAGAATGTCGCGGGCAAAGCCGGTGGCGGCATAAGCGCGGGCGTCCTGCGCATCCTTTTCAAGGCGGCGACGAACATTCTGGGTGTCGGCGCGCGCGTACAACACGTCCTGCTTGGCTTCAGCAAGCTGGGTTTCCAGCGCCGCGATTCGCTCTTCGAGTGCCGAATGATCATCGCCCTGGTCCTTCAGGCTCTCGGGCACGCCTTCCAGTTCTGCGGCGGCTTCCTGATCGAGCGACCGGTGGTCATCGGCGTTAGGGGTGGAATCATCCTGCTTCACTGTTTCGTCCTGATTCACGTCTGTCCTGCTCATTTCATCAATCTGGTTAGGCTTTGCGCGGTAAAGTCCACCATGGGGACGATACGCGCGTAATTAAGGCGGGTGGGGCCGATAACCCCGACCACGCCGACGACGCGCCCCTCGCCGTCGCGATATGGCGCCGCTATCACGGATGATCCGGAAAGCGAAAACAATTTGTTTTCAGCGCCGATGAAGATTCGAGCCGAGGCTGCCTCCCGTGCGCTGTCGAGAAGATGGGCAATGTCCTGCATCGCTTCAAGCTCGTCCAGTAGCCGGCGCACCCGTTCCAGATCCGCCACCGCGTCGTTATCGAGCAGATTGGCCTGGCCGCGCACGATCAGCACCGGCCGGTCGAGCCCGTCGCGCGACCACAACGCCAATCCGCGCCGGACAAGGTCAGAACTTGCCTGATCCAGGGCATCGCGTTCGTTGTTGATCTCCGCTTCCAACGCCTGCAGCGCTTGCGACAGGCTGCGCCCGGACAATCGTGCGGTGATGAAGTTGCCCGCCTGAACCAGCATGCTATCGGTCACCCGTCTGCTCATCTCGAGCACGCGGTTCTCGATGCTGCCATCATTGCCGACCAGCACCGCCAACACCTGCGTATCGGAGAGCCGCACAAAACTCATCTGTCGCAGCACCGGTTCGCGCCGCGGCACCATGACGATGCCTGCGCACGCCGATAACCCCGATAGCGCCTGTGTCGTCGCCGCCAGCGCGGCCTCGATCGGACCTGCATTATCAAGCTGCTTCTCGATCGCCGCGCGTTCCTCGAACGATGGCTCGGCTACCTGCATCATGCCATCGACAAACAGCCTCAACCCCTGCTCTGTCGGCATCCGCCCTGCGCTGGTGTGCGGCGCGGCGAGCAGGCCGAGCTCCTCCAGGTCCTGCATGACGTTGCGGATCGAGGCAGGCGACAGGTTGACGATGGAAGACTTCGAAATCGTGCGCGAGCCGACGGGCATCCCGGTATCGAGATAACTTTCAACAACGATACGGAAAACGTCGCGTGCGCGGTCGTTCAGTTCGGTGAACTGGCTGGTCATTCGGCCAAATTAGGCGCAACCGTCGCGAGTAACAAGCCATCCCGCCAAATCGACGCTAGGCCGGGACTATCCACCCAAACCGCCGCGTGCATCGATCAGTGCAAACCAGCCGCACAGTTGATCGAATGCAGGATTCGAAAGGTCGACGAACATCCGCCGCGCATCGAGTGGATCGGCGCGGCGCTCGAGCAGTTGCTGTTCGGTCATCATCCGGATCCAGCGCAGCGCGGTGGTCGGCGGCACGGCAGCGGCGATGCACAGGCTGGATACCGATACTGATCGATGCTCGAGCCGCGATGCCGCCAGATCGAGCAGGATATCCCAGGCCGGATCGGCGAACAGATCCGACGGGAAAAACCGGTCGCGCAAACGGCGCAGGCTGATCAGATGCCGGATGCGTTGCGGATCGGGCGGGATGGCCGTGCCATGGTCCGCAGGGGCCTCGGCGCGATAGGCCATATTGCGTTCGGCCAGCGCGTCGGGTGTGTCGTCATTGCCCGTGGTGATCGCGCCCAGCTGCTCGGCGAGCCTCGCGAGTTCAAGCGCCAATGCCTGAAGCCGGGCCCGTTCGGCCCGGTTGCTGTCGAAGGCGCTTCCCCCGCGAAGGATGCCAGCAAGGTCGGACAAAGCGATGGCAATCAGCAAACGATCTTCGCCAAAAATGCACGCCGCAGTGCGGCCCTCCAGCAGCACATCGGCCAGGTCGATCGTCTCCAGGCTGACCAGACACATCAGGCCCGCATCGGACGGGATATCGGCAAGTGCCTCCGGACCCGGAACGACCCATTGCCAGTCAAACGCATAAATCTGGGCCGACGCAGCCGCGGCGCTGCCCGCCGATGCGATCAGATCAGGCGCCCAGCCTGCAGCCTCAACCAGCCTTCTGGTCGATGGCGTATCGACCGCAACATTGAGGGCTCCCGATGTCGGGAGTGCGTCATCGTTAAAGGGCGTACGCCCGTTTTCCGACATGAAATCCCCCCTTCATGTCATCCCTCAGTCCGCAAAGGGATCGCGTACCAGGATCGTATCATCGCGTTCGGGCGAAGTCGAAACCAGGGCCACCGGGCACTGGATCAACTCTTCGACACGCTTTATATATTTGATCGCCTGCGCGGGTAGGTCAACCCAGCTGCGCGCTCCAGCGGTCGATTCGTGCCAGCCGTCCATCTCCTCGTAAATCGGCTGGACCGCAGCCTGATCGCCGGCGTGCGCGGGAAAATAGTCGAGCACCCTGCCGTTGAGCCGGTAGCCGGTGCAGATCTTGAGCTTGGCAAAGCCATCGAGCACGTCGAGCTTGGTCAGTGCGATGCCGGTCACGCCTGCGACCGCGCAGCTCTGCCGGACCAGCGTGGCATCGAACCATCCGCACCGGCGCTGACGCCCCGTTACGGTACCGAATTCATGCCCGCGCTCGCCCAGCCGCTGGCCGACCTCGTCCTGCAGTTCGGTCGGGAATGGCCCCGATCCGACGCGGGTGGTGTAGGCCTTGACAATCCCCAGCACGAAGCCGGTGGCCTGGGGGCCAAGGCCGCTGCCTCCCGATGCGGTCCCGGTGACGGTGTTCGACGAGGTGACGAAGGGGTAAGTGCCGTGATCGACATCGAGCAGCACGCCCTGTGCGCCTTCGAACAGCATCCGCGCCCCTGCGCGGCGGATTTCGCCGAGGCGCTTCCAGACCGGCTGCGCGAACTCGAGCACGAACGGAGCGATCTCGGCCAGCTGTGCCAGCAGCTCTGCACGATCGACGGGAGGTTCACCAAAGCCTGCGCGCAAAGCGTCATGGTGCGCGCACAGCCGGTCGAGCTGCGGATCGAGCGCATCGAGATGCGCCAGATCGCACACACGGATCGCGCGCCTGCCGACCTTGTCCTCATACGCCGGGCCGATGCCGCGACGGGTGGTGCCGATCTTGCCCTGGCCGCTGGCATCCTCGCGCAAGGCATCAAGGTCGCGATGGAACGGCAGGATCAACGGGCAGTTGTCTGCGACGGCCAGATTGTCGGGGGTGATCTCGACCCCCTGCCCGCGAAGCTTGGCGACTTCGTCGCGCAACGCCCAGGGATCGAGCACGACGCCGTTGCCGATGACACTGAAAGTCCCGCGCACAATTCCCGACGGCAGCAGCGAGAGCTTGAACACCTTCTCGCCGATGACGAGCGTATGCCCGGCATTGTGACCACCCTGAAAGCGGATCACGGCATCGGCACGCTCGGCCAACCAGTCGACAATCTTGCCCTTGCCTTCATCGCCCCATTGGGCGCCGATCACCGTAACATTGGCCACGACATCAACCTTTTTGAAAGATGGACGCGCCGATCAACGGCGCGCAAAACGCGCTCGTCCTAGTGATGGCGGGCGGCTGCGTCCAGTGTGTTAGGGCAAATCGTGATACAATTTAGTGCACCTCGGGAATGGACGCGCCTTCGGCCTGTCGGGCATTCTTTGCGCGACCACTCAGGAATTGCGGGAACCGATGATGCGCGGGACAATCATGGGACTGATCGTAGCGATGGGGCTGTTCGCGCCGGTTCTGGCGCAGCAGGGCGGCGGACGCGAGCGCCTGCTCGACCGTGAATGCCGCCGTGAAGTGGTGCGAATGTGCGGGCTCAACCGATCGGAAATCCGGTCGTGCCTGCGCGAGCGCAGAGATACGTTGTCGGAACGCTGCAAGGCGCAGTTTGTCGAAGGCATCGCCAACCGCCAGGTCCCTGCTCCAGCGCAATCAAGCGATCCGCGGGCGCGCACGATTTCCTATGGCAGCGCCCCCAGACAGGCCATCGATCTTTACGTGCCAAAAGGTGCGAAGCCAGCAGGCGGCTTTCCGTTGCTGGTCTACGTTCATGGCGGTGGCTGGCGCAATGGCGACCGAAGCATGGTCCAGCGGAAACCCGATTTCTTGATGGGCAAGGACTGGGCCTTTGCGTCGGTGGGCTACCGTCTGCTGCCCGAGGCTCCGGTCGAGCAGCAGGCCGCTGATGTTGCCGCAGCACTGCGCGAACTGCTCGCCGAATCGGCATCGGTCGATATCGATCCGGCAAGAATCGTCGTGATGGGTCACAGTGCTGGCGCACATCTGGCGGCGTTGATCGCGACCGATCCTGCGTATCTTGGCGGCAATATGCGCAAAATTGCCGGGGTCATCCTGCTCGATGGTGCGGGGTACGACGTGGCACGGCAAATGCGCGCCCAACCCTTGCTCGCAAAGAGCCTTTACACTCCGGCCTTTGGCACCGACCCTGCGCGCCAGGCACGGCTATCTCCGATCACGCATGTCGCGGCACCGAATGTGGAGCGATGGCTGATTTTGCATGTTGCCAGCCGTCGCGACGCCGCCGACCAGTCCAACGCGCTGGCCGCAGCGTTAACAGCGGAAGGCGCGACCGCACGCGTTCAATCGATCGCGGGTGAAAGTCATATGACGATAAACCGCGAGCTTGGCGCACAGGACAATGCCCACACCATCGCGGTTTCGGAGTTCCTCTCAGGCTTTTGATGAGGGCTTGTTCCTAAAGCTGGATGGTTTCATTGCCATCGAGCCGGTGTGTGCATCCCAGTGCCACCGCATCATCGCTGTCGGTCAGTGCAGCAAGCGTCCGCCAGCCAATCGCGCGCAAACGTGCTGCAACGGCGCGGTCATGGCCCAGTGGCAGAAACAGCTTGCCGGCTGATCCATCACCGCCGTTCAATTCCATATCGAGCAAGCCATCGGGATAGAGCGAGAAACCGGTGGCGACCTCCTCGCCGCCCTTGCCATCGGGGATGGCATAGGTGCCGCCACGTCCCAACACGCCGGCACAACCCTCCGCATACAGCGAAAAGCCGAACCAGCTCTGGTATTCAAAGCCATGCCGCTCGGTGGGGTCCAAAGTCACGGTCACGTCATCGGGCAAGCCCGCGACAATCTGCCGCAGCGCCGAAATCCGGCTGGCTAGCACCCCACCCGCGTCAATCGCAGCCAGCGCGGTGATAGCGACCTCGAACGGCCCCATCGCATACAACAGCGGCAGATAGGCATCGGCGCCAAGCGCCGTCAGGCCCCCTGCGTCCTTCATATCGAGTTCGCGGCGCACGGAAGAAATCTCAGTGGGTACAAGCGGAAACGCGGTTCCAGCAAGCGTATCGACCAAATCGGGCAACGTCAGATCGACGGTTATGCCGGATACGCCTGCCTGCGACAGCGCCTCGATCGCGATCCGCACCACTTCTTGTGCTGCAGCGATATTATCATGCCCGATCAGCTCGGCGCCGATCTGCAGCCGCTCGCGCTCGGGGGCGAGCTGGTCCGATGCGATCCGCAGGACCTGGCCGGCATAGCTCAACCGGAGCGGTCGCGGTGCCGACGCCATCAACGTGGTTGCGACCCGCCCCACTTGCACGGTGATGTCCGACCGGATCGCCAGCGTACGCATCGAGGTCGGATCGACCATCCGGAACAGATGCTGCCGCCCGGTCCCCTGCATCCGTGATGCCAGCGAGCGCTCATATTCGACTAGGGGCGGCGAGACGCGGTCATAGCCATGTCCCGCGAACACATCCATGGCGTTGCGGGTGAGACGCGCTGCCTGCTCGGCGCGCGGAGGGAGCAGATCGGCAAGACCTGCAGGCAGGATATCGGGATTCGTCTCGGACATGGCGCTGCGCTTAGACGATTAGCGCGCTAGATCAAACCATCTCAAGCAAAGCATGAATGGCGATTACCAGTCAGTTGGTAGGCCCATGAAGGCAGCACCAACCCCGGAGCTGCCCGTTTTGATAGCGGGCGACCCATGAGGCAACAGGTGTCGAACCCGCGTAAACTTTTAGGTCGTTCCGAAGGCAAAGAGGCTGCGGAGCGGCGCAATCCGCCACCCCGCACCCTTGCACCCGAATTCAGGCAGCAGCCGAGAGACGGACAGCCGCCATCTTGCCGCGGCGATCCTGTTCCAGCTCAAAGTTCACGCGCTGGTCGCGATCGAGCGTACGCATGCCCGATGCTTCAACGGCGCTGATGTGAACGAACGCGTCGTTGCCGCCATCGTCGGGCTGAATGAAACCATAGCCCTTGTCGGCGTTGAAAAACTTTACGGTGCCAATAGGCATAGTCATTTCCTTAAGAGTAGAGCATCCGGGCTGCAGCAATCTGCGAAAATACCAGGACGTATTCAGGACCGGAAGAACGATTGCGACATATGCAGCGCCCGGTCCCGGCCATTGCATGTGAAGATATGGGGGCATCGATCTCGTTGAGGAAAACGACACTCCCAAATGGTTCAGTCGAGCAGGAAACTGCCCGGCTGGGGATAAGTGACCTCATCAAGACGCTGCGCATAGCCTTGCGCGAGCAGGCGCTGGCAGGCGCGCTCATCTGCGGTGGCAGCATGCAGCGCACGCTGATGCGCCAACTGATGAAGTTCTAAAAGCTGGTTGATATCGGGCATGCGTCGGCTCAATTTGCTGTGCAAGCAAGAGCGTGGAGCAATCAAGCCGCGTGTCTCTCAGTCGCGTGTAGGCTTGGATCAAATTTCACGCGATGGCAGTTGTGTACCATCAATCGCCAGAAAAGTCCCACACTAATCGTGAACGACCCATCGCATGGGTCGAAGCATCAATCGAGACCCGGCGGCTTGCCAAAGATGTTGACGTCAGAAGGACCGATCCATCCGTTGAGATAATTTGCGTAGAAAAGCCCGAACACGACTGCCGATAGCGCCGTGGTGATCAGGATAACCCGCATGGGCTTGAAATTGGCTGGCGCGCTGTCCGCCTGACCGCGCACCTTCTCGATCCCCAGTTCGTCCGCCGTCCGCACACCAAAGGGCATCACCACAAACGCGGTGATCACCCAGAACAGCAGATAGATGGCGGCGATACTCGTCCAGCTCATGTAGTTTCACCCTGATCGTTTTGGTTCAAATGGGTCGTCACCCGGCGATCATCAAGACGGTGACCACGGGCTTTTTGCCGGTCCAGCGCGTGGCCGAACGGCGCACAGCCAGGCGGATGCCCTCCTGCACGTCATCGCCCTTACCTGCCGCCTTCGTCGACGGCTTGCCTTCGGACCGGCCCTGTCTGCCGCGAGGCTTGCTTTTGCCCGGCTTTTCGATCGCCTGCCGGACGTCCTCGACCGTTTCGGCGATGAAGGCATCGAGATCGTCCTCGACCGGAAGGCCCAGGCAGCGCACCACTGGGTCGCCGATCAGAGCGCCGCGCGCATCGAGCGCCACCGCGACGCTGACCTGACCGTTGACCGCAAGCTTGCGCCGCTCGGCCATGGTCATGCCATCGGCGGGCAGGATGACATCGCCATCGAGCACCAGCCGTCCGCTGCGTTCGCTGCCGATCACGCCGGGCTTGCCCGGCGCCAGTCGGACCAGATCGCCGTTCTTCTGCACGACCACCGAAGGAATGCCCTGCTCGATCCCGAACCGGGCCTGCTCGGTCATATGCCGCATTTCGCCATGCACCGGGACGAGGATCTTGGGCCTGATCCATTTGTACATCTCGGCGAGCTCGGGACGCCCGGGGTGACCTGAGACGTGGATATCGGCCTGACGATCGGTCACCATCATGACGCCATCGCCCGCCAGCTTGTTCTGGATTCGGCCAATCGCGATCTCGTTGCCGGGAATGACCTTGGACGAGAACAAAACGGTATCGCCTGCTTCCAGCTTGATCTGGTGATTGCCATCGGCAACCCGCGCCAGTGCGGCGCGCGGCTCGCCCTGGCCGCCGGTGGCGACCACCAGCACCTCGCGGCGCGGAAGGCCCATCGCGGTATCGAAATCGACCAGTTCGGGTAGATCCTTGAGATAGCCGTTAGCCTTGGCGACCTGGATAATCCGGTCGAGCGAGCGACCCGCAACGCAGAACGCGCGGTTGGTCGCCTTGGCAACCTCGCCCAGCGTATGTAACCGCGCAACGTTGGAGGCGAAGGTTGTGATCAGCGCACGACCCTTGAGCGGCTTGACCGCCTTGATCAGTTCATCCCGTACCGCACCTTCAGAGCCCGAGCTTTCCGGGTTGAACACGTTGGTCGAATCGCAGACCATTGCGAGGATACCCTCATCACCCAGCGCGCTCAGCGTCGCAGGTGTCGAGGGCACACCGACGATCGGCTCGTCGTCGAGCTTCCAGTCGCCGGTGTGAAAGACCCGGCCATAAGGCGTGTCGATCAGCAGCGCATTGCCCTCGGCAATCGAGTGTGCGAGCGGCAGATAACGGAACCCGAACGGGCCGAGCTGAAGACTGCCCTCGTTTTCGATGACGTTGAGCTCGACATCCTTGACCAGACCCTGCTCTTCGAGCTTGCGGCGGATCAGATCAGCGGTGAACGGCGTGGCGAACAGTGGAACGCCGAGGTCCGCCGCCAGATAAGGCAGCGCCCCGATATGATCTTCATGGCCATGGGTCAGCACGATACCGAGCAGATCGTCGGCGCGTTCCTCGATGAATTCTAGATCGGGGAACACCAATTCGACGCCAGGATAAGCCGGGTCCGAGAAGGTCATGCCCAGATCGACCATGACCCATTTGCCGTCACAGCCATAGAGGTTGGCATTCATGCCGATTTCGCCCGACCCGCCAAGGGCCAGGAACAATAGTTCTTTTCCAGGTTTCATGTATTCAAAATGCCCTTTCGGCAATCATAGCTAGACCCTGCAGGGTCAGGTCGGGTTCGACCGCGTCAAATATCGTCGTGTGCTCATGGAACAGCACCGCCAGCCCGCCGGTGGCAATGACCTTCGTCGGACGGCCGATCTCGGCGCGCATCCTGGCGACCAGTCCTTCCATCATCGCGACATAGCCCCAGAACACGCCGATCTGCATCTGATCCTCGGTGTTGCGACCGATAACAGAGCGATTGTTGCGCGGGGTTTCTATCGCGATGCGCGGCAGCTTTGCGGCAGCTTGTACCAGGGCATCGAGCGACAGGTTGATCCCCGGCGCGATGATGCCCCCTTTGTAAGCACCCGTATAATCGACAACGTCATAGGTGGTTGCGGTGCCAAAGTCGATGATGATGATGTCGCCGGGGTGCAACGCGTGCGCCGCGATGGAATTGACCGCGCGATCGGCGCCCAGCGATTTAGGCTCATCGACATCGATCTGCATCTGCCAGTCGGCGGGAGCGACTCCGGCAATCAGCGGCTCAACGTTGAAGTATTTGTGCGAAAGCACCTGCAGGTTGTGCAGCGCGCGCGGCACGACCGTGGAAATGATCACCTGGCTGATGTCCTGGCGCAGGAAGCCTTCGAGCGCGAGCAACTGGTTAAGCCAGACAGCATATTCGTCCGCCGTGCGCCGTGCGTCGGTGGATATCCGCCACCGTGCCTTGATCGTGCGCCCGTCGAACAGCGCAAACACGGCGTTGGTGTTGCCGACATCAATGGCAAGCAGCATGTTGAACGTCCCTCGTTTCAAGTAACCGGCTTCACGCGATCAGGTGGACATCGCCCGCACTGACGGTTTCCACCCGGCCATTGGCGCAGCGCAGGCGCAGCGCCCCATCTTCGGCCAGGCCATCAAACACGCCTTCGACCCGGTCACCGGGACCGCGTTGCACCGCCATCGCCTCTCCGGGCTTATGCGCGGCGTCGCACCAGACTTCAAGCAGCGTTGCAGTGTCGAGAGACCGCCACTGGCAAAGCCGCGATTCGAATCGTTCTGCCAGGAGGTCGAGTGCCACCGGAGCATCGATCTGCGCCATGGCACCCTGATCATGCAGCGAGGTGACCGAACGCCCTACAACCTCGGGCGCGATGGCGACGTTCAACCCGATACCGACGACCACCGCATCATTGCGCCGTTCGAGCAGGATGCCGGCAAGCTTCGCGCCTTCGATATGGACGTCATTGGGCCATTTGAGTCGCGGCTCTGCATCAGGGATGATCGCCCTCACCGTGTCGAGAACTGCCAGTCCTGCGATGAAGGCCAGCAAGTGCGCTGGCGGATCATCGGGCGCGATGCGAACCAGGGTCGTACAATACAGGTTGCCCAGCGGGCTCAGCCATTCGCGGCCCAGGCGCCCCCTGCCCCCGCTTTGCTGATCGGCCCTGATCCACAGCCCTTCGGGCGCACCTGATTGCGCGCGTGCGAGCATGTCCGCATTGGTCGATGCGGTCAGCGCGACGGTTTCGATCAGGCGGCCCAGAACAATGCCCTGGCAGCATCTTCGGTGATGGGGCTCAATGCCAAAGTTGCAAAATAACCCAGTGGCGACACGAACAACGCCGATACCGCGATCAGCGCCAAACGCGCGGTAGAATCGCTGGGCGCGATGACATCGGCAGGTTCATCAAAATACATGACCTTGATGACCTTGAGATAATAGAACGCCCCGATGACCGAGGCAGCGATACCGAGCGCCGCAAGCGGGATGAGGCCGGCAGCCACCGCCGCATCGAACACCACGAACTTGCCCCAAAAACCGAACAGCGGCGGAATGCCTGCGAGGCTGAACATGAACACCGCGAGGGCCGCGGCGAGGCCGGGACGGGTCCGCGACAGCCCTGCGAGCTTGGGGATGTCCTCGACCGGGCGGCCCTCACGATCATTGAGATCGAGCACGCAGATAAAGCTGCCCAGAGTCATTGCGACATAGATGATCAGATAGGTCATCATCGCTGATGCGCCTTCGGGCGTTCCGCAGGCCAAGCCGATCAGCATGAACCCGACGTTGTTGATCGAACTATACGCAAGCAGTCGCTTGATGTTGGTTTGGCCGATCGCAGCGACGCCGCCCAACAGGATCGAGGCCATCGCCACGAAGATCACGATCTGCTGCCAGACACTCTGCTGACCACCAAATGCCTCGATTGCCACCCGCATGGTCAGCGCCAGCGCCGCGACCTTGGGTGCGGTGGCAAAGAAGGTCGTGACCGGGGTTGGCGCGCCTTCGTAAACGTCGGGCGTCCACATATGGAAGGGCACGGCACTGATCTTGAACGCCAGTCCCGATAGCACAAAGACGACGCCGAACAGCGCGCCGGTGGACACACCATCCGAAAACGCGGTCTGGATGCCGATGAAGCTGGTGGTACCGGTGAAACCATAAAGCAGAGACATGCCGAACAGCAGGATGCCGCTTGCTAGCGCACCGAGCACGAAATATTTGAGGCCCGCCTCCGCCGAGCGGTCGTCGCTGCGCAGGAAGCTGGCAAGCACATACGCCGCAAGGCTCTGCAGTTCGAGGCCGATGTACAAGGTCAACAGATCAACCGCAGATACCATCAATCCCATGCCAACCGAAGCGAACAGGATGAGGATCGGGTATTCGGCGCGCATCATGCCGTCGCGCGCGAAGAACTTAGGCGCGACGATTACACAGGCAATCGCCGACAGGAAAATCAGGACCTTCGACAACGCTGCGAATCGGTCCATTCGGTACTGGCCATAGAACGCATCCGCGCCTTCTGCATAGCCATCGGCCAGCAGGAAGTTGAGCGACAGCGCCAACGCACCGAAAAACGCGGCAACAGTGAGGATGCTTACCAGGCGCGCCGATTTGTCGCTGCTCCAGGCAGCAATCAGCAGCAGCAACAGTCCGGCGATACTGAGGACGATTTCCGGCGAGGCCAGCTGGAACCAGAGCGCATAATTCATCAGTGATGGCCTTCTTCAGCATGGGCTGCGGGCGTCAGGACGGGAGCAACACCCAGCTTGACCTGGGCATCGCCCAGCGGCTTGGCCGCGGCAAGCCGCGCTTCGAGCGCGCCGACATCATTCCGCATGGGTGCCATGAAGCTTTCAGGGTAGACACCCATCCACAACACGACGACTGCGATCGGCAGCAGCAGCGCGATTTCGCGCTTGGTAAGATCGGGCATGGCAGCGACGTCATCGGACTTGATCACGCCATAGGCGACGCGCCGATAGAGATACAGCATGTACGCGGCGCCCAGAATGATCCCCGTGGTCGACACGATCGCAACCCAGCTCGACACTTCATAGACCCCGACCAGCGACAGGAACTCGCCGACGAAACCGCTGGTGCCAGGCAAGCCAATCGATGCCATCGTGAACAGCAGGAACAAAAGCGCATAACGCGGCATGTTGATCGAAAGACCACCGTAGCGGTCGATCTCGCGGGTGTGCAGCCGGTCATAGATCACGCCGACACACAGGAACAGCGCGCCCGAAACCAGACCATGGCTGAGCATAACGATCAGCGCGCCTTCGAGCCCCTGGCGGTTGAAGGCGAACAGTCCGACCGTCACGATCGCCATGTGCGCAACCGACGAATAGGCGATCAGCTTTTTCATGTCGCTCTGCACCAAGGCGATCAGCGAGGTGTAGACCACCGCGATCATCGACAGGATGAAGACCAACCAGATGTAGTCGACCGACGCATCGGGGAACATAGGCAGCGAGAAGCGGATGAAACCATAGCCACCCATCTTGAGCAGCACGCCTGCCAGGATCACCGATCCTGCGGTGGGCGCCTGAACGTGCGCATCGGGCAACCAGGTGTGCACCGGCCACATCGGCATCTTGACAGCGAAGCTCGCGAAGAACGCCAGCCACAGCCAGGACTGCGCCTCGAGCGGGAAGTCATAGGCCATCAACGTGGGGATGTCCGACGTGCCTGCCTCGTTGACCATCCAGAACATCGCGATCAGCATCAGCACCGATCCGAGCAGGGTGTAGAGGAAGAACTTGTAACTCGCGTAAATCCGGTTCGCACCGCCCCAGATGCCGATGATCAGGTACATCGGGATCAGCCCGGCCTCGAAGAAGATGTAGAACAGAAAGATGTCCTGCGCGGCAAAGACGCCGATCATCAGCACTTCCATCAGCAGGAATGCCGCCATGTACTCGCCGACGCGGGTCTGGATCGCCTCCCAGCTGGCACCGATGCAGATCGGCATCAGGAACACCGAGAGCATGATCAGCATCAGCGCGATGCCATCGATACCCAGCGCCCAACTGAACCGGTCGAACAGGGCCGCCTTCTCGACGAACTGCCACTGCGCGCCGCCGATATCGAAGTTGATCCACAGTAGTATGCCCAACGCCAGATCGATCAGCGTGGCAATGAGAGCCAGCCAGCGCGCGGTATTGGCGCTGACGAACAGGCACGCAACCGCGGCCGCCATCGGAACGGCCAGCATCAGCGACAGCACAGGAAATCCCAGATCGTTCATGTCAGCGCACCATCAGCCAGGTAAGGGCGGCCACAAGACCGAGCAGCATCACCAAGGCGTAACTGTAAAGGAAACCGGACTGGAGCTTCACCGCAATGCGGCTGCCCGACGTGACCAGCACTGCTGCGCCATCCGGACCGAAGCGGTTGATCGTGCCCTCGTCACCCGCCTTCCAGAAGAAGCGGCCCAGCGCCTGCGATGGCTTGACGAAGACGGCATTGTAAAGCTCGTCGAAATACCACTTGTTGAGCACGAACCGGTAAACTGGTCCTAGCGCGGCTGAAACCTTGCCGGGGAGGCTGGTGTTGCGGATGTAGAACAGCCAGGCAACCGCCAAACCAATGACCATCACGATGGAGGCTGCATACTTCACCAGCGTCGGCACCTCGTGCATCGCATGCATCAAGTCTGCATTGTAGGTGATCGACCCGTTCCAGAAGCCAGCCTGATCGAGGAATGCGTCATGGAAGACCTGCCCAGCGATCACCGCGCCAATGCCCAGCAGTCCAAGCGGCAACAACATGGCCAGCGGGCTTTCATGCGGGTGATAGCCGCCGGTCGTGTCAGCGCCGGCCTGTTCCGGTGTCTTGTGCACACTGTGTTGGATATGCTCGGACTGGATCCAGCGCGGTTTGCCCCAGAAGGTCAGGAACATCAGACGCCAGCTGTAGAAGCTGGTCAGCAGCGCAGCCACCGTGCCGACCCAGAATGCTGTCATGCCGGCCTGTGAGCCCGAAGCGTAGGCCGCCTCAAGGATCGCATCCTTCGACCAGAAGCCTGCAAAGCCAACACCCAGATGGTAGATACCCACACCGGTGATCGCGAGCGTTCCTGTCAGCATTGCCCAGAAGGTCAGCGGGATGTGCTTCCGCAGGCCGCCATAATAGCGCATGTCCTGCTCGTGATGCATCGCATGAATCACCGAACCAGCGCCCAGGAACAGCAGTGCCTTGAAAAAAGCGTGTGTGAAAAGGTGGAACATCGCCGCGCCATAAGCGCCGACGCCAGCAGCAAAGAACATGTAGCCGAGCTGCGAACAGGTCGAATAGGCGATGACGCGCTTGATATCCCATTGCGTCGTACCGATCGTCGCGGCGAAGAAACAGGTTGCTGCACCGACGATGGTGACGACCGTCAGCGCGATCGGGCTGGCCTCGAACATGGGCGACAGCCGGCAAACCATGAACACACCTGCGGTCACCATGGTCGCGGCATGGATCAGTGCCGACACAGGGGTCGGGCCTTCCATCGCGTCGGGCAACCAGGTGTGCAGGCCGAGCTGCGCCGACTTGCCCATCGCGCCGATGAACAGCAACAGGCACAGCACGGTCATCAGGTCAAAGCGTCCGCCAAGGAAGCCGATGGTCGCACCTTCCATGCCGGGTGCTGCCGCCAAGATCGCAGGGATCGAAACGGTGCCGAACACGAGGAAGGTGCCAAAGATGCCCATCATGAAGCCGAGATCGCCGACGCGGTTAACGACGAACGCCTTGATAGCGGCGGCGTTTGCAGAGGGCTTGCGGAACCAGAACCCGATCAGCAGATACGAGGCGAGCCCCACGCCTTCCCAACCGAAGAACATCTGCACCAGATTGTCGGCGGTCACCAGCATCAGCATGGCAAAGGTGAACAGCGAGAGATAGGCGAAGAACCGTGGCTGGTCCGGATCCTCGTCCATATAGCCCCAGCTATACAGGTGGACGAGCGCCGAGACCGACGTCACCACGACCAGCATGACGGCGGTCAGCGTATCGACCCTCAGTGCCCAGTCGAACTGCAGATCGCCCGACCGAAGCCAGGACAATACCGGCACGACATATTCGGTGCTCGAACCGCTCAGAAAGCCAAGGAATATCGGCCAGCTCAGTGCGCAAGCGGCAAACAAAGCTGCGGTCGTCACCAGCTTGGCAGGTACGTTGCCGATGATCCGGTTGCCCAGGCCAGCGATAATGGCTGCCAGCAACGGCAGGAAGACGATCAGGGTGATGGCCATGTGCTTAACCCTTCATCTGGTTGACGTCGTCAACCGCAATCGTGCCGCGTCCGCGGAAGTAGATAACCAGAATGGCGAGCCCGATCGCCGCTTCGCCCGCCGCAACGGTGAGCACGAACATGGCGAACACCTGGCCCACCATGTCGCCGAGGAACACGCTGAACGCGACCAGGTTGATGTTGACCGCAAGCAGGATAAGCTCGATCGCCATCAGGATGATGATGATGTTCTTGCGGTTGAGGAAGATGCCCAGCACCCCCATCACGAACAGGATGGAACTGACCACCAGATAATGCTCGATACCGATCATAGCTCGACACCTTCACCAACGACGGGCTGCATATTGCGTGTTGCCTCTTCGGGGCGGCGGCGAACCTGCGAGCCGATGTTCTGTGGGCGGACACCGGCGCGCTTGCGGTGTGTCAGCGCAATCGCACCGACCATCGCCACGAGCAGCACCAGGCCTGCCATTTCGAACAGGAATACATAGCGGGTGTAGAGCAGCTCTCCCACCGCCTGGATGTTGCTTGCGCCCATCCGTGCGGGGTTCAGCGCGTGTTCGCCAAGTTCGATATTACCCGCGCGATAGGCGCCTATGCCGAACACCAGTTCGGCCAGGAAAACCGCCGCGAGCGCCAGGCCCAGCGGCAGGTTCTTCATAAAGCCGCCACGCAGTTCGGCAAAATCGATGTCCAGCATCATCACAACAAACAGGAACAGCACCGCGACCGCGCCGACGTAGACGATCACCAGCAGCATCGCGATAAACTCGGCGCCGATCAGGATCATGAGCCCCGCCGCATTGAAGAACGCCAGGATGAGCCAGAGCACCGAATGCACCGGGTTGCGAGCCAGGATGGTGAACGCACCGCTGGCGATCACCACCGATGCGAACAGGTAAAAGGCAAATATCTGGATCAAAGCTTGTCAGCCCCCGGAACGCCCAATCGAGCGGGTCTGGTGTAGGATGCGCATTCCGCCTCTCCCAGCGGTCAACACATCACGATGAATCGAATGAGAGTGCGCCTTACCGATAAGGGGCGTCGGCTTCAAGGTTGGCGGCAATGGCACGTTCCCATTTGTCGCCGTTCTCAAGCAGCTTGCCCTTGTCGTAGATCAGCTCCTCGCGGGTTTCGGTCGCGTATTCGAAATTTGGCCCTTCGACCACGGCATCGACCGGGCACGCTTCCTGGCAAAAACCGCAGAAGATGCACTTGGTCATGTCGATGTCGTAGCGCGTGGTGCGGCGGCTGCCATCCTCGCGGGGTTCCGCCTCGATCGTGATCGCCTGGGCAGGACACACTGCTTCGCACAGCTTGCATGCGATGCAGCGTTCCTCGCCGTTCGGGTACCTGCGCAGCGCGTGTTCACCACGAAAACGCGGGGACAACGGGTTCTTTTCGAACGGATAGTTGATTGTCGCCTTGGGCTTGAAGAAATACTTCAAGGTCAGTGCGTGCGCCTTCACAAACTCATAGAGCGTGAACGCCTTGAGTGTCTGCAACATGTCTATCAGATCCCGTATCTGGTCAGCATCAGGTAGCCCGACACCAGGAAAATCCACAGCAGCGAAATCGGCAGGAACACCTTCCAGCCCAGCCGCATCAGCTGGTCATAACGATAACGCGGCACGGTGGCCTTGACCCAGCTGAAGATGAAGAAGAACGCGGCGATCTTCAGGATCAGCCAGAAGATGCCAGGAATGGCATACAGCGGTGCCCAATCCACCGGCGGCAGCCAGCCACCCCAGAACAGCACCGCATTGAGGGTGCACATAAGCAGAACGTTGGCATATTCGCCCAGCCAGAACAGTGCAAAGGCCATCGACGAATATTCGGTCTGATAGCCTGCCACCAGTTCGCTTTCGGCCTCGGTCAAATCGAACGGCGCGCGCGCGGTTTCTGCCAGCGAGGAAATCAGGAACATTACCGCCATCGGAAATAGCAGCAGATTGAAGCCGAAAGCATTGATGATACCGAGCCCGTGGCCCTGCTGCGCTTCAACGATGGAGGTCATGTTGAAGGTACCAGCCCATAGCACCACAGTAACGATGATGAAGCCGATCGAGACTTCATAGCTGATCATCTGCGCCGCTGCGCGAAGCGCGGAGAAAAACGGGTATTTCGAGTTAGATGCCCAGCCCGCGACCACCACGCCATAAACGCCAAGCGATGAGATCGCCAGAATGTAGAGTAGGCCAACATTGATATCGGCCAGCACCATGCCCTGATCGAACGGGATTACCGCCCAGGCGAGCAAGGCCACGGTAAACGTGATGATCGGCGCTATCAGGAACAGCCCCTTGTTCGCGCCCGATGGAATGATCGTTTCCTGCAGGAAGACCTTCAAGGCATCGGCAAAGCTTTGCAATATACCAAAAGGGCCAACGACATTGGGTCCGCGGCGCAACGCCACTGCCGCCCAGATCTTGCGGTCGATATAGATCACGATCGCGACCGACAGCATGACCGGCAGCGCGATCAGCAGGATCAGGATAACGTTGGCGACGAACCAGCCCCAGCCCATGCCCAGAGACGATTGGAAAAACTCGGTCATTCCGCGGCCTCCAGAATGGGTTCGCCATGGAGAAGTTCAGCCGAACAGCGCTGCATCGTGCTGCTGGCGCGCGCGATGGCGTTGGTGAGGTAGAAATCCTTGATCGGATAGCCGACCGGACCACTGGCCGTCGCGTCGAGCACGGGGGGCGCCCACTCGAACGACGCGAGACCCTCGACACCCAGTGCGGGAACCGAAGCCCGCATGGCCGCGCGGCACTCCCCGAACGTATCGAACGGCAGCTTGTGTCCCAGAACCTCGGACAATGCCCGCAGGATCGACCAGTCCTCGCGCGCATCGCCCGGCGCGAACACGGCCTTGTCACTCATCTGGACGCGGCCCTCGGCATTGACATAGGTGCCGTTCTTTTCAGAATAGGCCGCCGAGGGCAGGATGACGTCGGCTGCCGCAGCACCCTTGTCGCCGTGATGGCCGATGAACACCTTGAAGCTGCCTTCAAACTGGCTGAAATCGACCTCATCGGCACCCAGTGCAAACAACAGTCTGGGCTTGGCCGCAACCAGATCGGCGATACCGCCGGGCTGCGCCCAGCCAAGCATCAATCCGCCCATGCGCGATGCTGCCATATGTAACACGTTAAAACCGTTCCAGGCGCCGTCTTCGGTATCACGGACCATGTTGAATGTATCGACAAGTACCAACGCCGCGCCCATCGCGCCTTCAACGCCCAAGGCACCACCACCCATGATCAATGCTGGACGCTCGGCGCCCTTGAACACCTCGGCGACGCCGTCGGGCAGTTTGCCCAGCAGGCTCATGTCGTTGCCCAACCACGCAACCTTGTAGGTCAGATCAATCTCGGCACCGATCGCGTAGATCTTGGCGCCATGCTTGATCGCCTTGCGGATGCGGGTGTTGACCAGAGGCGCTTCCCAACGCGGGTTGGTGCCGACCAGCAGAATCGCATCAGCGGTCTCGATTCCGTTCAGCGTCGAGTTAAAATTGACTGCAGCCAGGCTCGACACGTCGTACTTCAAACCGGTCTGGCGGCCTTCGATCAGCGACGAGCCCATCATGGCCAGAAGTTCGCGCGCGGCGAACATGGTTTCACAATCGAGCAGATCGCCCGCGACAGCGGCAACGCTCGACCCGGCGTTCACCGCAGCAATCGCCTCGAACGCCTGCGCCCAGGTTGCCTCGACCAGCTTGCCGTTGGTGCGCACATAAGGCCGGTCGAGCCGGCGGCGCATCAGACCGTCGACAGCATAACGGGACTTGTCGTGCGCCCATTCCTCGTTGACGTCATCGTTGACGCGCGGCAGCACCCGCAGCACTTCCCTGCCCCGGCTGTCGAAGCGGATGTTGGTGCCGACCGCGTCCATCACGTCGATACCCAGAGTTTTCTTGAGCTCCCACGGCCGCGCCTCATAGGCATAGGGCCGAGAGGTCAGCGCGCCGACCGGGCACAGATCAATGACATTGCCAGAAAGCTCGGACGAAACCGCCTTTTCGAGATAGCTGGTAATCTGCATGTTCTCACCGCGACCGACTGCACCGATCTGTTCGGTACCGGCAACTTCCTCGGCAAAGCGCACGCAGCGCGTGCAATGGATGCACCGGGTCATCGCCGTCTTGATGATAGGCCCCATGTACTTTTCGGTAACTGCGCGCTTGTTTTCGTCATAGCGCGAACCGCCGCGGCCATAGGCCACCGACTGGTCCTGCAGATCGCACTCGCCGCCCTGATCGCAGATCGGGCAATCGAGCGGATGGTTGATCAGCATGAATTCCATGACGCCTTCGCGCGCCTTCTTCACCATGTCTGAATTGGTGCGGACTTCCTGGTTGTCCATCGCGGGTAACGCGCAGCTCGCCTGCGGCTTGGGCGGCCCGGGCTTCACCTCGACCAGGCACATCCGGCAGTTGCCGGCAATGCTCAGCCGCTCGTGATAGCAAAAACGCGGGATTTCCTTACCGGCAGCCTCGCAAGCCTGCAGCACGGTCGCGCCCTGGGGGACTTCGACCTCAATTCCATCTACGGTAAGCTTAGGCATTCGTGTCTCCGCCGCCGGACGATGCCATCGCCCGGTCGTACAATGCAGTGGCGACGTGATTGCGCACATCGCGAATATTTAGCTGGTATGAAAAGCCCGACGGCATGCAATCCTTGAGGCTCGCATCAAAGCCCAGCATCGCCGACTTCTCATCTTCCGAACCGGGAACGGTCACGATCAGGCCGCGTGCATTGGCAGGGCTAGCCAGTGCCAGGCAAGGGGCATAAGCGTAGACGAACTTGCGCCCATCGGTCTCAGTCGGGCGCTCCGCTTTTTCAGGTTCGAGCGAAGCGAGATGAGCAGCCAGATCGCCATCTGACTTCAATACGGCTTCCGCCAGCGCACCACGGGCTTCGCCGGTTTTCATTGTCAAGACCGGCCGCCCCTTGGTGCAGGCTGGCAGCCCTGTCATCAACGCGATAGCGAGTTTCTTTTCTTCGGCGCTATCCACGGCCGTGGCCAGCAGTTCGCGCGAACGCTTGGGAGCCTGCTCCAGAACGCAGCGGGCAAAATCATCAAGCACAACCTGCTTGTCAACCAACTCATATGGATTGTCCGCCGCCGTGGCAGGCGCCGCAGCTAGCATGATCGGACCCAGAAGGAGTGCAGACCGGACCATAGCCTCAGCTCCTCTCGCCGCGCTTTGCCGCGCGGTACAGAGCCTCAGCCAGCAGCGCGCGCGCAGATGCGTTGTCCATACCGCGGAAGCTGGTCTTGGCCAGGCATTCGTTCAGACGGGGCATCAGGCTGTTCAGCTGCGCGGTCTCGTCGGCACTGCCAGGCTCGGTCGCGATCAGCGTGCGCACGGTTGCAAGGTCCGCGTCGGCCGAGCAGTCGGCGAAGCTTTCCTTCTGCCCCACCTCGTCGGTCCGCACCGAAAGAGAGATGACATCAACATCGGCATAATGCTGCCAAAACATCGCTTCAGCGAGGTTGCCGCGGATAGATTGGCCATCAAAGGTGAAGGCGCCTTCGGGCATGCAGTGGAAGTTCATCCCCTGCAAACTGCGCCCAGCGGCGCGGGCAGCTTCGGAATCGCGCGGGGTGGCGAGCAGCGCCTCAGTGCCCTTGCGATAGCGCTTAATTGTACACAGGGCATAAGCGCGGGTAAATTCAGCCCCTTCGCTGTCCTTGCGCTTGAGTGTGCGGTTCACGACGGTGTCCGAAACGTTCCACCACCCCGATGCTGCATTCATTGCCACGACAGGCGTCGCCAGAAGCGACAGACCGACCATACCGAACGTCGCCAGTTTCATGCTCATCATTCCGCTGCCTCCATCATCGGGGGGTTACCCTGCTTTTCCACAATGCGCCGCTCCATTTCAGGGCGGAAGTGCTTGATCAGGCCCTGGATCGGCCACGCTGCGGCATCGCCCAGCGCGCAGATGGTATGGCCTTCGACCTGCTTGGTGACTTCGTAAAGCGTATCAATTTCGCTGATATCAGCATCGCCGGTGCGCATCCGCTCCATCACGCGCCACATCCACCCGGTGCCTTCGCGGCACGGCGTGCACTGGCCGCAGCTTTCATGCTTGTAGAAGTAGCTCAGCCGGCTGATCGCCTGAACAATGTCGGTCGACTTGTCCATGACGATCACCGCAGCGGTGCCGAGGCCCGATCCGACTTCCTTGAGGCCATCAAAGTCCATCGGCGCGTCCATGATCTGCGCTGCCGGGACCAATGGCACCGACGAGCCGCCGGGGATCACCGCGAGCAGATTGTCCCAGCCGCCGCGAATGCCGCCACAGTGCTTTTCGATCAGGTCGCGGAATGGGATGCTCATCGCTTCCTCAACCACGCAGGGCTTATCGACATGGCCACTGATCTGGAAGAGCTTGGTGCCCTTGTTGTTCTCACGCCCGAAACTGGCAAACCAGCTCGCGCCGCGCCGCAGGATCGTCGGCACGACCGCGATGGATTCAACGTTGTTGACCGTGGTCGGGCAGCCATACAGACCTGCGCCAGCAGGGAATGGAGGCTTAAGCCGCGGCTGGCCCTTCTTGCCCTCAAGGCTCTCGATCATCGCGGTTTCTTCGCCGCAGATATATGCGCCTGCGCCGCGATGCACGAACACGTCGAAGTCATAGCCCGACTTGGCAGCATTCTTGCCGATCAGGCCTGCTTCATACGCCTCGTCGACTGCCGCCTGAAGCACCTGCGCCTCGCGGATGTATTCGCCGCGCACATAGATATAGGCGGCGCGCGCCCGCATCGCGAACCCTGCGATCAGCGCGCCTTCGATCAGCTTGTGCGGATCATGGCGCAGAATTTCGCGGTCCTTGCAGCTGCCCGGCTCGGATTCATCGGCGTTGATAACCAGGAAGCTGGGACGGCCGTCCTTCGATTCCTTGGGCATGAAGCTCCACTTCATGCCGGTCGGGAAGCCCGCGCCGCCACGGCCGCGAAGCCCCGACGCCTTCATCTCGTCGATGATCTTGTCCTGGCCCCAAGCGATCAGGTCCTTGGTGTTGTCCCAGTCACCGCGTGCTTCAGCCGATTTCAGGTTCCAGGGCTGGAACCCGTAAACGTTGGTGAAAATCCGATCCTTGTCGGAGAGGAAATCAAAGCTCATCACCATTCCCCGCGATAATCATGATTGGCGTCGACCATCGCCTTGAGCGTGGTCGGTCCACCCTCGGGTTCGCTGGTGTGGCGTCCCGGGATCTGAGTGCCCGGCTTGGGGCTCTCCCCCGCCGCCAGTGCCTCGAGAATGCGCGTCGTGCTGTCGTAATCCAGGTCTTCGAAGTTATCGTCGTTGATCTGGACCATCGGCGCGTTGGCGCAATTGCCCATGCACTCGACCTCGGTCAGCGTAAACAGGCCGTCGGGCGTGGTCTTGCCCTTGACCAGTCCCTTGTTGGCGCATGCCGCCATAACATTGTCCGATCCGCGCAGCAGGCACGGCGTTGTGCCGCAGACCTGAACGTGGAAACGACCAACCGGCGCGAGATTGTACATCGTATAGAAGCTTGCGACCTCATAGGCCCGGATAAACGGCATATCGAGCATTGCCGCGACATATTCGATCACGGGAACCGGCAGCCAGCCTTGCGTCTGCGTATCGGCGCCAACTTGGCGTTGCGCAAGATCGAGCAGCGGCATCACCGCCGAACGCTGACGCCCTTCGGGATAACGCGCGATATAGGTTTGCGCCTTCGCGAGGTTTTCAGCGGTGAACGCAAAACCACCCCAGCGGGCGCGGGTTTCAGCTTCATCGGGAATGTGTGCTGCGTCAGCCATTGCTTTGCTCTTTACGCTGGCGGGAAATGGAGAAAGTCATCCAGGCAATGGTCGCGACCAGCACGAAGGGCATTCCCATGCCTTCTGCAACTTGCGCAACGCCGAATGCGCTCAGCGCGATAAACACGGCCACCGCAAAGTACACCCATATCGGGAAGAAAGGTCTCGTCACCGGTCGCACTCCCCGAACACCACGTCGATTGCACCCAGAACAGCTGTCGCATCGGAGAGCATGTGGCCCTTGCACATGAAATCCATTGCCTGGAGATGCGAAAAGGCGGTCGGACGAATCTTGCAGCGATAGGGTTTATTTGTGCCGTCTGCGACCAGATAAACGCCAAACTCGCCCTTGGGGCTTTCGGTGGCGACATAAACTTCGCCTGCAGGCACGTGGAAACCCTCGGTGTAAAGCTTGAAGTGGTGGATCAAAGCTTCCATCGATTGCTTCATCTCACCGCGCTTGGGCGGCACGACCTTGCGATCCAATGATGCGATCGGGCCTTCGGGCATCTCACGCAGGCACTGTTTGATGATCCGCGCGGACTGGCGGACTTCCTCGACGCGCACCATGAAGCGGTCATAGCAATCGCCACGGGTGCCGACGGGAACGTCGAACTCCATCCGGTCGTAGACATCGTACGGCTGCGATTTCCGCAGGTCCCAGGCTATGCCACTGCCCCGGATCATCGGACCCGAAAAGCCCCAGCGCACGGCATCGTCCTTCGAAACAACCGCGATATCGACGTTGCGCTGCTTGAAGATGCGGTTATCGGCGACCAGGCTGATCGCATCCTCGAACAGTTGTGGCAGCCGCGTATCGACCCAATCACCAATCTCGGCGAGCACCTTGAGCGGAACATCCTCATGAACCCCGCCAGGGCGGAACCACGCGGCGTGCATCCGCGCGCCGGACACCGCCTCATAGAAGTTCATGCAGTCTTCGCGCAGCTCGAACAGCCACAGATTGGGGGTCATCGCCCCGACGTCCATAACGTGCGCACCCAGGTTGAGCATGTGGTTCTTGATGCGCGTCAGCTCGGCCATCATCACCCGCAGATACTGCGCACGCAGCGGAACTTCGAGGTTCAGCAACTTTTCAATGGCGAGCACATAGCTGTATTCCATCGCCAGCGGCGAGCAGTAGTCGAGCCTGTCAAAATAAGGCAGAGCCTGCAGATAGGTCTTGTACTCGATCAGCTTTTCAGTGCCGCGGTGCAGCAGGCCGACATGGCAATCGATCCGCTCGATGATCTCACCGTCGAGTTCCATCACCATCCGCAGCACACCGTGCGCAGCAGGATGCTGGGGACCAAAGTTGATTGTGTAGTTCTGGATTGCAAGATCGCCGGCGGTCGAATCCTGCTCGATCAACCCAGAGTCCAGATCGTTGGAGAGAGCCTCGGCGGTCATGCCTTGTCATCCTTCTTGTCGGCAGACTTCTGGGCGGAAGCCTCGGGGCTGGTCTTGACCGCCTCTTTGTTGGCTTCCTTGCCGGCACCGGTATCCGATTGCTTTTCGGTGGTTTTCGGTTTGTCCACCTGTGGCGGGCCGCCCAGCGACTTTTCGTCACCCGGCAGCACGTAGTCCGCGCCTTCCCAAGGTGAGGTAAAGTCGAAATTGCGGAAATCCTGCGCCAATTTCACTGGTTCATAGATGACCCTGCCCTGCTCTTCGGAATAACGCATTTCGCTATACCCGGTGAGCGGGAAGTCCTTGCGGAAGGGGTGGCCACGAAAACCGTAATCCGTCAGAATCCGGCGCAAATCGGGGTTTCCCGCGAAGATCACGCCGTACATATCGTAGACTTCGCGCTCGAGCCAACCGGCAACTGGCCAGATCGTAGTGACGGTCGGCACCGGCGTATCTTCGTCCGTGCTGCAGGCAACGCGAATGCGGTGGTTCTTGGTGAGGCTCAGCAGGCAATAGACCACCTCGAACCGTTCGGCGCGGTCCGGATAGTCTACGCCAGCGATTTCAACCAGTTGCTGGTATTCGTGCAGATCGCGCAGCAGGTCGAGCGCCTCGGCGATCACCTCGCGGTGAACGGTGAAGCAATATTCACCTTGCGCAAAACGCGTCGCGATCAGCCGGTTACCCAGCGTCGCGGCGACAGATTCGCCCAAGCCTTCCAGAACGGCATAACGTGGCGCCGAATGTCCCATGTGCGTCCCTTATGCGGCCAGCCTCCACAGCAGACCTTCTTGACCCGTAACTCAGCGCTCGATCGTGCCCACCCGGCGGATCTTGCGCTGCAATTGCATCACGCCGTAAAGCAAAGCTTCGGCGGTCGGCGGGCAGCCGGGGACATAAATGTCCACCGGCACGATGCGATCGCAACCGCGCACCACCGAATAGCTGTAATGATAATAGCCGCCGCCATTGGCGCAGCTGCCCATCGAAATGACATATTTCGGCTCGGACATCTGATCATACACGCGGCGCAGTGCCGGGGCCATCTTGTTGCACAGCGTCCCAGCGACGATCATGACGTCCGACTGCCGCGGCGACGCGCGCGGCGCGACACCGAAGCGTTCCATGTCATAGCGCGGCATGCTGACGTGGATCATTTCCACGGCGCAACAGGCCAGGCCGAAAGTCATCCACCACAAAGAACCAGTCCGCGCCCATTGAAAAAGCTCTTCGGTCGACGTGACCAGAAAACCCTTGTCGGCGACCTCGGAATTGATGTCGTTAAGGAAACCTACGTCAGGCAACGTACCGGTGCCGGGGACGAGTGCCCCTGCAGTTCCAGCTTGCGGCCCGGCGGCTTGCGAAACTACTCCCAATCGAGTGCTCCCATTTTCCATTCGTAAACAAAGCCCACGGTGAGGATGGTCAGAAATACCATCATAGCGCCCCAGGCTTCCCAACCCAGATCAAGCACCGTCACTGCCCAAGGGAACAGGAACGCAGCTTCGAGATCGAAGATGATGAACAGGATAGCGACCAGATAGAAGCGAACGTCGAACTGGCTGCGCGAGTCCTCGAAGGCGGGGAAACCGCATTCATATTCGCTCAGCTTGGCGACGGTGGGTTTGTGCGCTCCGGTAAGCCGCGATACCCCGATCGGCAGGAAAACAAATGCCACCGACAAGAGCAGAGCGACCGCCAGGAACAGCAAAATTGGCAGATATTCGGCCATGTGCGTATCCCGCTTGTGCGTGTTGCTTGCGCGGTCTTTAAGCCAGCAAGGCTGCTATCGCAAGCAGCATGACCCCCCTTTTTTGCAGCGATGCACAACCCACGAAAAACAGCAAATTGTTGCGCAAATCCGTCTCTTTGGGCACAATCTGCGAAGGCATACTCACACGCTGGTCAGACCACTCATCATTATAGACGTGGCAACCGGGAATCGGGATAATGCTAGGCGCAAAAGCAGTTGTTTTGGCTACGGCAGCAGCGCTGACCGTGTCTGCCGCGCCGTCGGCATCGGCACAAACTGTGTCCGCTACCAATCCTGATACGATCATAGCCATCCTGACCGCGCGGGGCCTGCCTAGCGAGTCAAAGCAGCTGGCAGGCGGCAATCGCTAAATCAAGAGCGCGTATGACAACATGCCGTTCCTGATCGCGCTGATGACCTTTAACGAGCACCTGGCCGACTGCAAGACGGTGCAATTCTATTTCGGGTTCAACGACCGGAAGGGCTTCAGCCTTGAAGAGCTGAACGAATGGAACCGTACCAGGCGATTTGTCCGCGTCTATCGCGACGAGCAGAGCGGTCCGGTGCTGGTGATCAATGTCGATACCGACAAGGGCGGCCTTCCGCAGGCGATGTTCGATGAGAACCTCGACGTCTGGCTCAATCAGATGCGGCAATATCGGCGATACATTACCGAATGATCGCGCGGACCTCGATCAGTCAAAGGTTCAGCGCAGCGCGCCAACCAGAAGCTTGTGTAGCCGCGAGTGCAGCGAGTCGTTGCCGGCAATCACCTGCTGGCGCTCCATCGGTTGGGCACCACCGCGATAATCGGTCACGAAGCCGCCCGCCTCACGCACCAGCAGAATGCCGGCAGCGACGTCCCAGGGCTTGAGACCGCTTTCCCAGAAGCCGTCGAACTTGCCGGCGGCAACCCACGCCATATCGAGCGAGGCTGCGCCGAACCGACGAATGCCGGCAACCTCAGGCGCGATCGCCCCGAAAATACGGGTCCATTCGGCCATGTCGCCATGTCCCAGGAACGGAATGCCGGTCGCGATCAGCGCCTCGTTGAGGCTGCGACGGCCCGACACCCGCAGACGCCGATCATGCAGCCATGCGCCGCGCGACTTTTCCGCCCAATAGCTTTCGTCGGTCACCGGCTGATAGATCAGCGATGCGCTGATCTCACCCCATCCCTTACCGTCCAGTGTCGGCTCCTGTACGGCGATCGAAATCGCGAAGTGGGGGATGCCATGGAGGAAGTTGCTGGTGCCATCGAGCGGATCGATTACGAAGCGCGGCTTGCCGGGGTCGGCCGGAATTTCCCCGCCTTCCTCGAGCAGGAAACCCCAGCCGGGACGCGCCTTGCTGAGTTCGTCATACAGGATACGCTCGGCGCGCTGATCGGCCTTGGAGACGAAGTCCGCAGGGCCCTTTTGCGAGACCTGAAGGTGCTCCACCTCGCCAAAGTCGCGGCGCAGACGGCCTCCGGCCTTGCGCGCGGCGCTTTCCATGACACGGATAATGGCTGAAATGGCAGGCATGAAAACGGGTCCGATCAATCCGCCTTGCGGACATATTCCTTGGCATAGACATCAACGACGATCCGCGTACCGCTGCTGATATGCGGCGGAACCATGACGCGTACGCCATTGTCGAGGATGGCTGGCTTGTAGCTGGAAGAGGCGGTCTGCCCCTTCACCACGGCGTCGGCTTCGACAATCGTGGCTTCGATATGATCGGGCAGTTGTACCGAGATCGGGCGTTCGTCATACATTTCGAGCGTGACCTGCATTCCGTCCTGCAGGAAGGCGGCTTCATCACCCAGCAGCTTGGCCGCGATGGTGATCTGTTCGAAATTTTCTTCGTCCATGAACACGAACGACTCGCCATCGGCGAACAGGAACTGGAAGTCCTTGGTGTCCAGACGAACCTTCTCGACCGTATCCTGGCTACGATAGCGGATGTTGGTCTTGCGGCCATCTTCGAGGTTCTTCATCTCGACCTGCATGAAGGCACCGCCCTTGCCGGGCTGAGTATGCTGGATCTTGCCGACCTTCCAGATGCCACCTTCATGTTCCAGAATATTGCCGGGGCGAATATCGACACCGCTGATCTTCATGCGAGGGCTCGTTTCCATTAGATTTCAGGGAATGGACAGGCGCTCTAGGGGCAAGGGCGCGCGATGGCAAGGGGTTTGGAGAGATGGGGTATCTTGTTCGGTGCCCGGCTATCGCCTAGCGCCGACGGCGCAAAGCCACACCCGCGTTGCCCCCACAATGGCTGTTTCTTACTATCTTGCAGGCCACATATTCAGTAAATGATAACCATCGGCAAAAGCTGCTATGAAGCGCCCGAAACCGGATTACATCAATATGCCCTTGTTCAGCATTAAAACCCCCGCAGCGGGCATTTTCGGCAAGTCTCGCAACCAGGTCGATGCGGACCATTCCGGGCGCGGCGAGGCATTGCCGGGGGTTGAGGAATTCGAGGCCGACTTCGTCAGCTACCTCAGCCGTCTGGATGGATCAGCCGATGTCAGTGCCGGTGTCCTTGCCCAGAAGCGCAAAGAACTTTCGCACGGCTAAAGCCGGCCCCTCGGGGTGGTTCCACACCCCGCCCGACACAGCGATAAAATCCGTACCTGTCGCAATGATCTGCGCAGCGTTATCCAGTGTGATACCGCCGATGGCAACGCAGGGCGGCTCCATCATCGATGACCACCATTCCAGAATCTCCGGCTCGGCCGTGATCTTGGCGTCCTTGGTGCTGCTTGGGAAGAAGGCGCCGAACGCGACATAATCCGCGCCCATCTCGCCTGCTTCCAGCGCCAGATGGCGGCTGTTGTGGCAGGTCACGCCGATCTGCGCATCCTTGCCCAGTTCCTCGCGCGCCTCGCGCGGGTCGCCATCCCCCTGCCCTAGATGCACGCCGTCCGCGCCCAGCCTTTTGGCGAGCGCGACGTCATCGTTGACGATGAACGCGCAATCATGCTCGCGGCAGATTTCGAGCAGCGGCGCGGCAAGCCTTGCCGCCTCGTGCTGGTCGATATCCTTCACGCGGAACTGGAACGCCGCCACCGGGCCTGCCTCCAGCGCCGAGCGCAGCCGGTCAGGAAAATCCCCGCCGACATCGAGCGGGGAGATCAGGTAAAGCTCGCAGCCGGTCAAGCGATCGACGCCTTGTGAATTTCATCGATCGCGCCGCCCAATGAGGCGTCGAACTCTTCGTCGCTCATCTGGTGCTTGAGATCGTTGAGCAGAGCGCGCGAGAAGCTGGCGATGACGCCCGGGTTCTTGGCCAGTTCGACGCAGGCATCGGTGCGGCTGAAGCCACCCGACAATGCAACCACGCGGATGACCGCAGGGTGCGCGACCAGATCGGCGAACCGACCGGCCTTGGCGGGCAACGACAGCTTGAGCATCACGCGACGGCCCTCGGGCAGCGCGCCCAGCGCCTTCATCGTCTCCGCGAGCAGAATTTCATCGCACTGGCCGCGCGTCTCGCTCTTGATATTCACTTCGGGCTCGATGATCGGGATTAGGCCGTGGTCGAGGATTTCGCCTGCCACTGCAAACTGCTGCTGGACGATCGCGGCGATGCCCGTTTGCGAGGCGGAGGAAATCACCGAACGCATCTTGGTGCCGAACACGCCCTTGGCCTTGGCGCGGTCGAGCAGGTCTCCCAAGCCACCGATCGGCTTCATCATCTGCACGCCGTCGGCTTCGTCTTCAAGGCCCTTGTCGACCTTGAGGAACGGCACCACGCCGCGTTCCCACAGCAATGCAGGTACGCTCTTGCCTCCCGCTTCGCCATCCATGGTGCGCTCGAACAGGATCGCACCGATTACCTTGTCGCCGTTGAAGCAAGGAGAGGTCACGATGCGACTGCGCATGCCATGGATCAGCGCGAACATTTCCTCTTCGCTGCCCCATGCAGCGTCCTCGATGCCGTAGCCCTTGAGCGCCTTAGGGGTCGAACCACCGCTTTGGTCGAGCGCAGCGATGAAGCCTGCGCCGGTCTCGATCTGGGCGAACATCTTGTCGAAGGTTGCGGTGTCGGTCATGTGAGTTCCCTTGAGGTCTGTGCCAGGCTTATGGTTGAAACTGGATGCGTGTCAGGCCTCGAGCGCTTTGACGCCGGGCAGGACCTTGCCTTCCATCCATTCCAGGAAAGCGCCGCCCGCAGTTGAAACAAAAGAGAAATCATCTGCAACGCCAGCATGATTGAGCGCAGCCACGGTATCCCCGCCACCTGCGACCGACACCAGCGTTCCTTCGCGCGTCAATGCAGCCGCCGTGCGCGCCAGCGCGACCGTGGCAGTGTCGAACGGAGGATATTCGAACGCACCGAGCGGGCCGTTCCAGACCAAAGTGCGACAGGTCTTGAGCACATCGGACAGCGCCTCGACCGCCGACGCACCAATATCAAGAATCATCTCGTCGGCTGCGACCTCGTGGACGTTGGCAGTGTGGCACGGAACGTTTGCGCCGAATTCCTTCGCCACCACGACATCGTAAGGAAGATGCACAATGCAATTGGCCTTGTCGGCAGCATCAAGGATGGCGTTGGCGGTGTCAGCCAGATCATGCTCGCACAGCGACTTACCAACATCGACGCCGCGCGCGGCCAGAAAGGTATTGGCCATGCCGCCACCGATGATCAGATGATCGACCTTGCCGACCAGGTGCGTCAGGACATCAAGCTTGGTCGATACCTTAGCGCCACCGACGACAGCCGCGACCGGATGCTCGGGCTTGCCTAGGGCCGCCTCGAGCGCCTTGAGCTCTGCTTCCATCGCGCGGCCCGCAAACGCCGGCAGCAGATGCGCCAGACCTTCGGTGGTCACGTGCGCGCGATGCGCAGCGGAAAAGGCATCGTTGACGTAGAAGTCGCCCAGACTTGCTATCTGCTTGGTCAGCACCGGGTCGTTCTTTTCCTCGCCGGGATAGTAACGGCTGTTTTCCAGCACCGTGATGCTACCCGGTTCGAGCACATCGATCGCATGCCGGTCGGGCGACGCCAGAAAGCCGACATGCCGTCCCATCACTTCGCCCAGCGCTTCGGCGATCGGCCGCAGCGTGAATTCCGGATCGACCTTGCCGTTGGGGCGGCCGAAATGCGCCAGCACCAGCACCTTGGCGCCATGATCGGCGAGTTCGGCAAGTGTCGGCATCGCCGAACGAAGCCGGGTATCGTCGGATACCTGGCCTTCGTGGATGGGCACGTTCAGATCTTCGCGGACCAGAACCGGCTTGCCCGCCAACCCATGACGGTCGGAAATCAGATCATCAAGGGTCTTGAACATACCGGTCTTTCTGGAGTTGCTGGTGACGATCAGACCAGGCCTGCCATCACGCCTGCGGTATCGACCATGCGGTTGGAGAAGCCCCACTCGTTGTCGTACCAGCTGATCACGCGGACCAACTTGCCATCAATAACCGAGGTTTCCAAGCTGTCGATGGTCGAGCTGGCAGGATCATGGTTGAAGTCGATCGAAACCAAAGGCTCGTCGGTAAAGGCCAGCACGCCCTTGAGCGCGCCTTCGGACGCGGCCTTGAGCGCGGCGTTGATTTCCTCGACACTGGTGTCACGACCCGGGGTGAAGGTGAGGTCGACCAGGCTGACATTGGCGGTCGGAACGCGGATCGCCGAACCATCAAGCTTGCCCTTGAGCTCGGGCAGCACCAAACCCACCGCGCGCGCGGCACCAGTGGTGGTGGGGATCATCGACATCGCAGCAGCACGCGCTCGGCGCATGTCGCTGTGAATCTGGTCGAGGATCTTCTGGTCGTTGGTATAGCTGTGCACGGTGGTCATCAGGCCGCGTTCGATACCGACGAGATCGTTCAGCACCTTGGCCATCGGCGCAAGGCAGTTGGTGGTGCAGCTGGCGTTCGACACGACCAGGTCGTCTGCGGTCAGCACGTCATGATTGACGCCGAACACGATGGTCTTGTCCGCGCCACCAGCAGGCGCCGAGATCAGAACGCGCTTGGCACCTGCGGTCAGGTGGGCGCTGGCCTTTTCCTTGTCGGCAAAGAAGCCGGTGCATTCCAGTGCAATATCGACGCCCATTTCGCCATGCGGCAGCTTGGCGGGGTCGCGCTCCGAGGTCACCTTGATCGCCTTGCCATTGACGACAATGGTATCGCCGACGGCTTCGACGGTGCCAGGGAAAGGTCCATGCACGCTGTCGCGTTTGAACAGCAGGGCGTTCGACTTGGCATCGGCCAGGTCGTTGATCGCGACCAGTTCAAGGTCGTGGTCGGTCCGCTCGAGCAGCGCGCGCGCCACCAGGCGGCCGATACGACCAAAACCATTGATTGCAACCTTGACTGCCATCGGAAATTCTCCTGCGATAATTCAGTAAAAAGGTTCAGCCCTGAGCCAGTGCGGTGCGCACAACGGGGGCGATCTTGTCTGCGGTCAACCCGAAATGGTCGAACAAAGCATCAATCGGTGCCGAAGCGCCAAAGCTGTCGATGCCGAAGCTAAGACCATCGGGGCCGACATAGCGTTCCCAACCAAAAGTGACCCCTGCTTCCATCGAGACCTTGAGGACGTCGGCGGGCAGCAATTCCGACCGGTAGCTTTGCGGCTGCGCATCGAACAGCGACCAGCACGGCATCGACACGACGTCGGCACCAATCCCGGCGGCCTCGAGTGCCTCGGCGACCGACAGTGCCAGTGACACTTCCGATCCCGTACCGATCAACACCACCTGCCGCTTGTTGCCGGACGACTTGATCCGATAAGCACCGCGACCACACTGATTTCCTTCGGCTTCCACGCGGCGGAACTGCGGCAGGTTCTGGCGAGTCAGCGCGAGCACCGTCGGGGTGTCCTTGGCCTGCAGCGCCAGTTCCCAGCACTCGGCGGTTTCCACCGCGTCGCCTGGCCGGAAGGTCAGCAGGTTGGGCATCATCCGCAGGCTCATGACATGCTCGACCGGCTGATGGGTCGGGCCGTCTTCGCCCAGGCCGATGCTGTCATGCGTCATCACATAGACGACCCGCTGACGCTGCAGCGCCGACAAGCGGATCGCGGCGCGGCAATAATCGGAGAATACCAGGAAGGTGCCGCCATAGGGGATGACGCCGCCGTGCAACGCCATGCCGTTCATCGCCGCGGCCATGCCGAACTCGCGGATGCCGTAATTGACATAGCGTCCGCCGTAACTGCCAGCGCTCATCACTCCAAGACCCGCAGTCTTGGTGTTGTTCGATCCGGTCAGATCCGCCGACCCGCCAACTGTTTCGGGCAGGCGCGGGTTGATCGCCTCGAGCGCGAGCTCGGATGCCTTGCGGGTTGCGACCTTCTGCGGCTCGGCCAGCAGGCCGGCGATGTGCTGCGACAGGCCAAATCCCTGCGGCAGATCACCCGCCATCCGGCGCTTGAGCTCGGCAGCCTTGTCCGACGCGGCCAGGCGCGCTGCCCATGCAGCGTGGGTCTCGGCACTGCGGCGCCCGAATGCGGCCCAGGCATCGCGGATGTCCTGCGGAACATCGAACGGCGCATGCTTCCAGCCGAGAGCAGCGCGCGCGGCATCAACTTCGGCGGTGCCCAGCGGCGAACCATGGGTGGCCGAGGTGCCCTGCTTATTGGGCGAACCCTTGCCGATGATCGTGGCGCACGCAATCAGCGAGGGGCGCGGGTCGGCAATTGCTGCATCCATGGCAGCACGGATCGATGCAGCATCATGTCCGTCGCAATCGACGACATGCCAACCAGATGCAGTGTGGCGCGCACGGATGTCTTCGCTGGTCGACAGATCGGTCGCGCCGTCGATGGTGATGCGATTGTCGTCCCACAGAACATTGAGGTGGCCAAGCTTGAGGTGCCCGGCAAGCCCTACGGCCTCGTGGTTGATGCCTTCCATCAGGCAACCATCGCCCGCGACCACCCAGGTGCGGTGGTTGATCAGGTCATCGCCAAACTCGGCATTTAGATGCCGCTCGGCCATCGCCATGCCGACCGCCATCGCCAGACCCTGGCCCAGCGGGCCGGTGGTGCATTCGACGCCCGGGAGCTCGAAATTCTCAGGGTGGCCGGCGCACGGGCTGTGCAGCTGCCGGAAATTGCGGATGTCCTCGATCGTCGGACGGGCATAGCCCGTCAGGTGCAGCGCTGAATAGATCAGCATCGATCCATGGCCTGCCGACAATACGAACCGGTCGCGATCGGCCCAGTCGGGCGCCGATGCATCGTATTTCAGATACTCGCCGAACAAGACGGTGGCGACATCAGCCATTCCCATCGGCATGCCGGGGTGACCGCTGTTGGCGGCCTGAACGGCGTCCATCGACAGTGCCCGGACGGCATTGGCGAGATCTTCAAAAACCACTGACATCGCCTGTAACATCTCCACACAGAACATCGAACAGCGCCGTAATCGCGTCGCACCGCAAAAGCTCGAGGTTCCACAAGCGCGCGACGAGTCGGCTTTGGCGTCACCCTTTGGTGTCCATGTTGCACCGCGTCAAGTTCTGCAAACCCGGCGTCGGCGCAATTTATTGCGTTTGTCACAATTGGTGTTAAGGTCATTTCATGGCAAATGAACGACTTATCCTTGCTATTGGACAGATGGAGCGAGCTTTGACACGGCTGGAAACAGCGCAGGCTCAGCGTGACGGGGATGCCAGCCTCGGCGTCAGTCAAGATGGAAGCGATCTTGCCGAGCGGCATGCCCGATTGAAGGTAGCAGCAGCGCAGGCGCTTACCGGGCTTGACGCACTGCTGGCCGGAAAGGAATAGCATCGCGATGCCAGACATGCGCCTTTCGATCGCTGGCCGCATCTACAACGTCACCTGCCAGCCGGGTGAAGAGCAGCATCTCGCCCGGTTGGGTGCGATGCTCGATGCCGCCGGACGCAAAGCGGGCGCTTCTGGCGGCCTGACCGAGACCCGCGCACTGCTTTTTGCCGGACTGCTGCTCGCCGACGAACTCGCCGAAGCCCAGGACCGCGAGGCCGAGATCCTGGCAACCAACGAAGCGCCTCCCGAGCCGATCGAAGGCCAGGGCGATTGGCTTGGACAGGATGAGGCCATCGATCAGGCCGCCCTGGCGATCGAGCAGTTGGCCCACCGGATCGAGAATCTGGCAGAAGGCCTTGAGAAGCGGGCCAATCAGTCCTAAATCAATGTCGGGACTGCCTGGTACGAGCTGCAGCGAACATCCCTGAGGCGATACATCTATCAAGGGAGCTGTCCCTGCCCTGGCTCCGGCCAACGGTACACGGCGCCCACCTGACGTTACTGGCGTCAGAGGATATTCCAGCAAACGGCCAAGGCGGTTCCAACCATGGCCTGTACAATTCCCGGACATTCTAGTGTGTCCGGCTTTTGTATAGTGTGCCCGGATTTCGGATTTTGGACAGATCGTTTCAGTGACCGGCGTGATCAGCATCAAGCGTGAACTGCGGCGGACCATGCGGGCTGCACGGCTGGCTCACTGGCAGGCGTTGCCCAACTCGCACCGCGCACTGATCTTCGGCCGCCCTCCCCGCATCATCCTGCCGCTGATCGATGCTGCCGAAACGGTTGGCCTGTATCATGCCGTGCCCGGCGAAGTTCCGACCGCGAACTATGCCGCGCACATGCTCGACATGGGCAAGATGATCGCGCTGCCATGGACGGCTTCACCCGAAGGGCCGATGACCTTCAGGCTTTGGACGGGGTCGGAACAAACGCTCGAGAAAGGCCCCTGGGGGCCTCAGCCGCACAGGGCAATGCCCGAGGTGGCACCCGATGCGCTGTTCATGCCGCTGATCGCCTTCGATGCCGCGCTCAACCGGCTGGGCCAGGGCGGCGGACATTATGATGGCTGGTGCGCCAAACACCCTGCCGCGCGCCGCATTGGTTTGGGGTGGACGGTGCAACAGGTCGACGCAGTGCCGTGCGAAGACCATGACATGCCGCTTGATGCGGTGATCACCGAGCAGCAAGTTCTGCTGCCGGTCAACAAAAGAGCAATTTCATGAAGCCGACCCTGCGCAAGCCTGTGGGCATTCTCGCCATCCTTGCGATTATCACCATCTGGGCCGTGATCGTTGCGAGCTTTTCAAGCGTGATCGGCGATTGGCACATTGCGGTGCAATCGGTAATTTATTGCATCGCAGGAATCGTCTGGATCCTGCCAATGCGGCCGCTGATGATCTGGATGGAAACCGGTCGCTGGAGCGCCTGAGAAAGGGGCAACCAATCGCACATGGTGACGCCTCGTAGCGCTCATTCCGGGAAGTTTCCAACACGTGCGAGTGACCATTTTTCCGGAGCTGAACTCCAGTCCAATGGCGCGAGTGACGGGGCTCGAACCCGCGACCTCCGGCGTGACAGGCCGGCGCTCTAACCAACTGAGCTACACCCGCATCGTGTTGGAGCGCGGCTGATATAAGCGACCTGCCAACCTGTCAACACGTGATTCAAATTTTCCCGCGAACAGGCGATAAAGGTTCGGTGGGCGCGGTTTCCCCCTCTCGCGGGTGACGCGTGAGCGTCCCGGATTCGAAAAGAAAGCCCGCGATGTCCGGTTTGCCCGCAGCTGCAACCACGGTCTGGATGATGATCAGCAGCGGAACCGCCAGCAATGCGCCGGTGGTGCCCCACACCCACGCCCAATAGCTCAGCGACACGAGAATCAGCAGCGGGTTCATCGTCAAACGGCGGCCCAGCACGGCCGGCGTGATCAGGTTGGCCTCGACCAGATGAAACACGACCTGGACACTGGCGGGAATCAGTGCGGTCCATAGATCGCCAAAGCTCATCAGACCCCCCAGCGCGAGCAGTATCGCCGCAAGCACGGGCCCCAGATAGGGCACGAAGTTGAGCAGCGCGACGATGCCACCCCACATCGCGGGAGACTCCATGCCCAGCATCCACACCACCACGCCGACCGAAAGGCCGAGCAGCAGGTTGATCAGCGTGATGGTGGTCAGATACGCCGACGTCGCCGACACCACGTTCTGGATCACCCGTGCGGTCGCCATGGCACCGGTGAAGCTTCCCCGGCTGCTGATCGCGTTTTCGCGCAGCTTGGTCCATCCGGCAAGGAAGAAGAAGATCAGCAGCACGACGAATGCCATCTGCAGCGCCACGCCGGGGGCCGCGCTGGCAAACAGGTCAAGCAGCGATTCGGGCGATGCCACCGCAGCGTTCTGTGCCTTCACCATCGATCCCGACACCAACCGGGTGGTATCATCAACGAACTTCTGCAGATCGGAGTAGAGATCGATCAATGGCCCCAGATTTTCCATGATCTTGGGGATGCGATCGGGCAGCAGCAGGAACCAGTCCGCCGCCGGGACCACGATCACCGCGAGCGCGCCGTTGGCAATAACCAGAAACAGCACCAGGCACAAAAAGGCCGCCGCCATCGACGGCAGCCCCCGCCGCTCCATCCATTCGAGTGCAGGAACCAGTGCGATCGACAGCACGATCGCAACAGCGAGCGGCAGGAAGAACTCCGCCCCGGCGCGCATCGCGAACGGAAAGGCGAGGAACAGCGCGACACCCGCGATCAGCGCAAGCGCGGCCAGCAGCCGGTCACGGCGCAGTTCGTCGGGCAAAATGGGATCTGATGGCGGTAGAGACATAAATGGTGATGCCCTCGGCCCGCAAACCGGGCTGTACCGGGTATATCTGCACCGATTGCCACACACAATCCAGCGACATCGAAGGCCCTGATGCCTCAAAAACCCTGAGACTTGTTAACCATATGTTCGCTGCTGGCGCCTAATCATCGCTCAAGCCGGATACAGTCGGCAGGGGCAAATCGGGGTAGATAATGCTGCGCACCACAATCGCGCTGCTCGCCATGGTGGCGCCGGTCGCGGCGTTCGCATCGGGCGATGTTCGGACAAAATCATCCATCTTCGTCGAAAAGATCGACCCGCAGGGCAGCGGCGCGCGGCGCGTGCGGCTTGAGCCTGCCCGCCAGGTAAGCCCAGGCGAGCGGCTGATCTATGTCGTCGAGTATCGCAATGTCGGCAAACGCCCGGTACAGGGCTTTACCGTCACCAACCCCCTTCCCCGCACAGTACGCCTCGACGAGACCGTCGATGGCAGCGAAATGGTGTCGATCGATGGCGGTCGCAGCTGGGGGCTGTTGCCGGACCTCAGGGTGTCGCTCGGCGATGGCAGCTGGCGCCCCGCCAACCCCGATGATGTCACCCATCTGCGCTGGCAGGTCGGCGACCGGCTGATGCAGGGTGAAACCCGCCGGGTGACGTTCCGCGCCATCGTGCGGTGAAAACCTAGGGTCAAATGACCCCCGTCATTCCCGCGAACGCGGGAATCCCGCTTCAGCGACCGCCGAGCAAAAGCGGGACCCCCGCCTTCGCGGGGATGACGATTATCTAGCGAACCTCATCTTCAATCCGCGAAAATGTAGATCGGCGTCTCGATCCGGCGCTTGAGCGCCTGGACGAAGCTGGCCGCATCATAGCCATCGACCACGCGGTGATCGCACGAGATCGACAGGTTCATCATCTTGCGGATGACGACCTGGCCATCGACCACCATCGGGCGCTCGACGATCTTGTTGGGGCCGATGATCGCGACTTCGGGCCGGTTGATCACCGGCGTCGTCGCGATCCCGCCGAGCGGGCCAAGCGAGGTCAGCGTCAACGTCGAACCGGACAGCTCCTCGCTCTTTGCCTTGCCGCTGCGCGCCGCATCGGCGAGGCGCGCGATCTCGCTCGCCATATCCCAGACGCTCAAGCATTCGGCGCCGCGCAGCACCGGTACCATTAACCCGGCATCGGTCTGCGTCGCGATGCCCAAATGCACCGCGCCCGAGCGCGTGACCACATTGGCCTCGTCATCGTAGCGCGCATTGAGCATCGGATAGTCGCGCAGCGTCTTGCAGATAGCCGCGATCAGGATCGGCAGCGCGGTCAGCTTCGGGCGATCCCCGCGGCCTGCGTTCATCTGGCTGCGCATGTCCTCCATCGCCGTCACGTCGATTTCCTCGACATAAGTGAAGTGCGGGATGTTGCGCTTCGATTCGGCCATGTTCTGCGCGATTCGCTTGCGCATGCCGATCACGCGGATTTCTTCATCCGCAGCCCGGCCAGGACCCGACCGGGTACCGCCATAGTTCAGATAGGCGTCGAGATCGGCATGACGGATGCGCGTGCCCTCGGTGGGCCGAACCTTGGCCAGATCGATCCCCAGATCGCGCGCACGCTGGCGGACGACGGGCGATGCCAGCACTTTGGCACTGCCATGCGCTGGCGTCGGAGCTGGCGCCGCTGCTGCCTTAGGCGCTGCAGGCGCAGGCGCGGGCGTCGCAACCACAGCGGCAGACTCTTCAACCGGCGGCGCCTTGGGCGTTTCCACCTCGATCGTCTCGGGCTTCGGCTGGGGTGCAGTCTCTGTCACCGGCTCGGCGCCGGCATCGCTGCTCTCGCCTTCGATCTCGATCTCGACCAGCATCGATCCGATCGCGATGACATCGCCCTCGACGCCTGCCACCTTGGTAACGGTGCCAGACACCGGCGATTCCATCTCGACGGTCGCCTTGTCAGTCATCATGTCGGCGATGCGGCTGTCTTCCTCGATCCGGTCACCGATCTTGACGTGCATCGCCACGATTTCCGCTTCGGCAATGCCTTCGCCGATGTCAGGCAGGTTGAAGGTAAAAGTTGCCATGGCGGGTCAGTCCTTCATGATCTTGGCAATGGCGCGACCGATGCGGATCGGGCCAGGGAAATACGCCCATTCCAGGCTGTGCGGGTATGGGGTGTCGAAACCGGTGACTCGCTCGACCGGGGCTTCGAGGTGATAGAAGCAGCGCTCCTGCACCAAAGCGGAGAGTTCCGCGCCGAAACCGCTGGTCCGGGTCGCCTCGTGCACGATAAGGCAACGCCCGGTCTTCTTGACCGAGGCCTCGATCGTCTCGATATCGAGCGGCAGCAGCGTGCGCAGATCGATTACCTCAGCATCGACGCCGTTGGCCTCGACCACCGCCTGCGCGACGTGCACCATCGTGCCATATGCGAGAATGGTCAACGCTTCGCCCGCGCGCACGATGTTCGCCTTGCCCAATGGGATGCGATAGTGACCGGTCGGCACCTTCGACGCCGCATGCTTCGACCACGGCTCGACCGGGCGATCATAATAGCCGGTGAACGGGCCGTTATAGATCCGCTTGGGCTCGAAGAAGATGACCGGGTCGTTGTCCTCGATCGCCGAGATCAGCAGCCCCTTGGCGTCATAGGGTGTCGAGGGAATTACCGTCTTGAGGCCCGAGACATGCGTGAACAGGCTCTCGGGGCTCTGGCTGTGCGTCTGACCACCGAAGATGCCGCCGCCAAAAGGCGAGCGCACCGTGATCGGCGCGATGAACTCGCCCGCCGAGCGATAGCGCAGCCGCGCCGCTTCAGAGATCAACTGGTCGATGCCGGGGTAGATATAGTCGGCAAACTGGATTTCGGGCACCGGACGCAGGCCATAGGCCCCCATGCCGACCGCGACGCCGACGATACCGCATTCGCTGATCGGGGTGTCGAACACCCGGGTCTTGCCGTGCTTGGCCTGCAGCCCTGCGGTGCAGCGGAAGACGCCGCCGAAATAGCCGACATCCTCGCCCATGATCACGACATCGGGGTCGCGGTCCATCATGACGTCCATGGCGCTGTTGATCGCCTCGATCATGTTCATCGTCTTGGTCGCCGTTTGATCAGCGGCGCCTTCGTTGGTCGCTTCGGACGTTGCGTAATCCTGCATCACTTCGGCCATTTTGCGGCCCTTTCTTCCAGCGCCTGCGCCATCTGCTCCTGCAGATGCCAGGGAAGTTCCTCGAAAACGTCCTCGAACATCGTTTCGAACGGCTGGTGCATGCCATGGCCGAGCACGCCGTTCTTCTCGGCTTCCTTCGTCGCGGCCTTCACCATCTCGGCCAGCTCAAGATCCATTGCGGCGTGCCGCTCGTCGTCCCAGATGCCCAGCGCGATGCAATGCTGCTTGAGGCGATGGATCGGATCACCCAGCGGCCATTCGGCGCTTTCCTGCGCGCTGCGATAGGCGCTTGGATCGTCCGAGGTGCTGTGCCCTTCGGCGCGATAGGTGAAGTGCTCGATCAGCGTCGGGCCCTTGTTGGAGCGCGCCCGCTCGGCCGCCCATTGCGTCGCGGCATAGACCGCCAGCGCATCATTGCCATCGACCCGAAGTCCGGCGATGCCATAGCCGATCGCGCGCGCGGCAAAGGTCGTCCGCTCGGCCCCGGCAAAGCCTGAAAAGCTCGAGATCGCCCACTGGTTGTTGACGACGTTGAGAATGGTCGGCGCGTTGTAAACTGACGCGAAGGTCATCGCGCTGTGGAAGTCGCCTTCTGCGGTCGACCCTTCCCCGCACCAGCAGCTGGCGATCCGTGTATCGCCCTTGATCGCGCTCGCCATCGCCCAGCCCACCGCCTGCGGATATTGCGTCGCGAGGTTGCCCGAGATGGTGAAGAAGCTGAGTTCCGGCACCGAATACATGATCGGCAGCTGGCGACCCTTCAATTTGTCTCCGCGGTTCGAATAGATCTGGTTGATCATCTCGGTGAGCGCATAACCACGCCACATCAGGATGCCCTGCTGGCGATAGCTCGGGAACACCATGTCATCGCCCTGCATCGCAGCGGCAGCGGCGACCGACGTCGCCTCCTCGCCGGTGCACTTCATATAGAAGCTGGTCTTGCCCTGCCGCTGCGCGCGATACAACCGCTCGTCGAATGCGCGGGTCAGCGCCATCGTGCGCAGCATCTTGAGCAGGGTTTCGTGCGGAAGCCGGGGATCCCAGGCCCCGACAGCGCGGTGCTCATCGTCGAGCACGCGCACCAGCCCGAACGACAGATCGCGCATGTCATGCGGAGACACCGCCTCGTCGGGCCGCGCCATGCTGTCAGCGGCAGGAACGATCACATCGCTGAAATCGACAGGGTCGCCAGGGCGCGAACGCGGTTCGGGAACGTGAAGCGCAAGCGGCTGCAGGTTCGATCTCAAAGGACCATCGGCCATCAAAAATCCTCTCGGGTCTGTGCTGGGTCAGCCGGCAGGGCTCTTGCTGGCCTTTCGACTAATTGCACCGTCGAGACATATTATTTCAGGATTTCCGATAGGTCAATAGTGCTGCCCTTCACACTGCGACGGGCGCCGAGATATGGGGCTGCGGGGCGTAATCACGCACCAAGAAATCGTCGATCGCATATTCGAAAATACTCGCCGGACGATTCGCGATCTCAAGCTTCGGCGCACCGTTCGGCTCACGCGCCAACTGGGTTTCGACCAGATCGCGGTGGTTGAGATACAGATGCACATCGCCGCCGTTCCAGATCAGCTCCCCCGGCTGCAGATCGCACTGTTGCGCCAGCATCCGGATGATGAGCGCGGCGGAAAAGATGTTGAACGGCACGCCGAGCGCCAGATCGCAGGACCTTTGATACAAAAGCCCGGTCAGCTTCCCGTCGGCAACGAAGAACTGGTAGGTCTTGTGACACGGTGGCAGCGCCATCTGGTCGAGCTCGGCGACATTCCAGCCCTCGAAGATATGGCGGCGTGAGCCGGGATTATTACGCAGGCTTTCGACCAGTTCGGCGATCTGGTTGATCCCTTGCGGGCGCTTGCGGAACAGCCCCTCACCCGCCGGTTCATAGACCGGCCAATTGACCCATTGCTTGCCATAGACCGGGCCGAGATCGCCCCACCGCGCGGCGAATTCGGCATCTGCGATGATCCGCGCTTCGAACGCATCGCGGTCGATCGCCTCACCCGTGGCCTTGCGATAGCTGTCGAGCGGCCAGTCGGTCCAGATGTGCACCCCCTGCGCCACCAGCGCGCGAATGTTTGTGTCGCCAGTGAGGAACCACAGCATCTCGCGCGCCGCTGCCTTCCAGTACACCCGCTTGGTGGTGAGCAGCGGGATCGCATTGTCCGAAAGATCGAACCGCATCGTCGCGCCGAACAGCGAGCGCGTGCCGACTCCGGTGCGATCCGCGCGTTCGTGACCTGTGGTCCAGATCTGCCGCAAAAGATCAAGATACTGCCACTCGAAATGGCGCGGCTGCGCGCGATGCTCTGCGCGACTCTGCAATGCTGTGTCCATGGACGGCGGTCTAGCATGCAGCAAAACGGCTTGCCATTGCGGCGGCCATGAAAACGCAAAATGCTGGCTTGCATGGGGCCCGCACCGTGGCTATAGGCACGCCCCTGCCTCCCAGGCGCCGCAAGGCATCATGAAGTCTGGGTCGGGGAGTAGCTCAGCCTGGTAGAGCACTGTCTTCGGGAGGCAGGGGCCGGAGGTTCGAATCCTCTCTCCCCGACCATTTATTTTTCAGCATTATTGGTCGAACGGCGGCGGTCAGTCTGTCGGAAATTCCGCTTGGTCCACCAGCGCGTTGCCACCTTCGGTCGGGATCGACCAGATCACGACATTGCCGATCATCACCGCAGCCAGGATCAGCATCAGCACCGGCTGCTTGCGCTGGCCGCGACGGAGCAGAAAAATGGCCCCGGCGATGAGCGCCATCGCGGTAAGCATGGCGAGCGAGAGAACGAAGCTGGTCATGACCGCCGGTGTGTCAGCCCAGACCCGGCATCGTCAAGGCGGCATCGCGCAATCCGCGCCATACGCGCGCCGCCTGCACAGTTTCGGGGACATCGTGGACGCGGACGATCTGCGCACCCGCCCCGATCGCACTCAGCGCCAATGCCAACGATCCGCCGAGCCGAGCATCGACCGGAGCCTCGTTGGACAAGGCACCGATCATACGCTTGCGGCTCGCGCCGAACAGGATCGGCTGGCCCAGTGCATGAAACAACGGCAACGCGTTGATCAGCGCAAGGTTATCTGCGAGACATTTGCCGAAGCCGATGCCCGGATCGATCATGATCCGGTCACGCGCGACACCTGCCGCGATCACGGCAGCGATGCGCGCCTCGAGCCAGTCGAACACATCGGTCACGACATTGCCGTAGCCGGGGCCGGTGTGCGGGTTCTGCCCCTGCGATGGCGCATGCATCAGCACCACCGGGCATCCGGCCTGCGCCACGACATCGAGCGCGCGGCTATCGAACAGCAGTGCCGAGACATCGTTGACGATATGCGCGCCTGCCTCGAGCGCCGCCTCCATCACCGAGGCCTTGCGGGTATCGACCGAAAGGATCGCGCCGCTGTGCGCCAGCGCGCTGATTGCGGGAACGACGCGGGCGATCTCGTCGCCCTCCCACACCACAGGCGCATCGGGCCGGGTGGATTCGCCGCCGATATCAATCAGCGATGCCCCTGCGGTCAGCATGGCAAAGCCGGCGTCGGCCGCGCTCGCGGGGTCGTCGGTAAAGCGACCGCCATCGGAAAAACTGTCGGGGGTGACGTTCAATATGCCCATCACCTGCGGCTGGTCGAACCGCAGCATCCGCTCGCCCAGCGCCAGCGGCGCATGTTGGCGCGACAGGTTGGCAAACTGGACGCGGGCTCTTTCGGCCTGATCGTCCGGCAGCGTTTCGAGCGCATCGACAAAGCCATCGACCGGGACGATCCGCCGTGCGGTCAGCCTGCCAGCGTCATAGGTCTCGATCGCCAGCAAATGACACCAGACCAGGCTGCTGCCCAGCCGGATGGTCGCCCCGGCAAACGTCTGCGGGCTTTCGGCCAGCCCCACCGGGCGGACATAGACTTTGCCGGACATGCGCCTCAGGGCTCGGTGGCGAGCAGATAGGTCTGCCGCAGATGATCGATGGGCTTGAGGCCGTCCTTGGTTTCGATATGCCAGTAGGTCCAGCCGTTGCACGACGGCGCGTTTTGCAACTCGGCACCGATCTTGTGGATCGAACCGGTCAAGTCCCCGGTGAGCAGCGAGCCATCGGCGCGCACCGTCGCGCGGTGCTTGTGCGCCTTGTCGGTGAGCACGGCGCCAACCTGGATATACCCAGTTTCGACCAAGGTGCCGAAGGCGACGCGGGGCTGGCTCTTGGGCGACTGCATCGTCTTCAAGCCCGATTCATCGAGCGGCAGCGCGGCAGCGATGCGCTCTTCGGCCACATCGATATAGGTGGCGTCACGTTCGCAGCCGATCCATTCGCGGCCCAGACGCTTGGCGACTGCGCCGGTGGTGCCAGTGCCGAAGAAGGGATCGAGCACGACGTCGCCCGGATTGGTGCAGGCGAGCAGGATGCGATACAGCAACGCCTCGGGCTTCTGCGTCGGGTGCGCCTTGGTTCCGCCGCGCTTCAACCGCTCCTGGCCGCCGCAGATCGGGATCACCCAGTCCGAGCGCATCTGCAATTCGTCGTTCAAAGTCTTCATCGCGCGATAGTTGAAGGTGTACTTCGACTTCTCGTCGCGCGACGCCCAGATCAGCGTTTCGTGCGCGTTGGTAAACCGCGTGCCGCGGAAATTGGGCATCGGATTGGCCTTGCGCCAAACGATGTCGTTGAGGATCCAGAAGCCCAGGTCCTGCAACGTCGCGCCGACGCGGAAGATGTTGTGATAGCTGCCGATCACCCACATCGAACCATCGGGCTTTAAGATGCGCTGCGCCTCGGTCATCCATTCGCGGGTGAACCGGTCATAAGCGGCGAAGGTGTCGAACTTGTCCCAGTCGTTGTCGACCGCATCGACACGGCCACCCTCAGGACGGAACAGATCGCCGCCCAGCTGCAGGTTGTACGGCGGGTCGGCAAAGATCATGTCGATCGATCCGGTGGGAAGCTTGCGCATTTCCTCGATGCAATCGCCGCGCAATATCTGGCCCAGTGGCAGTTCTGGCCGGACCATCGGCTTGGCGCGTGCGGGCGCCTTGGCCTTCCGCAACACTGGCGCCATCATTTCGCCGACCTGAACCATTTTCAACCCCCCATTTGACCCTGAACAGGGGCCTGCATGAGTCCTTGGCGACCATCGGTCAAGGTCAAAACCCTAAGGTTTCCCGGTGTTAAAATGGTTAACGCAGCTCAAAAAACAGAGAACACAATGAGTCCAAATCCAGATGTTGAGTCTTGTTAACCAGTCGAGACTCAACGCCTAGTGGTGTGACTCGAAGGACTCGGGCTGCAAAAAAATTGCATTACAGCAGCGCGGCCTGCGCCACCGGAGCAAAGCTTCGACGGTGTAGGCCGCAAGGGCCATGCTCGCGCAACGCGGCGAGATGCTCTGCGGTGCCATAACCCATGTTGCGCTCCCAGCCATAATGCGGGTGCTGGGCGGCGGCAGCCCGCATCATCCGGTCGCGCTCCTGCTTGGCGATGATCGAGGCTGCCGAGATGCACGGATGCAGCGCATCGCCCTTGACGATCGCCTGTGCCCTGTAGCGCCAACGGGGCAGCCGGTTGCCATCGACCAGAACCTCGCCTGGGTCTGACCCCAGCGCCTCGACCGCACGGGTCATCGCCAGCATGGTCGCCTGCAGGATGTTGATGGCATCGATCTCCTCGACACTCGCGATCCCGATGCCGAACACGCAATGCGCGCGGATTTCCGCCTCCAGCCGCGCGCGTTTTGCAGCGCTCAGCACCTTGCTGTCGGCAAGGCCCACGATCCCGTCGGGGCACAGGATGACTGCAGCGGCTACCACAGGTCCCGCCAGCGGCCCCCTGCCCGCTTCATCAACCCCCGCAACCGACGGAAAGGGCATCGAAGATCGAAGCGATTTAGGCAAAGTACGGGAACCGGATTGGGTCATCGTGCGTCTTTGCCGTAAGGCCCTTGCGTTCGCAAGCAGCGCCACCCCATCAAGCGGACCGATCCACCAAGAAGGTCCCGAATCGTTTGCAATCTGCCACCCGGATAGCGATGATCAAAATCATGAAAAATGGAGATAACCTGATGCACCGACTGACCCTGAGCGCAGCGCTGCCGCTCATCCTGATTGCGTGCACCAGCAGCGAGGAAGCCGTGGCCAATGGCGACGCGGCGAACGAAGTCGCGGCAATCTCGCCTGTGGACCGTCCGCCCTTCGAAACAGCAAGCATTGCCACTTTTGATGAGCCTTGGGCGATGACCTTCCTTCCCGATGGCCGCGCGCTGGTCACCGAGAAGAAAGGTGTTCTCAAGCTCGTGACCTTTGGCGCCGACGGCAAGCCTGCGATGGTTGACGTGACCGGCACTCCGGATGTCGCTTATGGTGGCCAGGGCGGCCTTGGAGATGTCGTGCTTTCGCCCGACTTCACCAACGACGGCTATGTCTATCTCAGCTTCGCCGAAAAGGGTGAAGGCGATACCAGCGGCGCTGCGGTTGCGCGCGCCAAGATGGTGATGGCTGCCGATGGCAACGCTAGCCTGACTGACATGCAGGTTATCTGGCGGCAGGAGCCCAAGGTCAGCGGCAAGGGCCATTACGGCCACCGAATTGCCTTCGGTCCCGATGGCATGATGTACATCTCGTCGGGCGAGCGGCAGAAGTTCGATCCTGCGCAGGACCTTGACCAGAACCTGGGCAAGATCATCCGTCTGACGCCGACCGGAGGTATCCCTTCGGACAATCCGATGTACGATCAGGGCCGCATCAAGGCGCAGATCTGGTCTTATGGCCATCGCAATCCGCTGGGCCTGGCTTTCGATAGCGCAGGCAATCTGTGGAACTCGGAAATGGGCCCCAAGGGCGGCGACGAACTCAACCTGGTCAAGCGCAACGCCAATTATGGCTACCCCAAGGTTTCGAACGGCGTTCATTACGACGGACGTGACATTCCCGATCATTCCCCCGAAGACGGTTTTGTGCCGCCCAAGGTGTTCTGGACCCCGGTGATTTCGCCCAGCAGCCTGATGATCTATACCGGGGACATGTTTCCCGCGTGGAAGAACAGCGCCTTCATCGGTGCACTGAGCGGTCAGGCGCTGGTTCGCGTAAAGCTTGATGGCGAGAATGCTGCAATGGCCGACAATTTCACCATGGAAGGCCGTATCCGCGAGGTCGAGCAAGGACCGGATGGTGCGATCTGGGTGCTGGAAGATGGCGCTCGTGGCTCGAAGGGGCGACTGCTCAAGCTGACGCCGACAAAATAAGGCGCGTTCGGGCACGTGCGCTCTTTGCCGAATGCCATTTGAGTACGCAACCGATCACGCCATTCGTGGCAAAACGACAACGATACCGGGAGATGATAAATGGCGACCAAGACCGACGCCCCCTTGCAGGCTGACCATCTCAGCGACGTTCTTGACCGGCAAAAGGCTGCGTTTCTGGCAGAGCTTCCCGTGCCGATGTCGGTCCGCAAGGACCGGATCAAGCGTATCATGAAGCTGGTGCATGACAATGCCGATGCTCTGGTCGCCGCGATGAGCGAGGATTTCGGTCATCGCAGCGCCGACCAGTCCAAGATGACCGACATTGTCAGCGTGCTCAATTGCGGGCGCCATGCGCTCAAGCATATGGACAATTGGGCCAAGTCGGAACGGCGCCCTGTTCAATTTCCGCTCGGCATCCTGGGTGCCCGTGCGCGCGTTGAATATCAGCCGCTGGGCGTGGTCGGCATCATCGCGCCGTGGAACTTCCCGATTCAGCTGTGCCTGACCCCTGCCATCGGAGCATTGGCTGCCGGCAACCGGGTGATGATCAAGAACAGCGAATTTACCGAAAATACATCGAACCTGCTCGCCGAGCTTGGCCCCCAGTTTTTCGACGCCAGCGAAGTCGCATTTTTCACTGGCGGCCCTGATGTGGGCAAGGCGTTTTCGGAACTGCCGTTCAACCATCTGCTGTTTACCGGCGCGACCAGTGTCGGCCACCACATCATGCGCGCCGCCGCAAATAACCTTGTGCCGGTCACTCTGGAGCTCGGCGGGAAGTCGCCTGCGATTATTGGTCGCGGGGCGGACAAGGCCAGGGCCGCGCAGCGTGTCACCATGGGCAAGATGCTCAATGCCGGACAGATCTGCATCGCGCCCGATTACCTCTATGTGCCGCGCGAGGACGAGAGCGAGATCATCGACAATATCAAGCAGTCGGCAAGCACCTTGTACCCGACGCTGCTGACTAACGATGATTACACCGCGGTGGTCAACGAGCGGCATCATGAGCGCCTTAGCGGCTATCTCGACGACGCGCGCGAGAAAGGCGCAGAGGTGATCGAGGTCAATCCTGCAGGCGAGGATTTCAAGTCCGCCAACAGCCGCAAGATGCCGCTGCACATCCTGCGCAACGTCACCGACGACATGAAGGTGATGCAGGACGAGATTTTCGGTCCGATCCTGCCGATCAAGACCTATTCGACCGTCGATGAGGCAATCGACTACGTCAACGGGCGCGACCGTCCTTTGGCGCTGTATTATTTCGGCGAAGACGCAGCCGAGGCGAAGAAGGTCACCGATCGCACCGTGTCGGGTGGCGTGACGCTCAACGACACGATCTTTCATGTCGCGATGGAAGACCTGCCGTTTGGTGGTGTCGGCCCCTCGGGCATGGGCGCGTATCACGGGCTCGATGGCTTCCGTACCTTCAGCCATGCCAAATCGATCTACAGCCAGCCGCGGATCGATGTCGCCAAGCTCGCTGGCTTCCTGCCGCCTTACGGCAACGCGACCAAGAAGGCGATCGAGCGCGACTTGAAGCTTTGATTGCAAAGCCTATCAGCGGCAGCTTTTGCGGGTTGCAGGAATTTTCCGACCCGTTATAGGCTGCCGCTCTTGGCGGGCGTGGTGGAATGGTAGACGCGCCGGACTCAAAATCCGGTTCCGCAAGGAGTGTGGGTTCGAGTCCCACCGCCCGCACCAAGAGCTTGATTTATTCAGATCCAGATACCACCCGCCGGTCATCGGGGCAAAACGCTTGCGTGCACCGAAAACGGGTTTAGTGCCGGGCGCAGTGTTCGCTATCTGGATTACACCATGTCCCATACCGTTTCGCCGCTCGCGCTCCCCTTCCCCGAACTTCCGGCGATTGCCGGAGTGATGCCCCGTGTCGCGCGCGCGCGCTACAAGGCGTGGGATCGGTGTGACCTGAGCTTTGTCGAGCTGGCGCCCGGCACGTCGGTCGCAGGCGTCACCACCACCAGCAAGTGCCCCTCGCCCGAAGTCGAATGGTGCCGCAGCGCGCTGTCGCTGGGCAGCGCCCGCGCACTGGTCGTCAGCGCGGGCAACGCCAATGCGTTCACCGGCGGCAAGGGCCGCGCTGCCGTGCAGATGGTCGTCGACACGGTCTCGGCACAGCTGGCCTGTTCCGCACATGAAGTGTTCGTCTCCGCAACCGGCGTGATCGGCGTTCCCCTGCCGCAGGACAAGGCCCGTGCCGGTCTCGAGGCTGCGTTCGCAGCGTCACCCTGCAGCTGGCGCGACCTGACCGACGCGATCGGTACCACCGACACCTTTGCCAAGGCCGCGACCACCAGCGCGATGATCGGCGACCATCGTGTCGATCTGGTCGGCGTGATCAAGGGATCGGGCATGATCGCGCCGGACATGGCAACGATGCTCGGCTATATCTTCACCGATGCCAGCATCGCGCCTGCGCTGCTCCAGCAAATGCTGAGCGCGGCTAACCGCACCACCTTCAGCTGCATCACCGTCGACAGCGACACCTCGACCAGCGACACCGTGCTCGCCTTCGCCACCGGCCAGGCCGATCACCCCCGGCTGGAGACGATGGACAGCATTGGCACGGATGCGTTTGCCGCGGCGCTCGCCGATCTGTGCCGCCAGCTTGCGCATCTGGTGGTCCGCGATGGCGAGGGTGCGACCAAGTTCATCGAAGTGCGCGTCACCGGCGCGGCATCCGACGACAGCGCGCACCGGATCGCGCTCAGCATTGCCAACTCGCCGCTGGTGAAGACCGCGATCGCAGGTGAGGACGCCAACTGGGGCCGTGTCGTGATGGCGGTCGGCAAGGCCGGCGAACCTGCTGAACGCGACTTGCTGTCGATCCGCTTCGGCGGGGTCGAGGTCGCAGCCCAGGGCGTCGTGGTCGAAGGCTATGACGAGGCCCCGGTTGCTGCCCATCTCAGGGGACAGGATATTCTGGTCGAGGCTGATCTCGGGATCGGCAAGGGTCGCGCCACGGTGTGGAGCTGTGACCTCACCCACGGCTACATCTCGATCAACGCCGATTACCGGAGCTGATGGAAATGCACACGCTCTATACGCCCGTCGCCGACCTGATCCGCACTGTCGCGCGCGATGTCGTGCTGCACCATTATCAGCAGCTGTCGTCAGCGCAGATCAGCGAAAAGACGCCCGGCGATCTGGTGACAGTCGCAGACAAGGAAAGCGAGCGGCGGTTGAGTGCGGGTCTGGCGGCGATCCTGCCCGATGCCAGCATTGTCGGCGAGGAGGGGGTCGAGGCCAACCCGGCATTGATCGAACGCGTCAATGACAGCGTCGCGTGGATCATCGACCCGATCGACGGCACCCATAACTATGCGCACGGGCGCCCGCCATTCGGCATCCTGATCGCTTTGATCGAAGGCGGCGAGACAGTGGCAGGCTGGATTTACGATCCGCTGGCCAATCGCATGTGCCACGCGGTGCGTGGCGGAGGCGCGTTCATCAACGATGCACCGGTGACCGCGCGCGAGAGCGGCGAGCCGCTGCCCGTTGCGGCGATCTCGACCTTGTTCATCGAGGAACCACGCCGCAGCGCGATCACCCGCGCATCCGAAGGCAGGTTTCGACTTGTCGACATTCCCCGCTGTGCAGCCGAGCAATATCCCCGGCTGGTGCTGGGCCAGAACGACGTGACGCTGTTCGAGCGCACGCTCCCCTGGGACCATGCCGCAGGTGTGTTGTTTGTCGAGGAGGCCGGCGGCAAGGCCGCGCGGCTCGACGGATCGCGCTATCTGCCCGGCGACCGCCGCACTGGAATGATCGCCGCCGCCTCACCCCGGTTGTGGGATGAGGCGGCGGCGATATTGGGTTAAGCGGGAAGTGCGCCTTCCAGCCAGCTCTTGAGCGCGCTCTTGGGAGCGGCGCCGACCTTGGTCTCCACGATCTGGCCATTGTGGAACAGGATCATGGTGGGGATTCCGCGCACGCCGTATTTGGCGGGTGCATCAGGGTTGTCGTCGATATTGATCTTGGCGATGGTGACCTGGCCCGCCAGCTCTTCGCTGATCTCTTCGAGAGCGGGGCCGATCATCTTGCAGGGGCCGCACCATTCGGCCCAGAAATCGACCAGAACGGGCTTGTCGGATTTCAGCACATCGGCATCGAAGCTTGCATCGCTGATTGCAGTGGTGGCCATCGGGGGTAACTCCTTTTTCGAAACCTGAATCCAGGTTCATCACTTGGTCTGGAATGTAAGCGCGGCAGGCAGCCCGCTCAAGGCGTGAACCTGCAACTATTCGTGTGCCGCCCGTTAGTCCAGCTTCGTCGCGGCCAGCAAGGCTTCGGGCAGCATGAACAGCTGTGGCGTTGCCGTATAGAGCAACCCCGCCTGCACCGCGCGCCCGGGGAAGATCAATCGCAGCGCCGCGACATAGGCTGCCATCTGCCGGACATGCGCGACCGGCAATTGCTCGAGGCTGCTGGGCGGGCGGCGGCTGGTCTTGAAATCGACCACCAGCACCCGGTCGGGCTCGATCAGCAAGCGGTCGACGGTCCCGGTGACCACGTTGAGACCCACCACCGCCGCGATCGGCGCCTCGGCAAGAGCGTCCGCGTGGAAGATGTCCGCCCATTCGGGATGATCGATCACCGCGCTGACCGCATCGATGATCTCGCCAGCCTCGGAACCATCGCCAATGCCGTGCTGGCTCGCCAGCCAACGCCGCGCAGCTTCGCGGCGTTGATCGGGGGCGACGGCGGGCAGACGCTCGAACAGGCTGTGCATGATCAGCCCGCGCTGCGCCGCCTTGGCAAGGTCCGGCCCGAAGACCGGCGGGCTGGCGGCATCGTCCTTGCCCAGCGAAGATGGCGCCAGCGGGCTCGGCGGGCGCTGCTCGGGCGCGGCAGCGGTCAGCGCCCAATCGGGCAGCGTTATCGATCGAGTGGTATCGAAAGCGAGAGAGACCTGCGGGCCGGGTGCCGCGACTTCGCCAGTGCCGTAGATGCGGCAGGCGCCGTCGCCCGGATCGACCCAGTCGCAGCCGAGCGCCATGAAGCTGCGCTCGATCGCGGCGTACCAGCTGAGCTCGGGTGGTTCCTTGGCGCGGCGCCCCAGGGTCCCGCCGATGTACAGCCTTTCGGCAGCGCGGGTCATCGCGACATAGAGCAGCCGCCAGTGCTCCTCCATATCGGCCTCGCGCGCTGCCTCGTGCGCATCGGCCAATAGCCCGACCCGCTCGGCCTTGGGCAGGCTGTAGACCGGCAGGCTGAAGCTGGCATCGGCGCCAACGATCTCGACCGGCCAGTCAAAGCTGCTGTCCACCTTGCGGGTGGGATCGACACACGCGTCGGCCAGAATCACGATTGGTGCCTGCAGGCCCTTGGAGCCGTGCACCGTCATCACACGAACCATGTCGGACTGCCCGGCAAGCTCTCGCTTGATCTCCTCGTCGCCCGCATCGAACCAGTGAAGAAACGCCTGCAGCCCGCCGTCATGGCTGGCCGCGAACTTCTGTGCCAGCGAAAGCAGCTCGGCGATCGGGTCGAGCGCCTCTTCACCCAATCGCGCGACCAGACGCGCGCGGCCTTGGACGGGACCGGTCAGCACCTGCTCGAGGAAATCATACGCGGTGCCGAAATCCGCCATGCCGAGCAACGCATAGAGCGTATCGAGCCGCGAAAGCAACGCCGGATCGTCGCGCGCCTGATCGCGCAGGTGCGGCCATAAGGCGCGCTTGTCCGGACGATGGCCGTACTGCAGCAACTCTTCCTGCGTCCACCCGCACAAGGGCGAGACCAGCAATGCCGCGCAGGTAAGATCATCGAGCGGTTGCAGCGCAAAGCGGATCGCCGCGACCAGATCCTGCACCGCCAGCGGCTGGCCCAGCCTTAGCCGGTCGATGCCCGCAACAGGAACCCCGGCTGCGTACAGCCGCGCAACGATGAGCGAGGCCAGATCACCGCGCCGCCGCAGCAGGATCATGATATCGCCCGCGCCGGCCCAGCCCGCGCTCCCATCCGAACGCCGCGCCAGCCATAGCCGCTGCGGCGAAGCCGGATCCAGCCAGCGCGCAATCCGTTCGGCAAGCTGATGCGCGAATTGAAGCTCCGCGCCCGACAGCCATTCTTCGGAGCCTTCCACCTCGGACTCTGCTTCGTCCTCGAAGCTTTCGCCGACCGGTCGCCAAAGCTCGACCACGCCCGGCCCGGTGCGTCCTTCGTGGAGCGGGAGCGCGTCATCGGTAATGCCCAGCGCGGCCGGTCCCAAATCACCCAGCACCGCATCGACCAGATCCAGCACCGGCTGAGTCGAGCGGAAGCTGCGGTCGAGGCTGAGGTCGAGGAATGCCTGGCCGGCATCGCGCGCAAACGTGCCGATCCGGTGCCGGGCGGCGGCGTAATATTGCGGGCTGGTACCCTGAAAGCCGAAGATCGCCTGCTTGAAATCGCCTACCGTGAACAGCGTGCGGAAGCGGTCGGCCTTGCTGCCCATCCCGGCAAAATAATCCGCGATCAGCCCGTTGACGATCGCCCACTGGCTGGGGTTGGTGTCCTGCGCCTCATCGACCAGCACATGGTCGAAGCGCTGGTCGAGCTTGAAGGCGATCCACTGCGCCATCGTGCGTCCGGACAGCAGATCCGCCGCCGCGCGGATCAGATCGTCGAAGTCGAGCAGGCCGGCCTGCCGCTTGGCTTCGGCAAAGCTCCACGCAAACGCCCGCCCGACTTCAAGCGCCCGCGCATAGTCGCCGGCAAAGCCGATCAGCGCGATATGCTCCTTGAGCGCCGACAGGTCGGAATACAGGCTTTCGGCCTTGTATACATAATCAGGGTCGATCTTGACGGAAAAGGTCGACCATTTGCGCGGGTCGCCATCGGCCTTGGCGACCGTCAGCCAGACAAGATCGAGATGCTCGAGCCGCTCATCATCATCCATGTCGAGCCAGGTCTGAATGTTTTCGGCGACCTTCGCGCCCGTCGCGGTGCCCCACCGGAGGTTGCTGTCCTGCAGCGCTTCCAGATTGTCGATATCGAACAGGCTGTCGCTGCACAGCCGGGCAAGATCGCCGCCATCCTCGTCGCGCTTCAGGCCAAGAGCAGCGTTGATGTAGGGGCGGATATCACCCTTCAGCACGTCCATCGCGTCGGGTTTGGCCGCACAGCGCATCAGGAACTTCTCGGTTGACTCGGCCCCGAGACGCAGGCTCATCGCTTCGAGATTGTCGGAGAGCCGGGTATCGCTGTTGCGCGCGGCCTCGACCAGCATTGCGCCCAGCGTATCGCGCGCCAGTTGTACCCGGTCGCGGTCCTCGATCGGGCGGAAGCCAGGCGTAAGCCCTGCCTCTTCGGGGAAGCTGGCGAGCAACGACTGGCAGAAGCTGTGGATCGTCTGGATGCGCAGGCCCCCCTGCGGTGCATCGAGCACGCGCGCGAACAGACGGCGTGCGCGCACCAGCGTATCGGGATCGACCGGCGCTCCGATGCAGCGCAGGTCGGACCCCAAGGCGGTGTCGCTCATACGCACCCAGGCGGCGAGCTGCGCATTTATGCGGTTCGCCATCTCGCTGGCGCCCGCCTTGGTGAAGGTCAGACACAGGATCGCATCGGGATTGACCCCGGGCTCGAGCAGCAGACGGAAGACGCGTGCGGTCAGCACCTGCGTCTTGCCGGTGCCTGCAGACGCGCTGAGCCATACCTGATCGGCTGGCGACACCGCCAGTGCCTGATCGCCATGCAGCGGATGCAGGCTGGAGGGACCGCCGTTCATGCTCGCGCTCCCTGGCGGCCATACCATTCGGCCAGCCGCATCAGTTGATCATATTCGGTGTACAGCGCATGGTCGGGAACCAATTTGGCCTCGAACGGCGCATCACCCATGATCCAGTTGGCCAGTGCCTCGCGCAAAAATTGCTCGCTGGTGGGGATAATCTGATCTGCCGGAAGCCCGCTTTTCTTGCGGCCCTTCAACACCGGACTATCGACATATCCGAAACCGGTGTCGCTATCCTTGTGCCGCGTCAGCGACCAGTATTCGAAATCGCTCGCGGTCCCGCTGATCGGGGGAAGCTGGGGGTCCTCGTTGAACCCGCCGCGCTGGGCGATCATACCGAGCAGTCCGAGCTGCAACGCAAAGCCAGTCTGCACCTGCGCCGCCGAGGGCGGTTTGCCGGTCTTGTAATCGACCACCACCAGCGTTCCGTCGGGCATCCGGTCGATCCGATCGGCCTTGCCCGAGATCTTTACCCCATCGACCAGCATGCTGCCGCTGCGTTCGGCATCGATCATCCGGCGACCCGCTTCGGCATGGGCAAGCGTCTGCTGCACCACCCATTCAAGGCCTGCGACCAGCCGTGGCCGCCACAGCGCCTTGATCAGCGGGTGGACGTTGGCCTTGGCGAGGAACTGGTTGGCGCGCGGAACCAGCGCGACCGGATCGAGATGATCATGCTTGTGCCACAGCTCGAGGATTTCATGGACCAGTATCCCGCGCCACGCCGCGCTGGGCTCAGCATCGATCGGGTCGAGCGAGCGCAACGCCATGATGCGCTTGGCATAGAAAGCGAACGGGTCCGCGCGCAGCCGGTCGAGTTCGGTGACCGACAGCTTGACCGCGCGTTGCGATCGAGAGGGACGCGGTGCGGGCTTGTCGATGCTGACCTTGGGCATCCGGCGATCAAGCGCGCGCGCCAATGCCAGCGCGTCGGGATCTTCCATATCCTTGCCCGATGCGACAGCCTGCAAGCGCAGCAGAAAGCGCGAGGCGACCGTCGGCGCGCTGCCATCGCGCATCGCACGGGTCAGCACGACTTCGGGCGAAGCGAGCGCACCGGCAAGGTCCTGCGCCGCCAAACCAACCCGCATCTCCAGCGGCGGCAGCCCCAAAGCGTTGCGCACCATTGGTGCCAGCCACGGATCGGGTGACGGGATCTGTGGCCAGACGCCTTCGTTCAATCCGGAGCAGATGACGAGGTCGGAGCTTTGCAGCCTTGCTTCAAGCAGACCATAGATCGCGACACGCGGATGCTTGCCGAACGGTGGGCGAACCGCCTTCTCGGCCATCAGCCGCGACAGGATCGTGACGGCTTGGGCCGGTGTGACCAGCGGATCATGGCTGGTAGATCGCGCAAGCAGTTGTTGGATCAGATCGGAGGCAGACCGCCCCGCAATGCCGTTCCATACTGCCTGATTGCTCAACGCATCGGCGGTGGCAACAACCGCCTCGATGACACTGGACAGCGGCTGCGGATCGCGCGGGAAACGGGCGATCGGAGCGAGCAGCGCTTTGGTCCCTTCCCACCACGCACGCAGTTCGGGCTTGCCGATGCTCGCATCGATCCCAGTGAGCCCCGGCGCAGGGCGCGGACCGCGCAACCGCATATCGAGTGCGCGGACGTGCTCGAGCCAGCCGAGCCGTCCATCACCTGCCTGTGCCAGCGGGTGCTTGAGCAGATCGAGCAATGCCACAGGCGCGAAATCATCCGCGAGACAATTGGCGATCGCAAGCAGGAAACGCCCCGGCGGGGTGACCGGCAGTGCCTCGCCCGCGCTGTCGTCCGCTTCAACATTCCAGCGCTTGAGATGCGCGATTATGCGCGCGGCCAGCGTTCGGTCAGGGGTGACGATGGCCACACGGCGTGCGGGCACATCGAGCGCCTGACGCACCAGCAGCGCGATCGTCTGCGCTTCCTCGTCAGGATCGGCAGCCTCGATAATGCGGATGCCCTTGGTGCGACGATCGGCTGCAGGCAGAGTCACCCAGCGGTCACTCAGCCGCGCAGGCAGGAGAATGCTGCGCAGCAATCGTGCCCGGTCGGCGACCAGTCCGGTCTTCGGCTCTGGCAGCCAGGGCTCGACCTCGGCGCGGCTGACGCTCATCACGCCGAGCAGCTGCTTGAGGTGGTATTGCGGGTGGGTGATCGCTGGTCGTTCGGCAGGTGGCGCTTCGCCGGGTTTGGTCACGGGAACCGGTTCGCCGATCGCCTCCCATAGCGGCGCGTCCATCTCCAGATCGAGCCCGGGCAACACCACCCTGCCCTGACGCATATGCGCAATGCTGCGCAGCAATCGCGCGATTGCCGGAGCCGATGTGGTGATCCCCGCAGCAATCACGGGAGCCGCAGGCGGGCTCGCCTGCCAGTGCTCCGCCGTCTTGCGAAGCAACCGGTTGCGGCGCTCGGCGGGGTCAAGCTTGCCCTCGGCTGCCAGTTCCAGCGCCCAGGCTCTGCCGACGCGCAGGAACAGGTCGCGCGCCTGCGCCCAATGGTCGGCCAGGTCCGCTTCGACATCGACCGCGTCGAGCTGATCGAGCGTCTTTTCCTCGACCTGCAACTGATCGAGCACGCGGGCATATTCGTTCGCCAGCCGCAGTGCCTCGGCCGGGTCCTGCGCGCCGGGACGGCGTGCACCCTCGCGCGCGATGATTGCGGCCAGACGGAAGCGACGCTCAAGCGGATCGACCGCAGGCGGGATTACCTCCCCCTCGCCCAGCGGATCGAGCAACGCGCCCAGGCTCTCGTCGAGGTCGAGATCGCCGATCAGTGCCATGCGCGGCAGCAGCAGGCCATTGGCGGCATGGCGCACCAGTGCCTCGGTGATTGCGCGGCCCGCGCGGTGGTTGGGAATCAGCAATGTGACCCGCGCCAGCGCCATCGGGTCCTTGCCAAACCGGCCGAGCAGCCCGCTCGCCAGAACATCCGCAAACCCTCGCTGCGCCCCGATGGCATAAACGCTGGTCCGCACCCGATCAGGCATTCAACAGGGCCTCTGCGGTCGGGCCGATCGCGCCGGGGGTGCCGACATCGAACCACTGGCCCATATGCACGACACCGTACAGGCGGTCTGCTGCAATAGCCCGGTTCCACAGCAAGTTGGTCGAAAACGCCCCCTCGGGCGCGCCTGTCAGCAGCCGCCGCGAGAGCAACTGGATGCCGGTATAGATATACGGCGCGACCCGGCCCGGACGGCGCCGGATGATGCGGCCCATCTGGTCGAGGTGGAAATCGCCGACACCCTGATAGTTCGCCGCGCGGCTGTGCGGCACCAGCAAAAGCAGCGCATCCATCTGGCTATCGTCCCACGCGGCGCGAAGCTCGTCAAAGCACGAGCGCGCGCTTTCCAGCCACATATTGTCGCTGTTCAGGCAGAAGAACGGATCCTCGTTGATCATCGACAGCGCCTTGACCAGACCGCCGCCGGTTTCGAGCAGCAGGTCGCGCTCGTCCGAGATCATCAGTTCGAACGGATAATCGCGCGCCTTCAGATGCGCCTCGAGCGCATCGGCAAGGTAATGCACGTTGACGATCACCCGTTGCATCCCGGCCGCGCCAAGATGCTGCATCACATGGTCGATCAACGGCTTGCCGCCAACCCGGACCAGCGGCTTGGGCGTGGTGATGGTCAGCGGACGCATCCGCTTGCCCAGCCCTGCGGCCATGACCATCGCCGTGCGGGCGAAAGGCGCGCTTCCGCTCACAAGGCGAACTCGCCGCCCAGCGTCCCTGCGGGGTCACGAAGCTCCGCCGGGATGTTGGCATCGAACCAGGCCGCGACGGGGGATAGCGCAGGATGCTTCAGATCGCGCTCCATCGCGGCCCATACGCGGGGGATCATCAGCGGATAACGCGGCTTGCCGTCGCGCTTCCAAAGCCGCACGAAAATGCCGACGATCTTGGCATTCCGCTGCGCGCCGAGAACGTGATAAGCGGTATCGAAATCATATGCCGGGTTCGCCAGCGCACGGTACGCCTCGATCATCTCGGCCTCCAGCGCAGGCGATACATCGCGCCTCGCATCCTGCAGCAGCGAGACGAGGTCATAGGCAGGGTCGCCAACCAACGCGTCCTGAAAATCGAGCAACCCCTGCCCGCCATTGTCGAGCAGCATGATGTTTTCGGCATGATAATCGCGCAGAACCGTCACGTGCGGTGCGGAAGGGTCCATCGCATCAAGCACCTTGTCCCAGGCACGGACATAGCCATCGGCATCGATGTCCAGCCCGCGCGCGGGGCAGTACCATTCGGTAAGCAGCCCGACTTCGCGCTGATACACCGCGCGATCATACAAAGGAACGATCGCTGCCGGGCGATCGTGCAGATGTGCCAGCGTTTCGAGGGCTCTGGCATAGATCGCACGCTCGGTGTCCGCGTCGGATGCATCGACGGTCTCGCGCATGCGGACATCGCCGAAGTCCTCGAGCAGCACAAGCCCTGTCGCCGCGTCAGCCGCGAGGATTTCGGGTGCCCGCAGGCCTTGTGCGGTCAGATACCGTGCAACATCGAGGAACGGGCGCGGGTCCTCCTCAGGCGGCGGTGCATCCATCAGGATAGCCCGGCGATCGGCCTCGATCAGCCGGAAATAACGGCGAAACGATGCGTCACCGGGGATCGGTGCGATTTCCGCCGCGCCCCAGCCCGCATTTTCGGCAAAAGCCCGGATCACCGAATCTCGTTCGTTCAAGTCACACCACCTGCAATCTGCTGCCAGCGCGCCTGCCAGTTGGCCCCGGCACGCGCAATTACCGCGCGCTCGCTAGCAGCGGTGCCCTCGATCCGCAATTCCAGCGTATCGGGTCCGGCAAGCCCGCCAACCCGCTCGGGCCACTCGGCGATCAACAGCGCGGGATCGCCTGCGTCGAGCCCCAGTTCGTCAAGCTCCATCGCGCCGTCGAGCCGGTAAAAATCGGCATGGATCACCGGAATTCGCACCTCGGGCGGGTCATAGGGAAGGATCAGCGCGAATGTCGGACTGGGCACTTCGCCTGCAAAACCGAGTGCAGCGAGTATAGACCGCGCCAATGTCGATTTGCCCGCTCCCAGATCACCCGACAGCGCAATGACATCGCCGGGCCGTGCGACCTCGGCCAGTGCAGCGCCCACCGCCTGCATGGCCTCCAACGATGCGATCCGAATTGTCATGGCATCAGGATGGTGACGATGGTACCCGCGCCGGGTTCGCTCATCAGCTCCATCCGCCCGCCATGCGCCTCGATCAGATTGCGCGCGAGCGGCAGCCCAAGTCCGGAACGCTTCTGCACCGGCTTGCCGCCTGCCTCATCGGCCTGCAGCACGCCATCGAGCGCGCGCGCCTGTGCCCGGGCATCGAGCCCGGGACCATTGTCCGAAACCACGATCCGCAATTTGCTGCGGAAACGATCGCCCAGCAGCAGCACCCGGCCGCCCTCCTGCGTATAGCGCAGCGCGTTATCGACCACCGCCGCAATCGCCTGGCCAAACCGCGCGCGATCGACCTCGGCGCTGCCCGGGCCACCATTGACGTCTAGCTCGAGCGAGATGTTGCGTCCCCCCGCCAGTCCCGACGCGCTCTTGGCGACATCGACCAGCAACGCACCGATATCGGTCGGCTCGAGCTTGAGCGGCAGCGTGCCTGCCTGGCTCTGGCTGAGATCGAGCACCATGTTGATCTGCGCCGACAGCCGCTCGACCGAATCGATGATCGCCTTGGCATAGTCCTGCCCCTGATCGGACAGGGGCCCTGCGACCCCGCTGGCGAGCAGCTCGGCAAAGCCGCCGATCGAGGTCAGCGGGGTACGGAATTCATAGCTCATATTGGCGAGGAACCGCGTCTTGATCGCGTCGGCTTCGACCAGCGCCTCGTTGCGCTCGCGCAGCGCGTCTTCCATCTTCTTGGCGTCGGACACGTCGATCATGGTGAACAGCGCGCTGGCATCAGGCAGCGGGATGCCGACAAAATCGAATACCCGGCCATCCTTCATCACCAACTGCCCCGCGCGCTGGACGCGGTCGAGCGTAGCGGCGCGGATCACCTCGCGCAGCGCGGAAATCTGCGCAGGGCGCTTGAGCCGGGGAGCGATTGCCTTGAGCAGTTCGTCGGCGCGCGGATGCTGCGCGAGCACGCCCTCCTCGACATCCCACACCGCGCCAAAGCGGGTGTTCCACAAATGCAGGCGGCCATCGGAGGTGAACACCGCCAACGCCTCGAACAGATTGTTGAAGGTCGCAGTGCGCACCCGCAGCAAAGTGTCACGCGCGCTCGCCAGTTGCACCTGCTCGGTGCGATCCTCGAACACCAGCAACAGGCCATTGTCGGGCGTCGGCTGGGCAATCGCGCGCAGATGGGTGCCATCGGTGAGCAGCCAGACCTCTTCCTTGGGATCGGCGGAATGGAACCATTCGCGCTTTTCATCGCGCCAGACGGGGAAGTCGCGGACCTCGGGAACGCGGCCTGCCTCGCGCATCCGGTCGATCAGTCGCTCGAACTCCAGCCCGTCCTGCAGCCATTGCGGCTTCAATGCGAACATCCGCACGAACGGCTGGTTGACGAAGATCAGCCGGCGCTGGGCATCGAACTGCGCGACACCGGCGGACAGGTTGTCGAGCATATCGCGTTGCGCATCACGGAACCGGTCAGTCGCCTGCCGCGCCAGGATCAGATCATGGACGTCGATCGCATAGCCAGCGACACCGCGCCCCTTGATGGGCAGGTCGACGATCTCCATCGCGCGCCGTGTCCCCGCGATGGTGGTGGTGACGGTGCGGCTCGAAGGCGCGTTGCTTTCGATCGCGCGGGCGGCGACCGCCATCGGGGTCAGGCCGTCGATGGTTTCGACCAGCTCCTGCCCGGCCTGCACAACTTCGGCGGCGTCCTGTCCACCGACCGCACGGACATAGGCGGTGTTGACCAGCAGCAGCGACAGATCCTCGCGGCGGAACCACATCGGGACCGGCGCGGCCTCGATCAGCCCCGACAGCGCATCGAATGCGCGTTTCGCTTCGGCTTCGGCCTCGACCAAGGCCGCCATCCGGGTCTCGCTCTCAGTCGCATCATACAACCACAGCAGCACCGCGCCCGGCGCGATCGTCTGCGGATCGGCGAGCTTACCCTCGATCCGCAGCTGCCGGTTCGATCCCAACGCGGTGATCGCGGTCGCGAACGGCGCGCCGCTTTTCTGCGCGGTGGTGATCTGGATCCCCAGCGCATCTAGCGCCTCGCGCGACAACCCTCTGCCCTCTTGCGCAAGCTCGGAAAGATAGGGTGGCAGCTTGGCGAGACCCAGCCAGCGGGCGACCTTTTCTGGCCCCTCGATCCGCGAGTCCGATCGCACGATCAGCGGGATAGCCGGGCCGGATTCGATCAACCGGGTGAGCCTGCGCAATTGACGCCGCGCTGTGCCCGCGGCTCGGCGCATCTGAAGCCCCGTGACCAACGCCCAGATCGCCGCGGCGGTCCACGCGGCAAATACCAGAGCGACGACCAGCAGGCTGCCGTTGCCGATCATCATGGCCGAATCGCCCGATATTGTTCGTTGGAATGCACCCGCTTCATCGCTGATGGCCGTAGCTCAATTTGTTGGCTGCGCAAAATGGCCAAACCTAACATTTGATCCTCCCCCTTCAGGGGAGGTGGCTCGCCAAAGGCGAGACGGAGGGGAAGCGTGCGCGCTCATCCGATCAATCGGCGCGCAATCCCGCCTCCCCTCCACCGCTTTGCGGTCCCCCTCCCCGTTTCGGGGAGGATTTTGGTTATTTCTCCCAGTACCACTTCTTCAGGGTCGCGGTGCCGGTCACCGTCTCATTCATCGTCGGCACCTCGTATAGCCGCCCATTGAGCATGACATGCGTGATCTTGTCGGACTGGCGGATGTCGGTGACCGGATCACCATCGATGACCACCATGTCGGCAAGCTTGCCCGCCTCGATCGAACCGATATCCTTATCGAAGCCCAGCGAGCGCGCGCCGCTGATGGTCGCGGTACGCAACGCCTCTATCGGCGTCATGCCGCCCTTGACGAAGCTCCACAGCTCCCAGTGCGAGGCAAGTCCCTCTTCCTGCCCATGCGCACCGATGCCGACAGGCACCCCGCGCTTGGCCAGTTCGGCCGCTTCACGCGCCGACCAGGTATCGGAGTAATCCTCTTCCGGCGCGATTTCACGGCGCACGGTCGTGGCCTCCAGCCTGCGGCGGGGGACATGCTTGCTCAAAATCGGATGGTTCCACACATCGGTGTGGCTGCGCCAATATGGATCGCCTGCTGGGCCGCCATAGGTCACGACCAAGGTGGGCGTGTAACCGACCCTGGTCTGCGAGAAGAAGCTGCGGACATCCTCGTACAGCCGTTCCTGGGGGATGTTGTGCTCCAGCGTGGTGTTGCCATCGGCGATGATTGTCATGTCCATCCCGAACAGCGATCCACCCTCGGCGACGCTGGCCAGATTGTCCGCCTGCGACGCTGCGACAACCTGCTGGCGTTGGTCGCGCCTGGGCTGGTTGTAGTTCTTGACGCTGTGCGCACCCTGCGCCTTCAACCGGCTGGTGTGCGCGCGGGCATCGGCGAGGCTGTCGATCTCGGCATAGACCCCAGCAGCTTTTGCACCGTAGACGATTTCCCCGGTCGAGAAGATTCGCGGGGCAAGGTACTTGCCGATCCGCTGATAGCTGGCAGCGGGAAACACCTCGGACGCCCGGTTGGAAGGATCATGGATCGTCGTAACGCCGAGCGCGAGATGCGCGACAGCGTTCCAGTTCTGCTGCGGGATCAGGTCGTCCTGGCCTTGCGGACCATGCGCGTGCGCATCGACCAGCCCAGGAATGATCGTCTTGCCTGCCAGATCGACGGTCTGCGCACCGGCGGGAACCGCGACATTTGCACCGACAGCGAGGATCCGGTTATCGCGGACCACCACGGTTCCGTTCTCGATCACACCGCCATCATCGCTGGCCATGGTAACGATGCGGGCGTTGGTGAAGGCGACAGTGCCGGTGGGCTTGTCAGCAGGTACGCTGACGTTGATCGCGACGCCGGTCTTGGGCGCGGCAAACTTGGCGTCGGTTTTGGCCGCTGGGCCTGCTCCGATCGCGCGCGCAACCTCTGCCGAATAGACCGTGGGCCCGAGCGACCAGTTCAGCCGCTGACCGCCATGGCTCCATTGCAGATAGGTCGCTCCGCCTTCGCTGACCTGGACTGCAGGCAGCGCACCGCCACCCTTGCCTGCGCCAAGATCAACCGCGCCCGCCATGAATGGCATGACATAGGCGGCATAGTTCTGGCGGAAGGCGAGCGTTTTGCCATCAGGCGACAATGCATAAGCGCTGACCAGTTCGCCGCTGGCATGCGTGCGCTCGGCCTCGCCGTTGAGATCGGTGCTGACCAGTGCCATTTTCCCGGCGATCGGCTTGCTGAAATACACGCGGTCCGACGTTGCGCCGAAATGCGGTTCCTCGCCCTCGTTGGCGATCCGCTTGCTCTCGCCGCTGGCCAGGTCAAGCCGGTATATGCCCGAAGACCCGCCCCAGCTATCGGACGTGAGGCCGCCCCCGCCGCCCGCTTCAAAGACGATGTTTTGTCCATCGGGCGAGAATTGGGGGCGGCGATAGTGCCCCGGCTGCGTGCTGATCGTGCGGGCCTCGCCGCCGCCAGCGCCGACCACACGCAGTTCGCCCAGCCGGGTGTCATCCCAGCTGACATAGACAATCTGGCTGCCATCGCGCGAATAGGCAGGGAAGAGCTCGAAATCGGTACCACCGTTGCTGATCAGCGGGGCGACTGCGCCGCCCGCGGCGGGTTGAGTGTGCAGCTTGCTCAGCGCTTCGAACACCATGCGGCTGCCATCAGGCGAGATGCTGGCAAAGCGCGGCATGGTGACCGCCACGGTATCGGGCGCGACCGGCTTTTGCGGGCGGATCGGGTCGATGATCGTGCGCGAATCGGCAATGCTGAAGGGCACCACGGTATCGGTGCCACCGGCGACATCGATCGTGCGGATCTTGCCGCCTGCCCAGAAGACCAGCTTCAGGCTGTCGGGGGTCCAGCCCATGTTGGGGTAAACCCCGTGCACCGCCCAGGTTTCCTGCACGTCCTGGTCGAGCTGATCATAGACCTTGCGTTCTTCGCCGCTGGTCAGATCACGAATATAGAGTTTCGATTTAGCGCGCTCGCGGCGGACGAACGCAAGATACTTGCCATCGGGCGATGGCTCGGGACGCGCCGCGCCGCCGGGTCCACCGGTAATCCGCTCAACCTTGCCGGTCGCCATGTCATAACGTTCGATGACGAACAGCTGGCTGTTGCTGTCCTGCGCATAAGCGAAGATCGGCCCCCCGGTCGCATCCTTGCTGTAATAGATGCTTGCGCCATCGTGCGAAAAGGCGGGTTCGCCCAGCTCCTTCTGGTGCTGTTCGTTCGGTCGCTTTACCAACGGCACGCCGGTGCCACCGCTGACGTGATACAGCCACAGCTCCCCGGTGCCCAGCGAGCGCCCGGTCGTGAAGTGCTTGCGCGCAACGATATACTGGCCGTCGGGGCTCCAGCTGGGGTTGTTGAGCAGCCGGAAGGTCTCTTTGGTCAGCTGGCGCTTGTTGCTGCCGTCGGCGTTCATGATCCAGATGTTGTCACCGCCGCCGCGATCGGATGTAAACGCGATACGGCTGCCGTCGGGCGAGAAGCGCGGGTGCGTGTCGAACGCCAGGCCTTCGGCGATCCGCCGTGCGCTGCCACCGCCGACCGGCATCGTGTAGATATCGCCCAGCACATCAAACACGATGGTGCTGCCATCTGGGCTGACGTCGACATTGATCCAGGTGCCTTCATCGACCTTGATCGGGATATTGCGGGTCTTCATCGGCGGCGCGTTGATGTCCCAGGCGGCAGGTTTGTCCTGCGCGACAGCAGGCATGGACAAAGCCAGCGCCGCGATGGCGGCGGACAGATGCATAGCTTTCATGGTGACGTTCCCCGGAATGTTTTTCGTATACGCTTACGCTAGCCCCGCTGCGCCCGAGCGCAATCGGAAAAAGACGGGTAGCGCGACGAGTTGAGGAAACGCAGCGATGCTGCATCTTCTCTTTCCGGATCCCCGCAAAGGCGGGGACCCATCTTCTTCCCCCTCACCCGGCACGACGATCCGGAGATGGGCCCCTGCCTGCGCAGGGGACCGGGCAGGGTTGCAACGATGCGCTAGAGCCCTCCCCCTTGAAGGGGGATGGTTGGGTGGGGGTGATCTCTCCGGATTGCCCGGCGGCACCTGGACGCACCATCACCCTCACCGCTTCGACTAGGCGGCAAAGCCACCAAGTCTCGCTGCCTCTCCCATCAAGGGAGAGGCGGACCGAAGCAAGCGCACGGAAACTAAAAAGCCCGCCTCGCGCGATGCGAAGCGGGCTTTTGTGATTTTGCATCCCGCCGAAGCAGGAGACCCGCATCAGTAGCGATATTCGTCCTTCTTGAACGGACCGGTGACCGACACGTCGATATATTCGGCCTGTTCCTTGGTCAGTTCGGTCAGCTTGACGCCAAGCTTTTCGAGGTGAAGCCGCGCGACCTTCTCGTCGAGGTGTTTGGGCAGAACGTAGACCTGGTTCTCGTACTTGTTGGCACCCTTGAACAATTCGATCTGCGCCAGCACTTGGTTGGTGAAGCTGGCCGACATCACGAAGCTGGGATGACCGGTGGCGTTGCCGAGGTTGAGCAGACGGCCCTTCGACAGCATGATGATGCGCTTGCCGCCGGGGAACTCGATCATGTCGACCTGCGGCTTGATCTCGGTCCACTTCATGTTTTCCAGCGCACCGATCTGGATTTCATTGTCGAAGTGACCAATGTTGCCGACGATCGCCATGTCCTTCATCGCACGCATGTGCTCGAGGGTGATGACGTCCTTGTTGCCGGTGGTGGTGACGAAGATGTCAGCGGTGGCGACGACGTCTTCCAGCGTCTGCACCGCAAAGCCGTCCATTGCCGCCTGAAGCGCGCAGATCGGATCGATTTCGGTCACGATAACGCGGGCGCCGGCGCCCTGCAGCGATGCTGCCGAACCCTTGCCGACATCGCCATAGCCGCACACGACAGCGACCTTGCCGGCCATCATCACGTCGGTACCGCGACGGATGCCGTCAACCAGCGATTCCTTGCAGCCGTACTTGTTGTCGAACTTCGACTTGGTGACGCTGTCGTTGACGTTGATCGCGGGGAAAGGCAGCTTGCCCTTCTTGGCGAGGTCATACAGGCGGTGCACGCCGGTGGTGGTTTCTTCCGAAACGCCCTTGATGTTCTGCACGGTCTTGGTGAGGTAACCCGGCGACTGGGCCAGACGACGCTTCAGGATCTTGACGAAGAACTCTTCTTCCTCGTTCGAAGGCGTGAACAGCTCTTCGCCTGCTTCGACGCGTGCACCCCAGAGCGCGAACATGGTGGCATCGCCGCCATCGTCGAGGATCAGGTTGCAGGTTTCGCCTTCTTCAGCGCCCCAGTCGAAGATACGATCGACGTATTCCCAATACTCTTCGAGGCTCTCACCCTTGATGGCAAAAACTGGAATGCCCTGCGCGGCGATCGCAGCAGCGGCGTGGTCCTGGGTCGAATAGATGTTGCAGGTGGCCCAGCGAACTTCAGCGCCGAGGTCCACCAGCGTTTCGATCAGCACGGCGGTCTGGATCGTCATGTGCAGCGATCCGGTGATCTTTGCACCCTTGAGCGGCTGCTCACCGCGATACTCTTCGCGGATCGACATGAGGCCGGGCATTTCGGTTTCCGCAATCGTGATTTCCTTGCGGCCGAAATCGGCAAGCGCAATGTCGGCTACGACATAATCGGGGCGGTCGAGGGTCGGGGCACTGGCCACGGTAAATCTCCTGAGTCAAACGGCCGATGCGCCAACAGGGCCATCGGAAACTGCTGTTCCCATAGCCAGACTTGGCCCTTCAAGCAAATATAAAGATTCCTTTATATGATGTTTCGATCGACCTCCGTGTCAGCCCGCAACGGGCGCTGTTCGCGTCCCATCGATGAGGCCTTGCAATGCGTCGCACGCGCGACAACATGAGCCTCGACCCGTTCAACAGCAGGAGCAACACCCATGATCAAAGTCGGCGACACCATTCCCAACACCAAATTTGTCCGCGCCACTGCAGAGGGCCCGCAACAGGTCGAGAGCAAGGATTACTTCGCGGGCAAAACCGTCGCATTGTTCTCGGTTCCCGGCGCGTTCACACCGACCTGCTCGGCCCGCCACCTGCCAGGCTTCGTGGAGAAGGCCGATGCGCTGAAAGCCAAGGGCATCGACGAGATCGCCTGCACTGCGGTCAACGACGCCTTTGTCATGGGCGCATGGGGCAAGGGCGCCAATGCAGACGCGATCACCATGCTCGCCGACGGCAATGCCGATTTCGCCGAAGCGGTCGGCCTGACCATGGACGGCAGCGGCTTTGGCATGGGCAAGCGTGGCCAGCGTTTCGCGATGGTGATCAAGGATGGCGTGGTCGATAAGTTGTTCGTCGAAGAACCGGGCGATTTCAAGGTCAGCAGCGCGGACTATATGCTCGAAAAGCTTTGATTTACTAACATCCTCCCCGGCACCGGGAAGGGGACCGCGAAGCGGTGGAGGGGAAGCGTCTGGGTGCATCGCATTGAACGATGCACAATTCGGCTTCCCCTCCGTCAGCCCTGAAGGGCTGCCACCTCCCCGTTCCGGGGAGGATTTATGTTGCTCAATACCCCATCAGGCTCATCACTTCTTCGCGCGAGCGATGATCATCGAGGAAGCAGCCCAGCAAACGGCTGGTGATCATGCTGACGCCGGGAGTGCGCACGCCGCGTGCGGTCATGCAGCTATGGCTGGCTTCGATCACCACCGCGACACCATGCGGGTGCAGATGCTCCCAGATGCAGGCGGCAACTTCTGCCGTCAGCCGTTCCTGCACCTGCAGGCGCCGCGAATAGCCGTGCAGCACGCGAGCGAGTTTCGAAATACCGACGACCCGGTCACGCGGCATATAGGCGATCGACGCCTTGCCGATGATCGGTGCCATATGATGCTCGCAATGCGACTGGAACGGTATGCCCTTCAGCAGGACTAATTCGTCATATCCGCCGACTTCTTCGAAAGTCCGGCTGAGGTGGAGGCTGGGATCATCCTCATAACCTGAGCAGTATTCCTTCCACGCGCGCGCAACGCGTAACGGAGTATCGCGCAGGCCTTCGCGCTCCGGGTCATCGCCGGTCCATTTGAGCAGCGTAATGATCGCCTGCTGGACATGGTCGGGGACGGGGATTTTGCCCTGGCCGGCGCGATCCTGGCCAGCAAGATCGTTATCGTCGTCGGCATCGTGGTATAACATGGCAGGCATTCCCCCTGAAAATCAAAAATCCGTCTAAAAGATAGGTACCGCGTGCATGCTGTGCAAGCGGGCGCCGCGGCAGGCAGGCGACGAACACGGGGTGCAGGCGCGATTGCCGGTTGGGATAACTGCCGCACTTACCGGTCGTCCGGCGATCGCCCTGGCGGCCCGAATGCGCCGCGGGTGGAGCAAGCTGCCCCTGCCCGGCGCATGAGGAACGGCGAGAATTGCGAGGCCGGACGCTAGAGGTGCAAAAAATTCACATATATTAGTTGTTAATTGCAACTTTTTTCTCTGGACTTCCCCTACGGTATCCCCCACTTCGCTGCGCTGCAGCACTAGAAATTGGAAGAAAAGAATGCGCATTGCCCCCGGATGCGCCGTGATCACGGCAACTTTGATGTTTCTGACCAGCGCTTGCAGCTCGGAACCACCCCCACCGCCCCCAACTCAGGCCGCCACCGTCGCAGCACCGCTTCAGCGGACCGTTATCGATTGGGACGAATATATCGGGCGCTTTGTTGCCGATGAGGACGTGCAGCTGATCGCACGGGTCTCCGGTCCCGTCTCGCGGGTCGCGTTCCGCGATGGCCGTGATGTCCGCAAGGGCGATTTGTTGTTCGAAATCGACCCTCGCCCCTTCCGCGCAACCCTGGCCGAAGCCGAGGCCAGCGTCGCAAGCGCTCGCGCCTCACTCGCCAACGCGCAGTCGCAGGCGAGCCGTGGCACCGAACTGCTCGGTTTTGATGCGATCAGCCGCGAGGAAGCGGACAATCTCGCTGCGACGCTGCGGTCGGCGCGGGCGACGCTCGCAGGAGCCGAGGCGCGCCGCCAGGCGGCTCAGCTCGACCTGTCGTTTGCGCAAGTGCGGGCACCGATTTCGGGACGCGTTTCCAATCGCCTCGTCGACGTCGGTGATTTCGTCACTGCCGGCCAGACCGAACTGACCCGCATCGTACGGATCAACCCCATTCGGTTCAGCTTCGACGGCGCAGAGAGCTTCTATCTCAAATACATCCGTCAGGATGCCGATGGTGAGCGCCGCAGCTCGCGATATGCTGCCAATCCGGTCGAAATCCAGCTTGCCGACGAGCCCGAGTTCCGCTGGCGCGGCAAGATGGAGTTCATCAACAACGGCATCAGCCCAGAGACAGGGACGATCCAGGCCTATGCCATGGTCGACAACCCCAATGGCTTCCTCGTCCCCGGCATGTTCGGGCGCGCGCGGCTGCTGGGGTCCGGAACCTACAACGCGCTGCTGGTTCCCGACGAGGCGATTCTCACCGACCAGACCCGCAAGCTGGTTTATGTACTCGGTAAGGGCAACAAGGTTACCCCCCGTCCGGTATCGACCGGACCCATGGTCGAAGGACTGCGTGTCATCCGGGACGGTATCGCGCCGACAGAGCGTATTGTGGTCGACGGCCTTGCACAGTTGCAGCCTGGAATGGTGGTGACCCCGCGAAAGGGTACGATCAAGGCCCGTGCAAAGGGCGATGCTCCGATTGCACGGCCGAACACTGCGCCTGCGCCTGCTCAAGCAACGGCGCGGTAATCCGATGCGTATCGCCCATTTCTGCATCGACCGTCCGATCTTCGCGGCGGTCCTGTCCATCCTTATCGTGATTTTCGGCATCGTCGCCTATCCGACGTTGCCGGTATCACAATATCCAGAAATCGCCCCGCCCACCGTCGTGGTCAGCGCCAGCTATCCCGGTGCCACTGCCGAGACGATCGCCGACGTGGTCGCAGCGCCGCTCGAAGAGTCGATCAACGGCGTCGAGGACATGCTCTATATGTCGTCATCATCGACGGGCGACGGTAACCTTGCGATAACGGTCACCTTCGCCCAAGGCACCGATGTCGACCAGGCCCAGGTGCTGGTGCAGAACCGTGTCAGCACCGCCGAACCGCGTCTGCCGCAAGAGGTCCGCCAGATCGGCGTGACGGTCCGCAAGAATTCGCCCGATCTGTTGCTGGTCGCCAACTTCTTCTCGACTGATGGATCGCTTCCCCAATCGTACATCTCCAATTACGCCACGCTGCAGGTCATTGATCGCATCTCGCGGATCGATGGCATCGGCTCGGCTCGGCTGTTTGGCGGACGCGACTACAACATGCGCGTCTGGATTGACCCCGAGCTTGCGGCCTCGCGCAACCTTACCGTCGATGAAATCGTCGGCAAGATCCGCGCGCAGAACGCGCAGGTTTCAGCAGGGTCGATTGGCCAGCCCCCGTTCAATACAAACGGCACCGCGTTCCAGCTCGGTGTCCAGACACAAGGCCGCCTGAGCACTCCGGAAGAGTTTGGCGCGATCGTCGTCAAGCGAGAGGGTCTAGCGCTGACCCGGCTGTCGGATGTCGCCCGGATCGAGCTGGGCGCTCAGGATTACAGCATCAACGCGTTTTCCAGCGGCCGCCCGACCGTGGCGCTGGCAATCTCGCAGCTGCCCGGATCGAACGCACTGACCGTGGCCAAGGAGGTCGAGGACGAGCTCAAGCGCGCTTCGAACGACTTCCCGCCCGGGATGGCATATTCGATCCCCTATAACCCCACCACCTATGTCGAAGCATCGATATCCGCGGTGCAGAATACGCTGATCGAGGCGATCATTCTGGTGGCGATCGTGGTACTGGTGTTCCTGCAAAGCTGGCGGGCAGCGATCATTCCGATCATCGCGATTCCGATCGCGTTGGCAGGTGCAATTGCGATCCTCGCGCTGCTCGGCTTCTCGCTCAACAGCCTGTCATTGTTCGGCATGGTGCTTGCCATCGGGATCGTCGTCGATGACGCGATCGTGGTGGTCGAAAATGTCGAACGGCTGATGGAAGAAGAAGGCCTGAGCCCGTTCGATGCCGCGCACAAGACGATGGATGAAGTTTCCGGAGCGCTGATCGCGATCGCACTGGTGCTGTGCGGCGTGTTCATCCCGACAGCGTTTATTCCCGGCATTTCGGGCGCGTTCTACCAGCAGTTTGCTGTCACCATCGCCGGCGCCACGGCCTTTTCCGCGTTTGTGTCACTGACGCTGTCGCCCGCGCTTGCTGCCCTGCTGTTGCGCCCGCGCGCGCACCACGAGGGTGACATCCCCGCTGGCTGGCGCGGTTGGGGCAAGCGGTTTGCCGGCGGTTTCAACCGCGGGTTCGCCAAGCTGTCGGAACGCTATGGCCGCCTGACCGCGCGGACCATCCGCAGCCTGATGTTCATGGGCGTGGCCTATCTGGCGCTGCTCGCGGTTGCCGGATGGCGCTTTGCTGATACGCCCTCGGGCTTTATCCCCGCTCAGGATCAGGGTTATCTGATCGGGGTCTTGCAGATGCCTCCGGGGGCCTCGCTGCAGCGGACCACCGCCGCGCTCGAGACCGCTCAGGGAATCGCGCTCAAGAACGAATCCGTCGTCAGCACCATTGCGTTTGCCGGATTCGACGGCGCGACCTTCACCAACGCTCCCAACGCTGCGGCGATCTTCATCACGCTCAAGGAAGCCGGCACCCGGATCAGCGCGGACGAGGTTGCCAATGAATTGCGTGGCGCAATGTCCAGCATCACTGCGGGCAGCATATTGGTGATCGCTCCGCCTCCGGTGGCCGGGCTTGGCACCGGCGGTGGCTTCAAGATGGTGATCGAGGATCGCGGCAACGCCGGGCTCCAGGCGCTCGAAGGGGCCGCATTCGCGATGATGGGCGCAGCCAATCAGACCGAGGGGATCGCAGGCGCGTTCACCACCTTCAACACGCGCACCCCGCGTCTGTTCGCTGATATCGATCGTGCGCGGGCCGAGCAACTTGGTGTTCCGGTGGAGAACATCTTCTCGACGCTCGGCACCTATCTGGGATCGAGCTATATCAACGACTTCAACTTCTTGGGCCGCACCTTCCGGGTGACCGCGCAGGCCGATGCGCCGTATCGCGATGATGTGTCCGACATCGGGCGTTTGCGGACACGGTCGTCCAGCGGTCAGATGGTTCCGCTAGATGCGGTCATGAACCTACGCAACGACTCGGGCGCCTATCGCGTGGTGCGCTACAACCTCTACCGGTCAGCCGAACTGCAGGGCGATACCCTTCCCGGCTATTCGAGCGGACAATCGCTCGACACGATGGAGCAACTGGCCCGGCAGACATTGCCGCAAGGGTTCGATTTCGAATGGACCGAACTGGCTTTCCAGCAAAAGGCGGCGGGCAATACCGGTACCCTCGTCTTCCTGCTCGGCGTGGTGTTCGTCTTCCTGCTGCTGGCGGCACAATATGAAAGCCTGGTGCTGCCGCTGGCGGTGATCCTGATCGTGCCGATGTGCCTGCTGGCTGCAATCCTCGGGGTCAACGTGATGGGTAGGGACAACAACATCCTCACCCAGATCGGGCTGGTGGTGCTGATCGGTCTGGCGGCCAAGAACGCCATCCTGATCGTCGAGTTCGCCAAGCACAACGAGGACCACGGCCAATCGGTGCTCGAGGCAGCGCGCCATGCCGCAGCCCAACGTCTGCGCCCGATCCTGATGACCTCGCTGGCGTTCATTCTGGGCGTGCTGCCGCTGGTGATCTCTTCGGGGCCAGGCGCGGAAATGCGTCAGGCGCTGGGAATCGCGGTATTCTTCGGAATGATCGGGGTAACCATCTTCGGCCTGCTGTTCACGCCTGCCTTCTATGTGATGGTGCGGACGCTCGAGGACCGGATCAAGACGTGGTCGGCCGACCGACGGCGCAAGGATCCGCTGCCCGCCGCACCCCCTGCAACCCCAATCGTGGAGGGCAACCAGCCATGACCATCAAAAACCGTCTGCTCGCTTGCGCCGCGCTGACCGCCAGCCTGGCCGCCTGCACCGTGGGGCCGGACTTCGAACGTCCCCGCACCCCGGCTGCGGCAGCGCCTGGCTTTATCGAAAGCGCAGACCCGCATTTTGCCCAGACGCCATTGCCCGAGGGCTGGTGGCGGTTGTTCGAGGATCCGGCGCTCGATGCGCTGGTGACCCGCGCGCTGGAACACAACACGTCGGTCCGCGAAGCCAGTGCGAATCTGCGCCGCGCCCGCGCGCTGGTTCGCGAGGCACGCGGAGCGCAATTGCCATCGCTGTCGGCCAGCGGTACCGCGACGACAAACCAGGTCGGCACCGGAGCCAATGCCGGCGTCGGCTTTGCCCCGCCCGAGCCGATCACCTTCGACTTTTACCAGCTCGCCTCGGACGCTTCCTACGAGGTCGACCTGTTTGGCGGTATCCGGCGGTCGGTCGAGGCCTCACGTGGCGACGCGCTGGCCGCAGCGGCCGAGCTTGACGCGGCGCGGGTCAGCGTCGCCGCAGAGGTCGCGCGAACCTATGCGCTTGCCTGCTCAAGCCGGTTACAGGCCAATATCGCGCGCGAGTCGCTGACCGCCCAGCGACGCACTCTCGATCTCAACCAGCGGTTGTTTACGGCCGGGCGCGGGCAACGGCGCGATGTCGCCAATGCCGAGCTTCTGGTGGCCCAGGCGCAAGCTCAGATCCCGCAGTTCGAGGCCGAGCAGAGTGCAGCGCTGTTTGCGCTGGCGACACTCACCGGTGATCCGCCAAGCCAGACCGATACCGCGGCGAACACCTGTGCAGTTCCTCCCAGAGTGCGCGTTCCAATTCCTGTTGGCGATGGTGCCGCGCTGCTGGCGCGTCGCCCCGATGTTCGCGCGGCCGAAGCGCGGCTCGCGGCCGATACCGCTCGGGTGGGCGTTGCCACTGCTGCGCTCTATCCTTCGATCCGGCTCGCAGGATCGCTGTCGGTCGGCGGCACCTCTCCTGGCGCTCTGGGCGAATCGGACAATATTGGCTTTTCGCTCGGCCCCCTGATCTCGTGGTCGATCCCGATCGATGGCATCGCACGTGCCCGGGTCAACGCGGCATCTGCTCAGGCCGATGGCAGGCTCGCGGCATTCGATGGCGCAGTCCTGACCGCGTTGCAGGAAACCGAGCAGGCCCTGGCCCGGCTCAAAGGCGCAATCGAGCAGGAAGAAGCGCTGCAAACCGCTGCCACGGCCGCCGAAGAAGTCGCACGGATCACCCGCATCCGTTTCAGGGTTGGTCGCGACAATGCGCTGCAACTGCTTGAGGTTGAACGCAACCTGTTCGCAGCACGCGCCGCAACCGGGACTGCCGCTGCGGCGCGTGCCGAGGCCGAAGTCGCGCTGTTCCGCGCGCTTGGCGGGGGCTGGGAGAATGCCCCGGCAGTTGCTGAGGTCAGCGCGACGAAGAGGGATTAATCGCGCAGGCGCTCGATCGCCTGAGCCAAAGCGACATACAGCTTGCCGGTTTCTGACGAGAGCAGCGTAACCCCCATCACCCCGCCATCGCGGGTCGACAGGACCGTGCGCAGCATCGCCTCGAAATCGTGGATGTACCGGTTCACGAGCTCGAAGAACTCGGGATCGTTCTCGTAAGCTGCGGCGATGTCCTTCGCCTCGCCATTGTCGATCAGCCGGACAGCACGCCGGGTGAACACGCCGCGATCACCGCGAAGATAGGCCGACCAGGCGGTATCGCTGACCTCGGTGGAGAGGATCTTGTCGACATCGATCGCTGCGGAATTGAGCGACTCGGTGAGCAGCGCCAATCGCCGCGCGAAATCGTTGTCGGTGCGCTCTTCGGCCAGCTCACGCGCATCGGCGACCCGGCGCTCGAGGTGGCTCGCAAGATCATCGACCCGGGTGAGCTGGTCCTTGAGGTGCAGCGTCGCATCGCTGGTCGCGCCCACCGCGCGGCTGATCGCCGATTCGAGCTTTCCGACCAGTTCCTCGGCCTTGCCGCGCAACACCTTCTCGAGCGCAGCACCGCTGTCTTCGCCCAGCTTGCGGGTTGCGCCGGTGATCGCGCGGTCCATCGCGCGACGCGCCTCGTCGGCGGCGGCATGCGCCTCGCGCTGCACGTCGCGCATCGTCTCAACCAGCCGCACCGCAGAGTTGGCATTGATATGGTCGATTTCCTCGCGCGCGGCCTGCATTGCGGCAATCAACGCACCGATATCTTCGGTCCGCTCGCGCCAGCCTGCTTCGCTGATTTGCGCCAACTTGCCGACCTCGACCGTCTGCCCCGCAATCCGTTCTTCGAAATTGCCGAGGATCGAGCCCAGCCGGACCATCTGCCCATCGACCTCGGACACAGCGCCGTGCAGATCGCTGACCTTGCCTTGGCTGGCTTCGGTGGTCTGGTCGAGCGCCGCCAATGCGCCGGGAATACTCTGCGAAACCTGTTGCTCGATGCTGCCCAAAAGGCCGCGCAGGCGTTCGCTCTTGGCATCGAATATGTCCGCATGGCCACTGCCCGATGCCAACCTTTCGGTCAGCGCAATCGCATTGCTGTCGAGCGCCGAGAGCGTGAAGGCGAGCCGGGCCAGTGCGTCGGCACTTTCCCTGTCGAGCGTCTGCAGCCGGCTTTCGGCCTGGCTGATCTGCGCATCGGCGGCGCTGATCATTCGGCGCACGGTCTCTTCGCTCTCGCCAGTGGAGGTGGCCAACGCGCCCAGCGTCAGCCCCAGATCATCGGCGGCGGCGCGCATGTCGCTTCGGCTGGTCGCGGCGCGTTGCGCCATCTCAGAGGCCATGGCGTCGACCGATGTGCGCAACTGCGCCAGCGTCGCTTCGAGCGCCTCGGCCTGCGTTTCGGTCGCACGGTCGAGATTGCCGCGGGTGTTCGCAAGGCGGCTGGCGACGGTTTCGATCGCTTGGTCCATCTGCTGGCTCGCCTGCGCAACGCTGTTCGCCAGCGCCAATCCGCTGGTTTCGACCGATGTCGCCAACCGAACGGTCGCCGCATCCGAATCGTGCACCAGCGTACCGATCTGGGTACTGGCGGCCTGGCCAAAGGCATTGAGCTTTTCGAATGCTGCAATCATGCTTTCGACCTGGCTCTGCGCGGTGCGCCCAGCATTGCCGATCTGGTTGGTCACGTCCTTGGCCGAATTCGCGATCACCGGCAGATGGTTGCGCAATTTGTCCATGTTGTTGGAGGCAGCTTCACTGACTTCGCCGATCGCGCGCATCCCCGTATCGCTGGCCTCGATCATCGTGCGCAGTTCATCGGCAAAGCCGCGCAGACGGTCGCTTGAGACACGGCCCAAGGATTCAAGCTCAAGGCTCTGATTGGCCAGGAATTCGCGTGCCAGCGAGAGTTCGGAATTGATGGCACCCAGACGGGTTTCCAATGCCACACTTTCTGCCCGCAGTGATCCTGCGACCTTGGCGAACCGCCGCGCTTCGGCGACGCTGTTGCGCTGGACAATCAGATACAATGCCAGGATCGCGACCACCGGGACCGCCCATTGCGAGATGGCCTGCACCGCCAGCGCCGGGGTAACCCCGGCCTGCCATTGCGGGATCGACGCCCAGACGAACACGCCGGTCCAGGCCGCAGCAACCAGCGCAGCCGCGATCGTCCACCGGGTCGCCGATTCGGGAACCGTCAGCTCGTCGTCTTCATCCATCCAGGGGGCTGCTGAATCCTCGGGTATTGGCCCGGAACCAGCCACGGCCGCGCGTGGTGACAGCGCAGGCGCTGCCATGTCCGGCTCAGGCTCGTGCGCCCCCAGCGTTTCCCCACTCCGGCCATGCCGCAGATCGATGATTTTTTTCCCCTCGCCCATGGCATTAACCTTACCATGTTTTCGTCTCCCAGAAACCGAAAGTTAAGGCGGATCGTCTATTCGACTGCCGCATGGCTTATGAATCGGGAGCATTGAACGCGGCGCTGGCCGCCGCCGTGGGCAGCGACCCTGTCCTGGTCGCCGAACTGCGCGGGGCGTTCGTCGAAAGCGCCACGCATCACATCGACCTGCTGCGCCGCGCGCGCTGCGACGCCAACTGGCATTTCGCCGCGTTGCGGCTCCGCAGCCTTGCCGCCAGTTTCGGCGTCCAGGGGATTTCCGATCTGGCCGACCGCGCGCTCGATGGCGCTCCGGGAGACCCGGTGGTGCTGCGCGAGCTCGATACCGCGATGGGCGAGTTTGGGGCTTACCCTGCCCAGCGGCAATAAAGCGTAGAACCAACCTTCATCGGTGCCGTGCCGGTTGGCAGGGGACCAGCCGGGCGATAAGAGAGCGGCTCCTGATAAACACGGAGCCGGATCACCCGCGTGCGCGCCGCCTTGCTTTCCCTGATCGAGACCGTCCCGAACGGAACCGCGCTGCGCGGCGCCTTGCCGCTGGCCAACGGACAGCTGGCGATGCTTCAGGTCGATCTGGCGCGGCAGGCCGGCGCGGGCGAAATCCTGTGCTTGGTCAGCTCGGTCGGCGAGCGCGTCCGCCAGATCGAAGCCTATGCCGCATCGTGCGGGATTGATTTTCATCTCGTGCGATCGGTCGCCGACATCAGCGTCCGGCTGGCCAGCGATGACGAACTGCTGATCATCGCTGACGGGCTTTACGTCGCGCCGGCTGACATCCCGATGATGGCGCGCGAGACCGGCACATTCGTTACCAGCTTCGCTCCCGGTGAAGGCGCGCGGTCGCTGGTCGAACGGTTCGAGCGGATCGATATCAACCATATCTGGGCGGGCCTGGCCTGTGTGCGGGCGCGCGATCTGGTCGAAGCTCGCGAATTGCCCGAGGACTGGAGCGTGCAATCGGCTTTGCTGCGGCTCGCGGTCCAGCGTGGCTATCGGCGGCACGTCGTCCCGTTCGCGTTGGCCGAGGCTGGCCGGATCGCGATCGTTCGCGATGCAGGCGAAGCCGACGCGTTGGCGATGCAGGAACTGGCCGCACGTTCAGGCGCAATGGGTGCACGGCTGGTGCGCATGGCACCGGTGCAGACGATTGCGCGGCGCGCCTGGGCGGCGCCCTGGGTCGGCCCGGCGCTGCGGATTGCCGCGCTTGCGCTGCCGGTCGGCGCGATCGGTCTGGCGGTTGCGGATTGGAGCATGGCAGCGCTGGGCGTGCTCGCCACGGGGCGTCTGGCCGGCCATGCCGCCAACCGCCTGTTCGGTCGTTTTTCTGCCAGCATGGTTCGCGACAGCGAGCAGACCGCGCGCAATCTCGCCTTCGCCATCGCCTTCACGCTGATCACGGTGCTCACGGTGGCAGCATCCGACCGCCTGGCCGGGCTTTTTGCAGCGCTGATCATTCCCGCTCTCGCGCTGGTGCTGGGCCGGCTGGAAGGACCGCTGCCGCGTCGCTGGATCCGGCTGGCAGCATCACCCAGCCTGCTGGCGACGGCGGCGTTCATCGCGATTCCGTTCGGTGCGATGCTGCCGGTCGTGATGGTCTGGAACCTGGTTCTGGTGGGTCTGATGCTGTGGCAAACCCGGACCGGCACGGTTGCGGCCGAACCGCCAAAGCCCCATATCTGATCGTCCCATGCTGTGCTTTTCGCGCGCAACGACTAACAGCATTTTAACCAGCAATTGCTAGGTCAAGCCGATGAATACCGACATGGCCCCCGCACGCCCGGCTCTACGGGACGTTGGAGCGTTGCTGCGCCATGCCGACGAGCAGGCGCGGCTGGCCGCTGCAATGCCGGTGCTGGTCCGCCAGCGTCTGGCACCCGATGGGGCGGCGGCGCTGCGCGAGGATGATCTCAGCCTGACCGGCGGATTTGTCGATGCGATCGCGCGGCATCTGGTCGATGCGCTTTGTCCCTCTACCGACGGGGTGGACACTTCAACTATCGCGCAGGCCATCGTGCTGGCAGATAATGGAGCGACCCGGATGCTCTATGCCCGCGCGATCGAGGCGCGGTTGTGTCGTAATGCGCCGCTTGTGGGGCTTGCGATGGCCGAACTGCCGCCGCGGGTCGAGGCGCAGGTCGGCGATGCGCAGGACGAGCTCGCAGAAGCCGCGATGGCGTTGATCATCGCGCAGAGCCGGTTCATCGGCAACGCGCAAGGGTTCACCATTGAGCTATCCGAACTGCCCCCCGAGAGCGTCAGCGCGCTGGTCCAGCGGATGCTCGCGTGGCTGCAGGAGCGGCAAGGCGCTGATCCGATCGCTTTGCGGACAGCCGCCGATACGCTCCTGGCCGCTTTCGACGAACGGCGCGGCCGCCCTCACCGGCTGATGCGTTTCTGCCACCTCTATGCATTGCCGCGAACCGGAGACGACTGGTCGCTCGGTGAAAACGGGCCTTCACTCGTGTTCGCCATGCTAGCCAGGGCGAGCGGGCTTCCGGTCGAGCATGTCGTGGATATGGTGCGCGACCCCGATCTGGCGCGGTTTGCGGTGCTGCTGCGGGCCTGCGACATCGCGGTCAATGCGGCTTCAGGATTGCTCGAGGGGGTTGCCCTGATTGCGTCTTCGCGGCTGGACACCATTCCTTCGGCCAATGCACTGGCGGCGATCGGTCAGGATGATGCCGCGCGGATCGTTGCCGGATGGCGCAACCTCATGCCCGCCAGCATGCTCGGACCCGTTTGGTGAACGCGCAGGTGCCAACATCAAACGCCCGGTCCTTCGCGGCCAGCACCGCGCGGGTCGATCGCAACGCGCGCCTTATGCACGCAGACGAGCCGCTGCTGCGGTTGCACCACGATCTGGGCGGAACCGACAATGGCGAGCTAGCGGTTCCGCCGCTGCTTGAGCTGGTACGGCATAGCCTGAGGCTTGGGATGCGGCTGTCGCGCCCGGTGACCACCGCAGCCGCCGATGCACTCATCGACATGTGGTGCGAATGCAGCCCCGACGCCAATGGCGTCACGCTGATCCTGACCCTTTGGCACGAACAGCCCCTGCCGCAACCGATCGAAATCACAGGTCCCGGCCTTCCGGCAAATCCGCTGGACGCAGAGATCCGGCTTGATCCGCTGGGCCGCATCCTTCGGTTCGATCCGCCCAAAGGTTATCCCGGTCCGGACGACAGCGACCGCCTGTTGTTGGCGCCGCTTTCAGCGGTCTTGCGCCGCTTGACCGGCGAGCCGATCGACGACCCTGCCCAGATCGATGATGTGAAGGTGAGGCTGATCGGCGACGAACGCGACTGGACCGCCACGCTGCGCAATGACGCGACCTCGCCAGGGCATATCCTGACGCTAAGCCAAGCACCCCCGCCAACCGACCCGGCGGCAGTGCCGCTCTTTCCGCCTCTGTTCGATGGCGAGCGATTGGGGCATCTGTTCGGCTCTCAGATCGGTCCCGCATTGCGGCTGCCGATTGGACGGATCATCGCCAATGCAGAAACCATCGGCGGACGGCTAGAAGGTCCGTTGCGCGCCGATTATGCAGGCTATGCCAGCGACATAGCCTCTGCCGGACGCCACCTGCTGGCGCTGGTTGACGATCTGGCGGATCTCGAGGCGGTCGAGGCGACTGGGTTTAGTGCGGCGCGCGAACCTGTAGACCTTGCCGATCTATCGCGCCGCGCGGCGGGTCTGCTCGCGCTCAAGGCCGCCGATCGCCAGATCCGTATCGACAAGCCTGCCGAAGACGAGACGCTGCCTGCGATCGGAGAGTTCCGCCGGGTGCTTCAGGTGCTGCTCAACCTGCTGGGCAACGCGATCAACTATGCTCCGGATGGATCGATGATCTGGCTGAGGCTGGATGACGGTGCGGACTGGGCCAGCGTCACCGTTGCCGATCAAGGCCCCGGCCTCAGCGACGAAGATCAGCAGCGCTTGTTCAACAAATGGGAGAGGCTGGGTCGCAGCGGCGATGGCGGCAGCGGGCTTGGACTTTACATTTCGCGGAGGCTGGCGCTGGCGATGGACGGCGATCTGGCCATAGAAAGCGCGCCGGGACAAGGCGCGCGGTTCACTTTGATATTACCAAAGGGATAAACCGCCAACGGTGCGACCGGCACCGTTGACGGCTCGAGCATGTTACTGCGGCATCGCAGGCGGCGTCTGCGCGCAACGCTTGCGGTTGCCCGCAGTGCATGCAGCGACATCGGCCTCCCACTGCGCGTGAATCGCGTCATACAGCTGTTTGACCTGTGCATACTCGGCCTCTGCACGAGCACGCGATTCCTGCGTGTTTTCATACAGCCTCATCTGGTTTTCATAGCTGCTGCGACGGGCTTCATACTCTGCCTGGTTTGCAGCGTTCTGTTGAAGCTGTGCGTTTGACAGCTCAAGCTGGCGCGAGTTCGCTGCCTCGCGCGCAGCCTGTTCTTCAGGCGTGCTGGGGTTTTCGGTGACCGGCGAAGGCTCCATCGATCCCGAATCGGGGGTTTCTGTGCCGGGCTGTTCGGTCTGCTGCGCGCTCAGCGGAGCAAAGGCGAAACAGGCGGACAGCAACGCAGCGGCAGACGCTGAGCGCAGGAAGCGGTTAGTCATTGTGATTTTTCCCTCAAACCAAAGTTGATCTCGGTTATCACGGCTACGCAGGTCGCGCAAAGGCGTTCCATTCGTCGCACCTGCGCCCTTGCGCGCTGCGTCTGCGGGCACCATCTGCTTGGCTTGTGGTCGGTTCACACCCTTGCGCGCCATTCCCCGGCTTGCAACCAGAACATCATTAGAACATAAGGCGCTCCATGCTGACTCATATTTCCGTGCGCGGCGCGCGCGAGCACAATCTCAAGGGCGTGGATATCGATCTGCCGCGCGATCAGTTGATCGTGATCACCGGGCTTTCGGGAAGCGGCAAGTCCAGCCTCGCGTTCGATACGATCTATGCCGAGGGGCAACGGCGCTATGTCGAATCGCTTTCAGCCTATGCGCGCCAGTTCCTCGAGATGATGCAGAAGCCCGATGTCGAGCATATCGACGGGCTGTCGCCAGCGATTAGCATCGAGCAGAAGACGACGAGCCGCAACCCGCGCTCGACCGTCGCCACGGTCACCGAGATCTACGACTACATGCGCCTTTTGTGGGCGCGCGTTGGCGTGCCCTACTCGCCCGCCACTGGCCTTCCGATCACCGCGCAGACCGTCAGCATGATGGTCGACCGGGTGATGGCGCTGCCTGAGGGCACGCGCTTTTATCTGCTCGCGCCCGTGGTGCGCGGCCGCAAGGGCGAATACCGCAAGGAACTCGCCGAATGGCAGCGCGCCGGTTTCACCCGCGTGCGGATCGACGGCGAATTCCACGAGATCGACGAGGCTCCGGCGCTCGACAAGAAGTACAAGCACGACATCGAAGTGGTCGTCGATCGCATGGCGGTGCGTGAGGGTATTGAAACGCGGCTGGCCGACAGCTTCGAAACCGCGCTGAAGCTGGCTGAGGGGCTGGCATATGTCGATCTGGCGGATGGCACGGTAGGCGTCCTCTCCCCTTCAGGGGAGAGGGAAGAGCCGCGCAGCGGCGAAGGGAGAGGGGCAGACGCTACGGATGCGACTTCCCCCCTCCCAACCCTCCCCCCTGAAGGGGAGAGGACTAAAAAGGGAATGAAGAAGACCGGAATTCCCGACAACCGGATCATCTTCTCCGAAAAGTTTGCCTGTCCTGTATCGGGTTTCACCATCGAGGCAATCGAGCCTCGGCTGTTCTCGTTCAATGCCCCGCAGGGCGCGTGCCCGGCATGCGATGGCCTGGGTGAGAAGATGTATTTCGACCCGCAGCTGGTCGTCCCCAACGAGGAACTGAACCTCAAGAAGGGCGCGATCGTGCCCTGGGCCAAGTCCAACCCGCCCTCGCCCTACTATATGCAGGTTCTCGCCAGCCTGGGTCGCGAGTTCGGCTTCTCGCTCGATACGCCGTGGCAGGATTTGCCCGGCGAGGTGAAGCTGATCATCCTGCACGGCACCGGCGGCAAGCCGGTTACTCTGCGTTTTCAGGATGGGCGCAAGTCGTACGAGGTCAAGAAGGCGTTCGAAGGCGTCATCGGCAACCTCAACCGCCGCCTGCTGCAGACCGACAGCGCGTGGATGCGCGACGAGCTGGGCAAGTATCAGACCGCACAGCCCTGCGAGGTGTGTGATGGCGCAAGGCTCAAGCCCGAGGCACGCTCGGTTAAGATCGTCGGCGAAGACATCTCGATCTCGACCCGGCGGTCGGTTTCTGATGCATTGGCGTTTTTCGAAACGCTCAACGACAAGCTGGGACCGCAGCAGCAGCAGATCGCCAAGGCCATCCTGAAAGAGATTATCGAGCGGCTTGGCTTCCTGAACAATGTCGGGCTCGACTACCTCAACCTCGATCGCACCTCGGGAACACTGTCCGGCGGCGAATCGCAGCGGATCCGGCTCGCCAGCCAGATCGGCAGCGGGCTTTCGGGTGTGCTCTATGTACTCGACGAGCCCAGCATCGGGCTGCACCAGAAGGACAACGACCGGCTATTGGTCACCCTGAAGCGGCTTCGCGATCTCGGCAACACCGTGATCGTCGTCGAGCATGACGAGGATGCGATCCGCACGGCGGACTATATCGTCGATCTGGGACCCGGCGCGGGTGTGCATGGCGGTGAAATCGTCGCCGAGGGCACTCTCGAGCAGATCCTCAAGTCCGAACGCTCGCTTACCGCGCAATATCTCAACGGCACGCGAAAGATCGATGTGCCGGCCAAGCGCCGCAAGGGCAACGGCAAGAAGCTGACCGTGCACAACGCGCGCGCCAACAATCTGACCGGGGTCACCGCGAGCATCCCGCTGGGGACCTTTACCTGTATCACCGGTGTTTCGGGATCGGGCAAGTCGAGCTTCACCATCGACACGCTGTATGCAGGAGCCGCGCGCGCGCTCAACGGCGCGCGGATCATCGCCGGACCGCACGACAAGATCACCGGGCTGGAACATTGCGACAAGGTCATCGACATCGACCAGTCGCCGATCGGCCGCACCCCGCGCTCCAACCCCGCCACTTATACGGGCGCGTTCACCAACATCCGCGACTGGTTCGCAGCATTGCCGGAGAGCCTGGCGCGCGGCTACAAGCCGGGGCGGTTCAGCTTCAACGTCAAGGGCGGCCGCTGCGAGAAGTGCCAGGGCGATGGCCTCATCAAGATCGAGATGCACTTCCTGCCCGACGTCTACGTCACCTGCGAGGATTGCGGCGGCAAGCGCTACAACCGCGAGACGCTCGAGGTGAAGTTTAAGGGCCATTCGATCGCCGACGTGCTCGACATGACGGTCGAGGACGCGGTCGAGTTCTTCAAGGCCGTCCCGCCGATCCGCGACAAGATGGCAATGCTGTGGGAAGTGGGTCTGGGCTACGTCAAGGTCGGCCAGCAGGCCACCACGCTTTCAGGCGGCGAGGCGCAGCGCGTCAAGCTCGCCAAGGAGCTCAGCCGCCGCTCGACCGGGCAGACGCTCTACATCCTCGACGAGCCAACGACTGGCCTGCATTTCGAGGATGTCCGCAAGCTGCTCGAGGTGCTCCATCGGCTTGTCGATCAGGGCAACTCGGTGGTGGTGATCGAGCACAATCTCGACGTGATCAAGACTGCGGACTGGATCATCGACCTTGGCCCCGAAGGCGGTGTCAAGGGCGGCGAGATCGTCGCTGAGGGCACGCCCGAAATAGTCGCCAAGGTCGAGCGCAGCTATACCGGCCATTATCTGGCACCGATGCTGACCCGATGAACAATTTTTGCCGTTCTGAGTTCATCGGCTTTCGGGCATAGCTGACAAGAGAGGTCACTCGCGCAGTTCTGGGGTTATCGATAGATAAAACCAATCGCTCGTGGCAGTGCCTTTCGAATTGGCTTATCACTCACACGCTTTATTTCGCGGTGGGCGACCTTGGAAATACGGGCAGGCAAGTTAATGGCAGCAGAATCTGGGCAAATCATGGGCGCACGCCAGGCGGTGCGCTGGATGATAAGTCTTTTGAGAAGTGAGCGCAGCTACATGTGGCTGGCGCTGGTTTATGGCGTCGCCGTATCGGTGCTGTCGCTTGCGACCCCGATTTCCGTGCAGATGCTGATCAATTCGGTCGCCAATACCGCGCTGTTGACGCCGCTGGTCACACTGGCCGGTACGCTGCTTGGATTGCTGCTGATCGCCGCGCTGCTTTCGGCGTTGCGGATCTATACCATGGAGCTGTTCGCACGGCGCTTCTTTGCGCGGCAGGTAGCCGAAATCACTCTGCGCTCGATCCATGCCCGCAACCCGTTCTTCGAGGACAGCAAGCGGCAGGACCTGTTCAACCGCTATTTCGACGTCAATACCGTGCAGAAAGCATTGCCCAGCCTCCTGATCGGCGGCTTTACGATTATCCTGCAGTCTGCGGTCGGCTTTACGGTGACTGCATTCTACCACCCGTTTTTCCTCGCCTTCAACCTGATCGTTATCGGCTTTGCGTTGATGATCCTGCTGATCTGGACACGCGGCGCAATCCGCTCCGGCATCGCGCTGAGCCACGCCAAATACGCCACGGCGAGCTGGCTCGAAAATGTCGGCGCATCCAACGGCTTCTACAAATCGGGTCGTCACGTCGATTATGCTCTCGACCGATCCGAAGACGTGTCGGCGGCCTATGTCAACGCCAAGGCTAGGCATTTCCGCTACACCATGTCGCAAACTGTAGCCTTTCTGTTGCTCTATGCGTTCGCCAGCGCCGGACTGCTCGCGCTCGGCGGCTGGCTGGTCATTCAGGGCGAGCTTTCGATCGGGCAGCTGGTGGCGGCAGAACTGATCCTGTCCGCCGCTTTCTTCGGCCTTGGCCAGATGGGTACTTATCTCGAGGTGACCTATGATCTGATCGCCGCATGCGAAGAGATCGGCATGATCCACCATATCGAGCAGGAAGAAGAAGCGGTGGAAGGGGAAGACACCATCACCGGCAGCGACCTGGTCCTGCGCACAGTGACGCACCCTGCGACCGCGCCTGGCATCACTCTCGACATCGCCATTGCCGCCGGTACCCAGCTCATCGCCCAAGCGCAGTCGCATGACGTGCAACGTTTGTTCACCCATGCCATGAAGCGTTATATCTCGCCTGCCACCGGCATGGTGACCCTGGGTGGCCAGGACATCACGATGATCGACATGTTCCGGCTGCGCAGCGAGATCATTGTGCTCGACAGGCCGACGATCGTCGAGGCAAGCATCCGTGATTATCTTCGGCTGGCCGGGCCGGACGTCACTTCGGCAGACGTCTTGCGCGCGCTGGCCCTGGTGCGGCTGGATGATCGGGTGATGGCGCTTCCCGATGGGATGGATACTCAGCTTTCGACCAGCGGTTGGCCACTTTCCTATTCGGAAGCGCTCCGCCTCAAACTCGCCGGCGCGATGCTGAAGTGCCCGCGGATCCTCATTCTCACCGGACTGTTCGATATGGTTGATATCGGCATTCTGGCGGAGGTCAGGAATGCGATGCGCGATTCAGGATCGACCGTCATCCAGTTCACCTATCGCCCTGAACCGCAGGACGCATGCCAATACCTGTGGCTGGGCAAGGAAAGCCAGAGGATCATCGACAATCCGATAGAGTTTGCACAATTGGCGGCCGGAATGGGCACGGAGGCGCGCAATGGCATCGCGTGATCGGGCATTATCGCGCTTCCACACGCTGGCACGGTTAAACCCTCCCCGCCCCCTGCGCGCCATCGCCGCGATGGTGATTATCGGCATCGCGGTCTCGGTCGTCTTCATGATCTACGTGCCCTGGGTTCAGACATCGAGTGGCGCTGGCCAGGTGATTGCGATCAATCCGCAGGACCGGCTGCAGAATGTCACCGCGTTGGTGCCCGGTCGGATCGAAAAATGGTATGTTCAGGATGGATCGATCGTCAAGGAAGGCGATCCGATCGTCCAGATCACCGACACCGATCCCCTGCTGCTGCAGCGCCTGAGTGCCGAACGCAGCCTGGCCGAGGCCAGGGCGGCTGCGGCCGAGAGCGCGCTGGGCACCGCGCGGCTCGATGTCGGCCGCACGAGTACGCTGTTCCGCGAAGGGCTGGCCTCGCAGCGCGAGGCCGAGCAGGCACGGATCAGGGTAGCCGAAATGGAGGCGAGGGTCGCCGAAGCCCGCGCGGCGATGACTCAGATCGACATCAATCTGGCGCGGCAATCGCTGCAACTGGTGCGCGCGCCGCGTAACGGCGTGATCCAGCGGATCAATGGCGGCGACAGGGCCACTTTGGTGTCGATGGGCGACGTGCTAGCCACCTTCGCCCCGACAGAGGCGCGCCGCGTCGTCGAGATCTATGTCGATGGCCGCGATGCGCCCTTGATCAGGCCAGATCAGCGAGTACGGCTCGAATTCGAGGGCTGGCCTGCCATCCAGTTTTCCGGATGGCCATCGGCCGCAGTCGGTCTGTTCGACGGCGAGGTCCAACAGGTCGACCTTGCCGCTTCGACCAACGGGTTGTTTCGAGTGCTGGTACGCGAAGCCAAGGGCAAGGCTCGCTGGCCCGGCGAACCCTATGTTCGCCTTGGTGCCAATGTGCGTGGCTGGATTGCGATGGAAGAGGTTTCGGTCGGCTTTGAACTGTGGCGTCAACTGAACGACTTCCCGCTGCAGAACCCGGCACTTATGCAGGAAAACCAGACACGGGCAGGCGTTCCATCCGGCAACGCCACCGGATCGACGGCGGCACAGTGATGCGCCGCATCATCTTGAAGACCGGGTTGACGGCGCTGGCATTGAGCCTGATTTCGACGCCGCTTATGGCACAGACTCCGTCTGCGTCGCCGGAAACCGATCAAGCCCGCGTCGGACAAGCGCTGCAGCTGGATGAGGTCCTCGCCTCGTCCCGCCGGTTTGCACCCGCCATTCTTGAGGCGCTGGCCAATACCCGCGCGGCCGATGGCCGCGTTCTGGCCAGCGAAGGTGCATTCGACCTGTTGTTCACTGGCGAAGGCTTTTCGCGGGTCACCGGTTTTTATGACGGCACCTATCTGCAGGGCAAAGCGATTCAGCCGTTGACCAACAATGGCGGCCAGCTTGAAGCAAGCTACCGCGTATCCCGCGGCGATTTTCCGATTTATGAGGATTACAGCTTCACCAACCAGCTGGGCGAACTCAAGGTGCGGGGCGTGTTCGCGCTGCTGCGCGATCGCTATATCGACGATCGCCGGTTCGGCCAGCGTAATGCGCTGATCGAGCGAGACATTGTCGGTCTGGACGCGCTGATCATCGCCATCGGTGTTCAGCAACGCGCGATCCAGGCCTATGGCCAGTGGGTTGCCGCCGGCCAGCAGGTGCAGGTCTACCGCGCGCTGGTGGCCCTTGCCCAAGATCGCCAGGTTGGCATTCGCCGTCAGGTGCAACTGGGCGCACGCGCAGCGATCCTGCTGACCGAAAACGAACAGAACCTGCTGCGCCGCCAGTCGCTGCTGGTGGCTGCCGAGCGCGATCTGGCCAACGCCGCGCAGCGCCTCTCGTTGTTCTGGCGAGACACCAACGGCCGTCCACAGGTGGCGACACCGGCCGAGCTGCCAGCCAACCTGCCGATGATCCCTGCGGCACGCGCGACCGATCCGGCCGCAGTGCTGGCGCGACGCCCGGATATCAAGCTGATCGAACAGCAACTCGAGCAGGGCGAGACACGGCTTGAGCTTGAGCGCAACCGTCTGCTGCCCTCGCTCAGGCTTTTTGCCGAAGCGGGCAAGGACTTTGGCCAGGTGGGGTTGGGCGGCCCATCGCGTGATCCGTTCGAAACCATCGTCGGCTTCACCTTCTCGATGCCGCTCCAGAACCGCGCTGCAAGGGGTCAGGTGGCTGCGGCTGAAGCCGGTATCACCGCGCTTGAATGGCGCCGTCGCCAGAGCGAGGAGCAGATCATCACCGAGATCGAGCAGCTCTCGACCAACCTCACCGCTGCCGAACGGCTCGCGGTGCTGGCGCGCGACGAAGAGGTTCAAGCGGAAACGTTAGCTGCCGGTGAACGCAGGCTGTTTCAGGCAGGCGCGAGCGACTTCTTCCTGGTCAACTTGCGTGAAGACGCCGCCGCCAATGCCGCGATCCGCAGGTTCGATGCCGAGTTTCGCTTGGCGCAGGCGCGGGCGGATCTCGTCGCGGTGGCCGCAGACCTTGATTCGCTGCAGCTGGGCGATGAGTTTGAAGAGATGCTTCAACCCTGACATGGTGGGTATTGTGAAGACGCGTAGCTGCGATCAGCGATCCATGTGCAGATCGCGGGCCCCGGGTCGCACGATCGCGAACAAGATAGTCGGGTGACGCACCGGAGGCTCAAGCTGCGACCTCGGCGGACCGATGCGCCACCCTGTCCGCAGCCTTGGGGTGTCCGTTCAAGCCGCGGAATCTATCAAGCAGGTAGGACAAGAGCGGTTCGGGGACGGACCGTTCCATCTGCTTGGCATGATGCGAATATGGCACAAGGTATCATTGTTACCATTTGAAAGACTCGCCCCATCTCGATAGGTATTGTCTATCGCCAAACAGGACCATGCCATGCCGAGCCTTCGCCAATTGCAGTATCTCGTCGCGCTCGACGATCACCGCCATTTCGGCCGCGCCGCCTTTGCGGTGCATGTCTCGCAGCCGACGTTGAGCCAGCAGTTGCGCACGCTGGAGGCACGCCTCGATGCGTCGTTGATCGACCGCAGTGGCCAGGATGTACAGCTGACACCTTTGGGCCGGGACATCGCCGCGCGGGCGCGTGAAATTCTGGTCCAGGTGCGCGATCTGTCCGATCTGGCCCGCCGCGCCGGCAAGGGCATCGGCGGTACGCTGCGCTTCGGGATCACGCCGACACTGGGCCCATATCTGATGCCCGCGATCGTCGCAGGGCTGCACCGCCAGCAGCCCGATCTACGGCTGCATATCCGCGAAGGCATTCCCGACGATCAGGTCCGTGAGGTGATGCGCGGTGCGCTCGACATGATGCTGGCACCGATGCCGGTCGATGCCAGCGGCATCGTGGTCGAGCCGCTGTTCAGCGAACGGTTGTTCGTCATCGCGCCTCCGGACCATCCGCTCGCCGGGCAGAAGGGCATCCCGCCGCCCGCGCTGAAGGGTGCAGGGTTCCTGACGCTGGACAGGCGGCACCATTATCATCGGCAGACGCGCGATATCTGCGACCAGCTGGGCGCGCACATCCTGCACGATTATGAAGGAACGAGCCTCGACAGCATCCGCCAGATGGTCGGTTCGGGCATCGGTCTGGCGCTTCTGCCTGAACGCTACATGGCCTCCGAGACGCACAGCGCCGAAGTGGTCGCAAAGCTCGATATAGCCGGATGGAACGCCCGGCGATCGATCGCCGCTGTCTGGCGCAGCGGCGCTGCCTTCAGCGACGGGTTTCACGCCATCGCAGAGTTTATCCGCGCGTATGTCGGCGAGGATAGCTGAGCGCTGCCGTCTGCACAAACCCGGCTTTATTGACTGTGACGATGTTGAACCCGGTCGTCTGGCGCGGCGGGAACCATTTTGCCGATCTGCCACATCAGGTTATAGATCAGCGTCCTGGCGTCCTCGGCGATCATCTCGCGGGTCTGCCGGTCGAACGCAGCGCGGTTTCCTCGCATTGCGCTGCGCAGCATGCCAACGAACATCGCCTCATCGGGCGACATCCGACCACAACACGGGCGCGATACGCTGAACGGCTCGGGCCATGCCTGACCCATGGCTTCAAGGACCAGCGACAGCTGATTGGACAAAGCCACGCTCCCCAGACGTGCCGCGACATGCGGCGCCGGATCAGCGCCTGTCTTGTGGGCAAAGATCGCGATCCTGAGCGAAACCACCAACCGGGCCTCGAACAACGTTGCCGACCCAAGTTCAGCCGGACGGTCGATTAGGTCCTGCCACGCGTAGCCCATATTGCATCCTTCTCACCGCTTACGACACCCGACTGTGCCGCCCCAAGGAGATTATTGCGACTTAATCGCATTAGCAAGTTAATTATCGGACCGAGAATTTTTCCTGCCACAACCATTGAATCGCGGGGCATTCTATCCTAAATTGAAATTGTCGGGACGCTTCCCCCCCTTTTGCGTCTCGACAGGTGCACTTGTGCACCTCCTCCCTGAACCTTGGCCGCCTCGTGATCCGTCACGAGGCGGTTCTTTGTTGCAGGCTTGCGCGCTGGGCTATTCCGCAGCGATAGCGATGTTGCCGACTCCGCGGAGCAAGTCGTCGGCCAATGTTTCAATAAGCTGTGCCACGGTCTCGCGGACTGCCACGATTCCCTGCCCTGGCAGGTCGAGAGCAGCATCGAGATACAGGCTGCGATCCACCTCGAGCTGCAGCGCGTGGATATCGCGTGCCGGACGGCCGTGGCGCTCGAGCACATAGCCCCCGGCATAAGGATGATTGAGCGCCACATCGTATCCGCGTTGCCCCAGCGTCCGCATTGTCAGATCGCAAAGCCTGGCACCTGCGGACCGGCCATAGCGATCTCCCACCACGAATCGCGGTGGAGGGCCTGCACCTTCGGGCTGCAACGGTGGCATCGAATGAAGATCGATCAGCAAGGCACAGCCGAACCTTGCCCGCAACACGGCCAGCGCATCGGACAACGCCTGGTGATAGGGATCATGCAATTGCGAAATCCGCGCGGCGATTGACTCCCGGCTCCAGGATCTGCGCCAAAGATCGCCATGTTCGGCCAGACGGCGCGGGACGAGGCCCAGCCCACCCCTCACCTTCGCGCTCGGTTGCGCGAAAGCCGTGCGTGGCGCATCGATGACCATCTGCGGGTCGATTTCCCCCGGCGCGCGATTGAGATCGATCCAGGCCCGGGCAGCATGGGCAACCAGCGTGGCGCAACCCGATGCCACTGCACCGCTCGCCAGCATATCGACATGGCGATCCTCGAGCTTCTGCAGCACCTGGAGCGCAACCCGGGAGTTGACGATAACTTCATCGGGGTAGTCGCGCCCCGCATGTGGCACCGCCACCAGCACCGGCAGTCGTGCTTCTGCCAGACCCGTCAGGCTGAACAGCCGCAGTGTGCGGGCTTGGTCGGCGGATCTCATATCCATAGGCACCAGCCATGCGGCAAACGCGCGCGCCTGTCAAAGCCGCTGAACGCCGGGCAACGACGGGACCCTGACCGTTTACCAGTCTGCTGTCGCATGTCCAACTTCGGGGCAGCGGCGGAAATGGTCTACAGCACGCTGGAAAATCTTAACCGCATCGGTCATACACCGGGGCTCGAGGCGGACGAAGGGATAAAGCGATGTTGCGCATATTGCTGGCAGAGGACGATCCGGCGATGCGCGCCTATCTTCAACGTGCGCTGGAAAAGGCCGATTATTCGGTCGTCGCTGTGGATCGCGGCACCGCTGCGTTGCCGCTGCTTCAGGAGGACCAGTTCGACCTGCTGCTGACCGACATCGTCATGCCCGAGATGGATGGGATCGAACTGGCCCAGCATTGCGGCCGGGTTTCGCCCACCACCAAGGTCATGTTCATCACCGGGTTTGCAGCGGTAACGCTCAAAGCCGAACAGGCAGCGCCCAGCGCACGGGTGTTGTCGAAGCCTTTCCACCTCAAAGACTTGGTGCTCGAGGTGGACCGGGTTTTTGCGCGGGGCACCTTTGCGCAGAGCCTCTGACGTCGCCTGCGCTGATTTGCTTCAAATACCGCTTGCGTCCAGCGCAGGCTCTTTGTAATGGACCGCCCTTGCCGCCGCCAACGCAGCGGCAGAAAATCCACCGAGTGGGCGTATAGCTCAGTGGTAGAGCACTGTGTTGACATCGCAGGGGTCGCAAGTTCAATCCTTGCTACGCCCACCATTAAAAACCCGCCGGACCGCAAGGTCGGCGGGTTTTTTTATGGTCGGTGCCGCTTAAACACGCCCAAGGTTCGGCTTATTTGAGCTGGCGCTTCTCGAGCTTGCGGGCCAGCGTGCGCCGGTGCATTCCCAGCCGCCTCGCGGTTTCCGAGACGTTGAAGTCGGTATCGACCAATGTCTGGTGGATATGCTCCCACTCCACGGTCTTGATCGACGACTGGCGCGCATCGACCGAGGCGCCGGCATCGCCCTGCGTGCGGGCAAAGGCCGCCTCGATATCGTCGGTGTTCGATGGCTTGGCAAGATAGTGGTCGGCGCCCAGCTTGATCGCCTCGACCGCGGTGGCGATGCTGGCAAAGCCGGTCAGCACCACGATCCGTGCGTCCGGCGCTGCAGCGCGCACCGCCTGCACACACGCGAGCCCGGAAACGCTGCCCGATAGCTTGAGATCGAGCACGGCATGGGTCGGCACCAATCCGCCCGCCAGCAGCACCTGGAGTCCATCATGGCTCGCCGCCGATTCGACGGTGTAGCCGCGCCGCTCGAACGACCGGCGAAGCGTTCGGGCAAAGGTTTCATCGTCCTCGACGATCAGCAGTTGGCGATCATCGCTCATGCCTTTTCTCCTGCAGGATAGGCTATCGCAGCCAGCGGCAGCAGCATGGTCACCCTTGCCCCGCCACCTTCGCGGTTGCCTGCCCGCACCTCCCCACCCAGCTTGCGCAGGACGTTGACCAGCAGAAACAGGCCCAAACCACCACCGGGACGGCCCTTGGTCGAGCGGTAGGGCTTGCCAAGTCCTTCCAGGATCTCGTCCGGAAACCCCGGACCGTGATCGACAATGCTCAGTGCCAGAGTGTCCCCCTCGCGCGCCGCCTCCAGCCTTACCCAGTCTGGCGATACGTCGATCGCATTGTCGATAACGTTGCCGATCACCTGTCGCAGGGCGGGATCCGACACGATCGCGATATCCGCACCGAACCGGTCGTGAAATTCGAGCACGCCAAGGCCCCGCGCCTCGCGCCACTCGTCGGCGATGCCGGTGAGGAACGCGCGCATCGTGGTCCGCTCGGGCGCTTCGCCGCGCGCTTCGCCTGCGGACATTAAAATGCCACTCACGATCGTCTTGCAGCGATGCACCGCGGTTTCCATGTCGGAAAGGTCGGCGTCGAGGTCCTTCATCGCCTTCAGTTCGGGCATCGCGCGGAAATCGTTGACGAGCACAGAGAGCGTCGCGAGCGGGGTGCCAAGTTCGTGCGCAGCGCCCGAAGCGAGCAGCCCCATGCGCACGATATGGTCCTCTTCCGCCGCGCGCTGGCGGATCGAGGCGAGCGCCGAATCGCGTTCGCGCAGGTTTCGCGCGATGCGGGTAACAAAGGCGACCAACAGCACCGCGATCAGCGCGAAGCACACGAAGCTGCCCTGCAGGTACAGGCTGAACTCGTCGTCCTGCAGACCCGGCGGTAACGCAAGCGGGACCGAATCGGCCGCCAGGATCGCAAGCGCGCACAAGGTCGCAGCAACCATCGTCCACGACGCCGACGGGCGCAGCAACATCGCGCCGATCACCACCTGTAGCAAAAACAGCGCGGCGAACGGATTGGCGAGACCCCCGGTGAAATGCAGCTGCCAAGTGAGCGCGGCGATATCGAACAGCAAGGCGGCAAACAGCGCATATTCCAGCCCCGTGTCATGACCCTTGAGCATGTACAGCGTACCCAGATTGATCAGCACTAAAAGCAGCAGCGCCGCCAGCAACGGCGCCAATGGCAGAGGGATCTCCATCATCCCGTGCACCACCAGGATGGTCAGCAACTGGCCGCCGACGGCGAGCCACCTCAGCTGGATGAGCAGCGCCATGTTGCGGCGGACAGCATCGGTAACTTCTGGAGCGGAAGCAGGAATCATCCCCGACGCCATACCATGTTTGCGCCCCACACGCAGCCAATCGCCAGCGCAAACCAGGTCAGCGCGTAGACCAGGTGATTGTCCGAGAACCGCACCACGGTCAGCCCGCCGACAGGGTATCCGCCTGGGTTGGGGGTTGCGTCGGCATCGATGAAATAGGGCGCGACCTGATCCAACCCGCGTGCCTCCGCGATCGCTTCGACATCGCGCGAATACCATCTGTCGGCCTGGGGGTCGTTGCTGCGCAGGAATCCGCCTTCGGGCTCGGTGATCCGCAGCAATCCGGTTACCGTGACGGGGCCATTGCCATTGCCCGCAGGGCGGCTGGCCATGGACCGCTTTGCCGATGGCACGAAGCCGCGGTTGACCAGCACCGTGAACCCTTGCGCTTTTAGCGGAGTCAGCACCCAGTAACCGCCGCCCAGATCGGTCACCGCCTGAACCAATGCCTCGCGATCATGCACAAAGGTGCCGGTGACGGTGACACGGCGATAGGCATCGCGCTCTGCAGACAAGCCGGTCCAGTTTCCCGGCCCGGGCGCGGCGACGGGGGACGCGGTACTGCGGGTCTCGACCGCAACGATCAGCGCGTGCTTCCAAGCCAGCCGTTCCACCTGCCAGATGCCCAGACCGGCTCCTGCGAATGCCAGCACCAGCAGCATCGATGCCAGCATGGCCCGAGTAACGGGCCGTGCCGCTGGCCGCTGGGAAGTCACGGGATCTGGCTCTCCAGATGCGCCTGGGGCATCATGTTGGCATTGAGGTTGCTCATCACCCAAACCGACCCCGACAGCATGATGACAACCACGATCAGCGTGAAAATCAGCGAGGTGAGTGTCCAGCCACCCTCAGCCTTGGGGCTCATGTGAAGGAAATAAACCATGTGGACGATGATCTGCACCACCGCGAAGCCCATGATCACTACCGCTGTTACCTGCGCGGGGAGCGCGCCGGTCATGACCAACGCAAACGGGATGGCGGTGAGGATGACCGAAAGGACGAAGCCGGTGACATAATCGCGCATGCTGGCGTGCGGGATCTCGATGCCGTGGTGATGATCATCGGCATGGTTGGACGTATCAGCGTGCAGGGCCGGATCCTCGGCGGTGGTGGAGGCGCTCATGTCAGCATTCCCATCAGATAGACAAAGGTGAACACGCCGATCCAGATAACATCCAGAAAATGCCAGAAGAGGCTGAGGCAGGCAACACGGCGCTGGTTGGCGGGGTTAAGGCCATGACGACCGAGCTGGACGATCAGCGTCACCAGCCAGATCAACCCGAAGGTAACGTGCAGCCCGTGCGTGCCGACGAGCGTGAAGAAGGCCGAAAGGAACGCGCTGCGCTGCGGTGTCGCGCCGATATGGATCAGGTGCGCGAACTCATAGATCTCGATCGCAAGGAACGCCGCGCCGAACAGCCCGGTGACCGCGAGCCACATCTGCGTATGCCGCACGTTCTTGCCCTGCATCGCGATCATCGCAAAGCCATAGGTGATCGACGAGAACAGCAACATCGCGGTGTTGAGCGCGATCAGGTTGAGGTCGAACAAATCGCGCGGGCCCGGTCCTGCGGCGAAGTTGCCGCCGAGCACCGCGTAGCAGGCAAACAGAATCGCAAAGATAAGGCAGTCGCTCATCAGGTAGATCCAGAAGCCCAGCATGGTGCTGTGCCCCTCAGGGTGCGGATGCTCGTCGATCTCGTAATAGACCGGCGCGTCGCTGCCTGCCGCTATGGTCCTGCTGGCCATCGTCTTATGCCCCCGCGCTTGCGAGCTGGCGTATCCGCGCTGCTTCGGTCGAAGCGACCTCTGCTGCCGGAATGTAGTAGTCGCGCTTGTAGTTGAAGGTGTGCGCGATAGCGGTGACGATCAGCGCGGCAAAGCTTGCGCCCGCCAGCCACCAGATGTGCCACACCAAGGCGAAACCGCACACCGTGCTGATCGCTGCCAGGATCACGCCGGTGCCCGTGTTGGACGGCATATGGATGTCCTTGTACCCGTCTGCAGGATGCTCGACGCCCGCACCCTTCATGTCGTACCAGGCATCGAGTGCATGGATGCGCGGGGTAAAGGCGAAGTTGTACGCAGGCGGCGGCGAGCTGGTCGCCCATTCGAGCGTCCGGCCATCCCACGGGTCGCCCGTCGTTTCGGCGAGCGCCTCGCGCTTCCAGATGCTGACCGCGAACTGGATGAGCATCGCGGCGATCCCTGCGGCGATCATGAACGCACCCACGGCGGCGATCGCAAACCAGATCTGCAAGGACGGATCATCGAAGACCCGCATCCGGCGCGTCACACCCATCAGGCCCAGGACGTAGAGCGGCGCGAACGCGACCCAGAAGCCGGGGACCCAGCACCAGAAGCTGACCTTGCCCCAGAACTGGTTGAGCTTGAAGCCGAACGCCTTGGGCCACCAGTAGTTGATCGCCGCAAAGATGCCGAACAGCACGCCGCCGATGATCACGTTGTGGAAGTGCGCGATCAGGAACAGCGAGTTGTGCAGCACGAAGTCGGCAGGCGGCACCGCGAGCAGCACCCCGGTCATACCGCCGATGGTGAAGGTGAGCATGAATGCCACCGTCCACATCATCGGCAGTTCAAAACGGATGCGGCCACGGTACATCGTGAACAGCCAGTTGAAGAGCTTGGCGCCAGTGGGAATCGAGATCACCATCGTGGTGATGCCGAAGAAGCTGTTTACGCTCGCGCCCGAGCCCATCGTGAAGAAGTGGTGCAGCCACACGACATAGCTCAGGATGGTGATCACGACCGTCGCATAGACCATCGAGGTGTAGCCGAAGAGCTTCTTGCCCGAGAAGGTCGAGGTGACCTCGCTGAACACGCCGAATAGCGGCAGGATGAGGATGTACACCTCGGGGTGGCCCCAGATCCAGATGAGGTTGACGTACATCATCGACGACCCACCAAAATCGTTGGTGAAGAAGTTGGTGCCGACATAGCGGTCAAGAGTTAGCAGGCTGAGCACCGCGGTGAGGACCGGGAAGGATGCGACGATCAGGATGTTGGCGCACAAAGAGGTCCAGGTGAAGATCGGCATCTTCATCAGGCCCATGCCCGGCGCGCGCATCTTGAGGATTGTGACGATCAGGTTGATGCCGGATAATGTCGTACCAACGCCCGCGATCTGCAGCGCCCAGATATAGTAGTCGACCCCGACGCTGGGACTGTACGAAATTCCCGACAAGGGCGGATAGGCAAGCCATCCGGTCGCGGCGAACTCGCCGACGAACAGCGATGCCATCGTCAGCATTGCGCCTGCTGCGGTCATCCAGAAGCTGAAATTGTTGAGGAAAGGGAAAGACACGTCGCGCGCGCCAATCTGCAGCGGGACGACATAGTTCATCAGCCCTGTGATGAAAGGCATCGCGACGAAGAAGATCATGATCACGCCGTGCGCGGTGAAGATCTGATCATAATGGTGCGAATCGAGGTATCCCTCAGACCCGCCAAACGCCATCACCTGCTGCAGCCGCATCATGATCGCATCGGCAAAGCCACGCAGGAACATGACCAGTCCCAGGATCATGTACATGATCCCGATCTTCTTGTGGTCAACGGTGGTGAACCACTCCTTCCAGAGATAGCCCCACAATTTGTAGCGGGTCACCAGCGCGAACAGTCCTGCGCCGCCGATGATCACGACAACCATCGTCGCAAGTACGATGGGGTCATGCGGAAGCGCATTCCAGGAAAGCTTGCCCAGCAAAAACGTAGGCTCTGCAGCGGAAGTCGAGACGACGGCGTCGGTGGTCATGATGCGGGTTCCGTAAGGCTGACCGGGGTAAGCGCCGGTCGCGCGGAGGAAGGCTTGTCGGTCTGGCTCTTGGCGGCCAACGGGCCGCTGCGCGGGCGTGAAAGGCCTGCGCCGGTCAGTTGGGCAAGATCGACGGGTTGGTCTTCGACCCGGGCCAGGCTGGTTCCGAGCAGCTCGGGATTGGAACAGTTTTCGGCGATGTAGCGGTCGCTCGCGGTCGCTCCGGTGCCGCGCGCGGCGAACTTGTCGTAAGAAAGCTCGCGGACGTTGTAGAGACCCGCCCGGCCCATGCCGCCGCGCTGGTCAATCGCCATCATGTCATGCATGCACATCTTGCCAGGTTCGACGCACATGTTGACCACGCGGTCGAACAGTCCGGTCTCGACGGTCGCATAACGGCGCACCGGCTCCTTTTCGCTCGGGCGCTCGAGCTTGAGATACGTGGCGCGATCCAGCGTGGTGCCGCGATTCTTGGCCTGCGCTGCCCAGCGCTCAAAGCCCGTCGGTGTCATCGAGCGCACACCAAAGCGCATGTTGGAGAAGCCCGCGCCCGAATAATTGGCAGAGAAACCTTCATAGTTGCCGGTTTCGTTGAACACCGCGTGCAGCTTGGTTTCCATGCCGGGCATTGCATAGATCTGCCCCGCCATCGCGGGCACGTAAAAGCTGTTCATCACCGACGAAGACGAAATGCGGAACTTGAGCGGGCGGCCTTCGGGGACGGCGAGTTCGTTAACCGTGGCAATGCCCTGCTCAGGATAGATGAACAGCCACTTCCAGTGCAGCGCGACGACCTGAACCTCGAGCGGCTCGACGTCGGCCCCCACCGGCTGGCCCGGTGCGGTGCGTGCGAGCGGACGGTAGGGGTCGAGCAGATGCGTCCCCACCCACGTCACCGCGCCCAGGCAGATGATGATCAGCAGCGGCACCGCCCAGATCAGCAGTTCGAGCTGGGTCGAATGGTCCCAGTCGGGCTTGTAGGTCGCCTGTGTGTTAGCCGCGCGGTATTTCCAGGCAAACCAGCAGGTCAGCGCCATGACCGGTACGATGATGATCAGCATCAGCAAAGTTGAGATAACCACCAGGTCACCCTGTTGCCGAGCGACGTCTCCGGCGGGATCGAGCACGATCATTCCGCAACCGCTGAGCAACGGAAGAAGGCAGATGGCGGCCATGATCGGCCGCGCGCGCATGAACAAATGAGGGCTCTTCATGCCGCTTCATCTAGATGGGCAACCGCCCTGCGCACATAGGACATTTTGTCCAATGCAATGATCTGGATCAAAGTTGCATAGAACCATCATCGATAAATGTGCGCACTCACCAAGGAAAACGCGATATGGCGACGACACCCGTCCCGACGACAGAGGCTGAGCGCGATGCGCGTGCCATCAACGCCGAAGGACATCCGGTTGGCCCGGGCGAGATCGCGATCGGCGTCGTCATCGGCCGCACATCGGAGTTCTTCGACTTCTTCGTCTATGCCATCGCTTCGGTGCTGGTGTTTCCCAAGCTGGTCTTCCCGTATCTTGACCCGCTGCAGGGGACGTTGTGGTCATTCGCGATCTTCGCACTGGCGTTTGTCGCCCGGCCCGTCGGCACCGCGATCTTCACCGCAGTTGACCGTGCGTATGGTCGCGGAGCCAAGCTGACCATCGCGCTGTTCCTGCTGGGCGGATCAACCGCAGCGATCGCGTTTCTACCTGGCCACGCCGCGATCGGCATCGGTTCGGCGCTGCTGCTGGCGCTGTTCCGCATGGGCCAGGGCGTCGCGTTGGGTGGATCATGGGACGGGTTGGCCTCGCTGCTCGCGCTCAATGCGCCCAAGGGCAAGCGCGGCTGGTATGCGATGATCCCGCAATTGGGCGCACCATTCGGCCTGATTGTCGCCAGCTTGTTGTTCGCGTTCCTGATCTCGGCGCTGCCCGCGCAGGATTTCCTCGCATGGGGCTGGCGCTATCCGTTCTTCGTAGCCTTCGCGATCAACGTCGTCGCGCTGTTTGCCCGTCTGCGCATCGTCGTGACACCCGAATATACCGAGCTGTTCAAGAACCAGACGCTGCAGCCGGAACCGGTTTTGAGCACGATCCGCAGCGAATGGCGAATCATCGTTCTGGGGGCGTTTGCCCCCCTCGCCAGCTTCGCAATGTTCCACATGGTGACGGTCTATCCGCTGAGCTACGTCTTCCTGTTCACCGAAGAATCCCCGGCACGGTTCCTGCTGATCGAGGCGGCGGCGGCGGCGCTGGGTGTGTTCGCGATCCTGGCATCGGGCCGGCTCGCAGACAGCTACGGTCGGCGCACGGTGCTCGCCGGTACGGCGGTTGCCATTGCAGCGTTCAGCGGATTTGCGCCGCAGTTGCTCGATGCGGGCGGCGCTGGCGAAGTCGCGTTCATGTTCGGCGGGTTCATCCTGCTCGGGCTGGCGTTTGGCCAGTCCTCGGGCGCTTTGTCGTCGTTCTTCCCGCTCAAGCACCGTTACACCGGCTCGGCACTGACCGCCGATCTGGCCTGGTTGATCGGCGCCGGCTTTGCGCCGATGGTGGCGTTGTGGCTTTCGGCCAATTACGGTCTGTTGGCCGCAGGCGGCTATCTGCTGTCGGGCGCGCTAGCGACGCTGATTGCCTTGTGGTTCAATCGCGAGCTTGGCCAGCAGCAATAAGGGGCGACCTAAGACATGTTCCTGCGCTTCGACCCCGATTGGCCGCCGATCGATCCGCCCCGGCGCGAACCCACGCCCAAGCCGCGCCCGGTGCAGCTCGACGCGCAGCAGCAAAAGCGCCTGATGCAGGCGATTGGCCTCAATGTGCTGTTGCTGTTCGTCGCGCCGATCGGCGGTGCTACGGTCATCGGCGGGCTGATCGCCTGGCTGGGCTAGACCGGGGCTTTCTGACCATACGCCCCGCGCATGGCTGAATTTTGCGGTGGATTTGAGCGGCGTTCTCTGGTCTTAATCGCGCGATGAATTTGGCTGAAACCCTCGCTTCGCTTGTTCCTGCCGACAATGGCTGGACCGTTACCATTCCTTCCGACTGGATGCAGGGCCGAACCGCCTATGGCGGGCTTTCGTCTGCGCTCGCGCACCATTGCGCCCGGCTGGCGGTGCCTGATGCGCCGCCGCTGCGCTCTGCCCAGGTGGCGTTCGTCGGACCGCTGGCAAATGAGGTCACAATCAGCTGCGACCTTCAGCGCCGGGGGCGCAACACCGCGTTTGTCGAGACCAAGATCCGCAATGCCGATGGGCTGGGCTTCATCGGTACCTTCATCTTCATGAGCAAACGCGAGAGCAAGATCGATTTCGAGGGCGTGCACCGGCCCGATGTCGCCCCTCCCCCCGCCGAGGGTTCGACCCGCAGCGGACCGCCCGAGTTCTTCACCTCGCAGATGGAATATCCCGAAAAGCGGCTCGAGCTCGGAATGAACACGCCCAGGCTTGCCAGCTGGCACCGCTTTGCCGAGCGCGACGGGCTCGATGCGATGACCGAACTGCTGTGCATCGGCGACGGACTGCCGCCATCAGCGATGGGTCTGATGGATGCCGCTGGCCCCATCAGCAGCATGAACTGGCAGGTCAACATGCTCACTGACGCGCCCGAAACCGAAAACGGCTGGTGGCTGCTCGAATCGGTGACGCATCACGCGCACCATGGTGCCTCGAGCCAGTACATGACCGTTTGGAACAGCCGGCTCGAGCCGGTGATGGCCGCAATGCAGAGCGTGGCCTTGTTCGTCTGAACCCGCACCGATACCGCAAACAGAACAATCAGGAGAGAGCCTCATGAAGACCCGGATCACAGAGCTTTTCGGCATCCAGCACCCGATCATCCAGGGCGGCATGCACTATGTCGGATTTGCCGAGCTCGCCGCCGCCGTCTCGAACGCGGGCGGGCTCGGCATCATCACCGGGCTCACCCAGAAGACGCCCGAAGACCTCGATGCCGAGATCAAGAAGTGCAAGGCGCTGACCGACAAGCCGTTCGGCGTGAACCTGACCTTCCTGCCGGTGCTGACCGCGCCCGATTACCCGGGATACGTCCGCGTGATCATTGAGAACGGCGTTAAGGCGGTTGAGACCGCCGGCAACAACCCGCAATCGGTGCTGCCCTATCTCAAAGAGGCGGGGATCAAGGTCATCCACAAATGCACCAGCGTGCGCCATGCGCTTAAGGCGCAGTCGATCGGCTGCGATGCGGTGTCGGTCGATGGCTTCGAATGCGGCGGGCATCCGGGCGAGGACGACGTGCCCAACATGATCCTGCTGCCCCGCGCTGCCGATGAACTCGATATCCCGTTCGTCGCTAGCGGAGGCCAGGCCGATGCGCGCTCGCTGGTCGCATCGCTCGCGATGGGCGCCGACGGCATCAACATGGGCACCCGCTTCATCGCCACGAAGGAAGCGCCGGTGCACGAGAACGTCAAGCAGGCGATCGTCGCGGCCTCTGAACTCGACACCCGGCTGGTGATGCGCTCGCTGCGCAACACCGAACGCGTGATGACCAACGAGGCGGTCGAGAAGCTGCTGGTGATCGAGAAGGAAAAGGGCGCGGACCTGCAGTTCACCGACATCATCGAGCAGGTCGCAGGCGTCTATCCGCGTATTATGATGGAAGGCGACATGGACGCCGGCGCCTGGAGCTGCGGCATGGTCGCCGGGCTGATCCACGACGTGCCGACCTGCAAGGAACTGATCGACCGGATCATGAGCGAAGCGGAGACGATCATTCGCGGACGGCTCGAAGGCATGCTGGCGGCGTAAACCAGCCTCTCCCCTCCCGCAACCGACGCCCCGTTTCCCTGCGCAGGCAGGGATCCATCTCCTGCCCTTGCATCTGGCACAATCGTAAGGAGATCGGCCCCTGCCTTCGCAGGGGACCGAGTGAGATCGCGAACCCTAAAGCCCTCTCCCTTGATGGGGGAGGGTTGGGTGGGGGTGCCCCCTCCGGATTGTCAGCCGGTGCCCAGACGCACCATCACCCCCACCGCTGCGACTAAGGCAGCAAGCTGCCAAGTCTCGCTGCCTCCCCCATCAAGGGGGAGGCGCAGATTGCGGGAAGGGAGAGACTTTAACGCGTCAGCTTCTTGTAGCTCATCCGCGTCGGACGATCAGCTTCGTCGCCGAGGCGGCGGCGCTTGTCTTCTTCGTAGCTTTCGAAGTTGCCTTCGAACCATTCGACATGGCTGTTGCCTTCGAACGCCAGGATGTGCGTGCAGAGGCGATCGAGGAAGAAGCGGTCATGGCTGATGACCACCGCGCAGCCGGCAAAGCTTTCGAGCGCCTCTTCGAGCGCGCGCAGGGTTTCGACGTCGAGATCGTTGGTCGGTTCATCGAGCAGCAGCACGTTGCCGCCCTCTTTGAGCATCTTGGCCATGTGAACGCGGTTGCGTTCACCGCCCGAGAGCTGGCCGACCTTTTTCTGCTGGTCTTGCCCCTTGAAGTTGAACGCGCCGACATAGGCGCGCGTCGGCACGTCGTGCTTGCCGAGCTTGAAGAAATCGAGCCCGTCTGAGATTTCTTCCCACACATTGTGGTTGGGGTCGAGATCGTCGCGGCTCTGGTCGACATAGCCGAGCTTGACCGTATCGCCGATGGCGATCGTGCCACTGTCGGGCTGTTCCTTGCCGGTGATCAGCTTGAACAAAGTCGATTTACCCGCGCCGTTGGCCCCGATCACACCGACTATGCCGCCGGGAGGCAGCATGAACGAGAGATCCTCGAACAGCAGTTTGTCGCCATAGGCCTTGGTCAGGCCGTGCGCCTCGATCACCTTGCCGCCGAGGCGCGCAGGCGTCTGGATGACGATCTGCGCCTTGCCTGGGCTCCGGTTTTCCTGTGCCTCGACCAATTCGTCGAACGCGCGGATACGCGCCTTTGACTTGGTCTGCCGCGCCTTGGGGGTCTGCCGGATCCACGCCAATTCGTCCTGGATCGCCTTCTGGCGGCCCTCGTCCTCACGCGATTCCTGCTGGAGCCGCTGCGCCTTCTTGTCGAGATAGGTCGAGTAATTGCCTTCGTAGACGAAGTATTTTCCGCGATCGAGCTCGAGGATCCAGTTCACGACGTTGTCGAGGAAGTAGCGATCATGGGTGACGAGAATGACGTTACCCGGATAATCGACCAAATGCCGCTCCAGCCACGAGACGCTTTCGGCATCCAAGTGGTTGGTCGGTTCATCGAGCAGCAGGATGCCGGGCTTTTCCAGCAGCAGGCGGCACAAGGCGACGCGGCGCTTTTCACCACCCGACAGGTTGGCGACATCGGCATCGCCCGGCGGGCAGCGCAGGGCCTCCATCGCGATCTCGAGCTGGTTGTCGAGCGTCCACCCATCGACCGCGTCGATCTTTTCCTGCAGCGTGCCCATCTCTTCCATCAGCGCGTCGAAATCCGCGTCCTCGGGCGGGTCGGCCATCAGGTTGCTGATCTCGTCGAAGCGCTCGACCAGATCAGCGACGGGGCGCACGCCGTCCATCACGTTCTGCTTGACCGTCTTGGTCGGGTCGAGCTCGGGCTCCTGCGCCAGATAGCCCACGGTGATGCCTTCGCCCGGCCACGCTTCGCCGGTGTATTCCTTGTCGAGGCCGGCCATTACCTTCATCAGCGTCGACTTGCCCGAACCGTTGGGGCCAACGATGCCGATCTTGGCGTCCGAATAGAATTGCAGGTGGATGCCATTGAGCACCGGCTTGTTGGCACCGGGAAAGGTCTTGGTCAGACCCTTCATGACATAGGAATATTGTGCGGCCATGCTGAGAAACGCCTTTTAGTGAAAATGGCAGGATTTGCCACGCGCCTTAGCGGTGGCACGACGTGCGGGCAAGACGCCATTGGCAAAGCGTGTCTGGCTGGCTAAGCGTTTTACCCATGAACATGCGTATCCTGGCGGCTCTGGCCGCGCTCACCCTGCCCATCCCTCTGCTCGCCCAACACGATCCCGCCGCGCTCCAGCAAATGGCGCTAGCGGACGATACCGCGTACGGAATCGTCGAGGACCTGACCACCGAGATCGGCCCAAGGCTGGCTGGCACCGATCGCGAGGCTGCAGCGCGCGAATGGGCGGTGGAAAGGCTCAAGGCGATGGGCTTTTCCAATGTCCGGGTCGAACCGTTCGACATGAAGACCTGGGTCCGCGGGATCGAGACCGCCGAGGTCACCGCGCCTTACACCGGCGCGATGCACATCAGCGCACTGGGCAACTCGGCAAGCACCGGCCCGCGCGGGCTCGAGGCGGAGATCGTCTATTTCGCCACGATGGCCGATCTTGATGCTGCGCCCGATGGCAGCCTCAAGGGCAAGATCGCCTTCGTCAGCCACAAGATGACCCGCACCCAGACCGGGGCGAGCTATGGCCAGTTCGGCGACGTGCGCCGCCGCGGGCCCAACATCGCCGCCAGCAAGGGCGCAGCCGCAATCGTCATCCGCTCGGTCGGCACCGACTATCACCGCAACCCGCACACCGGCGGTACCAATTTCGCAGAAGGCGTCAGTCCGATCCCCGCCGCTGCACTGTCGATCCCCGATGCGGAAAATCTCGAACGCATGATCCGCCGCGCCGCACGCGACAACAGGCCGGTTAAGATGAAGCTGGTGCTCACCCCGCGCCAGATCGGCACCACGCAATCGGGCAATGTCATCGCCGAGGTCCCCGGCAGCGATCCTGCTGCCGGTATGATCCTGATCGGTGGCCATCTCGACAGCTGGGACCTGGGTACCGGCGCGATCGACGACGGCGCGGGTGTCGCGATCAGCGCAGCTGCTGCCAAGCTGGTGATGGACGCAGGCATCCCCAAGCGCACGATACGCGTGGTCTGGTGGGGCGCAGAAGAAGTCGGCATATTCGGCGGCAAGGCTTATGCCGAGAAGCACGGCGCGGCAGGCCATGCGCTGGCGATGGAGTCGGATTTCGGCGCTGGACGGATTTGGCAAGTCGATTTCCGCCTGCCCGACAGCGCCGCAGCGATGCAGACAAAAATCGTTGAAGCGCTGGCCTCGATGGGCATCGGGCGCGGCCGGGGTGTTGCCAGCGGCGGCCCTGACCATGGCCCGATCGTTGCCTTGGGGGTCAACGCGATCGATCTGCAGCAGGACGGCACCGATTATTTTGATCTGCACCACACCCCCGACGACACGCTCGACAAGATCGACCCGCAGATGCTGCGTCAGAATGTCGCAGCCTGGGCGACGGTGCTGGGAATCGTGGCGAACGATCCTGCGGACTTGCTGCCCAAGGCGAAGGTGGCGGAGTAAGATCTTCTCGTCATTCCCGCCAAAGCCGGAATCCCGCTAATGCGCGATCCGCGCGCCAAAGCGGGACCCCCGCGTGCGCGGGGGTGACGAATAATGGATCTAAGATCTCACTCATTACACCTTGCGACAACATTTCTTGAAAATGAGCGGCGTATTCGCAACCCGTTCATATAGAACGGCGTAAACCTGAACATGTCCAGAGCGGTTCCCCACTCCGGCCATGACAGGAGTTACGACCATGAAGATGTTTTCCAAGGCCCTGATCGGCACATTGATGCTGGCGACGACGCTGCCTGTCGCCGCCGTCCCTGCCTTCGCCCAGTCGCGCGGCGAGGTTAACCGCTCTGAGCGTGAACTAACCCGCGAACAGCGCCAGTTGCAGCGCGAACGCCAGCAGCTTCAGGATGCGCGCCGCTTTGGCAATGCCCGCGATGTGCGTGACCAACGTCGCGATGTCCAGGACCAGCGCCGCGACGTCCGCGATGCGCGCCAGGACTACCGTGAGGATCTGCGCGATTACCGCCAGTATCGCGGCACCAACCGGCAGGCATTCCGAGGCCAGGCTTTTCGCGCGGACTTCCGCTATCAGCAGTTCCGTCCCGGCGTCCGGGTCGCACCGAACGTTTACGGTCAGCGCTATGTGGTGAACAATTTCCGCAATTATCGCCTGCCCAATCCCGGTGCGCGACAGGTCTGGGTGCGGCACTATAACGATATGCTGCTGGTGAATCAGCGCAACGGGACCATCGTTCGCGTTATCCCCAATTTCTACTGGTAAGTCCTTTCGCCAGTAGGATGACGGTCCGCCCATTGCTCGCCCGAGCGGTGGGCGGGTCTGATGGCGTCAGGGCTGCAGAACTCTGCTCTGGATCAAGGCTCGCCCGCACCCCAGATCTGGTCCTGCCGGATCCACCCGTTGCGCTCCTCGACATCGAACTCGCACCAGCCGCTTTCACAGTCCCCCAACAATCCGACGACCCCGCGTTCGACCCGCCACATCAGCTTGGCGCTGTCGCGTGGCGCTGAGCGGATCGCGCCAACGGTGCTTTTGGTGATTGCGGTGCGTTTGCGGCTGAGCATGTTGGAGTGCATCCACCCGGTCCAGCCATCGGGATCCTCGATCTGCCGCCATTCCCCATAGCGCTTGACGACCTTGACCGGCAGGTTCTTGCGCCGGAACACCCATTCGATCTGGTAGGTTGCCATCGGCCCTGCCCGGGCGAAGGCTTCATCGCGCTGGATCGACGCCCAATAGGGCGTTTTGACCTCGGCCTGCGCCTGGGCTGGCTGGACCAACGACAGCGGTGCCACGGCCAGACAGCCGCCCAGCACGAGTCTTTTGAGCCATGATCCCTGCATATCCGTGTCCCCAGCCCAGACGCCGACCGGATGCTCGGTCGGCGTGGCGCGTCTGCAATCGCTTACCGGAAAAAACGCCCCGCAAGCAAGTGCTGCAGCTTGACCTTTGGCAGGGTTGCGGCATAGCAAAACCATGCCCGCAAACGCCTCTTCCGAGCCTGCCGCCGCGCAGCACGAACCCGGCGCCCGCCCCCGCGTCATCGTCACCCGCAAACTTGCCCCGTCGGTTGAAGAACGGATGGCTGAACTGTTCGATGTCGTTCTGAACGAAGACGACCACCCCTTCACCCGCGATGAACTCGCCGCTGCCATGGCCGATTGCGATGCGCTTGTCCCCACGGTGACCGATACGCTAGACGCTGACCTGATCGCGAACGCCGGGGACCGGCTCAAGCTGCTCGCGAACTTTGGTGCAGGCGTCGATCATATCGATCTCAAGGCGGCACGCGCACGCCGCATCATCATCACCAATACGCCAGGTGTATTCACCGACGACACCGCCGACATGACGATGGCCTTAATCCTCTCGGTCCCACGTCGATTGGCTGAAGGTGAAAAGCTGGTCCGCTCGGGCGAATGGGAAGGCTGGAGCCCATCGGGCATGCTCGGCCACCGGATCGGCGGCAAGCAGTTGGGCATCGTTGGCATGGGCAGGATCGGCCAGGCCGTGGCGCACCGTGCACGCGGCTTTGGCATGGATGTGCGCTATCACAATCGCCGGCGCTTGCCAGAGAGCCTCGAACAGATGCTGGGCGCAAGCTTCGAGCCCGATCTCGATGCGCTGGTGAGCGGATCGGACATCATCACCCTGCATTGCCCGCGCAGCCCCGAAACCCGCGGGATCATTGACGCGCGCCGCATCGGCCTGATGAAGCCGTCAGCCTATCTGATCAACACCGCACGCGGCGAAATCGTCGATGAAGCCGCATTGATCGAGGCGCTCGAATCGGGCGGAATCGCTGGTGCCGGGCTTGATGTCTACACCCATGAGCCGCAGGTCGATCCGCGCCTGCTGGCGCTCAAGAACGTCGTGCTTTTGCCGCATGTCGGCAGCGCCACGTTCGAGGGCCGCAAGGTCGCGGGCGAGAAGGTCATCGCCAACATCCGATTCTGGTTCGACGGCCACCGTCCTCCCGATCAGGTGCTCGAAGGCTGGATGTAAGCTTCCGATCGGCGGCCGATAAGCGCTAGTTCGTGGTTCGCGCCTCGGTTGCGTTAATCGATTGTTTGCCAAACTGTTGCAGAGCTAGAGCCAGCTTGAAACCGGGTTGCCCGGTGGCATAAATCGGAAAGTCCCAAGCATGATGGCAAGGCTGGCACGCACCGGAGCTGTGGTCGCTGCACTCCTGGAAACCCCTGCATGGGCAATGCCAGGCGGGTTGGACATTGCCGCTGTCGACCCTGCCAATGCGGGCGACACCGCATTCGTTCTCATCGCTGCGGCCTTGGTGATGCTGTTTGCGTTGCCCGGCGTGCTGCTGATGCAGGCAGGCCGCGGCACTGCGCGCGCGTCGCAACCGGTCTTTCTGCAGGGCGCGGCCATCGCGGCTTTGGTATCGCTGCTGTGGGTGGTGGTTGGCTATACGCTAGCGTTCGGAGATTCTGGCGGCGGGGTGATTGGCGGCGGCAACGCCTGGATGCTGATCGCCCTGGGCAATGTCCGCTTTGGCACTGCCATCCCCGAAAGTGCCTTTGTCCTGTTCCAGATCACAGGCGCAATGCTGGCAGCGATACTGGTTGCAGGTGCGTGGGCGGGCCGTGCGCGCTTTGGCTGGGCGCTTACGTTTGGCGGGCTGTGGAGCCTGATCGTCTATGCGCCGGTGGCCCATTGGGTATGGGGCGGCGGATGGCTGAGCAATCTTGGCGTGCTCGATTTTGCAGGCGGAATCGCGCTGCACTTCTGCGTGGGGATTTCGGCTCTGGTGGCTGCGGTGATCATCGGACGGCGAACCGGCTGGACGGGCGCGGACATCGTCCCGCACAACCCGCAACTGCTGCTTGCGGGCGCATCGATGCTGTTCGTGGGCAATTTTGCGCTCGCAGGTGGCTGGACGCTCGCTGCAACCGATGATGCGAGCAGTGCGATCATCAACGCGCATGTCGGCGCCTGCGTCAGCGGACTGGTCTGGCTGCTGATCGAGAAACTGCGCACCCGGCAGGTCACAGCGCTGGGTTTCGTCTGCGGGCTCACTGCGGGGATCGCCGCCATCGCGCCCGCCGCTGGGCTGGTCTCTCCGGGCGGTGCGATCCTGATTGGGCTGCTCGCTGCCCCTGCGTGCTATTTCACGCTACAGTTCGTCACCCGGACACTGATGATCGATGACAGCAACCATGTGTTCTCACTGCACGGCATCGGCGGGCTGACAGGCGCATTGCTGGTTGCGGTGTTCATGAGTGCGAGCTTCGGCGGCGTCGGCTATCCCGAGGGCGGCGGCTTTGGCGGACAGTTGCTGGCGCAGCTGATCGGGCTGGGCGCGGTGGCGATGTGGTCGATCCTCGGCACGCTGATCATCGGCTATGGCATCGCCACTGCCATCCCGATGCGGGTGTCGAAGGCCGAGGAGATCGGCGATGTGATCGCCGTCCCCCCCGCTATCGATGTGCCCGTAGGCGCGGTGGCGGTACCACCACAGCCCGAACGTCCGGCCTGATCATTCCTCGCCCATCCTGAGTGCAGCGATGAAGGCTTCCTGCGGGATGCTGACCGAGCCGTACTCGCGCATCCGCTTCTTGCCTTCCTTCTGCTTGTCGAGCAGCTTCTTCTTGCGGCTGATGTCGCCGCCATAGCATTTGGCGGTGACGTCCTTGCGCATCGCGGCAATCGTTTCGCGCGCGATCACCTTGCCGCCGATCGCTGCCTGGATCGGGATCTTGAACAGGTGGCGCGGAATCAGGTCCTTCAGGCGCTCGCACATGCCGCGACCGCGCGATTCGGCGGTGCCGCGGTGGACAATCATGCTCAAGGCATCGACCGGCTCGGCATTGACCATGATCGACATCTTGACGAGATCGCCCTCGCGATAGCCGATCTGGTAATAATCGAACGACGCATAGCCGCGTGAGATGGACTTCAAGCGATCGTAGAAATCGAACACCACCTCGTTGAGCGGCAGTTCGTAGGTCACCTGCGCGCGGCCGCCGACATAGGTCAGGTTCTTCTGGATGCCGCGCCGGTCCTGGCACAGCTTGAGGATGCTGCCGAGATACTCGTCGGGGCAATAAATCACCGCCTCGATCCACGGTTCCTGGATTTCGTCGATCTTGGTCGGGTCGGGCATGTCTGCCGGGTTGTGCAGCTCCAGCTCGCCGTTACCGTGAGTCAGCTGGATCTTGTAGACCACCGATGGCGCGGTGGTGATCAGGTCGAGGTCGTACTCGCGCGTCAACCGCTCCTGGATGATCTCGAGGTGCAGCAGGCCAAGGAACCCGCAGCGGAAGCCAAAGCCCAAAGCCGCACTGGATTCCATCTCGAAGCTGAACGATGCGTCGTTGAGTCGCAGCTTGGAAATGCTGTCACGAAGCTTGTCGAAATCGTTGGCATCGACCGGGAAAAGCCCGCAAAACACCACCGGCTGCACTTCCTTGAAGCCCGGCAGCGGCGCGGCGGCAGGGTTCTTGACCGTGGTGATGGTGTCACCCACCCGGGTCTGGCTGATGTCCTTGATCTGCGCGGTGATGAAGCCGATTTCGCCTGCCGCCAGCTCGGGCAGCGTCTCGATCTTGGGCCGCATGCAGCCGACCCGATCGACCAGATGCTCGGTTCCGCCGGCCATGAATTTGATGTTCTGGCCCTTCTTGATCACGCCGTTGACGACTCGCACCAGAATGACCACCCCAAGATACGGGTCGTACCAGCTGTCGACCAGCATCGCCTCGAGCGGCGCGTCGCGATCGCCCTTGGGCGGCGGGATCTTGAGTACGATCTGCTCGAGAATGTCGGCGATGCCGATGCCCGATTTGGCACTCGCAAGCACCGCTTCGGACGCATCGATGCCGATGATGTCCTCGATTTCCTTGCGGACCTTTTCAGGCTCGGCGGCGGGCAGATCGATCTTGTTGATCACCGGCACAATCTCGTGGTCGTGCTCGATCGACTGATAGACGTTGGCCAGCGTCTGCGCCTCGACGCCTTGCGCGGCATCGACGACCAGCAGCGCGCCTTCGCACGCGGCGAGCGACCGCGAGACTTCATAGGCGAAGTCGACATGCCCCGGCGTGTCCATCAGGTTCAGCTCATACAACTGCCCGTCCTTGGCAGTGTAGTTCAGCCGCACGGTCTGCGCCTTGATGGTGATCCCGCGCTCTTTCTCGATGTCCATGTTGTCCAGCACCTGCGCGGACATTTCGCGCTCGGTCAGCCCGCCCGTCTGCTGGATCAGCCGGTCAGCCAGGGTCGATTTACCGTGGTCGATATGCGCGATGATGGAGAAATTTCGGATGTGCTTGAGTTCGGTCATGTCGCGCGATTAGCAGGGGTGCGCGCCAGTGTCAGCAGAGAATACGCAGGCAGAAATCCTGTTGCAGGTTTGTCACATCGGGCCAGAAAGATGAACACTCGATGAAGCGTTTGTTGCATCTTTATGGCTAGCGCGAATAGCCTTGACCCATCATCAGGCAAATTGTGCGCCAAAAAGGACGCACAGGCCTGGCAGGGGAACCAGGCCGGACGCTTTGAGCGACCGGCAGTAAGTGCAGGCACCGATATTGTTCGGTGCGTTTAATCACATGCATTCTGGTTAGGGGTAGTTATGTCCAAGATAAACACAAAGGCGCAGCTCGTCTCGCTGCCTGCAATGGCGACCGCGCTGGCCATCAGCGGCATCATCAGTTCAGCAGCTTATGCGCAGGACGCTCAGGAACAGGTCGATACGACCGCCGAGCAGGCCGATGGTACCATCATCGTTACCGGCAGCCGGCTGCAACGCGATGCCAATGCCACGGCTCCACAACCTATCAGCACAGTAACAGCGCAAGATTTAAGGCTTTCAGGCAATACCGATTCCACAGCGACGCTGCGTCAAATTCCTGCGCTCATCTCTTCGGGCACCGTTGCTGACTCGATTGAACGGGGCGCGGGTGGGATCGGCCAAGCCACACTCAATCTGCGCCAACTTGGATCGAACCGGACGCTCGTAGTCGTCGATGGGTGGCGGCATGTGTCGGGCGTTGCGGGCTCACAAACGGTAGACGTCGCCACCATTCCCAATGCGTTGATTGAACGGGTAGAAGTGCTTACCGGCGGCGCCTCTGCAGTTTACGGCGCAGATGCCGTGACCGGCGTGGTAAACTACGTATTGAAGAGGGACTTTGAGGGCCTGCAGCTTGATGCGCAAGCCAGCCTGGCAACCGAAGGCGCAGGCGGCAGCTATCGCATTGAAGGCACATACGGCAAAAACTTCTCCGAAGGTCGAGGCAATATCACCTTTTCAGCAGGCTACACCAAGGACCTTGAGGTGCTGCTCGGCCAGCGGAGCTTCACCCGTAACAATGGTCGCGGGAACAACAGCACGACGTACGAAAATCCTCTCCGCCGATTTCAACAGGGTGACATAAATCCTGCCACCATGCCAAATTTCGCGTCTCGCTTTACAACTGCGGCTGGACGGTTCCCTTATGGTTTTGCCATTCCAACCGCTGCCGGTTTTTCGACAGCATTCCCGGGGCTCACTCCAACACCAGCCGAACAAGCACTGATTGACCGTGCAGCCGGTGCACCGTTGTTTGCCATTGGAAGAGACCCCAAATTTGCCATTTCGTCAGGCCAGGGCCTCGTGTTCCGGCGCGACTTCGGGTTTTTTAATGCAGACATTAACGGCAATGGCATAAATGACTGCGAAGAAAGCTATATCGGCTTCACCGGTTTTGGTGGTGGCGGTTGCTACGTCACTACGCCGGAAGGCGGCGTCCGTATTTTTCGTGATGGCATCATTTCGACTGCTGAAAACCAATTCGGTGGTGATGGCGCGGTCGAACGCACCAACGAAACGTCGCTCATTCCTGAATCAGAACGTATTTATGCGAACCTTCGTGCAAGCTTTGAATTTTCACCTGAAGCACGGGTTTGGGTCGATGCAAAGTACACTCGCAACAACACGCTGAGCCGGAATAACTATAATACCTTCTATGACAGCTTGCTGATCTTTGCAGATAACCCTTTCATTCCGGCGGCGATCCAGGCCGATGCAGATGAAGCGGGGGGACTGCGAGTTAGCCGCGACATGCTAGACCTTGGTGCCAATATCACGCGTGCCAGACGCGAAACATACCGCATTGTCGGTGGCCTGGAGGGCGAACTGACGCCCCACCTGCGCTACGAGTTTGTCGGCAACTATGGCCGCACGGACAACGTCAGCATTCAGGAAAATGGCGTGCTTTACGACCGGCTCTTTGCAGCAATTGACGTTGTGCGAGATCCTGCGACCGGGCAGCAAAGGTGCCGTTCGGACACGTCGAATGTGCCGCACCCCGGTTCACAGTTTTTTCCTGTCATCTATCGCGGCTTTTTCACTTTCCGGCCCGGTGACGGTCAGTGCCGTCCCGCTAACATTCTTGCGGGGACGAGTTCCATATCAGCTGATGCGGTAGACTTCATCACGACACCGCTAACAACATCGGCACGGCTTGAGCAAACCGTTTTCACCGCCATTCTCAATGGCGATACAGGTGCCTTCTTTAATCTGCCGGGCGGCCCGGTACAGTTCTCGATTGGCGCCGAATATCGCAAGGAGCGTTCTCAGAGCTTCTTCGATCCATTGCGCCTCGGCTTGCTACCGGAAGGGTCGCCTGCTGGGCCGGCAGGTACATTCATCGGCGACATACCGGCAATTGGTGTACCAGCCGGAACCAGGCCAAACCAGTCCCTCGTTTTTGATGCAGCGACCCGGTTGAGCAATGTCGATGGCAGCTTCAACGTCAAGGAGTTGTTTGGTGAAATCGATATTCCGCTGCTGAGGGAACTTCCTTTTGCGCATGAACTTTCAGTAGGCGCTGCCGGGCGCTACGCCGACTACAGCACAGTGGGTGGTACGTTCACATGGAACGTAAATGGTCGCTATGCTCCAGTGCGGGATCTAGCCTTCCGTGGTACCTATTCGCGTGCCATCCGCGCACCAAACATCTCTGAGTTGTTTAATCCAGCCCAAGGCGTGACCTTCCGCCCATCCGATCCTTGCAACCAAGCCACTATTGATGGTTTGGTTGCCGGTAATGCAGCCAACGCCCAGAATCGCTTGAATAACTGCCGCGCAGCCGGCATTCCTGTTGGCTTTCGCGATCCACTGACCGCACGCTTTTCCGGAACCCGTGAAGGCAACCCAAACCTGACAGAAGAAACCGCCACCACCTGGACGGTTGGGGGCGTTTTCACGCCAAGCTTTATCCCTGGATTGACCGTTTCAGCCGACTATTACTCGATCAAGATCACCGACGCGATCAATGTTGTTTCGGCCCAAGATATCGTCAACACCTGCTACGATCTTGATACCTTCCCTAACGTCTTCTGTAGCTTCTTTGATCGCAACACGGTCCCCACATCGCCCACCTTCCGTGGCTTCACGTTCCTTCGTCAACAGGACCGAAATCTCGGAAGGATCGAAACGTCAGGGGTTGATTTTCAAGCTGATCTGCGGTTCACCTTAGGATCAAATAACTTTGCGTTGCGCGTTGCAGGCAACTGGACGGAACGGCTGAACCGCTTCTTTGATCCGTTGAACCCCGATTTAGTCAATCCAGGTCTCAGAGAACTTGGCGTACCTGAGTGGGCGGGCTTTGGATCGCTCACATGGAACCTCGAGAACGTCTCAATAACCTACGGATTGCAGTACATCGGCAGCACGGCAGTCGCCAGCGACGTTCAGATCGAACGGCTTGACATCGAATTCGGCCCGGCCGGACTTGCCCCGGATTACTGGCTGCACAACATGGCAGCGACCGTCGATGTAGCGGAAAACTTCTCGGTGACCGCTGGCATCAACAACATTTCAAATAAGGAGCCGTATCTATCGAGTTCGGCTTATCCTGTCAGCGGAATCGGCCGCACCATCTTCGTAAGCGCCGGGGCCAGGTTCTAACCCTTAGCAACAGACGCTGATAGATTGGGCCGCGCTTCGCCTCGAAGCGCGGCCCAATTTTTTGTGGCACCCATCGCCGCCTTTGTGCGTAATGCGCACATGACATGCACATGGCTCATCGTGAACGAGGCAAGCGGCAGCTACGATGCTGACGTGATCGCCGATATCGCAACATGGTTTACCGATGGCGGCAGACCGGTCGATCGAATCGTCCGCTGCCCGGATGAAACGCTGCCCACGCCTGACAAGCTGGATGCCGCTGGTGTCGGGATCCTAGCGATCTATGCGGGCGATGGCACCACCAACAGCGCGCTCAAGGCGGCTGCGGGCTGGGATGGCGCGGTGCTGATCCTGCCGGGCGGAACCATGAACCTGCTGGCACGCGCACTGCACGGCGAAAGCTCGTGTGAGGAAATCGTCGCTCGGGCCTGCGCCGAACGCCGGACACGACGGTTGAGCACGGTCGAGATCGGTAACAACATTGCTTATGTCGGCGTGATTGCAGGACCCACCACCAGTTGGGCCAAAGTCCGCGAAAACGCCCGGCATACCGAGGTCGCCGACTTGATGTTTACCGCCATCCCCGAGGCGATCAGCGAAACCCTGAGCGGTCCTGAAGTGGGCATCGAAGGCCAGACAGAAACGTTTCCTGCGATCTTTGCAGCACCCCGGGAATCCTCGATGGCATTGTGCGGCTTCACGGCATCGAATATCGGCGAGGTGGTCGCGCACGCCAGTGCCTGGCTCGGCGGCGACTTTCGCGAAGGGCCCCGTGTTGATCTCGGCGAAGCCGCGCGCGCGACGCTCGTCAGCGAAGCCGAGACCATAGGGCTGTTGATCGATGGGGAGGCTGCCGAGTGCGCGCCCGGGGATAGCCTGCGACTGGGCCACGCGCCACACAATTTCATCACCACCTGCTCTCCCGAAGGTGTCGATCCTGCAGCCCGATCATGACGTTGCTGTATCACGCCAGCGATCTGCATTTCGGTGCCGAGGACACCGCAGCTTTGGACTGGTTTGTTGCGCGCGTTGGCCAGGACACTCCCGATGCGGTGATCATCACCGGCGACCTCACCATGCGCGCGCGTTCTGCCGAATTTGCTGCAGCGCAGCGTTGGCTGACCGATCTGAGCGTGCCGGTGTTGGTTGAACCTGGAAACCATGACCTTCCCTACTTCAATCCGGTGCGCCGGATCTGGCGGCCCTATGGCCGGGTCATGCGGCTGCAGGAGAAGTTGCACGATGGCGTGAGCGTGGACGGGGTACATCTGGTGTCTTTGCCGACGACCGCGCGGGCCCAATGGCGGCTCAACTGGTCAAAGGGCAAGGTCGGCCGACGTGATCTGCACGAGGCCGTGCAGTCGCTCGAAGCAAGCCCGTCCGAAAAGTGTCGGATCGTGTTGACGCACCACCCCTTGGTCGAAGCGGCGACGAGAACCAGCGGACGAACCACCGGCGGGAGGGCTGCACTTGAGGCGATCGCTGCGGCGGGTGCCCATGCGGTGCTTTCGGGTCATGTCCACGATCCCTTTGATCGGCAGGTCGTCACCGCGCACGGACCGGTGCGATTGATCGGCGCGGGGACATTGTCGGAGCGGGTACGGGCGACACCGCCATCGTTCAACCGGCTGACCGTCGATTCCGGTGCATTGCTGGCAGACGTCTGCGCCATGAATTAACGCGTTATAATCGACAGAAACTTACAATCGTCATTTGCGCTGATAGTTTAACCCCTGTGATCAGGGGGGATTCGCAGCATGCTCAGAAAACCGTTCAATCCGTTCGAGGCTGCGATCTGGCGTCGGCTGGCCGAGACGCTGTTTGTCGAACCTGCGCAGATGGCGATCAGCCCACGCCAGGTGGTCGACAACCTGCAGCGGTTGTTTGCCAATATCGAAGGCGACACGCCGCGCAATACCGCCTTTTCGGTGATAGCGACCTGGGCCGTGCTGGGCGGGCCGGTTTGGCACTTCGCCCCGCGCAGCTTTCGCATCTGGCGGGTCAGGCGCCGACTGAAGCATAGCCGGATCGATCTGTTTCAGGACATGGCCCGGATCCGAGGTATCGTTTATGCCGGCTATTACGGCCACTGGATCGACCATGACGATGCAAACGCCAGCGATGCCGCTGCCGAGGATGCCAACCGCGCCAACCCGGTGTTCAACGCGATCGGCTTCACCCTGCCCCGCCACCGCACCCGCGCGGGTACGCCCGATGATCCGCTGATCGAGGAGCATATTGCGAACGACCTGCCGTACACAGTCTTCGTCGGTGAGGACGCGATCCCCGACAGCGTCGAAGTGGTGGTGATTGGATCTGGCGCAGGCGGCGCGGTCTCCGCCGCAAACCTCGCCGAGCAGGGCTATGAAGTGCTGGTGATCGAGGCGGGCCCCTATTTGCCGAGCAGCCGGATGACTCCCAACGAGGCGCATATGTCCTCAAGCCTGTTCAAGGATGGCGCGATCCAGACGACACGCGATCGCGATATCATCGTCTTCCAGGGGCGCACCGTGGGCGGCTCCACCGTCATCAACAACGGAATCTGCCTGAGGCTGGAGCGCGAGGGCGAAACCCATCCCGATGCCAACGACGTGCTGGCGACCTGGCGCGCGTTGGGCGCGGGTGTCGATCCCGATGTGCTCGAGACATCCTACGAGCGCGTCGAAAAAATTCTGGGTGTCCACGAAATCGATCGCCGGCTGGGGCGCAACAACGGCACCCGGCTGCTCAACAGTTGGGATGCCTATCGCGCCCGGTCAAGCGATCCACTCGATCAGCGCGCCATATCGGGCTGGTTCCGTAAGAACTGGGGCGCCAAGACCGATCCGAACCACTGCGTGTCGTGCGGATATTGCAACACCGGGTGTCCATACGGGCGCAAGCGCGCGATGCCCGAAAGCTTCCTGCACAACGCCACCGTCAAGGCCAAGCGCCAGGCGCGCATTCTGCCACACGCAGAGGTCTCGCACATCGGCTGGGGCGACCGCGCACCCGATGGTAGGCGGATGGCGACATCGGTGCAGGTGGTGCTGCCCGATGGCCGCGCCAAGACCATTCGTGTGACCAAGGGCGTTGTCGTTGCCGCGGGCACGATCGCGTCGAGCAACATATTATCGGCGAGCGGGATCAGGGGTACGGGCAAGGGCATATCGCTCAACATCGCCTGCCCGGTGCCCGCGTTGATGCCCGATCCCGTGCTCGCTTGGGACGAGGACCAGATGGCGACCTTCATCGATCGCGGCGATTTCCTGATCGAGAGCCATTTCCAGCCACCGATGAGCATGGCCTCGCTGGTTCCGGGCTGGTTCGACGAGCATTTTCGGCGGATGCTCAACTACAACCGGCTGGCTTCGGCAGGGGCGCTGTTCCCCGCCGACCGATTGGGCGAGATCAAGAAGGGAAAATTGAGCTTCGAGCTCAAGCCGACCGATCTTGCGGTGCTGCGCCGCGCGCTTTCCACAATGACCAAAGTCCATTTTGCCGGAGGTGCGCTCGAGGTGTATCCCGCCCTGCTGCACGGCGAGACGTTGCGCGCAGGAATGAGCGATGCCGAGATCGACAACTTCTACTGGGAGCATATCGAAGAACCCGACGATGTGGTGTTGTCATCCAGCCATCCGCATGGCGGCAACGCCATCAATGCGGACCCGACCAAAGGGGTGGTCGATCTGGATCAGCGCGTCCACGGCACCACCAACGTGTTGGTCACCGATGCCAGCGTGATGGCGAGCTGCATCCGAGTCAACGCACAGCTCACCACCATGGCGATGGCGGACCGTGTGACGCATGGGCGGCGAGTGTTCGGTTGACCCGGCGCTAAAGCTGTCAGCTGTCAGCTGTCATCCCACCGCGCGGCGTCGGCATAGTCCTCGTCGCGCGGTTCGATCCACTGCCTGCCCTCGGCACCGGTTTCGCTCTTCCAGAACAACGCCCGGCTCTTGAGGAAATCCATCAGGAAATCGGCCGCCTCGAAAGCCGCGCGGCGGTGCGCGCTTGCGGTGGCGACCAGCACGATCGGGTCATGCGGCGTCATATCGCCAACGCGGTGGATCACCAGCGCTGCCTCGAGCGGCCACCGTTCCGCAGCCTTCACGACGGCATCGGCGATGCCGCGCTCGGTCATTCCGGGATAATGCTGCAGGCTCAAGATGCTGACATCGCCATCCTTGCCTGCCGGACGGACCAGCCCGGTAAAGCTGACCAGCGCGCCAGCCTCGCTCAATGATGCCCGAAAGCCCGCGAGTTCCAGTTCGGGATCAAAGGCTTGATCGGTAATGCGGATATCCTGTCGCATCTCAACCACCACTGACGGGGGGCAGAAACGCCAGCTCGTCCTCGTCCTCGACCAGGGCATCGGCATCGACGATCGCGCCGTTGATCGCATAGCGGACGCGTGGCTCTGCGAGCGCGCTCCCCAGCAGATCGTCGCACGCGCCGAGGATACCGATCAGGTCGGCGATCGTATGGGGTTCGCTCAGCCCAAGCGCCCGCTCGGTCCCGCCAGCCAGGTCACCCAGGCGACCAAAGAACAGCAATTGCGCCATCGCCGCCGCTCAGCCGCCGGTCATCGACATGTGCCGCGCCAGCGCTGGCGCCGCGCCAGGGGCATCGATGTGGAAGTCATGCCGCTCGGGCTTCCGTTGGATCGCGCGATCGAGCGCAGCATCGAGCGCCGCATCGCTGTCGTCCCCGCGCAATGCCGCGCGCAGATCGACCTGGTCGTTCTGGCCAAGGCACATGAAAATCTGTCCGGTGGCGGTCACCCGCACGCGGTTGCAACTTGCGCAGAAATTGTTGGTGAGCGGGGTGATGAAGCCCAGACGCCCGCCGGTTTCGGCAACATCGACATAGCGCGCCGGACCGCCGCTGTTGTGCGGGCTCTCGGCCAGCGTCCAGCGTTGGGCAAGCTGATCACGCACGGCGGTCAACGGCAGATAATGGTCGAACCGGTCCTCCTCGACCTCGCCCAAAGGCATCACCTCGATCAGCGTCACGTCGAACCCGCGCCCGTGCGCCCATCCGATCAGCGACGGCATCTCGTCCTCGTTCAAGCCCTTGAGCGCGACGGCGTTGATCTTGATCTTCAGCCCGGCACGATCTGCCGCATCGATCCCGGCGAGCACCTGCGCCAGCGCGTCGCGCCGGGTCAGCTGCGCAAACAGTTCGGGCTTCAAGGTATCGAGCGAGACGTTGATCCGGCGCACGCCTGCCGCCGCAAGCGCATCTGCATGCTGCGTCAGCTGGGTGCCATTGGTAGTGAGCGTCAGTTCGTCGAGGCCCTGCCCCAGCTCACGTCCCAGCAGGTTGATCAGCGTCATCACCTCGCGCCGCACCAGCGGTTCGCCCCCGGTCAGCCGGATCTTGCGGATCCCGCGCGCGATGAATGCGAGGCTGAGCCGGTGCAGTTCCTCGAGCGTCAGCACTTCGGCCTTGGGAAGAAACTGCATCCGCTCGGGCATGCAATAGGAACAGCGTAAATCGCACCGGTCAGTCACGGACAGGCGGACATAGCTAATCGTGCGGGAAAAGCTGTCGATCAACGGTCGGTTGGTTGCTGACGTCATCCGGTCGGGGTTACAGCAATCGGCGCCATGCGCCCACCCCTCAAATTTGGGATGGTTCAGCTGCGGGTCGCTTGTTGGGCACCGGCACGATCAACGGCGCGTGCCGCCAGCGCACCAGCATCCGCACCAGATCGAGCCCCGACAGCCCCAGCGTCGCGGTATTGCGCAGTGGATGGACATTCACGCGCGGCTGCGCAGCGAGTACCTCGTCGAGCACCAGCTGCACCCTGCCGCGAGTATCGTTGATCGCGGCCAGCGGGGTGACCGACCCAGGTGTCACCCCCAGCAATTCGGCCATCTCGTCTGCGCTCCCGAAGCTGAACCGCGCTGCTCCGACCAGATGCCGAAGCGCCCCCAGATCGACCTGCTTTTCGGCGAGCACCGTCACCAGGTAAAACTGGCCGCTGGCATCCTTGAGAAAAAGGTTCTTCGTGTGCGCGCCGGGGATACCGCGTTCAAGCGCGCTGCTTTCCAGCACGGTGAACACGGCATCATGATCGACCTGGTCAAAAGCGATTCCCGCAGACGCAAGTTCCTTGTGCAGGCGGCTGTCAGATGGAGCGCTGGTGTCCGTCATTCCGGCGCCGTCAGTCCGCCGCCATCGCAAGCTTCTGGAAGAACTGCAGCTGCGGCAGACGCAGGTCCGGGCTGCTCGCCTTGGGCCAGTTGCTCACAACTGCGATCACCATCTTCTTTTCGGGCACGATCAGGATTGCCTGGCCAAAAATGCCCTGCCCGCCCCACGCACCACCGGGATAGGTCCACCACTGATAGCCATAGCCAAAGCCCGGCAGGCCGATCGGCGCCTGTTCCTTGCCCGCTTGCGCAAACCAATCCTCTGGCACCTGGCCCGCGCCGCCTTCCATCGCGAACAGCCCCATCCGGGCATAATCCGCCAGCCGGATAGACAGGCAGCAGCCGCCGACATTCTGGCCCGCGGAATCGACCATCCAGAACAGGTCGCCTTCAAAGCCCGCAGGCTTGACGATCTTTTCCTCGGCATATTTGGTCAGCGTCTTGCCGGTCGCACGCTGGACGATCACGCCAATCAGGTTTGTTTCTCCAGTCTTGTAAACCCATTTGGTACCAGGCTCGACTTCGCGCGGCAGCGTTTTCATGTACGCGCTGTTGGGGTCCTCGCCCGGACCGACGGGGACCGACAGCATCTTGACGACATCGCTGTTGGGGTCGGTGTAATCCTCGTTCCACTTGACGCCTGAGGTCATCGTCAGGATCTGCTTGACCGAAACGCCATCATAGCCGCTGCCTGTGAGCTCGGGCACGTACTTGGTCACCGGGTCGTCGATCGACGCGATCAGGCCATCCTTGACTGCGGCGCCGACCAGCGTCGAGGTGAACGACTTGGCTACCGAGAAGCTGGTCCAGCGATCCTGCGCGCCAAGGCCCAGGCCATAGCGCTCCAGCCGGACCTTGCCGTCCTGAATCACCATCAGCCCCGCAACATTCTGCGCGTTCATGAAGGCATCGATCTCGGCATCGCTGACCGGAAGGGCCGCACCCTTGGGCAGCGCCCGCGCGGTACCCGCCCGGGCGGTGGTGCCCGGAAACTGGATCTCCATGGCGCGGAAATTTGCTGAGCGCTGCGCGTCGGACCAGAACAGGATCTGCGCGCCTGCGGTGCGGACCCGCTCCATCTCGGCGGCGCTCATCTGCTGGATCGCTTTCACTTCGGGCGGCGCGCCTTCCTTGGCGATCGCCATTCCGCCAGCACCCACGGCCAGCGCGCACGCTGCTGCAAAACTTGTCCAAACCCGCATCACCCAAGTCTCCCTCTATGATTTTGTTGTCGCATGCGCCGCGAGCGCGCGCTCGCGTGCCTGTTTATGCCCGATGATCTTTTTGGGATAGCCCTTCACGAACTTGCCTGCCGCTTCGGGATCATGAATCTCCTTGTCGGACAGGCTAGCAAGCTCTGGCACCCACTCCCGAATATAGCCTGCCGCATCGAACTTCTCCGACTGGGTCAGAGGCGCCATGATCCGGACGAACATGTTCGAATCCACGCCCGAGCCCGATGTCCACTGCCAGTTGGTCGCGTTCGATCCGTAATCGGCGTCGACCAACGTATCCCAGAACCAGCGCTCGCCCACCCGCCAGTCGACCAGCAGGTGCTTGATCAGAAACGAGGCGGCGACCATCCGCACCCGGTTGTGCATCCATCCGGTAGCCCACAGCTGGCGCATCCCGGCATCGACCAAAGGATAACCGGTGCGCCCTTGTTCCCAAGCCTCGATCTCGGCCTTGACCTGCGCGTCCGAAGGATCGCGCCAGGGGAAATCGTCAAATGCATCGCGGGCGTTGGCTTTGCCGTAATCGGGGTATTGGGCGATCACGTTCTGCCCATAATCGCGCCAGACCAGCTCCTTGAGGAAGGTTTCGACCGAACCGCCAGCCTCTATCGTCGCGTGCCAGACAGTGGCGGGTGAAATCTCGCCGAAGTGCAGGTGTGGCGACAGGCGCGACGTCCCCTCGATCGACGGCAGATTGCGCCGGTCCTCGTAGTGCTTGGCCTTGGCGAGAAACGCATCAACACGATCGGCAGCGCCCGCCTCGCCCGGGGTCCACTCAGACGCAAAACCCGTGGCCCAATCGGGCTTGGTCGGCAGCAGCTTCCAGTCGGCAAGGTCATCGCTGTCCGGCCACGCCTTGGGGGCATCAAGCGCTTTCGGCGCGGGCAAGGGCTTGGCGGGCGGCATATGCTGCGCCAGCGCTCGCCAGAACGGGGTGTAGATCTTGTACGGCTGGCCGCTGCCGGTGGTCACCGATCCCGGCGGCATCAGGTAGTTGCCGTGGTGCTTTTCGAGGCTGCAGCCCTCGGGCAAGGCAGTCTTGAGCGCCTTTTCGGCGTTGCGCCACCATGGCTCGTAGTGGTGCAGGCAGTGGATCGCTGCCGCATCGGTCTCGCGCGCCAGATCTGCGAGGACTTCGGCAGCGACACCTCGGCGCAGCACGAGCCGCGATCCGATCTTGCGCAGATCGGCATCGAGCGATGCAAGGCTGTGGTGCAGCCACCAGCGCGATGCACCCCCCATCTTGCGGTGTTTGGGCGTTTCATCATCGAGCACGAACACCGGGATCACCGGACCGGCGCTGGCCGCTTCGGCAAACGCAGCCTGATCTGCAAGCCTGAGGTCGCGGCGCAGCCAGACGAGAGCGGGGCGGGTCATGGCGTGTCCTTTACATCGACGATCACGGTAAACCGGTCGGCAATCGGTGAACTGTCGAACCGCGCATCGCGCAACATCACCCTTTTGCCCCCCGGGATATCGGTCAGGCTGGCATATGGGATCCGCGCCCAGAACAAAAAGGCCTTGGCATCAGCGTTTTGCTCGGCAGCGCGCGCAATCCATGGGCTCGCCATATTGGTGGCCGCGACGCCGGGATCGAGCACCGGGGTCATGCCATCGAGCGCGTTGACGCTTCCCCGGCCAATCCTCTGCTCGCCACGCCACAGCATGTCGCGATGCCAGAAACGCACCGGCACCGCATTGGCGATCACCAGATCGGGAGCGACACCGCGCTGTGCGCGGACAGCGACTGCGGTGTCGTGTTCGGCCTGGGCCGAGAACGCGTAGTTGCCGCCGATATAGGCCAGAGCCATCACAAGCACCGCCTGTGCCGGGCGCTGCCATCCCGCCCTGCCCGCCGCTTCCCTGCGCCGCGAGGCCCAGATGCCCAGCGGCAGGATGGTCCACAGCACCGCATCGATGATGAACAGCGTGTCGCCATAGAACCAGCGCGGCGAGAACGGCTCGAGCAACCGGATGCCATAGTTGTTCATGTAATCAAGCGCGGGGTGCGACAGCGTGCCGATATAGGCCAGGATCAGCAGCGGCACCGGACGCACCGGCAGCCTAGACCTTGGCCGCTTGCGCCGCCGTACCTGCCAGCGTTCGAAGCCGATCATCGCGGCAGTCAGCAGCAGCGGCAGGATCAGCAGCGCGATCGGCCCATGGGTCAGCCCCCGCCGCAGCGCCAGCGATTGCGTGCCCAGCACGCTCAGCACCGCATCAATATCGGGAAGATTCGCCGCGATGATCAGCGTCGGCACGGCAAGGCCGGTCATCCGCTTGAGCCCGGCCTGCCCCAAGGCCCACCCGGCGAGGCTGTGCGTGAAATTGTCCATGTGTGCTCAGTCTTCGGTTCTGGCGGGAATGCGCGCGAGCCGGACGTTGTCCATCACCGCGCCGTCGCACGATTTGCGTCCATCGGAGGGATCGACCAGCGTGATCGTGCCGCGCCCGGCGGGATAACCGATCTGCCGTGCCAGATCGAACACAAAGCCCGTGTCCTCGTCCACCCCGATACCGGTGATCGCATCGGCATCGACACAGGCGACCGCGCGCACAAGCCGGGTCAATCGCCCGCGCTGGCTGAAATGCTGGTCGAAGACCATGCCCGGCAGAAACCCCAGACCCGGGGCAAGCACCAGAGGCGTGCCCCCGGCTTCCTCACCGCTCGCGGCGCAATCGGCAAGTTTGCGCGAAACCGGCGCAGTGAGTGCGACATCCGGGCTGCCGCAGCCGATCATGTGCTCGCCGAGCACCGCCGCGCCTGCGCTAGTCCCGCCGATGACCGCGCCATCGGACAGCCGCTGGCGGATCGCGGCGAGCATCGGCGTGTCGCTGCCATCGGGCTTGACCAGCGTGGCGAGGATTCGCGCCTGATCGCCGCCTGCAAACCAGATCAGCCCGGCGCGTTCGATGCTGGCGACCTGATCGGGGGCGCTTGCCCCGCCCTGCCAGCGCGATTCATCGACGTCCGGAGTTTCGGGATCATCGACCATGGCGACTTGCGCCGTCACCACCCGCGATCGGTCGATGCCATAGTCCGCAAGCGCGTCGGCGAACCGCGCGGCTGCACCCCCAGGATAGCCCGATGCCGCCGGGATCACCACGATCTGTGGGGCATCCTTGGGCATCGCATCGATCAAAGCGCGGAAAACAGCCGCATTGTCATCCTTCAGCGCGCCGCCTACCGCGACGACCCTCCCCGGGTCGGCCTGGACGGGTGCGGTGGCCGCGACCAGCAGCGCGGCGAGCAACAGCCTCACGCGCCGGGCCAATCGTCTGAAAGGTTCAACAGCCCGCGCAGATCGGCGAGCGCCTGCGCCTCGCCCGTCACCTTGATCGCGGCCATCCCCATCGCGGCGGCAGGTTTGCAGTTCACGCCCAGATCGTCGAGATAGATGCACGCCTGTGGCGCTACATTCAGCGCTTCGCACATCATCGCATAGATCCGAGGGTCGGGCTTGCGCACGCCTGCCTTGCTGCTTTCGATGACGTGGTCGAACCGCTCCATGATCGCACCGATCTCGGCTGCACGTGCATTGTCGAACACCATCGCCGATCCCTTGCCCGCACGGACATTGTTGGTGATGCAGCCAAGGATGAAGCCTGCGGCTTTCAGCGCATCGAGGGCATCGACCATGCGCGGGCGGACATCGCCTGCCAGACAGCCGATGACGTCCGCACCCCTTATATCCAGTCCGCGTGCCTGCGCTTCGGCAGTAAAGGCGTCATCGAACGCTGCAGCGTCGATCTCTGCGCGCTCGAACCTTGCCCAGGCATTGGTGTCCGGATCGGCCGCGTTGATCTGCCGGATGCAGTCGCGCGGCAGGCCCCGCTGCGCCTCGAGCCGGTTGAACGCCTCGAAGGGCGACGAGGTGATCACCCCGCCAAAGTCGAAAATCACCGCTGCAAAGCTCATGGGATGATGACCAGCCCCGTCTTGGCATCGGCCTTGCCCTCGACCGTCTGGATATAGGCGGCCAGCGCCGCTTCGGCACCTTCGCGCTTCTCTATCCCCAGCAGGCGCGGGGCAAGATCGGCAAATCCAAGCCACGCGGCTTCGAGCTTCTGGCGGAAGATATCCGGCCCCCACTCACCGATGCGCTTTTCGCTGCGTCCGGGGGCGAAGAACATCTGCCGTGTGGGGCCGGCCAGCGCGGTGCCGTCATCCGCCGAATCCCAGTGCGACTTGCCGACCACGATCGAGGCCTTGAGTACGTCGGCGAAATGGTTGTGCACCGCGGCTGCGACCTGGGGGTTGCCCGCCATATCGATCATCGCGCTGGCGATGCCTGGGTCCATCGAACCAATGGCATCATAGGTCACCACCTGATCATAAAGCCCCAGCCCTTCGACATAATCGGCGTTGCCCGCGCTGGTCAACCCGATGATCCGGGGTCGCGAGGAACGCTGGCCCAGCGCCTGCGCGAGCCCGATCGCGGTCTTGCTCGAGGCGCTCGCCACCAGGATCTGCTGGGCGCCGTAATCGGCTTCATCCTCAAGCTGATCGGCGATCAGCCAACCGGTGAGAAACAATGGACGGAACACCGGCCAATAGTCATGATCCTGCTCGCGATAGTCCCCAAGCGACTCGATTCGCTGATACTGGTTGTAGATCACCGGCAGGCTGGTGCGGCGTGGGGTCACGTCGGTAAAGCCATGCGGCCCGACCTTGCCCGGCATCAGCACCGCGTGGCTGGCCATCGGGAAATAGCCGTAAAGCTGCGTCCCCACTGGTACGCCGTCGTGCCGACTGGCGCTGACCGTGGCGAAACCCCAGACCGGCAAGCGGCCGGGCACGTCGCGATCGGCGAAGAAATCCCAATAGCCCTGGTCGTTGCCGAACAGGCCCAGAGGCTTGCCGAACACCGCATAGGTAACGTTGTTGGCGGTCATCGCATACAGATCGAGCGTGATCTCGACCGCGCCCTCGGGCAGATCGGCTTCAGGCGCGGCGACGATCTGCGCACTGGCGATCTGGTCGCGGTCGATATCGATGGCCCAGCGTTGGTCGGTCACGGTTTCAAGTCCTTGTTTGCCTTCCCGTTCTCCGGCGAAAGCCGGAGTCCAGGAGCGAGATTGCGCTGCAGACGCCCTGGTTTCCGGCTTTCGCCGGAAAACACAAAACGCTGCGGGGTATCAGATATTCAGATAGTTCAGCTTCGTTCCGCCGCGCGGCCAGTCCATCTTCACCAGCCGCCCGGTGCCCGACAGCGTGATCCAAGCGGTCTTGAGGTCGGGCCCGCCGAAGCAGATGTTGGTGGTGAACGGGTCGTCGGTGGCGACGAATTCGACCAGTGCGCCCTCGGGCGACACCACCGAAATGCCGCTCTGCCCAATCGTGGCGACGCAGACATTGCCTGCGCCGTCAACGCCCAGCGAATCAAAGAAGGTGTATCCCGGCGGGCTGTAGAGGAACGTCCCGCTGGGGCCCAGAAGCCCCTGATTGAAGGCAATTTCGCCGGGCGCCGCAATGTCATACGCCCACAGCTTGCAGGTATAGGTCTCTGCTACATAAAGCTTTTTACCATCCGGCGAGAGACCGATGCCGTTGGGGTTTTCCATCGGGAAGATGGCTTCCTTGAGCAGCGAACCATCGGCCTTGGCATAGAAGACCCCGGTGACGTCGCGCTCGCGCGGGCGGGTCTTGCCATGATCGGTGAACCAGAAGCCGCCGGCATCATCGAACACGATGTCGTTGGGTCCGCGCAGGGTGCAGCCGAAGTCGCCGTCCTTGTAGAGCGTTTCCACCGCGCCCGTGTCGAGATCGACCCGCTCGATCCGCCCGCCGGAATAATCTTCTGGCTGACCATGGGGTACCAGCAGCCCTGCCCGTTCGATGTAATGGAAGCCGCCGTTGTTGCACACATACAGCTTGCCATCGGGGCCGATCGCTGCGCCGTTGGGGCCGCCGCCGAGCTGCGCGATGACACTTTGCGATCCATCGGGATGGACGCGGGTCACGCAACCTGCCGCGATCTCGACCAGCACCACGCTGCCATCGGGCATCGCAACCGGGCCTTCGGGAAAACGCAAACCTTCGGTGACCAGCTCCATCCAGAATCCTCCCCGTTTACATTCTTGTCAGTGCGCATCATTGCGGCTGCAGCGGCGGCTGTCCAGCCCGCAAACCTCAGTCTGCGGCAAGCCGCTGCGCGTCAAAACGCGCTTGAGCAAAACCCGATTCGCTCGTAGACGCTGGGCTTTAATGACAGCTTCAGAAAACCTCTCCGTTCGCCGCCCGGCCAGCGATTATCCGCCCGGGCGTGCCGCGTTTCCGCACCGGCATCTGCTGGGTATTGCGGGGCTTCAACCCTGGGAGATCGAGTTCCTGCTCGACGAGGCCGAGCAATGGGTCGACATGAACCGCCAAGCGAGCAAGCATGACGACCGGCTTGCCGGCCTCACGCTGATCAACGCGTTCTTCGAAAACTCCACCCGTACGCTGCTGTCGTTCGAGATCGCGGGCAAACGTCTGGGTGCCGATGTCGTCAACATGCACGCCGCGCAATCGAGCGTGAAGAAGGGTGAAACGCTGATCGACACCGCGGTGACGCTCAACGCGATGCGCGCAGACGCCATCGTCATCCGTCATGCCAGCTCGGGCGCGGTCCAGCTTATCGCCGACAAGGTGGGCTGCCCGGTGCTAAATGCAGGAGACGGCACCCACGAACACCCGACCCAGGCGCTGCTCGACGCGCTGACCATCCGGCGGCGCAAGGGCAAGATCGCGGGGCTTCGAGTCGCGATCTGTGGCGACATCCTGCACAGCCGGGTCGCGCGGTCGAACATGATCTGCCTGTCCACACTGGGCGCCGAAGTGCGCGTTGCCGGACCGCCCGCATTGATGCCGCCTGCGGTCGAATCGATGGGCGGAACCCCCTGCCGTAATTTTGCGCAAGCGCTCGATGGCGCCGATGTGGTGATGATGCTGCGGTTGCAGAACGAGCGGATGCAGGGCCAGTTCATCCCCTCGCCGCGCGAGTTCCGCCATCTTTATGGGCTCACCGATGCCCGGCTGGCGATGGCGCGGCCCGACGCGCTGGTGATGCACCCGGGCCCGATGAACCGCGGCATCGAGATCGACAGCCATATCGCCGACAATGTCGAGCGCTCAGGCATCACCGATCAGGTCGAGATGGGGGTTGCGATGCGCATGGCGTGCCTGGATGTGCTGACCCGGCGCGCGCGCGGCGTGGAGGGCTGGGCATGAGCAAGCTGCCCACCCGCCCGCTGACCATCGTCAACGGCCGTCTGGTGCTTCCCACCGGGCTCGCCGATCAGGCCGAGCCGGTCCCCGGCGCGCTGCGGATCATCGGCGACCGGATCGCCGAGGTCGGCGCGGTCACTCCCGGACCAGACGACGACATCCATGACGCAAAGGGTGCGTTGATCGCGCCTGGTCTGGTCGACCTGGGCGTCTTTGCGATTGATCTGCCCGCGTTCCATTTTGGCGGAATCAGCCGCGCGGCGCTGATGCCCGATCAGAACCCGGCGCTCGACCATCCGGCCCGCGTCCGCTTTGCGGCCTACTCTGGCAAGCCTGATTTCTGGGTGCATCCACTGGCAGCCGCAACGCGCGATCTGGCGGGAAGCGAGATGGCGGAAATTGGCCTGATGCAGGAAGCAGGTGCCCGCGCTGTCGCCACCGGACGCCGCTGGATCGTTGATACCGGCGTCATGCACCGGTTGATGCAGTATTGCGCTATGCTCGATCTGCCGCTGATCGTCCACAGCCAGGACCATGGCCTGTCGGGCAATGCAGTGGCAACGGCAGGTGAAATGGCGACCCGGCTGGGCCTGCCCCAGGCTCCTGCCGAAGCCGAGAGCATCGCGATCGCGCGCGACCTCGCGCTGGTGCGGATGACCGGTGCGCGGGTCCATTTCCGTCAGGTGACCACCCGCGCAGGCCTTGCATTGATTCGCGCGGCGAAGGCCGAGGGCCTCACGGTCACCGCCGGGATCACGCCTGCGCACCTATTCCTCTCCGATGTCGCGCTGGGCGGCTTTCGCACCTTTGCGCGGCTGTCGCCGCCCCTGCGCTGCGAAGACGACCGGCAGGCCGCGATCGAGGCCGTCGGCGATGGCACGATCGATGTCATCGCATCGGGCCACGATCCACGCGGCCCCGAGGACAAGCGGCTTCCATTCGCCGATTCGCAGCCCGGAATGGCGGGGGCAGAAACGCTGCTGCCGCTATCGCTGGGGCTGGTGCGCGATGGCGTGATCGGTACCCAGCGGTTGTTCGATCTGATCGCCGCCAATCCTGCGCGCATCCTGGGCGTCGAGGCCGGGGCGTTGCGCTGCGGGTTCGAGGCCGATGTCGTGCTGGTCGATGCCGACCGGCCCTGGCAGGTGGACTCGGCCAAGATGGCCGCGAGCGCGGGCAACACGCCTTTCGACAAGCTGCCCGTGCAGGGCCGCTGCGTCGCGTTGTTCAAGGGCGGGCGACTGGTCGATCAGATCAAGGGATAATTTAGCGGCCTCGGCGGGGTTGGGTCACTCGAACCCCGCCAGGAACGCCGCGACATTCGCGCCCAGCGCATCGACCGCATAGCCACCTTCCATCACGATCGCGGTCGGCAGATCAAGCTGGGCGATCGACCGCGCGATGGGCGTATAATCGGCTGTCTGCAGCGCGAACTGCGAGATCGGGTCGCCTGCAAAGGTGTCCGCACCGAACGACACACACAGCAGGTCCGCACCGAAATCGCCGATCGCCTGTAGCCCGGTGTCGAGCGCGGCACGATACGCCTCCAGCCCGGTTCCGCGTGGCAATGGGAGATTGAGCGTTGCACCCTCCCCTGCGCCTTCGCCGCGCTCGTCGGCATGGCCCCAGAAGAACGGGTAGTCGGTCACCGGATCGGCATGGACCGAGACGAACAATACGTCGCCGCGCTCGTAGAAGATGTCCTGCGTGCCATTGCCGTGGTGGTAATCGACATCAAGGATCGCGACGCGCCGCTTACCCGCCGCTATCGCTGCCTCGACTGCGATTGCGGCGTTGTTGAGGAAGCAATATCCCCCCAGATAATCCGCGCCGCAGTGATGCCCCGGCGGACGGCACAAGGCAAACGCGGCGCGCTCGCCATCGAGCACCGCCTGCGTGGCGGCAATCGCGGACTGCGCGCCCCAGTAAGAACTCGACCAGGTCCCAGCCGCAATCGGGCTGGAAGCATCGAAGCTGAACTGGCCCAGATCTGCATCGATGCGGTTGAGCTTGAGCGGACGCCTGCCCACCACCGGCCAGGCATAGCCATGCGCGTCGCCGATGCGCCCCGCCTCGACCCAGCGCTGGTGCGCGGTCTGCAGGAAGGCGAGGTAATCGTCACCATGCACCCGGCGGATCGGCTCGATCCCGGCATCTGCTGGAGCCTCGATCTGCTGCAACGTCGCCAGCACGTTCTCCATCCGCCCGCGATGTTCGGCATGCGGCACATAGGCGCCGTTGTGGAGTTCCACCGCAGGCGCATGGTCATGCTGGCGTGGATCGAAAAATGTCCTCATTGCGCAAACAGCTTGCTGAGGAACACCGTCTCCACCTCGCGGCGAAGGTCGTTGTTCGCCTTTTTCATGAAGCCGTGGCCCTCGTCGGCATACAGCACGTACCAGGTCTCGACCCCGTTGCCGCGCAGGGCTGCTACCACCTGATCGGATTCGGACTGCGGCACACGCGGGTCGTTCGCGCCCTGCATCACCAGCATCGGCTTGGTGATCTTGCCGACGTTCTTGAGCGGTGCGATCCGCTCGAACACGGCACGCATCTTGGGGTCGCGCTCGTCGCCATATTCGGCACGGCGGTTGTCGCGGCGATAGGCCTCGGTGTTGGCCATGAAGCTGATGAAATCGCTGATGCCATAGCGCTCCACCCCGCCGACGAGCTTGTCCGAGTAGAACGTCATGCTCGCCAGCGACATATAGCCGCCATAGGATTGGCCATAGACCGCGATGCGCCCCGCATCCATTCCCGGCTGTCTGCCCGCCCAGTCGATCAGCGCGCCAATGTCCTTGACGCTGTCTTCGCGCAAGGGTCCGTTGTCGAGATTGAGGTATTTGGTGCCATAGCCGTCCGATCCGCGCACGTTGGGCAGGATCACCACCGCGCCCAGCACATCCGCGAAATATTGCGCGCCCGGGTTCCAGGACGGCCGGGTCTGCGCCTCGGGCCCGCCATGGATATCGATGATCACCGGCAGCTTCGCATCGGGCCCAGCGTTCTTGGGGCGGTAAACGAAGGCCGGGACCGAAAGCCCGTCGAAGCTCTTGAAGCGGACGAGTTCGGGCTCGACCAGCATTGCCGGATCAAGCTCACCCGCTTCCGACTGGGTCCAGCGGGTCACTGCGCCGCTGCGCATGTCGACATCCCACACATCGCCCGCCGTGGTGGCGTTGGTCAGGCTGATCGCGAGCTTGCCGCCATCGGGCGAAAACGCCAGCGCAGTGATGACCCCGCGTGGCAGCTTGGGCGACGAAATCGCCTCAGGCGTGGTCAGTGAGGATACCAGCACGCGCGAAAAGCCATCCTCGTTAATGGTATAGGCAAGCGTCCTGCCATCGGTTGACAGATCATAGGCCTCGACATCCCAGTTCAGCTTGTCCGACAGCTGGGTCATCTGCCCCGAAGCGATGTCGATCTTCACCAGCCGCCTGAAATCGCCCCCCGCGTTGGTGATGGCAAGGATCGCCTTGCCGCCATCGACGAAGCGGGGCTCTTCGAACCGGGCCTTGGCCTTGATCGTAAAATCGAGCGGCGTGACCTTGCCGCTGGCCATATCGAGCAGCATCAGCTGATTTTCGCGGTTCGAGATGCCGCGGCCCAGCAGCACCGTGGCCTTGTCGGCGCTGATATCCTGCGGGCCGACCGCACCGGTGCCCTGCCACACCAGACGGCGGCTGTCGGCATCGGCAGGATCGGCGGCCATGATCGCGTAATCGGCCGAACCCTTGGTGGCGCGCGACCAGACCATCAGGCTGCCATCCTTGGCGAACACCGGCGACTGGTTGCGCGTCACCGGCTCGGTCAAGGGTTGCGCGAGCCCGTTCAGATCGCGCACGAACAGCTGGAACCACTCGTCACCCCCGGTATCGCGGGTCAGCACGAAGCGCTCCTTGCCTGGCACTATCTTCGCGCCGCCGACCGGCTCGTTGAAATAGGTCAACTGCCGTCGCGCAGCTCCGGGGGCAGTGACATGGTGCACCTGGAAGGTCGATCCGAACCGAGTGGTGATCAGCATCGATCCGTCGGGCAGCCAATCCTGGAACCGTGCCTCGCGATAGTTCTGGTACCGCTGCACCGCATCGCGGATGTCTTGCGGGATCTCAGGCACATTCTCGAGCCGCGCGGTGCCGACCTGCCGGGTTTCCACCTGGGCCTGCTGCGCGGAGGCTGGAACGGCGATCAGGGCAGCGAAGGCCAGCAGAGACGTACGGAACAGCATGCGACACTCCTTTGAAAACGCACTCGAAAATCCTCACCCGGAACGGGGAGGTGGCAGTCCGCAGGACTGACGGAGGGGAGGCGGGATCGTACACAGATCACAGGGGTGCACAACCCCGCTTCCCCTCCACCGCTTCGCGGTCCCCCTCCCCGTTTCGGGGAGGATTTTCAGGGTCTTACGGTCAGAAAATGCCCATGGAAAGACCTGCGCCAAACATTGCGCCCAGTTCGCCGCAACGCGCAAGCTCGGTCGCGCTCAGCACCTTGGGCGCTGCAATCTCCTCCGGGCTTTGAGCGTGGGTGCGGACGATGATGCTCGCGGAGATCCGCTTCAGCCGCCACCCGGTGGCGATCCGCTCAGTTTGCCGCACAGCCCCTGCCCCGTCAGAGCCCGCAGCGACCATCACCGCATAGGGTCGTCCCTCGATCTGCCCCAATACCGGATAATAGCAACGATCGAAGAATTCCTTCATCGCCCCGGTCATGCTGGCAAGGTTTTCGGGACAGACAAAGAGATAGCCCGAAGCCGCGAGCAGGTCTTCAGGCCGTGAGTCATCGGCAGCGAGCAGCCGCACCCCGCATTCGTCCGCCGCCGCACCCGCTGCCGCCTGCGCCATCGCCTGCGAAGCGCCGGTGCGGCTGTGCCAGACGATCAGCAAGGTTGGTGTGTCGGTCATGGCTCTGGTCTAGCGGTGCGCAATGACATTTGCGACCCTCTCGCCAAAGACCGGCGGGCGGTTTAGAGCACGGGTCAAAGAAAATCCGTTCTCCGGCGAAAGCCGGAGCCCAGGAGCGAGCTTGTGCAGCATCGCCCTGGATTCCGGCTTTCGCCGGAAAACAGCCAGCCTAAGAGATTCAGGAACACCGCCCCATGGCCACACTCCACCCCGAAACCGTCCTGGGCATCACCCAATCGATGACCGGCCAGCCCTGGCACTGGCGCGGTGCGGAGGGCGACCGACGGCATGCCGATCTGGAGCCTGACGATCTCGTCGCGCTGCTGCTGCTCAGCCGAGGTGTACCGCGCGATGATCTCGATCGCTACCGCGCCCCGACCATCCGCGGCTTCATGCCCGATCCATCGATCTTCCGCGACATGGACAGCGCTGCCGATCGGCTTGCGCAGGCGGTGATCGCGAAAGAAAAGGTCACGATTTATGGCGATTACGACGTCGATGGCGCCACCAGCGCGGCGCTGCTGATCCGTCTGCTGCGCGATCTGGGGCTCGATGCAGGCGCCTACATTCCCGACCGGCTGATGGAAGGCTATGGCCCCTCGGGCGCGGCGCTCACCAGCCTGGCTGAGGCGGGCTCGACCCTGATCGTCACCGTCGATTGCGGCGCGATGGCGTATGAGGCGCTGCAGATGGCGCATGACGTCGGGGTCGATGTCGTTGTGGTCGATCACCACAAATGCGCTGCAGAGCTGCCGCGCGCCTTTGCCCTCGTCAATCCCAACCGGCTCGACGAGGACGACGAGGCGGCCGCGCACGGTCACCTCGCCGCGGTCGGGGTCGCCTTCCTGCTGGGCGCGGCACTCGTCCGCACGTTGCGCGCCCAAGGCTATTTCTCCAGCCGCTCAGAACCCGCGCTGATGGAATTGCTCGATCTGGTCGCGCTGGGCACTGTCGCCGACGTCGCGCAGCTCAAGGGCCTCAACCGCGCGTTCGTCGCGCAGGGGCTCAAGATCATGGCGCGGCGGCGCAACATCGGCATGGCGGCCCTGGTCGACGTCAGCCGCCTCACCCGCGCGCCGGTCTGCGCGGATCTTGGTTTCGCGCTGGGCCCGCGAATCAATGCCGGCGGCCGCGTCGGTGCCGCAGACCTGGGCGTCCGGCTGCTGACCACCCAGGACGAGGCCGAGGCCGCCGATATCGCAGCGCAGCTCTCGCGGCTGAACGAGGAACGCCGCGCGATCGAGGCGATGGTCCAGGAAGAAGCCGAATCGATGCTTGGCAGCCAGCACAACCGCGCGGTCGCGCTGCTTTCGGGCCAGGGCTGGCACGCGGGCGTCATCGGTATCGTCGCGGGCCGGATCAAGGAGCGGACCAACAAGCCTGCGCTGGTGATCGCGGTCGACGGCAACGGCATCGGCAAGGGATCGGGCCGGTCGATCCCGGGCGTCGATCTGGGCGCAGCGATCATCGCCGCCAAGGATGCCGGACTGCTGGTCGCTGGCGGCGGCCATGCGATGGCAGCAGGCCTTACGATCAACGCCGATAACCTCGAGCGATTCGGCGATTTCCTCGAGGAGCAATTGGCGGCCAAGGTCGCCGCCGCTTCGGGTACGTCACGGCTGCTGGTCGATGCGCTGGTCGCCCCGCGCGGACTGACCCCGGACCTGATCGAACGGATGGAGAATGCTGGCCCCTATGGCATGGGCTGGCCCGCACCGCGGCTGGCCACCGGCCCGGTGCGGATCGTGCGCTGCGATGTCGTCGGCACCACGCATGTCCGTGCGATCGTGGCAGGCGATGACGGCGCATCGTTCAAGGCGATGGCCTTTCGCAGCGTCGATACGCCCCTGGGCCAGGCGCTGCTCGGTGCCCCGCGCGATCGCCGCTTCTGGCTGGCGGGCCGGGTCAAGATCGACAACTGGAACGGCAACCACGCCGCTGAAATGCACATCGACGACCTTGCAGCAGTGGAATAATGAAAAAGCGGTGCCAGCCCCAATAGGGCGCTTGACTGCACCGCAGCGAATCCCTAATGGGTCGCTTCCCGCGAAGATGGCCCCTTCGTCTAGCGGTTAGGACGCGGCCCTTTCACGGCTGAAACACGGGTTCGATTCCCGTAGGGGTCACCAGGATGCTTTCTCACAGCATCCCACAATGTGCCTAAAATGGCTGTTTTCCGCGGTTTTTCCTGATATAATGATGCCAGTTGGACTGGCGAGATATCACTGCACACCAACAAGCTGATGGTATTTTTGATGGTATCGGACCGGTCGCTTGGAAGGAGTGACCATCATGGCGGTAGGTCAGCCACCGCTGGGAACCGTAGCCCATCATGACAACCTCGGCCCAGAGGATTAGGACATTGATGCCCGGGTAGCGCCGGTCGGTTGCTGCATTGTGCGGCATGGTGCAGCCGCAAAGTGATGTGTCCCAGGGCTGTACCGAGGGAAGACGTCCCTGCTCGAGATCGGCGATGATACCCTGGGTGACCTCGGTATAGGGGCTGTTACGAGTGGTAGTGTTTTCCATGGCCTTGTCTCCTTCCATCCGGCCCCGGCCCGGAAGGGGCGCTGGGGGGCGGCGAAGAAGAGCTGGCAGCCACGCTGCAACGGAAGGCGCGCATGCGACAAGCACCGCAACGCAGTGCAGGACCAGCAACGCTGGTTGAGCGCTGGCCTGGCGTGGCTAGAGGCGATTTACGGCCCCCTGTGTCCCGCCCGAGCGGGGTAACCGCCGCAGCTTTGCTGCGACCACAAATGCGCTGCTGCACGCTGAAACACAGTGAGATGCCGTGAGCTGAGATATTCTGCTGACGCTGCCATTTCCCTCAGCACACCAGCAGCGCTCCCCTGCCCTATTGCCTGCGAAACTGCCGCAAATGGCTCGATTGACACGAAGCGGCACATCGCCAATCTGTGTGGCAGGCAGGGGCAGATCACATCACAAGATGGAGACAACGGCCATGGCATCCCATGCACCCGACAGGTTCTTGAGGCTCAACGCCGTGCTCGATCGCACCGGGCTTTCCAGGGCGACGCTGTACCGCAAGATCCAGGCGGGAACGTTCCCCAGGAAGTTCAAACTCGCCGAGCGGTGCTGCGGGTGGCGGGAACCGGCTATCGAGGAGTGGCTTCGAAATCCGATGTTCTATGACGTTAGCGATTGAGCGGGCCGAGTTGGCTGAAGCCAATGCTGCAACTTAAGGCTTGTCTCCACCGAGGGGGCGGGCTCAGTCCATATCGCACGTCGAGGCATTGCAGACGGCAGTCGGATCGGTAAGCCGCCAGTCAACTTGGCGTCCCAATCTCGGTCATTAGAGCTTGCCAGCCCGTTGCCCAAAAGCGGACATGTCTTTCGATCAGTCCGAACAGCCGGGCCTGGGACAAATTTGCCGTTCCCCGGCGGTGTGTCGACTGGCAGATTTCGCCAAGAGCCGACAACCAGAGTTCGCACGATCGTCAAGACATAGCACCAGCTACAGTGCCAGGTGCTGAAATTCATCTTTCGGGAAACGACATGCGCACAGGTGCCACGGGGGGCCTCAAAGTGACCATCCTTTCCCAATGCTGCTGAGTCAACTTGGATCCAGCGACCATTGGGTACGTAGATTCAAGGTGGCGACCTGAAAATTTCGGCGGCCGTCAGGCTGGTGTCAGGTAGCTCGGCCAATAACACCTCATAGGAGGCTGTTATGGCACATGGTATTGCATCAGTAAAAAGTCAGATCGCTGTTTGGGACTTGCCCGTCAGGTTTTTCCATTGGTCGCTCGTCGCGGCCATCGTGGTAGCATTTCTTTCGTCTGAAGAGGATAGCGTGCTCGCGACCTGGCATATGACGGCTGGATGGATTGCTGCCGTGCTGATCGTATTTCGACTGAGCTGGGGCTTCATCGGCAGCAAGCATGCACGCTTTGCCAGCTTCGTCCGGCCCGGAGCGCTGCTGCCGCATCTGCGCGAATTGCTCAAGGGCAAGGCCGAACGGTCGGTGGGCCATAATCCGCTGGGTGGCTTGGCGGTTCTGGCGCTGCTCGGCGGCACTGCTGCGGTGGTGTGGACCGGCGTCCAGCTGACCGGCGTAGGCGGCAGCGAGGATCTGCACGAAACGATTGCCTACGGGCTGCTTGGGCTGATTGCGGTGCATGTGATCGGCGTGATCGTGATGTCGATGATGACGCGCGACAACCTTGTCCGCGCCATGATCACCGGGCGCAAACCGGCGGCGGGGCTGCCGGTGCAGCAGTCCGAACGCCCCCGCGCCCTGGCCGCGCTGGCAGGCGGCGCTGTGGTTGTGATGTCTGTCCTAGGCATATTGCGCTATGACAAGACGGCTTTTGATGGCGTATCGAGCGAAGCAGGCGAATATGAGCAAGGCGAGGCAGTCGGCACCGATGGCGATCATGACAATGACTGAGAGTCGGCGCCGCGGTTCCACAGTGGCCCTGCGACACACAAGGCCTGACCCGTGCGATTGCTGATCGTGGAAGACAATGAGCGCCTCGCTGGCCTGATCGCACAAGGTCTGGGCCGGCGGGGTTTTTCCTGTGACATCGCTTCTGACCTGGCGACGGCGGATGCCTGCCTGGAAAGCGCTGCCTTCGATGCTGTCATCCTGGACCTTGGCCTGCCCGATGGCGACGGTATGGCATGGTTGCAGCGCCAGCGCAGCCTGCGCCAGCTGATCCCGGCTCTGATGCTGACTGCGCGTGGCGGGCTAGAAGACCGGATCGCGGGGCTCGATGCTGGCGCGGATGATTACCTGGTCAAGCCGGTGGATATCGAGGAGCTGGCAGCGAGGGTCCGCGCCTTGCTGCGCAGGCCTGGCCCGCGCGCATCGACAATGCTGGAAGCAGGGTCGCTCACCTTCGATCCTGTCAGCCGTGAGGCACGCTGCGACGCGCGGGTACTTGACCTGTCCCGCCGTGAGGCTGACCTGCTGGAACTGCTGATGCGCAGACTGGGCACGGTTGTGGTGCGCGATACGATCGAAACCACGCTTTACAGCTTCAACGAGCCGGTGACCCCCAATGCGGTAGAGGCCACTGTGTCGCGACTGCGCCGCAAGCTGGACGAGGCAGGGCTTGCCGGGCAGTTGCATACGGTGCGCGGTGTTGGCTATATGCTGCGGAGCAGCTGAATGGCACAACAGCTCACGTCCATTTTCAGGTCTCTGGCGCGAGGCCTGGCGGTTGTCGGGTTGGGTGGCACCGCGTTCCTGCTGGTCGCCGTGCTCATCGAATACCGCATCAGCTTTGCCGAGATGGCAACGGCAGACGCGCTGAGGGCCGCGCTGCACGAAATGGTGGAACACGTGCTGTTGCCCGTGATCGCGCTGGTCGTGCCGATGACTGCCGCAGCCTTGTTTGTCATGCGGCGGGCGTTCCTGCCGTTGACGATTGCAACAAAGCAGCTGAACGCCATTACGGGGCGCGACCGCAACATCCGCATCGATGATCGTGAGCTGCCGACCGAAATCCGGCCGTTCACCGTGGCGGTCAACACCCTGCTGGGGAGGCTGGAGCAATCGGCGTTGCACCAGGAAGCATTCGCCGCCGATATTGCGCACGAGTTGCGCACCCCGCTGGCAGCGATGATGCTGGAATTGGACGACATGAGCGATCCTGCTGCTGCACGGTTGAAAGGCGATGTCGCTGCGATGCGGCGGTTGATCGATCAGCTCATGTTGCTGGCGCAAATGGATGCGCAGGAAGCCGCAGCCACCGCAACCGACGATGTCGATCTGTTTGAGGTTTCCAGCGATGTCGTTGCAAGATGTGCCCCGGCGGTGATTGCCCAGGGCCGGACCATCGAGCTGGTCAGTGAAGGCCAAACGTTGCCGGTCCGCGGGAGGCGCGAGGCGATTGCAGCGGCATTGCGCAACCTGATCGACAACGCTGTGCGGGTGACGCCGGATGGCGGCACCGTTCAGGTGGTGCTCGACGGCACGCGTGCAATCCGCGTTGTCGACGGCGGCCCGGGCCTATCGCAGGAGCAGCTCACCCACCTGATCCAGCGCAACCGACGCGCCGACCATGCCAGCCCGGATGGCGCGGGCCTTGGCCTCGCCATCGTCGATCGCATTATGCAGGTGCATGGCGGTGCGATCCGCACCGATCCTCAAAATAGCGCCTTGATCCTCGACTTCAGCTGAAAGATCGCTCCGTCAGGTTGCTGTCAGCTTCGGCTGGCAGGTACCGGTCATGAACAGGCAGCAAATCATCACAACCAGCGCGATTGCGCTTTCCATCGTCGCAGGCCTTGTTGCCTACAACCAACTGAGCGGGCCGGGCGATACCCCGCAGCCCGCTTCGGTTTCCACCGATCTTCGGGTCGCACCTGGAACCCTGACCGCGCAGCAATTGCAGCGGTTGGGTATCCAGACCAAATCGGTGTCCGCTGCGGTGGACGTTCCTTTGGGAACTGTTCCCGCAGTCGTCACTCTGCCGCCGGAAGCACAGGTCGCGGTCACCGCACCATTCGATGGCGCGATCCTGCGGGTCTACGTTATCGCCGGTCAGCAGGTATCGCGCGGGCAACCGCTCGCCACGGTCAAGAGCCGTGAGCCTCTGCAATATGGCGCAGAACTGGCACGCGCACAGGCCAGGCTGGGGCTGGCGCAGGCAACCGCCGCCCGCACCCGCCAGCTGGTCGAAGAAGGCATCATCGCAGGCGCGCGGGGCGACGAGGTCAACGCGCAAATCCGCGTCGCGCAAACGGATGTATCGGAAAACGCGCGCATCCTGCGGCAGGCGGGCGCCAGCGCAGGCGGCGAAGTCACGCTGCGCGCGCCGATCTCGGGCCGCGTCGCGGCAATGACCGCGCAGGTTGGCGGACCTGTGATGGCAACATCTGCGCCATTCGTGATCGAGAACAGCACCGCCTTCACGCTCGATCTGCAACTGCCCGAGCGGATGGCAGGACAGGTGCGTACCGGCATGAGCATCAGCCTGTCCGGCCCCGGAGTGCTGCAGGGTGTCACCGGGACCATAGTGTCGGTCGGCGGTTCGCTTGATCCTGCCACGCGTTCGGTGCTGGCAAAGGCGCGCATCGATGGCGCGCCCGCGCTGGTGGCGGGCAAGTCGGTGATGGCCACCATCAATGGCGCCGGCGCGGCATCCGGTACCAGCATCCCTGCCAGCGCGCTGACCAAGATCGACGGCAAGGACCATGTGTTCGTGCGCACCGGCAAACGCTTCGTGCAACGCGCTGTGGAGGTTGCTGGCCGCTCTGATGGCGCGGTCTTCGTCGCCAGTGGCCTCAAGCCTGGCGAGCAGGTTGCCGTATCGGGGTTGAGCGAACTCAAGATGCTGCTGGCCGGGGGCTGATTGTAATGCTCCGCAAACTCATCGAAGCCGCGCTCAACATGCGGCTGGCCGTCATCGGCATCGCACTGGGGCTCGCCGCATTCGGCGCTTATGCCTTTGCCAACCTGCCAATCGATGCCTTCCCGGACATCAGTTCGACACAGGTCAAGATCATCATGAAAGCCCCCGGCATGACGCCCGAGGAGGTGGAAAGCCGGGTGATCACGCCTGTCGAGATGGAACTGCTTGGCATCCCCAATCAGACCGTGCTGCGCTCCGTGGCGAAATACGCGATTGCCGACATCACGATCAACTTCGAGGACGGCACCGACATCTATTGGGCGCGCAGCCAGGTCGCAGAGCGGCTGGCCAATGCGACCGGTGGTTTGCCTGCCACGGTCGAAGGCGGCATGGCCCCGATCTCCACGCCCTTGTCGGACATTTACATGTTCACCGTCGAAGGGCCGATTTCTTTGACCGAAAAGCGGCGGCTGCTCGACTGGACGATTCGGCCCGCGCTGCGCACTGTCCCCGGTGTCGCAGACGTCAATGCGCTGGGCGGCATGGTCGAGACGTTCGAGGTGCAGCCTGACTTTGCGGCGCTGGCAGCGGCCAACCTCACCATCGAAGATATCAAGACCGCAGTCGAGGCGAGCAACCGCAACGATGGCGCGGGGCGTCTGGCGGTGGCGGAAGAGGCGCTGATCGTGCGTTCGGTGGGCGCGATCCAATCTCTCGACGATCTCGCATCGGTGGTCGTGCGCAGCGCCAATGGCAATGTCGTGCGCATCGGCGATGTCGCCACCGTGCGGATGGGAAGCCTGACCCGCTATGGCACGGTCACCAAGAACGGCACGGCAGAGGCCGTGCAGGGTCTGGTCATTGCCCTGCGCGGGGCAGACGCCAGCAAGGTGGTCGCAGGCATCAAGGACCGGCTGGCCGAGGTGCAGGCCACCTTGCCCAAGGGCGTCACGATAGCGCCGTTTTACGACCGGTCCGATCTGATCGGCCGCGCGGTCGGTACAGTGGAAGACGCGCTGCTCGAAGCGATCGTGCTGGTCGTCATCCTGCTGCTGCTGTTCCTGGGCGATGTCCGCGCATCGGTCATCGTGGCTTTGGCACTGCCGATGGCGGCGTTGATGACCTTCATCTGCATGCGCGCCATCGGTTTGACGGCAAACCTGATGAGCCTCGGCGGGCTGGCGATCGCGGTTGGCATGCTGGTTGATGGCGCGGTGGTAGTGGTCGAGAACGTCGTCGAGCGATTGTCCGATGCGCGGCACAAGGGGGCGAGCAAGCTCAATTGCGTGTTCGTTGCCACCGCAGAGGTTGCGACCCCGGTGGCATCGGGCATGGCGATCATCGCGCTGGTGTTCCTGCCGCTGCTGACCCTCGAAGGGCTGGAGGGCAAGCTGTTCGCGCCCGTCGCGATGACGATCGTGCTGTCGTTGATCTCGGCGTTGATCCTGTCGCTGACGCTGGTGCCGGTGCTCGCATATTTTGGCCTGAAGCGCAGCGAGAGCCACCACGAGCCCTGGCTGATGCGGCAACTGACACCGCGTTACGAGCGGCTGCTCAATGCATCGTTCGCGCACAAGCCACGCGTGTTCATCGCTGCTGGCGTTGCGCTGCTGCTGGCGGGCGGTGCTTACACCGTTACCGGCAAGACCTTCCTGCCGACGATGGATGAAGGCTCGATCATCGTGCAGCTGACGAAGCTGCCCAGCATCGGCATCGAACACAGCACCGCCGGCGACATGAAGGTGCAGCAGGCGCTGCTGAAGGATGTGCCCGAGATCGAGGCGGTGATTGCGCGCGTCGGCAGCGACGAGCTTGGACTCGATCCGATGAGCCCGAATGAGACCGACAGCTTCCTGGCACTGAAACCCCGCGATACGTGGCGCGTCGATGACAAGGCGTGGCTGACCGACCAGATCCGTGACGTGATGCAGGACTTTCCCGGCATCGAACCCAGCTTCACCCAGCCGATCGAGATGCGCATTTCCGAGATGTTGACCGGTGCGCGCGGTGATCTGGTGATCAGGCTGTTCGGGCCGGACCTTAAGGAACTTTCACGGCTAGCGGGCGAAATTCAGGGACGGCTGCAAATGATCGAGGGTACCACCGAGGCGATGACGGTCGCCAACGATACCGTCGATTACCTTCAGCTCGACATGGACCGCATGGCCGCAGGTCGCGCCGGGATGCCGGTGGACATGCTGCAGGACATGATGCGCGCCAGCGTCGAAGGGGTCCGCGCCGGATCGGTGACAGATGGCAACCGCCGTATCCCGGTGATGATCAAGGGGCAAGGAAGCGAGGGCATGAGCCCGCAGGCGTTCGCAGACCAGATGTACCGCTCCCCCACCGGGCAGCTTGTGCGCGCCAGCGACGTCGCCAGCATTGCACAGGTCGCAGGACCGGTGAAGCTGGAGCACGAGAACGGATCGCGCTTTGCGATGGTGCAGGCCTTTGTCGGCGGTCGCGATCTGGTCGGCTATGTCGACGAGGCCAAGCGCGACATCGAAGCGAACGTAAAGCTGCCGCAGGGCTATAGGCTGGTGTGGGGCGGACAGTTCGAGAACCAGCAACGCGCCTCGGCACGGCTGATGGTGGTGCTCCCGATCTCGCTCGTGCTGATCTTCCTCGTCCTCTACGCCACGCTGTCTTCGGTGCGATCATCGCTGCTGATCCTGGTCAACATCCCCTTTGCCATGGTCGGCGGCATGGTTTCGCTGGCGGTATCGGGCGAATATCTGTCGGTTCCTGCATCGGTCGGGTTCATCGCCTTGCTGGGCATCGCGGTGCTCAACGGGCTGGTGATGGTCACCTGCTTCCGCCAGTTGCGTGAAACTGGGCTGACATTGGCTGAGGCCGTGCGCCAAGGTGCGGCTCGTCGCCTGCGACCGGTGCTGATGACCGCGACCATCGCGGCGTTCGGCCTAGTGCCGCTGCTGTTTGCGAGTGGGCCAGGTTCCGAAATCCAGCGGCCGCTTGCCATCGTGGTGATCGGCGGACTGATCAGCGCGACGCTGCTGACGCTCATCCTGCTGCCGATCCTCTACGAACGCTTCGGCGAAAGCCGGGCGGAGCGAGAGGCTGGCGATCTCAGGCTTGCTCAAGGAGAACCGGCATGATCCGCTCGCTGATCGCCGCCGCTGCTCTGCTGGGCACTTCGGCCACAGCGCTGGCGCAAACCGGATTGCCCTCCGATCCGCAGGTGCAGATCGCTCTGGAAGAACACCCAATGGTGCTGGCAGCCAAGGCGCGGGTGGAGGTGGCGCGTGCCGATATCCGGGCGTTGCGGGCGGGAACGCAGGAGTTTTCGGTCACCACCAGCGTCATGCAGCGTTCGGTGGACCGCGAAGGCCGCTTTACCGAATTCGACGCTTCGATCAGCCGCCCGATTCGGTTGCCCGGCAAGGCGGCGCTCGACCGCAAGGCCGGCGAGTTCGGCCTCATCGCCGCTGAAAACCGCATGGAGGATGCGAAACACCAGGCTGCGCTGCTGCTGGCGGAATTGTGGTGGGACTGGCTTGGGTCATCCGCGGAGGAGGCCGTTGACCGGCAGGCGGCGGTCAACCTTGATCGCTCGCTGACCAGCGTCAAACGCCGCGCCGAACTGCGCGATGCATCCCCGCTGGAGGTCGATCAGGCCGCAGCGGCATTAGGCTCGGCCCGGTTGCAGGCCGAGCAGGCGGCGGGCCGGGCGGCCTTGGCTCGCGCACGGCTAACATCGCAGTTTCCGGGTCTAGTCCTGCCGCAGGCCGCGCAGGAACTGCCGCTGCCCGAGTTGCCGCAGACGGGTCTGCCGGTGCTGCGCAATCTCGTGATCCAGCGCAGCCACGAGATTTTTGCCGCGCGCGCCGAGGCCGACCGGGTGCAGGCTCTGGCGGACCGCGCCCGGCGGGATCGCTTTGCCGATCCCACCATCGGTGTTCGCGCCTTCAGCGAGCGCGATGGCATGGAATCCGGTCTTGGCCTGATCGCCACGATCCCGCTTGGCGGCAGCCACCGCAGCGCCATCGCGGACCGCGCATCCAGCGAGGCCGTAGCCGTCGCTGCCGAGGCGGCGGCGGTCGGCTTCGATGTGCGCGAAATGGCCGATGGCGATCTGGTGAATGCCAACTCGGCCTGGCAGGCATGGCTACGCAGCCGGGAGGGAGCCAAGGCCCAGGTCGATGCCGTGCTCAAGATGCGGCGCGGCTATGATCTGGGAGCGATCGACCTTGCCGACCTGCTGCTGGCAGAACGCCAGACGCACGACATGTTCCGTGCGGAAATACTCGCACGCACCCAGGCATTGCGTGCGATAAGCCGGATCATGATCGACAGTCACAGCATCTGGATCGGTGACGACGACCAATAAGCCATCGCCAGAAAGGCGCCCCGACATGACTAGACTGCACATTCACCCCGAACGCCATCTCGTCGCCCGCATTGGCTGGCTGCGCGCCGCCGTTATGGGAGCGAACGACGGTATCGTCTCAACCGCAAGCCTGATCATCGGCGTGGCTGCTGCTTCCGCGCAGTCGGCTGACGTGCTGATCGCCGGAACCGCTGGGCTGGTCGCAGGCGCGATGTCGATGGCGGCGGGCGAATATGTCTCGGTCAGCTCCCAGCAGGATACCGAGAATGCAGATATTGCGCGTGAACGCAGTGAATTGGCAAACGATGCCGACGCAGAGATCGAAGAGCTGGCAGGTATCTACATGGGTCGCGGGCTGGATGCGGCAACGGCTGACGTTGTCGCACGTCAGCTGATGGCACACGATGCGCTTGGCGCGCACGCCCGGGACGAGCTGGGGATTTCGTCGGTCACCACGGCCCGGCCTGTCCAGGCAGCACTTACATCAGCTGCCACGTTCTCGATGGGCGCGGCGCTGCCGCTCGCGACCATTGTGGTGGCTCCGCACGAAAGCCTATCAATCGCTGTTGCGGTCGCCTCACTTGTCTTTCTGGCACTGCTTGGTGCAATCGGCGCCAGGGCAGGCGGCGCATCAATTTGGCGCGCCAGCGCACGGGTTACCGTCTGGGGTGCTATCGCCATGGGACTGACGGCGGGTATCGGTCGCATGGTCGGCGCGGCGCTTTGAGCATCTGGTTTCGATGGTTGGCTCCACCCTGTATCGTTGCTTCGGCCAGGATGTTGTCACGCAATTGAATATATTGAATTGGAAACGCTGAGCTGAATGGCGAGATATTGAGTCGCTTTGCCGGGCACCCGCAATCAATTACCGCTACTGCGGCTTCTGTCAGGACCAACCATTCATGTCGACGCCACTGAACGACCGGGCCTGGGTCGGCGGCCGACTGGCCTGCTCAGGTCGCAAATGCCGGTCATGCTCATTTCGTTGCTCGAACCCCGCTGTTAACTACGGCCCCATGAAGCGCACTGCCGGAATGGCCTAGGCTGCCCTCTCGGCAATAGCCCTGCCATCGGCCAATCGCAGTTATCTTGGATTTCATTGGAAGCTGCAACTCGGGAACGAAGGCCTCCGAACGATAGATTGCTTTCGAGCAACTGGGCGATAACAATGCGGATTGCTTCAAAACGGGAGAACGGGATGATCAGTCAAAGGTCGGCTATTTGGGCTGCGGCTTGGCTAATGGGTGTCGGGACGGCGGCTGCCGTGTGCGCTGCCCCGCCGGTGAGCGCGCTGAAGTCTCAGTCTGTTGTCGAAGTCGAGGCGCGGGCGAAGCTGGCGCAAGAGATTAACGACTCTTTGTTTAGCTTCAGCGAACTCGCGTTTCAGGAATTTGAGACCGCCAAGTATCTGACCGGCATCCTCGAAAGCGTAGGTTTTGCAATTCAACGTGACGTTGCAGGTCTGCCATCCGGCTGGGTTGCCAGCTGGACCAACGGCACCGGTGGTCCGGTAATCGCGCTTGGAAGCGACATTGACGGCATCCCGAAGTCGAACCAGAAGCCAGGCATCCCGTGGCGCGAGCCGCTCGTTGCCGGAGCTCCCGGGCATGGGGAAGGGCATAATTCAGGTCAGGCGGTTAACATAGTCGCGGCGCTGGCCGTCAGGGACCTGATGAAGCGCCACAAAATAGCTGGCACATTGGTGCTTTGGCCGGGTGTCGCCGAAGAACTCGTCGCGGGCAAGGCTTTCATGGTGCGTGAGGGTGTGTTCGAAGGCGTTGATGCAGTGCTCTTCACCCATGTCGGCAACAACCTCGAAACAGCATGGGGCCAACCTATGGGCACAGGTCTTGTATCTGTAGAATATACGTTCAACGGCGAAAGCGCGCATGCGGCTGGGTCACCATGGCGTGGTCGCTCGGCACTCGACGCTGTCGAGCTCATGAACATGGGCTGGAACATGCGGCGTGAGCATCTTCGCCCCGAGCAGCGCTCGCACTATGTCATCAGCGATGGCGGCGATCAGCCAAACGTCGTGCCATCTGTGGCGTCGGTCTGGTATTTCTTTCGCGAGCAGGGTTTTACAGAGATCCAGAACAGCTTCGACATCGGCAATGTGATTTCAGAAGCAGCCGCACAGATGACGGGCACAACGGTCACGCGTCGGATCATTGGCACTGCGGCCCCCAGACACTTCAACCGGCCCATAGCGGAAGCGGCCTACGCAAATATCAAGAAGGTCGGACTTCCCAAATGGACTGCTGATGAACAAGCTTTCGCAAAGCTCGTCCAGAAGAACGCCCAAGCACCGAAGCAAGACGGTCTTGCCGTCGAACTCAAGAAGCTCGAGCCGCCTTTGGCCGAGCCCAAGAGCGGCGGATCCGACGACATTGGCGATGTCTCCTGGACGGTGCCGACGATCACAATTCGTTATCCATCCAACATTCCGGATCTCCCCGGGCACAACTGGACAGATGCAATCGCCATGGCGACACCGATCGCTCACAAAGGCGTGGTGTCGGGCGCCAAAGTCGTTGCGATGACGACGCTCGACATCCTCACCGACGCCAAGCTGCGCCAATCGGCGAGGGACTATTTCACGAACATCCAGACCAAGACGCAAAAATATGTACCGATGATCGGTGCGGACGACAAACCCGCGATTGAGCTCAACGCCGACATCATGGCCCGTTACAAACCCGAACTCAGCAAACATTATTATGACCCGGCGAAATACCCGACCTACCTGGACCAGCTTGGAATTCAGTTTCCAACGCTGGAAAAGCCGATGGAGGATCGCGGCGGAAAATAGCGCTCTTTGAGCGCAAAGCTGACCGGCCGCTTTGGGGCATCCGAACAGCAGCTGCTTTCACAATCGGATATCCACATTGGCTGAGCTGAGCGACCGAGTTTGGGTGGCCAACCGACACACGACTTTGCGAACCCGGCAGAGAGCTTCCGCATTTGCCCAAGCCCAGCGATTGATGGATCACCAGGAAACTGGTGGAGCTGCATCTCAAAAAGTCCAGGTGGCTCCCAAGGCTACCTATGGCAACTGTGATTCGCGGGCATAGAAGCCGACGCTACCAAGGGCCTCGGTCCCCTTGATAAACGCCCCGTACAGTTGATGGTATCGGTGATGGTATCCGGCATTTTCGCGAGGAAGCAGCTGGCCTTCGCGGAAATGCCGAAGCGGGTGCTGGAAGCGCAGGCACGGGTCGGACGTCTCGAGGCAGCGCTGGGCGAAGCGGTGGAGGCATGGCGTATTTCGCCGTTGGTCCGCAACCTTCAGGCCCTGCGCGGCATCAGGCTGGCCAGCGCCGCGGCGCTGGTGACCGAGGTCGGAGACCTCGCCCGTTTCGACACTCCCAAACAGGTGATGGCCTATGTCGGCCAGGTGCCCTCTGAACACTCCAGTCGCGCTCGCACCCAGCGCGGTGGGATGACACGCGCAGGCAAACCCCAGCCCAAGGTGACCACCGCTATCGCGCGTGAACTGGTCGGCTAAGCCTGGGACATCGCCCGGCGGGTGTCTCCGTCGGTGGCTGGCTGACCCAATCGCAACGATTACGAGAGGAGGCGTCAGCGCACCATTTGCAGAGCCTTGGTAGGCGTGCCGCGGGCACCCGCCAGTGACGGGCAATCCACGGTGTACGGTGGGGCAGGCTCGTCCGACCCCCGGATTTAGACGGAGGATGGGCCCAGCGACGGATACGGGTAGTTCGGCGGCCAACCCGCCGATGAGAGCGTGATCAATCATCGTCGATCAGGCGCCCACGGCACACCCGCCAAGGTCAACGCGACCGCCGGTCTCTTGACCAGTAAACGAGTAAACTCGGCCAGCGTCTCGGATGGCAGTCATCAGCGCGTAAATCTGAGCCCGTTCCATGTGGCGCCCCCTAGCCTCTGCGTCGTCGTGATCATTCTCCGATCGCCCCTCGATCACCGAGCCTGCACAGAAAAAATATCCGCTCGCCCGCCCTTTGCGCGTCCCGCCCTCCTACAAAGCAGGCATTGGACGTTCGAACGCCTGCGTGACCCGGCGGCCGGATATCCAATTTTGCCGATCCTGCGAAACCATTCTTCAAGAAAGCGGCCCCTAAGATGAAGAAACTGCTCCTAACCGGCGTGGCATGTTTCGCGTTCGCCCTGCCTGCATTTGCCCAAACCGGCCGCGAAACTGTACCAGCCGAAGCCCCTAAGAAAAAGGCTCCCGTCGCCGAAGTCTTCTCGACCGGCGTCGCCAAGGGCCGCGACCGGCTCGACAGCGCGACCTCGACCAGCGCGCTGCGCGAGGACGACATCGCCAAGATGGCGCCGCGCTCGATCGGCGATCTGTTGCGCAACATTCCCGGCATCCTGTCCGAAGCGCCCAACGGCGAAAGCATCGCCAACATCACGATCCGCGGCCTGCCGCTGTCGTCGTCCGGCGCCAAGTTCGTGCAGCTGCAGGAAGACGGCCTGCCGGTGATGGAGTTCGGCGACATCGTCGGTGCCAGCTCGGATTCGTTCCTGCGCGTCGATCTCAATCTGGCGCAGGTTGAGGCGATCCGCGGTGGGTCGGCGTCGACCTTCGCGTCGAATTCGCCCGGCGGCATCATCAACTTCATCTCCAAGACCGGCGAGGTCGAGGGCGGTGCGGTCGCGCTGACCGCGGGGCTCGATTTCGACCAGTTCCGGGCCGATTTCGACTATGGCGGCCGGCTGACGCCAAGCGTGCGCTATCATGTCGGCGGGTTCTTCCGCCAGGGTGAAGGACCGCGCCGGATCGGCTTCGATGGCCAGCGCGGTGGCCAGATCAAGGCCAACATCACCAAGGAATTCGCGAGCGGCTATGTCCGCCTCTACGGCAAGGTGCTCGACGATCGCTCGCCCTTCTACGACGCTGTGCCGCTGCGCGCGACGGGTACCGATGCCGATCCCAAGCTGCAGGCGATCCCCGGGTTCGACCCGACCCGCGACACGCTATCGACGCGCGCGCTGCAGTCGGTAACGCTGCTCGACGAGCGCAACGAGCCGATCGTCGAGGATATCCGCGACGGCCAGCGGGTCCGCGAACAGTCGTTCGGGGTCGAGGGCCGGTTCGACATCGCCGACTGGACCGTAATCGAGCGGTTCCGCTACGCCAACCGTTCGGGCGGGCTGATCGGCCCGTTCAGCAGCCTGATCCTGTCGCCCGCCGCCGCGCTCACCCGGCTCGGCGCGACCGGCGGCAGCTTTCGCTACGCCAGCGGCGCCGATGCCGGCCAGACGATCGCCGACCCGGCATCGCTCAACGGCAACGGGCTGATCGGCATCTACAACATCCGCGATCGCCGCCAGCAGGACGTCGGCAACATCACCAACGACATCCGCGCCAGCCGCGAATGGGCGATCGGCGCCAATAGCCTGACCACGACGGTCGGCTTCTACAAGGCGCGGCAGGAGATCGACACGTCGATCCTGTACGGCGTCGCGGTGACCGATATCCGCGGCGGCGGCGATGCCGCGCTGCTCGACGTGTTCAATGCCGCGGGCAACCCGGTCACGGCGGGCGGCATCTTCGCCTACAACCCGCTGTCGGGCACGCAGCGCCGCACGCTGCGCCTCGCTTACGACGTCAACGCGCCGTTCGCGTCGGCCAATTACCGCGTCGGCCGGCTGTCGATCGGCGCCAGCCTGCGCTACGACATGGGCAGCGCGAAGGGCCAGGTGTTCGGCGTCGAGCTGGGCGGCGGCCGGATCGGCCAGGTCGCGCGCGACATCGACGGCAACGGCGTGATCTCCCCGCCCGAACAGCGCGTCGGCATCACCCCGGTCGGCTCGCCCGCACCGGTCGACTATAGCTACAAATATCTGTCTTATTCGACCGGCATCAACTTCCGCGTATCCGATCCGTTCGCGGTGTTCGCGCGCTACAGCCGCGGCGCGCGCGCCAATGCCGATCGCATCACTTTCGGTGCGGTGATCGACAACCGCACCGGCGCGCTCGCCATCCCGCAGGCCGCCTACGACCCGGTCAAGCAGGCCGAGATCGGCGTAAAGTATCGCGACGCGAACCTGAGCGTGAACCTGACCGGCTTCCATGTCGAAGCGCAGGATTCGAACATCAACACCGCCAATGGCAGCGTCATTGCGCGCGATTACAAGGCCAAGGGGCTTGAGTTCGAGGGCAGCTTCCGCAAGGGGCTGTTCAGCCTGACTGCGGGCGCGACCTATACCGACGCGACCATCGTGCGGGACCGGGTCAACCCCGCGCTGGGGGGCAACGTGCCGCGGCATCAGGCCAACCTGATCTTCCAGGCGACGCCGCAGATCAGCAACGATCGCTTCGCGGTGGGTGCGGTCTTCATCGGCACAACCGACAGCTATGCGCAGGACGTTAATCTGCTGAAGACGCCGGGCTATGTCACCGCCAACGCCTTCGTCCAGGTGCGCCCGGTCGACCGGGTGCTGCTGTCGCTCAACGCCACCAACCTGTTCGACACCATCGCGCTGACCGGGATCGACGAAGCCACCATCCCGGCGAGCGGGATCGTGCGTGGGCGTTTGCTCAACGGTCGGGCGATTTCGACCACGCTGCGTCTGGATTTCTGACGCGTATACACCGCGTGCTGTGCGTTACAGGGCTTGCTATCCGCGAGCCCTGTAACGCGCCTATCCGTAGGCGCTTACAATCGTTGCGGCCTCTGCATGCAATCGCAGCGACCTTGCTCGAGGTCGGCAGTATTTACACAACCTTGTTGGCTGGCCGTCCGACAGGTTTCGGCGAACGGGCAAAGCCGACGTTCTATTTCAACATGGCCTGGCTTTGTACTGCCGGAGACTTCAGGCGATGAAAGTGGGTCGGAAGGTGCCGGAAGTAACCAGCGTTGGATAGGACATTTCTGCCGCTCAGCGTTGCGGAATGGAATGTCCGGCTACGCTGGAAGCGGCTGTTCGTCGGCCCGCAAAAAGCCCTTTCTCGACTGTCCAGGCCTGCGGACGATCCGGTTAGTCCGCTTCAGGATGGAGAATTTCCTGAAGCCGACAGTCGTTTATGAGATCCGACGCGGCCGCAATGCGGCTCAGTTCATTGAGGCGGGCATCACCAGCGGCACCGCAGCGCGCTAACAGATGTTTCAGTATGGCAGCCGATTTTTAGCCGCTTCATATCTGTAGAAACCGTGGTTTAATGTTACGACGGAGCATCTAACCACTGCGTCAAATAGCCGATCCCACGGCTGGGGGCCACGAACATAGCGCAGACTTTGCCAAACTAATCCGCCTCTCACAACGACAGCTATTAAGCCGGAATTGGCCTTCCGAACCGGGGAGACGTCCAACTTCCTTCCAGACGCACTCAACAAAAGCTGGCAGCCGGATGAGGTCGGCAGAACCATTAGCAGTCAATGGCTTCTGCACGATCACCACTCTTGCCTTTGGACTGTCTAGCCTCCCATCGCACAAGCTGAGTGTCGAGATCGGAAAAGACGCCGGACGATCGCCAGAGCGACCGATTGCCGACAACGTAGATCACCTCCTTGGAACGCGTCACAGCAACATTGAGCAGGTTCGGCGTCTTGCCGGCCCAGCCTCTTGCGCCGATCTGGTCGGTATTGGGAGCGCCTAACACGAAGGTGACGCATTCCTAGTTGTTGCTCCGCGCACCCGCACAATAGAGCAAAGAGAGCAATACACTATCCCTGTCTTCCTTCACGTTCTGTCGCTGCCAGAGCAAATGAATGGATGGCCGCTTTTAAGGCGGGTCAATCGCCTTTGAGTGTCAGCTGTCAGGGCGATCTTGCCATATAGCCTCGATCAACCAGAACGACCGCTATTGTCGGGGTCGCACGTACGCAAGGCAGTAGCGAACGTCTCAAACTGGTCGACTGCAGCCTCGGACCACGGATGCCGGATCAGGGGACATTCCTCTCCTTCCGATGGCCTACGCTAATGACGGCTTCCTAAACGACCGGCCGTTCCCGGCAAGCTCGCACCTAAGGTTAGATGCGAGCACGACTAGCTGGCCAGTTGCAAGCCCGCGACTAACAAAAACGGGCTTAGCTAGGCTATGCCCCCATTTTTTTAGAGCATTGAAGCTGCCGAGATTGATGGTCGCCCGTCGGCCAATCAGTTCACACATTCCAGGTGGATTAGTGGATATGGTCTGCCCTGTCCGTCAATTGGCGAACGGCCTGTCTGTCTGAATCCCATTCGCCATAGCAGCGAACAGCTTGATCAATCTGCTCGTTGACATCGGTTGTCATATTTGGATGGCGCGAGATGAACCGCTATTGCCCAACGGACCGCGAGGTGTGCTATACGTAGATGGTCACTGCGTTACGACTTGGAGGGAGCCGGCCTACTCCCTCAAGAGGTCAATTTTGATGCGTTCAACAAGCCGTTCCATGGCTTGTTCAGTCCGTAAATCCGGGGTTCGGTTCATCAGAATTACGATGGCGTTGCCTTTGTCCCGATCAAGATAGAGGCATGTGAACACGCCGTTGTCAGAGCCGGAGTGGCCAACCATCCCGTACCGGTCCCGCCAGAAAAATCTTTGTCGGTCGTCGATGCTTGGTGGCAGCTGTAGCTTGAACATCTCGTTGAACGAGGCGGGTGACAACAACGGGTCGCCGCTGGTTTTGCCGCCTGCCAGAATGCTCTGGGCTAAAATGGCCAAGTCCTTCGCAGACGCATTCACGCCACCGTCGGGATAATTGGGATTACCGTATTGCGGATAAGCCCTTAGCCGGCGGTCAGCCTTAGTGGGGTTGAAGATTTTGCCAATGAGCCAGTTGCGTTTGGGCTCCTCCGTGCTGGCGCACAGACTGGTATAGGGCAGACATTGATAGACCTCGTACCGAGTTGCCAGCGTGTCAGCGGGATAATCTGCCAACGACCATGAGCTATTGGCCATCCCCAAGGGCTCGAAGATGTTGTCTCTGGCCAACGCTGACAGCGAAGTACCGGCTGCTCGTTCGGCAGCTGCTCCGGCTACTCCTGCCCCTGGATTGCTATACTCGCGCACAGTGCCCGGCTTGGCGTCCAGATAGTGCGCGCCGTTGTCATAACGCGATCCGTCTTTCGCGAGAATGCTGCGCAGATAGTCGGTCAGAGCCAGCGGGGAATCGGCTCCTTCCTGATAATCGGCGGTGTCATAATAGTCGCCGATGCTCGATGTGTGCGTAGCCAGCTGCCGGATGGTGATGGGCACGCCTTGGGCATGAGGGTTCTCGACGCGAAACGGCAACAGCGAGTTGACGTCCGCATCGAGGTCAAGCAGCCCCCGGTCGCGCAATTGCAGCAGGATTATGCCCAGGATCGGTTTGCTGATCGAGGCAATATTCATCGGCGTATCGGGCGTCATCGGCCTGCGGGTTGATGCGTTTGCAAACCCATAGCCCTGCATGTGGACCACCTTTCCGTCCCTGACGACGGCGACGGCCATGCCCGGAATGGCGTCCTCTTCGATCAGGGCTGCCGCAAATCCACCGAGGGATTTCGCATTTTTTGAGGTTTCCGCCTGCCTGGGGGCAACTCCCCAGTAAAGCACTGCTGCAACGCCGATGGCCAGCACGGGGTAAAGGGCACGCTTCATGACTGTACGGTTTCCGCTTCAAACTGATCCCAGAAGCGATCGCCCATGCTTTGGCGCTTGAGCGCGGCTATCCCGGTGTCCAGTACGCTTCCAAGATCGGTGCCGATGTCCTGGTCGAGCTGCTCGAAGACCCGGGCTGCATCCTGGTTGTACTCATCCAGCAATTTGGCCTGAGCAGCGCCAAGATCGGTCAAGACATATTCGACACGGCGCCGGTCAGTTTGATCGGCTTGCTTGTCGATTATACTCAGCTTGCTCAGTGTCGTGAGGTGCTGCGCCACGGTCTGATGCGGGTGCTGCAACGCCCGCGCCACCTCGGTCACCGACGCAGGGCCGCATTTGTTGAGGAACAGGAGGGTGGATGAGCAACTGACCGGAAAGATCATGCCCCTGTGCACGTAAACTTCGGTCACCTGGGCCTTGATCAGGAACGCAAGATCAAGCAGCTTTTTGGCCGTGTAGGCCTTCTGAATGATCGGATCGTCATAGAATTCGCGCTGTTTCATAGCCGCCTAATATCATTCCGCAGTATATTGCGCAATATCTTGCGGATATTTCTTCGGCCAGATGCCTACGAGGTAATTCGGGCCAAAGCAGCCTTGAGGTCGACCGCTTTGGTTGCCGTGTGGCCGACATTGGACCGCGACGCTGATGGTAAGCTCTAGCAAGCACCAAGGCCGGCTTTCGGTAAGACCGCCCGTTTGCGCGAACAAAATGAACGTCCGGCTCTGGGGCGACAATCGACACAGCCCAGCTCAGGCCGCGAATGGCGGTGATTACGGATTCGTTTCCCACGACCCGCCGTTCTGCGAACGACCCCGTTTCCGAAGGCGTTGTCTCTTGGCACTCGAGCCCCACAAGTCGACAACGCTCAATATCGAAGTGCGAAGCGCGCATTGCGGCTTTGGGTTTAATCCCATCGCCTTGCGCACTGTCGCCAATCGAATGGCACACCTGCAACAACGGGCGTTCGCGGCAGCCCTTGACAGCACGGATTGCAAACCGCCGAGCCTTCGTCACGCTCCAGTGAACGACATTGCGATATCAACCGTGCGGACATTCACCGGTGCTGCACCGACTATCGGCTTGCCGTGATGACGGATGCGAAACTTAACCCGCTGCGGCTCGACCACCGCAAGGCAAACTTGGTCCTGACGACTGCGGGGTGACCTGCTGGTGCAGGCAACCCGCAGTTTCAAGTGAGATCGATCATGCCATGGCAAGCTGATCGCGGGTCTGCACCACGCCTCTGGCGAGCGCCGGCTTGAGAACGATCTTGGTGTACTCGTCCTGCCGGTCGTGCCAATTCCGATACATGTCGGCTGCATCCTCTAGCGACGCGTGATGCGATATCAGCGATGTCGTGTCGAACTTGCCTTCCCTGATCATGTCGAGCAACTCGTCGGTGTATTTCTGGACATGCGTCTGCCCGCTTTTGACCGTCAGCCCCTTCTCCATCAGCTGACCCAGCGGAAATTTATCTGCAAATCCGCCATAAACGCCGGGGATCGAGAGCCTCCCGCCCTTGCGACAGGCAAGGATCGCCTGCCGCAGCGCGTGCGGGCGCTCGGTGGTCAGCATCAACTGAGCTTTGACCTGGTCGAGCACGTTATCCAGTGTGAAGCCATGGCTTTCCATGCCGACGCAATCGATGCAGGCATCAGGACCGATGCCGCCGGTCATTTCGTCGAGCGCCTCGCGGACATCGACCTGAGTATAATCGAGGATCTGGGCACCCATGTCGCGCGCAAGCTTTAGCCGAGACGGAAAATGATCGATTGCAATCACCCGTTCGGCCCCCAGCAACAGCGCAGATTGAATGGCGAACAGCCCGACGGGACCACAGCCCCAAATCGCAACCGTGTCGCCACGCTCGATGTCGGCGTTGACCGCCGCCTGCCAACCGGTCGGAAGGATATCGGACAGAAACAGCACATCATCGTCGGGCATTTCCGACGGAATTACCACGGGCCCGACATCCGAATATGGTACCCTGACATATTCCGCCTGTCCGCCAGCATAGCCGCCGGTGAGGTGGGCATATCCGAATGCCCCGCCCATCGCATGCCCCATCATCATCTCGGATGCGTCGCGAGTTTCGGACGGATTGGCGTTGTCGCACGCACTGAACTGCTGCTTTTCGCAAAAGAAACAATTGCCGCAACTTATTGTGAACGGCACCACCACGCGCTGGCCGATCGACAGCGGCGACTCCGCCCCGATTTCGACGACCTCGCCCATGAACTCGTGACCGACGACGTCGCCTGCGCGCATTCCGGGGATGTAGCCGTCATACAGGTGCAGATCCGATCCACAGATCGCGGTCGATGTGACCTTTAGGATAGCATCTCGCGGATTGACGATCTTGGGATCGGGTACGGTATCGACGCTGATTTTGTGGCGTCCTTGCCAGGTGACTGCGCGCATGGGAATTTCCTTGGATCAGATATGAAACTGAAACCGGTCGTGAGACCGTTATCAGATATGGGCCTGGGTGACGGACTCGGATCACCGGCCCGAAGGCGATGCATTGGTGGTAACCTCGCCGGTCTCGAGCAGCTGCTTGAACCGGTATAGATCGCGGCGCGCCTGGATTTCGGGTTCGCGCTGGAACAGCTTGGCCGCCAGCCGCCCGAGTTCGCCACCAGGCGGCGAATAGGCCAGGATCAGGGTGACATAGGTGCCGCGACCAGCAGGCGCATCGCTAAACCGCACCTCGCCGCTGTTGGCTATGTCCGAAGACGGATCACTCTGCCAGAAGATCGCCTTGCCAGGATCGGTCTTGGTTATTCGGTTGATCAGCGTCACTTCGCGACCAGCAGGTGCCTTGATATGCCATCGCGCGACGTCAGCACCTTCGATCTCAACGGATACGACATTTTCCATGAACTCGGCAAAACGGTCCACGCGCCACGCATCGAACACCTCCTGGCGCGGACGGTTGATCAGCACCGACTTGCCGAACATCGTGCGCTGTGACGGTTTATGGAGCACCCAGTGCGGCGCATCGGTGCTTATCCTGCTGGTCGCATCGCCAGTGTCGCTGAATTTGCGGATGCCGACGGCAATTGCCGCGCCTGTTGCAACCACGCCTATGGCCGCAGCTGTCATAACTGCGGGGCGACTTGAAATATAGTCGGTTATCTTCACTTGGGCTTCTTCCTGCTCCGCCAACACGGGCACTGGATCGGTTGAGTCCGGACGATGCGGCAGGGCCTTGCTAAAACAGCAATGCAATCTCGCCCGAAGATGCGTTTTCGATGAAGTATTGACGCATGTTTTGCGCGATAGTTCCGGATTAGCTCAGCGATCCACGGTGATCGGAAAACCCTATCGCACCGCTGAAGTCGACGCCCGCCAGATCGTCCATGAAGTTGATCCCGCAGGGCGTGTCGATATTGACCTCCATCATCTTATCCCCGGCGATATCGACCCCGCCGCCTGCCAAGATGTTCGAGCGGTGGTCCTCTGAACAGCAGCCCCGAGGACGGCGCCCAGTTGCAGGTGGTCAGTTCCTCTCCAGGGTCGCTGCGCAACATTAGGATGTCGTAATCGGACAGGATTATGCGTGTCCTTTCCATGGACGCGTCGTGCAGATGCGCCATCGTTTCTCGGAGGCGGAGCTGGCGGTGCTCGACAGCATGCTTATTCATATACCGTCAACGGCGCGGGCGCGGGACCGTACCTGCGGACGGTGATGTTTAACCGGGGTAGAAAGCCAGGATACCGCGTCAGTCGAGGCCGCTGGCCCGCGATCCCGATTTCGTCAGCAGCATATACAGCGCAGGTACGATCACCAGCGACAGCACCGTGGCCGAGATCAGCCCGAGGATCACGGTCAGCGTCAGCGGGCGATAGAGATCGCTGCTGATCGCCAGCGGTGCCATCCCGGCGATCGTGGTCACCGAGGTCGTGACGATCGGCCGGAGCCGCCGCGCAGCACCTGAGGCGGCGGCCTCTGTCACACTGCGTCCCTCAGCGAGATAGCGATTCATCGTATCGACCATGACGATGCCGTTGTTCACCACGATCCCCACCAGTGCGATGACGCCGATCATCGCGAAGAAGGAGAACAGGATCTTGAAGGCGAAGAAACCAAGAAAAGTTCCGATCAGCGCCAACGGCATTGTCGCCAGAATGATGAAGGCCTGTTTAAAGCTATCGAAGACGATCACCAGCACCCCGAAAACCAGGATGATAGCGACCACCAGCGCGATACCCGCCGAGCCGAAGGCCTCGCCCGCATCCGCCGATTCGCCGCCGATCAGATAGCGATAGCCCGCAGGCCATTCGGCCTGCATCCGATCGAGTTCGGGGCGGATCTGCTCGATGATGTCCTCAACCGTGCGGCCCTCGTTGCTTGCCAGAACACGGATTCCGCGTTGCCCCTCGCTATGGGCGATGGCGACAGCGCCCTCAGAGCTGACCGGATCGACCAGTTGCCACAGCGAGATCGAACGCCCGGACTCGCTGAACGCGCGCACCAGCGCGATCTCTTCCAGGTCGCGCGGTCCGCGTGCCTCGCCCGGCCGGCTGGGCCATTCGGTGCCCAGGCGGATGTCGATATCGTCCTCCCCCGGGCCGGTGGCGAAACGACCGATTTCGTCATTGCTGAGCGCAATCCGGATCTGGCCTGCCAGTTCAGCCTGGGTCACGCCCAGATAATCGACCGCCTCGCGATCGGGACGCAGCGCGATCTGCGAACTCAGTGCGCCAAGATTGTCGCGCACCCCGCCGGTGCCGGGCACGCGCTGGAGCATGGCCTTGACCTGTGTCGCCAGGACCTGCAGTTCGTCCATGTCGGGCCCGCGGATCTCGACTTCAATGGGTTCGCCCGAGCCCGGGCCCGAAGCTTCCTCGACGACCAGCAGCTCGGCACCGGCGACATTGGCATCGAGATAGTCGCCGAGCTCGACACGCAGCTGTTCGGCAAGCCGGTAAGAGCTGGCCTCGCGCTCGCCACGTTCGACGAAGATCGCCGAGAAGCCGATATAGTTTTCGCTGTCGCTAGGCTGGAGGGCAGCGGCCACATTGCCCCCGGCAAATGGGCTCTTGCGTCCCACCAGCTTGATCACATGCGCGAAATAGGGGCGCTCGCGCAGGATCGCACCCACCGCGTCGGCCAACGCCTGGGTTTCATCAAGCTGCGTGCTCGGGGGCAATTCGATGTTGATGCCCAGCCGCTCACCGTCATTTTGTGGGAAGAATTCGGTCGGTGTCTGGGTAAAGGCGACCAGCGAAAGCGCGAAAATACCGGTCGCGCCCATTACCCAAAAGCCTGCTCGCCTGCGCGACAGCAGCACGGTCGCTGCAAGCCAGGCCTCAAGCCGGTCCATGGCACGCGCCGTCAACCGGTCCGCGCGACTGGGTTCCTGATCGCCGGTTCGGGTCTGGTGACCCAGCAGGTAGCGCGACAGTGGCACCGACACGAGCAGCGCGACGATCAGCGCGAGCACCAGGCAGATGATCGTCGTCACCGGCAGCACGCGGATGAACTGGCCCGCCGGTCCCGAGATCGCCATCAAGGGCGCCAACGCCAGGATCGTGGTCAGCTGTCCCGCGATTGCGGGGACCGCGAACCGGTCGAGCGTCGAGAGCACCGCCTGGCCGAAGGTCTCGCCGCGAACATAGATCGCGTCGTGCAGGCCCTCGAGCATGATGATGAAAACATCGATGATCAACCCGAGCGCGATCACCATGCCGATGATGACGAGTTCGTTGAGCGAATAGCCCAGCAGCAGCACCACAAGCAGAACCCCGGCAAATGTGATCGGGATCGACAGCCCGGCGATCAGCCCTTCGCGCCATGAGATGGCGAGGAACAGCACGACGAAGACGATCAGCATCGCCTGCAGGCCCGAGACGAAGACCTCGCTCAGTGAGGACCAGATCTGCTCGGCCTCGTCCTGGATCAGCGTGGTTTCGATACCATCGGGCCAGTCGGCGCCGTTCTGGATTGCGGCAAGTTCGGAGCGGATCAGGTCGACCAGCGCAACGGTGTCGGCCCCGGGTGATTTGGTCACGGTGATCTCGACCGAGGGCACGAATGCGCGTTCGGCACCTCCCACGAACGCCCGGGTGGTCTCGGGCTCGAGCCGCCGCTCGATCGTCGCGACCTCCTCGAGCCGGATTGCGCGCCGCGATGCGCCGTCGCTCAGCCGCACGACGGGGAGTGCGCGCAGTTCCTCGATCGTCGAGAACCGACCCTCGAGGCGGACGATCGCGCCGATTTCGTCGCTGCGGATCTCGCCGAACGGCTGTTCAAGATTGGCCTGCTGGATCGCATCGCGAACGCGGGTCGGCGAAAGGCCCAGTGCGAGCATCCGCTCGGGCTGAAGCAGGACCTGGACGATCTCCTCGCGATTGCCGCCGAGTTCGACCTCGCTTACTCCGGTGACCCGTTCGAGCCGATCACGCAACTGCTCTGCAGCGCGGTTGAGCGTATCGGGAGTGACGTCGCCAGCGATTGCTATTGTCAGGATAGGGAGATCGCTGACTGAGATCTGATTGATTGTTGGGCGTTCGGCCTCAGCGGGCAATTCGGCCTCGGCATCGTTCACCGCCGCGCGCAATCGGCCCATAGCATCGCTCACCTCGACCGAGGCTTCGAACTCGACCGAGATGACCGAAAAGCTGTCGAACGAGGCGCTATCGACCCGACGAACGCCCTGAAGCGTCGTGATCTCGTCCTCGATGCGCTCGGTGATCTGGCGCTCCATGGTCTGCGGATCGGCGCCTGGCCAGGCGGTGTTGATGATCGCCTGCGGGATCTCAAGATCGGGCAGCGACTCCTTGACGAGCGCGCCATAAGCAAACAGCCCGCCAACCGCGAGCGTGATGGCCAGCAGAATACCGAAGGTCGTCTTGAGGAAGAAGAATCTCACCAGGCTGCCGGCAGCAGCCACCTCCGGAGTTTCGGCATCTGCTGCCTGCCCGTGTCCACCGGCTGTCGGTTCGCGATCTACCGGGTCGCTGTCCGCCATCGCGCTCGTCACCGCTTCGGTCGTTGCGCTGCGGCGGGCTGCGGTTGGCCCAGGATCCGCACCGCGACCCCGTTCGACAGCCGTGCGCGGCCTGCAGTCACCACCATGTCGCCCTCGCGCAGGCCTGAGAGCACGGCTTGGCGGCCTTCGGACTGGACACCCAGACGCACCTCTCGCTCGACCGCAATGTTGCGCTGGCGATCAACGACGAAGACGAAGCTGCGGTTGTTACGGGTGCGCAGCGCGTTGAGCGGGACGGTGAGTGCAGGCTGGCGGGTTGGCTGGGCAATCCAGGTTGCGACAAATTCACCGTCCTGCAGCTGCGGCGCGCGGCCCAAAGTGCGGATGATCACCTCGAAGGTACGACTCTCGGGGTCGAGCGCTGGGCTGATCGCGTGGACCGTGCCTGCTATACGGTAGTCGCCAACCGGCATCGGCGGTCCGCCGGGCAGGCTTGAGCTGGCGGCCGCGTCACCGTTACCGTTCTCGGCCGCGTTTCCGGTAGGACGCTCGCCCGCGCCGATCATCACCCGCGAGCCTATCGCCAGTTGGCGATAGGCGTAGGAGGGCAGATCGACGCGGATCTCGAACGCGGACGGATCGATCACCACCACCGGAACAGTGCGCAATGCGCTCGCCTCGGAGGTTGTCTGGACCGTCTGCGGGGTGAAGTAGCGCCCCTGTTCGATGTTGAGCCGCGAGATCACCCCGTTGATTGGCGAGACGATCCGCGAATCGCCCACGACCAGACGCGCCTGCGCGATCTCTGCATCCGCCGAACCGACGCGCGCTTGTGCCGAGCGTGTCTGGGCCCGCGCCCGTGCCTGCGCCGCCTGCGCCTGCGCAAACTCGGCTTCGGCGCGGTCGAACTCCTGCTGCGAAGCGGAATTTTGCGCGATCAGCGTTCGGTAACGCTCGAGCGTCACCCGGGCGAGCTCAAGCGTGGCGCGCGCCTCGCGTTCGGCGGCCTGTGCCTGCGCAATCTCGCTGCGTGCCGTGATCAGGGCGGCCTCTGCGTTGGCGAGCCCGGCGCGAGAGCGCGCAGGCTCCTGATAGGCGATCAGCTTGCCGCGCGCGACACTGCTGCCCAGCCTCAGCTGCGGGTCGAGCCATTCGACCCGGCCGGCATCGGCAAAGGTGAGGAACTCGCGCTGCACCGCGCGCGCGGTTCCCTGGCCATAAACCCAGGCCTGCAGCGCGCGGCGCTGGACCGGTTCGACGCGAACGCTCACCACCACCGCTTCCTCGGCGGCCTCCTCCTGTTCCGAACAGGCGGTCAGCAACGCAACCGAGAGCACCACAAGTGCAAGAAGGGGGCGGCGGGGAGGACGCATGCGTGTCAATTCCTGGTCGCTTCGGCGGGCGCGACGAAATCGCCGCCCAGCGCAAGATGGAGGTTGATCCGGTTTTCGAGCCTGGCCCGCCGGGTGGCGATCTGTGCGCTGCGGCTGTCCAGCGCGCGCTGCTGCGCCTCGAGCACGTTGAGAAAGGGGTCGAGCCCCTCGCGATACCGGTTGAAGGCGATCTCGACCGCGCCTTCGGCGGCGCGGGCGGCGGTGTCCGAAGCAGCCTCGCGGCGGGCCAGCACCTGCTCGATGGCGAGCGCAGTCTCGACCTCGGAGAGCGCCTGTAGCGCGACTTCGGCGTAGACCTCGAGCGCCTCGTCGCGCTGGCCTTCGGCGCTGCGGACCTGCGCGCGCAGCCGCCCGCCCTGGAAGATCGGCTGGAGCAATCGCCCGGCGATGGTCCAGACCAGCGAACCGGGGTCAAACAGCCGGCCGATATCCTGGCTCGCGGTGCCGATCGATCCGGTCAACCCGATTCCGGGCAGGAAGGAGCGCCGGCTGGCCTCGAGCCGGTATCCTGCGGCGTGCAGTGATAGTTCGGCGGCGGCGACATCAGGGCGGCGCACGAGGAGGTCGGCAGGCAAGCCCGCGGGCGGCGGCGGAGGGACCGCGGGCAGCGTGTCGGGGGTGGCGATGGTGCCGGCGGGATAGTCGCGCAGCAAAATTTCGAACTGCCGGGTCGCTTGCTCGAGCGCTTCGCGGCGCTGCTCGACCCCGGCCTGCGCGGCTCCCAGATTGGCGCTCGCGAGCAGCTGATCGCTGGGCGGGGCGATCCCTGCGCGGGCGCGGTTGGCGATCTGCCGCTCGATCTCGGTCAGCGCTGCTTCGGTTGTCTGCGCGACCGCGAGCTGTGCGCGCGACTCGACGACCTGAAAATAAAGCCGCCCGGCCTGAGCCGCGATCGCCTGCCGGGTGGCCCGCAGGTTTTCCGCGCTCGCCAGAAAATCGGCGCGCGCGGCAGCGGTCTGGCTCGACAGCAGACCCCAGATGTCGAGTTCCCATTGGACTTCGAGCGCGGTCGAGAAATTGTTGAAGGTGAAACCGCTCGGCAGATCCCCGCCAGGCGTGCCAGGCAGCGCGCCGATCGGGCCGAGCCCGGCAAGGTTCTGGCGCTGCCGCGAGGCAGCGAGCGCAGCGCTGACCTGCGGGAAGAGGTCGGCGCGCGCAATCCGCGCCTGTGCGGCAGCGATCTCGGTCTGCGCGACCGCTTGGCCGATCGCGGGATTGTCGCTCACTGCCGCTTCGACCAGCAGTTCGAGCCGCTCGTCGCCAAAGCTGGTCCACCAGCGATCGGCCACCGCAACGGCGTCACCGGCGGGTGCCTCTGCAGGCGCGACAAAGCGCTCGGGCAGCGGCACTGGCGGCTCGGGACGTGTGGGCACGGCGGCGCAGCCCGCCAACGTTGCGCACAGCAATCCTGCACGCAGCAACGCGCCAGCGCGCTCCCGGGTCGTGTTATCAGCTTTAATCATCGTGTTCGCTGCTGAAACGCCGCGCAGCCTCCTGCATCGTCTCGCCGATGATCTCGGACATGCGGCACAGGCGCTCGATCCGCTTGGCGGCCCCTGGCCGGGTCACTGAGCGCAACCGCTGCTGGATCTGGGCGCGGTGGCGTTCCATCGCGACAATGGAGACCTCGAGCATCCGGTCGAGCGCGGTTTCGTCATGAACATAGTGATGACGCCGGTCACCGCGCACATCGACCCGGCGCAACAGCCGCATATCGAGCAACGGCTTCAATCCGCTGCTCACGGAGCCAGCGCTCATCCCGAGCGCCTCCTCTGCCTGTTGCGACGTGAACGCCTCACCGGTGACGATTGCATATCCGAACAATCGCCCCGCCGGGCGAGCAAAGCGATGGTATTTGAGCTGGTCGCCAATCAGGTCGATCATCTGCTGCTCGGGAATCGACAGCGCGGGCGGTTCGGCGGGTTGCATTGCAGACCCATAGCCGACGACCCCGATGTTTCAAGAGATTTTGAAAGTTCGAGAAATTAGATTAGCTGGTGCGCATTAGTTTCAGGAGGGCGAATGCTCACATCCGACGACCCCGACTTTAGAAACGCTAGCAAGCACATGCACTTAGAAGGAACTGCCCGACGTCACCCTCGCTTGGGCTGTGCGGACCCTTTGATGGACGTTTTTACGAGGACGCTGGTCGCGAGAAGAATGCCTGATGTAAGCGCACCGATGGCCAGGATCCCGGTCGGAGTCAGACTGACGGCAAAGAGTATCTTCGGCCGCCTGATTTCGAGCAGCAATGTTTGTCTGGCTGTGACTGCGGTCATGAGATCTGAACGAGCAAGCGATGGTGGGGTTCCCGCCAAGCCTGCCCCCCCGGTATGCCCGTACTCCCTGCCCGGGACATCCCGTACCCCAGGCCCGGAACATTTTGACGGGTCCGCACCCGCTATGACCCGGCGGGCCGGCGTAGCACATGCAACGATGACGGTTCGATGCGAAGCAGGCCCATCGCCTCGAATTGCTGCAACCAGCCCTCCATTGGCCAGAAGCCCCACCGCGCGCGGAAGAGTTGCGCATTGCGCACGATGTCATCAAAATGCTGAAGCGGTGGATTGGGGCTGGGGTGGTGCTGGTGAAAGGCGCCAGGCCCTCCCATAAACAGCAGCGGTAGCCCTGCAGCATCGGCACGGAAGCCGAAGTCGGTGTCCTCGCCGCCATAGCCCCGATAGGCTTCGTCGAAACCGCCCAGCGTTTCGAACCGTGCGCGGCGGATACCGAACGCCAGCGACCAGAACAGCCCCGGATTGGATTCTGCGCGCATGCCATGCGCGGGAAATTCGCGCGCGGGATGCGGTTTGCCCGATCCTGCCAGATCCTCCTCGACCCATTCCCCGCGTGCATCATCAGGGCCAAGATAGAGCACCTCGGCACAGATCAGCGCGTCATTCTGATCCAGCGCCTGATCGATCGCCCCGGTGAGCGCGCGCATGGGAATACAGTCGACATCGAGAAACAGTAGGTTTTCGCTAGATGCATGGCGCGCGGCGAGGTTGCGCGCTTGGGCCAGCGGCAAGCGCTCGCTAGCCAGATGCGTCACGCGGACAGGAAAGTCAGCGTCGAACTCCTCGACCGGAGGATCGCTCGCCATGTCCACCACCACCAGTTCGGCAGGAAACTGAATACTGCGGCGCAGCCCTTCGACGAGTTGCGCCAGATGACCGGCGCGGTTTCGGACAATGGTCAGGACCGACATCATGCACTGATCCGCCACAGATCGAGCCGATATTCGGGCTGCCGATCGGTGCGCACCAGGTCGATCCGGTCAGTCAGCATCGCGTAGAGCTTCTCCACCGCTTCATCGCCACTTTGCGGATAGTCGGTTTCCCCCGTCCAATGAACCAGCAGCACCTTGCCGCCGGGAACCACGGTGCGCGCTATCCACTCGGCGGCGCGTTCCAAATCGCCATCGTCCCAGTAATAGACGACCTCGGACAGCAGCAGCAGATCGAACGATTTTTCCTCCGGCGTCTGCCGGGGAAACGCAAGCTGCTCGAACGCGACATCGGCAAGGTCGCTGCAACGTTCGCGCGCAAGCCTAAGCGCCGTCTCGCTGATATCAATCGCCAGCAGCCGATCGCAATATGGTGCCAGCAGTGCGGTCAGCACGCCGTTCGCGCAGCCGACCTCAAGTGCACGATCGAACCGGCGGTCACCCAGCGCCTCGAGCGTACGCGCATATTTCGCCTGCTCGTAAGCGCTGGTCTCAAAGCCCCAGGGGTCGGGCTTGTCGCGGAACATCTGTTCGAAATATTTCGCATCAAGGCTGGTCTGGTGCCGCATGGTCACTCTCCGGTGTGATACAGAATATCGATGCCCGCCATCCGCCTGAAAGAACGCGGCAATCGGAACCCGGGGCCCTGCGATGCTCCGGTCTGGCTGCGGTGCGCGGCGAGCGCGTGACGGCGTCGCCCTGGGGGCATGGGCTGAGATCTGTATCGCTGGCCGTCATGGGATGAAGGTCGCTCTGCCCAAACGATGTATTCAGCGACTCTCAGCAATCGCCTGGTGCGATCGCGTACGGCATAGGCCAGCCTGGCTGCAGCGGCGTGGTCGCAATGCGGCTCGTGCAATGCGGTTACCGCGATCGCATCCACCCGACGCGTTTCGCACAACCGCGCCAGCCGCCTGCAGGTCCGCTCGAACAGCGCTTCGCCAGGACACGCCGGCGATGCATCGCGCCAGCCGAGATGCAGCGTCTTGACCGGCCCGCCCGCCAGACGCCGTATCGCCAGTGCCGCCTCTCGCTTGCGAGCGCTCACCAGCCCGCGGCCCGCGCTAGCGGGGTGCGAGCCTGAGCCGTCGGTCAAATAGGCGATGGCTGCCAGCCGATTCTCGCGCGCGGTCTGGTGGATCAGCGCGCCCGCACCCAGCGTCTCGTCATCCGGGTGCGGCGCGATAACCAGCCAGCGCAAATTGCGCCACGGCTGCGCCGAGAGGCTGCGCGCGCTCAATTGCCCGTCTACCACAACCGGTCCCTATGACCCCACGGATCGCGCTCTAGCCAAGCCTGCGCCGCCTGGTCGCGCGCGTAATCAGGTCCTGCCTGGCGCAGATAGAGGCTGAGATCGCGACTGATCTTGTCGATCCGGGTTCCGTCCAGCGCGCTGTAGGTGCCGGTGATCCGCGCTGCCGCCTCCATCACGTCGAGCCCTGCGCGCTCGACGATCCCGCGCGTCATCTGCGCGAATGCCGGGCCATCGGCATCTTGCGACGCGGCGCGCAGCGCGCATTCGCGGACCCACAGATAGGCGGTGCGGGTGGCCGCGACAGCATCGGCAAATCGCGCGCGCTGGACAGAGTCCTCGCGCGCTGCCGGACGCATCGCCGTGCGGATTTCGGTTAGCAATCCTTCAATCCCGCCAAGCTGGACTGCGGTGAAACGCCACGCGCCGGTCGTGAACCACGGGTCGCTGTGGTACACACCCGCCTCGCCCAGGCAGTCTTCGTGCGTCACCGCGATCCCATCGAGCGCATAGCTGCCGCTGCCGGTCGCGCGCATTCCACGGACCCGCCAGTTCGACAGGTCGGCGCGCTCGGGGTCATCGGCGCGCACGATCACCAGCTGGGTCTCGCCACTTGGTCTGCGCGCAGTGATCAGGGCATGGGAGTTTCCGCCCGCGCCGGTGGCGAACGACTTGCCCCCCTTCAGCACAGGGCCGTTTGCTGACTCGGTGATAGCAACTCCTGGAGGTGGCTCGGTCGCCCAAACGCCATGGATGGAACCTGCAGCGAGCGAGCGGTCGAGCGCCTTCAATTGAACGGGCGTGGCGTACCAGCCGAACAGCAGCAACGCGTTGACATGCCCTTCATACAGCCTGCCGACGCTGAGGTCGGCGCGGCCGATGATCCGCAGAACGTCCAGCATTGCCAGGTGGCGCGCTGCCTCGCCTGCGAACCGATGTCCGCCACTTGCAACCGGCGCGAAGGTCCGGTGCAGCCCTGCCCGCACGATCAGCGCGATGCTGTCGGCAGGATAGACCGGCGCGGCATCGTAGCGCGCGCCCAGATGGCCAAGCCTTTCTGCAAGGGCTGCTGCGGCGGCGACACAATCAGGAGATGCCGGGACAGGCAGGCTGGCCATGCTCATGCTGCCATCTCCTGGGTGCCCCGGGCAGAGGCCTGTTCCTCCAGCCAGCGAGCAAGCTTGCTCGCGGCTTGCGGGTCGTACATCGTCCGGCGCACCGCCGGGTCAAGCGCAAGCGCCGATGCGATGATCGCGGGCCAATCCTGCGCATCCGGCCATGACGGGTGAATGATGGCCGCGCCAGCAAGCTGCAACCCGGATGCAGTCGCATGCTGCTCCCCGAACGGGCGCGGCTCCGGGATGCACACGAAAGGGCGGTCGGACGCCATCACCAGCCCGACGACGCCATTGCCTGCTGCTCCGACCACGACCGAGGCGTTGGCGACCTCGTTGCCGACAGACTCGCACCAGCCCGCGAACACCAGATTGGTGGGGCAAGCGGGCGGCGCGGACATGTTCCCGACAACCCGCCATTGGTGCTGCGGGCAGGCGCTGGCGGCCTCTGCGATCGCCTGCGCGGTGAGCGATGTCCCGCCTTCGCCCAGGATCACCAGCACGCCGCCACTCGCGGTGCTCTGTACCGGCGCGGCATCGGTGAGTCCCGGCGCATAAAACGTCTTTGCGCAAACCCACTCGGGTGTAGTCGGATGTTCGATCTCTCGCGCGAACGGCGCGATCAGTGCCTGTGCGCCGCGAAACGCCTCGAGGTGCGCAGGGTCATCGCGCCGACCGCTGAGACGGACATTGAGCACGGGTACCGACGCCAGCCGCGCCAGCATCGCCACCTCGACCGATACATCCACGATCATCAGCGCCGGGCGGGCGTGCTCGATCCACTGGGCGATGCGGGCAACGCGGCTGCGGATGCCGTCGTGGTCGAGCGGGGCGTAGTGCAGCACCTTGGGGCGGTCAGCCGCGTGATCCCGGCCATCGAAACCTTCGTCCAACCGGTCGTCTGGCAGCGCGATGCCCTCTGCGCCAATCCGGCTGCCAAGCATGGTTACCGGCAAGTTCGTGGCATCGCGGATGACCCGTGCGCGGGTCAGGTGACCCGCGCCGTGATGGTGGACATAATAGCCGATCGGCCGCGCGGTCATGCCATCACCTCCAGCGCCATGTCGTGCGGCATAGGTGGCAGCAAGGCCTCGTCGCGGACCATTTGTGCTGGACTGGACGCCCTTGTGCGCATCGTGCGTCGCCACTCCGCGCGGGCCCGCCAATGAACGAAATCAGGCATCATGATTGGAGCGCTATCGGCGCCAGCGTCCACCAGCCGCGCCATATCGTCTGCCATGCCGCCTGCTGCGCGGCCATCGCGCCTGGGTGAGACGTTAACCCACACATCGTGAGGATGCGCGAGCTTGGCGCCGCGGGCCAGCGCTGCCATCACCAGTGCGCGGTCTTCGCCGGAGCCGATCCTGGGCACACCGCCGCATTCGCGATAGGCGCGAAGCGTGATCGCCAGACTTGCGCCAGTGTGATCGCCGTGCCGCGGAGGCAGGTCCCAGGCAACCGGGTCGATCTCATCCTCGATCGCACGCACCTGCTCCCAATAGCGGTCCAGCGCCTCGCGCAGAATGGCGGCCCGGACAGGCAATGGTTCCTTTGGGTCAATCGCAATGCGCCCCCCAATCAGGTCAGCGCCGCGCGCGACCCCCGTTGCGATCGCCGTCAGCCAGTTTGCCGGAGGACGTGCATCGGCGTCGGTGCTGACCAGGATCGCACTGTCGTCGTCTCCGAGCATCTCAGCGCCCCGGTCCATCGCAAGTCCGCGCGCCGATCCTGCATGCGCCTCGTGCGGCGCGAACCGAACGTCGGTGACGTCGATACTGAGCCTGGAAAGATAGTCAGCAAAGCAGCGACCCAGCACATCAAGGCTGTTGTCGGTCGTGTTGTTGACGACGATCGCAACCGGGATCACTCCTGGAAAGTCCTGCGCCGCGATTGCCTTGAGCAGCACGGGCAGCCGGTCGGCCTCATCGCGTGCAGGGACACACACGCACAGCCGTGTCGCACTCGCGTTACCCATGGACCATGGCCCGGATTGTGGTCTGGAGAGTGTGATGCGGATAGGGCTCTGCCCGCGGCGCAATTGCCCCAGCACGCGGTGCGAGAACCTGCGCCTGCATGCGCTCGATCATGTGCGCATACATCCCCTCGTAACCATCGATCATCTTCTCGGCATCGCAGATCGCAAAGGCCCGAGCACGGCAGGCGCGCCGATCGAGCCGCATCGCGGCCAGCGTGGCCAGCGCGAGCGAGCCCGCATCGCCGGGCGTGGCCAGCACGCCCGAGCCTGCATCGATGATCTCAGGAATCGCACCGCGCGCAAAGGCAGCGACAGGCACGCCGCAAGCCAGCGCCTCGGCCACCACCAGCCCATAGGGCTCATCCCACATCGGCGAGCACAGGAAAGCACGCGCTCCGCCGATCAGATTGGCAAGTTCGGCATGCGCAAGATGGCCCTCGTGCCGGGCATCGGCCCCTAGCCGCGGCTGGATCTCGTCGCGGAAATAGGCCTCGTCATGCGCAGGCCCTGCGATCCGCAACGGCAACCCGACCTGCCGTGCGGCATCCATTGCCAGGTGCAAACCTTTTTCGGGTACGATCCGTCCGTACCAGACCAGATAGGGATCTGCATCGGCGTGAAGCCGAAATGCGAAATTGTTGAGATCGATGCCGTTGGGGATCACCGCATCGACACCCCTGATATGCGCCCATTGAAGCTGGATCGACTGCGAAACCCCCACCAGCGAATGGTTGGGGCTATCGCTCAATCGCACACCGCTTTCCAGCCAGCAGAATGGCGGCGTGTGCAGCGTGGTGATCATCGGCATCGGCAGCCCGTCCGCCATCGACACTGGCAGATAATGCAGCGAATTGTTATGGATGACGTCGAAGTTGCGCGTACGAAGCCCGTTCATCAAGGTGAGATAGGCGTGGTGCTCGCGGAAGAACGCGACATCGCCAGCTTCGGCAACTCCGACCCGCGCGATCGCGGTTTCGGAACAGATCGCCTCTAACCCCAGATCAGGGTCGGACTTGGCAGTGGCGAACAAAATCACGTCGTGACCGCGCAGCCGCAGCATCTTGGCGAGCAGGAACGTGTGCATCTCCAGCCCACCGGCAAATGGCTCTGCAATGGGGTGCTTGAGATGAGAAATGATGCCGATACGCAACCCTTTGAGACTCCCATACAAGGTATCCCGGAGGAACCGTCAGTGCCGCACCCGTAGGTGTAATCGTCAATTTTGGTGACGCGTCACCGGACCGCTGCGAAAATGATCGAGGCCGGGATCGGTGATGTGTGCAACCAAGAGCATACCGGTGAAGGAATGTTTGGTTGCGTCATGGGAAAGGTCCGGACCGCGTCATTTCCCGATAGATTGCAGCCATGATGTGGATGCCTTTGACACAGTGTACCCCGCAGCGCGCGCTACAGTGACACCATCACACGAACCGCCCTTGCACCAGCGCATTTGGCTGCCACTATCAAAGTGCACGGCACTCTCTTTGCGGCCGCCCACCCCTCCTGCAAGCACGCGAGATAACCGGGCTTGATCAAGGCCCGAATTGACGCTGAAGCCTGTCGAGCCTGCCGTTCTCGTGCTTGGATTCTCGCTTTGGGTGGGTGATTTCAACATTACCCGGAACGTAAACGCGCGTGCTTCGCTTTTTGGTCATAGCAACACAACAAGGGTGGTCAGATTATGGGTTTCCTCAAGGACGGCGAATGGCACGATGAGTGGGATTATAGCGACGAAGAAAGCGGCGCGTTCGAGCGGGACGACAGCATCTTTCGCAACTGGATAACGCCCGACGGTGCGCCTGGTCCGACCGGCAAGGGAGGCTTTGCAGCAGAGCCGGGCCGCTATCGGCTCTATATCAGCCTGGCCTGTCCGTGGGCGCACCGCGCCAATATCGCACGGCACCTGAAAGGGCTTACCGGCGCGATCGAACTGGTTGTGGTCCACTGGTTGATGAAGGACGGTGGCTGGTCATTCCGTGACGGCGAATGCGTGACCCCCGATCCGCTTTTGGGTGCCGAAAATCTGCACCAGATCTACACCAAGGCCAAGCCCGACTATTCGGGCCATGTCACGGTGCCGCTGTTGTGGGACACCAAGACCGATACGATCGTGAACAACGAAAGCGCTGACATTCTCCGGATGCTGGGGACCGCCTTCGATCAATGCGGAGCAAACGATCTGGATCTGTACCCGCAGCCGTATCGCGAAGAGATCGATGCGCTCAACGACAAGGTGTACGACGCGGTGAACAATGGCGTCTACAAGGCGGGTTTTGCTGCCTCTCAGAGTGCCTATGATGACGCCATCGAACCTCTTTTTGCGATGCTCGATGAATTGGAGCAGCATCTCGAGGCCCAGGAATGGCTGGTCGGCGGTCAACTCACCGAGGCCGATATCCGGCTCTGGACAACCCTGATCCGTTTTGATCCGGTGTATTACGTCCACTTTAAATGCAATGTGCGCCGGATCGCCGATTATCCCAACCTCTCAGCATTCACGCGGCGGCTTTACGACGTGGCCGGTATCGCCGAGACGGTGAACTTCAAGCATATCCGCCATCACTACTTCGCAAGTCATGACTTTATCAATCCAACGGGGATAGTCCCGGCAGGACCCGATCCGTTGATACCGGGGCGGCCAGCACCCGATTAAGCCCCTGCCCGCAAACCCTTGGCTGCAACCTTTGATCCCCGATTTGGACTGTGCGGCGGGAGCCTGCGCGGGTATCACGCTGCTGCCTCGCGTCGGCACAACTCTGTCTGCTTCGATTTCGCCCAAAAACTGCAAAGGCGCACGGCCTTGATTAAGTTAGCGCTTTCTCACAGATCGAGAGGACTAAAGAATGGTGGCCTGGCGAACAACCCGCTAGTGGCGTCTGAATTCAGCATGCGGGCCCGACCCATCGGGGATTGAAGCCAGCGCCTGCTGCGACGATGTGTTGGTTTTCAGGTCAAGGGACCCGTCTTGCTGACGGTTCGGACGGAGATTTATGAGTTTCAGCAGTGTCCTGATGCCGATAGCCGTCATCCTTTTGATGGTCGCGGCTAACGCGCTTTATGTGGCGGCGGAGTTTGCCACGGTCGGCTCGCGCAAGTCGCGGGTTCAGGAAATCTCCGAGGCTGGAAACGGGACGGCGGACCGACTGCTCGTGATCCTGCGCGATCCCAAGCGGCTCGACACCTATGTCGCCGGTTGCCAGATCGGCATCACCCTGAGCAGCCTGATCGCGGGCGCCTATGGTCAGGCACAGCTGACGCCCTTGTTGTCACCGGTGCTGGGACCAATCGGCGGGCCGGCCGCATCGATTATCGTTATTCTGCTTGCGGTCACGGTTTTGCAGGTGGTGCTGGGCGAACTGCTGCCCAAGACCGTGGCGCTGCGCTATCCCGAGCGGTTGGCGATGGCGACGCTGATGCCGATGCGCGCCAGCCTGTTGGTGTTCAAGCCGCTGATCTTCGTTTTTAACGGAACAGCGTTTGCGCTGATGCGCTTGTTCCGGCTGAACACCGACCACAGCCATACCCACATCCATTCGCCCGATGAACTGGAAGGCCTGTATCGCGATAGCGCCGCCGGTGGTCTGATCGACGCCGATGAGCGCAACATGCTGTCGGGAGCGCTCAAGGTCAGCGAGCGCACCGTGCGCGAGGTGATGACACCGCGCACCCGGCTGACCGTGGTCGAGGCGTCCGAAACGGTCGAGGCCGCACTCGGCAGGGTCGTCAGCACACCCTTTTCGCGTTTTCCGGTAACAGGCGAAAATGCCGAAGACATCGTTGGCATCGTTCATGTGCGGACATTGTTCGCAACGTTCGAACGCGACCCGGGGGCGACGGTGGGATCGGTGGCACAATCCCCGTTAATCGTTGCCGAGATGATGGCCGTTCCGCGCCTGTGGCAGACGCTGCGCGACAAGGGCCGGCGGACAGCCATGGTCATTAACGAATATGGCAGCATCGCCGGCATGGTCACGCTCGAAGATGCCCTGGAAGAAGTGTTCGGCGAACTGCAAGACGAATTCGACCAGGAAGAGGAGCTGGTCATCGCGCGCGATGGCGGGCGCAGCGTGCGCGGCGATGTTGGCCTGTCAACGCTTGCCGACCGGTTCGATATCGAGCTGCCAATTGATCGCGCTGACTCGATCGGCGGGCTGGTATGGCACCAACTGGGGCGCCTGCCGGTGGTCGGCGACAAGATGCTGGTCCCGGGCACGCCCTACAGTCTGCGGGTCGAAGAAATGACCGGATATGCCGTCCAGCGTGTCCTTGTCCGGGTAGAGCAGCGAGAGGAGCAGGAGGTATGAGCGAGTATCTGCTTCCGATCCTGGTGATCCTGGTTCTCATCACGATCAACGGCGTATTCGTTGCTGCTGAATTCGCGCTTGTCGGAGCCCGGCGCAGCCGATTGCAGACCCTCGCGGCGGGCGGCAACTCTGCCGCGCGTTGGCTGGTCCAATTGTTCGACCGCGAGGGGGGCAAGGACTCCTACATCGCGATTGCCCAGCTTGGCATCACGCTCGCCAGTATCGGACTTGGCATGTACGGTGAGCCAGCGGTGGCCGCATGGCTTTACCCCGGGCTCGAAAGTGCCGGATTCAGCTATGATCAGGCGCACGTCGCGGGCTTTGTTATCGCGCTGGGCGGCATAACCTATCTCCACGTCGTGTTTGGTGAGATGATCCCCAAGGCCTTGGCGCTCCAGCTGCCCGAAAAGGTGAGCCTGTCGATCAACCCCCTGATGCAATTGTTCGGTTTTGTCTTCCGTCCGATGGTGTTCGTGCTGAACCAGACCGCTTTCGGGCTGATGCGCATTCTGGGAATCCCCGATCCTGGCAAGACCTCGTTGCTGTACAGCAGCAAGGAACTCGAGATCGCGACCGATGAGGTTGCCGCGAGCGGCCAACTCGACGAAGCTCAACGTATTCTGATCGAGAACATCTTCGAGATGGAGGACCGGACGGCAGAGGAATTGATGACGTCGCGGTCGCGGATGCACGCGATCGCTCTCGACACCCCTGTCGATGACATCGCCGCACTTCTCGGCACATCCACGCGTCAGCGCTACCCTGTTTACTCGCGGTCGCTCGATGACATCGGCGGGGTGCTGCACGTCAAGGACTTCATCCGCGCCCGGATGTCTGGCACGTTGACGACGTTATCAGGTGTCACCAGGCCGCTCCCCAGGGTCGCCGCCACCACCACGGCAACCGAACTTCTGGCGCTGTTCAAGAAGCAACGCACCCACGCGGCGTTGGTGGTGGATGAATATGGCGGAACCTTGGGGTTTGTGACGATGGATGATCTGGTCGAAGACCTGATCGAAGAGATCGATGAAACCAAGGCCGAATGGATTTTCGAAACCCCCGAAGGCAGCCTTTTGCTCGACGGCGAAGTGACCTTGGCCGAGCTTTCGGAAGACCACGACATCGACCTCGAACAGGAAGATATCGTTACCATCGCGGGGCTAGTCCTCGCTGAGAAAGGCGTTGTTCCCGAAAAGGGCGATCGGCTGGACATTGCAGGATACCGGTTGACGATCGAAGAGATCAGCGGGCTGAAAATCACGCGGGTTCGGCTGGAAAAAGGCGCAACCAAGGCGCTGCCGCGCTAACGCGACCCCCGCCCGGCCCCCGACCCCGACCAAACTCTGCGGAGATAGCCACCCCCGTCAGGGGCGGATGTCGCGGGGGGAGCGCCGATTGGCCCGGTCGATTCCCATCAGCAGGCCTATGGACAGCATCGCGGCCATCATCGCCGAACCTCCATAAGATACCAGCGGCAACGGAATGCCGACGACGGGCGCCAGACCGATCACCATCATCAGGTTGATCGCAATGTAAAGATACAGACTGTTGATCAGGCTTCCCGCGAACAGCTTTTCAAATCGACCGCCCGCTTTGCGCGAAACCTTCATTCCCCAACGCACCAAAAGCCCGAACAGCATGATGACGACGATCCCGCCGATCAGGCCCCACTCTTCGGCAATCGCGGAAAAGATGAAATCGGTATGCGTTTCGGGCAGATACTGCAGATGGCTCTGGCTGCCGCCCAGCCAACCCTTGCCGTCAATCCCACCGGACCCGATTGCGATCAGCGATTGCGAGACATGATACCCCGCGCCAAGCGGGTCATCCTGGGGGTTCAAAAAGATCGTCAGCCTTTGCTGCTGGTGCGGAAGCAGCAGGAACGTGTAGATGACCGGGATTGAAACCGCGATCGCGAGCCCGGCTCCGACGAACCACATCAATGGAAAGCCCGCAAGGAAGCAGCTGATTGCGGCGCTAAGCAGCAGCAACATACCCGTCCCCAGATCGGGTTGAGCCGCGATGAGCAGAAAAGGCACCGCCGTCAGCACGATGGGTGGCCACAACGCCCTGAGTGACCGCATCTCGGTCGGCGGAACCGTCTCAAAGAACCGGGCGAGCACCCCGAGCAGCGCGATCTTTACGAGTTCGGAGGGCTGAATTTGCATGAACCCAAGGTCGAGCCAGCTTCGCGCGCCACCCTTGATCGCGCCCAGCAACAGCACCGCGACAAGCAGCAGCAGGCTTGCTGCCAGAGCCGGATAGACCAAAGGCTTGTAGAAGGTGACCGGGATGTAGGATATTCCGATAGCGACCGCCAGGAACAGGAAAAACCGGACACCATGCGAGGCAGCCCAGGGCGAAAATGAACCATCGGCCACCGAAAACAACGTCAGCCCGCCAACCAATGCGAGTCCCGACGTGATGGTGATCGCCTGCCAGGACTGATCGGCAAGTGGCCGGGGCAATGGTATGGGCAAATGCAAAAAATCCTGAGCAGCACGATGAGCCCGGCGTGTGGCGTGTGCGGGCATCAAGGTCAACACCCTCAACTTACGCAGGGGTGGCAAACCATCATTGGAAGAAAATGAAGCCTTCGCTCTGCAGGTGGCACAAAGCACCCGAGGGCCGCGGCTGATAACGCGAGAGCGCGGATCGTCATACCGTGGAACTACCGTATCTCAAACTACGCGGTGTTAACGCGCTGAGCCCCAAACACCGTCTGCAATCGGTCGGGGAAAGGTCAAAAAAATGCTTCTGAAACAAATTCGCAATTATCTTGTTCATCCGTCGCCCCCCAGCGTTGCGGCGTTTGACCCTTCCGAACGGCGCACCAGCCGCCGCCGGACTGTGTTCCTGCATGCCACGGTCTACCCCGTCGATGTGTTCTGTGATGTGCGGATTTGCGATGCATCGGCAATGGGTGTGAAGGGCGAAGCCAATGTCGAGTTGAGCGTTGGGCAGGTCATGCACATCACGACCGACGAACTCACCTATCACGCCGGAACGGTCAAATGGGTGCTTGGTCGTCAGTTCGGCCTCAATCTTCCCAACGCTCTCCAGATGTTCGATGTTGATCCCGAATATGTCGATCATGGCATGTATGAGGGTCATCAACCGCGCCCATTGCGTCAGCAGATCAACGCGACTGCTCGCCTGCTTGCGGGCCGCCCCCCTCGCCCCGCAACGATCCGCAATGTCTCATCGACCGGAATGTTGATCGATACAGGTCCCGGCCTGAGGCCCGGCCAGCACATTATCGTCAAAGCCGGTAATGCACCTTGCGTTTATGGGCGGATCCAGTGGGCTGCCGCTGGCAAGATCGGGTTCAAGGCGTACAACGCTATTTCCACCCTGGCCTTCGCATGTCTGGAAGATTGATCGACCCAATCCCTGGGGCGCCAGTCAGACCTTGGACTGCAGGGAATTCAGACCGTCGGGGCCAAGCTTGGCAGCATTGATCAACGTGACCACCTCGGCAACGCTGCGCAGTCCCAGCTTGGCCAAGGCATTGCCCCGGTGCATCTCGACCGTCCGAATGCTCAGACCCAGCCGGTGGGCGACCTCCTTGTTGAGAACTCCCTCCATCAGAATTGCGATGATCTCGCGCTCGCGTTTTGATAAATGCTCGATCAGCCGCCGAGCTTCATCACGGCGGTGGACCGATTGCTCCATCCGATCAAGCTGGGTGAAGGCTTGCTCCAACACGGCGTCTAGCAGATCGGGTCGGTACGGCTTTTCCACAAAGTCGATTGCCCCAAGCTTCATCGCGCGCACCGCGATAGAAACATCGCCGTGCGCGGTCATGATGACCACCGGCCAGGGTATCTGGCGCTCACCAAGGATTTCGAGCATCTGCAGCCCGTCGATTTCGGGCATGCGGATATCCAGCAGGATGGGCGCTGGAGCAAGATCGGCAAGCTGCTCGAGAAAATCCCCGCAAGATGAAAATGGCCAAGCATGAATGTCGCTCGAACCGAGCAGGAAATGGAGGGATTTGCGGATCTGGCTGTCGTCATCGATGATATAGACTCTGCGCGCCGGGCGCTTAGCGCTCGCAACGATAGGATTGCCGGGGGTTGTCGGAGATGTCATCTGTGATGCCTGCCTTTCGTCGGCAGCAGACCTTCCTGCATGGGCATCGAGAAGCAGAATTCGGACCCCCCCGTCCCGCTGTCCTCCAGCCAGATACGACCGTGATGCGCTTCAATGATCGTCCGGCAGATCGACAGGCCCAACCCCATTCCGCCCTCCTTGGAAGATTCCGACCAGGAAAATATCCGTTCGGCGACCTCGACCGGAACACCGGCGCCACTGTCGCAAATGCAGACCACCAGGTTTGCGTCGACGGTTCTGGTGGAAACCGTCACGTTCTTGACCGGGGTGGCCATCACCGCGTCGCAGGCGTTGCGCAGCAGGTTGATGATCACCTGCTGGATCTGCACCCTGTCCGCCGCCAACCGGGTATCAGGCGCAATTTCCGTCGTGATGATGATGCTGGGGGGTACCGTTGCCTGCACCAGCCTGATGCATTCGCTGACTGCATCTCCCAGATCGAAGCTGGTTCGCTCTGGTCCCCTGCGGCGGGTCAGGTCGCGCAGGTTCTGGATGATATCGCCCGCGCGCTGGGTTGCTTCCTGGATCCCCCGCAGCGCAAGGCCGAGGTTCTCGCGATCGATCGGTCCGGCCTCGGCCATCCGTGCGAGGCCAGTGGCGTAGTTTCCGATCGCAGCCAGCGGCTGGTTCAGTTCGTGCGCCAGCGTGGTGGCCATGGTTCCCATCGCATTGACCCGCGAAAGATGGATCATCTGGGCCTGCAGCATCGACAACCGGTCGGCGGTTTCCCGCTGCTCGGTGACATCATAGCCTTCGCAGAATAGCCCGGTGATCTTGCCACTGGCATCACGCACCGGCTGATAGACGAAATCGCAGTAACGCATCTCGATTTCACCGGTCTCGGGGATAACGATTCCCATCGGCATCCCGGTTCCGGTGTAGGGCTTGCCGGTGTGGTACACTTCGTCGAGCACTTTCAGGAACCCCTGATCCACCATTTCAGGCAAGGCTTCCGCCACAGGCTTGCCGATCAGATCGTCCCTCGCAACGAACCGCTTGTAGGATGCATTGGCAAAGCTGAACCGATGCTCCGGCCCGGTCGAGGTCGAGATGAAGCCAGGCGCCTGCGCATATAGCGCGTGCATCGCGTTGCGTTGCTCAAGCAGCCATTCAACTTGCCCGCCCAGCTCCACAATGACGAAAAAGTGGCGGCGGACAATGGCGTTATCATCCTCCACGGGGCTGAAAAATATCGCCGCTGTAAATGCCGTACCATCTGTACGGCGGCATGGCATTTCCCATGCCCCGGACTCTTCCACCAGCATTTGCCGCCGGATTGCCGAGAGGCTGGTGAGATCGGTAACCTCGCCAAGCAAGGTATCGAGCGGCTGATCCAAAATTGCCTCACGGCCCAGCCCGGTCAGCGCCACAAAGGCATCGTTGACGAACACCACCGGATCGCCCGGGGATTTGGCATCGGTGAAGATTATCGGAAGATGGACCGTCTTGGCAGCCCGGGCAAACATCCCGAGTTCTTGAAGTAGCAATTCGGTTCCGCTGCTCATGGCTGATTTGCTTCGGGCATAACTCTAATACATGCGAGCAATCGGCTGGTTGCCTCTTCACTCTTCGAGTTCCCGACATCGTTCCGATGCCATCTTCCATCAGTCAGCTTCATGAAGCTCGAATACAGCCACCAGCGCGGGCTTGTCGAGTGCAGGCCTCCGTCTGAACCATTCCGGACATTTGCGGCCGCGCGTCGAAGATCCTCCCTACAGTCTAGATCGAAACCATGTGCTGGTACGTGCCAGCGTGGATTGTTCCTCGCAGGGAACCAGGCAATGATCGCAAGCGTCTTCAATTTCCGAGGTCCAGCAAGGAAAAATCGATGTGTGAACAGTCGCGGCAAAAACTCAGGACATCAGGCAACAGCGGCAAAAAGGAACACGGCCGGATAACAAGCTTCGGTTGAAGCCGGGAAGTTAGCAAGTCGATAGGTGACGATGCGTGACAGAAACAACTGAGAACCAACAGGCAAAAACCGGGATCGAAGGATTGGACGATGTGCTCGGCGGCGGATTCGAGCGCGGGCGATCTTATCTGCTCGAGGGCAACCCGGGCACCGGTAAAACTACCATTGCGCTGCAGTTTCTGATGACCGGCGCGCTCGGGGGTGAGCGCTGTCTGTACATCTCCCTGTCCGAAACAGAAGACGAACTGCACGCTACCGCGCGCTCACACGGTTGGTCCTTGGACAACCTCGATCTGTTCGAGCTGGTCCCGCCGGAAAATTTGCTCGACGAGCGGCAGCAGCAGAGCCTGCTGTATTCTTCAGACCTTGAACTGGGCGAAACCACCAAACGCATTTTCAACAAGTTCGAGGAAATTCGCCCTTCGCGGGTGGTGCTCGACAGTCTTTCCGAAATCCGCCTGCTGGCGCAAAGCTCTTTGCGCTACCGCCGCCAGATTCTGGCGCTGAAGCACTACTTTGCCGGCCAGGATGCTACGGTGCTGATGCTCGATGACATGACAACCGACAGCAACGACAAGACGGTGCACTCGGTTGCGCATGGCGTCGTGCGCCTTGAAGAGGTCGCCCCGGATTATGGACCGGAACGGCGCAGGATGCGGGTGATCAAATACCGCGGACGCAGGTTCCGGGGAGGTTTCCACGATCTGTCGATCCACACTGGCGGGGTGAAGATATTCCCCCGGCTTGTGTCCGGCGAGCATCACAAAAGGTTCGAACGGACGATGCTTGAAACCGATTCCCTCGCGTTGAACGCGCTGCTTGGCGGGGGCGTCGAGCGCGGATCGAGCGTTCTCCTGCTAGGACCTGCCGGCACCGGAAAATCGCTTCTCGCGCTGACCTTCATCAAGACTGCTGTAGCGCGGGGGGAGCGGGCAGCAATGTTCGTTTTCGATGAAGAAATCGACCTGCTGATCCAGCGGTCCTTGAAACTCGATATCGATCTTGAGGCGATGATTAAGACTGGCAACCTTGTCCTCGAACAGGTCGATGCAGCCGAACTTACGCCAGGCGAATTTTCTTCCCGCGTGCGTCATTGTGTCGAAACCCTGGGTGCGCGCACGATCGTCATCGACAGCCTTAATGGCTACAACGCATCGATGCCCGGCGAGCACGCCCTCATCCTGCATATTCACGAGCTTCTGCAATATCTGAACCGGCAAGGCGCCACGACGTTTCTCACAGTGGCCCAGCATGGGCTGGTCGGGGACATGAAGACGCCGGTCGACGTAACCTACATCGCAGATACGGTCATCTTGCTCCGCTATTTTGAGGCGATGGGCCGGGTGCGCAGAGCAATCTCAGTGGTCAAGAAGCGCATGAGCATGCACGAGGACTCCATTCGCGAGTATAGCATCAACAACCAGGGCATGGCATTCGGCCCGCCACTGACCGATTTCCAAGGCGTCCTGAAGGGCGTTCCGGTGCTGGTCGGTTCAGCTCCACTGCCCGGGGTCAAACCTCAGTGATTCGAGCCACGCTTTCCGAGCGGGCGCTGGTCCTCGCACCGGTCGGACTCGATGCAGCGATCGCAAGCGCCCTATTGTCCGAAGGCGGACTGGAATCGCTCGTCTGCTCGTCGCTGCTCGCCTTGATTGAAGAGCTGGACCATGGCGCCGCTTTTGCGCTCATCACCGAGGAGGCGCTTCAGTCCGGCGATATTGCGCCGCTGGTGCGCTGGCTGGGTAATCAGCAGGAGTGGTCGGATTTTCCATTCATTCTGCTGACAAACCGTGGTGGTGGGCTGGAGCGTAACCCTGCCGCTGGTCGCCATCTTGAGCTTCTGGGCAACGTCACGTTTCTGGAAAGGCCATTCCACCCGACCACATTGCTCAGCCTTGCGCAATCAGCCCTGCGCGCGCGCCGCAGACAGTATGAAGCCCGCAGCAGGCTAGTCGCTCTGCGCGAGAGCGAGGCACGGTACGCAACCCTTTTCGAAACGATGGACGAAGGGTTTTGCGTCATCCGGTTCATCGATGGCGCACACGGCCCGCTGAGTGACTATGTTCATGTACAAATGAATGCAGCTTATGAGCGGCACACCGGGATCGACAATGCCATCGGCCGCAGGGTCCGCGAATTGGTCCCCGATGAGGCCGACGGCTGGATAGAACTCTACCGCGATGTATTGCAAACAGGAAAGCCGATCCGTTTCGAGCGTGAGTTGCTGGCCACCCGCCGTCACCTCGAACTATCGGCATTCCGTATCGAACCTGCCGCACGGAACGAAGTCGCGGTTTTGTTCCAGGACGTGACGGCTCGTACCCGGGCGCAGACCGCGCTGCGCGAATTGAACGAAACACTCGAGCGGCGGGTCGAAGATGCGGTCGCCGAGCGGCAGATCGCGGATGAAAAGCTGCATCAGGCGCAAAAGCTCGAGACAATTGGCCAGCTTACAGGCGGCGTAGCCCACGATTTCAACAATCTACTGACACCGATTACAGGCGCGCTGGACCTGCTCTGGCATCGTTATGGCGATCAGGATCCGCGCATGAAGCGATTGATCAATGGCGCGCTCGAGTCTGCTGAACGCGCGCGCGTGCTGGTAAGCCGCCTTCTCGGGTTTGCCCGCCGGCAAGCCCTCGAAACCAAGCCCATCGATCTCACTGCCCTCCTGCTGGGTATGCAGGACCTGATTCGCAGTTCCATCGGTCCGGCGATCCGGCTCGAGATCGATTGTCCACTCGATACGCCTGCGGTGCTGGCGGATGCTAGTCAACTGGAACTCGCCATCTTGAACCTGTGCGTCAATGCACGCGATGCCATGCCCGACGGGGGCAGGTTGGAGATTGTGACGAACACGGCTTCGCTTACCGATCTGCCAACCAGGGATATTCCGTCTGGCGACTATGTGTGCATCTCGCTCCGCGACACCGGCGCGGGCATGGACGCGGAAACGCTGTCACGCGCGATCGAGCCATTCTATACCACCAAAGGAACCGGCAAGGGCACGGGCCTTGGGCTTTCCATGGTGCACGGATTGGCAGCACAGCTTGGCGGCTCGCTATCGCTGAGCAGCAAACTGGGCGCTGGGACCCAGGCGGACCTTATTCTTCCGGTTGCCCGTGAAACGGCGACCTTCTCTGAACCCCTAATTCGATCCCAGCATAACCTGCCCGAAATGCGAGCGTTGAACATCTTGTTGATCGACGACGAGGACGTGGTCCGCTTTGGAACCGCCGAGATGCTGCGGGAGATAGGTCATCATGTTCGTGATGTCGCGACCGCGACCCAGGCGCTGAGCGAACTCGAGGCCGGTCTGCAGGTCGATATGATGATCACCGATTACATGATGCCGGGGATGAATGGCGCAAGCCTTGCCGAACGCGCATCACAGTTGAAACCTGAACTGCCGGTGCTGATCGTTACCGGCTATGCAGGAGGTGAGCTTGAACTGGGCTTGCCTCAGCTCAACAAGCCGTTTCGCCACGCCGATCTGGCACAGGCGATATTCAAGGCGCTCGCCTGATTCACCCTTTGAACGGCGCAAACCGCGCCTTGCTCCCTCCATTTCAACAGCTGAGACCACTGGCAAACGCCCACCACTCGCCAGGGGTCGGTGCAGACCATGTCCGATGCATGCCTGCTTTTTGCCCATCCTCGTTGCAGGTCACCATCCCATGCTCCCAGGCCCGCCCTTGAAGGGTCCCGCATAGCCCGATGTAATCCAGCCACCGTAAAATGCGCCGGGTTGGGGAATGACCACCTCACCGTTGACGGTGCACCGATCAAACGGCCCAGCGTAAAACGCGACATGGTCGCGCAGCCTAGCGAAACTCGCGCTCGGGCTCGGATAGCTCCAGCCGATCCGCGGCAGGACAGTGTCGGCAACGACAACATCCCAATAGACCGCAGCGCCTTTCCACTCGCAAAACGAGCTGCCTGTCGCACGTCGCAGCACACCCGGGGTGATCGCCTGCGGGGGGATGTAGTAGCTCGGCGGATGGCTCGTCTCGAAGGTGCAGACCGCCTCGCGCGTCTCGGCGATGATGGTGCCGCGATGTTCGATCCGGACATGCGCATCGCACGGTTCAGCGATCGCGGGCCGGGGAAAATCCCAGACGCTGCGCTGTCCCGGCGCTACCGGGTCACGCTCAGGCTTCATGCTGCTTTTCCTTTCATCTTCGGGCGCGCCCACAGATCAGACGTCGCCTCGACCTCCATGGCGTCGGCTGGAAACGGTGTGTCGAACCGGTAGAGGTCTTCGAGCGGTGTGGTAAGCCAGGCTTGCCATTGGTCCGGCAGCAGGATGACCGGCGAGCGGTCGTGGATGTCCGCGAGCTCGGGTGCGTTCTCGGTCATCACCCCGGTATAGCAATCGCCCCATTCTTCCGACGATCGCCAAAGCCCCGCCCAGGCAAACAGCGGCTCATTCTTGAGCGAAAGCCACGTTTCGGTCATTTTCCCAGCTGGACCAACGGCTTCGGCGTAACGCGATGTTGGTATCAGGCAGCGGTGATCGGGCTGCGATGCCCAGCGCTTCCAGAACGCACCCAGTTTGTCGAACCGCGCGTTGTTGACCGGCTTGGGCTTAAGCGGCTGTCCCTGCTTGCCCCTCAGAACCATCGGGAAGCCCCAGGTCATCTGCTCCAGAACGGTCTCGCCGTCCTTGATGCGGACCACCCAGCCGGGCTCTTTGGGGTGCACGGTCGGCGGGCCCGCATTGTATTCGCGCAGCAGCCTGGCGTTGAAATGATCCTGGATCCGTTGGCGTTCGCCGGGCTGGTACCGATTGCACATCCTGCCTAGCTGTGGTGCCCCGGGCGCCATGTCAATGTCCACCACTGCCGCGCTTGCGACGGGGCCGAGCCTCGGCACGTCGCGCTGAGGTTGAACTGCCGGGGGAAGACGGATACTCCTTTCCCACGCCATCAGCGCATCGCCAGGGCCTATACTGCGGTGCGCGCGCGACATTTCACGCGGAAAACAAGGGTGTTGAACAGAATGATGATGACCGGTGCACAAAACAGCGCAGGCAGCAAAGCCTCTCGCTCTATCCGCCTGCTTGTATCGGGCGCGGTTCTGGCGGTGGCGTTGAGTGGCCCGGCATATGCGGCAGCGGATCCCGGTAAACAGGCCTGCGCCCGTGAAGCGCGCACCTTGTGCCCTGCCGAGATGAAGGCGATGAGCCGCAAGCGGGTCGAGGCGTGCATGATCGCCAAGGTCGAGCAGACATCGCCCAGCTGCAAGGCAGCAATGTACAAGATCAAAGCCCAACGCGAAGAGAGCGGCAAGCGCTGATCCGTTGGCGCTCGCGCCGACAATCGCGCCAGGGCAACCCACCAGAAGTTTCCTTTGGCCACCCGGTGACGCCTGGGTTACGAGGCACGCATGAGCCAAACCGAGACGTTGAGCTACCGGATCCTGCCCTGGATCGGCTTTCTGTGCATGTCCCTTGGCATGTTCATGGCCATTCTGGACATCCAGATCGTTGCGACCTCGCTCCCGGCAATTCAACAGGCACTGGGGATGACCCCCGACGAGATGATCTGGGTGCAGACCGCCTATTTGACGGCGGAGATCGTCGCCATCCCGCTGACCGGGTATTTGACCGCGAAGATGGGAATGCGCTGGCTGTTCGTGTGCGCGGTCTCGGTGTTTACATTGGCTTCGGCAGGCTGTGGACAGAGCGATAGCTACGAGATGCTGATCGGGTGGCGGATCGTGCAGGGATTTGCCGGTGGCACGCTGATCCCGGCGGTTTTTTCGGCGGTGTTCCTGCTGTTCCCGCCACGCTCGCAGGGGCTTGCGACCACCATCGCGGGGGTCGCCGCAGTGTTCGCCCCCTCGGTCGGACCGATCGTCGGTGGCTGGCTGACCGAAACCTATTCGTGGCACTGGCTGTTTCGGATCAACATCGTGCCCGGCATCCTCGCAGCGATTGGCGCGGCGTTGACCCTGCGCGGTGCCGCGAGCAATGCTCGCAGCGAACGGTCGATCGATTTGGTTGCGCTGCTCCTGCTCGCGGCCGGGCTGACGGCGCTGCAGATCGGGTTGAAGGACGCACCGTCGCTGGGATGGCTCTCGCCCTGGGTGGCAGCGCTTTTGATCGGCTTTGCGGCCTGCGCGGTCTGGTTCGTCTGGCGGACTTGGCGATCGGCCTCGCCTTTGGTCGAACTGCGATGCTTTCGCGACCGCAATTTTGCGGTCGGGTGTGGCCTCAGCTTCATTCTGGGAGCCGGGCTTTTCGGGTCGACATATCTGATGCCGTTCTTTCTGGGACTGGTACGCGAGCACAATGCGCTGCGGATCGGCGAGATCATGCTGGTGACGGGGATCGCGCAGCTGCTTGCCGCGCCGCTCGCAGTGTACCTCGAGCAACGAGTGGGCGCACGCACGCTCAGCCTGTTCGGCTTCGTCTTGTTCGCCGGGGGGTTGCTCGCCAGCACGGGCCAGAGCGCCGAAACCGATTTCGCCGAAATGCTCTGGCCGCAGATCATGCGCGGGGTCGCCACCATGTTCTGTCTGTTGCCCCCGACCCGAATCGCGCTGGGCTATCTCTCCACCGACAAGGTCGCCGATGGTAGCGGGCTGTTCAACCTGATGCGCAATCTGGGCGGAGCGATCGGTCTGGCACTGATCGACACGACGATCTTCAGCCGCGCGGCGACCTATGGCGCGGACATCGCCGCAAAGCTCCAAGCGGGCAGCGTCGAAACCGCGGTCAAGATCGGCATCCCGCGCGATGCGTTTCTGGAGCAGATCGGCACTCCGCCCGACGAGTTCACCGAGGAACTGGTACGCCCGCTGGTCGAAAGGCAGGCGCTGGTTGATGCGATCAACGATGCCTGGCTGCTGATTGGGCTAATGACGGTGCTTGCGGTGCTGCTGGTGTTCCTGATCCGCCGCGTCCCGGCGCGGGAGGCGGAAAACGAAACCGCATGATCAAGAAAGTGAACCAGATGGATCGCCGCGAATTTACCAGAAGCCTGACCGCCATGGCTTTCGCTGGGCTTGCCGGGTGCGCGTATGGCGGGCGATCATCGCAGTCGGCCAATTCCGGACTGGTCGAGGATCCGCAAGGCGTGCTCGATCTGCCACCGGGCTATGCCTATAGCGTCATTTCGCGCGCGGGCGATGCGATGGACGATGGCCATGTCGTGGGCGACCGCGCCGATGGCATGGGGTGCTTTGCCCTTGGCGAGGGGCGCGTTGCCCTTGTCCGCAACCACGAACTGCAGGTGCGGCATTATCGTTCGGGGCCGTTCGGGTCTCGCCCGGTGGCGCTTGCCTATGACCGCACCGATGATGACCGCGCGCTGCCCGGGGGCACATCGACGCTGATCTACGATCAGCGCAGCGGCAAGGTCGAAGCGCAATACCAGAGCCTTGCCGGGACAATCCGCAACTGCTCGGGCGGCATCACCCCCTGGGGCAGCTGGCTGACCTGCGAGGAGGATGTCACCCGTGCGGGCAATGGCGTGGCACGCGACCATGGCTGGGTGTTCGAGGTGCCTGCTACGCACAAGGGCCTGGTCGATCCGGTGCCGCTCAAGGCTATGGGTCGGTTCAACCATGAAGCCGCCGCGATCGATCCGGCCACCGGAATTGCCTATCTGACCGAGGACCGCGACGATTCGCTGTTCTATCGCTTCCTGCCCGACCAGCCGGGTCGACTGGCGGCAGGCGGGCGGTTGCAGGCGCTGGCGTTTGTTGAACGCGGGCTGGACGACACCCGCAACTGGTCCGGCGTGACGCTGCCCCGCGGCGCGGCACGCCCGGTGCGCTGGATCGACCTTAGCGGCACGCACAGCCCCGATGACGACCTGCGGCTACGCGGCCATGCCGCCGGCGCGGCACGGTTTGCGCGCGGCGAAGGCGTGCATTTCGGTAACGGTTCGATCTATTTCTGCTGCACATCGGGGGGTGCCGCCAAGCTGGGCCAGGTGATGTGCTATCGCCCCAGCCGCTTCGAGGGGCAAGCCGATGAACGGTCGTCTCCCGGGATGCTCCAGAATTTTGTCGAGTCAGACGACCCGGACATGTTCAATTTCGGCGACAACCTCACCGTCGCGCCCAACGGCCATCTGGTGGTGTGTGAGGACCAGTATTCGCTGATCGTCGACAACCACCTGCGCGGTGTTACGCCCGCCGGCAAGCTCTACACGCTGGCGCGTTGCCGGCTGCAGACCGAGCTAGCCGGGGCCTGCTTCTCGCCAGACGGATCGACCTTGTTCGTCAATCTATACAGCCCTGCGATGACGCTGGCGATCACGGGCCCCTGGAACAAGGTCTGATCGCGACCGCCCTGCTGGGCGTTCAGCGCAGCGCCACGACCTTGGCCTCGCCTCCGGAAAAGCGCAGCGTCTGGACGTTCTGGCCGCGCCGAACGACGACCTGGTTGACCTGACGCGGGTAAATGTCGCGCAGGATGGTCGATCGCAGTTCAAGCGTCTTGGGTTCGCCCGAAACAACACCGGTGTAATCGACCCGCACATCGCGCACGCCGATCTCGACCGAAGACACCGCGAGCGGCACGGCCACGCCATCGGCTGACACGCTGAAGTGCGCGAGGAGATAGGTCTTGAGCTCCTCGATGGCCGCGGGATCGTCGAGACTGGTCTGCGCATCAGGAGCGATTTCCGCGAGCGCCGGTTCCAGATCATGCGCCTCGAAGCGGTGCGACACGGTGACCGAACCGTTCTCGCCCAGCGTCACGACGCTCATCGCATCGTGACCCCGGTGCGCGCCGGCCTGCGGGACCATCGTCGCTGCGCCGACCAGCGCCAGTGCGGTGGCAAACAGACGTTGCTGCATCATTTCGGCGGCGCATCATAGGTGCGCAGCGAATCGGGCAGCACCTTCATGTCCGAATCCTTCATCCGGTTCTTGGCGTCCTCGGGCGTATCGATTTCCAAGGTCTTGGGCGCGATCTGGCCGGCATAAATGTTGTTCGACCGGTCGGCATCGGCGGTCTCCCACAGCGGATCGACCTCGGCCCGGGTCAGCGTCTTGGGCGTGACGAACTGCCAGGTCACGGCCCTTTGGTTGTACCGCCAGACTTCGGCCGGGATCCGCGCGGTCTCGCTCGACCCATCGGCGAAATCCATCTTGAGGATCACCGGCATCACCAGCCCGCCTCGATTGGAGAAGCTGAAGCGGTAGAAGTTGTCGGTCACCTGCCGCGCTTCTTTTTCCTCGGCGGTCAGATCAGCATAGCTCTCCGACGCCTTGCGCTTGTCGGCGGCGGTGGCATCGAGCGGATCGACCGCATCGTAGAAATCCCGGGTCGAAGGATCACGTTCCACCACGGTCTGCTGACCAGCGTTGCGCTGGGCGGTCAGCGATCCGGGCTCGGCATCGCGCTCCCGTTTGCGCGCAGCAGCAGCGGCGGTCGCATCCGCAGGCTCGATCGTCGCGCGCACCACCTTGTCGAGCGCGATATCGACGTGATCGGTCGAATAGAACCACCCGCGCCAGAACCAGTCGAGATCGACGCCCGAACTTTCCTCCATCGTGCGGAAAAAGTCATAGGGCGTCGGGTGCTTGAACCGCCAGCGTGTCGCATATTCGCGGAACGCCCGGTCGAACAGTTCACGGCCCAGGATCGTCTCGCGCAGGATGGTGAGCGCGGTCGCGGGCTTGCCATAGCCGTTCGCGCCGAACTGCAGCACCGAATCCGATTGCGTCATCAACGGCATCTGGTTGGTCGACAGCATGTATTCGGCGATGTCCTTGGGCTCGCCGCGCCGGACGGGATAATCCTTGTCCCAGAGCTTTTCGGCCTGGAACTGGAGGAAGGTGTTGAGCCCCTCGTCCATCCAAGTCCATTGCCGCTCGTCCGAGTTGACGATCATCGGGAACCAGTTGTGGCCGATTTCGTGAATCACCACACCGATCAGGCCATATTTGGCGCGCTCGGTATAGGTCAGGTTGCCGGTCTTCTTGTCCTTCACTGGGCGCGGGCCGTTGAAGGTGATCATCGGATATTCCATCCCGCCAACCGGGCCGTTGACCGACTGCGCGACGGGATAGGGATACGGGAAAGCGAACTTGCCATAGACGTCGATGGTGTGCGCGATCGCCTTGGTCGAATAGGCATCCCACAAGGGCCGGGCTTCCTTGGGGAAGAACGACATCGCCATCACCAGCGGCTGTTCGGCGTAATCCTGTTTCACGCCCAGCGCATCCCAGGCGAACTTGCGCGACGAGGCCCAGCCGAAATCACGGACGTTTTCCGCCGCGAACACCCAGGTCTTCTCGCCCGATGCCTTGTTCCGTTCTGCCGCGACCGCCTCTTCAGGCGTCACGACATAGACCGGGCTGGTCGCGGTCTTGGCCTGTTCGAGCCGCTGGCGCTGCGCCGCAGACAGCACCGCATCGGGGTTCTGCAGCACGCCGGTGGCCGAAACGACATGGTCGGCGGGCACGGTCAGCGCTACGCGGTAATCGCCGAACTCGAGCGTGAACTCGCCCGATCCCAGAAACGCCTTGTTGTGCCAGCCTTCATAGTCCGAATAGACCGCGAGCCGCGGGAACCACTGCGCACCTTCGAAGATGCAGTTGCCGTCCTCGCCAGGTTGGGTGAAGCACTCATAACCCGATCGTCCGCCGACCACCTTGTTTTCGACCATCGGGAACGACCACTCGATGAAGAAACTGGTCTCGCCACCATTGGGTGCGACCGCCTGCCCCAGATCGATCCGTAACAGGCTGTCGACCACGGTGAATGGCAGGGCGCGTCCGCTGGCATCGCGCACCGCCGAGATTGTGAAGCCGCCTTCCCACTCCTGCATCCGCTTGACCCGGCGCACTTCGGCCAGGCTGATCTTGTCGCCCGAGACCGTCTCGGTCATCGCCGCGATCGAATCACGCTTGTAGTCGTTCTGGTCGAGCAGCAGCCAAAGGTAAGGCAGAGCATCGGGTGAATTGTTCTGATAACGCACCGTCTGGGTGCCGCTCAGCGTGCGCCTAGTCTCGTCAAGCCGCACCTGCACGTCATAGTCGACCTGCTGCTGCCAGTAGCGATAGCCCGGCGCGCCTGAGGCGTTGCGGTAATCGGTCGGGGTCGGCCAGTCCTCGCCCTCGAGCTGGCGGAACTTGTCCTCGTAAGTGCCCTTGGTCTGCTCGACCGGATTGGCGAGCGCCGGGGTGGAAACAACGGAGACGGCGAACGCGAGCACGGATACGGACGTTGAGAATAAGTGACGCAAGACGACCCCCTTAAGTCGGGGCTTGGTGCCCCGGTCTGGTTATGGCCGACAGGAATGTGACACTATAGCATTCAGGTCAATGCCAGAACGCAGGGTGCGCCGCCTGACCTGCTACAGCCTTAACTCAGCGCCAGGACGCTCGTCATGATCACCCGCACCAGTTCAGCGTGGCCGCGAGCGCCGGTCTTGGCGTAGATCTTCTTCGAATAATTGCGCGCGGTCTCGACCGTGATCCCCAACGTCTCGGCAGCTTCGGATATGCTTGTTGCCTGCGCCAACAGCCATGCCAGCCGCGCCTCGCTGGGCAGCAGCCCGAACAGATCGACCAGCTGCTCGCAGCGATCCGCCTGGCTGCGCCGATCGCCGCTGACATAGATAATCACCGCTGCCGAGCGGTGGCCCGAGATCGTCTCGCCCTGCAGCGGCGCGACCAGCATGTCGAACCACGGATCCTGGCTGAGGTTGACCGCAAGCGGCCGCACCGCCTGACCCGCCGCGACCTGCTTGACGTAGCCTGTCAACTGCCGATCGATCGCGGGGGATGCAGGCACCAGCCGGTCGTAGCGTCCCCGCCGCAACAGCGTGCCCCATTGGAACATCTGCTCCATATTCTGCGTCGATTCGACGATCCGCCCCTGCGCATCAAGCGTCAGCCACGCGATGTTGAGCCGGTTGAACCCTTCGCCGGTCACCGCCGAGCGGAAGCGTTCGTGCTCGAGCGCGGCAAAATTGCGCAAGGCGATCCGCAGATGCGGTGCCAGCCCGAGCAACAATGCGCCTGCCGATGATCCCAAAGACCGCCCGCCTGCGCAGGCGAGCCAGCCATCGACCCCGCTGGCCTCGGTCACACGCACGGCGCGCACACTGGTAATCCGCGCCGCGAGCAGGGTTTCGCGAGCCTGCGCACGGTCATGTGGGTCGGTCATGTCGAGCAGATCGTCGAGAGCATAACCGCGCCCTTCGCGCATCGCATGCCCAACCATCAGCTGGCGCACGACCCCGGCCGGACCCTCGCCTGCCACAAGTTCGGCCACGTCTGTCTGCCCATGCGGGCGAATGGCGAGCATCGCCATCTGCGCTCCGGTCATGGTACGCAATCGATGCAGAAAGCCGTCCCACAGCGGGGTCTGAAACATCCCCTCGTGCAGTGCTTCCAGCAGGCCATCGTCAAAACGCATGGGTTTTCTATACCCTCCCATATGGGAGGTTCAAGTCGGCACGTGCCATGCCAATGTAATCAGCGATATCGAACGGAGTTTTTGCGCGATGACCCGCACCCTCACCCATCTGCAACGGCTCGAGGCCGAGGCGATCCACATCATGCGCGAGGTCGTGGCGCAGGCTGACAAGCCGGTGATGCTGTATTCGGTGGGCAAGGACAGCGCGGTGATGCTGCATCTGGCGCGCAAGGCGTTCTTCCCCTCGCCGCCGCCCTTTCCGCTGCTGCACGTCGATACCACCTGGAAATTCAAGGACATGTATGGCTTACGCGACCGGATGGCGCGCGAAAGCGGGATGGAGCTGCTGGTCTACCAGAACCCGGAAGCGACAGAACGCGGCATCAATCCGTTCGATCACGGCCCGCTGCACACCGACATGTGGAAGACCGAGGGACTGAAACAGGCGCTCGACCTCTACGGCTTCGACGCAGCCTTTGGCGGCGCGCGCCGCGACGAGGAGAAGAGCCGCGCCAAGGAGCGCATCTTCTCGTTCCGCACTGCTTCACACGGCTGGGACCCCAAGAACCAGCGCCCCGAGCTGTGGAACCTCTACAACGCCCGCAAGGCCCCCCGAACCAGCAGCGGGGGCGAGAGCATCCGCGTCTTTCCGATCAGCAACTGGACCGAGCTCGACATCTGGCAGTACATCCAGCTCAACGATGTGCCGATCGTTCCGCTGTATTTCGCCGCGGTCCGCCCGACCTTCGAATGGGAGGGCCAGCTGTTCATGGCCGATGACATCGAGCGGCTGACCAGAGTGCTGGGCCGCGCGCCTCAGATCACCGAACGCTCGATCCGCTTTCGCACTTTGGGTTGCTTTCCGCTCACCGGTGCGGTCGAAAGCACCGCGAGCACCCTGAGCGAGGTGATCCAGGAGACGCTGCTCACCACCACCTCGGAACGCCAGGGCCGGGTCATCGACAAGGATGCAGGCGGCGCAGGCATGGAAAAGAAGAAGCAGGAAGGGTATTTCTGATGGACAGCGCGTACCAGACCGAAGCCCTGATCGCCGAGGATATCGACACCTATCTCGATATCCATCAGCACAAGACGATGCTGCGCTTCATCACCTGCGGGTCGGTGGACGACGGCAAGTCGACGCTGATCGGGCGGCTGCTCTACGACAGCAAGATGATCTTCGAGGACCAGCTCGCCGCACTCGAAAACGACAGCAAGAAGGTGGGCACGCAAGGCCAGGACATCGATTTTGCGCTGCTGGTCGATGGCCTCGCCGCCGAGCGCGAACAGGGCATCACCATCGATGTCGCCTACCGCTTCTTCAACACCGAAAAGCGCAAGTTCATCGTCGCCGACTGCCCCGGGCACGAGCAGTACACCCGCAACATGGTGACCGGCGCATCGACCGCAGACCTTGCCGTGATCCTGATCGATGCGCGCAAGGGCGTGCTCGTCCAGACGCGGCGGCATTCGTATCTGTGCCAGCTGATCGGCATCCGCAACATCGTGCTGGCGGTCAACAAGATGGACCTGGTGGAGTACGACCAGAGCCGCTTCGACGAGATTGTCGCCGAGTACCGTGAATTTGCCACGAGCATCGGCATCGAGAATTTCACCGCGATGCCGATCAGCGGCTTCAGGGGCGACAACATCACCACCCGATCGAACAATACGCCGTGGTACACCGGGCCGACGCTGATCGAGCATCTCGAGACCGTCGAGGTTCTGTCCTCGCTCGATGCCGACAAGCCGTTCCGCATGCCGGTGCAATGGGTCAACCGCCCCAATCTCGACTTTCGCGGTTTTTCCGGGCTGATCGCGACCGGGTCGGTCAAGCCCGGGGACCAGGTGCGGGTGCTGCCCTCGGGCAAGACCAGCACGGTCAGCCGCATCGTCACGATGGAAGGCGACCTCGATGAAGCACTCGCCGGGCAGTCGGTGACCGTGTGCCTGGCCGACGAGATCGATTGCTCGCGCGGTGATGTGATCGCGACCGCCGACAGCCCGCCTCAGGTGGCGGACCAGTTCGAGGCGACCATCGTCTGGATGGCGGATGATCCGCTCCAGGTCGGCCGGGCCTATTGGCTGAAGCTGGGCACCCAGACGGTGTCGGTGACCGTGCAGCAGCCAAAATACGTGATCAACGTCAACACGCTCGAACATCTGGCTGCCAAGACGCTCGAGCTGAACGCGATCGGCGTTGCCGAAATCGCCACCGACAAGCCGTTGGTGTTCGAGCCTTATGCTCACAACCGCACGCTGGGCGGGTTCATCCTGATCGACAAGATCACCAACGCCACGGTGGCAGCGGGGATGCTGCACTTCAGCCTGCGCCGCGCGCAGAATGTCCACTGGCAGGCGACCGATGTATCCCGCGATGTCCATGCCGCGCTCAAGAACCAGAAGGCCAAGGTGCTGTGGTTCACCGGGCTTTCGGGATCGGGCAAGTCGACCATCGCCAACGAGGTCGAAAAGCAGCTCAACCTGATGAACCGGCACACGTTCCTGCTCGATGGCGACAATGTCCGGCACGGGCTCAACCGTGACCTGGGCTTTACCGAGGCCGACCGGATCGAGAACATCCGCCGCGTTGGCGAGGTGGCCAAGCTGATGGCGGATGCCGGGCTGATCGTGCTCACCGCGTTCATCAGCCCGTTCCGTGCCGAGCGCGAAATGGTCCGCAAGATGCTGCCCGAGGGTGAGTTCGTCGAGATCTTCGTCGACACCCCGCTCGAGATCGCCGAAGCGCGCGATGTCAAGGGCCTGTACAAGAAGGCGCGCGCCGGTGCGCTCAAGAACTTCACCGGGATCGACAGCCCGTATGAACCGCCCGAAAGCCCCGACATCCGGGTCAACACCGTCGCGATGACCCCGGTCGAGGCTGCCGAGCATATCGTCCGCCAACTGATGCCGCTCAAATGAGCCTGACCGACGGAGAGCTCGCCGCGCAACTGGCCGATGCCGCCGGGCGCATCCTGCTGCAGGTGCGGACCTCGGGGCTGTTGTCGCGCGAGGTGCTGGGCAAGGCCGGCGATCAGACCGCCAACCAGTTCCTGCTCCACGCGCTGCGCCAACAGCGGCCCGATGATGGTCTGCTTTCCGAAGAGGAACAGGACAATCTTGAGCGGCTGTCGCATTCGCGTGTCTGGATCATCGACCCTGTCGATGGCACCCGCGAATATGGCGAGGAGCGTGCCGACTGGGCGGTGCATGTGGGGCTGGCAATCGATGGCGTCGCCAGCATTGGCGCGGTCGCGCTGCCTGCGCTCGATGTGGTGCTGCGCAGCGACCAGCCGCAGCCGCTGCCGCCCGGCGCGCCGATCCCGCGGATGGTCGTCAGCCGCACCCGCCCCGCGAGAGAAGCGCTGGCAGTCGCCGAAGTGCTCGAAGCCGAGCTGCTGCCAATGGGCAGCGCCGGCGCCAAGGCGATGGCGATCGTTCGCGGCGAGGCCGAGATCTATCTCCACACCGGCGGGCAGTTCGAATGGGACAGCTGCGCGCCGGTTGCGGTCGCGTCCGCACACGGGCTGCATGTCAGCCGCGCCGATGGATCACCGCTCGCCTATAATCAGTCGAACACCTATGTGCCCGATCTGCTGATCTGCCGCCCCGAATGGGCCGAACGGGTGCTGATGGCGATGCGATCGCTGCCGGAATAGCCGAGATCGCGCTCAGGCGGCCTGCGCCTTGCCGAGCAGATCATAGGGATCGATCCCGCGCGCCCTGAACCTGTCGTGCGCCAGGCCGTAAAAGCGTGGCGGGGTGATGTTCAGCCGCTTGCGCGCCTCTGCCAGCGGTTCGGCGAGCAGCGATGCGATCGACTGTTCGGATATCCGCGGACACCCCTTGCCCAGCGCGCGTGCCTCGTTGATCGCGTTGAACACCGGCGCATCGCTGCGGATTGTCCGCTTCATGTTGAGCCCGCCCATATAAGCGATGAAAATGTTCCCGGGCGCAGGGTTCTGCCCATAGGTGAATGCCAGCACGCACTGCTCGCCCAGCGCATCGCGGCCATAGCCGGTGAGGATATGGAGCAGGTCGTGGGTGTCACGCAGCCGGTTGACGTACCATTCGATCAGATCACCAAACCGGCGCCCGCCCTGAAACCGGTCATACTCCTCGACCAGCCCCGCAGCGCTGAGCCCCTCGCGCTCCATGAAATCGACATAGGCATGCGCGACGCTGCCGCTGGGCATTGCGCGCAGCCGATCGTGATCGTCGAGCAGATCGGGAAGGTAGGGCTCACTGGCACGCAACGCCTTGCCGAAATCGCTGTAGACGAACGCCCGCGCTTCATCGACCAGCCCCATGCGCGGCAGGCACTGGAAGATATGGAACACCTGCTCGGTGTCCTCCTTGTCGGCGATCAGCCTGCGGAAATGGTGCATCGCCTTGAACGGCCGGAACTTCGGCACAGGGCGGTCGGGATGGCGAAAGACTTGTTCGGTCATCATGGCACCTGATCAACATCGGACGGAATACACTTACACCTGTGTAAATACCACGGCACCCGGCCTTTGAAAACAGGTTACCGCGTCACGACATCGCGCTTCATCGGGGCCAGTTTCGACAGCAACCGGTTCTGTGCTGCAAAGCCAACCTTCTCGTCTGCCATGGCGGCCTGGAGGTTCTCGACCAGCACGTTGAGGTCATCGACCTGAAGCCCCAGATCGCGATGCGACGATTCCATGTCGCGGCCTGTATAGTCGCAGCCCGCGTTGAGGATGTGGCAGAACTGCTCGAACAGGGTTCGCCGCAACCTCACAAGGTCGTGCGCAACGAAGATCTCCGAAATTCGCGGATCGATGACGGCACGATCGACCATGTTGTCAACGACGCGGCGAATGCCCTCCTGCCCGTGAAATGCATCGCGCATTGCGGTGCCGGTGAAGGGCGTTGCGCCAGCATGCGCATTGGACATCTCATAGGGATCGACCGGGAGTTCGCCGGTGACCGGATCACGCTCAAGCTCAGGCTCAGGCGCGGGCGCGGGCGCGGGCGCCACCTCGGTAGTCACCTCAGGCTCGATATCGGCTGCTGCCGGAAGGTCCTGCACGCCCATAAGCGCCAGAGCAAAAGCGATGCTGATCATGAAAAATTCCCGTCCGGTATCAAAACGCAGCCTGCAGCGACAAAAGCGCGCCGCGCTGGTTGTCCGCTGTCGCGATACTGCCAAGATCGACATATGCTGCCGTTACGGTGACGTTGCGGGTCAGGGCATACGCAGCGAACAGATCGACCCAGTCATCCTCGCGCGCGATCCCCAGATTGTTGGGTTTGGTGCGGTATTCCCCGCCTACGACGAACCGCCGCGAGAGCTGATAGGCAAGCGATCCTTCGAACTGGGGCTTATGATTGCTATCGGTCGCACTGCCAAAGCCAAGCAGACCCGTCTGGTTGGCCTTGGTAAAGCGCACGGTCGCATTGGCGAGCACGCTTTGCGACAGGAACAGCTTGGTCGCGCTGATATAAAAATCGGTGCCGTTGGGAGATGCGCCGCCCACTGCTGCGACAACCGCCGCATCGCTCGAGCGCTTGTGCTGAACCCCGATCGCAATCTGTGGCAGCAGCGGGTCGCCATAAACGACATCGCCCGCCAGCTTCAATTTCGCGCCGAACACATTCTGGTTGAGCGTGTAGCCTCGCCCCAGGCCGAGCGCGGTGCCGATGTCGATGGTGTCGAGGTTCTGCCGGGCATAGCTCAGTTCAAGCCGGTCGAAGAACCCGACCGATACGCCGAAGCTGGTCCAGTTATAGTCGGGCAATTCGATCACGGTTCCGTGCACCGACCCACCAATGCCCTCCTGCGTGGCATTGCCCGCGATCGTGCTCCACGTCGCGAGCCCACCGCCGCCCGATCCTTCGATCGTGCTGACGCCGTTGGTGAGCAGCAACTTGCCGCCATTGCGCAAATCCTGTGCCTGGGCTGGCAGGTTGGCGGAAACGAGGGTGGAGGCCGAGAGGCTGAACAGGCAGGCAGCGACACGCAGAACAGAAAGGTCTTTCATATCAGACGGGTAAGCCTGAACTGCCTAATCATAAGTTAAGCATGGCCGGCATAGATTGTATCGCAATGTAAAATTATCCACTCGCGCCAATAGGCCCGCTATAATTCTTTAAAATGAATGGCTTCTGCAAAAATTGTTAACCGGTCACGGATAGGCCGGACCCATGCTGATTCCCCGCCTTATGCCCGCCGCTGCGTTTCTGGCAACGGCCACCGCCCTGATCGCAATTCCCGCCACCCAAGCCGCAGGCCCTGCTGCTCTGGCGGTCACCGTCAAACAGGCCAACGGGCTTCCGGTCCGTGATGCGGTGGTCATGGTGTATCCCAAGTCGGGCGGCGCCAACGGGCCGATCCGCTTCGGCTGGAAGAGCGACATGGCGCAGGCCAACATCGCCTTCAGCCCGGGGACACTCATCGTTCCTGCAGGGGCCACAGTGCGCTTCCCCAATCTCGATAAGGTGCGGCACAGCATCTACAGCTTCTCCAAAGCCGCCAAGATCGACATCCAGCTTTATGGCCGCGACGAAACCCGGTCGCACACCTTTGCCGTTCCCGGCAGCGTATCGCTTGGGTGCAAGATCCACGATCAAATGCGCGGCTACATCAAGGTCGTCGATACGCCCTATGCCGCCAAGACCGATCACAACGGCCAGGTCAGGATCGCGCAGATCCCCGGCGGTGCAGCATCGGTCAAGGTGTGGCACCCCGCGTTGCGGAGCAGGACTGGCGAGCATAGCGAAGCGGTGACGCTGAGCGCTGGCCAGGCAACATCGCGGGCCATTTCCGTCGAACTGCGTCCGATCAGCTAACCCGCAATGAATTCTGCTTCGCTTCCTGGATCGGGCCGATACCGCTCGCTCGCGACCCGTATCACCTTGTGGTACGCGGTGGTGATCACGGCCACTTTCGGCGCGTTCATCATCGTCGCCACAGGCGGGGTCGAACGGTATGCCGAAGGCGTAGCAACCAGCGAAATGGCGACCAGCGCGGCCACGTTCGACAAGATCCTCGAACTTCAGGCAGCGCAGATGCGTACCTCGGCCGATGTGCTAGCGGCCGATTTCGGCTTCCGTGAAGCCTTTGCGATCAGCGACCAGCCGACGATTGTCAGTGCACTCGACAGTCTGCGCCTGCGCGCCGGGGTGCCGCTTGCCATCATGGTGCCGCTGCAGGGAGAGTTCATCAGTTCCGGCACCGCGCTCACCCCGACAGAACAGGACGCGATTTGGGGGGCCATGGATTCAGGGACCGATCGCGGCGTCTTTCGAGCGAGCGGGCGGTTCTATAATGCGGTTGCCGCTCCGATAATGATCCCTGATCTTGCCGGCTGGCTGGTGATTGCGCGGCCGATGGACACCGCAGCGATGCGCGATATGTCCGGCCTTGCGCCCAAGGGCATGTCCGCCAGCATTCGCACCGCAGGTGACCTGCCCGGGGGGATGAGCCTTGCACAAGCCAGCGGCGAGGCTCCTGTTGAAACCCGGATCGGCGGCGAGCGCACGCTTTATTGGTCCACACCGCTTGCCTCGATGGACAACGCAATGCAGCCGCGTCTGGTGCTCCGCTACGCTCTGAGCGCGGCGTTGGAGCAATACGCGCCGATCAAGTATCTGCTGCTCGCGCTCAGCGGGCTAGGCCTGCTGATCTCGATCCTGATCGGCGCGCTTGTCTCGCGCGGAATCACCCGGCCGGTTGCGGCTCTGGAACGCGCTGCACGCGCGATCAGCGACGGATCGCGCGAGAAGGTCTCGATCACTTCACAGGATGAGGTCGGCAGGCTCGCGGTGAGCTTCAATTCGATGGTCGATTCGATCAAGGAGCGCGAGGAGAAGATCACGCACATCGCGCTGCATGATGAACTCACGGGGCTACCCAACCGCAAACTGTTTGCCGAGCAATTGGAGTTTGCGCTTGCCCGCCGCACCCGCGACGAGCGGATCGTCGTGATGTATTTCGATCTCGACAACTTCAAGGCGGTCAACGACACGTTGGGTCATCCGGTCGGCGATGAATTGCTCCGCGCGGTCGCAGACCGGCTGCGTGACACGATCAGCGGGGCTTTGATCAGCCGCCAGGGCGGCGATGAATTTGCTATTCTGATCGACAAGATAGAGCCTCAGGCCAACCTCGCACTGTTGGCAGACCGAGTCAGCGGCGTGTTCCAATCGGCGTTCCAGCTTGACGGGCATCGTTTGGAGACGAGTTCGAGCATCGGCATCGCGGTCGCGCCGACGGATGGAAATTGCCCGGACGAGCTCATCAAGAACGCCGATCTGGCGCTGTACCGTGCCAAGAACGAGGGGCGAAACTGCTCGTGCTTTTTCGAGCAGGCGATGGACCTTGAGGCGCGAAAGCGGCACCAGATGGAACTGGATATGCGCGAGGCGGTGCGCGAGGGGCAGTTCATCCTCAATTACCAGCCGCTGTTCAGTCTTGAGCAGGATCGGGTGATGGGCTTTGAGGCACTGGTCCGCTGGCAGCACCCGCTGCGCGGCATTGTGTCTCCGATAGAATTCATCCCGCTCGCCGAAGACACTGGGCTGATCGTTCCGATCAGCGAATGGGTGCTGAACGAGGCCTGCCAGCATGCGCGTCACTGGCCTGAAAGCGTACGGATCGCGGTCAACCTGTCGCCGGTGCTGTTCAAGAATCCGGGTCTGCCGCTGATGGTCATGCAGGCGTTGGACGCTGCCAAGCTGGCACCCAACCGGCTTGAGCTTGAAGTGACCGAATCGCTGTTCATCGAAAACGTCGAACGAACGACTGCCATGCTGAATGCGTTGCGCGAATGCGGCGTCCGGATTGCGCTCGATGATTTCGGTACCGGCTACAGCTCGCTCAACTATCTGCGTTCGTTCCCATTCGACAAGATCAAGATCGACAAGAGCTTCGTCAACGATCTGGCCACTGACAGCAGTTCGCGGGCTATCATCGGTGCCATCACCGCGCTGGCTTCTGCGCTGGGCATGGAAACCATTGCCGAAGGCGTTGAAGACATCGTCCAGCTCGAAGCGCTGCGCTCGCAGGGGTGTTCGAACATTCAGGGGTATCTTTTCAGCCGTCCGGTGGGGATCGAACATGTCGATGCGATGATCGCCAATATGCGCTATATCCAGCACAACGACACAACCGCGCCCGAGGCGACCAGGCCGCGTCAGGTCGCCTGACGCCGGTTGGCTGCGAGGCATCACGGCCCGAACATTCCTGCTATCCGCAACTGATCGACCACGGCTCGGCGTTTGCTGCCAATTCATCCAATCCTTTAAGACCCGATTGACGAACTCCCTGCATCCGTCCATTTTTTGCACAAACGCTGGGGGATATTGCGATGAATCTGACGACCGGGCAGTTCCGAACAAGGTACCTGGTGTGGATTACTGCAATGTCGGCCTTCATTACTGGCATTCCCCTCAATGCAGCACCGGTCGATGCCGCAAAGCTTGACGATGCAACATTGGCAGCAGCGCTGGCCGAAGCCGAAGAACGGGATAAACCGCGGCTTTGCGACGAGCTTGTTCCGCTGACCGCAGAAGTCCTGCGACGCGCGCCTGCTCCTGCACCCGACGAGACCTTTGCGGCAGCCAACGCGGAACTGTGGTGCGCGATCGACGAGAAGCGGTACGAAGACGCATCGTCCACCATCGAGCGGACCGAGGCAACGCTTGGTCGGCAGGAGCGGTTCGACCGGGTCGCGCTTTCGCTGCATTCTTTTCTCACCCGGCCCGAAAAGGCAGTTGCACGGATCGATGTTGTTGCGACAACAGATGGCGGCGAGGCGCTGACCAAGCTCCCGCAGGATGTCATCTTTGAAATCAGCCGAAGCGCATTCAAGGCGCAACGGACCGATCTTCTGCTGGCCTTTTGGTCGTCGATCTATTCGGCGCGGTCTTTCCGGCAGCTTGATCCCGATGTGATCGGCGGAACAGGGATCAACCTGTTGAAGGCAAAGGCGGACGCCGGCCTGCTATCCGACAAGGACAATGACCTTGCCGATCTGGTGACCAACTCCAACGCCTATGCCGCGATGCTGGCACAAAGACGCTATGCCCCCCTGTGGCCCTATCTGGAAACACGGGCGGGAGACAATCTGGCTGCGTTGCTTACGCTGGACCGGCAGATTACCGCGACCCGGTTCAAGGCACAGCCCAATATGACCCAGCGTTTTGCTGCGGCGATCTATTCGATGCTGCAATCGGGGGAACTCGAACCGCTGATCGATGCAACAAAGGCGTTTCGCGAGCCGGGCATGGATTACAACGGCCTTGACGAGCAGATTGCCTGGGCAATCAATTCCATGGCAATTGCGCTGCGGGCCAGCGGCCGTGCCGAGGAGGGCCTTGCAGCGCTCGACAAACTTGCCTCGCTCGACCCCAACGAGCATTCGTGGATTGTCAATTTCGCGATCAACCACGCCGCTTCGCTTGCTGGCGAGGAGCGCCATGAAGATGCGCTGAAATCCTATGAACGCGCGCAACCCATCGCTGAAAAACAGGGGTCGACTTATGCCCGCGCGATCATCGCAGGCCAGCGCGCGTGCTCGTTGCAGGCTCTCGGACGATCCACCGAGGCGGCAGCCGTGCTAACGACGCTAGAGAGCATGCGCACCGAGGCACCGACGCGTGCGATCGGCTTTGCCATGTGCTCCGGTCGTGATGATCTGGCTATCGCCTGGGCACTCGAGGCTCTGGCCGATGATACGCACCGGGCAGGTGCCATTTCTGTACTGCAGCCTCGCTATATGGAAGACACGCCGCCAGCGTGGACCGATCCGCAACCCCATCTGCTTCTTGCCAAAAGCCCCGAATTGGCCGCAGCCTTCAACAAGGTGGCGCGGGTGGTGCCCGAGCGTTTCGCGCCGCTCGGCGGCAAAGCGCGACTGGGGCCCAAACCTGTCGGCAGCGTGGAGTAATGCCGCGCACTACCTACAGCATTGTCAGTAGACGCCGCGTGTTCTGCTGATAAGGTGCGCGGCATGCTTCGTATCGTCAAACGTCTCGTTATTGGACTCGTCGTCCTGATCCTTATTGCAGCTATCGCCCTTGCCATCTGGGAACCGCTGGTGGCCGAAGAGGTCAAGGCCCCGTCTGCGCGAGCCTATGACGTCGAGATCGTCCGCGATGATTTCGGTGTGCCGCATATCTTCGGCAAGACCGATCCCGACGTTTCCTACGGCATCGCCTATGCACATGCCGAGGATGACTTCAGCACGCTGCAGGAGGTCGCGGCGATGACCCGCGCGCGGATGGGTGCGCTGTCCGGGCAGGACGGAGCGAAGATCGATTTCGCCGCACATTTGCTCGACATCCGCGGCACGGTTGACCGCAAGTACGGCGCACTCCCCGCGGATGTTCGCGCGTTGCTCGATGCCTATGCCGCAGGGCTCAATCATTATGCTGACAAACACCCCGATGAGGTTCGCCTGAGCGGGCTGTTCCCGCTCAACGGGCAGGATATCGCCGCAGGCTTTGCGCTGCGCTCGCCGTTCTTCTTCGGGCTCGATTCGGTGCTCGGTGCGCTGGTCGAAGGCAAGGACCTGCCGATCGAGGGCGGCCCGAGGCTGACCGGCAGGGAAACCGCGCGGGTCACCCCGATCGGACCCGAGCCCGACATGAACGGGTCGAACGCCTTTGCGGTGGCCCCTACCCGCTCGACCGACAACGTCACCCGGCTGGTGTCGAACTCACACCAGCCCTGGCGCGGCGGTGTCGCGTGGTACGAGCTCGTCGTGCATTCGGAAGATGGCTGGGATTTTGCCGGCGCCACCTTCCCAGGATCGCCCTATCCGTTCCTAGGCCACAACAAGACGCTGGGCTGGACCAACACCGTCAACCGCCCCGACCTGATCGATGTCTATAAACTCGTGCTCAACGAGGACAGGACGCAGTATCGGCTCGATGGCGAGTGGCGCGATCTCGAGGCGAAGCAAATCTGGCTCAAGGTCAGGATGGGGCCATTCACCCTGCCCTACCCACAGACCATCTATCGCTCGGCACATGGTCCGGTGATCATGAACGCCAAAGGCGCGTTCGCCATCCGCTATGCCGGTATCGACGACCTAAAAATGCTCGAGCAGTATTTCCGGATCAACAAGGCGCGGAACTTCAACGAGTGGAAGGCGGCGATGGCGATCCAGGGGGTGCCGGCGACCAACTTCATCTACGCCGATGCCGCTGGTAACATCGCGATGTCGTACAACGCGCTGTTCCCGGATCGCAAACCGGGAGCCAATTGGCGCGGGGTGCTGCCCGGCGACCGCGGCGACCTGATCTGGAAGGCGCACCTGCCTTGGGACAAGGTGCCGTTGCTGGTCAATCCGGCATCGGGCTACATCATGAACGCCAACAACACGCCCTATGTCGCGGCGGGACCGGGCGATGAACTCGATTCTGCCAGCTTCTCGCCGCTGATGGGGATCGAAACCGACATGACCAACCGCGCGCGGCAGGCGATCAAGCTGTTCGAAGCGGCGGGACAGATCGATGCCGCGACGCTGGAGCGGATCAAGTACGATGTCGGCTATGACAAGTCCGACTATGCGACCCAATGGATGGCTCAATTGCTCGCGGTGAAGCCCGATGGCGACGAGAAGGTGAGCGAGGCGCAGGCGCTGCTGCGCGCTTGGGACTGGCAACTCGATGGCAAGGGCAAGGGCGATGCCCTTGCGCTGATGCTGATGCGTCCCGCGATGCGGCAGAGCTATCGCCGCCTGCCTCTTCCCGATGCACGCGAAGAATTGACGGGAGCGATCGCGCATCTGTCCAAGCATTTTGGTTCGCTCGACCCCAGGCTGGGCACAGTGCTGCGGCTTCGGCAGGGCGATGTCGATCTGCCGATGGATGGCGGATCGGACACGCTGCGCGCGGCGACGTTGTGGGATGTCGACGAGAAGGATGGCCGGTTTGCGGTACGCCATGGCGACAGCTTTATCCAGTTCGTCGAATGGACCGCCGATGGCGCGGTGTCGTCGCGCTCGATCCAGCCTTTTGGTGCGGCCACAACCCGACCCGACAACCCGCATTATGCAGACCAGGCCAGACTGTTTGTCGAACACAAGACCAAGCCCGTCTATTTCACCCGTGAACAGCTGATGCCGCACGCCAAACGCCGCTATCGCCCCTGATTGACGCTTGAATCAGGACCCGCAGCCATTATGGTTTCACATCACAACGTGTGAGCAGGGCTCGCTGCCGGCGGATGTGTTCGCACGATCAAGACTACAAGCACAGACATGCTCCCAAGAGAGGCTCTTCTTCATGTTCAAGCCCTTCCGCTCGTTTCTTGCCGTCTCTTCATTGGCGATGACCGTGGCCCTTGCGCCTGCTTATGCGCAGGACGCCGCGCCGGTTGCCGAACTCGTCAAGACCATCAACATTCCCTACCAGCAGTTCACGCTTCCCAACGGGCTGACCGTCATCGTTCATGAGGACCGTAAGGCACCGATCGTCGCGGTATCGATCTGGTATGATGTGGGATCCAAGCACGAGCCAGAGGGCAAGACCGGCTATGCCCATCTGTTCGAACATATCATGTTCAATGGATCGGAAAACGCGGAAGGCGACTATTTCGAGTATCTGAAAAGACTGGGCGCGACCGATTTCAACGGCACCACCTGGTTTGACCGCACCAACTATTTCCAGACCGTGCCCAAGGCGGGTCTGGAAGGCGCGCTGTTCCTTGAAAGCGACCGCATGGGCCATCTGCTCAACGGCATCACCCAGGAAAAGCTGACCAACCAGATCGGCGTGGTGCAGAACGAGAAGCGCCAAGGGGACAACCAGCCTTATGGTCTGGTCGAGTACAAGCAGATCGAGATGCTGACCCCGCCCGAGCATCCTTATGGTCACTCGACGATCGGATCGATGGCCGACCTTCAGGCCGCCTCGCTCGACGACATGAAAAAGTGGTTCACCGATCATTACGGCCCCAACAACGCCATCCTGGTGCTGGCGGGCGATATCGACGCCAAGGAAGCCCGGCCGCTGGTCGAGAAGTACTTCGGGGATATCGCAAAGGGACCCGAGGTCGCCAAGCTGAACCCGCCACTGCCGACACTCGATGCCGAAAAAATCGCCGAGATGAAGGACAAGGTCCCCACCGCGCGGCTCTATCGCTTCTGGACAGTGCCCGGGCTCAACGATCCCGATTACGCCGCTCTCGATGTGGCCGCCACCGTGCTGGGCGGCCTTGCCAGCTCGCGGCTCGACAATATCCTGGTCCGCGATGAGCAGACCGCAGTGGCGGTCACCGCGTCTGCCCTGCCGTTCGTGCATGGCAGCATCTTCGAAGCCTATGTCGACGTAAAGCCGGGCGCCGATGTCGATGCCGTGTCGCAGCGCTTCGATGCCATCCTGGCCGATTTCATCGCAAAGGGTCCAACTGCGGATGAGGTCCAGCGGGTCGCGACCCGCGAGGCTGCAGGCCGGATCACCGGATTGGAACAGGTTGGCGGATTCTCCGGCAAGGCCGTGACGCTCGCCGAGGGTGCGCTCTATTCGGATGATCCGGCGTTCTACAAGACCCAGCTCGACAGGCTCGCATCGATGACGCCCGAAAAGGTGACTGCAGCGATGGGCAAGTGGCTGACACGTCCCGTCGCCAGGCTGCATGTGCTGCCTGGCGAACGCGATGCCTATGACGAAGCTGTCTCCGGCGCAGGTACGGCAACGGGTGACGGCCCTGCGACGCGTACCGGCGTGCTGGCAGCTCCGGCATTCTATTCGGCCATGGCCAGCGAGGCGATGACTGCAGGTGTTGCCAGCAAGGGCCCGCTCGCAGCCGTCGATCGCTCGACCTTTCCCGAAGCTGGCGCGGTGCCTGATCTGGACTTCCCCGATGTCGAACAAGCCACGCTATCCAACGGTGTCGAGGTGCGCTTTGCCCGCCGGACCGCGGTCCCCGTGGTGCGCGTCGCGGTCAGCTTCGATGCAGGCTATGCCAGCGATCCCAAGGAGGCGCTTGGGACCAACAGCCTGATGATCGCGCTGCTGCGGGAAGGCACCCGCACGCTCAATTCGGTGCAGCTCGCAGAAGCGCAGGAGCGGCTGGGGACCAACATCAACGCCTCGTCGGACCTTGATCGCACCATTGTCTCGATGAGCGCGATGAAGCCCAACCTCGGCGCTTCGCTTGATCTGCTCGCAGACGTGATCCGCAACCCTGCGTTCGATGCCAAGGAGCTCGAGCGCGTCCGGGTGCAGCAGCTCACCCGGATCGAGGCGGAAAACACCCAGCCTCAGGGAATAGCGCTGCGCAACCTGCCGCCGCTGCTCTATGGCGAAAGCCACCCTTATGGCGTGCCGCTGACCGGCACCGGCGATCCTGCGGTCGTGTCGAAGCTGACCCGCGACCAGCTGGCAGCCTATCACAGCCAGTGGATGCGGCCCGAGCGTGCATCGATCTTCGTCGTCGGCGACACGACACTGCAGGACATGCTGCCAATGCTCGAGGCGCGCTTCGGTAAATGGCCCTCGAACCGCATGGCGTTGCTGCAGAAGGATTTCAGCGCGGCCGTCCCTGAAGGCCAGGGCCGCATCATCCTGGTCGATCGGCCCAATTCGCCGCAGTCGCTGATCCTGGCGGGCCAGGTGCTCAACGCCAAGGGCACCGACAACCTGCTCGCGCTGGAAACCGCCAACGACATTCTGGGCGGCGATTTCCTTTCACGCATCAACATGGACCTGCGCGAAACCAAGGGCTGGTCCTATGGCTCGCGCTCGCTGATCCAGCGCCCCAAGAACGATGTGCCGTTCCTGATCTTCGCGCCGGTGCAGACCAACCAGACCGGACCGTCGGTCGCCGCGATCATCGAGCAGATGAACGGCTTCATCGGTGACAAGGGCGTGACCCCGCAAGAGCTGGATCGCACCGTGAAGGGCAACAGTCTCGAGCTCGCCGGAACCTATGAACGCTCGGCCTCAGTGCTCTCGCAGATGCAGTCTGACGCGCTGTACGGCCGGCCGACCAACTACGCCGAAAGCCTGGCGGCGCAGTATCGCGAGATGGATGCGGACAAGCTCAACGGGGCGATGCGCGAAGCGCTCAACCCCAAGACGATGACCTGGCTGATCGTCGGCGATGCCGCCAAGATCGAGGACCAGCTCAAGGCATTGAACATGCCGATCGAAGTTCGCCGCGCTGCCCCGGCAGCCGGAGACAAATAAGCCGATACCCGGTTCAACCACCTGAAGAGAGGAACTATTATGTCAGTTGCAGGACAATATGATTGCGTCACCAAATCGCCAATGGGCGATCAGAAGTCGGTCCTGACCGTCAATGTCGATGGCGACACCTGGACCGGTTCGAACGCCGGCCAGATGGGCGCGCTCGACATCAACGACGGCAAGGTCGATGGCGACACCCTCACTTGGACCATGGACATGAAAGTGCCCATGCCGATGAAGCTGGAAGGTACCGCAACGGTCGATGGCGACACCATCACCGGCCAGATCAAGGCAGGCGCTTTCGGCACGATGGCTATGAGCGGCACGCGCAAGGCGTAAGCCTCGCGAGACCACGATACCCTCCCCTCTGACCGGGGGAGGGTTTTTTGTATCTGTCCGCAAGGCTGGGCAGGTCGGCCAGATCGACAAAAAATACCGCAAGCTCGGCTCACGCACTGGAATTCGGCCTGCGCGTCACCAATTTTGCAGATACCATCACATCAGGGGTCATCCATCATGCGCGCTTCCTTTGCTCTCTCCCTCGCCGCCGTCGCACTGACCGCTGGCACAGCTGCGATGCTGGCCGATGCCCCCGCGCACGCCGCAGATGCAGGCAAGATCGCGATCGGCAGCAAGGCCCCGCTTTTCACCACGACCGGCGCGAAGGCGGGCAAGGCCTATAAGCTCGACCTTGCGAGCGAGCTCAAGAAGGGCCCGGTGGTGCTGTATTTCTTCCCCAAGGCGTTCACCAGCGGCTGCACCGCTGAAGCGCATGAATTTGCTACGCGAATGGATGACTTCAAAAAGGCCGGCGCGACCGTGATCGGCTTGTCCGCCGATGGTATCGATGAGCTCAAGAAGTTCTCGACCGAAGCGTGCCAGAGCAAGTTTGCCGTTGCGCAGGCAACCCCGCAGATGATCCAGGCCTACGGCGTTGGCCTGTCGGGTCGCGCCAACATGACCGGACGCACCAGCATGGTGGTTGCGCCCAACGGCCGCGTGACCTTCGTCCACAACGACATGGACTATCGCGACCATGTCAAGCTGACGCTGGGTGCGGTCCAGTCAATCGCCAAGCGCAACAAGGGCTAACGCTTTTTCCCGCGTGACCCGGTGAAGACGGCACGCTAGCGTTCTGGCATGACGTGGCAGAACGAAATCGACGAGCTCAACCGGCGCCGCGCGCTGGCCGAAGCCATGGGCGGCGCCGAGAAGGTTGCGCGCCAGCACGGCCGCGGCAAGATGGATGCCCGCGCGCGGATCGACGGACTGCTCGATCCGGGCAGCTTTCGCGAGATTGGCAAGATTGCCGGGCGTGGCAGCTATGACGCGAATGGCGACCTTGCAGACTTCGCCCCCTCCAACTTCATCTTCGGGCGTGGTGATATCGCTGGCCGCCCGGTCGTCGCCAGCGCCGATGACTTCACCGTACGCGGGGGTGCAGCCGATGCAGCGCTGCACCGCAAGTTCGTCCAGTGCGAGGCCATGGCGCACGAGATGCGGCTTCCGCTGGTCCGGATGATCGATGGCACCGGCGGCGGTGGCTCTGTCAAGACGCTTGAGACGATGGGCTATACCTATGTGCCGATGGTTCCGGGCTGGGACCATATCGTCACCAATCTGGAAACCGTGCCGGTTGTAGCCCTTGCCCTCGGCCCGACCGCAGGACTCGGCGCCGCGCGCACCGTGGCCAGCCATTATTCGGTGATGGTCAAGGGACTGTCACAACTGTTCGCCGCGGGGCCTGCTGTCGCCGCCGCGATCGGCGAGACGGTCGACAAGGAAGGTCTGGGCGGCACCGAGATCCACTGCCGCAACGGTGTGGTCGATGAAGAAGTCGCCTCAGAAGCCGAAGCCTTCACCGTTGCGCGGCGTTTCCTGTCATATCTGCCCTCATCGGTCGACACGCTTGCCGCACGCACGGGATGCGATGACCCCACCGACCGGCGCGAAGAGGCATTGCTTGACACCGTGCCGCGTAATCCTGCGCAGGTTTATGCAATGCGCCGGGTACTGGCGCAGGTGTTCGACAGCGGCAGCGTGTTCGAGATGGGTCGGCGTTGGGGCCGCGCAGTCATCACCGCTTTCGCCCGGCTCGATGGCTGGCCGGTCGCGGTGCTCGCCAGTGATCCCAGCTTTCTGGGCGGCTCGTGGGAGGCCAAGACCAGCGAAAAGGCCGAGCGCTTCGTCAAGCTTGCCGACCAGTTCCGCCTGCCGATCATCCATATGGTCGACAACCCCGGCTTCATGATCGGTGCCGATGCCGAACGCGCGGGTACCATCCGTTACGGCGTCAACGCGATGAACGCGATCTATCGCGCGCAGGTGCCGCTCGCCTCGGTGATCGTGCGGCGGGCATATGGGATTGCTGGGTCTGCCATGTCGAACGCCGAGCGCTTCCAGTATCGCTTTGCCTGGCCCAGCGGCGACTGGGGCTCGCTGCCGATCGAAGGCGGGGTCGAGGTCGCATATAAATCGGAACTAGAGGCCAGTAGCGATCCCGCTGCGCATCTCGAGACCATCCGGGATCGCCTCAACAAGGTGCGCAGTCCGTTTCGCAGCGCGGAACATTTCGCGGTCGAAGACATCATCGATCCGCGGGATACCAGGCCGTTGCTGTGCGAATTCGCGGATATGGCGTGGGCAAAACTGGGCGCCAACCGACGCTGAACCGCCGCAAAACATCGTTAAATCTGCGTCTGTCACGTTTGGGAACGACCGATTAAGGTCCGCTCCGGCATCTTCTGCCAGAAATTTAGCCGGGATGCGTGATGATGATCAACAACAGTCCAGACCCAGCAGCATCGCCAGTCATGCGAACGGTGTATTTGCGCGCATCGACCGAGACTAGCGCGAGCATTCCACCATCGACCGAGCCACCCCGAACGCTAGCTGCGGATAATGGGGTGATCAGCCTGATCAGCCAGCCTTCAGCAGTCGGCCCGTCTGCAACACGTTTGATGGCGATGGAAAGCCCTGAACGATCGGATGCGGTGATGGAGGTGTTTGCCTGGCAGACTGCGCAGGCTATGCTTGCCGACCCGATGCAGACCTTGCGCGCGCAGCCTGCACCGTTAGCTGAAAGCGTAACTGCGCTGTTGGGCGAACAGTTCGCCTAACCGCGCAGTCTGAGATTCATGCCGGGCCACCTCAGCTGAACAGCTGAGGTGGCCCGGAAAAACAATCAGCCTACGGTAACGCCCTGAAGCGACCCGAGGATACCAAACACCTGCAGCAGCCAGATAATCACGCCGATTACAACCACGGCATTCAAAATGCTTTTGATCTTGCCATCCATAGGGATGTAATTGTTGATCAGCCACAAGCCGACACCGACTGCGACGAGAACGAGAATTAGGCTAAGAATTGGCATGATGATGTTTCCCTCTAGTCCAAAACGTCACCGATATAACTAAACGGATCACTCGATCCGCTGGTTCTTCGGGCAGTTTCAATTTCAACATCTTCATTACGCCGCGCACGACGAAGCGTTGCATCGACACGGCAGAGGGCAATCATATTGCAAAACCGCATCTGATATCTGTTTAGCTGTTTTTGTCTGCTCGCCGTCTGCCAAAGCGCAAACCGCGTTCAAGCCGCGCGCGCAATTGGGTGTAATAAGCCTCGAGAAAGGCTTGCTCGTCACCGACCGGTGCACTCCAGCCAATCTTGGCGCAGATGGTGGCGGCCACCGTTTCCAGAGCATCGGGATTGGCGGTCCGCAGCACCTGCTCGAGCATCTGCAGCTCATATTCCCCATAGACCGACAACTCGCGCTCACCGAAGCGGTAGCGATCGGCCGGAAGGGCAATGTCGTCGCCTGCCGCAAGCGCCGGGGTTACGCCGCTTGCCACCACAGCACCTAGCGCCGAGCGCGGTGAATCGACGACCCAGGTGCCCGCGATCAGGTCACCGCAGCGCAGGCGGTCCTTGTTAAGCAGCGGGAACAGCAGGAAAATCCCGACCCAGATGATTCCCGACCAAGCGGCGAATTCGCTGAGCGTGCCCTGCAACCCGCCCGAGGTCATGAACATCAGCGGCAGGAACATCTCGATATCACGCAACAGATTGCGCGCGATGATCGCCTCTGCCGTCAACCGTCCGCCATCGCGCGAAGCGACCCGGATCCCGACCGAACGCTTGCCCCACGTCGCGGCGCGCTGGCCCAGTTCGAAAAACAGGAAGTAAGCGTTGCGTGCCAGAAACAGTCCAATGATGAACAGGACGAACAGGAAGTTCATGAAGCCATCCGACACCGCAGGCAGCCCGGTGGTCGAATAGGCCCAGGCCAGCAGCATCAAGGTCAGCACAAAACCCAGCACCAGGCCGAACAATATGGTCAGATCGATAAACAAGGCACCGATGCGGGCGCTCGCCGAAGCAACAGCAACATCGAGAGCAACGCCTTCGGGCGTTACCAAGGTTCGCCTCAGCCTGGGATCGGTCCCGCGTGTGCGGCCCAGCGTGGCTGCCCGCGCCATCAGCTGCGCCTCGGGCGATAGGCGAAGAAATACGCCAGCCAGAGCGCCAGAATACCATAGCCTATCGCGTAGCGGATTTCGGTCGACTGGACGAGTTGACGGGCAAAGCCCTCGAGCAGCCCGGCGCAGATCAGCATGACGATCACCCCGGTCATCACCTGCGCGGCGGTACGACCCGATTGACTGAGCGCAGCGAGGTGACTTCTCCGCCCCGGAAAGCCCAGTGCCCTGCCGATATGCAGCCCCGCCGCGCCCGCCAGCAGAATGGCGAGCAGTTCGGTCGTGCCGTGGATCGAAAGCCATCCGACGAACTCGACCGTCAGCCCGCGCGAGGCGAACACCCAGAGCATCGCGCCCAAGGTGGCAGTGTTGTAGACGAGCAGCAGCATCGTCGGCACGCCAAACGCAAAGCCCAGCGCAAAGGCAAGGATCGCGACCTGCGCGTTGTTGTTGAACAGATAAGCGGCGAACACCGACAGCCCATCGCCTTCCTGCTTGCCGAACAGGGTGCCCAGCAGCGCATCGCGCGAGGCTCCGGGAATACGCACATCGCTGAACTGCGCGGGCACCAGCCGGAAAAACCATTGCGGATCCGCCTCGACCAGCATGAAGCCCAGCACCGCCCCGATGACCATCGCTGCAAACGCGACCGCGATATCGAACCCGATCGCGCGCACAGCCCGGCTGAGCCCACCACCAAAGAAACTGCGGCACCATCCTCCGAAGGTCGTACGTGTACCGTAGACGACATAATAAGCGCGCAGCGTCAGCGCTTCGAGATAGGCGATGAGCCCGGCATCAAGCGAGCTTTCGCGCGCGATCGACAGGCTGGAGATCAGGTGGCGATACAGCACCGGCAGCGCCAGCACGTCCTCGTCTGCCAGCCGCTTCAATCGCCCCTGCTCCATCGCGGTGACCATGGCATCGAGCCGTACCCAATCGGCCTCGCGCTCGAGCCGGAAGCGATCGCTGCGCAAAACTGCAGCCGCGATGGCCTGCTCTTCGCCAGTGATGGTCGCCGAACCGGTCACAGCTGCCCCCGCCGCTTGATCTTGAGATACGCATTCATCAACCGCGTGCCGATCTCGTCATGCCGCCCCTCGATCACCTCGATCCCCAGATGCCTGAGGCGCGTGATCACCAGCCGCCGTTGCGCCAGCAGTCCTGCGGCCGCAACGCTCTGCGCGACCTGCTCGCTGGCTTCGGGCACCTGATCGACCAGCCCCAACAGCTCCTCGTCCTCGATCGCCACGAACAGCAGCAGGTGACGGTCGATCAGCCGCCCGACAGATTCGAGCATCAGTTCGGCGCTGGTCGGGTCGGTGAAATCGGTGAACACCACGATCAGCGAGCGCCGCTGCAGCTGTGCGGCCAGCGTCGAGAGTGCGAGCGTGTAGTTGCTCGCCTCGAACCGATAGTCGATCTGCGCGGCTTCGGATTGCAGGCGGAAGAAGTTGCGGCTGCCCGAGACGAACGGGGTGGTGCGCTCGGGGCGCGCGGCAAACGAAAACAGCCGCACCTGATCGCCTGCCTTCAAGGCGACGTAGCTGGTCAGCAGCGCCGCCGAGACCGCACGATCGATCCGAGGCAACCCCGCAACCGGTTCGCACATGTCGGAACCTGAATCGAGTGCGAACACGATCTGGTTGTTGCGTTCGGTGTCGTATTCGCGCGCCAGCAGCTTGGAATGCCGCGCGGAGCTTTTCCAGTCGATCGCGCGCCGGTCGAACCCGGGCTGATATTCCACCAGCGCTTCGAACTCGCTGCCCTCGCCGCGCATCTGGCGCGCAAGGATGCCGAAGATCGCTTCCTTGAGGAACACCTGCAGCGCAGGCGCGCGGACGGCGGCGATGTCGGGCAGGATCGCGATGCTCTCGCCGCTCGCCTGCGTGGCCTGACGCCAGCCCAGCCCCATCGGCCCCTGCCAGCGCAGCCAGAGTTTCTCGATCATCAACGAACCCCGGCGCACCGGTTGCAGCTTGATCGTACCGCTCAGCGTTCCCGAGGGCCCAAAAGCAACCAAGGCACCATCGCCGCGACCACTGGGCACCAGCCGGGTTTCGACCGCTATGCTGACCTCGGCGCGGCGCACCGGCATCTGGCCCGAAAGCTCTGCCTCCACCCCGATGCTGACCGCCTGCCCCAGCTCGCTGCTCGCAGGCACCACCAGCCGGATGAAACGCGCACGCCCCGCGACCAGCGCATCGAGCAGTGCCAGCAGCAGCATCGCCGCCGACCAGGCCGGCCCCAGCGCCCACAGTCCCGGTGACAGCGCCGCGAGCAGCACCGAGACCGGCGCGCCTGCTGCGATCAGCAGCCCGGCGCGCAGACTGGGGTAGAAGGCTATCAACGCGGCGCTTCTGTGCGTTCGACCAGATCGGCGACGATCGCCTCGACCCTCCGGCCCTCGATCTCGGCAGCAGGCGAGAGCAAGGTACGATGACGCAGCACCGAGGCTGCGAGCTGCTTGACGTCGTCGGGGATCACATAATCGCGTCCTTGCAGAGCAGCACGCGCCCGCGATGCGTTGGCCAGCATGATCGCGGCGCGGGGGCTGGCGCCGCTTTCGAAATCGGCGGTCTCACGCGTCGCGCGCACCAGCCGTACGATATAGGCGACCACATCCTCGACCAGCCTGACCTCACCCACCGCTGCGCGCGCGGCGACGAGATCTTCGCCGCTGACCTGAGGCTGGATGTCGAACGCCGATGGCGGCTGCGCCCCGGTGCGCCTGCCATATTCGGCAACGATCCGCGTTTCTTCCTCGGCGCTGGGATAGCCGACCAGCAGCTTGAACAGGAAGCGATCGAGCTGCGCCTCGGGCAGCGGATACACGCCTTGCTGCTCGATCGGGTTCTGCGTCGCGACCACCATGAAGTGCGGAGAGAGCGCATGGCGGGTGCCGTCTAATGTCACGCTGCGCTCCTGCATCGCCTCGAGCAATGCGGCCTGGGTCTTGGGCGGGGTGCGGTTGATCTCGTCGGCAAGCAGCAGATCGGTGAAGATCGCCCCGCGGGTCAGGGTGAACTGGCTCGTCTGGAAGTTGAACAGATTGGAGCCAACGATATCGCCCGGCATCAGATCGGGGGTGAACTGGATGCGTCCGTAATCCAGCGACAGGCACGCGGCAAAGCACTGCGCCATGAAGGTCTTGGCTGTCCCCGGCGGCCCTTCGAGCAGAACATGGCCCGACGAGAACAACGCGATCAGCATATGATCGATCGTGTCGTCCTGGCCGATGATCGCCTTGGCCATCTCTGCCCGGATGCGCCCGCCCAGCGCGTTGATATCGGCAATGTTCATCCCAAACGTTCCTTTTTCCAGGCATAGAGCGCGCGTGCCGCCGACACGATCGAGGGGCGATCGCGCGCCGCACGCATATTGGCGCTCAATGTTTCGTAGCTGCGGCCTTCGGCATCGGGGGATACAATGGCCAGCCGGTCATCGATCTGCTGGTGCGAAAGGCCCGGCGGCAATCCCAAAGATCGCGCGGCCCTGTCGCGCACCAGATCGGCATAAGCGGGCGCTGTCAGATGATCGCGCCCCAGCCGCCGGACCAGCCCCGCGCTGCCCTTGACCAAAGCGGTCTTGCCGAAACCGAACGGCTGAGCTTCGGCCAGTGCAGGGCCAAAGCGGCAGAACGCCATCCAGCCAAAGGCGATCGCGGCCAGAGCCAGCGCGATCACCGCACCGACAAACGGTGGGCGGAAGGCAACCGAAAGCAGGTTGTCCGATGTGCCGAGGCCATTTTGGGTGAGGTCGAACACCACGCCCTGGCCGCCACCCGACCAGGCCGAATCGATGATCTGCAACGCTTGGCGCGCGGTGTCGCGGTTGGCGAGCCCCATGTTGTTCATCAGATCGGCATCGGCGACGATGACCACCGGGTAACGGCCCTGCTGCACGCCGGGGTTGCTTTCAGGGTTTGCGGGCGCGCTGGCATCAAGCGAGGGGTACCAGCCGCCATCGTCAATAACCGCCACCCGAGCGCGACCGGTCGCCTGATCGGAGAGCACGGTCTTGAGTTTGTCGCCGCTGATCGTGACTCGCGATGTGAGCGCCTGCTTCATCATCGTGCCGCGGTCCTGCGGCTTTTCCGGCTGGATGAACGGAACCGGGATAAAGGCATTGTCCAGCCCCTCGAGCCTGGTCCGTACCTGTACCAGCCTGGAAAGAACCTGCGGCGCCTGGATCGCCAGGAACGGTGATTCCAGCCTGACCCAGCCGGTCTTCAGTCCCTGTTCGGGGGTCACCTGCCATTTGGGCAGGATGATGATGGTGGGGCCAATGAACGCGCGCTGGTTGACCAATGCCGCAAGATCTTCCGGATCGGCCGTGACTGCAGGGGTCACGATCAGCAGGTCCTGTTGCTGCAGCGCATTGGCGCTGCGGCCAAAGCTGACCTTTGTGCCGGTCTTTTCGAGGAGTTGCCCGAGCGCCGAATAGCCGATCGAGCTGGCCGACGCGCCATGCGCCGCACCATTGTTTGAGGGGCGCAGCGATCCACCCGCACCGATGGCGTACAGCAGCGCCAGAAACGCCGCGAAACCGATCGCGACCATCAGCAGCACCGTGCCACGCGCAAAGGGATTGGCGCTGCTGCCGCCTGGGCCCGCCGCAGATTGCGCTGTCAACGGTTTTCCTGCCATGTCAGCCGCCATCCAGCGCAAAGGCGCGATAGGCTTCACGCGAACTGTCCCACGCCTGGCGATCGAGCGGACGGCGCGCGAAGAAGCTCGCCTCGACGTGCCCGGCGATCACCGAGAACGCGGATCGCGCGCGCGCCGAGAGCGCCTCGAACGCGCCGATCTCGCGCGCGGTGGTCGATGGCCGCAACAGTTCAGGCCGCTTGACCGCGATATCCTCGATCGAGCGATACAGCAGCAGGTGCGCCGCCTCGTCAAACCTCTCCTGTGCCGCGAGCGCATCGGCTTCCTCGAGCAACTTGCGGGCCTGGGCGCGGTCGGGGGCCCAATCGGCTGTGGCAACCGCGCGCCGTTCGCGCCAATCGGCAATGTACGGAGCCAGGATCACCCACAACAGCGCAGCAACCCCAACAACCAGAGCGCCGAGCAACAGCTTGCTGAGCACCGGCCAGGATGCCGATAGCGCCTGCGCCAGCGGCCCCAGAACCTCGGACAGCCACCGGGTGACATCGCTCCACCATTCGGGTGGCGGATCGGGAGGTTTGGCAAAGCTGGGGGCAAACTGAATGTCGCTCTCGCCACGCACCTGCGTATAGGCCGTGTCAAAGCCGTCGCGGCGGGGTGCGGAAAGGGCTGGGCCTGCAGTCACAGCCGGTTTGATTGCAGATGGCGCCCGGTGGAGCAAGGCGATTTGCGCAAAAGGCACAGGCCGCTTGCCCATCCCCTGTGTCGCCAGGCACTGGACGCACCGGTCCTGCCTGTTAGGCTGGCAGCCAAGAACAGGATTCGGGCGCATGGGACTTGAAACCGGGGAGACTAGTTATGGCCAGCAAAGCTGCTGACTTCAGCATTTCCAATGTATTTTCGAACACCTTCGGCGTGATTGCGCGCAACGCACCACTGTTTCTGGGTCTGTCGCTGATCATCGTCGGCGCTCCGCAGTTGCTGATCGGGCTGCTTTTCACCCCTGATGCATCCGATCCGATGGCGCTGATGGCCAACCCGGCTGCAATCTTTACCAGCATGATCGGGTATATCGTGTTCCTGTTTCTCTCGATCGTGCTTCAGGCTGCGCTGATCGTTGCCTCGGCCAATGATCTGGCGGGCAAGCCGGTCAACTTTGGCGAGTGCGTCAATCGTGCGGTGGCGAAGCTGTTTCCGCTGATTGGGCTTGGTATCGTCGTCGCGTTCGGCGTGACGATCGGTTTCCTCTTTCTGATCGTACCGGGCGTAATCCTCTATCTGATGTGGATGGTCGCGGTGCCTGTGCTGATGGTCGAAAATCTGGGCGTATTCGAATCGCTCAGCCGCAGCTCGGCGCTCACCAAGGGAGCGCGCTGGAAGCTGCTCGGGCTGATCGTGGTGTTCTTCATCTTCAGCATGATCATCGCGATCCCGATCGGCGTGCTGTCACTGCTCAGCCCCAGCCTGACGGTGGTCAGCAGCGCGCTGCTCAGCGCGATCAGCGCAGCCGTCGGCGCCGCCGGTATCGCTGCAGTGTACATCGAACTGCGCGGTTCGAAGGAAGGCACCAGCAGCGACCAACTGGCCAGCGTGTTCGCCTGAGCTGGCGGTTATCCGACCGTTGACCGTTCCCCGGCGCAAGCCGGGGTCCAGGGCGGGGTTGCGTTGTAGCCAGTCTGGATTCCGGCTTTCGCCGGAAAACGGTCCGGGCCGGATTTACTTCGCGCTACGCTCAAGCAGCGCGACGAGTTCGTCCCTCCAGAACTTCGCCCAAGTGTGCGTCCCGTGGCCGCGGGTGTCATCCGTCGCCTGGATCAGCAGGTATTTGCCATCGGGCAGCCGTTTGCCGAAGTCTTCGGCCACGCCGTAATCCCACGGGTTGATAAAATCGTCCGACGAGTTGATCCAGGTGACCGGCATGGTCATTTGCTCGACAGTCGCCGAGGGATCGTAATTGCGCGAGGATTCGATCTGATAGATGATGTCGTTGGCATCGATGCCCTTCATCGACGCCGCGACCCGCTGGTTAATGTATTCATCTGCCGTCTCGCGAGTCGGGAACGCCTTTTGCAGATACAGCGGTGCGAAGCCTGCGACCTGCAACAGGCTGGCAGCCACGCGCAGCCCCATCATTGGCGGCGCGCTATATTCGCCGCCTGCCCATGCCGGGTCGGCCTTGATTCCCTCGATCGCCGCCTTGCGCCACATCCGGTTGTGCCCCGCGATCGGCATCGGCAGACAAGCCATCGGCATCATCGCCTGAACAAAACCGGGATCGACCTGGCCCCAGACGAAGCCGTGCATGCACCCCATCGATGTGCCCATCATCAGCCGCAGCCGATCGACCTTGAGCCCTTCGACCAGCATCTGCCGCTGCGCCCTGACCATGTCGGTGTAATCATACGCCGGAAACCGCATCTTCAGCCCGTCGCTCGGCTTGGACGATTTGCCATGGCCGATGTTGTCGGGAAGGATTACGTAATATTTGGTGATGTCGAGCGGCTGGCCGGGACCGAAAAGCTCCTGCGCAAACTGCGGCTGGAGGAACTGCATGCCACTGCCACCGGTACCGTGGAGCACCATTACCGCGTTGGTCACCCTGCCTTGCGCATCGCGCTTGGGCGTACCCAATGTCGCGTGATGCATCCGCAATTCGGCCATCGTCTCGCCGCTGCCGAACCTGAAATCCTTGAGGATCGCAAAGCCCTGCTTGAGCTGGGTAGAATAATCGACCGCAACCTGCCCGGTCGCCGGTCCCGGTTGTGCCGCTGCCGGAACCGACATGGCTGCACAGGCCATCAACAGGCCCACCGTCTTCAATCGCATCGCAAACCCCTGTTCTGTCGCTGTGCGGGTGTCTGGAATCTGCACCCGCTTGAGATCAACATTGCAGCGGGTAGACGCAGTTGCAATCGGGATGTTAAGCCGCCACCACAACGCGGACCCGATCATCGTCCCAACCGGCTTTACGCCATGGATTTGCGCAGATCGCGATCCGTAAAAACTAATACAGCTCGCCAGATGGCCCGCATCGACCCGGTCAATCAGCGGCGAGCGGCTCCCCGAGACCGCTTTGATCGATACATCTGGCTATCGGCTCGGGCCAACACCTTGTCGGCACGGTCATCGGGATGAATGAAGGCATGTCCGAAGGTGGCCGAGAGGCATGGTTTGCCGCCGGAAAACTGCGGACGCCATGCAGCGACATCGGCCTTTAGCTGCGCGATCTTCTGCTCGACGTCAGCATCGCTGATAGTGCCCAGCAGCAGAGCGAACTCATCGCCGCCGATCCGCGCGACGACATCTGTCGTACGGACATTGGCGAGCAGCACGTCGGCGACAGCGCGCAGCGCCTCATCCCCTGCGGCATGACCATGAGTATCGTTGATCGACTTCAGGTCGTCGACATCGACAAACAGTAAAGCAGCGCGGCTGCCATAGCGCTGGCAATGGGCGATCGACAACGCCACGGCCTGCTCGAAGTGCCGCCGGTTGTACAACGGGGTTAAGGTATCGCGGCAGATTTCGTCCTCAAGTACCGTCACACGGGCTGACAGCTGCGCATTCTGCTGGCGCAGATCGGCACACAGCAACGCGAGCTGTTCATGGCTCATCGCCATGTCGGCCTGGGGTGAAACAACCCCCACATCGCCCTGAACGTCGCGCATTTCCATGTCGTGTTACCTGAAGGTCCCTCGATGCGATCCCCACCATCGACATAGCAAGTATGCCATCGCGCAGCATGATGAAAATTCGGTCAACCTTGTATAATCTGTGCACAAGCGGGACAGATGAGTGCGTCGGACGCCGGGTTTGAATTTCCGTTGCATGGCGATTGCGGGGTCCGGTCTTTGGCTTTAAGACGCTGATACAACCAGCAATCATGCGGAGAGAAATGCGTGGCCGAGCCATCCCAAAAGCCCGACCCGGTGCCGGTTGCCATCATCATGGGCAGCCAGTCGGACTGGGAGACGATGTCGGGTGCAGCATCTGTTCTCGACGCTCTGGGAGTCGGCCATGATTGCCGGATCGTTTCTGCGCACCGCACGCCCGATCGGCTGATCGATTTCGCCAAAGGCGCGGTCGATTCAGGGTTCAAGGTGATCATTGCAGGCGCAGGTGGTGCGGCGCATCTTCCCGGAATGGTCGCCAGCATGACCCGGCTTCCGGTGCTGGGCGTTCCGGTTTCAAGCAAGGCGCTGAGCGGTCTCGACAGCCTGCTGTCGATTGTCCAGATGCCCGGCGGCATCCCCGTGGCGACGCTTGCGATCGGACCTGCAGGGGCCAAGAATGCTGGGCTGCTCGCAGCCTCGATTCTTGCCACAAACGATGCGGCGCTCGCCGAACGGCTCGATGCGTGGCGCACAGCACAGAGCGAATCTGTGGGTGAACGCCCAGTATGAGCGGTGTGATTTCCCCGGGCAGTACCATCGGCATCATGGGCGGCGGACAGTTGGGCCGGATGCTCAGCCTCGCCGCAGCCCAATTGGGCTATCGCTGCCATATCTTTGCGCCCGAAGCGACCAGCCCGGGCGGTGAGGTCTCTGCCGCGACCACCAGCGCCGACTTCACCGATCTGGCAGCGCTGTCGGCGTTCGCCGAAGCCTGCGATGTCGTCACATACGAGTTCGAGAACGTTCCCGTCGCGCCGCTTGCCGCCATCGCGGACAAGGTGCCGCTGCGTCCCTCGCCAAAAGCGCTGGAGATCGCGCAAAGCCGGATCGATGAAAAACGCTTTGTCTCCGATCTGGGTGGCCGCGCAGCACCCTATGGCTTTGCCGAGACCGAAGGCGATGTTGCGGCCGCCATCGCGGTTTCGGGCATACCGGCGATCATCAAGTCCAACCGCATGGGATACGACGGCAAGGGCCAGGCGCGCGTCATGCCCGGCGACGATCCGGTGGCGCGCTGGCACGAAGCCGGCGGTGTTCCCGCGATCATCGAGGGGTTCGTCGAGTTCGATGCCGAGTTTTCAGTGATCCTGGCGCGCGGGCCGGACGGCGATATCCGTTTCTGGGACAGCGCGCAGAACGAGCATGTCGCAGGGATCCTCGACCTCTCGAGGGTGCCTGCCAGTGCCGCGATCACCGCGCAGGTGCCCGCCGCCCGAGCACTTGCCGCCAAGGTGGCGCAAGCGCTCGACTATGTCGGCGTGCTGACGCTCGAATTCTTCGCGACCAAAGACGGCCCGGTGTTCAACGAGATGGCCCCCCGGGTCCACAACAGCGGGCACTGGACGATCGAAGGCGCGTTCACCAGCCAGTTCGAAAACCACATCCGCGCGATCTGCGGTCTGCCGCTGGGTGAAACCGCGCTGGCGTGCCATAGCGCGCAGATGCGCAACCTGATCGGCGAAGATGCCCACCAGTGGCCCGAACTGCTTGGCGATCCAGCCAACCACCTGCATCTGTACGGCAAGCACCGCGCGGTGCCGGGCCGCAAGATGGGCCACGTCACACGCATTTCGCTTGAGCCTGGGGCCAGCCAACCATGAACCATCCTGACATCTTTCTGGTGCTGGCGCGCGCGCGCAATGGCGTTATCGGCGCGAACGGCACCCTGCCTTGGCACCTGCCGATGGATCTTCGCCACTTCAAGGCGCTGACCCAGAACAAGCCGATGATCATGGGCCGCAAGACCTTCGACAGCCTGCCCGGCCTGCTGCCCGGCAGGCGCCATATCGTGCTGACCCGCCGCCAGGAATGGGCCGAAGAGGGCGCCGAAGTCGTGCACAGCGTCGATGAGGCGATCACGGCTGCCAATGCGCCGCATTTTGCAGTGATCGGCGGGGCGGAGATCTTCACGCTGTTTCTCCCCCGCGCCGACCGCATCGAACTGACCGAGGTCCATGCCGAACCAGCAGGCGACACCGTGATGCCTGCGTTCGACCCGAATGTCTGGCAGGAAAGCGCGCGCACCGATCACCCCGCCGACCCTGACCATCGCGATCGGCCTGCGTTCAGCTTCGTCACGCTGGTGCGCAAGTGATCCTGCCGTGATCCGCAAGATAGCTCTGGGGCTGCTGCTGGTTATTGTCGCAGGGCTGGTGTTCGTGGTTACCGTGCTGCCAGCGCAGTTCGAGGCGCAGACCAATGTCGTGACCGACGAGCCGCTGCCGGCAGTCCGTGCCGATGCGGCCAAGCTGCACGCGACGCTGCAGATCGCCGATCTGCACGGCGATACCTTACTGTGGAAACGCGATCTGCTCGACAAGGCGGCGCGCGGGCATATCGACCTGCCCCGGCTCGAGACAGGTAATGTGGCGCTGCAGGTGTTTTCCTCAGTCTCCAAGACCCCGCGTGGACAGAATTACGACAGCAACTCTGCCGAGACCGACAACATCACCCTGCTGGCAATGGCGCAGTTGCAACCGTTCCGCACCTGGTTTTCGGTGCATGAACGATCGATGTGGCATGGGCAGAAGCTCGCCGCCGCCGCCAAGGCCTCGGACGGTCGGCTGATGCTGGTTCGCCGCGCCGGCGATATCGACCGACTGCTCGCCGCGCGAGCTGCGGGCAAACAGGTCACCGGCGCGCTGTATTCGGTCGAGGGGCTGCAGAACCTCGAGGGCAAGGCAGAAAACCTCGATCGGCTGTATGGCGTCGGCATGCGCATGGCGGGGCTGGTACACTTCTTCGACAACGACCTCGCCGGATCGATGCACGGTGAGGCCAAGGGCGGCCTCACACCCTTTGGTCGCAAGATGATCCGCGCGATGGAAGCCAGGGGCATCATCGTCGATATCGCGCACTCCAGCCATCCTGCGGTCGCGGATATATTGAGCATGGCGCGGCGCCCCGTCGTCTCCAGCCATGGCGGCGTGCAGGCGGTGTGCAAGGTCAACCGCAACCTCTCCGACACGGAGATCCGCGGCGTGGCTGCGACCGGCGGGATCATCGGCATCGGCTATTGGGACGGGGCCTTGTGCTCGACCGATCCAGTCAAGATCGCGCAATCGATCGCCCATGTCCGCGACCTTGTCGGCATCGAGCATGTTGCCCTCGGCAGCGACTTCGATGGCGCGGTGACCACCCGGTTCGACGCCAGCCAGATCGTCCAGGTGACGCAGGCCTTGCTCGACATCGGCTTCACCGAGGCCGAGATTCGCGCCGTCATGGGCGGCAATGCGCTGCGCATCATCAAACAGGGCATTGAACCCCTGCCCGGCAAGGCCCTATAGGCATGAGCCTGATGACATGGGATTACGCCGCCGTGACGGAGCAAAATTTGGCCGAGTGCAAGGAAAAAGGAGGGAGCTATGCTGTCGCATAGTGACCGACGATTGACGCCGCAATCGGCCAAATTTTGCCCGCCGCTCGCGGTGGCGCAATCCCATGTCATCAGGCTCTAGCATGATCAGGGTGGAGGGCAGCGAGCGGCTGCCAGAACGCTTGCGCGGGGGCATCATCGCGCTGGGGAACTTCGACGGCTTTCACGCCGGGCATCAGGCCGTGGCGGGGCGCGCCATCGCGTGGGCCAAGGCCGAGGCACGCCCGGCGATCATCGCGACGTTCGATCCGCATCCCGTGCGCTATTTCAAGCCTGATATCCCCCCGTTCCGGCTGACCAGCCTCGAGCAACGCCAGCAATTGTTCGCCGAGGCAGGGGCCGACGCCATGCTGGTGTTCGCCTTTGACGAGATCCTCGCCAACACCACCGCAGGCAATTTCGTCGGGGATCTGCTGGTCACCCGCTTTGGCGCCAAGGGCGTGGTCACCGGCGAGGACTTCACCTTCGGCAAGGGGCGCGGCGGCAACATCGAGGTACTACGCGATCTAGGCGCGTTGCTCGGCCTGCGCAGCGAGGCGGTCGGCCCGGTGTCGACCGAAGACGCGATCATCTCGTCCAGCCGCATTCGCGAATGCTTGCTCCAGGGCCGCCCCGACGAGGCTGAGCGGCTGATGACCCGGCCGTTTGCGGTGCGCGGCGTGGTCCAGCATGGCGACAAGAACGGGCGTCTGCTGGGCTATCCCACCGCGAACATCGACATGGGCAGCTATCTGCGGCCGATGTACGGGGTGTATGCCGTCACCGGGCACCTCGCCGATGGCCGGGTGCTGAAGGGCGCGGCGAACCTCGGCATCCGCCCGCAGTTCGATCCGCCCAAGGAACTGCTCGAGCCGCATTTCTTCGATTTCAACGAAGACCTGTATGGCCAGACGATCGAGGTCGCGTTGCGTCACTTCATCCGCCCCGAGGCGAAGTTCGGCTCGATGGAGGAACTGACCGCGCAGATCGAGGCAGACTGCGTGCGCGCGCGGGAATTGCTTGCCTGAAAGCCCTGCGCGCCTTAAGCGCCAGCGTCTATGACTGACCAGACTGCTGCCACCGCCACGGACTATAAAGACACCGTCTTTCTGCCCGCCACCGACTTCCCGATGAAGGCTGGCCTCGCCCAGAAGGAACCGGCTATTCTGGCGCGCTGGCAGGAGGCGGACCTCTACCGCCAGCTCCGCGACGCACGAAAAGGCCGCGAGAAGTTCATCCTCCACGATGGCCCGCCGTACGCCAACGGCGACATGCACATCGGCCATGCGCTCAACCATATCCTCAAGGACATGGTCTGCCGCACCCAGTCGCTGCTGGGCAAGGACGCGCCGTACGTTCCCGGCTGGGACTGCCACGGCCTGCCGATCGAGTGGAAGATCGAGGAGCAGTATCGCAAGAAGAAGCTCAACAAGGACGAGGTCGATCCGGTTGCCTTCCGCGCCGAATGCCGCGCCTATGCCCAGCATTGGGTGAACACCCAGCGCGAGCAATTGAAGCGCCTGGGTATCAACGGCGACTGGGACAATCCGTACCTGACGATGGATTTCGCCGCCGAAGCGACCATCGTGCAGGAGCTGATGAAGTTCGCCGAAACCGGCCAGCTCTATCGCGGCGCCAAGCCGGTGATGTGGTCGCCGGTCGAAAAGACCGCGCTCGCCGAGGCCGAGGTCGAATACGCGGATGTGACGAGCACGCAGATCGATGTGGCGTTCGAGATTGTCGATGCTCCCAATGCGCCCGAATTGGTCGGGGCGTATGCGGTGATCTGGACGACGACGCCTTGGACGATTCCGGTGAACCAGGCTTTGGCTTATGGGCCTGAGGTTGAGTACATTGCGTTTGGCGAACATCGTGGACACAAATTGCTGGTCTCGAAGGCTTTGCTGGAAAGTGGTGCTATCCATGCACGGCTTGGTCTTGAGGGCCTTGAGGACGTGGTTTGGCAGGGTACTGGCGCGCAGCTCGCCGGAGCCACTGCCCGCCACCCGATGCACGAACTCGGCGGCTTCTTCGCCAAGCCCCGCCCCTTCCTGCCCGGCGATTTCGTTACCACCGATGCGGGTACGGGCCTTGTCCATATGTCGCCCGACCATGGCGAGGACGACTTCGATCTGTGCAAGGCGCATGGCATCGAGCCGGTGTTCGCGGTCGAGGGCGACGGGCGCTATCGCGATGACTGGGCCTGGCTCGGCGGCGCGGATGAGCGGCGGATGTCGGTGATCAACCCCAAGTTCAACGCGCCAGATGGCCCGATCTGCGAAGATCTGCGCGTGGCAGGCGCGTTGCTGTCAGCAGCCGCTTTCCAGCACAGCTATCCCCACTCGTGGCGCTCGAAGGCGCGGGTGATCTATCGCTGCACCCCGCAATGGTTCATTCCGATGGATGCGCCAATCCTGCCCTCTCCCCTTCAGGGGAGAGGAGGGAGCCACGCAGTGGCGGAAGGAGAGGGGCAGTCGCTCACCTCTTCGCAGTCCCCTCTCCCAACCCTCTCCCCTGAAGGGGAGAGGGCTAAGACACTCCGCCAAACCGCGATGCAGGCGATCACCGACACCCGCTGGGTCCCCGCCAAGGGCGAGAACCGCATCCGGTCGATGGTCGAGGGTCGCCCCGACTGGGTGATCAGCCGCCAGCGCGCCTGGGGCGTGCCGATCACCTTGTTCGTCAACCGCAAGACCGGCCAGTATCTGAAAGACCCCGCGGTCAACGCCCGCATCGTTGCCGCGATGCGTGAGGCCGGTGTCGATGCATGGAACGATGACGCCGCCCCTGCCCTGCTCGGCCCCGATTACGACATCGCCGATTACGAGCGCGTCACCGACATTCTCGACGTGTGGTTCGACAGCGGCTGCACCCATGCGTTCGTGCTCGAAAGCGGCAAATGGCCCGATCTGACGCGGCCCGAAGGCCATGTCGGCCCCTGGGCGGACCTGTATCTCGAAGGGTCGGATCAGCATCGCGGCTGGTTCCAGTCCTCGCTGATGGAAAGCTGCGGCACGCGCGGCCATGCGCCCTACAAGGCAGTGCTGACCCATGGCTTCACGATGGACGCCAAGGGCATGAAGATGTCCAAGTCGCTGGGCAACACCATCGATCCGCTCACGCTGATCAAGGATTCGGGCGCGGACATCCTGCGGTTGTGGGCTCTGTCGGTCGATTTCACCGAGGATCACCGCATCGGCAAGGAAATCCTCGCCGGCGTCTCGGACCAGTACCGCAAGCTGCGCAACACCTTCCGCTACATGCTCGGCGCGCTTGCTGGATTTGATGAGAAGGCCGAAGGCGTGGCGGTCGAGGCCATGCCCGAGCTCGAGCGCTATGTGCTGCACCTGCTGGCCGATCTGGACGCCAAGCTGCGCCAGGCGGTCGAGGATTTCGACTACAACACCTATGTCCGAACTTTGGCCGATTTCGCCAACAACGACCTGTCGGCGTTCTTCTTCGATATCCGCAAGGACTGCCTGTACTGCGACATCGGCCCCGCGCACCCGCATGGCACCGACAAGCGCCGCGCGTATCGTTCCGTGCTGCACGTGCTGTTCGAGGCGCTGGTCCGCTACGCCGCGCCGGTGCTGGTGTTCACTGCCGAAGAGGTCTGGACCACGCGCTATCCCGATGGCGGCAGCGTGCACCTGCTGGAGTGGCCAGTGCTGCCTGATCTTGGTAACAACCAAGGCAATCTTGATATTGATGGTCTCAATGACATCGAACGCAAATGGGACCGTCTGCGCAAGCTGCGCCGCGACGTGACCGAAGCGATCGAGCCACTGCGCCGCGACAAGACTGTCCGCTCCAGCCTCGAGGCCGAAGTAAAAGTCGGCAGCGATGCAGCGTCCCAAGGCGATTTCTCGACTGCCGAAATGGCAGAACTGTTCATCACCGCAGACGTAGAATTGGCTGCGGTCGAGACAATCAAAGTCACCCGTACCACCCACCACAAATGCGGCCGCTGCTGGCGTCACCTCCCCGAGGTGACCGAGGACGGCACCTTGTGCGATCGCTGCACGGAGATGCTAGCGTGAGTGCTACCAATTTCTCTCCCTGTCACCCTGAACTTGTTTCAGGGCCCATTTCGCCCCGCGCGCCTTCGGTTGCATCGGCACGATGGGTGCTGAAACAAGTTCAGCATGACGAAAATGGAAGCGCGGAGTGCGCCGCATGAGCCTCGCTCGCTATCGCACCGAAGGCGTCGCACTGGCCGTCGCGATCCTGGTGATCGACCAGATCGCCAAGTTCATCGTCGCAGGACCGCTGGCGCTCAAGAGCCGGTTGCAGATCGAGATCACCTCGTTCTTCAACCTGACCTGGGCCGAGAACCGCGGCGTCTCGATGGGGTTTCTCACCGCCGAGACCGATACCGCGCGCTGGCTGCTGGTCGCACTGACCGGGATCATCGCCACCGTGGTGCTGCTGTGGATGTGGAAAGAGCGCGCGCGCGGGGACATCATCGCGCTGGGCATGATCCTGGGCGGGGCGTTGGGCAACATCATCGATCGCGCGCGGCTGGGCTATGTCGTCGATTATGCCGACCTGCATTTCGGCGCTTTTCGGCCGTTCATGATCTTCAACATTGCCGACGCCGCGATCACCATCGGGGTGCTGTTATTGCTTGCCCGCGTTCTGATAATCGGCGACAAGTCCGGCAAATCTGAAGCCCCTACATCCGGGGTTCAGGCTGGCGGACCTAGCGATATGGCCCCCGCCGCCAAAACGGAGAATGACCATGTTTAAACCCGGGCGCAAACTGCCCCTGATCGCCGGTGTCACGCTCGCCGCGGCAACGCTGTCGGCCTGCGGATCGAGCGGCGGTGTATTCAACCGCGACCGTCCCGACGAATTCGCGGTATCGCGCCAGGCGCCTTTGGTGATCCCGCCCGATTTCGCGCTGACCCCGCCCACCCCCGGCGCGGCGCGCCCGCAGTCGGTACCTGCCAGCCAGCAGGCGCTTGATGCGCTGTTCGGTGGTCCGCAGCAGCGCACCGGTGTCGAAGGCGCAGCGCTTGACCGTGCAGGTACGCCCGACACCGCGATCCGCTCTCAGGTCGGCGATCCCGGAACGCAGACCACCGACAAGGGCGCCACCACCCGCGATATCGTCGCAGCGCCCGAAGGCGATGGCCAGGACGCCAAGGCTTCGATCCCGCAATAAGCGCGCCTTATCGAGATCACAAAAAATGCCCGGTGGATCGTGAGATTCCCGGGCTTTTTTGTGCCTGCTCTGATGGCGGGTGGTAAAGCTGGCGGCGGCGCGATCAGGCGCGCGCGCCATCCCCAACCACAGATACGCCCGCGCTGTTGTGGCGCAGCGCCTTGAGTACCGTGTCGACAATGCCATCGGCATCCAGCCCGGCTTCGGCATACTGCACTTCGGGCTTTTCCTGGTCCTGGAAGGTATCGGGCAAGCGCATGGTGCGCAGCTTGAGGCCCGCATCGATCAGGCCAGCGTCCGACGCCATCGTCAGCACATGCGCGCCCAGACCGCCGATCGCGCCTTCTTCCACCGTGACGCACACATCATGCGTCGCGAGCAGCTTACGGATCATTTCCTCGTCGAGCGGCTTGGCAAAGCGCAGATCGGCCACCGTGGTCGAAAGCCCCTTGGCATCGAGCACGTCGGCGGCCTTGCGGGCTTCGGCAAGGCGGGTGCCCAGCGAGAGGATCGCGACCTTCTTGCCTTCGCGCACGATGCGGCCCTTGCCGATCTCGAGCCGCTCGGGAACCTCAGGCAGCGCAATGCCGATGCCGTTGCCGCGCGGGTAGCGGAACGCAATCGGTCCGCTGTCGTGGCACGCGGCGGTATAGGTCATGTGGACCAGTTCGGCCTCGTCGGCCGCGGCCATCACCACCATGTTGGGCAGGGTGGCAAGATAGGTGATGTCGAACGAACCGGCATGGGTCGAGCCATCGGCGCCGACCAACCCTGCGCGATCGATCGCGAAGCGCACCGGAAGGTTCTGGATCGCGACATCGTGCACCACCTGGTCATAGGCGCGCTGCAGGAAGGTCGAATAGATCGCGCAAAACGGGCGCATCCCCTGCGCGGCGAGGCCGGCGGCGAAAGTCACCGCATGCTGCTCGGCAATCCCGACATCGAACGTGCGGTCAGGGTGTGCCTTGGCGAACTTGTCGACCCCGGTGCCCGAAGGCATCGCTGCGGTGATCGCGCAGATGGTGGGATCGGTTTCGGCGAGTTTGGCGAGCGTTTCGCCGAACACGTTCTGATAGGCGGGCGGGCCGGCGGCGGCCTTGTCCTGCTTGCCGGTGACGACATCGAACTTGGCAACGCCGTGATATTTATCGGCAGCAGCTTCGGCAGGCGCATAGCCCTTGCCCTTCTGGGTCACGACGTGGATCAGGCACGGGCCTTCGGCGGCATCGCGGACATTCTCGAGCACCGCGACGAGCTGGTCCATATCGTGCCCGTCGATCGGGCCGACATAATAGAAGCCCAGTTCTTCGAACAGCGTGCCGCCCATCGCCATGCCGCGGGCATATTCATCGGTCTTGCGCGCTGCGGTGTGCAGGCTCTTGGGCAGCTTGCGCGCCAGACGCTTCAGCGCCTCGCGGACGCCCAAGAACTCGCGGCTGGATACGATCCGCGCCAGATAGCCCGACAGCCCACCCACCGGCGGCGCGATCGACATGTCGTTGTCGTTGAGGATGACGACCAGACGGTTGCCCGCGCGCTCGGCGTTGTTCATCGCCTCATAGGCCATGCCCGCGCTCATCGCGCCATCGCCGATAACCGCGATCGCTTTGCCCGGCGCGCCGGTCATCTGGTTCGCGGTGGCAAAGCCAAGGGCCGCGGAAATCGAAGTCGAGCTATGCGCTGCGCCGAACGGGTCGTATTCACTCTCCGAACGCTTGGTGAAACCCGAAAGCCCGCCACCAGTGCGCAGGGTGCGGATACGGTCGCGTCGGCCGGTCAGGATCTTGTGCGGATAGCACTGATGCCCGACGTCCCAGATCAGACGGTCACGCGGTGTTTCGAAAACATAATGGATTGCCGTGGTCAGCTCGACCACGCCCAGACCCGCGCCCAGATGCCCGCCGGTGACCGACACGGCCGAGATCACTTCCTGCCGCAGTTCGTCTGCCAACTGGCGAAGCTGCGCAGGCTTGAGCTTGCGCAGGTCTGCAGGCGTATCGACGGTATCAAGCAATGGCGTTGCGGGCAGATTGGTCATTAAGTTCCCTTTCAACCGCTTATCCTAGACTCCTTTGGAGCCTCTGTCGATTGACCGACACGGAAAGGCGATATGAGTGTAAAGTTTTTTGGACAGTTCCGCAAATGCGGAGTTTCAGTCACATTGCGCGCACCGACCGCGGACTTCGATCACCGGACGGATATCGACATAACCGGCGGACTCAGCGGTTTTGCGGACGCTGCGCGACAGGCCGTCGTCATCGATATGCGTGGCCGAACCGCACGAATCGCACACCAGGAAGATGCAGTCGTGCAGACAGCCGGGGTGCGAATTGGCGATATAAGCGTTGATGCTCTCAACCCGGCGCGCAAGGTTGGTGCGCACGAATAGGTCGAGGATCCGATAGACGCTGTTGGGCGCAACGCGTTTGCCGCGCGCCTTGCTGACAGAATCGGCGATATCATAAGCAGAGGCAGGCTTCTCGATTGCAGCCAGAGCGGTGAAAATCGACTCGCGCATGTCGGTCCACTGCTCGCCTGCTGCTTCCAGCGATGTGCGGGCAGCGTGGGCAAGATCGGCGCCCTCATGCTCCTTGTGCCTGTGGCCATGGTCTTTAACGGTGGACATGCGCCATACCTACGCATCGCACCGGAAGGTTGCAATGGTGACAATCGGTCGAAGCGATCAGCCGCGCACCGGTTTTGCGACATAGAGCGACGGAAAGACGCGCTTGAGGTTGGCCACCTTCACCGCATCCCATCGCTGGATATAAGGGTGATCAGGATTTTTGAACATGAAGTCCTGGTGATACGCTTCTGCCGAATAGAAGGCCTTGTACGGCTCGACCGTCGTGACGATCGGCTTCTTCCATACACCGGACGTGCCCAACTGCGCGATATAGGCACGCGCGACCTGCGCCTGGCTCTTGTCCACCGGGATCAGGGCTGTGCGATAATGCCGCCCGGTATCGGGGCCCTGCCGGTTGAGCAGCGTTGGATCGGCAATCACCGAGAAATAGACCTGCAGCAGCTGAGCATAGCTGACCTGTGCGGGGTCATAAACCACCCGCACGGATTCGGCATGCCGGGTCGCCCCGCTCGACACATCGTTGTAGCTGGCATTCGCCTTGCCATCACCGTGATAGCCCGACACCGCGCTCTTGACGCCTTTCATGTGGCTGAACACACCTTCGACACCCCAAAAGCATCCGCCTGCGAAAATCGCCACCCGCTGATTGCCGGTTTCGGCGACCTTCAATTTAGGCGCGGGGATGATCTTTGCCTCCTCGGCCGCGAAGGCAACCGCGCCTCCATCAAGCGAGAATGCGGCCACACCCAGCAAGCCGAGCGCCGCAAGCGCAGAAAGGGTGCGGGTGCGGTATGTCATCAGGTGCCGGGGCTTTCGATGGCGGCTTCGACCGATATGGCCGTACTGTGCCGCGCGGCATCGGCTTCGCCCGGTTGCAGCGCAAACAAGGCTACCGCGCCAATAACAAATCCGCCCATGAAGTTGCGGAACAGTTCCGATGTCAGGATGGTGCTCACAACGACCTCGTTTCTCATTTCCGCATGCCCGTGTTCGTCGTCACGGCGTGCAGGGTTACATGTCTTGGGAGCGACATAAGCCGCACCTGGTGCGAATCAAGCTACCTGCCGGATGGCTTTGCTTGACCGTCACAAACCTGGCCTGTTTCGGCTGTATCCGCTGTGAACCACGGCACAGGCGAGCGTTCAGCTTTTTAGACAGGCGCCATTCAGGTGTCGATCAAGGTAGGACGCGCGCCTGCATCAACCCACGCAGCGAGTTGCCGAGCCAGAATCCACCGGCCAGATCGCGCTCGGTCAGGGCCGCCTCGACCGCGCGCCCCTGATTGATCAGCTCGCTTCGCAAGATGCCGGGTAGCAGACCCTTGGCGAGTGGCGGGGTCAGCAGCTTGCCATCACGCTCGACAAACAGGCTGGTGAAGCTGCCCTCGGTAAGGGCCCCGTCGGCATCGGCGAACACCACCTCGTCTGCGCCGCAGTCGGCATATGCATCGTGCCGGGGCTGATCGTAACACGCCCGGTCAGTGGTCTTGTGCGCCAGCCGGATATCATCGGGTGACAATCCCATGGCGCGGATCACCACCTGAAGCGGTTCCGCAATCGGTGCGGGCGCAGGGCGCATCTCGATCGCGGTATCGCCGGTCGCTGCCAGCAACAGCCGAATGCGGGTAGGGGCATCGAGATAGAAACAGGCATGATTGAGCGCATTGCGCACCGCATGCCGGTCGAACGAAAAGCCCAGCTCCGCCGCGCTTGCCTTCATCCGCTCCAGATGCAGTTCGAGGCGAACGATGCCCTGAGCTGGATCGAACCCCATCGTCTCGATCAGATCGAAATTCTTCGTCGCCGCCTTCAAGAACGCCCCCTTGACCAGACATTCGCGCCATTCATCGGGGGTGGTCGAGTCCGCGACCACCCCCGATCCCAGCCCCACGCTGACCTTTTGCGTATCGGCGGCCAGATGCAAGGTGCGAATTGCGACATTGAACGCAGCGTCCCCGGGTTGGCCTTGCTGTGCGGGGTCGATTCGCCCGATCGACCCGCAATAGATTCCGCGCGGCCCGGCCTCAATCTGGTGCAGCAGCTCCATCGCGCGGATCTTGGGCGCACCGGTGATCGATCCGCAGGGGAAGATCGCGCGCAGGATATCCACCGCGTCCAGTCCCGGCGCGACGGCAGCGCGCACGGTCGAGGTCATCTGGTGGACGGTGGGATAGCTCTCAATCCGGAACAGATCGGTCACCGATACGCTGCCCGGCGCGGCGATCCGCGACAGGTCGTTACGCAGCAGATCGACGATCATCAGGTTCTCGGCACGGTCCTTCTGCGATGCTGCCAGCGCTCGGGCCGCCTCGGCGTCGCGTTCGGGATCCTTGTGGCGCGGCGCGGTGCCCTTCATCGGCCGTGCGGTTACTTCGCCATTGCGCAGCGAGAAGAACAGTTCGGGCGACAGGCTGAGCTGCCAGTCGGCGCCGTCGAACACCACCCCGCCATACCCTGCTGCCGATCCTCCTCGCAGCGCGCGGTACAACGCCAGCGGATGACCCGAAATCGCAGCCGCGTTCTGGAAGGTGAGGTTGGCCTGATAGATGTCGCCACTGGCGATGCATGCGTGCACCCGGGCAAAGCGGGCGGCGTAGTCGGCTTCGCTCATCGCGGGACGGGCCGGGGTCAGGAACGCCTCGCCGCTGCCACCAGCGTCCAACAGCCAGGCATCGACCTCATCAGGTGTCATAACGTCATAGTTCGTGAACAGACCGAACCAGGCAAGCTGCATCGGCGGCAGGTCTTCGAGCAAGGGGCGCAACCGGGGTTCGAGCGCGAGGCCTGCCTCATAGGCAAAGCACCCCGCTGCGTGCAGGCCTTGCCGCGCCGCTTCGCGCAGATCGTCGAGCAGCCGGTCTAGCTCTGGCCCCGTGGCTGCCGAAAGACACCGCACTGGATCGCGATACAACCGCGGGGCACTGGCGTGATCCGTGCGGGCATCGTCGAGAAGGACGAACGGCGTTGGAGCGTTGCTGGCGTGGGAACGGGTGGCGGTGCGGTCCATGGACGGCGCTTCTAGGACCTGTCGTCCGGACTGCCTAGGGCCTAAACGGTTGCAATCGGGTCCTGCGAGGCGTGGTGCCGATTGCCAATCTGCACCCCCGTGCATAGATGAGCGCGCAATCAAGAACACGAGAGGATCGCGGATGGGCATGGGACAATGGAAGGCGGCTGCCACCAGCCTGTGCGGCCTGATCGCCTTGTCTGGCTCGGGATCGGTCTTCGCGCAGGAAGCCCAGACCGTGCCGCCCGCCTCGCCGCCATCTACTCTGCCGGCCGCTTCTCCGCCCGCAGCGATGGTGGCCGATGGCGTGCCGCCGATCCCGCTGTCGCTGGTGGCAGACACCCGGCCCTATCTCGAATACCGCACTGCCAGCTTCGTCGGTTGGCACCCGCAGGACCGGTCGATGCTGGTCACCACCCGGTTCGGCAACGTCCCGCAGCTGCACCGGGTCGCGGCCCCCGGCAGCGCGCGTCGGCAGATCAGCTTCGAGGAGGAACCGATCTTTGGCGGAAGCTGGTCACCTGATGGATCGACGCTGCTGGTCGAGAAGGATGCCGGTGGCAACGAAGTCTCGCAGATATATGCGCTCGCCGCCGGGCGAATGACACTGCTGACCGACGGCAAAAGCCGCCACACGCTGGGGCCGTGGTCGGATGATGGCAGGCTGGTCGCCTATGGCAGCAACATGCGCAGCGGGGTCTACAACGACATCTATGTGATGGACCCGCGCGATCCCCGATCGGCACGGCGGGTGCTGTCGACCGACAGCGGCGGCTGGGCGGCGATCGATTTCGCCCCCAATGGCCGCGATCTGCTGGCATTCAATTACATTTCGGTGACCGACAGCCAGTTGCATATCGTCGATATCGAAACCGGGGCGGTCCGCCAGGTCACCCGCGATGCGACCCCGGTTGCTTATGGCAACCTTCAGTTCGCCCCTGACGGACGGTTGTGGGTCTCGAGCGACAAGGATTCGGACACCCAGCGGTTAGGCCTGGTCGATCTGGAAACCGGCATGTTTACGCCGATGATCGACGGCGGCCGCTGGGACATCAGCAATTTCGATATCGCCAAGGATGGCAAGACCATCGCCTATGTCGTTAACGAAGCAGGGTTTTCGCGACTGCACCTGTATGATGTCGCCACTGCCACCAGCCAGGTCGTGACAGGCTTTCCGCCCGGCGAAATCGGCTCCGGGATGAAGTTCGCGCCTTGGGGAACGCTTGGCTTTACGGTTTACTCCAATCAGTCGCCAGGCGATGCCTATAGCTTGGACATCGCGACCGGGGTTATCACGCGCTGGACCGAAAGCGAGACCGGCGGGCTCGATCCTGACACCAACGTGATGCCCGAACTGGTAGAGATCAAGAGCTTCGATGGCGAACCGATTTCCGGATTGCTGTATCGCCCCGACCCCAAGCGCCACCCCGGCAAGCGCCCGCTGATCATGTCGATCCATGGCGGACCTGAGGGCCAAGCCTCGGCGGGCTTTCTGGGGCGTGGCAACTATCTGATCAACGAGCTTGGAATTGCTCTGTTCTATCCCAATGTCCGCGGATCGACCGGGTTTGGCAAACGCTTTGTCAGCCTCGACAATGGCCCTTATCTGCGCGAGAATTCGGTCAAGGACATCGGCGCGTTTCTGGACCGGCTGGGCAAGTACCCGACGCTCGATCAGCGCCGGTTTGGCGTCACGGGGGGCAGCTATGGCGGCTATATGTGCTATGCCAGTGCAATCCGGTTTAGCCGCCGGTTCAATGCCGCGACCTGTATCGTAGCCATCTCCAATTTCGTGACTTTCCTCGAGAATACGGAGGAATATCGCAGGGACTTGCGAAGGATCGAATATGGTGACGAGCGCGTTCCCGAGCTGCGCGCCAAACTGCAGGAAATCAGCCCGCTGACCCGGGTCGACGAGCTCAAGATGCCGCTGCTGGTGGTGACCGGTGCCAACGACCCGCGGGTTCCCGCAAGCGAGGCGGACCAGATCATCGATGCGGTGCGATCGCGCGGCGGTACCGCTTGGCATCTGCTCGCGCGCAACGAGGGCCATGGCTTTCGCCGCAAGGAAAATGCCGATTTCCTGTTCTGGACGACATTGGCCTTCTGGCAGCGGCACCTGCTTGGCGCTAAGGACGCTTCTGCGGACTGACCGCACCTTCCCCGTCAACCGCAAGGATTTTTATGGTCGCCTCGGTCTTCGATCTGTTCAAGATCGGCATCGGCCCTTCGAGCTCGCACACCATGGGGCCGATGGTCGCCGCGAACCGTTTCGTCGAACGCCTCGCCGAAATGGGGTTGCTCGAGCGGGTGAGCAGAATTGAGACCCGGCTCTATGGATCGCTCGCGCTCACCGGCAAGGGCCATGCCAGCGACCGCGCGATTTTGCTCGGGCTGGCAGGGGAAGAGCCGCGCAGCTGCGATCCCGATGCCGCAGACCGGCTGGTGACCGCGATTCGCGGGTCGGGCGAAATCTTGCTGGGCAAACGCCACGCGATCGCCTTCGATGAACCGGCGGATCTGCTGTTTCTGCAGCGCGAACGGCTCGATTATCATTCCAACGCAATGACCTTCACCGCGTTCGATGGCGCAGGCAAGCCGATCGAGCAGCGCGCCTATTTTTCGGTCGGGGGCGGCGCGGTGGTCGATCAGGACGAAACCGCTGCGAACGCACCGGGCGCGGGCGGCCTGTGGGATCCGCCGCACGTGTTCTGCTCAGGCGCCGAGCTGCTTGCGATCGCCGCGCGCACCGGGCTGTCGATTGCCGAGATCACCCGCGCCAACGAGCTTGCCGCACGCGATGCCGAGGCGCTTGCCGAGGGGCTCGACGAGATTGCCACCGCAATGTCGGCGTGCATCGACCGGGGTATGCGCAACGGCGGAGAACTGCCCGGTGGTCTGCGCGTCAAGCGCCGCGCGCCGCTGATCCTGGCGCGGCTGATGGAGCGGCAGGAGCGGATGCTGTCCGATCCGCTGACCGTCATCGACTGGGTCAATTTGTGGGCGCTGGCGGTGAACGAGGAGAACGCGGCGGGCGGCAAGGTCGTCACCGCACCCACAAACGGCGCAGCGGGGATCGTGCCATCGGTGCTGCGCTTCTATGACCGGTTCGCGCCGGGCGCGAATGCCGCCGGGGTCGAGCGCTTTTTGCTCACCGCCGCCGCGATCGGGTCTTTGTTCAAGGAAAACGCATCGATCTCGGGCGCCGAAGTCGGCTGCCAGGGTGAGGTCGGCGTTGCCTGCTCGATGGCGGCCGCCGGGCTGGTAGCGGCGTGGGGCGGCTCTGCGATGCAGGTCGAGAATGCTGCAGAGATCGGCATGGAGCATAACCTTGGCCTGACTTGCGATCCGGTCGCGGGACTGGTGCAGGTGCCCTGCATCGAGCGCAACGCGGTTGGCGCAGTCAAGGCGATCGAGGCGGCACGGCTCGCGATGATGGGCGATGGCACGCACCGGGTGAGCCTTGACGAGGTCATCGAAACGATGCGCCGCACCGGGCTCGACATGAACGAGCGCTACAAGGAAACCTCGCAGGGCGGACTTGCGGTCAACGTGGTGGAGTGCTGATCGGGACTGAAGTCCTGGCCGCCCGTTTTGCCACGCGCGCCGCCTCTTGCAGGTCCATCGCACGGTCCCACCAGGGGTGGCCGCGATGGTCGGCGGCAACCGTCCGCACGGTCTGGCCATCGAGATACAACGCCATCCCGCCGGTCTTGGCCAGCAGCGCGCGATCGACCTTCATCCAGCGCGGGCGACAACTGCGCGGCAGCCAGCGCCCCGCGATGACGATATCGACGCGCCGGCAAGCGGCAGCCAATGCCCGCTCGGGTACCCGCTCGCGGTTGCGTCCGACCAGCACCGAATAGTCCCGGTATCGACCGGTCAGCGTGAAGCTGCAGAACTCGGCGCTGCAGGTTGCTTTGGACCACTCCGCCATCGGCACCGCCTCCCCCTCGAAAGCCGCGCTTTCGCTCAAGGCCTGCAATGCGAAATCGCCTGTGCGTGAACGCAGGACAACCATCTGCCTGCTCTGCCCCGCCACCGCGAGGTGCTGACCATCGCCGGTGATCAGCAGGTCGGGCACCGGTTGCAGCGCCACCAGCGTGCTGGCGAGCGCAATCGGTGCCAGCCCCAGCCAGCGGACACGGCTACGCCAGAGGAAGACCCACAGCCCGCCCATAATAAAGAGCGCGAACACCCAGGGCGCCATCTTAGGAAACAGCGTCACCGCCCCCGGCGCATCGGCCACCATGTGCGCCAGTGCGAGCAGCGCGTTCAGCGCCGCACCGCACAGCCACCATACGGGCGCGCCCCAGCCTGTCAGGTCGAGCATCAGTGCAAAGGCCTCCAATGGCATGATGACAAAGGTCGTCAGCGGGATCGCGACCATATTGGCCAGCGCGCCATAGAGCCCCGCCTTGCTGAAATGATGCAGCGCGATCGGCATCAGCGTGAACTCGATCAGCAGCCCGGTGAGGAACAGCATGCCCAGAAATCGCGCGAGGCGCCCCGGCCATGACAGATCCGCCGCCGCCCATTTGCGCATGGCCTCATGATCATGCAGCGCAACGATCGCGGTGACCGCAGCAAAGCTGAGCTGGAAGCTCGGCCCCATCAGCGTCTCAGGCCAGATCAGCAGCACCAGCATCGCGCCAGCCGCGATCAGCCTGGGCGAAACCGGATCGCGCCCCAGCGCCAGCGCAACCAGCACAAGCATCGCCGCCGCGCACGACCGGATCGTCGGCACCTCGGCCCCGGTGAGCAATGTATAGCAGATCCCCGCCAGCGCGCCTGCCCCCGCTGCCACCAACGGCAGCCGCCAGGCGCGCGCCAGCGGCGGGAACAGCGCCAGCAGCTTGAGCGTCACCAGCCACACCGCGCCGATCAGCGCGGTGACGTGCAGTCCGCTGATCGAAAGCAGGTGCGCAAGGCCACTGCGCCGCATCGCCTCGGCATCGTCCTCGCTGATCGCACCGCGATCGCCGGTGGCCAGCGTGGCCGCGATTCCCCCTGCCCCGCCGCCGATCTGCGCCTGGATATGCGCCGATAGCCGCGAACGCAGCGAATCGAAGCCGCCGGCCGATTGGCCGGGCTGCAGGACCCTGGGCCGATCGAGCATGCTGCCGGTCGCACCCAGCCCGTCGAACCACGCGCGCTGGGCAAAGCTGTAGCCTCCCGGGAGCGATGCCTGCGCCGGAGGCATCAGCCGGGCCCGGCCCGAGATCATCGCGCCAAGCCGCGCCTGCGGTTCGTCCCTGGTGAGGTCGAGGTTCACCCGCACCGTTTTGGGCAGGCCCAAGACAGGCGCGGTCCGCACCACAAGCCGCACCTGTCCGCGCGCAGGCTGCATCTCACGCTCGATCACGCGTCCGGTCAGGACGCCAAACCAGGGCGCAGCCAGCGGATCAGCAGCGACTCGCTCGGCGCGCCACGCCATATGCGCCGCCCCGAGCGCGAGCATCAGCGCGGCAACGAACATGCACCGTGCGCCCAGCTCCATCGCCGCCCAGCTGCCGTGCAACCCCAGCACCGCCAGCGCCACTGCTGCCCCCAAGGCGATAACAGCCCAGTGCCAGTCGCCGCCGGGCAGCGCGAACCATGCCGCAATCCCTGCCCCGAACGCCACGACAATCCATGGCGGCAGTTGGTCACGTTCCGCCAGAATGAAGCTATCGGTCGCCGCGCCGAGACCGACGGGCGTTGAAAATCGGGACAAACTGGCCATTTGTCGCTGCCAGAAAGCCGTGCTAGAGGCGGTCGAAAGGGCCATGCCCTGCCAGTTTGAAAGGAAAGCCTAAGTGAGTGCAAGCGGCGAAAATCAGCCTGAAACTGCGGCATCGACCGACAGGCAGGTGGTCACCCGTTTTGCGCCCTCGCCCACCGGTTATCTGCACATCGGCGGCGCGCGGACCGCGATGTTCAACTGGCTGTTTGCCCGCCATTATGGTGGCAAGGCGCTGCTGCGGATCGAGGATACCGACAAGGCCCGGTCGACCCCCGAAGCGATCGATGCGATCTTCGCCGGGCTCGACTGGTTGGGGCTGGACTGGGACGATGCACCGGTGTTCCAGAGCGCGCGCGCCGAGCGCCATGCCGAGGTTGCGTATCAGCTGCTCGATGCGGGCAATGCCTACAAATGCTTCGCCACATCCGAGGAACTCGAGGCGATGCGCGCCGAGCAGCGCGAAAAGAAGCTGCCGCTGCGCTATGATGGTCGCTGGCGGAACCGCGATGCCTCGGAAGCTCCCGAAGGCGCGCCGTTCGTTATCCGGCTGAAGGCTCCCGAAGGCGGAAAGCTGACCATCGCCGACGAGGTCCAGGGTTCGGTCACCGTCGATGCACGCGAGCTCGATGATTACGTCCTGCTGCGCTCGGATGGCACGCCGACCTATATGCTCGCGGTGGTGGTCGATGACCACGACATGGGTGTCACCCACATTATCCGCGGCGACGACCATCTCAACAACGCCTTCCGCCAGCTCGTGCTGATCCGCGCGATGGAATGGGCAGAGCCGGTCTATGCCCATATCCCGCTGATCCACGGCAACGACGGTGCCAAGCTTTCCAAGCGTCATGGCGCATTGGGGGTCGAGGCCTATCGCGACGACATGGGGATCGTCTCCGACGCGATGTTCAATTATCTGCTGCGGCTGGGCTGGGGCTATGGCGACCGCGAGAAGATCTCGCGCGCCGAGGCGACCGAGCTGTTTGCGCTCGCCAACGTCGGCAAGTCGCCGTCGCGCTTCGATGCCAAGAAACTGGTCAACTTGAATGGCCAGTATCTGCGCGAAATGGACGATGCCGCGCTGGCCGCGCTCGTCGCACCCCGCGTCGCTACGCTGATGCCCGGCTTTGATCCTGCCGTTGGAACCGATCTGCTCGCGCGCGCGATGCCCGTGATGAAGCTGCGCGCACGCGACCTCAACGAGCTTGCCGATGGCGCACAGTTTCTCTTCAAGTCGCGCCCGATAGGCATGGACGACAAAGCAAAATCTTTGCTAGAAGGCGATGGGATCGCGGTCTTGCAGACGGTATTTTCAGTCCTGGCCGAGACAGCGCCGTGGACTGCCGCCACTTTGGAAGACAGACTTACGCAATTCGCCGAGGAACAAGGGCACGGCCTTGGCACTTATGCCCAGCCGCTGCGTGCCGCCCTGACCGGGCAGGCGCGCTCACCGGGTATTTTCGATGTGCTCGAACTTCTGGGACGCGAAGAATCGCTCGCCCGGATCACCGACGTTACGCGTGTGGCAGCCTGAGGGCTCTTCGCGCACTACCACCGCATGCGCTAGCACCGCCTGCCCTGATATAGTCCTGGAGGAGAACGAACCGTGTCAGACAACGCATCATTGAAGATCGGCGACAAGGAAAGCAATTATGCTGTCCGCTCCGGCACGATCGGTCCGGACGTCATCGATATCCGCAAGCTCTATGCAGAGACGGGATGCTTTACCTACGATCCTGGCTTCACCTCGACCGCCAGCTGCGACTCGGCGCTGACCTATATCGATGGTGACGACGGCGTTCTGCTCCACCGCGGTTATCCGATTGGTGAACTGGCCGAAGAATCGAGCTTCATGGAAGTCTCGTACCTGATGCTGAACGGCGAGCTGCCCAGCAAGGAAGAACTCGAAACCTTTTCGTACACCATCACCCGCCACACGATGCTGCACGAGCAGTTGATGCAGTTCTATCGCGGTTTCCGCCGCGATGCGCACCCTATGGCGATCATGTGCGGTGTCGTCGGCGCGCTGTCGGCGTTCTATCATGATTCGACCGACATCGCCGATCCCGAGCATCGCCGCATCTCCAGCCACCGGCTGATCGCCAAGATGCCGACGATCGCGGCTGCCGCATACAAATATTCGGTCGGCCAGCCGTTCGTCTATCCCGACAACTCGCTGTCCTACACCGGCAACTTCCTGCGCATGACCTTCGGCGTTCCTGCGGAGCCATACGAGGTGAACCCCGTGGTCGAGCGCGCGCTCGATCGCATCTTCATCCTGCACGCCGATCACGAACAGAACGCGTCTACCTCCACCGTTCGTCTGGCAGGATCCTCGGGCGCCAATCCGTTTGCATGCATCGCGGCCGGCATCGCCTGCCTGTGGGGCCCGGCGCATGGCGGCGCCAACGAAGCGGCGCTCAATATGCTGCGGGAAATCGGCACGCCCGACAAGATCCCGCACTATATCGCGCGCGCCAAGGACAAGAACGACCCGTTCCGCCTGATGGGCTTCGGTCACCGCGTCTACAAGAACTACGATCCGCGCGCGACCGTGATGCAGAAGACCGTGCGCGAAGTGTTTGAATCGCTCAAGGTCAACGATCCCGTTTTCGAAGTCGCGCTCCAGCTCGAGGAAATGGCGCTCAACGATCCCTATTTCATCGAGAAGAAGCTGTTCCCCAACGTCGATTTCTATTCGGGCGTCATCCTCTCGGCGATCGGCTTCCCGACCACGATGTTCACCGCCTTGTTCGCTCTCGCGCGCACCGTCGGCTGGGTCGCGCAGTGGAACGAAATGATCTCCGATCCCGGCCAGAAGATCGGCCGCCCGCGCCAGCTGTACACCGGCCCGACGCAGCGGCCTTATGTTTCGGTCGACAAGCGCTAAGACAGCTCGAGATTAACGCAAAACGCCCTTCCGGTCCGACCGGGAGGGCGTTTTGCTGTGCGAGTGGTTGGGATGTTCAGGCCACGCCAGCTGCGACTACCAGGCCTGCCATCAACAGCATCAGCACAAGCAGCACGATCACGAACAGGCTCGCAAACAGCGTCAGTGTACCCCCCCGTCCGATCGAACCGATAGACCAGCAAGAGTGCAAGCACGATGACGGCAATCAGGACAAAGGCCCCGACGCCGGGCATCGGTTCAGACGCGCATCGGCATCAGGACGTACAGCGCGCTGGCCTTGTCGTTCTCGCGGATCAGCGTCGGGGCGCTGGAGTCGGCTAGGTGCAGTTCGATCACATCGCCATCGAGCTCACCCAGGATGTCGAGCAGATAGCGCGCGTTGAAGCCGATCTCGAAGCCGTCGCTCGAATACTCGCCTTCGACCTCTTCGGCGGCAGTGCCATTTTCGGGGCTGGTCACCGACAGGGTGATCTTGTTGTTTTCCAGTGCCATCTTGACCGCGCGGGTCTTTTCGGTGGCGATTGTGGCCACGCGATCGACACCCTGCGCGAAGGCCTTGGGGTCTATCTTGAGGAGCTTGTCGTTCGCGGTCGGGATGACTCGGCTGTAATCGGGAAACGTCCCGTCGATTAGCTTCGAGGTCAGGATCGCGCTACCCAAGGTGAAGCGGATCTTGCTGGCGGACAGGTCGATCTGCACCTTGGCATCGCCGCGCTCGTCGAGCAGCTTGCGCAGTTCGCCGATACATTTGCGCGGGACGATCACGTCGGGCATGCCCTCGGCGCCATCGGGCCGGTCGAGCGTGACCCGCGCCAGCCGGTGTCCGTCGGTCGCCGCTGCCTTGAGCACAGGGCGGTCATCGTCCGCCACATGCAGGAAGATGCCGTTAAGGTAATAACGCGTCTCTTCGGTCGAGATCGCAAACCGCGTCTTGTCGATGATCTGCACGAGTTCGGCGGCAGCCAGTTCGAAACTGGTCGGCAACTCGCCCTCGGCAATCACCGGGAAGTCATCGCGGGGCAGCGTGGGCAAAGTAAAGCGGCTGCGCCCGGCGCGGACTAGCATCTTGCCGTCCGCGGCATCGAGCATCACTTGGCTGCCGTCGGGAAGCTTGCGCGCAATTTCGAACAGGGTGTGCGCAGACACCGTGATCGATCCGGGGGTTTCGACCGAATAGGCGCTCATCGTCTCGACGATCTGCAGGTCGAGGTCGGTCGCCATGAAGCGCAGCGCGCCGTCGGCCGATGCCTCGATCAGCACGTTGGACAGGATGGGGATAGTGTTGCGCCGTTCCACCACCGACTGAACATGGCTGAGGCTCTTGAGGAGCGTCGCGCGTTCGATTGTCGCTTTCATGAAAATCCCCCGAGACCAGACGGCCTCAAATCCAAAAGACATGTTCTGCCATACTGGCAGAATCCGGACCAACTTCATTAACAATATTGGCTTTTCCCGCAAGCCGATACCCGCGCAAATCCGTTTAAACTGTGGAAAATGGGACGCCGGGCTTGCACGATGCGACGCTATTGCCGAAACGGGACCAATATGACGCAAATTGTCCGTTTTTCCTGCCCTCCGGTTCCCGGCCGCCTGTTCATCGCACGGCATGGGGAAACCGTGTTCAACGCGGCCAAAAGACTGCAGGGTGACCATCTGCACACCCCGCTCACCCGCGCAGGGTTCGCGCAGTCCGATGCGATGGGTACAGCGCTGGCACAGGTGCTTGGCCCCCGGCCTTCGCTGACACTGTGGGCGTCGGACAGTGGCCGCGCATTGCAGACCCTCGCGGTGATCACCGAGCATCTCGCGCTCGACTGGCACGATGCGACTGCCGACCGGCGATTGCTCGAGATCGGCATGGGCAGCTGGGGCGGGCGTTACTATGCCGATGTCATCGCCGAGGTCGGCCCCGTGATCGAAGCGCCCGAAATGCTGCTCAAATGCGCGCCTGATGGCGAGACCTATCCGCAGATCGCCGACCGCGTGATCGATTGGCTCGCCGAGCATGCCGATACGCCCGGCGACCGGCTGGTCATCATGCACGGCATTTCCAGCCGGGTGCTGCGCGGGGTGCTGCTTGGCCTGCCGCCGCATCCGGTGTTCGGCGCGCCGGTGGCCCCCGGGCTGCCGCAAGGGTCGGTGGTGATGATCGCCGGTGGGCGGGAAGTGATCGTCGTCACAGGAACCGGTGGAGGCCATGCGTGAAATGCTGGCTGGCAGCGCTTGCCGTGCCTGCTGCACTGTTTGCCGCTACTCCTTTGCAAGCGCGAGACAGCCTCGGCGTCTTCGATGGCTGGGGGGCGTTCCGCGACCCGCAGCTGCCGCGGTGCTATGCCATCGCCCAGCCCTATAGCGTGCGCGGCAGGCGCGAGTACCGGCCCTTCGCCAGCATCGGCTATTGGCCCAGGCGCGGCGTACGCGGCCAGTTCCATCTGCGCCTGAGCCGCGCCGCGGCAAACGATGAAACGGTGACACTGGCGATCGGTGTCCGGCGGTTTACGCTCTCCGGTGGCGGCGGTGATGCCTGGGCGCGCGACAAGGCCATGGACGCCGCCATCATCGCCGCCATGCGCTCCGCGCGCGAAATGACCGCCATGGGCACCGGAACGGATGGCAAACCAATTCGCGATGTCTATCCGCTCAAGGGTGCCGCAACAGCGCTCGATGCTGCCGCTTTGGGATGTGCAGCCAGACGGTAGCTTTTGGCTGCCCAAACGCCTATGTGGCGCGCATGACAACCGAGACCTCAACTGAGACTTCAATGGATATGGCAATCCCCGGCCACATCGACCCTGTTCCCGTTCCGCGCCGGATCACGCCGCGCGAGGACGGCCGTTCCGATCTGATGGGGCTGATGCGCCAGGACATCGGCGCGCTGCTCGTGTCTGCCGGGCTCGACGCCAAGCAGGCGAAGCTGCGCTCAAAGCAGCTGTTCCACTGGATCTATCATCGCGGCGTCACCGATTTCGACAGTATGACCGACATCGCCAAGCAGATGCGACCCTGGCTCGAAGAACGCTTCGTGATCGGCAGGCCCCAGATTGTCGAGGCGCAGGTCTCATCCGACGGCACCCGCAAATGGCTGCTGCGCACCGATGACGCGCAGGAATACGAGATGGTCTTCATCCCCGATGCCGACCGGGGCACGTTGTGCATCTCCAGCCAGGTCGGCTGCACGCTCAACTGCCGCTTCTGCTACACCGGCACGATGCGGCTGGTGCGCAACCTGACCCCCGGCGAGATCGTCGGCCAGGTGATGCTCGCACGCGACGCGCTGGGCGAATGGCCGAAAGGCGCGATGGACCAGCTCGACGATGAGGAAGACGCGGCATCGTACACCGCTGATGGCCGTTTGCTGACCAACATCGTGATGATGGGCATGGGCGAGCCGCTCTATAACTTCGACAATGTCCGCGATGCGCTCAAGGTGGTGATGGACGGCGATGGCCTGGCGCTCTCCAAGCGGCGGATTACGCTGTCGACCAGCGGCGTCGTCCCGTTGATGGCGCGCTGCGGCGAAGAAATCGGCGTGAACCTCGCGGTCTCTCTGCACGCGGTGACCAAGGAAGTGCGCGACGAAATCGTGCCGATCAACCGCAAGTACGGGCTCGAGGAGCTGTTGCAGGCCTGCGCCGATTATCCCGGCGCCAGCAACGCGCGGCGGATCACCTTCGAATATGTGATGCTCAAGGACAAGAACGACAGCGACGACGATGCGCGCGAGCTGGTGCGGCTGATCAAGGGCTATGGCCTGCCCGCCAAGGTGAACCTTATCCCGTTCAACCCGTGGCCCGGCGCGATCTATGAATGTTCGGACCCCGAACAGATCAAGCGCTTTTCGAACATCGTGTTCGAAGGTGGCATCAGCGCGCCGGTGCGCACCCCGCGCGGCCGCGACATCATGGCGGCATGCGGCCAGCTCAAATCAGCCTCCGAGAAGAAGACCCGCGCCGAGCTGGACCGGCTGGCGGAGGAAAAGCAGGCGGCTTTGGGGTGACCGCGCCTCTCCCCTACCGCTTGCGGGAGGGGTGGCTACAGGCCAAGGGTGGCCCTCCTAGTTTGATCGTTCTCCGGCGAAAGCCGGAGTCCAGGAGCGATACTGCACTCACGTCGCTCTGGATTCCGGCTTTCGCCGGAAAACGGGTGTTTTTCTGGCAAACCCGAAGCCTACCCCGCAGCAACCTCGCCCGACCGAAGCGCAGGCTTTTCGGCCAGCTCGCCTTCCTCCATGATCCGCTTGCGCATTTCGTCGCGCTTTCCATGGATCGAGGCGATGACATGCCCCATCGCGATACCCAGGTCGACCAAGAGCGCCTCGGACAGCTGCAGCGAGCTTTCGAGCGCTTCGGGCACCGCCAGCGTCGCTCCGGCGCGGTAGAGTTCGGCGGCATGGGCGGTGTCACGCGCACGCGCAATGATCGTGAGGTCCGGCACCCAGCCGTGGACGCGGCGGACGATCTGCACCGCCAGCACCGGATCGTCCATCGTCAGGATCAATGCGCGGGCGTGGCCCAGCCGCAACCGGTCGAGCAATTCAGGCCGCGCGACATCGCCGAAGACAATGGGCACACCGGCACGCCGCGCCCCCATCACCACATCAACGTTCGATTCCACCGCGACAAACGGCTGTTCGTGTGCCTTGAGCATATCGGCGATGATCTCTCCGACCCGACCATAGCCGAAGATCACGGTGCGATCGTTGGCGATGTCCGACTGGTCGATCGGCGCGGCATCGCTGGCCCGCATCTCGATATGCCGCGCCATCGTATGGCCCAATTTGGCGAGCAAAGGCGTAATGGTCAGGCCGATTGCGGTGACAATCTGCCAGAATTGCGCGGTCGATGCCTGGATCAATTGCGCCTGCACTGCGGCGGCGAGCACGATCAAGGTGGTTTCCGATGGGCTGGCCATCAGAACGCCGGCCTCTGCAGCCGTGCCGCGCCGTGCACCAGCAACGCGCAACAGCAATCCGATCACCACCGCCTTGATCAACAGCACGCCGACCACGGCAATCGCCAGCTCCTGCCAATAGGCCGCGATGACCCGAAGGTCGATCGACATGCCCACCGTGATCAGGAACACCCCGAGCGCAAGGCCCTTGAACGGCTCGATCAGAATCTCGACCTCGCCGCGATATTCGGTTTCGGCGATGATCAATCCGGCGAGCAGCGCCCCCACGATCGGCGACAGCCCGACCGAGGCGGTGGCAAGGCTGGCGGTGATCACGACCAGCAGGCTGGCGGCCAGGAACAATTCGGGGCTCTTGGTGCGAGCCGCCTGCGCAAACATGCGGGGCAAGACCAGGCGGCCCAGTACCAGCATAGCCGCCACCGTGGCAACGCCAAGCAGCAGCGTCATCCCCAGATTGGCTCCCGTGGCGGCGCCTGCCATCGGTGCCAGCGCGCCGAGCAGGAAGATGATCGGGACGATCGCAACATCCTCGAACAGAAGCATGGCCAGCGCCGCGCGTCCTACCGGTGACGTCGTTCCCGACATCGGCAGCACCAGTGCGGTCGATGATAGCGCCAGCGCCAGGCCCAGCCCGATCGCGCCGCTGGAGTTCTGCCCCGCCATGTTGAGCGCGGCGCCGATGATCAGCGCCGAGAGCAGCAGCTCGGCCGCGCCGACCCCGAACACCAGCTTGCGCAGACTCCACAATCGCTTGAACGACAGTTCGAGCCCGATGGTGAACAAGAGCAGGATGATGCCGAACTCGGCATAAGGCTCGATCGCATCGGAATCGGTGATCGTGATGTGATACAGCCAGGGATATTCATCCACCAGCGAGCCCAGCCCCGATGGCCCGACCAGAATGCCGATCAGCAGGAAGCCGATGATAGGCGTGATCCGGAACCGCGCGAACGCCGGGATAATGATCCCGGCGGCACCCAGAATGACCAGAGCGTCGCTGAATACCGGATTATCGAGCGGATTGTGCATGCCTGAGGTAATGACCGATGGAGCTGCGCCTGTCAGCCATTAATCGCGCATCGGCAACGCTTTGTCTGCTGCCGTTGCCGATCAGCCGCCGCCGCCCCCCTGCGGTCCGGCCGGTGCCGCCTGCCGGGCACGCTCGCGCTTGGCGGAGCTGCCCCGTCCCACCCCGCTGTCCCATTCGATATGATAGAGGTCATAGCGCCGATCGCCGAGGTTGCGCACGGTGCCCTCGCTCCGCGCCCAGCTCAGATCGTCGAGATTGACGTCGCTGATCGTGAGCGTCTCGACGTTTTCGCTGGCTTCGGCTGCGATGCCATCGCGTGCAAACGGAAGGTCGCACGGCGTCAGGATACAGCTTTGCGAATACTGGATATCCATATTCTCGACGTCAGGCAGATTGCCGACATTGCCCGACATCACGACATAGCACTGGTTCTCGATCGCACGCGCCTGGCAGCAATAGCGCACGCGCATATAGGCCTCGCGGCTGTCGGTGCAGAACGGCACGAAAATGATCCGCGCGCCTTCATCCGCCAGACGCCGCGCCAGCTCGGGAAACTCGCTGTCGTAGCAGATCAGCACGCCGATCGGACCGCAATCGGTTTGGATCGCATCAATGCTGTCGCCGCCCTTGATCTTCCACCAGTACCGCTCGTTGGGCGTCGGGTGGATCTTTTCCTGCGCGTGAATCGATCCATCGCGCAGCGCGACCAACGCGATGTTCTGGATATCGCCATCGTCGGCGCGCGTGGGATGCGATCCGCCGATAATGTTGATGTTGTATTCCATCGCCATCCGGGTCAGCTCGTCGCGGATCCGCGGGGTAAACTCGCTCAGCGCCTCGATCGCCTCTTGCGGCCCCATCTTCTTCTTGGCGAAGGAGAGCAGCGACATCGTGAACATCTCGGGGAACAGCACGAAATCGGCTTTGTAGTCGGCAGCGACATCGACGAAATATTCGACGTTGCGGACGAACTCTTCGAAATTCGCGACCGCACGCGCCTGGAACTGCACCGTGGCGAGGCGAACGCTTTCGACGCCGCGCGGAACGCGGTGCGTCGGTGGCTCGTCGGGGTTCACATACGGGTTGCGCCACACCATCTGCACCGCATGGCCGCGCGACTGCTTGTCCTCGGGCAGATAACGCGTGAGGATGCCGACAGGCGCGAAACCGTTGGCGATCTGGAACCCGATCACCGGATCGCGCAATTTGCCGTCGATCACCTTGGTGAGATAATCCTCCGGGCCTTCAACCTTTTTGGCGCGCTTGGCCTTGTCATACCCAGGAATACGACCGGCAAACACGATGCCGTTGAGATCGAGCAGTTCGGCGAGCGCCCGCCGCGCTTCGTAAAGCCGTTTTCCGATGCGCACGCCGCGCTGCGCCGGGTCGACGCACATTTCATAGCCGTACAGCCACTCGCCGGTGGGAACATGGCGGGTACCAAAGCCGTTGCCGCTGATCTCTTCCCAGTCGTGCTGGGTGAACGCCATCGCCTCTGTCACCCGCGACGAGGCGCAATAGCCGACGATCTCACCATCGAGGATGGCGACAAACTGGCCTTGGGGGAAGTTGTTGATCTGCCCGCGCAGCTCGCCAAACTTGTACGGCGGCAGGCTCGGATAAGCGCGCTCGACGAGCTGCGATATTCCTGGAATATCGCCTCGCCGGGCCTGCCGTACCTCGAGCCGTGCCTTGCTGCCCTGTCCCATCAGCGGGTCACGCCCAGCTACCCATTTCCTTTTCGAGGTTCTGCCGGATGGCTTCGAAGAACTGCTCGGTGGTCATCCAGGCCTGATCGGGGCCGATCAGGATCGCCAGATCCTTGGTCATCGCACCGCTTTCCACGGTCTCGATGCAGACGCGCTCGAGCGTTTCGGCAAAGCGGATCACTTCAGGTGTTTCATCGAAGCGACCGCGATAGATCAGGCCGCGGGTCCACGCGAAGATCGATGCGATCGGGTTGGTCGAGGTCGCCTTGCCCTGTTCGTGCATGCGGAAGTGGCGCGTGACCGTGCCGTGCGCCGCTTCGGCCTCGACGGTCTTGCCATCGGGGGTCATCAGCACCGAGGTCATCAGACCAAGCGAGCCAAAGCCCTGCGCGACGGTGTCCGACTGGACGTCGCCGTCATAGTTCTTGCACGCCCAGACGAACTTGCCCGACCATTTCAACGCCGATGCGACCATGTCATCGATCAAACGATGCTGATAAGTGATGCCGGCGGCGTCGAACTTATCCTTGAATTCAGCCTGGAAGACCTCTTCGAAGATGTCCTTGAAGCGGCCGTCATAGGCCTTGAGGATGGTGTTCTTGGTCGACAGGTACGTCGGCCATCCGCGATCGAGGCCATAGTTCATCGAGGCGCGGGCAAAGTCGGCGATCGAATCGTCGAGATTGTACATCGCCATCGCGACGCCCGAGGACGGGAACTGGAACACTTCTTCGTCGATCCGGGTGCCATCTTCACCTTCGAACACCAGCCGCAGCTTGCCGGGGCCGGGTACGCGGAAATCGGTAGCCTTGTACTGGTCACCGAAAGCATGACGGCCGACCACGATCGGGTCGGTCCAGCCGGGAACCAGACGCGGGACGTTCGAAATCACGATCGGCTCACGGAACACGACGCCGCCCAGGATGTTGCGGATGGTGCCGTTGGGCGACTTCCACATCTTCTTGAGATCGAACTCCTCGACGCGCTGTTCGTCGGGGGTGATCGTCGCGCACTTGACGCCGACACCATGCTCGCGGATCGCGTTCGATGCATCGACGGTGATCTTGTCGTTGGTCTCATCGCGCTTCTGGATCGACAGATCGTAGTATTTCAGATCGATATCGAGATAGGGCAGGATCAGACGCTCGCGGATCCACTCCCAGATGATCCGGGTCATTTCGTCGCCGTCGAGTTCGACAACGGGCTTGGCTACTTTTATCTTGGCCATGCGGGATTTGCGCCTTCTTGCTAGGGAGGAATCGTTAAGTTGCGTCGCTCTTAGCAAAGTCCGCCCATGTTTCAACCGTGTCGCTCAGGATGCGCCGATGAGCTGTTATGGCCCTGTTTATGCTGCACTGCAGCGACATTCGCGGCGGGCCGCAGGCTTTGGACGTTGTCACACCCGCCTGCAGCCCCTAAGAGACCGATTATGTCGCAAGAATTACTGGATAACCGGGGCAAGGGCCTGGCGAGCTGGAGCATGCCGCCGGTACACCCCGAAGGCCGCAAATTCGCCGTTATCGCCGCCGCCGTCACTCTCCTTTTCGCGTTGATGGCGTGGGAAACGCTTGCCTGGCCGATGGGCGGGGTCACGCTGTGGATCCTCGCTTTCTTTCGTGATCCAGCAAGGGTAACCCCGCTGGACGAGAGATTGCTGGTGGCACCGGCGGATGGCCTGGTCACACTGATCCAGTTGGCACCCCCACCTGCCGAACTGGCTGGAATGGACGGCCTTGGCTACGAGCCTTTGTACCGTGTCTCGATATTCATGAGCGTGTTCGACGTTCACATCAACCGCGCACCGATCGGTGGAACGATCCGCCGGATCGTCTACATCTCCGGCAAATTCCTGAACGCCGATCTCGACAAGGCGAGCGAAGAGAACGAACGCCAGCACATCATGGTCGAACGCAGCGATGGAGCCCGGGTCGGCATGACGCAGATCGCAGGCTTGGTTGCGCGGCGCATCGTGCCGTTCATCAAGGAAGGTGATTTTGTCGCTGTCGGCCAGCGGGTTGGGCTGATCCGCTTCGGCAGCCGCGTCGATGTCTATCTGCCCCACGGCACGGCGCCCGCGGTGGTCAAGGGCCAACGGGTCGTCGCTGGCGAAACCATCATCGCGGTTCTAGGCGAAGAGCCGATCCGCGAGGGCATTTCGCACTGATGCGCCGCGCCCCTGCCCTCTTAACCCTCCGCCTTCAGGCGCAACCCCGGGATAGCATACCATGACCGACCCTGATCCGCTGGAACGGCGCGGACGGCGCGGCCCGATCCGTTATTTGGCCGGGAAGCGTCTGCGCCTGCGCGAGGGACTGACTTTGCGCGCGATGGTCCCCAACGCCATCACCGCCACCGCTTTGTGCTGCGGCCTCACCGGGATCCGGTTTGCACTCGAAGGACAGTGGCCCTTGGCTGCAACTGCCATTGTCGTTGCCGGCGTATTGGATGGCATCGATGGCCGCGTCGCCCGGCTGCTCAAGGCACAAAGCCGCTTTGGCGCTGAACTGGACTCGCTGGCGGATTCGATCGCGTTTGGCGTTTCGCCGGCACTGGTGCTGTTTCTTTGGTCACTCAACGAGCTCCCCCGGTTCGGCTGGCTCATCGCGCTGTCGCTTGCCGTCTGCTGCGCGCTGCGCCTGGCACGGTTCAATGCGCAGATCGATCTCGAAGATCAGCCGCATAAATCCGCAGGCTATATGACCGGTGTACCCGCACCTGCAGGCGCTGGCCTTGCGATGCTGCCACTTTATCTCTGGATGGAAACCGGTATCGAGGAATTGCGCCACTATACGGTCATCGGTCCCTGGGTGCTGCTGATCGCCTTCCTGATGATATCGAACGTCGCGACATTCAGCTGGTCGTCGTTGAGGCTTCGCAAGAACATCAGGCTCGAAGCACTGGCTCTGTTCGCATTGATCGCAGCGTCATTGTTGACGATGCCATGGATCACGTTGAGCGCGATCAGCATCGTTTATCTCGGGCTGATCCCCTTAGGCATCCGTTCGTACGCCAAAATTAAGCGGCAGCGCGCCAGTCAGCAGGGGTGATCTGCCCCGACGGGGCGGCGCGCACAGGCAACACCACGATATTGCGCGGCATGTAATTCGGCGCTGGTGCAGGTGTGAACCGCACGACAGGATGCATGCGTCCGGTAACGATCCGATCATCCCCAAGTGCACGATACTGTGCAAACAGCGCGTCGATCCGCTCGGCCGATCCGGCAAACGATTTGCTGATCGTCAGCACGGCAAATACGGTGGCACCAGCGAAAAACAGGGCGGTGATGATGGCAAGCATGGCAACTTTTCCTCGGCGTCTTCCGCTAAAGCGCGTGCATTGCGGAACATTGTGGATAACGTTGTGGACAAATTCAGGTTCCATCCGGGCCGCCTGGCCTGCTCGTTAACCGTCTTTGTTTGCACTTTGTTCCATTCCTGTTCCGAATCGTCAAGCAGGAAAATCGCCTCGCGCGCCATAAAATGCTGGATTTTGCACACCACCCCGCTTAAAGGCGCGCTCGTCTGCGGTGCATTGCCGCATTCAATCCACATGGAAAACACACATACCGGTGCCTGCCTGGCTCTTTGAGAGCCAAACCACAGGTTCCCGTTTTCCAGAGGCACAACCGGAAAGGAATAAGCTTATGGCGGCACCTGTCGTCTCGATGCAGCAATTGATCGAAGCTGGCGCGCACTTTGGCCACCAGACCCACCGTTGGAACCCGCGCATGAAGCCGTATATCTTCGGCGCGCGCAACGGCATCCACATCCTCGACCTGTCGCAGACCGTGCCGCTGTTCGCGCGCGCTCTCGAGTTCGTCTCGGCCACCGTCCAGGCTGGCGGCAAGGTTCTGTTCGTCGGCACAAAGCGCCAGGCGCAGTCGCCGATCGCCGATGCAGCCCGCGCCAGCGGCCAGCATTTCGTCAACCACCGCTGGCTGGGCGGCATGCTCACCAACTGGAAGACCATCTCGGGTTCGATCAAGCGTCTCAAGACGCTTGAAGAGCAGCTCGCCGGTGACACCTCGGGCTTCACCAAGAAGGAAGTGCTTCAGCTGACCCGCGAACGCGACAAGCTGGAACTTTCGCTCGGTGGCATCCGCGACATGGGCGGCATCCCCGACGTGATGTTCGTGATCGACGCCAACAAGGAAGATCTCGCCATCAAGGAAGCCAACGTGCTTGGCATTCCGGTGATCGCGATCCTCGATTCGAACGTCGATCCGCAGGGCATCGCCTTCCCGGTTCCCGCCAATGATGATGCGGCGCGCGCAGTGCGTCTGTACTGCGATGCCATCGCCGCTGCTGCCACCAAGGGCCGCACCGGCGCGGTCGTGGACTCGGGCCGTGACGTCGGTGCGATGTCCGAACCCCCGGCAGAAGCTGCACTTGAAGAAGCGCCGGCCGAGCCTGAAGTTTCGGCTGCTGACTTTGCCGCTGAAGCTGGCGCCGATGCGACCCCGGAAGCCACTGGTGAAGCAGCGCCTGCTGCTTGATCGGGCTGCCTGATGCGTCTGGGCGAGTGATCGCTCGTCCGGCCGCTTCGCAAAACTGACACATGCAGGGGCTACGGGCCGGGCACTGGCCCGCACCTGTGGCCCCTGCAGTTACATTTCAAGACAAGGAACATGAACATGGCCGTTATCACCGCTGCTAATGTTAAGGAACTGCGCGAGCGCACCGGCGCCGGCATGATGGACGCCAAGAAGGCGCTGACCGAAGCCGATGGCGATATCGAAGCCGCTGTCGATGCGCTGCGCGCCAAGGGCCTCGCCACCGCTCAAAAGAAGTCGAGCCGCACCGCCGCTGAAGGTCTCGTCGGCATCGAAGTCCAGGGCCTCAAGGGCATCGCCGTCGAAGTGAACAGCGAAACCGATTTCGTCGCAAAGAACGAACAGTTCCAGGATTTTGTCCGCAAGGTAACTTCGGTCGCGATGACCACCGGTGATGATGTCGAAGCGCTCAAGGCCGCTCCCTATCCCGATGGCGAAACCGTCGGCGAAAAGCTGACCAACTCGATCGCCACCATCGGTGAGAACCAGTCGATCCGTCGCATCAAGACCGTCTCGGTCAGCGAAGGTGCTGTTGTTTCCTACATGCACAATGCCGTCGCGCCGAACCTCGGCAAGATCGGCGTGCTGGTCGCGCTCGAAGGCGATGTGTCGGCAGACATCCTGGAGCCCCTGGGCAAGCAGATCGGCATGCACATTGCCGCTGCCTTCCCGCTGGCGCTGAACGCCGACGGCCTGGATGCCGAAATGATCGTGCGCGAACGCAAGATCGCCGAGGAAAAGGCAGCCGAAAGCGGCAAGCCCGCCGAAGTGCAGGCCAAGATGGTCGATGGCGCGATCGCCAAGTTCGCAAAGGAAAACGCGCTGCTCAGCCAGCTGTTCGTGATCGACAACAAGACCGCGATCGCAGACGTGGTGGCCAAGGCCGCCAAGGATGCCGGCGGCAAGATCACCCTCAAGGACTATGTCCGCTTCCAGCTCGGCGAAGGCATCGAGAAGGAAGAAACCGACTTTGCAGCAGAAGTTGCAGCGGCGGCAGGTCTGTAAGACCTTCCCCACGGTATCAAAGAGCGGCGGGTGGTCATTTACGGCGGCCCGCCGTTTTTGCGTCCGGCGCTTGCCTCTGGGGCAGGCAAGGGATTGAAACAGTTGCGCCAACGTGGAACATGCTTGGCAGCTACGAATGCACTGACTATGGTGCGCGACGCCTGGCAGCCTGGCTGCCCGATCAGCCTTCATCACCGGAAAAATCATGACCATCGCCTCCTATCGCCGCATCCTCTTGAAGTTGTCGGGGGAAGCCTTGATGGGTGATGGCCAGTACGGCATCGATCCGGCGACCGTGACCCGCATGGCAGGCGAGGTGAAGGCGGCGCAGGACACCGGGCTTGAAATCTGCCTGGTGATCGGCGGCGGCAACATCTTCCGCGGCATGGCAGGCGCCGCGCAGGGGATGGACCGGGCGCAGGCAGACTATATGGGCATGCTTGCCACCGTGATGAACGCGCTGGCGATGCAGAGCGCGCTGGAGCAGCTTGGCGTTCCCACCCGCGTCCAATCCGCGATCGAGATGGACAAGGTGTGTGAGCCGGTGATCCGCAGGAGGGCGCAGCGGCACCTGGAAAAGGGCCGCGTGGTCATCTTCGCTGCAGGTGTGGGCGCGCCTTATTTTACCACCGATTCCGGCGCAGCGCTGCGTGCTGCCGAAATGAAGTGCGATGCGCTGCTCAAGGGCACCAGCGTTGATGGCGTCTACAACGCCGATCCCAAGCTGGACCCCAACGCCGTGCGTTATGATACATTGAGTTATGACCGGGTGTTGCAAGACAATCTGAAGGTCATGGACGCCAGCGCCGTGGCGCTGTGCCGCGACAATTCCATCCCCATCGTCGTGTTTTCGATCCGCGAACAGGGCAATCTTGCCCGTGTGCTGAGCGGTCAGGGCACGGCCACCACCGTACATCAGAAGGACTGAACCTGTGGCACAGTTTGACAAGAAAGACCTTGAGCGCCGGATGAACGGCGCTGTCGAATCGCTCAAGGGCGATCTTTCCGGCCTTCGGACCGGCCGCGCCAACGTGGCGCTGCTCGATCCGGTGACCGTCGAGGTTTATGGCTCGCATATGCCGCTGACCCAGATCGCGACCGTCTCTGCGCCAGAGCCTCGGATGCTGTCAGTGCAGGTGTGGGACAAGACGAACGTCGGTCCGGCCGACAAGGCAATCCGCTCGGCGGGACTTGGCCTCAACCCGATCATGGACGGCCAGACGCTGCGCCTGCCGATCCCCGATCTGACCGAAGAGCGCCGCAAGGAACTCGCCAAGCTGGCTGGGCAGTATGCAGAAAAAGCCCGCATCGCGATCCGCAACGTCCGCCGCGACGGGATGGATTCGCTCAAGACCGACGAGAAGAAGGGCGCGATCAGTGAGGACGAGCGCAAGCGTCTCGAGACCGAAGTGCAGAAGCTGACCGACGATATTATTGCCCAGGCCGACGCGGCCGCTACGCACAAGGAAAAGGAAATCCTGGGTCAGTGATCTTTCGCTCCGGCCCCAAGCTATCCAAAACCGCGCAGGAGGCTGCGGCCCATCTGCATGCCGGTGGCGCGCTCGACCATGGCGTACGCCATGCCGCGATCATCATGGATGGCAATGGCCGCTGGGCAAGCAAGCGCGGCGTTCCGCGGTTCATCGGGCACAAACAGGGCGTCGAGGCAGTGCGGGCGACGGTGCGCGCCGCGCGCGACCTGGGGCTCGAAGCATTGACCCTGTATGCGTTTTCCTCCGAAAACTGGAAGCGACCCGAGGATGAGGTCGCCGATCTCATGGGGTTGTTGCGGCATTTCATTCGCGCCGATGTCGATGAATTCATTGCCAACGATGTCCGGCTCAAGATCATCGGCAACTACAAGGCGCTCGCGCCCGATCTGGTCGAGATGATCGACGATGTCGTGAATCGCACCGCGCACAACAGCGGCACCACGCTGGCGATCGCGCTCAATTATGGTGCGCAGGATGAACTGCTGCGTGCGGTGCAGACGCTGGCGCGTTCGGCTGCCACGGGTGAGATCGATCCTGCGGAAATCCAGATCACGCATATCGATGCAGCGCTTGATACCGCGGACATGCCGCCCCTGGATTTGCTGATCCGCACATCGGGCGAGCAGCGCTTGAGCAACTTCCTGCTTTGGCAGGCAGCATATTCTGAACTTTATTTCACCGACATATTGTGGCCTGACTTCGATGGGGCAGCGCTGAAGGCTGCGCTGGAAGCATTTTCCTCACGCGAGAGGCGTTTTGGTGGCCGCTGAACCCGTCCGGCGCTCGCTCTTCGGCAATGATCTGGCGGTACGCACGGCGTCGGGGATTGTGCTTGTCGCAATCGCCGCGGTGGCGCTCTGGCTCGGCGGTGTTGCCTTTTGGCTCCTGCTGATGGCAGGCGCGTTGACGATGCAGCACGAATGGGCCACGTTGGTCGGGCGGCTCGACCGCAGACGGCTGTCGATGCTGGCGCTGATGGCTTCGCTGTCGATGCTGTCGCCGTTCGCCGATGGTCCCGGGTTCCTGTCGTTCGGCTTCATCATCGGCGGCGCCTTCTTCATCGCGACGATCGATCGCAGCTTTCGGCTCGCCTGGGGTGTGTTCTATTGCGCGCTTCCCGTCATGGCGCTGCTGTATCTGCGCCAGCAGGACAACGGCCTGATGCTGGCCTTCTGGACGATGGCGACGGTTTGGGCGACCGATGTCGGCGCGTATTTTGCCGGGCGCGGCATTGGCGGCCCCAAGATCGCGCCATCGATCAGCCCCAGCAAGACTTGGGCCGGGCTTGCCGGCGGCATGATCGCTGCATTCGGCTTTGCGCTGTTCATGCGCACACAATTCGACCTGCCTTATGTGCTGGTGCTGGCCAGTGCGCCCTTGGCAATCATCGCGCAAATCGGCGATTTTCTCGAAAGCTGGATGAAGCGGCAGGCAGGCGTCAAAGATTCGGGCACGCTAATCCCCGGCCATGGCGGCATACTGGACCGGGTTGACGGCCTGGTGCCGGTCGCTCCGGTCGTCGCACTGCTGGTTGCAGCCAACGCATTTTGGGCGCTAGGGTAGCCCTCTTATGTCGCGACCCAACATGCTCTCATCCGGCCGCACCGTGCCGCCCCCTTCCCCGCCCCCGCGCAGCATCAGCATCTTCGGCGCCACCGGATCGGTCGGCACCTCGACGCTCGATCTCGTCCGGCTCAATCCTTCCGCCTATCGCGTGGTCGCGCTGACCGCGCACAGCGATGCTTCGGGGCTTGCAAAACTCGCGCGTGAGTTCTCCGCCGAAGTCGCGGTAATCAGCGATGCAGCACAGCATGATGCACTCGCCGACGCGCTGCAGGGTACCAACACCCAGGCCTGGTCCGGTGCGCAGGCGCTCCTCGATGCGGCAGACATCGACGCGGACTGGACGATGGCCGCGATCGTCGGCTGCGCTGGCCTTGCGCCGATTATGCGCAGCCTGCTGCGCGGACGAAGCGTTGCGCTCGCAAACAAGGAGGCTCTGGTTTCTGCAGGCGCCCTGATGATCGAGGCAGCGCGCTCCAGCGGCGCCACCCTGCTCCCGGTTGATTCGGAACATAACGCGATTTTCCAGTGCCTTGCCGGCGGTAACATTGACGAGGTCGAAAGCATTACGCTGACCGCGAGCGGTGGCCCTTTCCGCACCTGGACGACCGAGCAGATGCGGGCGGCCCGCCCCGACCAGGCCGTCGCGCACCCCAACTGGTCGATGGGCGCGAAAATTTCGGTCGATAGCGCGACGATGTTCAACAAGGGGCTCGAGCTGATCGAGGCGCACCATCTGTTTCCGGTCGGGCTCGATGCCATCCGTATCCTGGTCCACCCCCAGTCGGTGATCCATTCGATGGTCGAGTATCGCGACCGCTCGACGCTCGCGCAGCTGGGTGCGCCCGACATGAAGATCCCGATTGCCAGCGCGCTAGCCTGGCCGCAGCGGATTGCAACGCAATGTACCCCGCTCGATCTGGCGACCATCGGCCAGCTGACGTTCGAGCCGCTCGATACCGAACGCTTCCCCGGCCCCGGCATCTGCCGCGCAGCGATTGCGGCAGGCGGCAGCGCTCCTGCGATCCTCAATGCGGCAAACGAGATCGCGGTTGCCGCGTTCCTGGAGGGTCGTATCGGGTTTCTCGATATTGCCGCAATTGTATCCGACGTTCTGGCAGGCTATATCCCGTCTGCGCCGCAATCCCTGCAGGATGTGCTGGCAATTGACCGTGAAGCGCGCGCGATGGCTGCAGTCGCGATATCGACCAAGGACCGAAATTGAGCGAAAATCCAGGATTTCTGCTGACCGTACTCGCCTTTCTGCTGGTATTGGGTCCCCTCGTCTTCGTTCATGAGATGGGCCATTATCTGGTCGGGCGCTGGTTCGGAGTGAAGGCGGAATCGTTCTCGATCGGTTTTGGCCGAGAAATCGCCGGATGGACCGACAAGCGCGGAACGCGCTGGAAGCTGGGCATGCTGCCGCTGGGCGGCTATGTTCAGTTCGCTGGCGACATGGATCCGGCCAGTCGCGCCGACCCGGAATGGCAATCGCTCCCCGCCGATGAGCGCAACCGCACCTTCCAGTCGAAGTCGCTGCTTCAGCGCGCGCTGATCGTGTTTGCAGGCCCTGCCATCAACTTCCTGTTCGCCATTCTGATCCTCGCCGGGTTCGCCTTCGCCTATGGCAAGAGCGTGACGCCGACGGTGATCGCAGATCTGGTCCCCTCCTCTGCCGCTGCCGAGGCGGGTCTGTTGCCCGGGGACAAGATCACCTCGATCGATGGCGAGGCGGTCGAATGGTTCGACGAGGTCGGTCGCAAGATTGCCCACCGTCCCGGCGAGCGCATCACGGTCCGCGCGGACCGTGATGGCACCTCGCGCGAGTTTAGCTTCGATATCGGCGTCGAAGTCCAGAAAGACCGCTTCGGCAACGAATACCGCATCGGGCGGCTGGGCATCATGTCGGCCAAGCCGATCATCCGCGATGTTTCGCTGATCGAGGCACCGGTCGTGGCAGTCCAGCGCACCGGGGAAATCGTGAAATTGATGGTCGCGACGCTGGGCCAGGTGATCACCGGGCGCCGGTCGGTGTCCGAGCTTGGAGGGCCGCTCAAGATCGCGCAGGTCTCGGGTGAACAGCTGGCCGCGGGACCAGACGACTTCATCTTCTTCATCGCGCTGATCTCAATTAACTTAGGGTTCATCAACCTGCTGCCAATCCCGATGCTCGATGGCGGACATTTGCTTTTCTATGCGATCGAGGGAATTCGGCGCAAGCCGGTCAATCCCAAGGTCATGGAATGGGCATTTCGATCAGGGCTGGCGGCAGTGCTGGCTTTGATGGTGTTCGTGACCGTTAACGATCTGGCGTCGTTCGGCCTGCTGGGCTGAAAGACTGGTTGATTGATTGCGGCGGATGATGCAGGGGTTTGCGCACCGGGGCGGGTTATTGGACGGCATCTACAGGGACCGTCTGATGTGTTTTGTGGCTTAGGGTGGGTCTTTTTCCGTGAAATCTGAACAGAAAATCGCCATTGGCGTGCGAGCCCTCGGCCTGTTGCTGGGCTCAACCATTTTGGCCGGGACCACGTCTGCCGCATTCGCGCAGACTGCAGGGCCGGTCGCACCGCCGGCATCGGTACCCGCAGCGGCCCCTGCCCCCGTAGTGCCGCAGGGCCAGCAGATTCGCTCGATCACCGTCAACGGATCTCAGCGGATCGAGTCCGATACGGTTCGTTCCTACATTCAGTTGCGCGTGGGCGATGTTTATACCCAGGTAGCAGCCGATCAGGCCTTGCGCGATCTGTTCGAGACCGAACTGTTCGCCGACGTGTCGATCCGCAACAACGACGGCGCAGTGGTCATCGACGTCAAGGAAAACCCGGTGATCAACCGTGTCATCCTTGAAGGCAACAAGCGGATCAAGGACGACAAGATCCTTCCCGAAATCCGGCTTTCGCCCCGCCAGATCTTCACCCGCACCAAGGTCCGCGCCGATGTCGCGCGAATCATCGAGCTTTATAAACGCCAGGGCCGTTTTGCCGCCACCGTCGAGCCCAAGATGGTCCAGCAGGACCAGAACCGCGTCGATGTGGTGTTCGAAATCACCGAAGGACCCAAATCTAAGGTTCGCCAGATCAACATCTTGGGCAACGAGAAGTTTTCTGACGGCGAGCTGCGCGGTGAGATGGTCACCAAGCAATCACGTTTCTACCGGTTCTTCAGCTCGGGCGATGCCTATGACCCCGACAAGATGGCGTTCGACCAGCAGAAGCTGCGCCAGTTCTATCTGACCCAGGGCTATGCCGACTTCCGCGTCATTTCCGCGGTTGCCGAACTGACCCCCGACAAGCGTGACTTCATCATCACCTATGTGGTCGAAGAGGGCGAGCGCTACAAGTTCGGCGAGGTTCTGGTCGAGAGCCAGATCCGCGATTTCTCCGAAGAGGGGCTCAAGGCCCAGCTTCCGATGAAGTCGGGCGACTGGTACAACGCCAAGCAGGTCGAAGACACCGTCGAGCAGTTGAGCGAAACTGCCGGCCTGTTCGGATATGCTTTTGCCGATGTGCGTCCCAATTTCAATCGCGACCGCGAAACGCTCACCATGGACATCACGTTCGAGTTGGCAGAGGCCGCGCGCGTGTATGTCGAGCGGATCGACATCAACGGCAACACACTGACCCAAGACAAGATTGTCCGGCGCGAATTCCGCCTGAACGAAGGCGATGCGTTCAACAGCTTCCTGGTCAAGCGCTCGGAAAACCGCATCAATTCGCTGGGATATTTCCAGGAGAAGTTCGCGATCGAGCAAAGGCAGGGCAGCGCCCCTGACCGCATCATTCTTGAAGCCAATGTCGAAGAAAAGGCTACGGGCGAGCTTCAGCTGTCCGCCGGTTTCTCGTCGATCGAAAACTTCATTCTGCAAGCATCGATCCGTCAGCGGAACTTCCGCGGCAAGGGCCAGACGATCGGCGCCAGCGTCAACTATTCGCGCTTCTCGCAGGGGATCAACCTCAGCTTCACCGAGCCTTACGTATTCGACAAGAACCTGTCGTTCGGCGCGGATATCTTCCGGCGCGATCTCAACAGCTTCAACTTCGTGAACAACTCGCGCAACACCACATTCGAGCAGCTGACCACCGGCGCCTCCTTGCGGTTGGGCGTACCGCTGACCGAATATGTCTCGGCACTGCTGCGCTATTCGCTGACCGTCGATGACGTTACGCTGGACCGTGGTCAGTTTTTCTCTGACCTTAACGGCGACGGGGTGCTCGAATGCGACCCCGTGCGCGCCGGCTTCTTCCTCTGCGACAACCTGGGGCAGCGGACGACGTCGATGCTCGGTTATTCGCTGATCTATGACGACCGCGACAACCGCGTGCGGCCGACCCGCGGACAGAACGTAACACTGTCGCAGGATTTTGCCGGTCTCGGCGGTTCGGTCAGCTATCTACGTACCCGTTTGAATGCCTCGAAGCACTGGCGTCTGGGCCGCAGCGACTTCATCTTTACCGTGGCGGCCGAGGGTGGTCACATCATCGCGTTCGAAAACCGTGGTTCGCCCGCACAAGGTATCGATGATATCCGGCTGACCGACCGTTTCTTCCTCGGCCAGCCGCAAATCCGCGGTTTCGATATTCGCGGCGTCGGCCCGCGCGTCATCCGCAACTTCTTCGGCCCGGAACTCGTCGACGGGGTGCCCGTCAACGTCTTGCAACCGCGCAACAGAAACCAGCAAGACGACGCGCTGGGCGGTCGGTCCTATTACCTGGCACGCGCCGAACTCGACATTCCGCTGGGCAGCGGTGCGCGTGAGCTTGGATTGCGGCCATCGGTGTTCGTCGATGCAGGCGCGGTGTTCGGCGTCGTGCAGCCGATCCTGCAGACCGTGCAGAACCGCGATCTGACCACCAATGCGCTGCAATTTCTGACCACCACAGTCAATGAACAAGGTCAGACGGTCATCACGACCACCACCGATGCAGTGGACGCGAACGGCAATCCCAACACGCCCAGCCTTTTCTTCACCGAACAGTTCTTTGGCGATTCGCCCAAGCCGCGAGTTTCGGTGGGCTTTGGCGTTAACTGGAACTCGCCGTTTGGACCGTTCCGTATCGATATTGCCCGTGCCCTGCTCAAAGAGCCGGGCGACGACACCCGCCTCTTCACATTCAACGTAGGGACCCAGTTCTGATGAAAACTCTTTTGAAATGCACCGCCGCTGCCCTGATGGCTTTCGGCACCGTCGCCTCGGGCGTCATCGCTCCTGCCATGGCGCAGACCGTTCAGGGTATCGGCATCGCCGACCAGCGTCGCGCGGTTGTTGAATCGGCGGCGTTCGTCAGTGCGAACGCTGCGCGTCCTACCACCTACAAAGCGCAGTATGACGCCGCGCAGGCAAAGTCGAACCAGCTTCGCCAGCAGCTCGAGCCGCTGGTGACCAAGTTCAACGCCGACGTTCAGGCACCCAACGCCAACGCCAATCAGGCCGCGTTGCAGCAGCAGCTGGGCCAGATCCAGCAGCTGCGCGAGCAGGGTTCGCAGGAAGTTCAGGAAATCCTTCAGCCGGTCGCGCTGTCGGAAGCCTACGTCCTCGAGCAAATCAGCGAAAAGTTCGACGCAGCGGTTCGCTCGGCGATGACCAAGCGCAAGATCAGTGTCGTTTTTGAAGTCGGTTCGACGCTGGCACACAACGATGCCTATGACATGACCAAGGACATCACCGCAGAGCTGAACGCAGCCATCCCGAGCGCGCAGCTCGTGCCTCCGCAGGGCTGGCTGCCCCGTCAGCAGCGCGAACAGCAGGCGCGTGCCGCCGCAGCCAACGGTGCAGCTCCCGCCGCAGCACCGGCAGCTCCTGCCGCTCAGCAGCCTGAAGGCCGGTAATCCCGGAGGATCACAGCATGACGGACGAACAGCACCCTTATGACATCCTGAAGGTGCTGGCGGCGCTTCCGCACCGCTACCCGATGTTGCTGGTTGATCGCGTGGCACGGCTGGACAAGGACCAGTCGATCCACGCGATCAAGGCCGTCAGCATGAACGAGCCGTTCTTCCAGGGGCATTTCCCGGGACGCCCGATCATGCCCGGTGTGTTGATCATCGAGGCGCTGGCGCAGGCGGCGGGCATTCTCGCGGTCGAATCGATGGGTCTGGCAGGTTCGGGCAAGCTCGTCTATTTCATGGCGATCGACGGCGCGAAGTTCCGTGCGCCGGTTGAGCCGGGTGTCCTGCTCGATCTGCATGCCGAGTTCGAGCAGAAGCGCGCCAAGGTGTGCAAGTTCAAGGCGCGGGCTGAAATGAACGGCATATTGGCTTGCGAGGTCGGCTTCACCGCAATGATCGCCGATCCGCCGGCCTGATCGCCGGGCAAGCCAAACCCCTTGCTTTCAGGCGCGCATCCCGTTATGCGCGCCGCTTCCCATTCATCCTGCAGGCTGGTCGGAACCAGCCGTTTGACGAGGACAGTTACACATGAAGACCGATATCCATCCCGACTATCACATGATCAACGTCAAGATGACTGACGGCACCGTCTACCAGACCCGCTCGACCTGGGGCAAGGAAGGCGACACGCTGCAGCTGGATATCGATCCGACCTCGCACCCGGCATGGACCGGCGGCAACCAGCGCATGCTCGATGCAGGCGGCCAGGTTGCACGCTTCAACAAGCGTTTCGGCGGACTGTCGCTCAAGAAGGGCTGATCGGTTCGATCGGCTTAGGCTTACAAAAAGGGCTGCGAACCAATGGGTTCGCAGCCCTTTTTTGTGCCTCAAAGCGTACCGGCCCCCTGCGCAGGAGGGGACCGGTTCTGCCGTTAATTAGGCCGCAGGCGCGCTTACCGATGCGATGACACGGCGCGCAGCATCGAGCGCCGCTTCGGCCTTCGATCCATTGGGACCACCGCCCTGCGCCATATCGGGGCGGCCACCGCCGCCCTTGCCGCCCAGCGCTTCGACACCGGCGCGCACCAGATCGACCGCGCTGAACCGTGCAGTCAGGTCGTCAGTCACGGCCGCTGCAAACGCCGCGCGGCCATCGTTGACCGCGACCATCACCGCGATACCCGACCCCAGTGAGGCCTTCGCCTGATCGAGCAGCCCGCGCAGTTCTTTGGGATCGAGCCCTTCGATCACCTGCGCGATGAAACTCACCCCGCCGACATCCTCCACCGACGGTCCGGCCTTGCCCGATCCACCGCCCAGCGCGAGGGCCTTGCGGGCTTCGGCAAGCTCGCGCTCAAGCGTACGGCGTTCATCGATCAGCGCAGCAATCCGCGCTTCGACCTCGTCAGGTGCAGTTTTCACCAGCGATGCAATAGCCTTGAGCCGGTCATCGCGGGAAACGAGCCACTGGCGGGCACCTTCTCCCGTCAACGCCTCGATCCTGCGAACGCCGCTCGATACCGCGCTTTCCGAGACGATCCGCAGGATGCCGATATCGCCCAAGGCACGGACATGGGTGCCGCCGCACAGCTCGACCGAATAATGCTTGTCGGTCGCCCGTCCCATCGAAAGGACGCGGACCTCGTCGCCGTATTTCTCCCCGAACAGCGCCAGGGCGCCCGCCTTGACGGCATCGTCGGGGGTCATCAGCCGCGTGGTCACCGTCTCGTTGGCGCGAATTTCGGCGTTCACTTCGGCTTCGACCGCGGCGATCTCGGCATCGGTCAGCGCCTTGGTGTGCGAAAAGTCGAACCGCAGCCGATCGGGTGAGACCATCGATCCCTTTTGCGTGACATGGCCGCCCAGGTGATTGCGCAGCGCGGCGTGCAGCAGGTGGGTTGCGCTATGGTTGGCGCGCAACGCATCGCGGCGTTCGACATCGACCGCGAGGTGCACGGTATCGCCCACCGCAAGGCTGCCGCACTCGATCCGCGCCTGATGCGCGTGCAGACGGCCCAGCGGCTTGGAGGTGTCGTCGACGACGGCCTTGAAGCCCGACAGCGCGGTGATCACGCCTGCATCGCCCATCTGGCCACCGCTTTCGCCATAGAATGGCGTCTGGTTGACCAGAATGGTCACGGTGTCGCCTTCGCTCGCCGAAGCAATCTCGGCGCCGTCACGCAGCAGCGCGACGACCTGCGCTTCGCCCTCGTTTGACGTGTAACCGGTGAACTCGGTGCCGCCTTCGCGTTCGGCGATATCGTACCAGACATCCGCCGATGCCGCCTCGCCCGAACCCTTCCACGCGGCGCGCGCGGCGGCCTTTTGCGCGGCCATCGCGGTATCGAACCCGGCGCGATCGACGCCAAGGCCACGGCTGCGCAGCGCATCTTCGGTCAGGTCATAAGGGAAGCCGAACGTGTCGTAGAGCTTGAACGCGGTTTCGCCTGCGAGCACCGCGCCCTCGCCCAGATCGGAAGTGGCTTCGTCGAGCAGCTTCAAACCCTTGTCGAGCGTCTGGCGGAAGCGGGTTTCCTCTCGCTCGAGCGTTTCCTCGATCAGCGGCTGCGCGCGCACGAGCTCGGGAAACGCCTGGCCCATTTCGGTGACCAGGGTCGGCACCAGCCGGTGCATCAGCGGATCGGCCGCACCTAGGATATGCGCGTGACGCATTGCGCGGCGCATGATCCGGCGCAGCACATAGCCGCGGCCTTCGTTGGCTGGCAGCACGCCATCTGCGATCAGGAACGATGTTGCGCGCAGGTGATCGGCAATCACCCGGTGGCTGGCCTGGTTGGCGCCCGTGGTGTGCGTGCCGGTGGCCTGGCCAGACGCTGCGATCAGTGCCTTGAACAGATCGATGTCGTAGTTGTCGTGGACGCCCTGCATCACCGCTGCGAGCCGCTCGATGCCCATTCCGGTGTCGATCGACGGACGCGGCAAATCGATGCGGCTGCCATCGGCGTGCTGCTCATATTGCATGAACACCAGGTTCCAGATCTCGATGAACCGGTCGCCATCTTCATCGGGCGATCCTGGAGGACCGCCTGCGATGTGATCGCCATGATCGTAGAAGATTTCGCTGCACGGCCCGCACGGCCCGGTATCGCCCATCGACCAGAAATTGTCCGAGGTCGCGATGCGGATGATGCGGTCTTCAGGCAATCCCGCGATCTTGCGCCACAGGTCGAACGCCTCGTCATCGGTGTGATAGACGGTAACGGTGAGCTTGTCTGCGGCGAGGCCCCAGGTCTTGTTGACCAGGGTCCAGGCGTGATGGATCGCCTCTTCCTTGAAATAATCGCCGAACGAGAAGTTGCCCAGCATCTCAAAGAAGGTGTGGTGCCGTGCGGTGTAGCCGACATTGTCGAGATCGTTGTGCTTGCCGCCGGCACGCACGCACTTCTGTGACGAGGTCGCGCGCAGCGTATTGCGGGTCTCAAGACCGGTAAAGACGTTCTTGAACGGCACCATCCCGGCGTTGACGAACATCAACGTCGGATCGTTGTGCGGAACCAGGGGTGCCGAAGGCACGATATCGTGGCCATTGCCCCCGAAATATTCGAGGAATGAACGCCTTATGTCGTTTGTCGATGTCATGCCTGCGACATAAGACGAGTTGCAGCGAGATTGAAGCGTTATGTGCGCAAAAATGAAAGGGCAGCACGGCTGGTGTGCCGTGCTGCCCTTTCATCAATTGCGGATCATCGCCCAGCATCCGATCCCGGTTTCACCCATGACGCCTAACCGGGGTCGGAACCGGCGTTTACATGTCGTCGCCGTCGTCATCATCGGAATCAGGACCGGTCATCATTTCCTCGGCGACCTTGTCCTTGTGGCCGCGGATCAGAGCCTCGATCTTGTCGGTCATCTCGGGGTGTTCCTTGAGGAACGTCTTCGAGTTTTCACGCCCTTGCCCGATCCGCACCGAATCATGGCTGAACCAGCTGCCCGACTTTTCGACGATGCCGGCTTTGACGCCCAGATCGAGGATTTCGCCGATCTTGGAGATGCCTTCGCCATACATGATGTCGAACTCGACCTGCTTGAACGGCGGGGCGACCTTGTTCTTGACGACCTTCACGCGGGTGGCGTTGCCGACGATATCGTCGCGATCCTTGATCTGGCCGGTGCGGCGAATGTCGAGACGGACCGAGGCGTAGAACTTGAGCGCGTTGCCGCCGGTGGTGGTTTCGGGATTACCGTACATCACGCCGATCTTCATGCGCAGCTGGTTGATGAAGATCACCATGCAGCGCGAGCGGCTGATCGAACCGGTCAGCTTGCGCAGCGACTGGCTCATCAAACGCGCCTGAAGCCCGACATGGCTGTCGCCCATCTCGCCTTCGATTTCCGCGCGCGGAACCAGAGCTGCGACCGAATCGACCACCAGAACATCGATCGCGTTCGACCGCACCAGCGTATCGACGATCTCAAGCGCCTGCTCGCCGGTGTCGGGCTGCGACACGATCAGCTCGTCGATGTTGACGCCGAGTTTCTTGGCATAAACCGGATCAAGCGCGTGCTCGGCATCGACGAACGCTGCGGTCCCGCCGGTGCGCTGCGCTTCTGCGATCACGTGGAGCGCCAGCGTGGTCTTGCCCGAACTTTCGGGTCCGTAAATCTCGATCACGCGGCCGCGCGGCAATCCGCCGACACCCAGCGCGATATCCAGGCCCAGCGATCCGGTTGAAATCGCCTCGACCTGCATTGTCTCCTTGGAACCCAGCCGCATCGCCGATCCCTTGCCAAAGGCCCGGTCGATCTGTGCCAGCGCTGCATCGAGCGCCTTTTGCCTGTCCATGGATTTCGCCTCTTTTTCGGTCTGGATGAGTTTCAATTGCCCGGCCATCGCCACGCCTCCCTTGCCTAGTTGCTCCCGCCATCGGGTGCAACGACTCAGTTATGTATATGATTTGTTCTCATGGAACAAGTAGGGAACATCGTCGAGCAAACAAGAGTGGAAAGAACTATCCCAGGTTCGCCAGCACAGCCTCGAGCGATGCCGTCGTATAGGGCTTCGCCAGCGTGGGTGCATTAACATGCGGTGCAGGGATGGTATCACCGCCACCGGTCGCAAAAACGTAGGGAATGTCCGCCGCCTTCAGTGCATCGGCCAGCGGCCAGCACTTGTCGCGCGCCAGGTTGACGTCGAGAATCGCGGCATCGAACCCGCCGGCGGCAATCGCATCGAGCCCATCGGGGACGCTGGCCACCATATGCGCGATCTTGTGGCCGAGCAGATCGAGAAAATCCTCGAGCAGCATGGCAATCATCGCTTCATCTTCGGCGATCAGGAAGGTCCGGGGTTCAGGCACGATGGAATCGTTCTTTCAGTCAGAAGGGCTGACGCCAGCCGCGAGCGCGCCGTGGACGGCATCGACGATTTGCGCAACCGAAAACGGTTTGGGAAGGAAGTGGACCTGGTCGATCGATATGCTCTGCCGCAGGGTTTCCTCAGCATAGCCCGACATGAACAGGATCGGCAGACCGGGCATGCGCTTGCGCATCTCCATCGCCATGCCGGGGCCATCGAGATTGGGCATCACGACATCGCTGACCACCAGATCGAACGGGCCGCTATCGGCCAGCCGCTCGAGCCCGTCTTCGCCATCGGTGGCGGTGACGACGGTAAAGCCCTGCCGGGTCAACGCCCGTTCGGCGACTGCGCGGACCATGTCCTCGTCCTCGACCAGCAACAGCCTGGCGTTGCCCCACTGGCCGTTGCTGATCTTGGCAGGCTTGCGGCTGCGCTGTTCGACCGCACCGCCGCGATAGACCGGGAAATAGATCGAGAAGGTCGTCCCCTGCCCCGTCTCTGAATCGACGAAGATATAGCCGCCCGATTGCTTGACGATGCCGTATACGGTCGACAGGCCCAGCCCGGTGCCCTTGCCGACATCCTTGGTGGTGAAGAACGGCTCGAAGATCCGCGCCTGGACATCGGGCGGAATGCCGACACCCTGATCTTCGACGAGGATCGCGCTGTAATCGTCTGCCGGCAGGATCTCACTTGCCATCGCGCGCACGTCGGCGGCGGTAACCTTGCGGGTGCGGATGGTCAGCGTGCCGCCCGGTGGGCGCTTGGCGAGCATCGCATCGCGCGCGTTGACCGCCAGGTTGACGATGACCTGCTCGAGTTGGCCCGGGTCGGCGCGGACCGGCCCTAGGTTGCGATCGTGCTGGACCTCGAGCAAGATCTTCTCGCCGATGAGCCGCTTGAGCAGCTCGGAGGTGTCCGAGACGATATCGGGCAGCTGAAGCACCTGCGGACGCAACGTCTGCTGGCGCGAGAAAGCAAGCAGGTGCCGGGTCAGCGAGGCAGCGCGGTTGGAGTTGCTGCGAATCTGCTGGATATCGTCATAATCGCTGTCGCCGGGGCTGTGCCGCATCAGCATCAGGTCGCAATGGCCGATGATCGCGGTCAGCACATTGTTGAAATCGTGCGCCACCCCGCCTGCCAGCTGGCCGATCGCCTGCATTTTGCTGGCCTGCGCGACCTGACGCTTGAGGCGGCTTTCCTCGGAATTGTCCTTGATCGAGAGCAGCACCGCAGCATCGCCCATCCCGCGCAAACCCGCGAGCGAGAGCGTCACGGGCTCGTCCGGCTGGTGACGCAACCGCAGCGCGACATCGGCAGACATCGCCTGGCCGCTGGCATGACGGCGCACCGCATCGGCAAGCGCGCCCTTGTCCTCGCGTACCACCAGGTCGCCGGGATAGGGCGGCAGCGTGCTTTCGGTGATTCCTGCCGCCCGAATAAAGGCATCGTTAGCGAACAGGAACCGCCCGTCGCGGTCGGTCATCGCCAACCCCACCGGCAACAGTCCGAGCAGGTTCTGAACATACCCGAGCGCGGTGCCCTTATCGAGCCCGCTGGCGTCCTCATCGATCAGCACGACCAGGGCAGGCGCCTTTTCGCGCTCCTCGGGGTCGGTGGTATAGAGCGGGTCGAGCAGCGGCAGGTGGAACAGCCTCAACGGCACACCCTTGCGACCTTCGCGCTCGAAATAGATGCGGTTGCGTTCGTCTGCGCGCAGGAAGCTGGCCAGATCGCGTCCGACGACATTGCCTGATTCGGCGCCAGCAGCGCGTGCCGCAAAGGCGCTATTGGCGGCGCGAACGCGGCCTTCGGGGCTGATCGCGGCGGCCATGAAGCCGCCATCGCCCAGTGCGCGCCCCGGCCTTCCAGTCAGCATGCTGTCGGCTTGGGTTGCCAGATCGAACGTCTGCACCGGCTCGAACCGCCACAGCAGATAATCCTGCCCGCGCCCCACCCGCTGGACCTGCGCATCGATCCTGGCACCCGCGGCAACCAGCCCTGCGGCATTGCCCTCGCCATCACGCCATGCGGCGCGGCCGGCCTCGGCCAGCAGATCGCCGCCTTGCCCTGCCAGGGGAAGCTTGGGCGGAACCACCTGCGCCCCGAACATATCGACAAAGCGCTGGTTGGCGCAAATCATCCGTCCGGCCTCGTCGGTGATCGCGATGGCGATGACGGGATGATCGGTCGCGGCATGGGTCACCGACCAGTCGGGCAGTGCCGCCTGCACCTGCACGCGTGGCGGGAATTGGCGGCGATAGACCACGACCAAAGATGCCAGAGCCACCAGGCCGGCGCCAAACAGAGCGAGCGGAATCCATTCGCCCAGCGCGACCCAGATCAGACCACCAGACACCACCAGCGCGCCAATGATGATCAACGCGGTGACGCGAGCGTCGGGTACATCGGGATCAGGCATCGCGGGCAACCATTCCGGCCAGTCAAGGTCGGTGCGGGCGCGGGTGGTATTCAAGGTCGTCGGATCCCCCTGGCGCGGCCGACTGGCCATGCCTTCCAAGTGCTCGACGCTAGCGCAAGTTTCACGGCGTTACAAATTGCAGTTCGATCGCGCGGGGAACTATGTGCGGTCAGGCGCGCCGAACCCGCGCCAGTCTGCGGCGGCGCTTGCCGGCAACCCACATCCGCCAGCCAACCGCACTGGCGAGGTAGCCGATCGCCGCCAGCACCACCGCGATCACAACCAAGCCAAACGCGGTGATCGAGGCTGCACCGGTCAGCCACTGCATCCAGGTTTCGACCTCGGGCTGATTGAGCGCGGTCGCAACGGGCTGGCCAAACGTGGTCGCATCGATGCGAAGAACAAAGCTGCCGACGTGATAGGCAGCCAGCCAGAACAAAGGCGTCGTCAGCGGATTGGTGATGAAGGTGGTCAGGGCCGCTACCGGAACATTGGCCCGCACCGGCAACGCCAGCAGCGCTGCGGCGAAAATCTGGCCCAGTGGAATGATCACCCCCACCAGAACGCCGAGTGCAACACCGCGCGGTACCGAACGCCGGGTGAAACGCCACAGCTCGGAACGCAGCACACGTGCGGCGAAGGGCTTGATGAAGCGGTTCTGCTCCATACTCTCGCGCGTCGGCATGTTGCGTCCCACCCAGCGGCTGAACCGGCCTTCAGTCAACTCCAAACCCTTTTGCCCTTATCTTTCGCCATGGCAGCGATGTTGCCCCATGTGGGAGCACCCCATCAAAAGGCCATAGCTCATAACGGATTAAAACGATGTTTACCCAAATTCATTGCCGAATCGGGTGTCCACACCGTCACCATAGTCCTTAACGACCCTGCGTGATCTGGCGCACGCGATGTCGCGAACCGAAAGGATTTTTCGACGACCGGAGCACTCTTGCGCGGTTGTATTGACTAGAACCCGGGCCGGGGGCGCTCACCCCTTGTCGCGCATGATGCGGCCCTGGTCGCGTTTCCACTCGCGCTCCTTGGTCGCGGCGCGCTTGTCGGGGGCCTTCTTACCCTTGGCGAGCGCGAGTTCGACCTTGGCGCGGCCGCGGCCGTTGAAGAACACCGACAGCGGTACCAGCGTCATCCCCTGACGGTTGACCGCGCCGTGCAGCTTGGTGATCTCGCGCGCATGCAGCAGCAGCTTGCGTGGCCGTTTGGGTTCGTGGTTCTCGCGGTTGCCGTGGCTGTATTCGGGGATGTTCGAGTTGATCAGCCAGATCTGCTCGTCCTTCACTTCGGCATAGCTTTCCGCGATCGAACCCTGGCCTGATCGCAGCGCCTTCACTTCGGTCCCGGTCAGCGCGATTCCTGCTTCGTACACCGTATCGATGGCATAATCGTAGCGTGCGCGCCGGTTCTCGGCGACGATCTTGGTCTTGTCGAAGGTTTCGGGCTTGGGTCGCGCCATCAAATAAGCCCTGCATGTACCAGAGCAGCATCCACCGTCTTGCGGCTCTTCTTGTCTGGCGGAGTCATCGGCAGGCGAAGATCGGGGAGGAAGTCGGGCCGCACGCGGTTGAGCGCGTATTTTACCGGGCCGGGGGAGGCATCCGAGAACATCGCCGAGTGCAGCGGGTACAGCCGGTCATTGAGCGCCAGCGCGGCCTTGTAATCACCCTTGGCGAGCGCCGCCTGAAACTGCGCGCACAAAGCGGGCGCGACATTAGCGGTCACCGAGATGCAGCCCACCCCGCCCATCGCGCGGTGGCCAAGCGCCAGTTCGTCATTGCCCGACAGCTGGCAGAACTTCTTGCCGCATTGCGCACGCTGGGCGCTGACCCGCTCAAGATCTCCGGTCGCATCCTTCACGCCGATGACCGTCGGGAAGCGCGCCAGCTTCGCCATCGTCTCGACCTTGATGTCGGTGACGGTGCGCGCTGGCACGTTATACAGCATGATGGGCAGGTCGCACGCTTCGGTCAGCGCCTTGAAATGCGCCCGGACCCCGTCCTGGCCGGGACGGTTGTAATAAGGCGGCACGACAAGCGCTGCGCTGGCACCAGCGGCCTTGGCGTTCTGCATATGGCCGATCGCGACCTTGGTGTCGTTCGATCCGCACCCGGCGATCACGGGCACGCGCCCGGCCGCTTGCTCGACGCAGACCCGCACGATGTAATCATGCTCCTCGATCGACATGGTTGCCGCCTCTCCGGTCGTCCCGCATGGTACGAGCCCGGAGCTTCCGTTCTCGATCTGCCAGTCGATCAACGCACGAAAAGCAGGCTCGTCAAACGCTCCGTCGCGGAACGGGGTCGCAAGGGCCGGAATTGAGCCGGAAAACATCGGGTAGCTCCTTTACCTTGCCCGAAATTCGGGCAAGAACGATAATGTATGCACAAGCTGTGGGATCAGCCGCTGTGTTCAGCGCCTGATAAGGATCGAAAGCGCATGATGTCCAGCATGGTTTCACGAATTGCAATTGCGCGCAGCACTGCCGCACTCATCGCCCTGCCCCTTTTGGGGGTTCCCGCCGCGTGTCTGGCAAGTGATCAGTCAGCCGACTACGCCGCTTCATCTGCGCCAATCAGCCGACCGGGCGACGGCAGCGACTGGGACCGCGCACGCGCCCAGCTTCTTCAATCGATGCCTGCCGACATGTCTGGCACCATCGCCAACTGGCGATCGCTGACGACGAGCCCGAACAACTACACCTTTTCCACCTTCGCCAGTTTCCTGATCTCGAACCCCGGTTGGCCCGATGAGGACAAATTGCGCCGCAGCGCCGAGCAATCCTTGGGGGTCAGCCCAGCCTCGCCGCAGGAAGTGGTCGCCTATTTCTCACGGTTTGCGCCGCTGACCAATGTCGGCCGCGCGCGCTACGCTATGGCACTCGATGCGATGGGCCAGCGCGATGTTGCGCAATCCGAAGCTGCGAAGGCCTGGCGTGCGGGCACGATGATGCCGCAAGACCGGGCACAGCTGTTCAGCCGGTTCGGATCGACCTTTTCGATCGCCGATCATGATGCGCGGATGGATGCGCTGCTCTGGGCCAAGGCGACGCCTGATGCCGAGGAGCAGTTCGGTTTCGTCTCGGGCGAACGCCGTGCGATTTTTGCCGCGCGTCTGGCGATGCTCAAGAACCTGCCCGATGCCGACAGCCTGGCCGGATCGCTGGGGGCAGAAGCGATGCGCGATGCGGGATATGTCGCCCAGCGCGCGAAGCGGCTGAATGACACCGGCAACTGGGGCATGGCCCGCAACCTATTGGCCAGCCGCCCGGAGCTTCAATATCGCCCGACCAATCCTGAAGCCTGGTACGAGCTGCTGCTGTCACAGGCGCGCGCGGCCAACAACGACGCCCAATACAGCACCGCTTTCGACATCGCCTCAAAGGTCGATGACGCGTTCCCGCAAGGACATGATGTGTCCGACGAAAGCCTGGGTGTCCGCGACGATTACACCAGTCTGACGTGGCTTGCAGGCACGGTCGCGTTGCAGAACCTGGGCCGCCCGCGCGACGCCATCGGCATGTTCGCGCGCTATGGTGGCGGTGCCCGCACGCCGCAGACACGGTCGAAGGGTTTCTACTGGGCCGGACGTGCTGCTGCGACCGCAGGCGATACCGGACAGGCGAACACATATTTCGAAATGGCTGCGGCCTATCCGGACCACTTCTACGGCCAGCTCGCCACCGAGCGGCTGGGCCGCACGATCGCACCGTTTGCCGAGGCTCCGCGGGTCGAGGTCAGCGCGGTCGATCGTGGGCGGTTCAATGCGAGCTCGCTGGTGCGCGCAGCGCAGATGATCGCCCGCAGCGGCGACTGGCCGACCCAGCGGCGGTTCTTTGGTGCGGTCGCTGCTTCGGCCAGTACGCCGCAAGAGCATGTCATGGCCGCCGAACTCGCGCGACAGATCGGGCGACGCGATCTTGCGGTCATCGTCGGCCAGTCGGCGCGCTCGAAGGGCGTCGATGACCTGCAATCGGTCGCCTTCCCGCATATGCCGGTGCCGCCAGGCTATCAGAACAACTGGACGATGATCCACGCCATCACCCGGCAGGAAAGCCAGTATGCGCAGAACGCGGTCAGCCATGCCGGCGCCCGCGGGCTGATGCAGTTGATGCCCGGCACCGCGCGCGAACAGGCGGGCAAGATGGGGCTGAGCTACTCCGTTGGCGCATTGACCGACGACACCCAGTACAACATTCAGTTGGGCGCTGGCTATTTCATGCGGATGATGGACTATTTCGGCGGCAGCTATCCGTTGGCAGTTGCGGCCTACAATGCAGGTCCAGGAAACGTGAACAAGTGGCTTCGCGCCAACGGCGATCCGCGTATGGGCGGCATCGATATCGTCGAATGGGTCGAGAAGATCCCCTTTTTCGAGACCAAGAATTACGTTCAGCGCGTGCTGGAAAACGCGGTGGTGTATGATGTGATGCATCCAGAACGCTCGACTATGCGCGGCAACAACAAGCTCAGCCGCTATCTGGGCAAGAACAGCCCGGGTTGAGATATAGGTACCTCCGTTCTCCGGCGAAAGCCGGAGTCCAGGGGCCGGATAGCGCTGTCACCGCCCTGGATTCCGGCTTTCGCCGGAAATCGTGACTTTGCCGGATCAGATGCTAATTCCCCGCCTATGGACCGCCCCAACTACATCACCCCCACCGGCTATGCCGCACTCAAGGCGCGGTATGACGAACTGCTCGGCGTCGAACGGCCCGCGATCGTCGAGATCGTCAGCTGGGCGGCCGGCAATGGCGATCGCAGCGAGAATGGCGACTATCTGTATGGCCGCAAGCGGATGCGCGAGATCGATCGCGAACTGAACCGACTCGCGCGCAAGATGAAGGCCGCCAGGGTCATCGACCCCAAGGAGCAGCAGGACACCGGCCGCGTGTGGTTCGGCGCGCAGGTCGAGATCGCCGACGAGGACGACAACCGCCGGACGCTCACTCTGGTCGGCGACGACGAACAGGATGCAGGCGCCGGCCGGATTGGCTGGAACTCGCCCCTCGCCCGCGCGCTGCGCGGCGCCAGTGTTGGCGATCTGCGCGTTGTCACGCTGCCGGGCGGCACCAAGGAATGGGAAGTGATGGGAATCGCCTATCCCGCCTGATCGGCGTGGATCATGTTGATGCTCAACAAAAGTTTAATACTATAACTGTCGCATCTGTCCTATGGTCCGGACGTAAAACCAAGTAACATGCATCTGCGTGAACCAAGGCCGTGGTCGATGCCGTCACGCCTGCGAATATCATAATAACATCATCGATTGACGCTCACCGAATTGGTGATTGTTTCCGTGTGTCCTATTCATCCTCTATCCTCGCTGGATAGAGCGATGGCGCCTGTCTGAAGGAATTGACCATGAACCCCGTTCTGTATTGGAATGCGATACTTCTGGAATGTTCACGCCGTGACTTCACGCGCGGTTTTAACAATGCGCAACAGCCCGGCCCCATTCGCACCTCGCGCGCGATGGCGATCGTTCACCTTGCCATTCACGATGCGGTAGCTTTCGCTAGCGGCAATCCGGGCGCGGCGTGGCTCACCAAAAAGAGCATCGCCCATGGCGTCGGCCCTGCGCCCGGTGGCAGCGTTGGGGATATCATCGCGGGGGCCGCGGTGGTGACATTGAAGGCCATGTACCCGCGCTATGGCATCTATATCGATGATTCGACCGGTGCCGTGAATGCTGCGCGGTTTGCTTATGGCGAGCAGGTTGGCCAGGCCATTCTCGATGCGCGCTCCGCCGATGGCTCGAACATTGACATCGTCACCAACCAGCCCACCGATCCGGTCTACGGCCAGCATCGCGCCGATCCGTTTCAGCCCGGGCAGAACCGGCTGGGCCCGGTCTGGGGCAATGTCACTCGGTTCACCGGCGCTGCCAACCAGCCGCTTGATCCGTTCCCTGGAAGTACCCTTTCCGATTATCTCAACAATCCTGACTACAAGGACGACTTTGACGAGGTCCGCGATTACGGCGCCAAGTTGCGCGGCAAGCGCACTGCCGAACAGGAGCGCATCGGGGTCTATTGGGGCTATGATGGCGCGATGAACCTGGGGGTGCCGCCGCGGCTGTATAATCAGGTCGCCCGCCGGGTGGTCGAACCGCTTGCGTTGAACGTTCCGCGCGCTGCCGAACTGTTCGCGCAGCTCAACGTCGCGATGGCCGATGCCGGGATCGACGCCTGGCACTGGAAATATGTCTATGATCTGTGGCGGCCGGTGGTCGGCCTGCGCGAGGAAGACGCGACCCGCGGTGGTGACCCGTTCTGGGCGCCCTTGGGTGCGCCGCAAACGAACACCGCAGGGCCGATGACGCGCAGCCCAAACTTCCCCGCCTATCCGTCCGGTCACGCCACTTTTGGCGCGGCGCTGTTCCAGACGCTGCGGCTAGCGCTCAACACTGCGCCGGGTCCGATCACGCTGAAGGACGTGCTCGATGTCGAGACACATGACAGCGCCCCGATCGCCAAGGAGACCTTCAGCTTCGTCTCGGACGAGCTCGATGGGGTGGCGAGCGATCCGGATGGATCGACCCGGACCCGGGTGGTAAAGACCTTCGACAATTTCGCCGAAGCGGTCTGGGAAAATTCGGTCAGCCGAATCTATCTGGGCGTCCACTGGCGCTTTGACGGGATTCCGCGTCGCGATGGCGAGAATGTCGGCGGCGTGCCGCTGGGCCTCGCGATCGGCAGCGAAGCGCACGACTTTTTCAACACCGCACCTTCGCTCGGCGGGGTTGTCCTCAACCCCTAAGCAACCCTGTATTCCCGGGATCGCGCCCGTTGCGAGGCGGGTGCGATCCCACAGGTTGAAGCCCTCTGGCGGAACCAACCGGCAGCGCTTGCAGGCCGGTGCCAATCTGATATTCCGCGCGGACACCCGGGGGGCACGCGCATGGACTTCATGAACATTCTCAAATCGTTCGAGAATTTCATCTTCGAGGTTGTCGGCTGGCTGTATTTTTATCCGCGCACGATGTGGCTCGCATTGTTCCGTCCCGGCGAGATGATGGCCTATGCCGATGACGAGCTGGATGATCTGCCAGCCGCGCAATATGAAAGCACGATCAGCCCACCCTTGTTCCTGCTGATCACCATCGTGCTCGCGACCTGGGCCTCCGACAGCATCTCAGGCCCTGATGATCCTGCGACGACACCGGCGCTGCTGCTCAACTGGAAGAACTCGCTGCTGCTCACCGCAAGTGTTTACAGCGTTTATCCGCTGGTTCTGGCAATCGCGCTGTTGCGGCAACAGAAGCGCGAAATAGACCGGCGCGCGTTGCGCCCACCCTTTTACAGCCAGTGTTTTGTGGCGGCACCCTTCGCGCTTGCCAACGCGCTGGCAATTTCGATGCTGGTGCTAGAAAACCGCAACGCGACGATTGGCGGCGCGACCGTCTTTTTCGCTGCGTTGATCTGGTACTTCGTCCTCCAGACGCGTTGGTTTTCAGGGCAACTGGGCGTTTCGACGCTGCGCGCCTGTTGGATCGCTGGAGCCGCCATCGGCGCCGGCTTTATCATCACCGGTGCAATCCTGGTCGCCATTTTCAACTAAGGTGCTCGCCCTGTTTCACCCTCCGCGGATCAGCAGGTTGCGGATTTCGGTCATGTCTTCCATCGCAAAGCGGATGCCCTCGCGGCCGAGGCCGGAATCCTTGACCCCGCCATAGGGCATGTTGTCGATACGGAAGCTGGGGACGTCGTTGATGACCACGCCGCCGACATCGAGATGATCCCAGCAATCGAACATCTTGAACAGGTCGCGGGTGAACACGCCTGCCTGCAATCCGAACTTGCTGTTGTTGACCTCTGCCATCGCTTCGCCGAAATCGGTGAACTTCGACAGCACCGCGACCGGACCGAAGGCCTCTTCGGTCACGATCTTGGCTTCGTGCGGCACGTTTTCGAGCAGCGTCGCCTCGAGCAACGCGCCATCGCGCTTGCCGCCGCACAGCAGTGTTGCGCCCAGCGACACCGCTTCCTGCACCCAGCCATCCAGACGGCTGGCCTCTTTGACGTGGATCATCGGGCCGATGAAGGTGTTGCGGTCCTTGGGGTCACCCGAAACCAGCGTCTTGGCCTTGGCGACCAGCATGTCGCGGAAGCGATCGTAGACATCGGCGTGGATCAGGATGCGCTGCACGCCGATGCAGCTCTGCCCCGACTGATAGAACGCGCCGAAGATCACGCGCTCCATCGCATCGTCGAGGTTTGCATCAGCATCGATGATCACCGCCGCATTGCCGCCGAGCTCGAGCACGACCTTCTTCTTGCCGCAGCGCGCCTTCAGGTCCCAGCCCACATCGGGCGATCCGGTGAACGACAGCAGCTTGAGCCGGTCGTCGGTGGTGAACAGGTCCGCGCCATCGCGGCTGGCGGGCAGGATCGAGAACGCGCCCTTGGGCAGGTCGGTCTCGGCCAGCACCTCGCCCATGATGATCGCGCCTAAAGGCGTGCGGCTGGCGGGCTTCATCACGAACGGGCAGCCCACCGCGATGGCAGGCGCGATCTTGTGCGCAGCGAGATTGAGCGGAAAGTTGAACGGCGAGATGAACGAGCATGGCCCGATCGGCACCCGCTTCCACATGCCGCGATAGCCCTTGGCGCGCGGGCTGATGTCCATCGTCTGGACTTCGCCGGTCATCCGCACCGATTCTTCTGCTGCGATGCGGAAGGTATCGATCAGCCGGCTGACCTCCCCTTCGGAATCCTTGATCGGCTTGCCCGCCTCGACGCACAAAGCATAGGCGAGTTCTTCGGAGCGCTCCTTGAAGCGCGTGACGCAATGGTTGAGCACCTCCTGCCGTGCATAGCTCGGCATCCGCGCCATCGGCTCTGCAGCCTCGACTGCGCCTGCGATCGCAGCATCGATCGTCGCGGCATCGGCCTGCGCGACGCGAAACGCGACCTCGCCGGTGAACTTGTCGGTCACCTCGAGGTCGGTGTTCGGCTGCTGCGCCTCGTTGTTTAGATAGAGCGGATAGACGGATTTGAGGGTGGTCATATAAAACTCCCGGGCCGCAGGCCGTTTTCCGGCGAACGCCGGAATCCAGAGCGGCTACAGTGCAATTCGGCCCTGGACCCCGGCTTTCGCCGGGGAACGGGTCAGCAGGCTTACAATTCTTTCGCCAGCTTCTTGATGTCGATGTTCAAGATCTGGTCGTTCTCCGAATAATCAACCGGGCAATCGATGAGATGCACCCCTGGCGTGTCGCGCGTATGCGCGAGCAGTTCCTTAAGGTGCTCGGCGCTCTCGACACGGTAGCCGTTGGCGCCATAAGCTTCGGCATATTTGACGAAATCGGGGTTGCCATAGGTCAGGCCGAAATCGGCAAAGCCCATGTTCGCCTGCTTCCAGCGGATCATGCCATAGCTGCTATCGTTGAGGATCAGCACGGTCATGTTGAGCTTCAGGCGGACCGCAGTTTCCATCTCCTGGCTGTTCATCATGAAGCCGCCATCGCCGCAGATCGCCAGCACCTTGCGATCGGGATAGACCATCGATGACATCATCGCAGACGGCAAGCCCGCGCCCATCGTGGCAAGTGCGTTGTCGAGCAGCACGGTGTTGGGCCGGTAGGCATCATATCCGCGGGCGAACCAGATCTTGTAGACGCCGTTGTCCAGGCAGATGATCCCGTCATCGGGCATCGCCTCGCGGATCTGCTTGACCAGATACGGCGGGAAGATCGGGAAGCGCGCGTCACCCGACAGCGAAGCGGTATGCTCCACCTCAGCCTTGCGGAAGGCCAGCATATGGTCGAATTTCCACCCGCCATTGGGGACGATGTCTTCCTTCATCTGCCAGATCGCGTTGGCGATATCGCCGATCACCTCGATTTCGGGGAAGTACACCGGATCGACCTCTGCGGTCTTCGACGAGATGTGGATCACCGGAGTGCCGCCTGCGTGCATGAAGAACGGCGGCTTTTCGATCACGTCGTGGCCGATGTTGACGATGAGGTCCGCCGCTTCCACCGCGCGGTGGACGAAATCGCCCGCCGACAGCGCTGCGCAACCGACGAACTTGGGATGGCGCTCATCGATCACGCCCTTGCCCAGCTGCGTGGTGAGGAACGGGATCCCGGTCTTCTCGATGAACTGCAGCAGCATGCGGCTGGTCATCGTGCGGTTGGCCCCTGCCCCGATCACCAGGATCGGCGACTTTGCCTTTTCAAGCGCGTTGACCGCAGCGCGGATCGACTTCTTGTCCGCATTGGGACGCCGGATCAGGCTGGGCTTCAGCGGAACCGAATCGGTCTGCTCTTCAGCGATATCCTCGGGGAATTCGATATGCGTCGCGCCAGGCTTTTCTTCCTCGGCCAGACGGAAGGCCTCGCGCACCCGGCTGGGGATGTTGTCGGCGCTGGCGAGCTGGTGGGTGAACTTGGTGATCGGCTTCATCATGCCCACCACATCAAGGATCTGGAACCGGCCTTGCTTGGATTTCTTGATCGGCTTCTGGCCGGTCACCATCAGGATCGGCATACCGCCCAACTGCGCATAGGCTGCAGCGGTGACGAAGTTGGTCGCTCCCGGGCCCAAGGTGGCCATGCACACCCCGGTCTTGCCGGTGTGGCGACCATAAGTTGCGGCCATGAATCCCGCACCCTGTTCGTGCCGCGTCAGGATCAGCTGGATCTTGGTCGAGCGGCTGAGCGAATCGAGCATGTCGAGGTTTTCCTCGCCGGGAACGCCGAAGATGTACTCGACACCCTCCTCTTCCAGACACTGGATGAACAGATCGGATGCTTTGGTCATGGAAAACTCCCCCGGGAACCGAAAATGGCTGATCGTTGCGTTCGTGCGACCGAAAGGATGACCGGGCTGTGCGTTATGCTTGGGTCGCCCGGGCGGATAAAGGTGCTCCAGAAGCATGGCCTCCGCAGGCCATCCCCCGTGTGACGCAAGGCATAAACGCAAACATTTGCCGAGTCACCCGCCAAAAGTGCGCAACCGGCCCTGCGATCCGGAGCGCCGCAGCCATCCTCTGGCCTGTCACGTTCGCGCTTTGCAGCGGATCGCATCCAATGCCTGTCAATGTTGGAAATGGCGCAGTATTGATGAACATTAACCGATGATAACTTTGCCCGACCAACCGTGCGGATAAGGTTATCTTTGCCAGATTGGCATCACCTATAGTGCTGGAGGTCGAACTTATGGACCGTACTCCCGTTTTTTCTGCCATAAAGGCGCTGCGCTCGGGCCAATCCTTTACCCAGATCGAAGTCAATGCGGTCGATAACCTGCTCGATCAGCTGGGAATTTCCCGGCCCACCGGTGCCACGACGACAAGCGTTCAGATCGGGCTGACCTTAGCCGATTTTGCGCAAACCGCTGCCGCGCTGGGATGCACCACGGCGCAGATCCGGGCGGTTTGGGAGGTCGAAAGCGGCGGCGGATGGTTCAAGGACGTGCGCGCGGACATCCTCGCGCTTGATGGACCGGGAGGTTTCCTCGATGGCCCGCACCTGCCCAAGATCCTGTTCGAAGCGCACATCTTCGATCGCTATACCGAAGGCAGATATCGCAATAGCCACCCCAACCTGTCGAGTGCCAAATGGAACCGCAAGCTCTATGTCGGCGGACAAGGCGAGTACATCCGGCTGTGGAAGGCGATGGCGCTGGATCGCAAGGCGGCGTTGCTGTCGGCATCGGTGGGGGGCGCGCAGATCATGGGTTTCAACCACAAGGCTGCTGGGTTCGATACGGTCGAAGCGTTCTGGGAAGCGATGAAGGTATCCGAAGCTGCACATCTCAAGGCGTTTGCCAGCTTCATCTCATCGAAGAAGTTGGTGGCCGCGTTGAAGGCAATCAGCAACGTCGCGGCCACCTGCGTCGCTTTTGCCAGGGGTTATAACGGCGCTGGATTCGCCGCGAACAATTACCACGTCAAGATCGCTGCCGCGCACGCCAAATACAGCTGACGATTGCCCGCAGCTCAATATCCCAGCGCCAGATCGACCTCGTTGACCAGAGCCTCGCCGCGCAGGTAGCGACCAAGGTTATCCGCAAACAACGCTGCCGACCGCTGGAACATCCGGGTCTGTGCCCGGCCCGAGAGGTGCATCGATATCTGCACATTGGGCAGCGTCCACAATTCATGGTCTGACGGCAGTGGTTCGGGTGTTGTGACATCGAGAAACGCGCCGGCGATGCCCTTCGATTTCAGCGCGGTCATCAGCGCGTCCTGATCGACGCATTCACCACGCGCGATGTTCACCAGGATCGCCTCGGGCTTCATCGCCGCAAGCTCGGCCGCGCCGATCAGCGCATCGGTTTCGCGGGTGGCCGGGGTGGCAATGACCACCCAATCGTATTCGCCGAGCCAAGAGCGCCATTCATCAGCACCCAAAATGGCTTGGTCCGGCCGGGCGGTGCGGGCAACGCCGGTTACCTCGACGCCAAAGCCCTTCAACCGCTCACCGATCGCCGAGCCGATCGCGCCATAGCCGATGATCAGCGCGCGGGTTTCGTAAAGTTCGATCGTGCCCGGCGAGGCCCAGAGCCATTCCTTGCGATCGGCGGCGCGCACGACATCGGCATAGCCTTTGGCCATGCTGAGCATGCCCAGCACGGCGTATTCGGCGACTGCGACGGTGTTGATGCCTACGCCGTTGGTGACGCGGGTGCCGCGCGCGGTCAGTTCCTCGACCGGAAAATGATCGAGCCCCGCGTACAGCGTGGAAACCCATCTGAGCTGGGTGCCGACAAGCATGACCTCGCGCATCGCCTGTTTGTCGTGCATATCGACCCAGGCGATATCGGCATCAGTGACCTCGCGCTTGGCTTCATCGGTCGAGCCGATCCAAGCGACCTTCACGCCCTCTGGGATCGAGCTTTCAAGCAACGGACGCACCAGCGCGGATATCACAGCCTTGGTCATGCTCTCTCCTGTTCAATCAACCGCACTGCTATCTGTTTTCCGGCAAAAGCCGGAATCCAGAGCGGCTGCAGCACAATCCGACTCCTGGGCTCCTGCTTTCGCCGGAGAGCAGGATTTCGATATTCCGATCCCACTATCCGTTTGTCCCGAGCGAAGTCGAGGGACCTTACACAACCGTTCGGGATTTGCGTCCCTCGACTTCGCTCGAGACAAACGGAGGTGGGCTGCCAATCAGAAGCTAGATCTCTATCCGCCACTCCCAGCCGAGCGGATCGCCGTCCATCACCTCGATACCCGCCTTGGTCAGCTCGTCGCGGATCGCATCGGACGCGGCAAAGTTCTTGTCCGCGCGCGCTTCCTTGCGCAGCTTGAGCATGTGCTCGATACGGGCTTCGTCGATCTCGATCGCTGCCGGGGGGATGCGCAGCGCCGAGCGTTCGAGTACCAGCAGGTCGAGCCCCAGCACGGTGTCGATCAGGCCAATCGCACCCAGACGCTCACCTGCATCGACCTTCTTCTGCGCCAGCACCTCGTCGAGCACGGTTAGCGCCCTCGATGTATTCAGGTCGTCCGACACGGCAGCCGCAAAATCGCCCAGCAGTTGGTTCAGGCGCGGATGCTCAATCTTGGCTGCAACCTCAGCGCCCGAACGCAGCGCTGCCACCGCCATCACCAGCCGCTTCAGCCGCGTCAGCGCCGCGAGCAGATTGTCCCAGCTGAATTCGAGTTCGCTGCGGTAATGCGCCTGCAGGCACATCAACCGGTACGCCAGCGGATGGATGCCCTTCGATACCAGCAGCGGGAGCCGCAGAAACTCTCCTGACGACTTCGACATCTTGCCGGTTCGATCGATCAGAAAGTTGTTGTGCATCCAGATCCGCGCGCCGCTGCCGTGCGAGCAGGCAAACGCCTGGTTCTGCGCGATCTCGTTGGGATGGTGTATCTCGCGGTGATCGATGCCGCCGGTGTGGATATCGAACGGAAAGCCGAGCAGCGCCTCGCTCATCACCGAGCATTCGAGGTGCCACCCCGGTGCGCCCTTGCCCCAGGGCGAATCCCATTCCATCTGCCGCGTCTCGCCCTCGGGCGTCTTGCGCCAGATCGCGAAGTCCTGCGCGTTGCGTTTGCCTTCGACTGTCTCGATCCGCCCCTCGCCCGCCTCGGTGGCAGCGCGGGCCAACGCGCCGTAATCGGCGACGGTCGAGACATCGAAATACAACCCGCTGGGCAGTTCATAGCAATGCTTGTCGGCGATCGAGGTCGCGAATTCGATCATCTTCGGCACATAATCGGTCGCGACCGACCATTGCGCGGGCTGGCGAATGTTGAGCGCCTTTACATCGTTCCAGAAGGCCTCGGTGTAATGCCGCGCGATATCCCAGATCGACTGCGCCTGCGCGGCTGCTGCCTTTTCGAGCTTGTCCTCGCCGGCATCGCCATCATCGGTCAGATGGCCGACATCGGTGATGTTGATGATGTGCTTGAGCGTATAGCCCTTGAAGCTGAGCACGCGGCCCAATGTGTCCGCAAAGACATAAGCGCGCATGTTGCCGATGTGTGCGTAATTGTAGACCGTCGGCCCGCAGGTGTAGACGCGCGCTTCACCGGGATGAACGGGTTCGAACGGCTCTATCGAGCGCGTCAGGCTGTTGAACAGCATTAGAGGGGCGGTTGCAGGGTGGGTCATGATGCGGCAACCCTTGCCTGCAAACCGCGCGGGCCGTCAAGCGCGATGGCGCAGACACAAAACCCCGCCCGTGCCGGTCGCAGCGGCACGGGCGGGGTATGTAGAAAACGTCGACTTAGCGGTCCCCGATAGGGCCGGTTTCCTGCTCAACTGCAGCCAGCGATTCGACCAGCAGGCCGAGCTGGTTTTCGCAGCCGTTCTCGATCAGCGTTCCGGCCAGATCGTCGATCTCGGTCGGCACGCTGGGTAGAACCACCAGATCGACCTTCTGGGGCTTACCATCGGGCCCGGTTAGCGTGTAGCTGGCGCCGCTGGTCACCGGCACCTCGGCAAACGGCCACAGGCGATTGGCAGAGCCGACCTTGAACAGGACATCGGTGGCGGCCCCGCTCGCGCTCGACAGCTTCATCGTTTCTTCATTGGCCACGCTTGCGCGCCATACTAGTAGGCGGCTGGGTTCGGCGACACAGAACCTGCCCGACTGGGCAGAGTCGATGAACCACAGGTTCGGGCTGCGCGGGGCGGCGGGCTTGTCGGCTGTCGGTGCACCGCGGACGGCCCCGGTGCGGCTGCGGCCTGCGGTTCCGCTGGTCGACAGCAGGCTGGCGATCTGCGTGCTTTGGGTCTGGTCGCGCTTGACGGTGCCATCAAGCGTGAACGTGCCGGGACCGGAGAGGACACGGGTGCCGGCCTTGTCGAGCACGGTGACCTTGTCGCTGGCCTTCAGCACGACCTTGGTGTTGGCGGGCAGCTTCTTGCCTGCCGGATACTGGGCAGCCGAGGGGCCAGCCGATCGGACGACCATCGACTGCGCGATGGCGGCACCGCTTGCGGTAATACCCAGAGTTACAACTGCACCCAACGCAAGCGCCCGGTGAAGTACGGACTTCCTATCAACCGAGAACATAGCTTTCTCCTTTTTGTGTCTGACCAAGTCGCTTGAACAGATTCGCGATGGCCTCTTCTTGCCCCATGGCTTCAAGCTGTGTTGTGAGATTTACCACAGCATCCAAATCCCCCGCCTCATGCGCAGCGACAATCTCTCCTATCCTGATTCGCTCGCTCTCGGGCATGTCCGGTGCGGGCTCGAAGATATCGACAGGTCTGGCCCGCCCTCTTAGCACAATCCGCCCCATCGGGCGAAACCAGTCGAGTCCGGAGCGCACGGCCGCCTCGCGGCTGACGAGCACTCGGGTGTCGAGGTTCTTGTTGGCCGCCTCAAGCCGCGCTGCTGTGTTCATGCTGTCGCCGAACGCGGTATACTGGATGCGCCCCTCGCCGCCAAAATTGCCGACGATCGCCTCGCCGAAATGCACGCCGACGCGGGTGCGCCCGATCGGCGGCACGCCTTCGGGCGCGCTGCGGCGGAACTCCTCGCCCGCCTCGTACATCGCCCATGCGGCACGCACCGCGCGTTCGCCATCATCGGGAAAGCTGATCGGCGCGCCCCAGAAGGCGACGACGGCATCACCCACGAACTTGTCGAGCGTGCCACCATATTGCAGCACCACGTCCGCCAGCCGGTCGAGATAGTTGTTGAGCAACAACGCGACCATTTCCGGTTCGATCGCGTGGGTCAGCTTGGTGAAGCCTTCCAGATCGGTGAACACGCAGAAAATCTCGCGCTTCTCGCCGTGCAGCGCCAGCTTGTCGGGGTCCTTCAGGATCTCCGCCGCCACCGAACGGGGAAGGTATTTGCCCAGCGCATTCTGCGCAAAGGCCCGCTGTTTCGAGCCGACCACGCGCGCGGCCGCGCCCACCGACGTGTAAGCGAGGAGCCATCCTGTCGCCCAGCCGAAGCTGGGCAAATTGAGCGTATCGAACCCCTGATATTGCAAAATGAGCGGCACGGTGATGAAGAACAGGATCTGCACCCCCAGCAACAGTCCCATGATCCAGGCGCGTGCCTGGCTGATCGCGGTGGCGAATCCGGCCAGGATGACCACGACTGCGATCACCCACAACGACCAGGCTGGAAACGCATAAGGCTGATCGTTGTCGAGCAACTGCGACATCATGTGCGCGTGCACCTCAAGCCCGATCATCTGCGATTCACCGGTGACGACATCACCGATACGGGTAAGCGGCGTATCGAACTTGTCGAAATCGACAAAATCGCCGCCGATCAGCACATGCTTGCCCTTGACCTCGCTGGCGACGAACTCGGCGCTTGCGGGGTCAGCGAACAGATCAATCGGCAGCTTGTTGATAACGGGGCGATCCGACGACAGCGGCACGCGGAAGCGGATGGCTCCGCGATAGTCGGCAAACGCCGCATTGGGCGGCGTCATCGCCCGGACCATGATCGGCGGCAGGTTCTTGGGCTGGTCGGGCCAGCGCCGCGCGACGCCATCGGCATCGGTGATGAGCCGGATGCTGGTGGGCACCGTCTTGTCAGTGGTGATATCCTTGAGAAAGCTCTCGAGAAACTGCTGCTGGCGGAACTGGATCGCCTCGGTGTTAGTCTCGTTCGAGGCGTAAGCGACATGGGTCGGGGTCTGCATCGATCGGAACGCGGTCTTGAGCGCTTCGTCATCGTCCTGCGGCTGATCGAACAGGATATCGATGCCGATCGACTTGGCGCCCATCTTGTCGATATTGGTCAGCGCATTGGCCAGGATCGTGCGATCGACCGGGGAGCGCTGGCCGGTATCGATCAGCGTATCGTCGGTATAGACCACCATCAGGATGCGCGGATCCTGATCCACTTTCTTGGCGAAATTGGCCGCGCGCATATCGTACATCGCGTTTTCGGCATCACCCAGCAGCGGCATCTGCGGGCTGTAGCGGGCCACCGCAAGCGCAAACACCAGAAAGCCAAACGTCGCCAGCAGCCGCACCAGGCCAAGCTGGCGGATCAGGCGATTGGCCGACCGGCCAACCTCATCACGGCTGGTGGGCGCCGACACGGTGTCTGGTTTCATAACCATGATGTGTGTTGCTGCCCCCCGGCGCGCGCGTGCGCGAATGCTACCCCAGCATTAACCTGCACTCGCAATGCTGCAAGCGGTGGCTGACCGGATTGGTCCGCCCGCGGCACCACAGAATCGTTCCATGTCAACAAGCCTGATTGGCTCTCGCGCATTGTCACACCCCGTTTGCCCCACGCGCAGGTTCTGCGGAGGCAAAATCTCTTTATTGGTGCGACCCGGTCTGGATTCGTTTTGCGTTGCTATAATCCTCCCAAAGCGGCGTGGCCAGTTGCCGCTTTGCGAGCGCCCAAAGATTATCGTGGAATTGATTAACGCGGGCTGTCGCAATGCATAGGGATCAAAAACCCCTGAATTCGATCGCTTCGGACAGATCGACCCGCGGCACCGGAAAGCGGTTGATCGGTGCCTCAGGATCGCGATACCCCACCGCCATGCCGGTGAAGAAGATGTAGTCGTCGCTGATGCCCAGCAGTTCGCGCATATAACTGCCATACATCGCCCAGATTTCCTGCGGGCAGCTGTCGAGCCCGGCGTCTCGCAGCAACAGCATGACGGTCTGCAGCCACATGCCCATGTCGGACCACTGCGGCGGCCCCATATAGGTGCGGCAATAGGTGAAGATCTGGATCGGCGCGCCAAAACTGTCCCAGTTGGCCATCATCTGCTTGACCCGGCCCGCGCCATCCTCGCGCGCGATGCCCAGCGCACCGAACATCGCCTCGCCCACCGCGCGGCGTTGCGCCTCATAGCGGCCTTCGAGCCCCTTGGGGTAGATGTCGTATTCCATCCCTGCGCCCATCGGCTCTTCTGCGGCCTTGGCCTTGATCTTCGCGGTCAGGTCGGCCAGCGGCTCGCCGGTCAGAACGATCGCATTCCACGGCTGGGTGTTGCCTCCCGAGGGCGAACGCTGCGCCTTGGTCAGGATATCACTGATCGTCTCGAGCGGCACCGCATCGGGCAAGAACTGGCGCACGGAACGACGGGTGGCAACGGCTTCGGATACGTTCAAGGCGGTTTCTCCAGATCAATCGCGACAGAATTTAACTGCGTGATTAAACACCGTCACCCTGGTTAGCAAGCGTCGCTTCACTCGTCGTCGAACAATCCGGCCAGCTGCTCCACCATCGTGCCGCCAAGCTGTTCTGCGTCCATGATCGTCACCGCGCGCTTGTAATACCGGGTGACGTCGTGACCGATGCCGATCGCGATCAGCTGGACCGGCGACATCCGCTCGATCCAGTCGATGACCTTGCGCAAATGCTGTTCGAGATACGCGCCGTGATTGACCGAGAGCGTCGAATCATCGACCGGCGCGCCGTCGGAGATCACCATCAGCACGCGGCGTTCCTCGCGGCGGGCGAGCAGGCGGCTGTGCGCCCAGAGCAAAGCCTCGCCATCGATGTTTTCCTTGAGCAGCCCCTCGCGCATCATCAGCCCCAGGTTCTTGCGTGCACGCCGCCAAGGCTCGTCGGCCTTCTTGTAGACGATGTGCCGCAGGTCGTTGAGACGGCCGGGAAGCTGCGGGCGGCCCTGTGCCAGCCAGTCCTCGCGGCACTGGCCGCCCTTCCAGGCCTTGGTCGTGAAGCCCAGGATCTCGGTCTTGACCCCGCAGCGCTCAAGGGTGCGCGCCATGATGTCCGCGCTGATCGCCGCGATGCTGATCGGCCGACCACGCATCGAACCGGAATTATCGATCAGCAACGTCACGACGGTATCGCGGAAATCGGTTTCGCGTTCGATCTTGTACGACAGCGAATGCCCAGGCGCGACGACGATCCGCGCCAGCCGGGCGGCATCGAGCATGCCTTCTTCCTGGTCGAAGTCCCAGCTGCGACTTTGTTGTGCCATCAGCCGGCGCTGAAGCCGGTTGGCGAGCTTGGTGACCGCGCCCTGCAGGTGCGCCAATTGCTGGTCGAGATAAGCGCGCAGGCGCAACAGTTCGTCCTCGTCGCAAAGGTCGGTAGCCTCGACCACCTCGTCGAAGCGGGTGGACCATGCCTTGTATTCGAAATCGCTAGGCAGATCGGTCCACGGGCGATTGGGCCGCGTCGGCATCATGCCATCGTCGCCCATCTCGCCAGGGTCGCCGTCGTCGCCCTGCTCCATCTCGCCTTCGGCCTCGGACTGGTCGCCGTCCTCGTTCTCGCCGGTCTGTTCCTCGCCGCGCGCCTCGGTCTGGTCGGCATCGGAGCCTTCCTGCTCGCCCTCGTTATCCTCGGGCTCGCCTTCTTCGGAGGAGTCGTCGTTGTCGCTGTCGTCCTGGCTGTCTTCCTCATCCATCTGGCCTTCGGTGAGGTCGAGATGCTCGAGCAGCCGGGTGGCGAGCGCGGCGAACGCCGCCTGATCGTCGAGCGACATCGCAAGGTTGTCGATGTCCTCGCCGCCCTTGGTCTCGATCCAGTCGCGCACCAGATCGACGCCGGCTGCGGTGCCTGCGGGCATCGGCTTGCCGGTCAACCGCTCGCGCACGATCAGCCCAAGCGCGGTCGAAAGCGGCACCTCGTCGACCTTGGTCGCGCGCGCGATCGGGTCCGAGCGCATCCGCATCTCGAGCGCGGCATCCAGATTGGCACCCAGCCCTGACATCGACCGGCTGCCCAGCGCCTCGATCCGCACCTGCTCGACCGCATCGAATGCCGCGCGCGCCACGGCTTCCCTGGGCGCATTGGCGTTGTGCTGCGCGGCATTATGGTGCTTCAGCCGCAACGCATAGAGATCGGCAAAGCCGCGCGCTTCGGCCACCTGATCGGCGGGCAGCTTGCGCCCCGGCATCGGCACGCGCAGCTTGTTGCCTGATTGCGACGGAGGGTCGGCGGTGAACGCCACCTCGACCTCAGGTTGATGCGCGATTGCGCGCGCGGTTCCGGCCAATACGTTCTTCAGGTCATCAAGGGGCGTGCGGTTGGTCATATGCTATCGCTGAACACCCGGGCCAGCGATGTCAAGCAGCCTGCCTATGCCAGCCAGCTATTGCGCGGGCGGAGCGGGAGGCTCGGGCCTGCGCCTCTCAACCTGCGCGCCGTTGCCATCGACGGTGACCGCGACCGGCGCGCCACCGACATCGCCCGAAATCGTCAGGCCATCGGGAGTGACGCGCACGTTCGCGCCGCCGACCTGCGCATCGATCTGGCTATCGATCAACGGACCGATCACGGGATCAGAGTCGATCTCTTCGGGCGGAGCGGCAGGCGCAACACGTCTTGGCGGAACGGCACCGCGCACCGCCTCGCCCATGAACTGCCGCCAGATCCGCGCGGGCAGACCGCCCCCGCGGATCCCCTGCATCGGGCTGTTGTCGTCGTTACCGATCCACACTCCGACCACCAGATCGCCGGCATAGCCGACGAACAGCGCATCGCGGTTGTCCTGGCTGGTGCCGGTCTTGCCGAAATTGGGCACCGAAAGGCTCGCCGCGCGGCCGGTGCCGCGATTGACCGCTGAGCGCAGCATGTCCTGCATCTGCTCGTGCACCCGCGACGAATAGCGGTCCGGGCCATCGACCAGCCATTCGAACCAGCCCTGCTCCTCGCGCTGAAAGGCGTGCGGAACCACCGGCCACTGGTTGCCCGCGACCCCAGCAAACGCTGCAGTCAGCTCGATCAGGCTGGCGCTCGCGCTGCCCAACGCCAGGCTCGGATCGCCCTCGGTGAACGGGCCCTTGAGACCAAGTTGCGTCGCCTGCTTGATCACCTTTTCGCTGCCCAGTTGCTGGAACAGCCGGACGGCGGCAACGTTGCTCGAGTGGATGAACGCTTCTTCAAGGCTGATCGTGCCGCGATACCTGTCACCTGCATTGCGCGGACGATAGGTTCCGGTGGTGATCGGACTGTCATCGACCAGCGTCTCGGGCTCCATGCCTGCCTCAAGTGCCGCCAGATAGACAAACAGCTTGAAGGTCGAACCCGGCTGTCGCCGTGCCTGGGTGGCGCGATTGAAAGGCGAGTCCTTGTGGTTTTTGCCGCCGACCATGGCGACAACCTCGCCATTGCTGCGCATCGCGACCAAAGCCACCTGCGCCTTGCCCAGCCCTGCGCGCGCGACGATGCGCTCGGCGGCGCGCTGCAGCCGTGAATCCAGAGTCGTGGTGAGTTCGAGCCGGGCGTGCGACATCTCGGTAAGCGCGCGCGCCTGTGGCATCGCCCAGTCGGCGAAATAGGTGCCGTTGGCGATCTTGGGGCGTTCGTGGACGTCCAGCCGGGGCTGGGGCAGCGCATCGGCCTCGGCCCGCGTCATGAAGCCCGCATTGACCATCGCGGTGCGCACCATCGCAGCGCGACGGCTCGCCCCCTTCCAGTTGCGCGTCGGCGCAAAGCGCGACGGCGCCTGCACCAATCCAGCGAGCAGGATCGCCTGTTCGGGCTTGAGCCGTTCGGGCTGGCGATCGAAATAATGCAAGCTTGCCGCGCGCAGCCCGTACACATTGTCGCCGAAATAGGCGTTGGAGAGATACCGCCCCAGGATCTCGTCCTTGGTCAGCCAAGCCTCGAGCCAGAACGCGATCAGCATCTCGCGCAACTTGCGCGTCAGGCTGCGTTCGGGGGTGAGGAAGCTGATCTTGGCGAGTTGCTGGGTGATCGTGCTTCCGCCCTGAGTGCCGCTGTCGCCCGACACGTTGGCCCACAAAGCGCGCGCCAGCCCGCGCGGGTCGATGCCCCAGTGCGAATAGAACCGCCGGTCTTCGATCGCCAGGAACGCCTGCACGACATGGCTCGGCAGGCGGTCGACCACCACCGGCTCCTCGACCACCGCCCCGCTGCGCGCGATCGGCGTGCCATCGGCGGCGAGCAGGGTGATCTCGGGCGGGGCGATCGGCTGGAGCGATTTGGAAAGGGGCGCGGTGATCGCGAGCCAGACAAGCAGGATCAAGAATAGCACGAACCCGGCTGCGAAGATCCTCTTGCCCCACCACCAGCGCGTGCGCGGCGGCTTGATAACGGCAGGCTCGGCGGGGATGGCCGCAGGCTCAAGCCACGGATTGCGCGCCTCGCCCAGACCAAGCGAAGCCGCACCAGCGTCAGCGCCGCCAAAGCGCCCTGCTCCGAATCGGAATTTTTTCAACACGGCTGGTGTGTTATATCAATATGACAGCCGATGCCAGCAATGGAAATCAATCCAAAGCCGAGCGGCACCAAGCCAACAGCACTGGCAGACTTTCAACAACCGTATTGTAGACGACAGCTTCATCGAGAAAATCGTAGTCGTGCCTCAGTCGATTGCCCAGTCCTCGCACTTGATGAAAGGAGACGTCCGGCGCGATTATGCAGAATCGATGCTCTCCGATTTTGATCGCCGCCTCCGTAACGCGCTGCAGACACCGCTCCACGGCATCGATCGTGATTGGGCTGCGCGCAAAATCGTCAACCGACATGCCCTCAATATAGCTTTGCGCCGCTTCGATATTCTCGACGATGTCGAGAATGCGCAAACGCTCGCGCCTAGAAGACACGAATGCGATCCCGGTCTATCTCCTCCTGCATCCTCGGTTTGCGCGCCGGTTCAGCAACAAGGTCAACCCGTGTACGCAAAATCGACTCTAATCGGTCTGCAATAGCAACAAAGGCAAAACCGCCTATCCGGGCCTCACGGGCAAATCGCGCTGCCAAATCCACATCGGACTGGGGACCTTCCTCACCCCGCGCGGTAGAACCAAACAGCGACAACCGCTCCACGCCAAGCTCCCGGAGCTCGGCCTCGTGCGCTTTTAGTCTCGCAATCGCTGTCGCCTTGTCCATCGCAGCCTCGTTCAAATCACCCCTTGCCGATGATGCTCTCCGGCAGATCCTCGCCGAACACCCGCTGGTAGTATTCCGCGACCAGCATCCGCTCGGCCTCGTCGCACTTGTTGAGGAAGGACAATCGGAAAGCAAAGCCGATGTTGTGGAAGATCGCGGCGTTCTGCGCCCAGCTGATCACGGTGCGCGGGCTCATCACGGTCGAGATATCGCCGTTGACGAAGCCCTGACGGGTCAGGTCGGCCACTTTGACCATGTTCTTGACCACCTTGGGATCGGTCTCACCGACCTTGGAGAGCACGACCTTGGCCTCAGTCTCGGCGGGGAGATAGTTCAAGGTGCACACGATGTTCCAGCGATCCATCTGGCCCTGGTTGATCTGCTGGGTGCCGTGATACAAACCGCTGGTGTCGCCAAGGCCCACGGTGTTGGCGGTGGCGAACAGGCGGAAATACGGGTTCGGGCGGATCACGCGGTTCTGGTCGAGCAGGGTCAATTTGCCCTCGGTCTCGAGGACACGCTGGATCACGAACATCACGTCGGGACGGCCCGCGTCATATTCGTCGAACACCAGAGCGGTCGGCGTCTGCAGCGCCCAGGGCAGCAAGCCCTCGCGGAACTCGGTGACCTGCTTGCCGTCGCGCAGCACGATGGCATCGCGGCCAACCAGATCGATACGGCTAATGTGCGCATCCAGGTTGATGCGGATGCATGGCCAGTTGAGCCGCGCGGCAATCTGCTCGATGTGCGTCGACTTGCCCGTGCCGTGATAGCCTTGCACCATCACGCGGCGGTTGTGGGCGAACCCTGCCAGCACCGCGAGCGTGGTTTCCGGGTCGAACACATAAGAAGGATCCAGATCGGGAACCCGCTCGTCGGCCTCGCTGAACGCGGGGACTTCCATGTCGATGTCGACACCAAACACGTCGCGCGCTTTCACCATCCGGTCGGGGGCATCGAGCAGGGTGCCGTCACGGCTGTCAGGCTGGGTATTGGAAATATCTGTCATGTTGATGTCCGCTAATGTCCGGTCGATTGGAGTGCGCCCCTGCCCGATGGCATGATCAGGCAAACGCAGCAAGTTTGCGCAAGTGCGTATAGGCGGCGATGACCTCCTGCAAGGCTTTCTCGTGGGTTCGGTCGCCGCCGTTTCGGTCCGGGTGATAAGCGCGGACCAGCTTCGAATACGCTTGTCGGATCGTCGTGCGGTCGGCATCGGCCGTCAGACCCAGGGTCTTCAGCGCACTCCGGTCAGCGACGCTCAATCCGCGCTGGGCAGCGGCGCGGTCATTCGCCTGGGCCGCGGCGCGGTCCCTGATGTTCTGGCGAAAGCGAGCGCCGATCGCATCGAGCGGATCGGAAAAGTCGCCCCAACGCGGTGCCTGGCCGGCGCCGGCTGCAAAGGCCCGCGTCTCGCGGTCCCAGCCCGATGTCGGCCGTTGCGCCTCATAGATCTGCTCGGCGGTCATCCCGGCAAAGAAATTGTAACGTTCGTTGAACTCGCGGATGTGCTCAAGGCAGTACCAGCGGTATCGCCCTGGCCCATCGAAGCGCGATCCATGCGCCCGGTTTTCGTCGGGAGGCGCGCGGAACTCACCATCCTCGGGGCATTCGGCCCAATCGCAGCGACGTCCGTTGCCCTCGACCCGGCCATGGAATCGCGCACGACGCCGAGCGGTGCCGCCATCCTTATCCGATCCGTCCCGTTCCGCCAAAACCCCGACCATCCGTTGCTACACGCCGCCTCGTATTGCGGCAAAGAGCAGTTTATATAGGGTGGCATGAACATGAAAACCAAGGGGCCGATGGCCAACGAAATCGAAAACCGGCTGACGGCGGCGCTCTCGCCGACCCAGTTGGAGGTGATCAACGACAGCGCCAAGCACAGCGGCCACGCAGGCGACGATGGCAGCGGCGAATCGCACTTCACGGTGCTGATCGAAAGCACAGCGTTCACCGGTAAATCACGGCTGGAACGCCAGCGGATGGTCAACGGCGCGCTCGGCGACCTGCCGGGGCAGAAGGTCCACGCGATGGCGATCAAGGCGAAGGCTCCGGGCGAATGACCGGCGGTTCCGCGGTTACCGCCTGACCGGGCAATGATCGACTTTCCGCTCACCCGCATCGCGCTGTCCACCGGGGTCGAGCTCGACGTGGCGATCGCCGGTCCGGAAGGCGCGCCGCCGCTGATCCTGTTGCATGGATTCCCCGAATCGCATCGCACCTGGCGCTATGTCATGTCGCATTTTGCCGACCGCTATCGGCTGATCGCGCCCAACCAGCGCGGCTTTGCCGGATCGTCCAAGCCCGAAGGGGTCGAAGCCTATCAGCCCAAGAACATGGTCGCAGACCTGCTGGCGCTGGCCGATCACCTGGGGATCGATACCTTCACCCTGGTCGGGCACGATTGGGGCGGCGCCATCGCCTGGATGGCGGCGCTGGGTCATCCCGATCGGGTCAGGCGCCTGATCATGGCCAATTCCGCGCACCCCTTCACCTACCAGAAGGCGCTGTTCGACGACCCCGACCAGCGCGCCTCGGCGCAGTACATCACCGAAATGCGCCACCCGGATTTCGAGGAAATCGTCGCGCAGATGGGCTGGGACGCCTATTTCGATTCGCGCTTTGCCGAGCCCAGCGCGGTCAGCCGCATCACGCCGGAGGAACGCGCGATCTACCTCGCGCAATGGCAGACGCCGGGCGCATTCACCGCGATGGTCAACTGGTATCGCGCCAGCCCGCTGATCGTCCCGCCGATGGAAGGAGAGGTCGCACGGCCTGCCTATCTTGACCGCCCCTTCCCCCCGGTGACCCAGCCAACGCTGCTGTTCTGGGCGATGGACGATTACGCGCTGCGCCCCTCGTTGCTCGACGGCATCGAAACGCTGGTGCCTGACCTGACGCTTGTCACGGCACCCGGCGGGCATTTCGTGCCGTGGGAGCAGCCGGAGGCGCTGATTGCCGCGATGGAAGAATTCCTGCGCGCGCCATGATCACAGCATTCGGCGCTTCATCACTGGAATGACCAGATGTTCGAGCGCCAGCGCCACCCATGCCAGCGGAGCCCTGCGCCAGAATGGCAGATGCCCGGCGTGAAAAGCCGTGTATTCTATCTCGCTGCGTGCACCGCGCTGTTGCTTGAAATGCCCTGCACCCGCCGACCCGTTCACTCGCAGCCTGTGCGACCGGGCAAAATCCCCCACCAGCCAGGATGCGATCCGGTACAGCCCATCGGCTTGCGGCCTTGAGGTGTCATACCCCAGCATGGGGTTGGTCGCGATCCCGCCGCGCGCGACAATCCCCGCTGCTGCCAGGATCTGCCCATCCCTCTCGCGCGCGACCCGAATGTGGAAAAGCCCGGTCGCCACCGCCATCTGCATCCAGCGCGGGGTGTATTGCGGGTTGAGGGCCGAGTATTTGTGCACGTATAGCATCGCATAAAGCTGGGCGATGCGCGCGGCATCGGCATCCGACAGCCGCTCGACATCTTCCACGATCAGGCCCGACTGCAACAGCTTGCGGCGATCGTTCTTGACGCTGTTGCGGCTCGCCCAGTCCCGTTCGACATCATCGGTCACCCAGATTTGGCGGCTGGGCAGCAACAGCCAGCCATCGGCACGCAGATTTTTCAACAACTCCGGACACGACCAGGGATCGACCGAACGCACCACCAGAAAATGGTTGGGATAACGGCGCGCGAGATCGGCACGCAGATCTGCAATCCCGGCGCCGGTCCACTCGCCATGCAAATTGGTCGACAGCAGCCAGTTGTCGATCTGCACCGCATGGTTGATCCGCAAGGTTCGAAAGAGCCGGTCGGCCAGCCCGATCAATATACTCGCCGGCACACGCAACCATCCCAGATCGACCAGACCCAGTTCTGCCTTGGGATACAGAACATACGCGCTGTGCGGCGCAGCGACATAGCTGCCGCCACAGTCGCCATGGTTGATGACCACGGGTAGGTCATGGCCCGCGTGCCGAACAAGCGTAAGCTCGGCTGTAACATTGGCAATCAGCGAGGGCATGACGCGCGCGGTGACTTCGGAAACGAACTGCGATGCCTCCGGTTCCCCCGCCCTGCGCGTGACAGGCTGGTCGAACTCGGCCGAATCCGGCTGATCGTTCATGTGCGATGCACTCCTGTCGCATCAGTGGCGCTCCCGGGCTAGTGGCCGGGAGACTGAGCGCTCCCCTAGCCGTATTGCGCGAAACATCCGTGACAAGCGAGTTTCGATTGAATGTTGGTGCGCCTACCCCGCCCTGTGCCTGCCAATGGCGCCATGCTTGACCCCCTGCTGGCGCAACCTGCCAAAAAACTGCCCATTCGCCCGGAGCGTCCTGAAATCTTCCTATAACGCTTCCTGTATCCAACAGTTGGGGCCTAACAATGAAATTTCGGACTTTCGGTTTTGCATATTGCTGTTCTGTCATAGCGATCGTCGCGTGCAGTTTCGGTGTACCCGCGGCCGCGCAGGAGGCCGCGCAGGAAGACGAAACGGTGACGGCGTGGGAGGCCAGCCGCACCGTTGATGATGGCGACATGGTCACCACCGGCGTTGCCCGCGGGCGTGACCGCTTAAACAGCGCAACCTCGACCAGCGCGATCAAGGAAAATGTCATCATTCGGCTCGCCCCGCGCTCGATGGCTGAACTGTTCCGCAACATTCCCGGTATCCGCGTCGAGGCTGCGGCAGGCGAAGCGCAGAACAATTATACTGTACGCGGCCTGCCCATGGTGAACGGAGCCAGCAAGTACATCCAGATCCAGGAAGACGGCCTGCCCGTCATGGAATTCGGTGACCTGATGCGCCTGACGCCGGATCTGTTCGTTCGCGCAGATTTCAATGTCGGCCAGGTCGAATCGATCCGTGGCGGCTCTGCTTCGACTTTTGCGTCGAATGCGCCCGGAGGCGTCATCAACCTCATTTCCAAGACCGGCGAAGTCGAGGGCGGCTCGGTCATGGCGACCGTGGGTGTCGACTTTGAAAGCTATCGCACCGATTTCGATTATGGTGGCAGCCTGGGTAACGGCTGGCGTTTCCATGTCGGCGGCTTTTACCGCGAGGGCGAAGGCATCCGCGAAACCGGCTTCAATGCGTCGCGTGGCGGTCAGGTCAAGATGAACGTCACCAAGCAGTTCGATGGCGGCTATATCCGCGTCTATGCCAAGGTGCTCGACGACCGGGTCCCGACCTTCACGGGAACGCCCTTGCTGGTGACTGGAACCAACGACGATCCGTCGTTCGCCGATCCGCGTGGGATCAACAGCCGCACTGATTCGCTGCTGTCGCCCACGCTGCCAGTGGTCCTGACTCTGGGCTCCTCGGGGGATGTGCGGCGCAGGAACTTCAACAATGGCGTAGAGGTTCAGGCCAAGTCCTTGGGCTTCGACGCGCAGTTCGGTCTTGGCGAATGGTCGGTGACCAACCGCTTCCGCTATGCCGACCAGTCGACCCGCAACACCACATTGGTGGTATCCTCCGCAGCGCCCGCGGGCCAGTTTGCAACGCGCTTTGGCGGTGCTGGCGCCAACTACCGCTATGCGGCGGGACCGCGTGCCGGCCAGCTGTTCGATGCCGCCGGTGGCAACGGGCTTGCGGCTCTGGCTTTCTATTCGGACAATGAAGCGCCCGATGTCAGCAACATGACCAACGACCTGCGCATCAGCCGCGTCTGGAACATCGGCGGCGGAGACCTGACGACAACTGCGGGCCTGTATCGATCGAACCAGAAGTTCGTCTCTGATATTGGGTTTGCAACGTTCTTCCAGGATGTCGTGGGCGGCGGCCAGGCGGTTCCGCTCAACCTGACGACCGCAGCGGGTGTCCCGGTCACCGACGCTGGCTACCGCAATTTCGGCGGCCCCGGTGCTGCCGGCAACATCAGGAACAATGATGTCACCTATCAGACGACTGCGCCATTTGCCTCGGTCAACTTTGCCAAGGGCAAGATCGCTGTGGGTGGATCTGTTCGCTGGGACAACAGCCGGGCCACTGGCAACATCATGAACGACAGCGGCGTTCGCAGTTTCGACATGAACGGCGATGGCGTGATTTCGGCACCCGAAACTCTGGTTTCGTTCGTGCCGGTCGGTGTCACGCAGCCGGTGAACTACAGCCACGATTATGTGTCCTATTCGGCCAGCGTGAATTACCGCATCGCAGAACCGTTTGCGATGTTCGCCCGCTATAGCCTGGGGGGAAGAGCTGCGGCGGACAAGATCTTGTTCACCGCTGCGCTGAGCCCAACCACTGGCGCACTGGTCAACAGCGGCGCAGGCGATGACAGCGTGCGCCAGGCAGAGATCGGATTGAAATTCCGCAAGGACGGGCTGGTGCTGAACCTCACCGGCTTCCACGCAAAGACCGATGACACCAACTCGCAGATCCTGACCAACCCCGTGACCGGCCAGCTCGAGCTCAATTCGGTGACACGGGCCTATACAGCCTATGGACTTGAGTTTGAAGGCGGCTTCCGTCGTGGTCCGTTCAGCATCACCGCGCATGCCACGTACACCGAAGCCGAGATCAGCAGCGCAGAAAACCCGGCGCTGGAGGGCAACATCCCGCGCAATCAGCCCAAGCTGCTGTTCGGGCTGACCCCGCAGTTCGACACTGACACGTTTACGGTTGGCGCCAACATCATCGGCGTTACCGACAGCTTCAGCCAGGATGTAAACCTGCTGCGGATGCCCGGCTACACCACTGTCGGCCTGTTCGCGCAGGTCCGTCCGATGGAGCGGGTGGAGCTCAGCATCAATGCCAACAACGTGCTCAACGAACGTGCCATCGCCGGCATTTCGGAAGGTTCGGTGCCGGCATCGGGCGTCGTCATGGCGCGGCCGCTCTATGGCCGATCCGTTTCGGCTTCGGCACGCTTCTTCTTCTGATTACAAACTGCGATTTCATCCCGGTCGCGCCTGAAAGGGCGCGATCGGGTTTATCGTTTGAGATGACAGCGCAAGGCAGGCCTGTACGGCGCTCGGCTCCCCCGCTTCGTTACACCGCTTCACCCAGCCACCACACCCACGCGCCGTGCGCCTGCGCCTCGCCCAGCAGGTGCGGCTCGCCGCCACCCGGCCAATACCGCACCTTGAGTTCGTGACGGAAGGTCGCTCGGTTGGTTTCCAGCGCGATCCACGCGAGCGGTCGTTCCGTTGTCGCCCGCGCGCCCGCTTCGGCCATCGCGGCTTCGATCACAGCCTGCCTTTCGGGCGGAATGTACTGCCAGACGATCGAATGCATCAGCACCCGGGTGACGCCCGCCTCCTGCGGTTCTGCAAGCCGCGCGGTGATCCAGTCGGCAGCGTCGGCCTGGGCCAGATCGACCGCGCGCTCGCGGATCATCGCGATGCCTGCTGCCATCCGCTCGAACCGCGCGTGCGCCTCGGGCCAGATATAGGCGATCAGCCGGTCGGCGGCGGCATCATCGCGCACGTCGATCGGCTGGAGGTCGCACCCGCGCACCTGCGCGATCTGGAAAGGCGTCGCAGATGGCGGCGGGCCCTGCCAGTCGGGGCGGATCGTGCACGGCGCGTCCGCCGGGCCGGAGACCACGCCGCCAAGGTCATAGCCATAACGGTCGATCAGCAGGTTCATCCCCGCGCTCGACCCGATCTCGCCCAATTCGAACACCGCCGTCGTCCGGCTGGCCAGCCAGTGCAGCGCCGCCACGAAGCTCGCCGACCGCCCCGCCTCGTTGGTCTGCGGTGGGCCGTCGAACCATGGCAGCAGTTCGGTATCGTGCGCTGCGACCACCTCAGCGACGATGGCGTCCACGTCTACCTGCTCGGAAACCTCCTGCCGGTAGATCGCGCCCAGCGCCGGGGCCTCCCCCTTACGGAACAGATGGTGCAGCCCGCCCGCCAGCCGCAACGGCATCGCATCGGCGAGCACATCGCCCGGCCAGTTGGCGATCCTGCGCCCGCACGCCGTGTCTCCACGCGCCAACGCGATCAACGCGCGGCAGATTGCCGCGGTCGCTGGGGCGTCGTTGGCCGCCACATGATCCGCCTGCGCCGCGATCTGCCGGTCGATTTCGTCTTGCCGCTCCATATTGCCCTTTGCCCTGCTTGCCCCTACATGCCGCGACCATGGCCGACACGCTGATCTTTGCAATCCCCAAGGGGCGAATCCTCGATGATGCCCTGCCCGTGCTGGCGCGGGTGGGGATCGAGCCTGCACCCGAGTTCCACGATCCCAAGAACCGCTCGCTGCGCTTCCGCACCAACCGCGCGGACATGGACATCATCCGCGTGCGCGCGTTCGATGTAGCGACCTTCGTCGCGCACGGCGCGGCGCAGATCGGTATCGTCGGCTCGGACGTGATCGACGAGTTCGATTATTCGGACCTCTATGCGCCGGTCGACCTCAATTTCGGCCATTGCCGCTTATCGGTGGCAGAGCCCGTCGACGAAGCGGGCGGGCACCAACCGCGCCCGTCGCACATCCGTGTCGCGACCAAATATCCCAACATCACCCGCCGCCATTTCGAACGGCAGGGCGTGCAGGCCGAGTGCGTCAAATTGAACGGCGCGATGGAGCTTGCCCCGTCGCTGGGACTGGCCCGCCAAATCGTCGACCTGGTGGAATCGGGTCGCACTCTCAAGGACAATGGACTGGTGGAAACCGAAGTCATCACGCAGGTATCGGCACGGCTGATCATCAACCGTGCGGCGCTGAAAAAGGACCACGCGCGGCTTGGACCGTTGATGTCCGCTTTCCGCGACCTCGCTGCCGAACAGAGGCAGGCGGCATGACGCTGCGGCTTGCCACAAGCGACAAGGATTTCGCCAATGCGTTCGACCGGCTGGTGCGCGGACGGCGCGAAAGCGATATCGAGGTCAGCCGCGACGTCACCGCGATCATCGCCGATGTGAAGGCGCGCGGCGATGCGGCGCTGATCGAATACACCTCGCGCTTCGATGGCCACAGCCTGGCCGGCGGTGGCTGGAGTATCGGCAAGGACGCATGCGCTGCGGCCTATGCGGCGCTTTCTGACAAGCTGCGCACCGCGCTCGATCTCGCCGCCAGCCGCATCCGCGCCTATCATCAAGCGCAATTGCCCGAAAACCGCGACTATACCGATGCCGCAGGTGTTCGCCTGGGCGCGCGCTGGACTGCGGTAGATGCAGCTGGACTGTATGTCCCCGGAGGCCGCGCGGCGTATCCTTCGTCGCTGCTGATGAACGCGATTCCTGCCAAGGTTGCGGGCGTCGAGCGGCTGGTGGTGGTGACCCCGACCCCCAAGGGCGTGATCAATCCGCTGGTGCTGGCAGCAGCGCATCTGGCGGGCGTGGACGAAATCTGGCGGATCGGCGGCGCGCAGGCCGTTGCCGCGCTTGCCTATGGCACCGAAACAATCCGCGCGGTCGATGTCGTCACCGGGCCCGGCAACGCCTGGGTCGCCGAGGCCAAGCGCCAGCTTTATGGCGTGGTGGGCATCGACATGGTGGCGGGACCATCGGAAATTGTCGTGGTTTCGGACGCCAAGAGCGACCCAGAATGGATCGCCGCCGACCTGCTCAGCCAGTCCGAGCATGACCCGACCAGCCAATCGATCCTGTTCACCGATGACGCGGGCTTTGCCGATATCGTCGCGGATACCGTCGGCGTCCAGCTCGCCCAGCTGTCGACCGAAAAGGTCGCGACCAAGGCGTGGGAAACCAATGGCGCAATCATCGTCGTCGACAGCCTTGAAGATGCGATGCCTCTGGTCAACCGGCTCGCCGCCGAGCACCTCGAGCTCGCGGTCGATGATCCCGAAGCGCTGTTCGCCAAGGTCAAGCACGCCGGGTCGGTGTTCATGGGCCGTCTGACACCCGAGGCTGTCGGCGATTACGTCGCGGGGCCCAACCATGTGCTGCCCACCGGGCGGCGCGCACGCTTTTCTTCGGGTCTGTCGGTGCTCGATTTCATGAAGCGCACCAGCTTTATCGAACTGGGTCGCGAAGGGCTGCTGGCGATCGGCCCGGCGGCCGTGGCGCTCGCCGAGATGGAGGGCCTCCCGGCCCATGCCGATAGCGTCAAACGCCGGCTGACATGATGGAAATGCAATGAACCCCAAGTCCCAATCCCGCTCTGCCGCGCGCCTCGCTGCGGTGCAAGCGCTCTATCAGCACACGATGGAAGAGATTCCCATTCCGCAGCTGCTGCACGAATTCCACACGCACCGGCTGGGCGAGGAAATCGACGACGACCAGTTCGCCGACGCCGATGTCGCGTTCTTCGACGATATCGTCGAGGGTGCTACGGCCCGGCTCGCCGAGATCGACGCGCTGATCGAGGCCAAGCTCGCCTCGGGCTGGTCTCTCGCCCGGCTCGACCGCACACTCCACCAGATCTTGCGCGCAGGCACCTATGAGCTGCTGGCGCGGCCCGATGTACCGGTGGGCAGCGTGATCAACGAATATCTCGATGTCGCACATGCGTTCTTCGATGCCAAGGACACGCGCTTTGCCAACGGCCTGCTCGACGCGATCGCGAAAGATGTGCGGCGGTAATCACGCCCTGCTGCTCTCCGGCAAAAGCCGGAGCCCAGGGGCGGCCTGGCACTGCAATGGAGGTCCCTCCCCCCTTTCCGTTTGTCCCGAGCGAAGTCGAGGGACGTATGCGGTTTCCGTAGCGAAACGTCCCTCGACTTCGCTCGGGAACACGGAACGAGGGGTGCTTGGCGCATATTGTACCGCCACGCAGGATTCCAGCTTTTGCCGGAAAACGGTTATAGAACGCGGATGACCACTGAACCGGCCTTCATCGATCAGCTCCGCAGCATCGCAACCGATCCGGCGGCGCGCGGCTTGGCCGATGATGCAGCGGTGCTGACTGTCGGCAAGCAGGCCCTCGTTTTCACCAAGGACATGCTCGCCGAGGGCGTGCATTTCCTCCCCGATGATCCTCCGTGCGATGTCGCGTGGAAGCTCGTCGCGGTGAATGTTTCCGATCTTGCTGCCAAGGGCGCGACCCCGCTCGCCTGCCTCACCGGGCACACATTGACCGGCGATGCGGCATGGGACAGCGCATTCGTGAAGGGACTGCAAGAGGCGCTGGACCATTACAGCATGATGCTGATCGGCGGCGATACAATCAGCGCGCCTGCAGGCACAGCAAGGGTGCTCTCGCTGACAGCGATCGGCCTGCCCTCGGTGCCAGTGCCACCGCCGCGCGCGGGGGCGCTGGCAAGCGACGGACTGTTCGTCACCGGGACCATCGGCGATGGCTGGGCCGGGTTGCAGCTGCTGCAGGATGGCAGAACCGCGCCACAGTCGTTGATCGCCGCCTATCGCCGCCCCCAGGCGCGGATCGCCGATGGCTGCGCGCTGGCGCAGGTCGCCCATGCGATGATGGATGTTTCCGACGGACTGCTGATCGATGCCGCGCGGATGGCAAGCGCATCTGGCCTTGCGGTGCGGATCGATCTGGCCAAGGTTCCGCTATCGGCGGATTTCGCCGCGACCTTTGGCGCAGATCAGGCAGCAGCACTTTGCGCAGCCACTGGCGGCGACGACTATCAGCTGCTGTTTGCAGCCGATAGCGAGGCGCATCTGCCTGTCGCCGCCTGCCGCGTCGGTGGGTTTGGCGAGGGGTCGGGACTCACCATCAGCTGGAACGGAATGCCGGTCGACCTGCCTAAAAAACTTGGCTGGCAGCACGGCTGAAAACTCCCGGATTTGCGGGGCAAGACCCTCCATTTAATTCAGTTGCGCCCCTGCCAACCCCGCTTATACCTATGCGCAGGGACGCTGACGTTCATGTGAAGGGCGCGGTGATCGCCAACCTGGCCATTTTGGCCGTTCGCTTTTTTGGGGGAGCGACGCATGAATGTTGTCTTGATTGCCATCCTGTGTGGAGTGGTCGCGGTGCTTTATGGTGTCATCACCAGCCGCCAGGTTCTCAGCCAATCACCCGGTAACGCTAGAATGCAGGAGATCGGCGCCGCCATCCAGGAAGGCGCGCAGGCGTATCTTGGTCGTCAATACCGCACCATCGCCATCGTCGGAGTCGTCGTGCTCATTCTCGTCTGGGGATTGCTCGACAAGTTCGGCAACCCGGTCTCGGCGGTCGGCTTCGTGCTCGGTGCGGTGCTTTCGGGTGTCGCCGGCTATATCGGCATGAACATCTCTGTCCGGGCCAACATGCGCACCGCGCAGGCCGCCAGCGTCTCGTTGCAGGCAGGCCTTACCCTCGCCTTCCGCGCGGGTGCAATCACCGGCATGCTGGTCGCAGGCCTGGGGCTGCTCGCGACGGCGGGCTATTTCTATTATCTCTATGCGATCGCAGGTCATGGCCTGAGCAATCCCGAAGACCGCAACATCGTCAACGGCCTGGTGGCATTGGCCTTTGGCGCGTCGCTGATTTCAATCTTCGCGCGACTGGGCGGCGGCATCTTCACCAAGGCAGCCGATGTCGGCGCGGACCTTGTTGGCAAGGTCGAGGCCGGAATCCCCGAGGATGACCCGCGCAATCCCGCCGTCATCGCCGATAACGTCGGCGACAATGTCGGCGATTGCGCGGGCATGGCCGCCGACCTGTTCGAGACCTATGTCGTCACTATCGGCGTCACCATGGTCGCGATCGCGCTGCTGGTGGCGGGTGACGATGCCGCGCTGCTGCCGCTTGTTGGCCTTCCGCTCGGCATCTGCGGCCTGTGCATCATCACCTCGATCATCGGCACCTATTTCGTGCGGCTGGGATCGTCCAACTCAATCATGGGCGCTATGTACAAGGGCTTTGCGGTCACCGCGATCCTATCGGCGATCGGCCTGTATTTCGTCACCGATGCGATCATCGGCATGGGCAGCGCCTATTCGCTCAAACCCGAAGAAGGCGTCGTCACGCAGACGTTTACCGGCATGGACCTGTATCTGACGATGCTGGTCGGGCTGGGCGTCACCGGTCTGATTATCTGGATCACCGAATACTACACCGGCACCAACTACCGCCCGGTGCGCTCGATCGCCAAGGCGTCCGAAACCGGCCATGGCACCAACGTCATCCAGGGTCTGGCGATCAGCCTCGAGGCGACTGCTTTGCCCACATTGCTGATCGTCGTCGCAGTGATCGTCGCGCACCAGCTCGCAGGTGTCGTCGGCATAGCCTTTGCCGCCACCGCAATGCTGGCGCTGGCCGGAATGGTCGTCGCGCTCGACGCTTACGGCCCAGTAACCGACAACGCTGGCGGGATCGCCGAGATGGCGGGGCTCGATGACAGCGTCCGCGAAAAGACCGATGCGCTGGATGCCGTGGGCAACACCACAAAGGCAGTGACCAAAGGCTATGCGATCGGCTCGGCAGGGCTTGCCGCGCTCGTCCTGTTCGGTGCCTACACGACCGACCTCAAGGAGTTCTTCCCTGACGTCCCGGTCGATTTCTCGCTGTCCAACCCGTACGTGATCGTCGGACTGCTGCTTGGGGCGCTATTGCCCTATCTGTTCGGCGCGATGGGCATGACCGCCGTGGGCCGCGCTGCCGGAGCAGTGGTCGAAGAAGTACGCGAGCAGTTCCGCACCAATCCGGGTATCATGCTGGGCACCTCGAAGCCCGATTACGCCCGGACCGTCGATCTGGTCACCAAGGCCGCGATCAAGGAGATGATCATCCCCTCGCTGCTGCCGGTGCTCGCACCGATCGTTGTGTACTACGTAATCACTGCAGTCGCTGGCCAGGCAAACGGCTTTGCCGCGCTCGGCGCACTGTTGCTCGGCGTGATCGTCTCGGGGTTATTCGTCGCGCTCTCGATGACCAGCGGCGGCGGCGCGTGGGACAACGCCAAGAAGTATATCGAGGATGGCCATCACGGCGGCAAGGGATCCGAGGCGCACAAGGCGGCGGTCACCGGTGACACCGTGGGAGATCCATACAAGGACACCGCAGGCCCCGCGGTCAATCCGATGATCAAAATTACCAATATTGTCGCTCTTTTGCTGCTTGCGGCGCTTGCGGCGGGCTAAGGCTTGCGTTAGCCTTATAACCTGAACGACAACTCGCCCCGTCGGCATCTATCCGGCGGGGCTTTTTCTTTGCAGCCCGCTGGCAAAGTCCGTTGCCCCAAAGCCTTAACGGATTAACCACACGACTTAATCTGTTGTTTCGATCTGCCGTCCTATAACATCGCTAACGGTCGGGGACTGCCCCGTACTCGGACAGGACGCGACTGCGCATGGATCAAGGGATGACCATGGGAGCCCCCTCCACCGCGCCTGCGGTGTTGGCGACCTCGCGCTTGGTCATGCTCGATCCGGTGAGCCTCGACGATACCTTCGTTGCAGCCTGGCACCGCCTCGCCGAATGCGCGAGCGAACCTAACGTCTTTCATGCGCCCGAATTCCTTGTTCCGGCGATCAAGCATTGCGACACCCTGCGCCGCGCGCGGTTGCTGACGCTGCAGGTCGATGGCCAGTTGTGCGGCGTGATGCCGCTGGCGGGCGAACACTATTATGGCCGCTGGCTGCTTCCCCATATTCAGAACTGGCGTCACCCCAACTGCTTCCTGGGCACACCCTTGGTGCGGCCAGGGCACGAAACCGCCTTCTGGCAGGCATTGCTCGCCGATCTTGATTGCAAACTGGGTGCCGGCGTGTTCCTCCACCTGCATGGCATAGCCACAGATGGCCCGGTCTATGCCGCGCTCGCGCAGCTGTGCGCCGGGCAGAACCGTACCTGTGCGATCGTGATGGCGCAGGAGCGCGCCATGCTCTCAACGCAGCTTGCCGGACCAGCCTATTACGAACAGGTCGTGCGCAAGAAGAAGCGCAAGGAGCTGGCACGCCTGCGCAACCGGTTGGCCGAGCTTGGCACGATCGAGATCGTCGAGGGCTGTGGGGCCGCAGGTCTGGACGCATGGCTCGGCGAGTTCCTCGCGCTCGAGCGCTCAGGCTGGAAGGGCCGCAACGGTTCGGCGCTGGCGGACATGCGCGAAACCCATGATCTGTTCCTGTCGGCCACCCATGCGGCGCACCAATCCGGCAGGCTCCATGTCACCGCGATGCGGCTCGACGGACGCGCCATTGCAATGCTGGTCAATTTCCTCAGCCCGCCGGGCGGCTTTTCATTCAAAACCGCCTTTGCCGAGGATTACGCCCGCTTTTCCCCCGGCGTACTGCTGCAGATCGACAACCTGGGCATTCTGCGCGATCATGGGCTCGACTGGATGGACAGCTGCGCGGCCGAGGGTCATCCGATGATCGACAGCCTGTGGGCCGAACGCCGCCATGTCGCGCGGGTATCCGTGGCGCTCAAGGGCTATGGTCGCCCTGCGCTGTTCGGTCTGTTCCGCAAGGGCGAACAATTCATGGAGCGTCGCCGTGCCGCTGCCGCCGGCGATCCGCCGCCCTCCCATTGCGTGGAGAATGATGATGACTGATCAGCCCCATCAGGACCATTTTGCAGGCACCCTGACCGGCGCGGTGTTCACCGGCGATGCCAAGGCGCGTTTTGCGCTGTGTTACCCTGAGACACCGCATATGCTCAGCCACTGCCTGTTACAGCACCCGCTGCTCGATCTGGAGGCGCTGGCACAATTGGGCGAATCGCTGCCCGAAAAATCGCTTGAGTATAACCGGGGTGATCTGCCCATCGGTATCCGGCCCGAAGACGTGCCTTCGAACGGCCTGACCATCGGCGAGACGATCCGCAGCATCGACAGCGCCAACAGCTGGTGCGTGCTCAAGAACATCGAGCAGGTGCCCGCCTATCGCGATCTGCTGATGGCGCTGCTGGCCGAGCTTGAGGATGTCACCAGCGTGACCACGGGCGAGATGCTGCGCCCCGAAGGGTTCGTCTTCGTGTCCTCGCCCGGATCGATGACACCCTATCACTTTGATCCCGAGCACAACATCCTGCTGCAACTGCGGGGCAAGAAGACCATGACGGTGTTCCCGGCGGGCGACCCGCGCTTTGCCGCGCCGCAGGCGCACGAGGCCTATCATTCGGGCGACGGCCCACGCAATCTTCCATGGGACGATGGCTTTGCCGCGCACGGCGCTGACTACCGGCTGCAGCCCGGCCAGGCGATCTTCGTCCCTGTGATGGCACCGCATTATGTCCGCAATGGCGACGTGCCCTCGATCTCGCTGTCGATCACATGGCGCTCCGAATGGAGCTATGCCGAGACCGACGCACACGCGATGAACAGCGTGCTGCGAAAACTCGGTCTCAACCCTGCCCCGCCCAAGCGCTATCCCGTGCACAATGCGGTCAAGTCGTTCGGCTATCGTGCGCTTCGCAAGCTCGGACTCGACTGACCCCGGCAATCGGTTCGTCCGAAAACACGCCGTGCAATCCGTCTGAACGGCTGGACCTTGATCGCTTTCTGAGCCAGAGACCCTGAATCATTACCATTGTGCTGATGGTCGCTGGCCCCAGTGACATCGCCGATCAAGGTTCTCAATGTCCGAACGCCTGACCATATTGCTGCAACAGGCCATGCCCAAGCAGCTGCTGACCACTCTGGCGGGGAGAATTGCCGGTGTGCGGGGCGGAACGATGACCGCCAGCCTGATCCGCTGGTTCGTCCAGCGCTACAAGGTCGACATGACCGAGGCCGAAAACCCTGATCTGGCGAGCTATACCAGCTTCAACGACTTCTTCACCCGCCCGCTGAAGCCCGGCATCCGACCCCTGACAACCGCAGATTTCGCTAGCCCGGTCGATGGCGCGATCAGCCAGCTGGGCGCGATCGACGATCACCATATCCTGCAGGCCAAGGGGCATCGCTACACGATCACCGATCTCGTCGGTGGCGATTCAGTGCTCGCAGACCAGTTCCGTCACGGCCATTTCGCCAACCTGTACCTGTCGCCCAGGGATTATCACCGCCTGCACATGCCCTGTGACGGCAGGCTGATGCGTATGATCCACGTTCCCGGTACGCTGTTTTCGGTAAACCCGGTGACCGCGCGCGGTGTCGCCAACCTGTTCGCGCGCAACGAACGCGTGGTGTGCGTGTTTGAATCGCCCGATCATGGCCCATTCGTGATGGTGCTGGTCGGGGCGACGATCGTCGGCAGCATGGCAACCCCGTGGCATGGCGTGATCAATACCCGGCGCTCGGGGAAGATTTCGCAATGGGACTATGCCGATCAGGATATCGTGCTCGCCAAGGGCGAAGAAATGGGGCGGTTTCTGCTCGGCTCGACGGTTGTCATGCTGTTCAGACCGAACACGATCGCCTTCAATCCGGACTGGGCAGCCGAACGCGCGGTTCGGCTGGGCGAAACGATGGGCAACCGTCCAAACTGACAGCGCGCCTGTTGCTCAAAGATATGGCCCAAGAGCCTGGAAGATATCCCTGATGCCCTGCAGCTCGCAGCTTTTGCGCATCGCTTCGATCGCGGGCTGCACTTCGAGCACGTAATCCTGCACGCCGCTGTCCCATTGCCGCAATTGCCCACCGATCGACCGGATGAAACCGATGGCCGCCTGATTTTCCGCGAGCGTCTGGATATCCAGCACCCGCATCTGTTCGGCATGGCAGTTGATCAGCAGTACCGCGGTGAGCATGCGGCCCAGCCCGATTCCGTGATAATCGTCGAGGATCGCCACCGAGAACTCGCCGATCCCTTCGCGGTCGGTGCTGCGGATGGCGTGGACCGCGCCGATCGCCGGGTTGTCCTCGCCGTTCATGTGGATCGCGCCCCAGGCGATGTGATCATGCCCATCGGCATCGACCAGCCGTGCGATCACGCTGTCGGATGGCATCGGCTGGACCGAGAAGAACCGCAGATAGCGGGACTGGGTAGAAAGATGCGCGATGCCCTCTCTCATTTTGGCGGCATCGGTCGACCGGATCGGGCGGATGCATATGTCCTTCCCGTCGGTGGCGGTCGTATGGATGATCTGGTTGATGCTGTCTCCGGAGTGCCCTGCGCCGTCCATTGCGTACCGCCGTTGCTGAAAGCCTAGCCATCTGGTGTCGATCGACACTTACAGAAAGTCGGTCAGACGGCGCAGATGTCAAGGGACAGTCCAAGATCTGTCCTGCACGTTTTCCATGTCTAGCAATATGCGCCATGCAAACGATATAGCAGCTGGAAGCGCGAGCGTGCGCGGGACTATGCAGGGATTGGCGACGCAATGGCACTCATCAACACACCGACGCGCGCCACCGACAGCGCGGCAAGCCCCTCGCGCGCTGAAACCGTCGAGCTGATTACCCAGCTCGAGCAGCGGCTGCGCTGGCTGTCGTCGTGGATGATCCACAACGCAAACACGCTGCGCGACAAGCGCGACGGGCTGAAGGTCGGCGGGCATCAGGCGAGTTGCGCGTCGATGACCGCGATCATGGCTGCGCTCTATTTCCATGCGCTGCGCCCGCAGGACAAGGTGGCGGTCAAGCCGCACGCAGGGCCGGTGCTGCACGCGATCCATTATCTGCTCGACGAACAGACCCGCGAGAAGATGGAACGATTCCGTGGCCTTGGCGGGGTGCAGAGCTATCCCTCGCGCACCAAGGACTCCATTCCGGTGGATTTCTCGACCGGTTCGGTCGGGCTGGGGGTCGCCATCACGGCGTTTTCATCGCTGGTGCAGGACTATCTGATCGCGCACGGCCAGATGGCTGAAGAAAATTCGGGGCGGATGATCGCGCTGATGGGCGATGCCGAGCTCGACGAAGGCAACATCTACGAATGCCTGATCGAAGGCTACAAGCACGATCTGCGAAACTGCTGGTGGGTGGTCGATTACAACCGCCAGTCGCTCGATGCGACCACGGCAGACCGGATGTTCCGTCGTTTCGACGACATCTTTGAAACCTGCGGCTGGCGCGTGGTCACATTGAAGCACGGCAAGCTGCAGCGTGAGGCCTTCACCCGGCCCGGCGGAAAGGCGCTCGAAGACTGGATCGAGACCTGCCCCAATGCCGAGTTTGCCGCGCTCACCTATCTGGGCGGCGCGGCGTGGCGCGAACGGCTGATCCGCGACATCGGCACCAAGCGCGGCGTTGCAGATCTGGTCGGATCGTTCGATGACGATGAGCTTGCCCGGCTGATGACCAATCTGGGCGGGCACTGCATCGAGACCTTGCTCGACGCGTTCGACAGCATGGACGACGAGCGCCCGACGCTGCTGATCGCGTATACCGTCAAGGGTTATGGCCTGCCGCTCGCTGGGCACAAGGACAACCATTCGGGCATGATGAACACCAGCCAGATCGAAAGCCTCCGCGGCGATCTAGGCATCTCTCCGGGTGACGAATGGGGCAAATGGGCAGGCCTCGGCGACAATCTGGCGCATACGCTGCAGGATTTTGTCGATCACAGCCCGATCGCCCGCAAGCAGGCGGAACATGCAGCGCCCGCAATCCCCCTTCCCGACCGGCTGCCTGTCCCCGAAGGTGCCGAGCAATCGACCCAGGCGGCATTCGGCAAGGTGCTCCATGATCTGGCGAAGTCCGATGCACCGCTCGCTGACCGGCTGGTGACGACCGCGCCAGATGTTACCCAGACCACCAATCTGGGCGCGTTCGTCAACCAGCGTGGCTTGTTCCGGCGACAGGAACTCGCCGATATCTTCCAGCAGGCAAAGATTCCCTCGGCGCAGAAATGGATCGGACACCGCGCCGGCCAGCACATCGAGCTTGGGATTGCCGAGAACAACTTCTTCCTCGCGCTGGCGGCGCTGGGGCTTTCCGCGCAGCATTTCGGTACGCGGCTGATCCCGGTGGGCACCGTCTACGATCCCTTCATCGCGCGCGGTCTCGATGCGCTCAATTATGGGTGCTACCAGGATTCGCGCTTCCTGCTGATCGGTACGCCCTCGGGGATCACGCTGGCTGGCGAAGGCGGCGCGCATCAGTCGGTCAACACTCCGCTGATCGGCATGGGCCAGCCGGGTCTCGAAAGCTTCGAACCCGCGTTTGCCGACGAGGTTGCGCTGATGATGGGCTGGGCGTTCGCGCATATGCAGGCGGACGCCGGTAGCTCGGTTTATCTGCGGCTGACGACGCGGGTGATCGAGCAGGTGACCCGCACCGATACGGCTTGGGAAGACGATGCGATCGCGGGCGCTTACTGGCTGCGCGAACCTTCGGGCCAGGCCGACGCGGCAATCGCCTTTTGCGGCGCGGTCGCCCCTGAAGCCATCGCTGCGTGGGAGGCTTTGCGCGACGACATCCCCGGGCTCGGCCTGCTCGCCGTCACATCGCCCGACCGCCTGCACCGCGACTGGTCAGCGCAGCGTGCGGCGCGATGGAACGGCAAGCCGCAAGGGCCCAGTCATATCGAGACCGTACTCGGCGCTCTAAGCCCCGGTGCGGGCCTGGTCACCGTGCTCGATGGGTCACCTTCTGCGCTGTCCTGGCTGGGCGGGGTGCGTGGCCACCGGGTCAGCCCGCTGGGTACCGATCGCTTCGGCCAGACCGGCGACCTGCCCGATCTCTACCGCACCTACCGGCTCGACAGCGAGGCGATCATCGATGCGATGGCTGACCTTTTGCTGCAACGCGGCTGAGGGCTGACCTCAGATGAGCAGCTGGCGGCTAGCAGCCGAAATCGACGATATACGCCAACCGCTGCTGGACCAGCGGCTCCGAACCGATGTGTGCGCGATCGCAACCCTGGTCGAGACGTCCGGCCCTGCACCGCGCGAGATCGGCGCTCAGATGCTGGTCACGCAGGATCAGTTCTGGGGCTTTCTATCGGGTGGCTGCATCGAGGCCGATGTTGCCCGCCACGCGCGTGAAGCGATGGCAGACGGCGCGCCCCGGCTGCTGCGCTATGGCGAGGGCAGCCCGTGGATCGACATCCAACTGGCCTGCGGTTCGGGAATATCGGTGCTGGTCGAGCCGCTCGCGATGTCCGACTCCGCGATTGACATTTTGCTCAAGGGATTTGCCGCACGCACCCCGGTGCTCTGGACCAGTGACGGGCGCACCCGCGAAGCCGTTTCGTCTTCCCGGGCTCCATCGGTGCCATGGGATGGGACGCGCTACTCCAAGCTGTTCGAACCCGCCTTGCGGCTGGTGCTGATCGGCGAGGATGCGTCGGCCCTAGCGAGCGCGGGTCTTGCCGCCCAGATGGCCCTCGACGTCGTGCTGGTCACCCCCAACGGTCCCGAACACGCGCCGTTTGGAGGCATCGGCTACCACCGCACCGCAGCGGTCGATGCGCTCGACGCAATTGCGCTCGATCGCTGGACCGCAGTGGCCGTAATGTCGCACGATCGCGAGGATGACGAGCAGGCATTGGCATATGCGCTCAAGTCCGATGCGTTCTATGTCGGCGCGATCGGCGCGCGCGCGCGGCTGGAGATGCGCCGCGAGCGGCTGCGCCTGCACCAGGTGAGCGACGCCCAGATTGCCCGGCTGCATGCGCCGATCGGGCTTCAGGGCTTCGGCAAGGCCCCGCGCGATATCGCGCTCTCGCTGGTGGCCGAAATCGCACGCGATTTCCACACGCGTTCGATGATGGCGAGGTCTTCGGGCAAATCGATGTCGAGTATCGCGCCGATATCGTCGGTCTTCAGATAGGCGACATCGGCCCTTCGCTTGAGGATATGCGCGGCTCCCTCATCGCCTTCGAGCGACGCCAGATCGCGCACCGCATCGCCCACGAAGCACACCGGATGACCCGGCCGCCCCGCAACGCGCGGACGCGCCGCATAACCACTGTCTTGGGCGAGCCTCGCCAGTTCGCCGCATAACCCGGCGGGCACCAGCGGCATATCGCCAAGAAACACGAACAGGCCCTTGCTGCCCGGCATCAGCGCCGCGCTGCCGGTGCGGATCGATGCGGCCATGCCCTCCTCCCAACCGGGGGTGTGGACAACCCGGCAAGCCAACCCATCGAGCGCATCGATGATGCTGATGTGCTGTTCGCCGGTAGCGACGATGACATCGCCAAAGCCCGCCGCGAGCACCGCCTGCGTCGTTCGGCGGATCACCGGCGCACCATCCAGATCAGCGAGCAGCTTGCCCCCACCAAAGCGCGTCCCCGCGCCTGCTGCCAGCACCAGCGCACCCCAGCCCTCCAGCGTCATGGCGGGCTGCTGGTCAGGCCTTGGCCTGGGTGCGCAGGGGCAGCGTACGAATGCGCTTGCCCGTCGCGGCAAACAGCGCGTTGGCCAGCGCCGGCGAAGCTGGTGGGAGGCCAGGCTCTCCGATGCCGCCGATCTTGGCGCCGCTCTCGATGAAATGCACATCGATCACCGGCGGGGCATCGGCCAGCTTGAGGATCGCGTAATCATTGAAATTGCTCTGGACCACCGCGCCCTTGTCGAGCGTGATCTCCTCGCCGATCGCCGACGATAGCCCCATGATCAGCCCGCCTGCAATCTGCGCCTCGGCGTTGAGCGGATTGACGGTTGTGCCGCAATCGACCACCGCCCAGGCCTTGAGCACCTTGGGGCTGCCATCCTCGCGCACCGTCGCTTCGATCACCTCGGCAACGATGGTACCAAAGCTCTCGACGATCGCGATCCCGCGCCCCACACCGTCGGGCAGCGGACTGCCCCAGCCTGCGCGCTTGGCAACCGTATCGAGCACCTTGAGGTGCCGCGATCCTGCTGCCAGATGCTTGCGGCGGAACTGATACGGGTCCTCACCCGCCGCCTCAGCCAGTTCGTCGATGAAGCTTTCGTTGTAAAAACCGATCTGGGTCGAGTTGACCGCGCGCCAGGGCCCGTCGATCTGGTTCGACTGATAATTGAAATGCCGCCGCGATGTGGCTGGGACGGTGTAGACGAAGGTGGTCTCGCCTTCGGCATCGCCGCTTTGCACATAGTCGGTTCGCCACGCGGCGATCCTGCCATCTTCGCCCAGGGTCGCCTTGAGCTGCGCCGAGGATTGCGGGCGATAGGTGCCATGGCGCACATCCTCCTCGCGGCTCCATACCAGCTTCACCGGATAGGGCAGTTGCTTGGCGAGCAACGCCACCTGATCGATGATCTCGGTCATGTCGGGGAACCGGCGTCCGAAGCCGCCGCCCATGATCATCGGGTTGAAGACGACGTCATCAACATCGATACCGGCGGCCTTGGCCGCGCGCGCGCGCGTCGATAGCGGGTCCTGCAGGCCACCCCACAACGTCAGTTTGCCTTCCGTGAAGTGGCCGGTCAGCGCGAAGGGCTCCATCATCGCATGGTGCAAGAACGGCACGCGATAATCGGCGCTGACCGTCCTGGCCCCCGCGACGCCGAATGCAGCATCGACATCGCCATCACCGCCCTTGTTGTCAGGCTTGCCCGCCTTGCGCAGAGCCTCCTGCGCGGCGTGGATCGATGCGCTCGATACGCCACCGTGGCCGCCATCGGAGAATTGCGGGCTCAGTGCCCTGAGGCCCTTCTGCGCCTGCCAGTAGCGCTTGGCGACAACGACCACCGCGTCATCGAGCCTTATCACCTTTTCGACACCTGTGACCGCCAAAGCGGGCGTCTCGTCGACCGAGAGCAGCTTGCCACCCCGAATGGGTGCCGCCGCAATAGTCGCAACGCGCATATCGGGCAGCGTGAAATCGATGCCGTAGATCGCGCTGCCATCGACCTTGGTTGGAATGTCGATCCGCGGAACCGGCTTGCCAATCAGCTTGAAATCCTTGGCGGTCTTGAGCACCGGATCGCTGGTCAGCGAGCGTTCGGCCGCGCCTGCGGCAAGCTCGCCATAGCGCAACGTCTTGCCCGATTTGGCATGGATCACCTTGCTGTCTGCGGTCGCAAGTTCAGAGACCGGGACCCCCAACCGGTCGGCGGCTTCCTCGATCAGCGCCAGCCGCACCGCCGCGCCGACCGCGCGCATGCCGACCTGGCCAGTGAACCGCACTGCGGACGACCCGCCGGTGATCTGCAGCGGCATCGCGCGTGCGATCATCGAAATCAACGCCGGTGGCAGCGCATTGATCACCCCCGGCGCACCCGACATTTCAGCCAGAAACCCCTGGCCGAGCGGAGTGTTGGCAAATGCGCTGTCGGCGGGGGCCTGCTCGACCTTGACCTTGCTCCAGTCGGCATCGAGTTCGTCGGCGAGCATCTGCCCCAAGGCGGTATGCGTGCCCTGACCGAAATCGATGTGCGGCGAATACACCGTGACGGTGTCATCCTCGGCGATTTTCATCCAGCTGAGGAAATTATGGTCATTGCCAGTCTCGGTCAGCGCGCGCGCGCGCGCCTTGGCCGAACTGTCGCCCCAGTACACGCCGAAAGCAGCCCCGCCGACCAGCAATGCGCTGCCGAACAGGAACGCCCGGCGCACGACGCCCTTCTTCTTGGGCGGTGTTGTGGCAATTTCGGCAGCATCGAGATGCGGGGTGGGATTGTCTGCCATCATGCCTCTCCCTGCAGCGCTGTCGCAGCCTGCCCAGTCGCAGCCTGTCTGGTCGCCGCCATGATCGCCTTGCGGATCCGAGGATAGGTGCCACAGCGGCAGATGTTGGTCATCGCCTCGTCGATCTGCGCTTCGCTGGGGCTGCCGGTAGCCTCGATCAGCGCCACCGCCGCCATGATCTGTCCCGACTGGCAATAGCCGCACTGCGGAACCTGCGCATCGATCCACGCCTGCTGGACCTGATGCATGGCCCCATCGGCGCCCTTGAGTCCTTCGATCGTGGTGACCGATTTGCCCGCGATGTCGCTGATCGCGACACTGCACGAGCGGGTGAGCGTGCCATCGACATGCACCGAACACGCCCCGCATGCCGCAATGCCGCAGCCGAACTTGGTGCCGGTCAGCGCGAGGTCCTCGCGCAGCGCCCACAGCAGCGGCGTATCAGCATCCGCATCGACGCTGACATCCCTGCCGTTGACCTTGAAATCGATTGCCACTGCCGCCACCCCTGTTGCCCCGGATCAGTCCCGGATAACAACCTAATGCGCACGGGCCCAATGTAAATACGGCAATGCCAGTAACAGCGGGCGTTTTTGCCTAGAAACCGGGCTTTGGTTGGGAGAGCCGCGGTCCCGCGCTTGACCATCCCGGCCACCTGCTCTCGTCATCGCAAGCGAACTCGTGCATGGTCCGCTCCAGCAAAGGACACGTGCATGATCTATATCTGGCTCAACATCGTCCCGATCCTCGCCGCGACCTTTGCCGGGCTGGCGATCGGCTATGGCTGGGCGCGGGCAGCGGGGCACAAAGTTTCGGCGGGAGTGGCGCTTGCCTCGCTCATCGCAGAGTTCTGGTTGACAGCAATCCTGGCAGGCGCCGTCATCCTCGCGCCCGATCAGGCCTCTGCCTGGACGATGGCGATGGGCAGTGCGTTCATCATCTGGGTTGGCTTCGTGCTTCCGGTGCTGGTGGTGACCCTGGGCGTTCGTGGCGCCGGGGTCCGCGCGACCGCCAGTGCTGCGGGCTACTGGCTGGTGACCATGCTGGTTCAGGCTGCGCTGCTGCAGGCGATGGGGCTGGTTCCGCCGCCGGCTGCGTAACCCCCTGCGGGCTCTTGCGCGACTGGCGGTACACGCAACAATCGCCTATCGCCATCGTAGGACTTTCAGGGAGCCAGCCGCGTTCCCCCATCAACCACCTCCGCTTCACAACAAGGCCCGCAATCCGATGATCGCCGCAAGCCCCGAAACCTTTGGTGTCGTGAGCTACAACATCCGCAAGGCGATCGGTGCCGACCGCAGGCACAATCCCGAGCGGATCATGCGCGTGCTGGCCGAGACCGGCGCGGATATCGCGGTGCTGCAGGAAGCCGACCGACGCCTGGGGGAGCGTCATAGCGCGCTTCCCGCTGCATTGGTGGCAGAGGCGGGCTGGCAGGTGGTACCGGTTTCGACCGCGCGCAACGGCATCGGTTGGCACGGCAACGCGATCCTGGTCTCTCCACGGGTCGACATCGTACGCGGCGAGCGGCTCAAGCTGCCGATGCTCGAGCCACGCGGCGCGGTGCTCGCCGATCTTGCGATCGATGGCCATCCCTTGCGCGTCATAGGTGCGCATCTCGATCTGTCCGGGCTGTGGCGGCCGCGCCAGCTCAAGGCGCTTGTCAGCCATGCTCATGGACAGGACGAAGACCGACCGACCCTGATCACCGGCGACTTCAACGAGTGGCGCCGCGAACCTTCAGGGCTGCTGCACCTGGTGCGGCATTTCGAGCATATCCGCCCCGGCCCCAGCTTCCCTGCGCGCTGGCCGGTGGCGCATCTCGACCGGATGTTCGTCTCGGCCGATCTGGCGGTGGAAGATGCCGCCGTGCACAGCAGCCGACTGGCAGCGCTTGCGTCCGATCACCTGCCGGTCTGGGCGCGGCTCAAACTGCCCGCACCACGCGAGCCCGGCGACGCATGAACGGCTTTACCGTGACCGCGCTCGTGCTCGCGGTGCTGTCCGCATTGTGGGTCACGCTGAGGCTGGTCTACCGGTTGCCCGCCCTGCCGCCCGAGCCACCCTTGCCCCCGCCTCAGGATACCCCGAACAGCCGGATCGGCCGCGCGATTGCAGGGCTTGAGGCGGCGCACCCCGGCCTTTCGGGTATCCTGCCGCTGGTCGATTCGCGCGAAGCTTATGCTGCGCGGGTCAAGCTGATCCGTGCCGCAGACGTCTGCCTCGACGTGCAATATTATATCTGGCGCGAGGATGTCGCGGGCCTGGTGCTGCTCGAAGAACTGCGCGAAGCGGCAGACCGAGGTGTCAAGGTCCGGCTGCTGCTCGACGACAACGGCATCGCCAAGCTGGATGACGAACTGACCGCGCTGGACAGCCATCCCGATATCGAGGTCCGGCTGTTCAACCCTTTCGTCATCCGCACACCCAAGGTCGTCGGCTATCTGCTCGATTGCTTCCGCCTCAACCGGCGGATGCACAACAAAAGCCTTACCGCCGACAACCAGATGACCATCATCGGGGGGCGCAACATCGGCGATGAGTATTTCGGCCCAGGCGATCAGCCCGAATTCGCCGATCTCGATGTGCTGGCGATCGGTGCGATCGTGCCCGAAATGGCCACCGATTTCGCGCGCTACTGGACCAGCGCCTCCTCGTATCCAGCGCCATTGATCCTGCCGCCAGCCAAGCCCGGTGCATTGGAGGACCTTGCCCGCAAGACACAGAAACTGGGCAACACCAGCGAGCTGGCCAAGGCCTATGCAACCGCGGTCGATACGCAATCCTATGCCGATCCGCTGACCCATGACGAGATCGAATACGAATGGGCTCCAGTAACGATGATGAGCGACGATCCGGCCAAGGCCCTGGGCCATGAACCCCGCGCGCCTGAGCCTGTCGAAGAGATCGGCGCGATCATGCGCAAGGCCCGGAAGCAACTGGGGCTGGTCTCGGCCTATTTCGTCCCGTCGAAGACGGGGGCCAGAATGTTCGAGAAGATCACCGCGCGAGGGGTCTCGGTCGATGTGCTGACCAACGCGCTGTCGACCACCGACGTCGCGGTAGTGCACGCAGGCTATGCCCGTTACCGGCGGCAGTTGCTGCACGCAGGCGTTCGGCTGTGGGAAATGAAGGGCGATGCCCCGCGGCACCCCTCGGCAAGAAGTGGCGTGCTGGGCAGTCTGCCGCGCTCCAGCCGGTCATCGCTGCACGCCAAGACCTTCACCATCGATGGCAGGCGGCTGTTTGTCGGTTCGTTCAACTTCGATCCGCGATCAATGCACCTCAACACCGAGCTCGGCTTTCTGATGGAAAGCCCGTCGCTGGCACAGCGGCTGCAGCATCTGTTCAGCGAGCCGCTAGAACATCGCGCCTATCGGGTGCAACTCGCACCCGATGGCGCGATGCAATGGCTTGATGTCCGCCCCGAGGGGACAGTCATTCACACCCATGATCCCGGGACCACGCTCCTGCGGCGTGCGCAGGTGGTGTTCTGGCAGATGCTGCCGATTGAATGGTTGCTGTGACCGCAGCAGACTATTTAGGGATAGCGCGCTTGTAGCGCCAGGCCTGCGGCTTGCTGCCGTCAATCATCGAGGCTTCCGCGAGCAGCATTCCGTTCTCCATCCAGTAACGGATACGCTGCGGATACGTGTGGTTGGGATTGACGAACACAACCTCGGCAGGCCCCGCCTTGACCGCGCGAAACGCCGCCGCCGGGTTGCCGAAGGGTGATCCGTAGAACATCAGATCGCCGTTCTCGTTGCGCGCGATGCGCATGAACTCATAGCTGGTGACCGCATCGGCCCGGCCGCCGCGCCCGGTGCCCAGCATCGTCTGCGCGCGGCATCCGGTCCAGTTTTCCTCGGTCCAGCGGTCTTCGGCCTCTTCGGAGACCCAGCGTCCCTCGATCCAGCATGGCAGCGATGGTGCTGCGGGCAAGGTCGGCAATGCAGATGCCTGGAGCGCCATTCCGATGATCCAGCCTGCCAGTCCCATATCAGTCCCCCTGCCCTGTCTCGCACCCGTGTTCTAAGCGTGCTATCTGCGTCCGTCGCGCAGCAGATAGATGCCACTGGCGATGATCACGCCGGTCCCTGCCAGTGCCACCAGATCAGGATAGTCCCCATAGAAGATCACGCCAATGCCGATTGCCACCAAAATCTGGACATAGACCATCGGGGCGACCGCTGCGGCAGAGCCTCTGACGGTCGCTGTATAGATCAGCATATGGGCAAAGCTCGCCGAGACCGCGACGGTGGCACAGACCACGAAGACATGCGCGGCCGGCCAGCCGACCTGCAAAGGCGGATAACCCGAAAAATGGCCGATGGTGGCCGCGAGGATCAGCAGCGGAGCGGCAATGGCCGCGACCAGGAACTGCATCAAGAGGACGCTGCCCGTCCCTGCGGCGCGGGCATTGGTAATCATCAGCCCGCTCATGCCAAACGCAGCCGCCAATGGCAGCAGCGCCGCCCAGCCCAGATCGGCAAAGCTGGGTCGCAGCACGATGATCACCCCGACGAATGCCACCAGGGTCGCAATCCAGCGGCCGGGGCTGATCGTCTCCCGGTACAGGATAGCCGAGATCACTGCGGTGAGCAGCGGCGCCATAAACTGGATCGAAACCGCCGTGGCCAAGGGCATCAGGAAGATGCTGCTGAAAAACGTCAGCGTCGCTGCAGCCAGGAAAAAACCGCGCGCCAACTGAACCTTGGGCGAAGGAAACCGGAAGCCCTTGGGTCCCTCGATCACCAGCAAGACGATGCCCAGCCCGACAGCGCCCATGAGGAACCGCAGCGCTGCTACCGCCATCCCCGGCCAGAGCCCTGCGGTCGATTTGATCAACCCGTCGCCCACCGACAGCAGGGCAAACCCAGCAAGGGCATAGGCCATTCCCGCAGCCACATTATCGGGCTGCGGTGGTGCGGTCTTGGCCGCTGAAACGGGATTGTCGGCCAATGCGGAACGCCTGCTTGCATGTTGTTAACATTTGGCGGGCTTAATGCCCGATATCGGGTGCGATGCAAGCTGCATCACCGAAGCGATGGGGCGCGGGCCACGCCCTCCCCCCGGCCAAGCCAGCCCACCGTTAGGATATTGTCAAAGTTTCCGGGCTATTCACCATGACCATCACCGGCAGGTCTGATGATCTGTCCGCAACACCGGGAAAATCGGTCACCATGAGCGCGTTTGGCAGAAAAAACGGAATAGGACAGATGGGCACGGGGGCGCGTCCGAGCTTTGGTGTTGCGCGCCCGATGAAAGGGGGAGCGCCTGCGCCCGCGACTGAATCCCGCTTGGGCCTCTCGCTCGATATGGGCGGCGATCAGTTCCCCGATCTCGATTCTGCCGATCTGCCCGGACTCGACATGCTCGATGAGACCCCCGAGAGCATTGCTCTGAATGAGGCGATGACCCGCCTGTCCGATCGCGCCAACTCGGTCGCCGATCTGGGGCCGCGAGTCGAAGGCTTTGAGGCCTCTGTTCACAAGATCAAGGAACAGGTGCTGCCGCGTCTGCTCGAGCGAGTCGATCCAGAAGCCGCCGCCACGCTGACAAAGGACGAGCTGGCGGAAGAATTCCGCCCGATCATTCTGGAAGTGCTCGCCGAGCTTAAGTTGACGCTGAACCGCCGCGAACAGTTCGCGCTGGAGAAGGTGCTGATCGATGAGTTGCTCGGCTTCGGCCCGCTCGAAGAGCTGCTCACCGACCCCGACATCACCGATATCATGGTCAACGGACCCGAGCAGACCTACATCGAAAAAAAGGGCAAGCTCACCATTGCGCCGATCCAGTTCCGCGATGAGGAACATCTGCTGCAGATCGCCCAGCGGATCGTCAACCAGGTCGGTCGCCGCATCGACCAGACCACGCCGCTGGCCGATGCTCGTCTCAAGGACGGCAGCCGCGTCAACGTCATCATCCCGCCGCTGTCGCTGCGCGGCACCGCGATCTCGATTCGTAAGTTTTCCGAAAAGCCGATCACGCTCGACAACCTCAAGGACTGGGGCGCAATGTCGGAGAAGATGGCGACCGCGCTCAAGATCGCAGGTGCCTGCCGCTTCAACGTCGTCATCTCGGGCGGTACCGGCTCGGGCAAGACGACGATGCTCAACGCGCTGTCGAAGATGATCGATCCGGGCGAGCGCGTGCTGACGATCGAGGATGCCGCCGAACTTCGTCTGCAGCAGCCGCACTGGCTGCCGCTGGAAACCCGCCCACCCAACCTCGAGGGCAAGGGTGCGATCAGCATCGGAGATCTCGTCAAGAACGCGCTGCGTATGCGTCCCGACCGCATCATCCTGGGCGAAATTCGTGGCGCCGAGTGCTTCGATCTGCTTGCCGCGATGAACACCGGCCATGATGGATCGATGTGTACGCTCCACGCCAACAGCCCGCGCGAAGCGCTGGGCCGTATGGAAAACATGATCCTGATGGGCGACATCAAGATCCCCAAGGAAGCGATCAGCCGCCAGATTGCCGAATCGGTCGACATCATCGTCCAGGTCAAGCGTCTGCGCGATGGCTCGCGCCGCGTGACCAACGTCACCGAGGTGATCGGCATGGAGGGCGAAGTGATCGTTACCCAGGAACTGTTCAAGTTCGAATACATGGACGAGGGCGCCGACGGCAAGATCATCGGCGAATACCGCTCGACGGGCCTGCGCCCCTATACGCTTGAAAAGGCGCGGCAGTTCGGCTTCGAACAGGCGTATCTGGAAGCCTGCCTGTAAAGATCGTACCGCTGGTCAGTAGCCTTTGAGCGCAATCGCGGTGGCAAACACCGCGATCACTACCGACACGATCAGAATCAGCGGCCAGGGCATGAACCCCACCCGGTCGAAATCGCGCCTGCGCATCCGCCGCGCGTCGGCAATCGCTGCAGTGCCCGCCAGCGCAGACATGGCAATAGCCAACTGCCCCCAAATGCTGATGCTCATCTGCGCCTCCTTACATCCGACCATCTGGTGCCGCATGCGACAAAGTCCAGCCCTGATCGTGCTGTGACCTTCCGCCTCAGCATCGGTCAGTCAGCCTCCACCGTCCTGAACAGCATGGACCGCCAGCCCGAGCGATCGAACGGCTGCCATGCGCCTTCGGCCTGAGCGAGCCGGTCGGCGATCGCGTACATCACCATCGGGTTGACCCCGAGCCCGCAATGGCTGGCCAGAACCTCGAGCGTCTCGGCCTGCGGACCCGGCTTCTGCACCGATGCGCGCCAGGCGACGATGCCGTCGCTGCGGCTGAGGATCGAGGTGGTGGGCACAGGCGGGGCCTCATCGAGCGCCTGAAAACGGCCCTGCTTCATCGGCTCGGGGTCCCTGCCGTTCAGCCGCTCGAACAAGCGACTGGCACTGGTATATCCGCGGTCGTTGGACAATGGACTGCCCAGCGAAATCACTTGGCGCACCTTATTCGGGCTCCGCTTGGCGATTTCACGCGCGAACAGTCCGCCCAGGCTCCATCCGATCAGCGAGACGGGCCTGCCGGATTCTTCGTGTACGCGGTCGAGCAGCGCATACAGCGCCTGCTCGCGGTCGCTGTTGAACCGCAGGTTGCGGCCCAGATCCCAGCCATATGGGACGTAGCCGAGATCTTTCAAAAGCCCGCGCATCGGCCGCGTCGAGGTATCCCCCGCCAAAAACCCCGGGAGTACGATGACAGCGTGCCCATCACCCTTGGGCAACCGCTTCATCGCGCGGCGCAGCGCGACGAACCACCCAAGCTCGAACACCGCCCGCCCCTCGGTCAAAGTGAGCAGCGGATGCGGCGGGCGGGCTTTGGAGGCGGTTGCGGTCTGGGTCATGATGTGGCGGTTCCTGTCTGATGGAGAAGATAGGAATGCACCCGCCGGGTTTTAAGCCTCACTCCACCAACCGCGATCCGCCGTCGATCAGCGACCCGTCCAGTTGCCGGGGCGCTTTTCGACGAAGGCCGCCATGCCTTCGGTCTGGTCCTCGCTGCCGAACAGCCCGTGAAACAGACGGCGTTCGAATACCACGCCTTGCTGTAGCGTGGTTTCGAAGGCCGCGTTGACCATTTCCTTGACTGCCAACGTCGCCAGCGGCGCCATTCCGGCGATTGTCGTCGCCGCCTTGACCGCTTCCTCGACCAGATCAGCCACCGGAACGACGCGAGCGACCAGGCCCGATTGCTCGGCTTCGGTCGCGTCCATCATCCGGCCCGTCAGGCACATGTCCATCGTCTTGGCCTTGCCGATTGCACGCGCCATCCGCTGAGAGCCGCCCATTCCGGGGGTCACCGCCAGCTTGATCTCGGGCTGGCCGAACTTGGCGTTATCGCCTGCGATAATGAAATCGCACATCATGGCGAGCTCGCAGCCACCGCCAAGCGCATAGCCTGCGACTGCAGCGATCACCGGCTTGCGGGTCGCGGTGACGCGGTCGTACCCGGCGAAAAAGTTGCCGCCATACATGTCGGCAAAGGACTGGCTTGCCATTTCCTTGATGTCCGCGCCGGCGGCGAACGCCTTTTCGCTCCCGGTCAGCACCGCGCAGCCTTGGCTGGGATCGGCATCGAACGCGGCAAGCGCTGAGATCAGATCGGCAAGCACCTGGCTGTTGAGCGCGTTGAGCGCTTGGGGGCGGTTGAGCGTGATCAGCGTGACGCCGCCGCGCTGTTCGACGAGCAGGGTTTCATAGGTCATCTTGCAATCTCCAATGGTGTCCAAGCCTGATCGGCGGGAAGCGGCGCGAAAATCCTGTCGAGCAGGTCGTCGGTCACGCCTTCTGCGGTTTCCGGGTTCCAGCGCGGTGCGTTGTCCTTCTCGATGATCAATGCGCGCACACCCTCGATGAAATCGTGCATCTGGACGACGCGCGCGCCAATCGCATATTCCTGCGCCATTTCCGTTGCGAAATCAGGCATCTGCGCGCCTTCCTTGAGCTGGCGCAGAGCTACCTTGCAGGTCTGTGGCGATTTGTGACCCAGCGTCGCGAGTTCCTTCGCACTCCATTCAGACCCTTCTTCGGTCAGCGCAGCGAGGATGTCCTCAAAGCGATCGGATGCGAACAGCCGGTCGATGACATCGCGGTTGCCCAGGATGCGCGCAGTCGGCGGTTCGACCGCCAGGCTGGCCAGAATGTTCTCGACCTGGTCGGGATGCTCGGCGATCTGCGCCTTGGCGTTGGCGAGCACGTCCGATGGCAGATAGTGCGTTGCGAGCCCCAGCGCCTGGCATTCCGCGCCGTCGAGCCGCGCCCCGGTGAGCGCCAGAAACTGTCCGGTGCGTCCCGGCAGCCGCGAGAGGAACCAGCCGCCGCCGACATCCGGGAACAGGCCGATGCCAGTCTCGGGCATCGCAAAACGGGTGTTCTCGGTGGCGATACGATAGCGCGCGGGCTGCGACAGGCCGACCCCGCCGCCCATCGTGATCCCGTCCATGAACGCGACCACCGGTTTGGGATAGACGAACAGCAGGTGGTTCAATCGGTACTCGACGAAGAAGAATTCGCGCGCCTCGACGCCATCCTTGGCGCCGCTGGTGGCCAGCATGCGGATGTCACCGCCCGCGCAGAACCCGCGACCCTCGGCGTGATCGATCATCACTGCCTCGACCGCAGGGTCGTCGATCCAGGCGACCAGAGCGTCGGTCATGACCTGGCACATCGCGGTGGTCAGCGCATGGATCGCTTGCGGGCGGTTGAGGCTGATGATCCCGGTGCGCCCCTCGATGCGGGTGATAACATCGGTGGTCATGTTGTAATCCTTATTGACGCAGCATTTCACGCGCGACGATCATCCGCATCACCTGGTTGGTGCCCTCGAGAATCGAATGCACGCGCAGGTCGCGCCAGAAGCGCTCGATCGGATAATCCTGCAAATAGCCATATCCGCCAAACAGTTGCAGCGCATCGTTGACAATTTTCGAGCCACTGTCGGTGCTCAGCCGCTTGGCCATCGCGGCGAACTTGGTCTTGTCGGGTGCATTGGCCGAGACCTTGGCGGCGGCCAGATACAGCAGCGCGCGCGCCGCCTCCAGATCGGTCGCCATGTCGGCGAGCATGAATTGGGTGTTCTGGAAGTCGCTGATCCGCTTGCCGAACTGCTTGCGGTCGTTGGTATAGGCAATCGCCTCGTCGAGGCAGCGTTGCGCCCCGCCCAGCGAGCAAGCGCCGATGTTGAGTCGTCCGCCATCGAGCCCCATCATTGCGAAGCGGAAGCCATCGCCCTCCGCACCGACCCGGTTGGCAACGGGCACGCGCGCGTTGTCGAAGATCACCTGCGCGGTGGGCTGGCTGTGCCATCCCAGCTTTTTCTCGTTCGCGCCGAAGCTGACGCCCGGGGTGTCCTTGTCAACCACCAGGCAAGAAATACCCTTGGGGCCATCCTCGCCGGTGCGGACCATCGTGACATAGACGTCGTTGGCGCCCGCGCCGCTGATGAACTGCTTCGAGCCGTTGACGATGTAGTGGTCGCCATCGAGCACCGCCTTGGTCTTGAGCGCGGCGGCGTCCGATCCCGAACCGGGCTCGGTGAGGCAATAGCTCGCGATCTTGTCCATGGTGACCAGGTCGGGGAGGTAACGGCTCTTGAGGTCTTCCGACCCGAAGGTGTCGATCATCCATGCCGCCATATTGTGGATCGAAATGAACGCGCTGGTCGAGGGGCAGCCATAGGCCATCGCCTCCATGATCAGCGCAGCTTCGAGCCGTCCAAGGCCGATGCCCCCACTTTCTTCGCTGACATAGATCGCTGCAAAACCAAGGTCTGCTGCTTCCTTGATCGTGTCGCGCGGGAAGATGTGTTTCTCGTCCCATTCGGCGGCGAACGGCGTGATCCGGTCGGCGGTGAATTTGCGCGCGGCGTCCTGGATGGCAATCTGGTCTTCGGTAAGCTCGAACTGGTCGGTCATGGCATTCCTGTCGCTGCTGTTCGTTCTTTTGTGCGTCGGCGACTATCGCAATCGTCCAGCTTTGGCCAGAGCGGCTGCCCTGCCCTTTTTCACAGAGGCCATGCAGAAATGCCCCGATGCAGCGAAGCTTGTTGCAGAAAAGTTGGTACCGGTCTCCCTGCAGGGATGACGCAGCCGATGCAGGCTGTTAGCAGCCAAGCAACATGGCGCTGCCTCCATCCCCATCTGCCAGCGAAACGGTCCCCCGTTCCGAAGCTCCGGCCCACCGGCCGCTGTTCGCGATTCTGACGCGTCTGGTTGCGGCGTTGTGCCTGACCGCGATGTTCGCGTGCGTCAAGATCGCCTCTACCCGAGGCGTTCATGTGCTCGAGAGCGTGTTCTACCGCCAATTGACCGGGCTTGCACTGATGATCCCGATCGCCTTTGCCGGCGCTGGCATAGCGGTGCTGAAAACGTCGCGGCCGTGGACCCATGCCGCGCGCATGGTCGTCGGCCTGACCGGAATGACGCTCAACTTCCTCTCGTTCACGTTGCTGCCCATCGCTGAAGCCACCGCGATCGGTTTCATGGTGCCGATCGTCGCGACCTTGCTGTCGGTCATCTTGTTGAGCGAAGCGGTGGGCCTTCACCGCTGGGCAGCAATTGCGCTGGGCCTGGTGGGGGTCGTCATCGTTATCCAGCCGGGCGATGGACATATCCCGCTCAACGGCGCGCTGGTTGCGCTGGCAGGCGTAGGAGTCACGGCATGGGTCAGCATCCTGATCCGCAAATTGGGCGAGACCGAAAAATCGGTGACGACGATGTTCTGGTTCTCGCTGACCTCGCTGTTCCCGCTGGGCATCGCGATGCTGTTCGTCGGCCAGGCGCACGATCTGGGAACCTGGGGCATCATTGCCCTAATCAGCGTGTTCGGCGCCGCTGCGCAGCTGGCGATCACATCGTCGCTGCGCTTCGCGCCGATATCGGTGGTGCTGCCGATGGATTACTCCAGCCTGATCTGGGCCGCATTGATCGGCTATCTGATCTGGGACCGCTGGCCGGTTCAAGCAACATGGTTCGGCGCGCCGCTCATCATCGGATCAGGGCTGTACATCGTCTGGCGCGAGCACCGGCTGTCGCGGCCCCCGCGCCAGAGCGTTCAGCCGACCTGACGCTCGCGGCCCTGCCAGTAAGGCTCGCGCAGCGACCGGCGCAGGATCTTGCCGGTGGCATTGCGCGGCATCTCGGGAATGACATCGATCGACTTCGGCGTCTTGAACGGCGCAATCCGCTCGCGCGCCCAGGCGATCACCGAAGCCGGATCGACCTCGTGCCCCGGCTTGGGCACGACCACGGCCTTGACCGCCTCGCCCCATTTGTCGTCGGGAATACCGATGACGGCGACCTCGAGCACATCGGGATGACCGAAGATCGCGTTCTCGACCTCGGCGGGATAGACGTTCTCGCCGCCCGAGATGATCATGTCCTTCACTCGGTCCTGGATGAAGACATAGCCGTCATCGTCCATATAAGCCGCGTCACCGGTGCGCAGCCAGCCATCGGCATCGACCGTCTCGCGGGTCTTGGCCTCGTTGCGCCAGTATCCCACCATGTTGAGCGGCGAGCGCGTCGCGATCTCACCGATCGTTCCATTGGGCACCGGATTGCCGCCGCCATCGACGATACGGATCTCGACGCCGGGAAGCGCCTTGCCCGCCGAGCGCATCCGCTCGTTGCCTGCCGGATCATGATCCTCAGGAGGCAGCGCGCAGAAGGTCCCGGTGGTTTCGGTCATGCCGTATTGCTGGCAGAAATCGGCGCCCATGGTCTGCATGCACTGGCGCAGCAGTTCGAGCGGGATCGGCGCAGCGCCGTACATCACCAGCTTGAGCGGAGACCAATCGGTGCTGGCGGCGCGCGGGTGGTTGACCACCATCTGCAGCGCGGTGGGCACGAGGAAAATGTGGGTTACGCCATCGGCGACGCAATCGAGCACCGCATCGGGGGAGAACTCGGCGCGGATCATCGCGCGGCAGCCATTGTAGAACGCGATCGTCCCCACGCCCGAGCCCGCGATATGCGCCACCGGCATGATCACCAGCATCGAATCGTCGCTGCTGATCTTGTACCAATCGACGTCCGAGGCCTCGATGATCGGCCGCAGCGCGAACATGTTTCGGTTGCACAGCACCGCACCCTTGGGGTTGCCGGTGGTGCCCGAGGTGTAGAGTTGCAGCACCCCGCGATCGGGATCGGCCTCGGGCAGGTCGCCGTGCGGCTGCGCAGCGGTCCAGGCTTCAAGCGAGGTCATGGCGCCGACATCGCTGTCGCCTTCGACCAGCGCAAACCGAAGCGTATCCAGCCCTTCGCTTGCAGCGGCCGCCAGGCCGGCGCAGGCGCTCTGGCAGACCAGCATCGCAGCACCGGTGTCGGACAGGATGTACCGAACCTCTGGCACCGCGAGCCGCCAGCCGACCGGCACCATCGCCAGACCCGCGCGCGAGGCCGCAACCAGCAGGACGAAATACAGGTTCGCGTTCTTCCCCAGCCAGGCGATCCGATCCCCCGGCTGAAGCCCAGCGCCTGCAAAGGCGCGGGCATAGCGATCGACCAGCCCGTCGAGTTCGCGGTAGGTGATGCGGACCGAACCATCGTCCAGTGCCACACCATCGGGTCGCGCCTCGGCCCAATAGGCAATGGTGGAACCCAGGTCGGTACGCGCCTCAGCGACGGTTGCCAGCATATCTCTCTCCAAAAATCGTGGTGGCGAGCCGTTTCGACCCTGCCGTTTACGCAGGCAGGCTAGGCGGAAACCGGGCGGCTTGACAATAGAATTGCGTTAAACCCGGCGATAGACCAGCGACAGGGTGTCGGTGGGCATGGCGATCAGCGCCGCCATGGAAAGCCGCCCCTCCCGTCATCGTCACCCCGGACTTGATCCGGGGTCCAGAGCGATCATGTGCGCCGCGTAGAATTATAACCCTGGATCCCGGGTATAGCCCGGGATGACGGGTAAAGCGGGCTGGTCGCCAAGGGGGCTGTGGAAGGGTCGCTAGGTTTGGCAGAATCGATCCGATAGCTGCCTGACCGGACTGGATAGCTACAGACGCATCGGGAATGACCGCGTTTGGGTGGTTTGCTGCCATGCTGGTGTCAGCGATTTAACTGAAATCGCAGCCATGCGGCTATGGGCCTAAGCTCCACCCTCTGGCTAGCCTGCCTTCGTTGTCCACGCTGGCCCGACTTGCTCTATCGCGTCGGTCCAGATCAGCCCGTCGAAGCCTGACGGAACAGAATCAAGATCGTCAGGGTCCGTGATGCCGGGTGCACCATTTTCGTTTTCGATGTTTCCAAGGAATATCACTGTCGTGTTGGATTGGCGCATTCGCTCAAGGAACCGGTTGGGCCATCCCCATACCAGATGCCTGTAGTTGATCGGCACCCCGATAACGCTGCCGACGCAAGAGGCCGGCAATTTCGTGCTCCATCCAACCTTCATGTAATCGAGGGTGCACTTTTTCATCTCTGCTTTGGAGAAAGCAAAGCCGTTCGGATTGATGGTTTTCCAGCGCCCGACAGGCCTGTCATGGCCATAGACCATGATCTTGTCATCGATAATGATCCCATGCCGTTCGAGATAGGCGTGCAAAAGATCCGCTTCCTGAACCCATCGGCTCTTGAAGTTGATTAGGAAGCGTTGCTCAGGAAAGGCCTTCAGGACTTCGGCCAACGACGGCATCATGCCCTTGCCCTTACCGCGGAACGGGAATGTCTTGCCGCCATCGGCAGTGTATCCATAGCCTACGTCGAGCGACTTGAGATATTCCAGCGACTGCTCACGCGTGACGCCGCTCCCCTCGGTGCGGCAATCAATCGTCCAATCGTGAAAGACCACGAACTCGTTGTCAGTCGTCGGGTGAATATCGATTTCAAGGATGTCGGCGCCTGCCAGAAAGCTGGCTGCAATCGATGGCAAGGTGTTCTCGATATAGGGGTTCGTCGGGGGCAGCATGCGGTTGGCGGTGCAAGTGTCTTTGTCGATCCCAGCCCGATCGTAAAGCTGATGAATCCCCCTGTGCGCCATCAACCGCGCTTCGCCCTCTGGCTCAGGCGCAAGCCATGATGCATTTGCAAAATAGACCGCGCCGAACACCATGAGCGCTGCAAGAAGAAATGCGCGACGTCGATTCATATGCCGGTGTCCAGCCTAGATTTGGGTGACTGTCTTTAGGCACATATTGCCCTTGGAGGAATGACCGAATTGGGGTCGTTTCCTGAACGGCAGCTTTTTTCTCGCGCCCGGAAAAAGCGGACATCGCAAAGCGGCACAATACCTTATAACTAACGCTTCCGGTAAACCAGCGTGAGATTGTTCGCTGGCATTGCGTGGCGGCTGGTGCGCGCGAAGCCATGGTCCGATGCCACGCGATCCATGTCATCGAGGTGGCGCAGCCCCCAGGCCGGGTTTCTCGCCTTGAGCGATTCATCGAACGCAAGATTGGAGGCTGCCGTCTCCACGCCCTCCTCGAGATAGGGCCCATAGAGGATGATGGGTGCCTCCTCAGCGAGCGCCTGAGTGCAGCCCTTGAACAATCCCAGCGTCGCATCCCACGGGCTGATATGCACCATGTTGATGCAGATAATGGCGTCGGCGCTCTCGATCGGCCAGACGGACTGTGCGGCATCGAGCAGCAGCGGCGGCCGCACGTTGGATGCACCCATTTGCGCAGCCCAGGCCGCGATCGAGGCGAGCGCGGCGGGCTCGCAATCGCTGGGCTGCCAGACGAGCTGCGGGAAGGCTCGCGCAAAATGCACGATATGTTCTCCGCTGCCGCTGGCGATCTCGAGTACATTGCCGGTGGTGGGCAGATGCTCGCGCAACACATCGGAGATCGCATCGCGGTTGCGCAAGGTCGCAGGCGCATGGCGGCGCGCCTCGGCACCTGCCTCGTCGATCAGCCATGGCCGAGGGTGGGGGTGTGGTTCGGTCATAGAGCGAACCATGCCGCGATATCGGCCACCGCGCAATCAGGCAGCTTGCCACAGCCCAAGCGAGCCGCCACGGTGCGGCATCATGGACTACGAACCGCCCCAATTGCCGCGCATCGATGCCAGTATCGCTCCCAAGGTCGGGTTTCCGCCGCCTTTGGTGTTTGTCGGCTTTATCCTGCTGGGCCTGTTTGCCGACCGGCTGCTGAGCCTGCCCACGATGCCGATCAGCCACGATATCAATTGGGTGGGGTTTGCGCTGATGATGGCGGGGATTGCGGTGCTGATCGTCTCGCTCGGCATGTTCCGGGCTTATGGCGAGAACCCCGAACCCTGGACACCGAGCCAGGCAATCATCGCGCGTGGACCATACAGACACAGTCGCAACCCGATGTATCTGGCGATGGTGGTGATTCACATCGGCTATGCGATCTGGGATGCCAGCGCAGGCGTGCTGCTGTTCGTGCCGTTCGCGTTCATCGCCATCGATCGCGCGGTGATCGCCAAGGAAGAGAAGTATTTAACCCAGAGATTTGGCAAGCCGTATCAGGATTACTGCCGCCGCGTTCGTCGCTGGCTTTAAGCTCAATAGCCGCGAAGAAGTGCCCACCCGGCGCGTCACCGGGTGGGCCTTCCCTCTCCTATTCTGCAGCTTCGGCCTGTTCGGCCGCAGGCTCGGTCCAGACCAGCACCGGTTTGCGCGCGGCCAGCGTCTCGTCGAGACGGCGGCGCGGCGCGAAATGCGGCGCTCTGTGGAGCGACTCGTCGCCTGCCTTCGCCCGCAGCGCCACCGAACGCAGCGCGCCAATGAACTGGTCGAGCGCAGCCTTGCTTTCGGTCTCGGTGGGTTCGACCAGCATCGCGCCATGCACCACCAGCGGGAAATAGACCGTCATCGGGTGGAAGCCCTCGTCGATCAGCCCCTTGGCGAGATCGATGGTCGAGAAGCCCTCGGCAAATCCAGCGTCCGAGAACAAAGCCTCGTGCATGCACGGACCAGCGTCTCCGAACGGTGCGTCGAGAACGTCCTCGAGCGAGCGCAGCACGTAGTTGGCGTTGAGCACCGCGTCCTCGGCGACCTGCTGCAGACCATCGGCGCCGTGGCTCAGGATGTAGGACAGCGCGCGGGTGAACATGCCCATCTGGCCGTGGAACGCGACCATACGGCCGAAGCTCGATGCGTGATGGTCCTGCGCGCTTTCTTCTTCGATCAGTGCCAGGTGGCCATCGTCCATCCGTTCGACGAACGGCAATGGCGCAAACGGGGCCAATGCTTCTGAGAACACCACCGGCCCAGAGCCCGGACCACCGCCGCCATGCGGGGTGGAGAAGGTCTTGTGCAGGTTGATGTGCATCGCATCGACGCCAAGGTCGCCCGGGCGCACCTTGCCGACCACCGCGTTGAAGTTGGCGCCATCGCAATAGACGAAGCCGCCCGCTTCATGCACCGCGTCAGAAATGGTCTTGAGATCGCGCTCGAACAGCCCGCAAGTGTTGGGGTTGGTGATCATCACGCCCGCGACATCGGGGCCCAGACGCGCGATCAGCGCCTCGAGGTTGATCCGGCCATCGGGGTTGGCGGGGATGTCCTCGACCTGATAGCCGACAAACGCAGCGGTCGCCGGGTTGGTGCCGTGTGCGCTTTCGGGGACCAGGATCACCGAGCGCTTGTCGCCGCGTGCCTCGAGCGCCGAACGGATCGCAAGGATGCCGCAGAGCTCGCCATGCGCGCCGGCCTTGGGCGACATCGCGACGCCCGCCATTCCGGTGAGCTTGATCAGCCATTCGCCGAGTTCGTCGATGACTGCCAAAGCGCCCTGCACGGTGTGGATCGGCTGCAGCGGGTGAATGTCGGCAAAGCCCGGCAGCCGCGCCATCTTCTCGTTCAAACGCGGATTGTGCTTCATCGTGCACGATCCCAGCGGGAACAGGCCAAGATCGATGGCGTAGTTCTGGCGGCTCAGCCGGGTATAGTGCCGAACGGTTTCCTGCTCGGACAGGCCCGGAAGGCCGATCGCCGCCTTGCGCTCGAGACCACCGAGGCGCGAGGCGACCTTGGGCGCATCGAGTAGATCGACCCCGGTGCGGGTGGAATCGCTGATCTCGAAGATCAAAGCTTCCTCGAGCATCAGCGCGCGGTTGCCGGTGCTGGTGGGCTGCGCGCCATTGGCCGCGTCTTTGACCGACTGCCGTGTCGGGCGGCCCTGGTTGTTCATGCTCATGCCAGCACCTCCTGCAAAGCGGCCGCAAAGGCCTCGATATCCTCATGGGTCGCCGTCTCGGTCACCGCGACGATTAGGCCGTTGGAAAGCTCCGCCTCCTCAGGATAGAGCCGTCCGAGCGAAACCCCGCCCAGGATCTGGCGATCGGCCAGTTCGCGAATAATCGCCCGCGCATCCTTGGGAAGAACCAGCGTGAACTCATTGAAAAAGCTCTCGTTGAGCACCGACACGCCGGGCACCTGCGCCAGACGGTCGGCGGCGGTCACCGCCATCGCATGGTTGATTTCAGCGAGCGAGCGCAGACCCTTTTCACCCAGCAACGTCATGTGGATGCTGAACGCCAGCGCGCACAGGCCAGAGTTGGTGCAGATGTTGCTGGTCGCCTTTTCGCGGCGGATATGCTGCTCGCGGGTCGACAGCGTCAGCACGTAACCGCGCTTGCCCTCGGCATCGACGGTTTCGCCGCACAGCCGGCCCGGCATCTGGCGGACATATTTCTGCTTGCAGCCGAACAGCCCGACATAGGGTCCGCCGAACTGCAGCCCGACGCCGAGCGACTGGCCTTCGCCAACCACGATATCGGCGCCCATTTCGCCCGGGCTGCGCAACGCGCCCAGCGCCACCGGCTCGGTCACCACCGCGATCAGCAACGCGCCGGCTGCCTGCGTCGCGTTCGCCAGCGCGGTGAGATCACCAACGCGGCCCAGGATGTCGGGGTACTGCACCACGACGCAGCTGGTGTTCTTGTCGATCTGCGCGATCAGCGCGTCGGTATCGGTCTCGGCGGTCAGGCTCGGCGCATTGTGAACCAAGGCGTCTCCGGTGAACCGCGCCATCGTCTTTGCGACACCGACATAATGCGGGTGCAGGCCGGACGACAAAAGAGCGGTCGCGCGCTTAGTGATCCGGCGGGCCATGCCGATCGCTTCCCAGCAGGCGGTCGAACCATCGTACATCGAGGCGTTGGCGACATCCACGCCCAGCAGCCGTGCGACCTGGGTCTGGAATTCGAACAGCATCTGCAGCGTGCCCTGCGCGATCTCGGGCTGATAGGGCGTATACGCAGTCAGGAACTCGCCGCGCTGGATCAGGTGATCGACCGACGCGGGAACATGGTGGCGATAGGCGCCTGCCCCCATGAAGAACGGCACCTCGCCTGCCACCAGATTTTGCCCGGCCAGTTTTTTCATGTGGCGCTCGACCGCCATTTCGGGCGCGTGCATCGGCAGGTCGTGGATCGGGCCGGTCAGCCGCGCTTCCTGCGGAATATCGACGAAGAGATCATCGATGGTCGCAGCACCGATGGTGGCAAGCATCGCCTGCCGGTCATGGGAGTTCAGGGGAAGATAACGCATGATCGCTCAAATATCCTGTGGCGGAATAGCCAGGGTAACGTCAAAAATTATAATTAAGATCAGAGGCCTGCGACGTATTTCTTGTACGCGCCCTCATCCATAAGGCCATCGAGCTCGCTGGCATCGGTAAGTTCGAGCTTGAAGAACCAGCCATCGCCTTCGGGATCGGTGTTGACCAAAGCAGGCTCGTCGGCGAGCACATCGTTGCCCTCGACGATGGTGCCCGACACGGGGCTGTAAACGTCGCTGGCTGCCTTGACCGATTCGACCACGGCGGCTTCATCGCCCTTGTCGAACTGCTTGCCCTCACTCGGCACGTCGACGAACACCACATCGCCCAGCTGCGATTGCGCATATTCGGTGATGCCGACGGTGGCGATATCGCCCTCGACTTCGACCCATTCATGTTCTTCGGTAAAATAGCGGCTCATGATCTGGCTCCGTTCGTTCAGGTAAAATCAGGCGGCTTTGGGCCGGTGGTAGCGATGGGGTACAAAGGGCATGGCAGCGACGGTCACCGCGATGCGCTTGCCGCGCACCTCGGCTTCCAGCGCAGTGCCGATGGCGGCGTTCGCAGCGGACACCATGCCCATCGCGATCGGCGCACCGATGCTGGGCGCAAAGCCGCCCGAAGTGACCTTGCCGACCAGACGATCGCCGACGAACAGTTCGGCACCCTTGCGCACCGGCTGGCGACCCTCGACCGTCAGGCCGACACGCTTGCGCGGTGCGCCACCGGTCAATTCGCCCAGCACGCGCTCGGCTCCGGCAAAGCCGCCTTCGGCGCGGCGGCGCTTGCTGATCGCAAAACCCAGATCGCCTTCGATCGGGCTGGTCTCTTCGTCGAGGTCGTGGCCGTACAGCGGCAGCCCGGCTTCCAGACGCAGCGAATCACGTGCACCCAGGCCAATCGGCCTGACGCTGTCAATTGCACACAGCCGGTCAGCAAAGGCCGCCGCGTGATCGCAATCAAGGCTGATCTCGAAACCGTCCTCGCCGGTATAGCCCGACCGGCTGATCCACAGCGACATGCCTTCGAACGTGAAAGCACCGGCCTGCATGAAATACAGCGAGGCGACTTCGGGGATCAGGCTCGAAAGTGCTTCGGCAGCCTTGGGCCCTTGCAGCGCAAACAGCGCGCGCTCGTCGAGCAGGGTGATCACCACTTCGTCGGCAAAGGTCTCGCGCATATAGGCAAGGTCGTCGTACTTGCAGGCACCGTTGACCACCAGATACAGGTCGCTTGTCCGCCGCGTCACCATCAGGTCGTCGAGAATGCCGCCCTCGTCATTGAGCAGCAGCGAATAGCGCATGCGGTTGACGGGAAGCTTGGCGATTTCGCCGGGGACCACCGATTCGAGCGCGCCATCCACGTCTTCCCCGGTGAGCAGCACCTGGCCCATATGGCTGACATCGAACAGCCCGGCATTCTCGCGGGTCCACAGATGCTCGGCCATCACGCCTTCATATTGCACCGGCATCTGATAGCCCGCAAACGACACCATCCGTCCACCGCGCGCACGGTGCCAGGCATCCAGCGGCAACAATTTGTCAGGAATGCGCTCGAGCATTTCGGCGATATAGTCGGTGGTCATCAGGCACTCCGGTGGCATGAGGCTGAATGGCACGGCACAGCCCAGTGGCCCTACCCGACATCCAACCCCCTCTGTCACTTGAACCTGAGAGCTTTCATGAGCGATCCTGGCAGACCGGTCATTTACCCCTTCGGTGGAGCAGCCCGGCAGGGCCACTCGCTTTCCAGAGCGCCGACTAACGACACGGTCCCGATGACCTGAGAGATTCCGGGGCGGTTGCTCCTTCGGTGGCGAGGCTTGCACCCCGCGCTCTCCCGTGTCGTTTTCAAGGGCTTGCACCCCATCGACGTTTCAGGGAATGACCAAAGCCACTCAGGCTGTCAATCGAATTACGCTGCAATGCAATATATGCACGTCAGACGTGGCTAAGACCTTCGGGCGCATGTCCGAAGATCTCCCGATGGCAGGTCAATGCGAAGCGGTCGGTCATTCCCGCCATGAAGTCTGCGATGTGGCGGCTTTGCGCCGGTTCGCCTGCGGGCATCCGGGTGCGCCAGTCTTCCGGCAGAAGCTTGTGATCGGCACGATAAGCGGCAAAGAGCGCCGCGATCACCACTCGCGCCAACGCGGCTGCCTCAAGCTGGCGCGGATGGTGATAGACCCGGTCATACATGAACGCTTTGAGCTGGCGTTCCTGCGCCGCCATCGCATCGGAAAAGCCCGCGATCACCTGCCCGGCGCTGCGAACATGCTCGATCGAGGCGATTCCCAGATCGGCGATTCGCTGCCTTGTCGAAGCGATGACGTCGTTGACCATCAGACCGATCTGGTCGCGGACGAACTCCGCTTGGAGGCGTTCAGGTGCGACATCGGCAAAGCGGCGGCGGATCGCATCCCATTGCGCGGCGGCAAAAGGCAGCGCGAGCAGATCATCGAACGCGAGGAAACCGGCGCGCAGACCGTCATCGATATCGTGATTGTCATAGGCGATGTCATCGGCAACCGCAGCGACCTGCGCCTCGAGCGACGCATATCGGGTGAGGTCGAGATCAAACGCCGCATCTATCTCGCGCAGCGCCCAGGGTGCATCGGCGACTGGGCCATTGTGCTTGGCGAGCCCTTCGATCACCTCCCAGCTGAGATTCAATCCCTGCCAGCGCGGATAGGGCGATTCGAGCACGTGCAGCGCTCGCAGCGTGTGGGCGTTGTGATCGAACCCGCCTTGGCCGACCATCGCGTCGCGCAGTGCATCTTCGCCGGCATGGCCGAATGGCGGGTGACCGATATCGTGTGCGAGACACAGGGCTTCGGTCAGGTCCTCGTCGAGCCCCAGCGAACGCGCGATGGTGCGCCCAATCTGCGCGACCTCGAGGCTGTGGGTCAGCCGAACACGGTAATGATCGCCATCGGGCGCGACGAAGACCTGGGTCTTGTGGCGCAGACGGCGGAAGCTGATCGAATGGATGATCCGGTCGCGGTCACGCTGGAACGCGCTGCGCGGACCGCGGGTCGGGGCGCCGCCTTCGGCATATTGCCGTCCGCGCGTGGCATCGGGGTCGCAGGCATAAGGTGCGCGGGGGTGCATGATGATCAGAAGGCTCCAAAAGCGCCAAGTCGTTCTCCGGCGAAAGCCGGAGCCCAGGGGCCGGATTGCGCCAAGCTCGCCCCTGGATTCCGGCGTTCGCCGGAAAGCGGGATCGCCTTAGGGGTAAAACGGCCTCGAACTCAACCCTCGCTCATGATCCAATCGACCGCCGCATGCGCATGAATTTCGGTGCCGTCATAGATCGGCAGCACATTGGCCTTGGTGTCGATGATCATCTCAAGCTCGGTGCAGCCCAGCACCACCGCCTCGACATCTTCCTTGGCGATGTTGGTCAGGAAGGTTTTCATCGTGCGCTCCGATTCGCGGACCACCCGGCCTTCCATCAGTTCGTCGTAGATGATCCGGTCGATCTCCTCGACCCGCTCCATCTTGGGCGCGAGCAGACCGATGCCGTGGCGGATCAGCCGCTGGCGATAGAAGCTTTCAAGCATCACGTTGCGCGTGCCGATGATTGCGGCGCGCTTGATGCCGTCAGCCTGCATCTTTTCACCGACGCAATCGGCGATGTGCAGGATCGGTACCGAGACCGCGCCCTGCACCCGGTCATAGACCTTGTGCATCGAATTGGCGCAGATCAGGATCGCGGTGGCGCCCGCGTGCTCGAGCGCGCGCGCCGCCGCGGTCAGCTTTTCGGCCGCGTGATCCCAGCCCTCGGGCGTGGTGATCTGCGCGATATCGCAGAAGTTCAGGCTCTCGATCACCATCGGCCCGCTGCACAAGGACCCGGCGCGCTTCTGCACCTCCTTGTTGATCAGCCGGTAATAGGTTTCGGTCGAAACCCAGCTCATCCCGCCGATCAGGCCGATTTTCCGCATCCGGCTCAGTGCCCCAGGTTCTTGTTGATATCCTCGACCATCTTTTTCGCATCGGCGAGCAGCATCATTGTCTGGTCCATGTAGAATACGTCATTGTCGACGCCTGCATAGCCCACGCCGCCCATCGAGCGCTTGATGAAGAACACGGTCTTGGCCTTGTCGACATCGAACACCGGCATGCCATAGATTGGCGAGGACTTATCGGTTTTCGCCGCCGGATTGACCACGTCGTTCGCGCCGATGATGAACGCGACATCGGTCTGCGCGAACTCGCTGTTGATGTCCTCGAGCTCGAACACCTCGTCATACGGCACGTTGGCTTCGGCGAGCAGCACGTTCATGTGCCCGGGCATGCGGCCTGCGACAGGATGGATCGCATATTTGACGCTGACGCCTTCCTTCTTGAGCAGATCGCCCATCTCACGCAGCGCGTGCTGCGCCTGTGCCACCGCCATGCCGTATCCCGGTACGATGATCACGCTTTCGGCCTGCTTCATCATGTACGCCGCGTCTTCGGCGCTGCCGCGCTTCCACGGACGATCGATCTTGACCGCGCCCGCGCCGCCACCACCGGTGTCGGCACCGAAGCCGCCGGCGATCACCGAGATGAAGCTGCGGTTCATCGCCTTGCACATGATGTAGGAGAGGATCGCACCCGACGAGCCGACCAGCGCGCCGGTGATGATCATCGCGGTGTTCGACAGGGTAAAGCCCATCGCCGCTGCCGCCCAGCCCGAATAGCTGTTGAGCATCGAGACAACGACCGGCATGTCCGCGCCGCCGATCGGGATGATCAGCAGGAAGCCGATGATGAACGCGAGTATGGTGATGATCAGGAACAGCCATCCCTGGCCCGCACCACCTTCTGGCGACACGGTGAACACCGCGATCAGGCCAAGAATGCCCGCAAGCACGCCCAGATTGATGACATGCCGCCCTGGCAGCATGATCGGCGCACCCGACATGTTACCGTTAAGCTTGAGAAATGCGATCACCGACCCCGAGAAGGTGATCGCACCGATGGCGACACCCAGCCCCAGTTCGACCCGGCTGACGGTGAGAATCTGTGCGTTCGCATCGAGGATGCCAAAAGCACCGGGGTTGAGCCAGGCCGCCAGCGCGACCAGCACCGCAGCGAGCCCGACCAGCGAGTGGAACGCGGCCACGAGCTGGGGCATGTCGGTCATCTTGATCCGGCGAGCGATGACGAAACCGGCAACACCGCCGATCGCGATGGCGGCAATGATCTCGACAATGTTGGCAAGGTCATGCGTCACCAGCGTGGTGATGACGGCGATCCCCATGCCGATCATCCCGAACCGGTTGCCGTCACGGCTGGTTTCGGGGCTGGAGAGGCCACGCAGCGCAAGGATGAAGAACACGCCTGCGACAAGATAGGCCAGCGATACCCAGGGGCTGACCGCCGTCCCTTCACCGCCGGCGGCATAGGCAGGCGCTGACAGGGTGAAGCTGCACAGCGCGGCAAGCGTGGTAAGCGGACGACGGTTCATGTGTTGTATTGCCCCCGGAGCCATCACTTGCGCTCCTTCTTCTTGTACATCGCAAGCATGCGCTCGGTGACCGCAAAGCCGCCGAAAATATTGACGCTGGCAAACACCACCGCGATCAACCCCAGATATTTGGCGACAGGCGAATCCGCCGTCGCGCTGCCGATCAGCGCGCCGACGATGATCACCGACGAAATCGCGTTGGTCACCGCCATCAGGGGCGTGTGCAAAGCAGGCGTGACCGACCAGACCACGTAATAACCCACAAAGCAGGCCATCACGAAAATCGACAGGATTGAGATGAAGTCCATCTTCACATTCTCCATTCATCCCGCGCGATCGGTCATGCGATCCATCGGGGAGTTGCCGGCGCTTGCCGGTCTAGATATTGATTGCTGACGATCAGCTGGCGAGCAGCCTCTCGCTCACAACCTTGCCGCCCATCGTCACCCGGACGCCCTGGACGATCTCGTCGTCATCGGGGAACACGGGGGCCTTGGCCTCCTTGTCCCAGAACGCGGAGAAAAAGTTGAACAGGTTGCGTGAGAACAAAGCCGATGCATCAGTAGCAAGCCGCGAGGGCACGTTGCGATGGCCGACGATCTTGACGCCGTGCTTCACGACGACTTCGCCCGCGACAGCCCCCTCGACATTGCCACCCTGTTCGACCGCGAGATCGACAAGAACGCTGCCCGGTTTCATACTGGCGATCTGCGCGTCCGATACCAGGCGCGGTGCGGCACGGCCCGGGATCAGCGCGGTGGTGATCACGATGTCCTGCTTGGCGATGTGCGAAGAGACCAGTTCAGCCTGCGCCGCCTTGTATTCGTCGGACATTTCGGTGGCATAGCCGCCTGCGCCCTCGCCCTCGATGCCCGCGACATTCTCGACAAAGATCGCCTTGGCACCCAGCGACTGGATCTGTTCCTTGGTGGCCGAACGGACGTCAGTCGCCGAAACCTGCGCGCCGAGGCGACGTGCTGTGGCGATCGCCTGAAGGCCAGCAACGCCCACACCCATCACGAATACCTTAGCAGCAGACACTGTACCTGCTGCTGTCATCATCATCGGAAAAGCCTTGCCATATTCGGATGCGCCATCAAGCACAGCCTTGTATCCGGCAAGGTTCGACTGCGACGACAGGATGTCCATCGACTGCGCACGCGTGATCCGCGGCATGAACTCAAGCGCCAGCGCCTGGAAACCGGCATTGGCATAGGCATCGATACGTGCCCGCTCACCAAACGGGTTGAGCGAGGCGGCGATCATCGCGCCAGGCTTTGCGCCTGCCAGGCTGGCAGGATCGGGTCCCTGGATACCAAAGATGATATCTGCACCGGCCAGCACTTCGGCCCGCGAAGCAATGGTCGCACCAGCAGCGGCAAAATCGGCATCAGTGACCGACGCAAATTCGCCTGCGCCGGTTTCAACCGCCATTTCCGCGCCTAGCGCGATGAATTTCTTGACCGTTTCCGGGCTCGCCGAAACGCGCCGTTCACCCGATGCCTGCTCTTTGAGGACCGCGATTTTCATGCAGGTTGCCGGTCAGCTGGCGATGAGGACGACAACGAACGCTGTTACCAGCGCCGCGATGATCGATCCTGTTTTCATCCAGCCCATAAAACCTTCATAAGTCTGACGAGCGGATTCAATGGTGTTGGTAGAGTGGTCATTGGCCATGGTAGGAGCCTTCTCCATTACAAATTTTGCCGAAATTAATCTCGGTTCGCTTTAACCGAATGCCGGGTGGCGCTCAATCCCGCAAGCCTGAATTCGCTAGGGTGATCCAAAGCATAGCTTTAATCGGGTTTTTACCACATGCCGTTAGACGAGATGATGATGGCAAAAGAACGAACAGAAACCGATCCGCAAACCCGCCGGGTAATGTTGATCGACAACGAACCCGCGCAGTGCAGGCTGGTCGCCGCATTGGCGGCCAAGGCTGGCTGGCGCACAGTGTTCGCGCACGATTCGGAAACTGCGATCGCGATGCTGGGCACGCAGGAGGGGATGATGCTCGATGCGATCATCCTCGACCAGTGGGTGCCAGGGGACGAAGCCGCCGAACTGATCGCCGAGCTCAAATCGCGCCGCCCTGCGCTGCCGATCCTGATGCTGACCGCCAGCACCTCGCCTTTGCTTGCGGTCGAGGCGATGCGCGCAGGTGCCACCGATTACCTGATCAAGCCGATTGCGCCCGACCGTCTGGTCGCCGCGCTCAATGCTGCGACGCGCAAAGACGATGCCGATGAGCTGCGTCCGCTGACCGAAAAGATCGCGGCCCCGCTCGACTTTGACGAGATGATCGGCTCATCGCCGCGCTTTCGCGCAGCACTCGCGATCGCGGCAAAATCGGCCCGGACGCATACGCCTGTGCTGATCGAGGGAGAAAGCGGCACCGGCAAGGAAATGATCGCACGCGCGATCCACGCCTCAAGCCCGCGCGCCAAGCTGGCGCTGCGCCTGGTGACCTGTTCGGGGGCATCGAGCGGCCAGATCGAATCGCAGCTGTTCGGGCATGAGCGCGGTGCGTTTCCCGGCGCGTTCGATCGGCATGTCGGCGTGATCCAGCGGGTCGAGGGCGGCACCCTGTTCATCGACGAGATCGATCAGGTCCCGCTCGAATCCCAAGGCAAGCTCGCCGATGCGATCCGTGCGGGTGAGATTCGCCCGTTGGGCGCGCGGCACAGCTTCCGCTGCGATGTCCGCTTCATCTGCGCGAGCAACATGCCGCTCAAGCCCATGGTCGAGGCGGGCACGTTCCGCGAAGACTTGTATTATGCGATCGCGCCGGTCCAGATCACCATCCCCGCGCTGCGCGATCGCTCGAGCGACATTCCCGCGCTGGTCCGCCACTTCCTCAACCGGATCGCCGAGCAGCCCGGAATGCGGGGGCTCGGCGTGACCGACGAGGCGCTGTCGCTGCTTTCCAGCTTCGATTGGCCGGGCAATGTCCGCCAGTTGCAAAACGCCTTGTTCCGCGCCGCGATCTTCTGCGATGGCGATGCACTGACCACCACCGAATTCCCGCAACTGACCAACATGCTGGGCGAGGACGAGCCACGCCGCGCGTCTGTCAGCCATGATGGTATTGGCATCACATTGTATAGCGAAGATGGCAACCTGCGCCCGCTCGAAGAAATCGAGGCGGATGTAATCCGCCTCGCCATCGGCCATTATCGCGGGCGAATGACAGAGGTTGCGCGACGGTTGGGGATCGGTCGTTCGACGCTGTATCGCAAGCTGACCGAGCTGGGCATCGACAACGCGGCCTGAGCTGGCTGCAACGCACCACGGCTTTTTCCCTTCCCTGCGCTGCCCGCCGTCCATAAGAGCGGGCAGATGACTCAGCCCATCCTTGATGTCTTGCATGACACGTTCGGTTTCTCCGCCTTTCGCGGCGTGCAGGACCAGGTGGTCAGTCGCGTCATGGCGGGGCGCAATACGCTGGCGATCATGCCCACCGGGGCGGGCAAATCGTTGTGCTATCAGCTCCCCGCAGTTGCGCTCGATGGCTGCTGCGTCGTCATATCGCCGCTGATTGCGCTGATGCACGACCAGCTGCGCGCGGCGACCGCTTTGGGCATCCGCGCCGCCAGCCTGACCTCGGTCGACGCCGACTGGCAGGAAACGCAGGACCGCTTTCGTGCGGGCGAGCTCGATCTGCTGTATGTCGCACCCGAACGGGCGAGCTCGGAGGGCTTTCGCAACCTGCTTGGCCGCGCACCGATCGCGATGTTCGCGATCGACGAGGCGCATTGCGTGTCCGAATGGGGGCATGATTTCCGCCCCGACTACCGGTTGCTCAAGCCGTTGCTCGACAGCTTCCCCGATCGCCCGCGGCTGGCGCTGACCGCGACGGCTGATGCGCACACCCGTGAGGATATTCTCAAGCAGTTGGGAATCGATCGCGAAGGCATGATCGTCGCCGGGTTCGACCGGCCCAACATCCGCTATGCCGTCCACCCGCGCGACGGGCTGACCCGGCAGATCGCCGATCTGGTCGGCGGCAACCCCGGCCCGGGAATCGTCTATGCGCAGACCCGGGCGGGCACCGAAAAGCTCGCCGAACAATTGAGCCGAGACGGCAAGCGCCAGGTTCGCGCCTATCACGCCGGTATGCCGCCCGAGGTCCGCCGCGCCAACCAGGATGCGTTCATCGCCAGTGAGGACATGGTGATGTGCGCGACGGTCGCGTTCGGAATGGGCATCGACAAGCCCGATGTGCGCTTCGTGGTGCATGCAGGCCTGCCCAAATCGATCGAGGGCTATTACCAGGAATCGGGCCGCGCAGGCCGTGACGGCGAACCTGCCGAAGCGCATCTGTTCTGGGGCGCGGATGACTTTGCCCGCGCGCGGATGCGGATCAGCGAGATCGAGCCCGAGCGTCAGGCGGGCGAGCGCGCGCGGATCTCGGCGCTGGGCGCGCTGGTCGAGACCGGCACCTGCCGCCGCGCGATCCTGCTGCGCCACTTTGGCGAGAGCCCGCCCGAGACCTGCGGCAATTGCGACAACTGCCTCAGCCCGCCCGCGAGCGTGGATGCGACGCAGACCGCGCGCAAGCTGCTGTCGGCGGTGTATCGGACCGGGCAGAGCTTTGGCATCGGCCATCTCGAGGCGGTGCTGCGCGGCCAGAGCAATGACAAGGTCACGCAGCGCGGCCATGACAAGCTTTCGGTGTTCGGTATCGTGCAAGACGACGAGGTCGCGCTGCTCAAGCCGGTGGCGCGCGCGCTGCTGCTGCGCGATGCGCTCGACACCAACGAGCATGGCGGGCTGATGCTGGGTCCTGGCGCGCGCGCGATCCTGCGCGACGAAGTGCAATTGTCGCTGGTGCTGCCACCCAAGCGGGCGCGGCGTGGCAAGCGCGGCGCGGGCGACACACCCAATCCGGTCAGCAATCCCCTGTTCGAAGCGCTGCGGGCTTGCCGCCGCGAGCTGGCGCAGGAGGCAGGCGTGCCGCCCTATGTGATCTTCCACGACAGCACGCTGCGCGAAATGACCGACCGCAGCCCGCGCACGCTCGATGCCTTGTCGCGGGTCTCGGGAGTCGGCACCCGCAAGCTAGAGGCCTATGGCGAGGCATTCCTGCAGGTGATCCTCGACCACGGCAGCTGATCGGCGGTTATATTGACAGGACTTGTGTCAATATATAGCATTGCCTGATCACACCGAGTGAGAGGAATCTGCGATGCCCCAGCCCTTCACTGTCTTGAACGAGGTCTTCCCCGGTGACCCTGCGACCATGGCAGGGCTGATGCAGCCTGGGCCCGATGGCCCGATCTTCATGATCAACCTGCTCAAGTTCAAGGACAAGGCAGTGTACGAGGATGGCCGCGAAACCGACCTGACCGGGCGCGAGGCGTACATGATCTATGGCCGTGCGGTCGCGCAATTGCTGCCGAAGTTCGGCGGCATCGCGATGTTCGCTGCCGATGTCACCTTCCTCTCGCTGGGCCAGGTCAGCGAACTGTGGGACGAGGTCGCGATCGGCGTTTATCCCAGGCGCGGCGACATGGTGCGGATGTCGATGTCCGATGAGTGGCGCGAAATCGCGGTGCATCGCAGTGCCGGGCTGGATGGACAGCTCAACATCGAGACGGTGTTGTCGACCGAAGCAATGGGCATGCCGTGGATGCAAACGATTCTCACAAAGATTGGCTCGGAGGGGTGACAGGTGAAAGGCTTGGCAGTAAGCCGTGACCATGAATGCAAATACCCCAATGAGCCATCCCACTCGTCATCCGGACGGTCGCAAACAGCGCAGCGAGCGCAGCAGACTGGCGATCGTCGATGCGATGCTCGACATTATCATGGGCGGCAAGATGGAGCCCAGCGCAGCTGATATCGCCGAACGGGCGGGCGTCAGTGCGCGCACCGTGTTCCGCCATTTCGAGGAAATGGATAGCCTTTACAGCGAGATGACCGAACGGATGGAGGCACAGATCATGCCGATCATCCACCAGCCGTTTACCGGCGATGGCTGGCAGGCACAGCTCGACCAATTGCTCGAGCGCCGCGCGGTGATCTATGAAAAGATCATGCCGCTCAAGATTGCAGCAAGCATTCGCCGGTTCAGTTCGGACTATCTGATGCTCAACTACGAGCGGTTCCTTCATCTCGAACGGACCGGCCTGGAAAACGTGCTGCCCGATCCGGTTCGCAAGAATGCGACGATGCTCTCAGCCGTTGAGATGTGTGCCGGTTTCCAGACCTGGCGGCGGCTCCGGCAGGACCAGAATTTGAGCGTCGATCAGGCTACCGATGTGGTGAAGCTCACCATCTCCAAACTGCTGGGCTGATACGCTTGCGTGCGACGCTGGTTCTGGTGTGCGCGGCGTCGGTTGCTTTGCAGGGCTGCGACCAGCCAACCGATGTCACCAGGCCAGTGCAGGCCAGTGCGAAGACCGATTGTCCCACCGGCTTCAACTCTGGCAGCTTTGTAACTTTGCCTGCCGGATCGTTCCTCAAGGGCGCAGATCCGTTGTATCCCGAAGAAAACCCGTCGATGCGTCTGCGCGTCGAGGGCTTTTCCATCCAGAGCCACGAGGTCACGAACGACCAGTTTGCCGCTTTCGTGCAGGCGACCGGCTATGTCACCGAGGCCGAAACCGCGAGCGATAGCGACGACCCCGCTGCCGGGTCCGCGCTGTTCGTGCGCGATGGCAAGGCAGGCAACGGGCGCTGGGTGCTGCGCAAGGGAGCCACATGGCGCACGCCCGAGGGCAAAAGCTCGACGATCACAGGCAAGGGCCGCCACCCGGTGGTGCACGTGACGCTGGCCGATGCGCGAGCCTATGCCAAATGGGCGGGGGGGCGGTTGCCCACCGAAGAGGAATGGGAATACGCCGCGAGTACCGGCCTGCCCGATCCTGCCAACCGCTTTTCCGGTGCAGTGGACGATGCCGGCATCCCACGCGCCAACCATTGGCAGGGTGTGTTCCCGGTGCTGGATCAGGCCACCGACGGCTTTTCTGGTACCGCGCCGGTGGCCTGTTTTCCGGCGGATCGCAATGGCGTGCACGACCTGATCGGCAATGTCTGGGAGTGGACCGACAGCCCGGTCGATGATGCGCGGATGATCATCAAGGGCGGAAGCTGGCTGTGCGCGGCGAACTTCTGCGCGCGCTATCGGCCTGCCGCGCGCCAGCCGCAGGAACGCGACTTCTCATCCAACCACATCGGCTTCCGCATCATCCACGACGTCGCAGCGCAATAGCCAGAAACAGGGCAATCAACGGCAGCGCGACCAGCACCGCATAGCTCTCGGGCGGATGGTGCGCGCCGGGTTTCAGCACCCAGAAATTGAGCGCGTGCAGGCTGCGCTCGAGCAGCAGCAGGGCAAGCGCGAGCGGCACCAGCGCGCGATAGCGCAACGCCACCGCCAGCATAGTCAGCCCCCAGGCAATCTGGGTGGCACCCGCCCAGGCGAACATCGCGATGATCCGCCCCCCATCGCGCCCCAGATCGATCCCCGCGATCACCCCTGCCCCGCCATCGGGCAGTGCGACGTGGATGGTGCCGGGAACCACCGCCAGCACGCCGCACAGCACCAAAAATCGCGATGCGGCCGAGGGTGGCAATCGCGGGTCGGGCGCTGGCAGCAGTTGAGCCATCAATTGGGCCAGTAGATGTAAGGATCGCCCTTCTTGAATTTCTGCCCCAGCGTCTTGTCGATCGCCACCGGTGCCTCGATCGTGTGCGGATAAAGCGGCTTGCGCGCGCTCTTCTGATGCTTGGCGAGCAGCGCCTTAAGCTGCGCAACCTTGGCAGGATTGCTCGCCGCAAGATCGCGCTTTTCGGTGGGATCCTGCCTCAGGTTGAACAGCCAGGTCTTGGCCGGGCGCTCGGTGACCTGAAGCTTCCAGTCGCCCTGGCGTACCACGCGGTAATATGCGCTTTGCCAGTAGATCGCGTCATCCGGGCGTTTACCGACCGGGTCCGCCGGATCATCGCCCAGCAGGTCGACGCCATCGATCGCGAGGTCAGCGGGCAATGTCGCGCCGCCTGCCTTGGCGAAGGTCGGCATCAGATCGATATGCGCGACCGGGGTATCGATCACGGTCCCTGGCTGAATCCTTCCGGGCCAGCGGACGAACATCGGCACCCGGATTCCGCCTTCGAACAACGTCAGCTTCCACCCGCGATAGGGCGCGTTGATCTGGGGCAGGCCGACATATCCCGCGCCGCCGTTGTCGCTGGAAAACACGATGATGGTGTTATCGTCGAGCCCCTGTTCTTTCAGTGATGCCATGATCCGCCCTACGCTGCGATCGAGCGCGCGGACCATCGCGGCATACACCCGCAACCGGTGCGGCTTGATATCGCCCACTGCCTCGTAATCCGCCTTGGTCGCCTGCAACGGGGTGTGGACGTTCCAGTGTGCGAGGTAGAGGAAGAACGGGCGGTTGCGGTTCGCCTCGATCACCTTGATCGCCTCGTCGGTCCAGTAATCGGCAAGGTAGCCGCCCGGCTTGAACCAGTCGCCGCCATTGTAGCTGGTGGCATATTGCATCCGCGCCCACAGAAACTTGTCGATCGGGTCGAAATCGAGCTTGGCGTTGACCGCGTCCGGATCTTCCTCGGGAAGATGCAGCGCACTTGCCATCAGCAGGCTTTCATCGAATCCTTGCGCGTTGGCATTGAACTCGGGGCCGTCACCCAGATGCCATTTGCCGATATGCACGCTGTGATAACCCGCCGGTTTCAGGATTTCGGCGATGGTTCGTTCGCTGCCGGGCAGCCCCTGGCCATCGAAACTGGGCGAACCCTCTGCAACCGATTCGTTATAGCTCAGCGGAGGCAGGCCCGAATCCATCTCAGCCGACAAGGCCGAAACGATCCGGCCCATCCCATCGGGCGTAGGCGTAAACTCGAAGCCGGTGCGGGTCGGGTAACGCCCGGTCAATATCATCGCGCGCGATGGCGCGCAGCTCGCGGTACCCGAATAGGCATTGGAATAGATTGCGCCTTCGCCTGCCAACCGGTCGATATTGGGTGTCGGCACCCGGCCGCCGGCGACACCTCCGCCAAAGGTCGATATGTCGTTGATCCCCATATCGTCTGCCAGGATGAACACGATGTTGGGCGGGCGCTGGCCTGCCGGGACCGCAGGCGCATCCGGGCCCCTCTGCCAGACGACGGGTCGGTTGGGACCGACATCATGCTTCCCGAAATTCGACGCGGCAAACAACAGCACGGTGCTCTTGTTGAACCATGCCCAGGTACCGCCCGCCACCAGCACGACGAGCAGCGCGATCAGGCCCTTGCGGATCATGCCGAATGCTCCGTTTCAAACATCTCTTCGCAACCCGTTCCCGCGAGCAGAGCGTCTAGCGCCTGCCTCGCATCGTCGGACAGGGCTTCGCGCGCTGCCCGCAGCGTCAGCAGACATTTGGCCTGATAGGGAAATACAGGTTGCGTCCAGCGCTTGCCGTCGATCGTCGTTTCAAACTCGGATTGGCCGGCAGCGGCAGCCTGCGCATTGGCCAGCAAAAACGGCACATACACTCGCCCGATCTCGGCAAGCAGTTCACCCAGATGCGCCCATAGCGAGGCATGCGCAATCCAATCGCCATCGGGCTGGCCCGACAGGTCTTCGACCCGGTCGAGCCAGGCCCTGAGGCGCGGCGAGCCCTTCGCCATGATCCGCGCAGGGGTCGGATCGACGATACCCAATTGGGTGAGCTGGCCATAGACCGCGAAGTCCGCCGCCGAGGGCCGCGTGCCCAGCACAAAGCCGCACCGCTGGACGATCCGGTCGAAGATACCGACCAGCCGCTGGTAGCTCGCCTCGATGATCGGCGCGGTGGTATCGTTCGAGCCGACGACGAACAGCCGGTCGATCTGGCGCCGGGCGCAGCTGTCGGCCATCGGCTTGGCGACATCGTCAGGATAGCAGCTGTCCTGCCAGAAGATCAGCATGGGCCCGGCGTTGGCAGCGTCTTCGGCGTAATGCCAGCGATAATGGAACATCGCCTTGGTCATCCACTCGTCGGCGAAATCCTCGATCAGGATATCCAGAAACCGCAGCAGTTTGTCTTCGGGGATGACCGAACGGCCTGGATGTTCTGCCTCGAGCCGGCGGATGATAGGGGTGGAATCGACCACGGCTTCGCGGGCATCGCCCTCGCCGAAATAGACCGTGGGCAGCAGCTTGACCTTGGGCGCAGGATAGCCGGGCATCGGCTGCATATGGCTGCCCCAGATCATCCGGTGTGCGATCCGCCGATAGCGCAACAACGCGAGCATCTTGCGTGAATAGGGCGAACCCGGAGCCCCGAGCAGTTCGACAGGTTGCATCATTCTCTCCGGCGTCACTTTATTGGCATAAGCTATGTCAATACCGTGATCGGGTCAAGCCGGGCGTGTCCCGCTGCTGCGCCGGACCAGCTTGAAGATGCCATAAAGCGCGGCGATGATCAGCAGGCCCATCCCTGCAAGCACCCACCAATAATGCCCCGCCATCTTTTTGACTGTATTGATGCCGATCTGTGTCGTTGAATCATAGCCCTCGGGCATTTCGAGGACGCCATTGCGGGAGGCATAGGCACGATAATCGGCCATGAGTTCTTGGAACTTTGCAGGTTCGGCTTCGCTCAAATCGCGGGTTTCGCCCGGATCGCTGGATATGTCGAACAACCGCCACTGCCCATCCCCATAAGGTTTGAGATTGCGCACCAGCTTGTGGCTGCCCTTGAACAAGGCCGCGTTGCCCGAGACCTCGAAACCCACCGGGACCTCGGCGGAGCGAACCTCTTCACGCTCTCCGGTCAGCAGCGGGACCAAAGACGTTCCATCGAACGCGCCGGCTTCGGCCTTACCGCCTGCCAGCGCCAACAGCGTCGGCGCGATATCGCTGACCACCGTCATGGCCGAACTTGGCTGACCTGGGGCGATGCCGGGCCCTGCAATGATCATCGGAACATGCAAGCCGCCCTCGCTGGTGTAAAACTTGAACATCGCACCCGGAGACGCGGCGGCGTTGGCGAACTCGGGGCCGATGAAGCCGTAGGTTCCCTTCTCGCCCCAATTGTCTGCCGATACGCTGTAGCCGTTGGTGCGGGTCCACAGGTCCATGCTGCGCGCGCCTGCCATCGGGTTGCTGGGCTCGGGCCCGTTGTCGGATGCGAACACGAACACGGTATTGTCATATTGTCCGGTGCGCTTGAGATGCGTCACCAGCCGCCCGATGTGATGATCCATCGCCTCGATCATCCCGGCGTTGATCGCCATGTGGCGCGCAAACAGCGCCTGCTCTTGCGCGCTCAGGCTCTCCCAAGCGCGCAGCCCTTGCGGCGGATCGGCGAGCGGCGCGCCTTGCGGGATCAGCCCGATCGCCTGCGCCCGCTGCCACCGCGCCTTGCGCATCACGGCCCAGCCTTCGCGATAGGTATCGGCGTATTTGCGGGTGAACTCGGCCGGTGCCTGCACCGGTATGTGCACCGCCTGAAAGCCGACATAGGCGAAGAACGGCTGATCGGCGGATCCGGAGTCGATATAGTCGATCATCTTGTCGATTAAAAACCGCGAGGAATAGAAGTCCGCAGGCAGCGTCGCCGGCTTGGCGTCCTCGAACCACGGCGCCGTCTTGTAATACGGCATATAGGACTTCTGCTCCCAGTTGTCCGCGCCCGAGGCATCGAGGATGAACGACCGGTCGAACCCATGATCGACGGGCAGGTCGCCCTGCCCATGACCCAGATGCCATTTCCCGGTCATATAGGTGCGATAACCCTGCCCCTGCAGACGCTCCGAGATCGTGGTGACACCGGGCTCGAACCGCAGCGAATATCCCTTCTTGCCGGTCTGCTCGGGCGGGATCATTTCCTGGATCGTCGAAACCCCGGTGCGATGATTGTCGAGCCCGGTGAGCAGCATCGCACGCGACGGTGAGCACAACGGCGATGAATAATAGCGGGTAAACATCCGCCCGCGCAGCGCCAGCGCATCGATATTGGGCGTGGCCGCCTCACCGCCATAAATGCCAAGATCCATCAGCGCCAGATCGTCGGCGAGCAACACGACAAAGTTGGGCTTGACGGAGACAGGGGCCGCAACTGGAGCTGGCGATGACGACGCGGCGGACGCGACCGGATTTGGCGCGGACCGCGGGACTGATGCTGCGCCCAGCCCAGTCAACGCGACGCCGACGATGATTGCGACAGCGACTTTCCGCCCGGTGTGCGTCATGCCACCTCTCCTGTTTCGCTCAGACCGTTGAGCATATTGACACAGGCTATGTCATAAAATTCACCGACGCAAGGCCGTGTCGGGCCGTGTCAGGCCGCACTTTTGGCATCCGAGCTAAGTGGTGCCGTGGGCGCGGCGGCCGGAGGGCGATCAGGCGCGCAGCAACTCGGGATACCCAGTGGCGATCTGCGGCGGTGCGGAATGGCGAAATTTTTCCAGGCTGATCGGCAGCTCGAACTGCAGCCCCGTCCGGTCATCCACCGACCAGCGCGCCATGGCGCGGACCTTCATGTTCGCCCCCAGAGCGACCTCGAACTCGGTCCCCGCCGGAACATCCCAAAGTCCTTCGATCAGCGCGCCGCCCGGCGAAATGTTCTTGATCTTGGCGGGATAGCAATAGCCGTCATGGTGGATGCCAATCGTGCGCAACACCTTGTAGCGGATGTCACGGCTGTGCTTGTGGCCGATCGGTTCGACATGGCTGTCCACCCCGGCAAGCCGCTCGTTGGCCTCCACCAGGCACACCGGCTTGCCGTAGATATAACCCTGGACATGGCTGCAGCCCAGCGAACGGATCAGCTCGAGCTCGTCGATCGTTTCGGCACCCTCGGCCGTAGTCTCCATGTTCAGCGCCTCGGCGAGCGAGACGATCGAGCGGATGATCGCGCTGTTGGCGCTGCCCGAATGCGCAGCACCCCGAACGAAACTCTGGTCGATCTTGATCTTGTCGAACGGCGCGGTGCGCAGATACCCCAGAGCCGAATATCCGGTACCGAAATCGTCCAGCGCCAGACGCACGCCGATGCCCTTCAACCGCTCGAAGATCCGCGCGGCATCGAGCTTGTCATCGAGAAAGACGCTTTCGGTGATTTCCAGCTCGAGCCGCTCGGGTGCCAGGCCGCTTTGCGCCAGCGCATTCAAAACGATCGCGGGGAAAGCAGGGTCGGCAAACTGCATCGGCGAGACGTTGACCGCGATCCTGACCTGCCCGGGCCAGGCCGCCGCATCGGCGCACGCGGTGCGCAGCACCCACTCGCCCAGCTGCATGATCAGGCCCGATTCCTCGGCGATCGGGACAAAAACGCTGGGGCTGATCGCACCACGCTGCGGATGCTGCCAACGCGCAAGTGCCTCGAAGCCGCTGATCGTTTCGGTCGCAACATTGATGACCGGCTGATAGGCAACGCTCATCCCGCCAGCCTGCAAAGCGGCGCGCAATTCGCCTTCAAGCGCGCGGCGTTCGTGCGCGACCTTGTGCATATCCTCGCTGTAGAACTTCCAGATGCCACGGCCGTTCTCCTTGGCCGAATAAAGCGCAAGGTCGGCGTTGCGGATCAGCGTTTCCGCGCCGGATACATGACGGCCATCGGCAATGGCTATTCCCACCGATGCGCCGATGACGATCTGGTTACCTTCGACCATATACGGGTGGCTGAGGTTGACGATCACCGAACGGGCAATGTCCGCCAACCGCTCCTCGCTGATAATGCCGGGGAGGACGACCTGGAACTCGTCGCCACCCAGGCGGCCAACCTCGCCGCACTCGCCGATTGTCCGTTTGAGACGCTCGGACACCTGCTTGAGGAGTGCATCGCCAATCGGATGCCCAAGCGTGTCGTTGACCTGCTTGAACCGGTCGAGATCGAGCAGAAACAGCGAGCAAGGGCTCGGTTCGCCGCGATGGCCGATCAGCGCCTTTTCGAACAGTTCCTTGATGTACAGCCGGTTGGCAAGCCCGGTGAGGTTGTCATAGCGCGCCAGCTGGGTCACCGCCTCGTGCGACCGCCGGACCTCGGTCAGATCGGTCCCATGCCCGCGAAAGCCGACGAACTGGCCGAACTCGTTGTAGAACGGACCTCCCGAAAGCGACCAGGCGCGTTCCTCCGCCGATTTTGCGACATGGACGGCCAGATCGCTGAATGCGGTACGCGCCGAAAAGTGGAAGTTGAACGTCCGCTCGCTGCCGCCGCCTGCCGATCCGGGCGAGCAAATCACCGAGCTTAGCGGCTGGCCGATGATCGTCTCCGGATCGGCCTCGATCGCGCTGATCGCTTCCTGGCTGATATAGACGATCCGGCCATGCCGATCGGTTTCCCAGAACCAGCCGCGGCCAGATTTTTCGTAATCGGTCAACAGGCAGCGGGCGCGGTCGTTGTTCAATTTCTGCTGGTCGATAATCGCTTCGGCCTCGCGGTCATCCTTGCTGCGGATCAGCGCCACCAGCAGCATGGCTGGCAGGAATACCATCGCGCCGACCAGAAGCTGCGGCTCGCCGCTTCCCGCCAGCGCGCCCGCTGCGGTCGAAAGGCTTGCCAGAAACATCAGCATGCGATGCGGCACCATCACCGTGAGCGATGGCAGCAAGGCACCCAGCAGCGCGATCAGCCCCAGCAGAACGCCAACCGACCCGCTGGCATAGGCAATGGTGACGAGCGCAAAGGCATAGGTCGCCGATGACAGGCAGACGATAGCCGCGAGCAGGCCGGGAAACCGGACGCCGAACTGCTGCCGCGCCCGGCTGCTGACCGAGGGAAGATAGATCGCCAGGTCGATAACCAACGAAACCACAATTGCTATGACGAGCGGCACGGATACAAACGCGAACTGAAACCCGCCGGCCACCGCGGAGATCAGGAGCGCCAGGGTCCGTACACCGATGACGATAGGCCACAGTGCGCAGATCCCGAGCAACGAGGCAGCCGAAATCGGATTGATACCGCTCAGCCCTTCGACAACACCGTGATTGAACCGATCAATCAGCGATGACTCAGCATTGTCAGGGTCTGATTGCTTCTGTCCGAACATACATTTCCGGATAGCGCGCCGCGATTAGCAAAGCGTTACCGATACCACCGCAATGGCGCGAAAATCCCGTAAAACCCGGCACTCAGGACGAATGCGGGAATGGTTCGGCAGCGATTGGCAAAACCCAACTGGCACCCCATATTGGCACCATGCAGACACTGCGCGACTCCATCGGAACCGAAATCCGCAGGATCTTTGCCGATCCGGGCGGCAAGACGATCGAGATATCGCGTGAGGACGAAGGATTGTTCGGCCCGAATTCGGTATGCTGGCAGGTGCATGGCGATGTCACCGCGATGATGATCGGCGGCATCGCCTCGCTTTTGCTGCAGATGCTGGAGCCCCGTGTCTTGGCGGGTGTATGGGACCATTCGGTGTTTCGACAGGACATGCGTGGACGCCTGCGCCGGACGGCGGCGTTTCTTGCCCGAACGACTTATGGTGACAAGGCGCAGGCGCTGGGCGAGATTGCCCGCATCCGGCGGGTTCACGACTATGTGCACGGCACGCTACCCGATGGCACTCCCTATCATGCCAACGATCCCGAAGCGCTCGCCTGGGTGCATGTCACCGAAAGCCTGTGCTTCGTCGAGAGCTTCATCCGCTATCGCAAGCCGCATATGTCGATGCGCGACAGGGACCGCTATTTCGACGAAATGGCGCAGGTTGGTGTGCTGCTCGGCGCTGATCCGGTGCCGCGTACCTATCGCGCGGCGCAGACTTTTGTCCGCGATGCCCGGCCCAGACTGCGTTTCGACGAACGTACCCGCGAGATCGCCGACCTGCTGCTCCACCAACCCGCATCCAGCCCCGCGCTTGCTCCGTTTCATCACATGACGATGCAGGCCGGGGTCGATCTGCTGCCAGGCTGGGCGCGTTCGATGCACGGGCTTTCGATTTCGCTGCCTGCACGATTGGCGGTGCGGGGCGGGACGACCGGGATGGCCGCGATCACTCGCTGGGCCCTTTCGCAGAACAGTACCGTCCGCAATTCAGCGGCGTCTGCCTAACCACTTCTACCTGATCACTCCTGCCTGATCACTCCGGGTTGGCGTGCAAGGCCCTTCCGGCAACGGCATCAAGCTGCGCAAGCACTTTGGGGTCGCGCGCTTCGGGCGCGGTGATCAGCGCGAAATCGAGGCAAGTGTCGATCGGGCTGGCCGGTCTTTGCTGCGGCAGCGCCTTGGCGAGTTCGATCACCATCTGCCGCGCCCTGGCCGAGTTGCTGTTCATTTGCGCGATGATCGCGCCCACTTCGACATGTGCCTCGCCTTCGCGCCAGCAATCATAGTCGGTGACCATGCCGACCAGCGCGTAGGGCAGCTCTGCTTCGCGCGCCAGCTTCGCCTCGGGCATTGCTGTCATCCCGATCACATCGCAACCCCAGGCGCGATACATGTGGCTTTCCGCGCGGCTCGAGAACTGCGGGCCTTCCATCGCCAGATAGGTGCCGCCGACCGATACCGGTGCGCCAGCAGCGCGCGCGGCCTCTGCCGCCAGCGTGGCGAGGCGCGGACAGACGGGATCGGCCATCGAGACATGCGCAACCATTCCGGTGCCAAAAAAGCTCTTGGTGCGGTTGACGGTGCGATCGATGAACTGGTCGACGACAACAAAACACCCTGGCGCAAGCTCCTCGCGCAACGACCCAATTGCCGAGATCGCGATCACATCGGTGCAGCCTGCGCGCTTGAGAACATCGATATTGGCGCGGGCGTTGACGTCGGTCGGGCTGATCCGGTGACCCTTGCCGTGACGCGGCAGGAACACGAAACGATGACCGTGCAGCGTTCCGATAACAACCTCGTCCGAGGCCTCGCCGAACGGACTGTCCACCCGGATCGATTGCGCATCTTCCAGCCCGTCGATCGCATACAGGCCCGAACCGCCGATAACCCCAATCGTCCACTCGCTCATCGCCGTCCGCCCTTGCATGATGACATCTGAACCTTCGAGTAGCGCGCGATCGGTGGGGTGCAACAGCTATCTGGCGGGGAGTGACGAAATCCATTGCGCGATCAGCGCGACGCCTTCTTCATGCACCATCGAGCGCCCAACCTCGGGCATGGCAACGCCGGGTTCGGTCGAGCGCATCCGGTGGATCATGATCGACTGCGCAGGGTCGCCCGGGGCAATTGCAAAATCATGCCCGCCGCTACCGCGCCCTGCTGCGACCGGGCGCTTGTAGATGCCGGTCGCGACCGGATCGCCTGCCGCCTGCGCATCGAGGAACAGCCCCGAATTGCTCGCCGACCCTTCCGGGTTGTGGCAATGTGCGCAGTTTACCGCCAGATAGGCGCGGGCTCGCGCATCGAGCGAACCTGATGCGGCATCGTTCCACACCGGGCCGGTGCCCAGCGGTGTCTTGCCGGTCCAGTCGATACGATTGCGAAACGCTGGGATATAGGCCGGCGCTACATCCATATTGGCGGCAGTCGGCCCGATCGGCACCACCGCGCCTGCGCGCGAATGGCATTCCTTGCACTGGTTCTTGTTGGGTACGGCATAGCTGATCGTCTGCGTCTGCCCCGAAGGTGGAGTGACGGAGACAGGCAATCGCGTCCCGGCGAGCTTGAGTTCGGCATCCGACCCATCCGATTTCCAGACATAGGGCAAGGCCTCCCAGCCCGATGCGCGGTGCAGCAATACGCGGGTCTCGATCGGGCGAAACGCCGTGCCGGTGCCATAGCCGAAGGTCTTGATCAGCGCGCTGCCGACAGGAAAATCGAGCCTCCCGTCAGTATCTGCCCTAATCCGCGCCGCGTCGGGGACGTAGACGAACCGCTGCTTTTCGGCATAGTCAGAGAACAACGGTGTTTGCAGATTGTAGCCGATCAGTTGCGCCGAAGGGCTGGCGACCCCCTGCCCTGTGAAAAAGCCGTATTCAGACAAGGCACGCGGATAGCCTGCATCGAGGATCACACTGTCGTTGACCCGCACCGATGCAGGCGCAGCGCTGATCACCAATGCCGCGCAGCCCAGCGCGAGGGCAATCCGCATCGGGTTCACCGGATTGCAGCTTCCATCGCTTCGGGCATCACGATCTTGGGCAGCTTGGGTGCAGCGTCGCCGGTCAGCTTGGCAAGCTGGGGTTGCGCGGTCTCGATCGGCTGGTCGGAGCGGGTGAGGCCCAGGTTGAGCACCGGCACCTCGTCGCTCGACACGATGCTGGCACCGGAACCGCCGACGCCATCCCAGATGATCGGCGGCACGCTGCCGCCAAAGGCTGCGGCGAGCATCTCGCCACCGTCAAATTGCGGGGCAAAACCGGTCTTGCCGTGCGCGTTGTCGCTGATCCGTACATGGCGCACCGTCGGCTGATATTGCGCATCGTCAAATGCCTGACGATAGCCGATGACCATGATGTTAGACGAGCCATTGCCTTCGAACACATTGTCGAAAATTTCGATATCGCGATTGGCCATGATCATGACGCCGGTACCTGTCGGCACACTGGCGACGATGTTGCCCTTTGGCGCAAAGTTGGGTGTATCATTCTCTGCGACGATGTTGCTGAACACGCGGACGTTGTGGCCGCCTTGTTGCGGCAGATTGGGCAGGTCGAACACCAGAATCCCGCCGGTGTTCTTGGTGGCGACGTTATCGAACACGTCGGCGTTGAAGCTGTTTTCGATCTCGATGCCCGCAACATTGAACCGCGCAATCGAATCGCGGACGATGATGTTGCGCGACTGGCCAACATAGATGCCCGCATCTGATGCGCCGATCACCAGCACCGAATCGATCAGTACGTTTTCGCTCTCGACCGGGTAGATACCATAGGCACCGTTGGTTTCCTTGGGCCCCCAGGTCCATTCGACCCGCAGGTTGTGATAGACGATGTTGTCCGCACCTTTGGACTTGATCGCATCGCCCTTGCTGTCTTCCACTGCAAAATCACGCAGCACGACATTGTCAGAGGTCACCAGCAGGCCTTCACCCGCAGCGAGTTGCCCGGCAAAGCTCAGCACCGATTTGTCGGGTCCCGCGCCCTTGACGGTCACGCCTGCGACATCGAGCGACAGTCCGTCGGTGAGCACGAATTTGCCTTCGGCCAACACCACCGTGTCACCGGGCTGGGCAAGAATCAGCGCTTCCTGCAACCGCTCCTGTGCGCCGCTGCCCGCTGCAACGAGGATGTCCTTGGCCATCAGCGGCGCTGTGGCTGCACACACCCATAATGACACTATCGCTGCAAATTTCGTCGCTGCAAATTTCCGCTTCATGCTTGTCCTTCCCCGCGTTATCTACGACCGGACACCGCCGGTTTTGTCCCCGTCTGCTGCGTGGCTAGGATGACAGGCTATTCCTATTCGAGGTGGAGAACAATATGCGCTTGATCGCATCTGTCGCAATTCTGGCCGCCGGGACACTTGCATTTGCAATGCCTGCTCAGGCTGCGGAGAATATCACTGGGCAATGGTACACCAAGGACAAACGCGCGCTGGTTACTATCGCGCCCTGCGGCAAGGCTCTGTGCGGCAAGATTGCACGGTTGATCGAACAGCCCAAAAGCGGCGCCACCACCGATGTTAACAATCCTGATCCGGTGTTGAGAAAGCGCAAGCTGGTAGGGCTGCCTATCCTGAGCGGTTTTGTCGCGGATGGCGCCAAATGGCGCGGCCAGATCTACGATCCGAACACCGGCAAGACCTATCGGTCAATCGTCAGCAACGGCAAGGCCGGAAGCCTGAATGTTGAAGGGTGTGTCGCGATGTTTTGCCAGACCCAGATCTGGACGTCTGCGAAGTAGAACCGCGAAACTTCGTGTGATGACCACCGTAACCCACATGTTACATTGTGGCACGGATAGTGTCATTAAACGGTAACATCACGATAAATGAATGGCGGGTCGGTGCGTAACTCGTCTCAAAGCCGCGACCGACCCGCCTCTTCACGCCTGCTCCCGTGCGACCCGGCAGACGTAAAGAATTTGATCTCGATTCAATTATAGTTGCGCGGACTTGTCGTCCGGGCAGGTCAGTGCATGATCATTCACAAACCGGTCCGCCTCCCACAACAGCGATACCGTTGCGCGCAAACCCTGCTTGTCCGACCGCCAAAATCCGGCGTCTCGCAGCTTTACCGCCAGCGAACGCAGGGCAAGCCGGGCATCGCACACTTCATGAAAGTACGCCCCGTTAGCGGCAGCATGCAACGCATGGCGCAACCGAACGGTCGCAGCGTCGAAAGCCTGCTGATCAGCATTGCTGACCGAGGCAGAACGTGCGTGACGATCTGCCTGTTCGGTAGAATGAATGGCGACGGGAATCGGGTTGGGAGTGTTCATGCCTCCCCTATACCGAAAGTTTCTCTTTGTTGTAAGTTTATTACCGTAACGCGATGTTATGTAACCAACGGTTCATCGGACATTCAGATGATACCGGTGTCTTTTTTCAATCGGGACGTTTCAGCAATCCTGGCATGATAATATCGAGCGTGTGGTCGGCGTAGTCATCGCGCATCTGCTCGGTCACCTCGCTCTGCCCATAGCAATGATGCAGCACTAGCCGCGCCGAAAAGAACCGGTCGGCAGCACCCGTGACCGTAAAGTAGAACAGTTGCGGATCGATCGGCCGAAACAAGCCCTTTTTCACACCCTCGTCGATCAGTTTCGAATAGGCATGCGAGATCGGCAGCAGATAGTCGTCGGCAATCTTGCGCGAAACCTCGGGCGAGGCATCGCGGACCATCCGCATCAACAGCCGGTTGAGATAGGGAAATCGAAAATAGGTGCCGATCACCGCACGAATATGCACGCGCAGCTTCTCGTCGGGGGGAAAGTCTTTGGCCACCAGCGCATCGAGGCTGTTGACGATGTTGCGCATGTCGCGCTCGAGCAGCGCCAGCATCAGGCCTTGCTTGTTGCCGAAATAATATTTGACCAAAGCACTGTTGAGGCCAGATCGCAGCGACAGTTCGCTCAACGAAAGGTCTACCGTATCGCCGTCGCGCATGATCTGGCTGGCTGCATCGATCAGCTGATCGCGGGCATTGAGCTCGCCATCGTGCGTTGGCGCTTCATTCATACTGGGGTTCATCCCACCATGGATAGAAACCCGGCATCTGGGATGCAACCCGGTCGGGATAATTAGCTGCGCGCTTCTGCAGGAAGCTGGATATCCCCTCGGCCGCATCGCCCGAACGCGAGCGGGTATAGATTGCACGGCTGTCGATCCGGTGCGCGTCCATTGGGTGCGGCGCAGATGGCAGGCGCCATAGCATGGCGCGGGTCAGCGCCACCGACACCGGCGCGGTGTTATCGGCGATTTCGCGGGCCAGCGCAGTCGCTGCGGGGATCAGGTCCTCGGGCGCGTGAACCGACCGGACCAGCCCGCCTGCGAGCGCCTCCTGCGCATCGAAAACCCTGCCGGTCATGCACCATTCGAGGGCCTGTTGATGTCCCACCAGCTTGGGCAGGAACCAGGATGATGCCGCTTCGGGAACGATGCCGCGCCGTGCGAACACGAACCCGAATCGCGCGGTGCTCGACGCGAGTCTCATATCCATCGGCAGTTGCATGGTCGCGCCTATGCCCACCGCTGCACCATTGATCGCGCCGATCACAGGCTTGGTGCACCGGAACATCCGCAGCGTCAGCATCCCGCCGCCGTCGCGTACACGCGGATCGGACAGGTCGCTGACCGGATCGTCGCTGGAGAACGGTCCGCCCCCGCTGTCGGGCGTCAGATCCGCCCCCGCACAAAACGCCCTGCCCTCGCCGGTGACGATGACTGCGCGGACGTCATCATCAGCATCGATCCGATCGAACGCGTCGATCATCTCGGCCATCATCGTATTGGTAAAGGCGTTCATTTTCTCGGGGCGATCGAGCGTGATCGTCGCGATCCCGTCGGCTAACGAATAGCGGATGGCCGTATATTCCATCTGAAGGCCCTTCTACACGATGAAAGCGTTCCCCGCCCGATCATCCATCGGACGGGGAACTGGTCAGCTCAGCGCGGTGCCATGCGAATGGCGCCATCGAGGCGCACATCTTCACCGTTGAAATAGCCGCACTCGATCATCGTCATCGCGAGCTGCGCATATTCTTCCGGGTTGCCCAGACGCTTGGGGAACGGAACCGAAGCGCCCAGCGCATCCTTGACCGGCTGCGGCGCGGCGGCGAGCAGCGGGGTATTGAAAATGCCGGGCAGGATGGTGTTGACGCGAATGCCTTCGTTCGAAAGATCGCGCGCGATCGGCAAGGTCATGCCGACGACACCGCCCTTCGATGCCGCATAGGCCGCCTGGCCGATCTGGCCGTCTTCGGCCGCCACGGATGCGGTGTTGACGATGGCACCGCGATCGCCATCGGCCAGCGGGTCGAGCGTCATCATGCCGGCTGCCGACTTGGCGATGCAGCGGAAGGTGCCGACGAGGTTGATCTGGATGATCCAGTTGAACGCATCGAGCGGGAAATGCTTGATGCTGCCGTCTTCCTTCGAGCGGCTGGCGGTCTTGATCGCATTGCCGGTGCCGGCGCAGTTGACCAGGATTCGCTCCTGGCCGATCGCGGCGCGGGCCTTGGCGAACCCTGCATCGACGCTGGCGTCGTCGGTGACGTTAACTTCGCAGAACACACCGCCGATTTCATTGGCGAGCGCGGTGCCCTTTTCTTCCTGCAGATCGAAGATGGCAACCTTGACGCCCTTGGCGGCCAGCGCGCGGGCGGTGGCAGCGCCAAGGCCCGAAGCACCGCCGGTGACGACGGCGGAAATCGAAGAGTCGAGTATCATATTGGGTCTCCTGAAAGGTATTCGAATTTCAATCCTCCCCGGGCCGGGGAGGTGGCAGTCCGCAGGACTGACAGAGGGGCAGCGGGGTCATGCCAACATTCGTGACAGCGCCTGGACGCTTCCCCTCCACCGCTCTGCGGTCCCCCTCCCCGTTCCGGGGAGGATTGTTTAAAGCTCAGCCCAGCCGTTCGATGATCGTGACGTTGGCCTGGCCACCGCCTTCGCACATTGTCTGCAGGCCGTACTTGCCGCCGCGCGCTTCAAGCGCGTTGAGCAACGTCGCCATCAGCTTGGTGCCCGAAGCGCCGAGCGGATGGCCCAGAGCGATCGCGCCGCCATTGACGTTGAGCCGGTCATGGCTGGCACCGAGGTACGACAGCCAGGCCAGCGGTACCGGCGCAAACGCCTCGTTGACCTCATACAGGTCGATATCGTTGATCGACATGCCCGCGCGCTTGAGCGCGCGCTCGGTGGCGAACAGCGGCTCTTCGAGCATGATCACCGGATCGCCGGCGGTTACCGAGACGTGATGAATCCGCGCACGCGGGGTCAGGCCATGATCCTTCAGCGCCTGTTCGGACACGATCAGCACCGCCGAGGCACCATCGCAGATCTGGCTGGCGTTCGCGGCAGAAAGCACGCCGGTTTCGGTGATCCGCTTGACGCCCGAAATGCCTTCCAGCGTCGCATCGAAGCGGATGCCTTCATCGACCTTGTGCCAGACCTTGCCCTCGGGGGTCTCGATCTCGACCGGGACGATCTCGTTGTCGAACGCACCGGCCTGTGAGGCAGCCGCCGCGCGGCGGTGGCTTTCGAGCGAATAGGCGTCGATCTGTTCCTTGGTCTGGCCGTGCTTCTTGACGATCATCTCGGCGCCATCGAACTGGCTGAACATCACACCGGGAAACGCCTCTTCGAGCCGCGCCGACTTGTAGTTGCCAAGGCCCGCTTTCATGTACAGCACCGCGGGGCTGCCCATCGGCACGCGGGTCATGCTCTCGATGCCGCTGGCGAGCACGATATCCTGCGTGCCGCTCATCACTGCTTGCGCGGCAAACTGCATCGCCTGCTGCGACGAACCGCACTGGCGATCGATGGTGACCGCAGGAATGCTGTCCGGAAGCTTCGAGGCGAGCACCGCGTTGCGGCCCAGATCCATCGTCTGCTCGCCGCCCTGGCCGACGCAGCCGGTGATGACGTCGTCGATCGCCTTGGTATCGAAATCGTTGCGGCTGGCGATGGCATCGAACACCGCTGCGCCAAGATCGACAGGGTGAATTCCAGCGAGACGTCCGCCGCGGCGGCCTCCAGCGGTGCGGACCGCGTCTACGATATAAGCATGAGCCATGATTTCTCTCCTTGGAACCGACGACAGGGCCAAGCCCGAGTCCGCCGTGAATTTAATCGAACGGTTAAACAGCGTTGCAGGGTACGTCAACCATGAGGTCAATCCCAATCCATCTTCGTCACCCCCGCGCAGGCGGGGGTCCCGCTTCTGGTTAAGCGGCACCACAAAGCGGGATTCCCGCGTTCGCGGGAATGACGGAGTCGTGGTGCGAGAAATCCTCCCCGAGACACGTTCGGGGAGGATTGGGAACTACGCCGCCGCTTTCTCGCGCTTCACCGTGATCACTTGCGGGTAGGTGAACTCAAGCAGGCCTTCCTTGCCATATTCGGCACCGAAGCCCGACTGCTTGTGCCCGGCAAAGGGTGCGAATGGCGACAGGTGGAGGAACTCGTTGATCCACACCGTGCCGGTTTCGAGCTGCTCGGCAACGCGGACGCCTTCGTCGGTGTCGCTGGTCCAGACCGCGCCTGCCAGCCCGTAATCCGAAGCATTGGCGCGCGCGATGGCTTCATCGACGGTGGCGAACTTCATCAGCGGCATCACCGGACCGAACTGCTCCTCGGCGACGATCCGCGCGTCTTCAGGCGGGTTGTCGAGGATGGTGATCGGAACATAATAGCCCGGCACCGACGGATCATGATCGCCGCCGACCAGGAACTTGTAGCCATGGTCTTTGGCATCCTGGATCAGTTCGAGCACGCGCTCGTACTGCTTCTTGTTCTGGATCGGCCCGACCGCGGTGCCCTGCTCGGCGCCATCGCCCACCTTCACGTGACGGGCGTATTCGGCGATCGCGGCCGACAGCTCGTCATAGATGTCCTCATGGATATAGATGCGCTTGGCCGCGACGCAGATCTGGCCGGCGTTGGTGAAGCTCGACCAGAACAATTGCTCTGCCACCTTCTTGACGTCGGCATCGGGGAGCACGATCGAGGCATCGTTTCCGCCGAGTTCGAGCGTGATGCGCTTGAGGTCCTTCGAGGCCGATTCCATCACCCGCTTGCCGGTCGCGGTCGATCCGGTGAAGGTGATCTTGTCGATATCGGGGTGCGCGGTGATCATCGGGCCGAGGTCATCGCCGCCGGTGATGACATTGAGCACGCCTGCCGGCACCAAATCAGCCACCAGTTCCATGATCCGCAGCGTCGCCAGCGGCGTGAACGGCGATGGCTTGAGCACGATGGTGCAGCCCGACAGCAGCGCCGGCACGATCTTCTGGATCGCCATCATCACCGGGAAGTTCCAGGGCACAATGCCGCCGACCACGCCGACCGGAACGCGCCGGGTGCGCGAGAGGCGAACCTCGCTGTCCTCGTTGATCTCGTCTTCCAGGCTCAGCGTCGATTGCGCAGCGGCCATTCCGGCCGCGCCATAGATTTCGCCGGTCGCCTGCGCATGCGGCTTGCCCTGCTCAGCCGTCAGCAGCCGCATCAGCTCGTCGGCGTTCTCCTTGATCGCGCCCGAAATCTTCATGATCACCGCGCGGCGATCCTCGACCGGGGTCTTCGACCAGGTCTTGAACGCGGCGCGCGCGGCGGCGACCGCACGATCGAGCTCTTCCTGGCCGCAATCGGGCACCTGGCCGATCACCTGCTCGTTGGCGGGATTGACCACGTCGATCCACTTGCCGGGCTTTTCGAGCTTGCCGTTGATCAGTACGCTGTATTGCTGAACCATGTGAACGATCCTTTCCTGAGAAATCTGCCCGGCTGGGTCCGGGTGCTTGGTCTTTTCAATATGGGCCCTGGCGGTCAGGCTACATCGCCCATCCACCGCAGGCCACTATCTATTCATCTTGCAATCCATCCGGCTGTTCATCCGGCAAGCCTACCGCGCGACAAAGCGGATCGGCAGCGTCTTGGGCCCGCCGACGAACGTGCTGGACGCACGCTGCGGCGTGCCTGCCAGTTCTACCTTATCCACCCGGTCGAGCAGTTCGTCGAACAATATCCGCATCTCAAGCCGCGCAAGGTGCAGCCCCAGGCACTGGTGCACCCCGGCACCAAAAGCCACATGGCGGTTGGGCCCGCGCGCAGCATCGAACCGCTCGGGATTGTCGAACACCCGCTCGTCGTAATTTCCCGAAACATAACAAAGCATCAACCAGTCATCTTTGGCGATCTTCTGCCCGCCGATCTCGCAATCCTCGACCGCGGTGCGCATGAAATGCTGCACCGGTGTCGTCCAGCGGATCGCCTCTTCGATCAGGCCGGGCAGCAGGCTGCGGTCCGCCTTGATCCGGTCAAACTGCTCGGGATCGTTCGCCAACGCCCACATCGCGCCTGCGGTCGAGGCCGAGGTGGTGTCGTGCCCCGCGGCTGCAACGATGATGTAATAGCCCGCTGCATTGCGATCGCTGATCGGTGCGCCATCGATCATCGCATTGGCGATCACCGATGCGACATCATCGCGCGGCTTGGCCCTACGGTCCGCCGCCAGCTTCATGAAATAGCCCTCGAAATCGCGCACCGCATCGACCACGAACTGCGTGATCTGTTCGGGTGTGAAATCGATCGAGCGCGCGCGGTTGAGATCAGGATCCTCGCCGCCGAACATCTCCTGCGTCAGCTTGAGCATCAATGGCTCGTCTTCGTCCGGCACGCCGAGAATCTGCATCACGACATGCAAGGGATACAGCGCCGATACCTCATGCACGAAATCGCAGGTCCCTCCGGTCGCCAGCATCTGGTCGACCGAGGCGCGCGCGATCTCGCGGATCCGCGCCTCGAGGCTGCCCAGGTTCTTGGGCATGAACCAGCTTTGCGTCAGCTTGCGATAGTCCATGTGCTCGGGGGCATCCATGGTGACCAGCGAGCGCACCAGATGCGGACTGCCGCCGGTGATCATGTGCGTCAGCATCTGCACCGCGACCGGCGCGAGGACCACCGACTTGGGCGCGTTCAGAAACCGCGCATTGTCCTTGCTGACGGCCAAGATGTCTTCATGCCGGGTAATCGCCCAGAACGGGGCATAGCCTTCGGCCTGGACCAGCCCCACCGGCATGTTGTCGCGTGCCCAGCGGAACCGGTCCTGAAGATCGGCCCATTGCCCATAAGCCTGCGGGTTGACGATTGCAGCGGACAGATCCGCCGGCAGCGTCGCGGGTGCAATCGTCGCCATGGTTCAGGCCCCTGCCAAAGCTTCATCGGCCTTGGCCTTGGCCCAATATTCGTCGCGCAGCAGCCGTTTGTAGAGCTTGCCTGTTGCGTGCCGGGGCAACTCATCGCGGAAATCGATCTGGCGCGGCATCTTCACCCCCGAAAGCGACTGACGCAGATAGCTGCTGAGCTCGCCTGCGAGTTCTTCGCCCGCATCGGCAAGGTCGAGCGGCTGGACGATCGCGATCACCCGCTCGCCCATATCCGGGCAAGGCGCGCCGATGACCGCGGCATCGGCCACCCGTGGATGGCTGACCAGCAGGTTCTCGATCTCTTGCGGGTAGATGTTGACCCCGCCCGAGATGATCATGAAGCTCTTGCGATCGGTGAGATACAGATAGCCGTCCTCATCAACCCAGCCGACATCGCCCAGCGTGGTCCAGCCTTGCGGATGCGTCGCCTCGCGCGTCTTGTCGGCATCGTTGTGGTACTGGAACTGGCCGCCACCCTCGAAATAGACCGAGCCTTCGGTGCGTGCGGGAACCTCATTGCCCTCCTCGTCGCAGATGCGCACGATTCCGAGCAGCGCGCGCCCGACCGAGCCCTGATGGGTGAGCCATTCCTCGCTCGAGATGAAAGTGAAGCCATTGCCTTCGGTGCCCGCGTAATACTCCTTGAGCACCGGCCCCCACCAGTCGATCATCGCCTGCTTGACCGGCACGGGGCACGGTGCGGCGGCGTGAACTGCCGACTTGAGGCTGGACACGTCATAGCGCAACCGCACATCCTCGGGCAGCTTGAGCATCCGGGTGAAATGCGTTGGTACCCATTGGCTGACGTTGACCTTGTACTTTTCGATGAGCGCGAGAGCGGCTTCGGGATCGAACTTTTCCATCACGATCACCGTGCCGCCCAGTTTGTGCACGGTCATGCACCAGCGTAGCGGGGCGGCATGATACAGCGGCGCGGGCGAAAGATAGATGCTGTCTCCACCAAAGCCGAACGCACCCTGGGCCAGCGCGACTAGCGAATTGCCCGCAGCAATGTTACCATCCTCTGGAAGCGGCAGTCTGATCCCCTTGGGACGCCCGGTCGTCCCTGACGAATAAAGCATGTCCGCGCCTGCCCGCTCATCGGCGATCGGCTCGCCTGGCATTGCATCGATCGCGGCCACGGTGGCCGGGTCATCAAGGTTGGCGACGGGAACGCCCGGGCACTGGCCCGCGATCGCGGGCAGTTGGGGGTTCAGATAGCTCGAGGTAAACAGTAATTTGGCGCCGCTGTCCTGAAGGATGTAGGCGATTTCATCGGCGGTAAGCCGGTTCGAGATCGCCACGAATATCAGTCCTGAACGCTGCGCGCCCCATACGACATCGAAATACTCCGCGCGGTTCTCAAGACACAAGGCGACGGTATCGCCAGTGCCGATGCCCTGCCCGCGCAGATAATGTGCGATCTGGTTGGAACGGCGATCGAGCTGATCGTAGCTGACCGCAACTCCGGATCCTGCCATGATGACCGCAGGTTTCGAGCCGTCTGTCCGGGCATGGACCGATGGATGCATTGCGACATTCCCTCCTGTTCGGGGAAATCTCTCCGCACAGCACCACAGGTGCCCGAACGACGATTCCCGCTGTTGCCAACATCTTGGTTTAATCGATCGATTAAAGCAATGGCAAACTGCCGGGGCGCCAACGCCGGACAAGAAAAAAGCGCCGGAAAACCGACGCTCTTGACTTGATCGTTAGGTCGCTGGCTGGTGCGTGGCCCCGAAAGCGAAACGCTTATTCAGCCGGACCGCCCTGCGCCACCTTGCTGCCGTCTGCAATGGCGAGAAGATAGTCGCGCGAGGAGATGAAGGGCATCGGATTGACCGAGTTTCCGGCGATGCGGACTTCGTAATGCAGGTGGCTGCCGGTGGAACGACCGGTCGATCCCATCAGGCCGATGATCTGGCCCTTGGTGACCCGCTGGTTGGGTTCGACCAGGATCTGCGACATATGCCCATAACGGGTCTGGATTTCGCCGCCATGGTTGAGTTCGACATACTTGCCGTATCCGCCAACCCACTGCGCGCGTCCGACGATGCCGTCAGCGGTTGCATAAATCGGGGTGCCGATCGGCCCTGCCATATCAACGCCCTTGTGGCGGGCGCGGCGGCCGGCGAACGGATCGGCGCGGAAGCCGTACTGGCTGGTGAGCTTGAAGCTGTCGACGGGCTTGCGTGAAGGAATGGCGACCCGGCCGGTTTCACGATTTTCGAGTGATTTCCAGTCGGCGAACAAAGCGCGGAATTCGGTATCCTGAGTTCCCAGATTGGTTTCACTGGCGACCGATGGAATGGACGATGCAATATCGGATGACCCATTTTCGGCAAATGCGGGTGACGCAGCGCACAGCAGACCGGCTGTGGAGGTGGTAAGGACCATTGCGACGATTCTGGTTGCGACCATGAATATTCAGCACCTTGTTACCGGGCAGATGCCTGGCCGCTCGGCCATGACAGCTGTCCTTCTTTTCCCGCGACCTCAGTTGAGATCGGGGCAGAAAAACTCAAAATCGTTGGAACCCCTTCCCTCCGACTTCGTTAAATGATGAGTAGGAGCAAATCTTTGCGCACCGCAACCCACCTTAGTCGGTGGCGCGTTAAACCGGCTGGTTGGCACGTTGAATCGTTTTGCGATGGACAAAACGCAGTGATTTTCACGCTATCCCCGCTTTGACGGAATCAGAATCGGGCGTGAATCAGCCTTGTCAGGTTACAGATTGCGATCCTGGGCGTATTGCAGAAATTCGTCACAACTCGGGAAAACGAAAATGGCCCATCACCAGGTGACGGGCCATTGATCATTCATGAGATCCTCGTTGGCGATCAGAGTGCCTTGGCGGCTGCCAGCACCTCATCGACATGCCCTGCGACCTTCACCTTGCGCCAGGTGCGAACGACCTTCCCGTCCTTGCTGATCAGGAACGTCGAGCGATCCATCCCCATATATTTTTTGCCGTACATCGATTTCTCGATCCAGACGCCCATCGCCTCGGCGAGCCCTTCTGTTTCGACATCGCTCGCTAGCGGGACGGTGAGCGCATATTTCTCAATGAACTTGATGTGCTTTTTGGGCGGATCCTTGGACACGCCCAGCACCGATACGCCAGCAGCCGCGAACGCATCGAGCTGCTGGCTGAATTCCTGTGCCTCCCTGGTGCAGCCGGTGGTGTCGTCCTTCGGATAGAAATACAGCACCCAGGCCTTGCCCGCGTAATCGCTCGCGCGCACCTGGCTGTCATCGGGGCGGGTCAGCGCCACATCGGGAATGGTATCGCCAATATCAGTCATCATCTGTCCTTTCGTCCGTTCGGCTGAGGAATGTCAGCCAAGCCAAAAACCGTGTTCCATTGAGCGACCACATGGCCGCGCGCAGCTTCGACCGTCGTCAGCAGATCGTTCCAGGTTGCACAGCCGCACGCCCGCGCGATCAGGACCTGGCTGGCAGGCGCTGGCTCGGTGCAATCGGGCGACACCAACCGCAGCGTAACGAGCAGCCGGGTCAAAAGATCATGCGCGTCCTTGAGCGCTGCATCCACCAATCCCGCTTCGACCAGTTCCGCAAGCGCCAATCGCAGATCGGGGTTGAAACCAACGCGATGCTGAAGCTGCAAGGTGTGGACGATGAATTCGATATCGACCAAGCCGCCAGGCAGCAGCTTGATGTCGAGTGGTCCGATCGGACGTTTGTGCGCGGCGATATCGGTCCGCATCTTGAGCGCGGCTGCGGCAATCGCGTCAGCATCGCGCGGAGTATGCAGGATCTTCGCGATGATCTCGCCAAGCGTCGCGCGCGCTTGCTCGGAGCCATAGACCACCCGTGCCCGGCACAACGCCATATGCTCCCAGGTCCAGGCCTGATCGCGCTGGTAATCGGCAAAGCTGGTGAAGGATACCGCCAGCAGCCCCTGCGCGCCATTGGGCCGCAGCCGGGTATCGACCTCGTACAATGCGCCCGCCGCTGTCGGCACGCTCAATGCAGCGATGATCCGCTGGGCGAGGCGGTTGTAATACTGCGTGCTGCCGAGCGGCCTTGCGCCATCGGATTCTTCCCCAATTTCGCCGCTGAACAGGAAGATCAGATCAAGGTCCGAGGCATGGGTCAGCGCGCCGCCGCCAAGCCTGCCCAGCGCGAGGATCACCGGCTCGCTATCTGCAATCTTGCCATGCACCAGCGTAAATTCGTGCACCGCGCAGTTCGCCAGCCGGATGATTGCAGCTTCGGCCACCCTGGCATAGCCCCCGGCGATCGCGACCGGATCGTGCCGCCCCTCGATCAGTTGCACCCCCAGCCCAAACCGCATTTCGCCCACCCGGACGCGCACCGCATCGAGCCTTTGCTGGTAGTCATCGCCGGGTTCCTCGCGCGATAGCCGCTTGGTGATGTCCTCGACACTGCCCACCAGATCATATGCGCTGGCATCGATCAGCCCGTCGAGCAGATCGCCCCGACGCGCGAGCGATTCGGCGAGCGGCGGCGCATGGCTCAGAATATCGACCATGGTCTGCATCAGCGCAGGCCTCGCCTGCAGCAGGCGAAATACATTTACCGTGCTGGGCAGTTGCCGCAGCAGATCATCGAACCGGTTGAGCGCACCTGCCTGATCGGGCGCATCAGCGAATGCAGCCAGCAACGCTGGCAGCACCGCCTCGAATGCCTTGCGCCCCGCCGCGCTGCGCAACGCGCGCACCGCGCCCCCGCGCCACGCCTGCACCCGGGCCGCCAATGCCTCGGGTGCTTCGAGCCCGGCGCTGGCCAGCGCGTCGACAAGCAGTTCGGGATCGCTGCTCAACGTGATCACCGTGTCGTCATCGCGCGAGCGCTGCGAGGCGATAAGGCCGTCATAGACCTGCGCGACCTCGCCCGTGACGCCTTCCAGCGCCGCGATCATCGCCGCGCCGTCGGCGAGACCGTGCAGTTGCGCGACATTGTTCAATGCCGCCGGGTCCTGCGGCAGGCTGTGGGTCTGCTGGTCGTCGACCATCTGCAGCCGGTGTTCAAAGGTGCGCAGGATGCGGTAATGGTCCGCCAGCATCGCAGCCTCATCCTCAGGCACGATCCCCTGCGAGGCCAGGGCTGACAACGCATCCAGCGTTGAGCGCGCGCGCAACACTGGATCGCGCCCGCCATGGATCAGCTGATTTGCTTGGGTAAAGAACTCGACCTCGCGGATGCCGCCGCGTCCGCGCTTGAGATCGAACCCCGGGCCCAGCAGCTGCCCCTTGCTGTAGTGGTCGCGGATCTGGCGGGTCAGCGCGGCAATCTCATCGATGGTGCCGAAGTCGAGCGAACGCCGCCAGATGAAGGGACGCAGCGCCTCCATGTAATAGGGTCCGAGCTCGCGGTCGCCCGCAGCCGCGCGCGAGCGGATGTAGGCCGCCTGCTCCCAGGTCAGCGCCTGCGATTCATAATGTGACAGCGCGGCATCGACCGGAATTGCCAGCGGGGTGACTTCGGCTGCTGGCCGCAACCGCAGGTCCATTCGGAAAACATAGCCATGGCCGTCGCGGGCGCTCATCAGATCGATCAGCTGCCGCGCGATCCGCTGCGCAGCATCGGCAGGGTCTTCGCGCGGCCTGACTGGAAGCGTATCGGGATCATAGATGAAGATCGGATCGATATCCGAAGAGTAATTGAGTTCCTGCCCACCATGCTTGCCCAGGGCAATCACGGCAAATCCGCGTACTGGCTCGCCCGGCGTGCGTTTGGCGAACACATCGGCGAGCGCTGCATCGAGCGCGGCATCGGCAAAGTCGGAAAGGCAGTGGGTGACCTTCTCGACACCGATCACACCGGCGAGATCGGCGATAGCCAGCACCATCGCAAGGGCATTCTTCCTGCGGCGCAGGCATTCGCCGACAGGTGCGTCCGAATAGGCCGTGCCGATGCGTTGAATGGCGGCATCCACCCCCTGGCTGCACAAGACCTCGAGCGAGACCGGATGCCGGTCCAGCGCCAGTGCCAGGAAAGGCGAATGGGTTCGGGCACGGGCAATCGCATCGGCATAAGCGTCTGCATGGGCGGCAGGAGTTGTCATGGCGTGGGTGCTAACGGTCGGACTGTGTCTTCGCAATCATCGATAGGACGATCGCTGCGCTGCGGATCATTCGTTGTCGTCGCCATCGCGCCCGGGAAGCCCGCCGCTGACCCGGTCGACGTCTGCCATGATCGCTGCCATCGGATCAGCCGTCCGCTCGCCGCGTCCCTCGCTTGCGACCGCATCGTCAATCAGCGCCTGCAGCGCGCTGCGCCCGCGCGCGACCCGGCTTTTGATGGTTCCCAGCGCAACTCCGCAGATTTCGGAGGCTTCCTCATAGGAAAAGCCCCCCGCCCCGACGAGAATCAACGCCTCGCGCTGGCTCTCGGGTAGCTGCATCAGCGCGCGTTGCACATCGGCGAGGTGTAGCTGGTCGCCCTGCCCAGCGGGCATCGACAGGATGCGGTCGGCGACAACATCGTCCCATTCGGTGGTAAACCGCGCGCGGCGACGCTGCGACAGAAACGAGTTGCGCAGGATGATGAATGTCCAGGCGCGCATGTTGGTGCCCGCCGCAAAGCGGCCCCGCGCAGCCCAGGCCTTGAGCATGGTATCCTGCACCAGATCGTCTGCCACATCGCGATTACCGCTGAGCGAGCGGCCGTAGGCGCGCAGGTGCGGGATCAGCGCTGCGAGCTGTGCCTTGAACGCACCGTCTTCGAGCGGCGCTCCGCCGATTTCCGGCGAGATATCTGCGGGGTTATCAACCGCCATCAGCTAAGGGCCTGACCTTCAAGCATGTGGTGAACTGGGACTGCGGGCAAGCCGATTGGTGGCTTGCGCCACATTGACGCATGTTAATTTCGATACGGTCGATAGGGAATTCCGTTGCATATCACAAGCATGGCGCGGATCGGTTCGTCCGGCCACGCTTGCCTGTCGCAAGGCAAGCTGGCAAAGATGCGCCCTGATCGCGCCGTCTACCAGATGGTGTGCCCTCTGGTCGAAAAGCCCTGTTTTCATGATCAAGACACTGTTCAAAATCGCTCCCGTGACACTTGTTCTGCTTGCTGCCAGCCAGGCTGGTGCACAATCATCCGCGTCGCTCGATGTGCCGGATGTCGCCCCTCAACCGGTATCGCAAGCTACGATGGAGGACGTCACCCGGATGCTGTCGTCCGATGAATTTGAAGGCCGGGCGCCCGGTAGCGGCGGTGAAGAGAAAACCATCAAGCTTTTGACCGAACGATTTGCCAAGGCAGGCCTGAAGCCGGGCAACGGCGACAGCTGGCTGCAAAAGGTGCCGCTTGTCGGAATAGAGGCCAGCAATGTCAGCGCGCTGACCGTCTCCGGCGGTACAACCCCGCTGAGCTTTGCCTATGGTACTGAAATGGTGGTCGGCACCTATCGCGAAACCCCGCGAACCGAGGTCAAGGACAGCGACATCGTGTTCGTTGGCTATGGCATCAACGCCCCCGAAAAGGGCTGGAACGATTATGCCGGGCTGGATGTAAAGGGCAAGACCGTGATCATTCTGGTCAACGATCCCGATTATGCCAGCGACAGCCTGACCGGCGAATTCGGCGGCAAGGCGATGACCTATTATGGCCGCTGGACCTACAAATATGAGGAAGCCGCGCGCCAGGGCGCTGCCGCTGCGCTGATCGTGCACGATACGGTGCCTGCCGCATATGGCTGGGGCGTAGTGGAATCGAGCTGGACCGGGCCGCAATTCTTCGCCCAGAGCGCAGACAAGGGCGCAAGCCAGACACAGGCCAATGGCTGGATCCAGAAGGAAGCCGCCGAAAAGCTGCTGGCCAGCGCTGGCAAGGACCTGGCGACGCTCAGCGCTGCGGCCAAAGTCAAAGGCTTCAAGGCGGTGCCATTGGGGGTCAAGGCGTCGCTGTCGTTCGACAACGCGATCACCACCACGCAGTCAAACAACGTGATCGGCATCCTTCCCGGTGCCAAGCGCCCAGACGAATACGTGCTGTACACCGCGCACTGGGACCATCTTGGCCGCTGCAAGCCTGCGCCCGATGGTGATGACATCTGCAATGGCGCGGTCGACAACGCGACCGGCACCGCAGCGCTGGTGGCGATCGCCGAAACCTTCGCCAAGGCCGGCGCGCCCGATCGCAGCATCGTGTTCCTGGCGGTGACAGCCGAGGAGTCCGGACTGCTGGGCTCTGCCTATTATGGCCAGAACCCGGTCTATCCGCTGGCGCAGACCGTCGGCGGGATCAACATGGATGCGTTCCTGATGGCAGGCCCCTCGCGCAACGTCACCGTGGTAGGCAAGGGCAAGTCGCAACTTGAGGATTATCTTGAGGTCGCGCTCAAATCCGCCAACCGAGTCGCCACCGCCGATTCCGCGCCGCAGAACGGCTATTACTACCGCTCGGATCATTTCAGCCTCGCCAAGCAGGGCGTGCCGATGCTGTACATCGACGGCGGCGAGGACCTGATCAACGGCGGTACGGCCGCAGGCGAGGCAGCGGCCAAGGACTATACCGTCAACCGCTACCATGGGCCCAAGGACGAGTTTAACCCGGCTTGGGACTGGTCGGGGGTAATGGCCGATCTGACGTTGTACTACCGCGTCGGCCGCTCGCTGGCGATGTCGACCAGCTGGCCCAACTGGGTCGAGGGTGACGAGTTTCGCGCAACTCGCGATGCCAGCCGCGCTGCCGCCGCTGCGACCGCGAAATAAGGACAGGCTGTTGACGCATCGTCTTCCGCCCGAATGGGCACCGCAGGCCTGGCTGTGGATCGGCTTTCCGCATCTGGCCGACGAGTGGCAGGGCTTTCTTGCCGCTGCCCAGGCCGAGATCGCAGCCTTCGCCCGCGCGGTCGCGGAGAGCGGCCAGCCAGCGCGACTGGTGTGCCGCGACGAGGCCAGCGCAACGCTCGCGCGCGAACTAACGGGCGATGCGGTGGACATCCGCATCCACCATTATGGCGATATCTGGCTGCGTGACACTGGGCCGCTGGTGGTCGCGGACACGGATGGTTCGCTCCGAGCGCAACTGTTCGGCTTCAACGGCTGGGGCGGCAAATATGTGATGGACGGCGATACTGAAATCGGCGCGACGCTCGCCGGTGAAGCGGGACTGCAAAATGCGCGCGCCGACTGGGTGCTCGAGGGCGGCGCGATCGATGTCGATGGCACCGGGCTTGGCGTGACCACCGAGCAGTGCCTGCTCAACCCCAACCGCAATCCGCATCTCAGCCGCGCGCAGATCGAGCAGAACCTGCACCGCGATCTGGGGATCGAGCAGCTGCTGTGGCTGGGCGATGGCCTGATCAACGATCATACCGATGGCCATGTCGACAATCTCGCCCGGTTCGTGGCGCCCGGCACGCTCGCACTTCCGGTCGCTGCGGGCGCAGACGACCCCAATGCGGCGATCTATGCCAGTGCCAAGGCACGCGCCGAGGCGTTTGGAGTCAAGGTTGTCGCGATCCCCTCGCCAGGCTTGGTCGAGCGGGTCGATGCCGAGGGGCACCTCAAGATCCAGCCCGCAAGCCACATGAACTTCGCGATCACCAGCCATGCCGTTATCGTGCCGACCTATGGCACGGCATCGGACCAGTCGGCGGTCGCGGCGATCGGCGCATGCTTCCCCGAACGCAAGACCATCGGCCTGCGCGCCGATGCGGTGCTCGCAGGCGGGGGCAGTTTTCATTGCGCAAGCCAGCAGATGCCGTGGACAGCATCGGTGACGGCTGGCTGATTGATCGCCTTGTCGCAGCGGGGTATAGCCGCTGGCAGGAAGCTGCCTATATTCCCCAAAACCACAAGAGGATTGCCCCATGCGCCATTTGATTATCCCCGCCCTGATTGCGGGCACTGCTTTGCCGTTGATCGCCACCGCCCAGCCCGCCTTCGCAGCGCAGGCTGCTGACGCCAGCGCCGCGTCGGCCATCGATGCGGCGGTCGCTGCGGATCTGCGCGGAGACGACAAGGCGCGTGACCAGTATCGCCACCCCAAGCAGACGCTCGAGTTCTTCCAGGTCAAACCCGACATGGTTGTGGCCGAATATGCTGCTGATGCGGGCTGGTACACCAAGATCCTGGCACCGCTGACCGCGACCAGTGGCAAGTACGTCGCGCTGGGCGTATCGCCCAGCAGCCCCTCGTTGAGCGCAGAACGCAAGGCGCAGATGGCCGCCTATCCTGCCGCCTATCCCGATCGGGCAACCAAGGCCACCGGACTGAGTGCGGACAAGATCACTGCCTATGTGAACAATGCGGTTCCTGCCGAGATGCAGGGCAAGATCGACCGGGTGCTTGTCTTCCGGATGCTGCACAACCTGCAGCGCTCGGGCATTCTGGGCAGCGAGCTTGACGCGATGCACGCCATGCTGGCCCCTGGCGGAATGGTCGGTGTCGTACAGCACCGCGCCAAGGCCGATGCGCCTGCTGCCTATGTCGATGGCTCGAAGGGTTATCTCAAGGAAGCCGATGTGATCGCGACCTTCGAAAAGCACGGCTTCGTGCTCGCGGGCAAGAGCGAGATCAACGCCAACCCCAAGGACCCTGCCGATCACGCACAGGGAGTCTGGACCCTTCCGCCCAATTACGCGCTGAAGGATCAGGACAAGGCCAAGTACGCCGCGATCGGCGAGTCCGACCGCATGACCCTGTTGTTCAAAAAGAAGTAAGCAAAGACACATGACCGAGATCACCGTCGCCGCCCTGCAGCTTGCGCTGGGCGCAAGCGAAGCCGAGAACATCGAGGCGGTGACGGATCTGGTCGCCCACGCAGCCGACAAGGGGGCGGATATCATCCTGCCCCCCGAGCTGTTCGAAGGGCCTTATTTCTGCCGGACCGAGGACGAGGCGCTGTTTGCGACCGCGCGCCCTACCGCCGAGCACCCCAGCGTCCGCGCGATGGCCAAGCTCGCCCGCCAGCTCAAGGTCGCTATCCCCACCAGCTTCTTCGAGCGAGATGGCCCGCATCATTACAACTCGCTGGCGATGATCGACCCCGAAGGCGAGATCATGGGGGTATACCGCAAGAGCCATATTCCCGACGGTCCGGGCTATGAGGAAAAATATTATTTCCGCCCGGGCAACACCGGGTTCAAGGTGTGGGACGTGTGCGGCACCCGCATTGGCGTCGGCATCTGCTGGGATCAGTGGTACCCTGAATGCGCGCGCGCGATGGCGCTGATGGGCGCAGAGCTCTTGTTCTATCCGACCGCAATCGGCTCTGAACCTTATGACAGCACGCTCGACACCAGCCGGATGTGGCAGCGCGCGATGCAGGGCCATGCGGTCTCCAACTGCATGCCGGTGATAGCCAGCAACCGCATCGGCCAGGAAGGCGACCAGACGTTTTACGGTCACAGCTTCATCACCAACGAGTGGGGCGACAAGGTGCTCGAATACGGGGCGCAAGAAACCGGCGTCCTAGTCGCGACGCTCGACCTCGCCCAAGCCCGCACCCACCGCGCTGGAATGGGCTTCTTCCGCGACCGCAGGCCCGAACTGTACGGACGGCTGGCGCAGGACGTGTGATGTTCGGCTGGCTTAGGCGCATACGCGAGAATGCCCGGAGCCAGTCCAGGGAATGGATGATCCGCTGCACCACCTGCGGCCACGAACGGTCGGTCGCTGATGCAGGTGGCGTCCGCTTCGGTGCCTGGGGAAAGAAATACACCGTCGGCAGGTGCAGCCAGTGCGGCAAATTGCGCCGTCTGGTGATCCATCACCCCAGCCGAGGGCCTTTATAGTCCATCTGAAATCTGCAAGGCGAGCGTTCTGGCATGGGCTTTTTCGTCATCCGTGGGTCCGGGCAGTACGGAGTGCGTTCTTCATCAGCGGCGTTCCGTTGCTCTGGGCCCCGGATAAGTCCGAGGTGACAGATAAGGCGCATGCAGCCCCCTAAACTCGTCATCCCGGACTTGATCCGGGACCCAGGGTGGGACACGCTACGGTTCGATGAAGAAGCCGGCGGTCTATATTCTAGCAAGCCAGCGCAATGGGACGCTGTATACCGGCGTCACGTCCAACCTGATTGGTCGCATCCACCAGCACCGCGAGGGCACGTTCAGGGGTTTCAACGCCAAACACGAAGTTAAACTGCTCGTTTGGTTCGAGGGGTTTGAAACGATGGACTCTGCCATCGCGCGCGAAAAGCAGCTCAAGAACTGGCAACGCAGGTCGAAACTGGATCTGATCGAAAACGCCAACCCGCGCTGGCGCGATCTTGCCGAGGACTTCGGGTTTCCTTCGCTGCGGGGCGCTTCACGACAGTTGCACCCAGCGGCGCTCCACTGCCCTGGGCCGCGGATCAAGTCCGGGGTGACGGATAAGGCGCACGTGGTCACGTTACACCGATTTCGGCCCGACATGCGTCGCGCAGCGCCACCAAGCGAGAGCGAAGCAGACAATCCTGCAGCGGATCAGTGTACAAACTGGGGCTTACACTGGTCACGTCCAGGCGCTAGGCGCAGGCCATGCGTCAGGCAAGCCTTGCCCAATATCTGATCGCGCTGGGATCGAACCGGCGGCACCACGTGTTCGGTTCACCCGAGCGCGTGCTGGGAGCAGCGATGGAAGTGCTCGCCGAACAAGATGTGGACATTCTCGCGCTTGCACCGGTTATCCGCAGCCGCCCGATCGGGCCTTCGCAGCGCACCTACGCCAACAGCGCCGCGCTGATCTGTACCACCCTTGCCCCCGATGACCTGCTGGTGCTGCTCAAGGCGCTGGAGGCGCGTTTCGGCGCAAGGCGCGGCCAGCGCTGGTCGGCACGTACGCTCGACCTCGACATCATCTGGTGGTCAGGTGGCACCTGGCACTCGCGCCGACCAGAGCTGATCGTCCCGCACACAGCCTTTCACGAGCGGCGCTTCGTGCTGCATCCGGCCGCGATGATCGCGCCGCGCCTGCGCGATCCGGTCACCGGTCGCAGCATCGCCCAGTTGCTGCACCGGCTCGCACGGGCTTGACCCATCCGGGATGCACGACTAGGGGAGACGCCGCACCGGGCCATACCCGGTCGACATCCGATGGCGCCATTCCCTCGCGCCACCCCTTACGGGCCCTTAGCTCAGTCGGTAGAGCAACTGACTTTTAATCAGTAGGTCGCTGGTTCGAACCCAGCAGGGCTCACCATAATTTGATTGTAAATGAAGTACTTAGTAGAACATCGCTCGGACAATTTTTACGCTGATCCGCACCTTAGGTAACATCCTAGGTAACATTTCATGACATCTCAGGGATGACGATGCAGGATCACCCTCAGAGGCAGCGAAGAACGGAAACGCAGTTCGTGCAATGCCATTGAGTGGATGTCGAGAGCTGGCCGTTAGCCAAGTGTCATGCCTCACGTTTCCCGCCTCCCTAAGCAAGACTGCGAATTGCATCTCCCGACCCAATTCCAGAAATTCGGCAATTGGGCCGGTTGCCGAATGGCAGGTCCTGGCCATGAAAGGGCTGAAGCCGCACGTCAGCTTTCAGGCAGCCGCCACAGGGCATCCCATGGCCGCAATTGGGTGGATTCTTGCCGTCGGCAATGTATGCCTAAGACTATGGCGAGGTTCGGTGAATCGATCACGAGATTTTGGCGGTGGTTCATAACTCCCCCGTCGCCTTCCGTTCTTTGGAAGCGAGCGGCTTGGGCGCTTTGGACGACGCCGCCGATCATCTTGTCTCCCTTACTACTCCCTCTGCTTGAACCTTCTTCGATCTCCGGCTTGCTGGCGGATTACTGGGATCTTTATTTACTTTTCTTCGGCCTGCCATTGGTGATCGGAGTGTTGTGCTGGAAGCGCGGAGTGCGGGCGACAGAAGGGGGGTAATCGGCGGCAGGAACGGGGTCGCTTCCGGAATGACTGAAAAACGCGGCGATCTCAAAAAATCTGCCATTCGGGTTCCGACCCCATTGTGGCCATGATAGGTTAGTGCGAGAACCCGCATTGTCGAGTTACCATTTGAGGAGTGTAAGCGGTGAGCGGCGTTGCTGGCGGTTGGTTGGCCTGGATTTTTGTGAACGGCCTAATCATGGCGACTCTTTGCTTTCTGATTTCTTTGGCGACCCGCCACTTCCTTACTGGTGCGACACTGGTTCTCGTGACAATGTTAGTGACACTGCTCCTAGTCTTGGTGGGGTTGGGGGTTGGAATGGCGCAAAGCGACTTCAGGATAGGCGTTGTGCTCCCTTATGCCCTTCTGGCAGCGGCCATCGCGGGGGCTTGGCTTTTTTGCATGAAAGCGCAGGAACATAGCGGCGGATAAAACCCCAGTGCCGGTGACACCGAACTCAGCATACGCCAATGCCCGGTTTCCACCCATAAACGGCCATCGACTGCGGATGGGTGCGCACCCAAGACCGGTCAGGCAGCTATCGCAGCGATTGCGCCAGAACCGGAAATTCTGTTACCGACCCCGTTGCGGTCATTGCAGCCTGCGGTAAGATCGGGGCCATGAGACGCATTCACGCAGGCATCCTTGTCCTCGTAAGTAGCTTACTTGGGTGCCAATCGGGCACGCCTAGCGCGGAAACAACGCAGCGGGTTGTCGAGGAATCGCAAGCACAGAGCGTTTTTGGTGCAAAACCCAGCTGGCTGAATTTCACCGATAAGCCTGAGCTTTTCGATCGGGTGCGCGACCAAGCCTATAGCTATTGTCTGTCAGGCGGACGGATCAATATGGAATGTGCTTCCAAGCAGGACGAAGCAGTAGAGGCGTCTGTGCTTGCGATACACGTTGCTTCCGCTCAGGCGGCGATGACAAACAAAGACGCCCTGGGCGCCAAAGAGAGATGGGTCGCCATGAACCCGGATATAGCGCCGCGTGTGGCGAAGGAATGCTGGTCACTCTACGAGGAACATGGGGCAGCAGACGCTCGAATCCTGGCGGTATGTCTTGGCAATCTGACAGACTATTCGCCGCTCATTCAGCTGCCCGTCGCGGATTGAAGCGGCCATTCCGAAAACCACCCGCTTTGCGCCATAGAGCGTCCTGCAAGGTTATGCCCGAAGCCGACATCACCGGCGCGTTCCCGATGACCGCTTTCAGGCAATGCAATGATCGCTGCTAATGACCGATATTGGGGCGCAATGCTGCCGTAGGTTCAATCCAATGCTGGGCATCAGGTTACGGTCTTTGAGATCCAGTTTTGACCTCAAGTAGGGCAATTCAGTAATCTCGCGCCCCGACCTCAACCGAGCAGCCAACGGTCTTCAACTTCCGGTCTGCCGCCCGCCTAGCGCACCTCTCGATGGCAACGCTGTTTACCTCCGATAATCTTGTCGCCGCCTGGATGGCATTCCAGCGCTCCGGATCGGCCACCAGAAGCAGTCGCTCCCCAGCCTCCCTGCCGTTACGGCGCAATGCCGACATTGCCCGCTTTTCAGGCCATAGCCAGCCTTCTGGCACAACCCAGTCGATCGCAGGCAGCACGATACTCCCGCCCAGTGCACCAAGCACGAGGGTAAACCCTGCAGCGCCAGCCAACCACTGGTTCTGGCGCTTCACTGTTCGCACCGAACCCGTTATCCTGGCGAGCGCGCTGATCGCATTCTGAAAATTGTTGTGGGCGGCAGCGAAAGCCCGATCGGCATCCTTGCGCACCTGCCGCGTTGCCGTCTCGATTTGCCGACCAATCATCTCGGGTGTCAGCACCAGAGCGGGTTTCTGAGCCAGTGTATTCATAGCCTCACGCAGGTCTTCGCAGCTCTGGTGGATCAAAGCCAGGTCCTCGCTGTAGTCGCGCCCGAACAGATCCTGCTGCCGCTCAGCAAACCCATCGACCGCAGCCGTGACGCCCGCCAGCCGCCGGGCTACAGCGTCCAGCGCCTGCTCAATCGGAATTTCTTCGGGGGAAGGATCAGGTTCAGCATCGGCCATCCCGCATGCCTACATCCCCATGCCGAGCCCACGCGAGAGACCGAGCGATTTCTGGAGGTCCTGAGACAGCGGTTTCGTGCTCATAGCGTCCAGCCCCAGCTGCGGACGCCGGTTTGCCAGCACCGACTCAAGCTGCGGATCGCGCTCCAGGCCCTTTGCCATGCCAACCAGCGAGGCGCGCACCTTGTCCGAAGTAGCCGCGCTGCCGTTCTTGCGCAGCGCCCGATACTGCTCAGACTGCCGCTGCCACTGATCGACAAAAGCATCGGCCCGCCGCTCATTGGCGGCGGCAACAAGCTGCGCCTCAATCCGCAGCTTCGCCTGCTGCTCCATCGCCTGGACGGCGCGATCGGTGCGGCCCTTTACTGCCTCAGGGATAAGACTCAGATCGCGGTTCATGGCCTTGCGCAGATCACCAAAGCTGTCCGGCCTCAGCGCGTTGAGCTCCGCCCCGGCTTTGTTCAGCGCAGTCCGCTGCGAAGCCAGCGGCTCAAGCCCCTTGTCGCGCATTGCGACGATGTCCTGCGCCACCCGCGCAAACCGCTGCACGGCCTTGTCGAAAGCTTGTTTGTCGCTCGCCTGTTCCGGCCATGCGACTTTTGCGCGCGCCTGCGCAACCGGCTCGCGCTGGGGCGTTGCAGACGCGCCCTTGAGCAGATCGACCAGATGACCACTGCGACTGACCTTAAGCCCAGCGCGGGCCTCGCGCTGTGGCTGCGGAACCTCAGCGGTCTTCTCCGGCTGCCGCGCGTAATCGCTGGCCATATCCTTGCCACGCTCGCGGCTGAGCGTGCGCACCAGCGCCTTGCGATCGGCAAAGTCGTCCTTGCCATAATGCAGATCGACCTGGGTGCGATGCCGCGACAACGCGACATAAGCCCCATGGCTATCCATGCCCGGTGTCGCCAGCAGCTTGACCTGATCGACGGTCATGCCCTGCGCCTTATGGATGGTGGCTGCATAGCCATGATCCAGATGGGCATAGTCCTTGAGATCGAACGCCACAGCCTTGCCATCATCGAGCTTCACCGACATGCGCAAGGCACTGACGCTCTCTACGGTCCCGAGCGATCCGTTCTTCACACCAAGCGAGCGTTCGTTCTTCAGGAACATGATCCGGTCGCCATCGGCAAACTGCCGCGCGCCGCGCTCGACCTTGAGCGCAACGTCTTCACCAAGATCTCCGCTGGCGCGTACCTTCTCGCGCACCGCTTCATTGAGCGCGCGGACCTCGTCATTCGTATGCGTCAAGATGATCCGGCTGGCATCTGGCTTCGCCTGCCTGTCGCGTTCCCAGGCATCGACAAGGCCGGCGCGCGCAGCTTCACGCGTCTCGGCAACATGGACGTTGCCAGCTTCCTCATACCGGCCAAGCGCCTCACCCGTTCTACCCGTAGCAAGTTCACGTGTCGCCTCACGCTGCCAGTCGATCTGCTGCCGCCGGATCGACGCGATCTCGACAGCGCCATGCCGCTCGGCCACAGCCCGGAACGCAGCGCCTGCCTCGATCGCCTGCAGCTGCTGCGGATCGCCAACCATGACGACCTTGGCGCCTTGCTGCTGAGCATGCGATACGACGCGCTCCATCTGACGCGTCCCGAGCATGCCTGCCTCATCGATCACCAGCACATGCTTGCTGGTGAGCAGCTCCCTGCCCTGCCCCCATTGATACTCCAGGCTGGCAAGCGTTCGCGAAGGGATGCGTGAGCCATGCTCCAGCCCTTCCGCAGCAATGCCCGATAGTGCTGCACCCTGCACCGTATAGCCAGCGCGCACCCATGCCTCGCGCGCTACCCCCAGCATCGCACTTTTCCCCGTTCCGGCATATCCAATGACGTTGCTGACGCCTTTTGCCGATGTGACATGCTCCAGCGCTCCGCGCTGCTCAGCCGACAGGTCCATTCCGCGCGACTTTGCATTGGCCAGTGCCAGCTCGCGATAACGATCAGGCACAGCATGGCTGCGCCGTGCTTCGAGCCGGATCGTCGCGCTCTCCAACCGCTGCTCGGTCTCCAGCATCTCGCGCGACGTGAACCGGTCGTTGCCTTTGCCGTCCCTGCCAAGCGCTATGAGCTCGGACGCGTTCTTCACCGCGGACATCACAGCATCGAACTGCTCCTTGTCAGCGCTGTGGCGGTGCGCGAACATCGCAAGGTCGCGCGTCGTGAAAGTCGCCTGCTGGTGCGTGATCGCATTAAGAGCGATGTTCGGATCGGCGATGATCTTCTCGCCGTTCGAGCGCGCGATATCGGCATGTTCGGCCAGTCGTTCGGGCGAAAGCCCCTCGCCTGCCATGCGCGAGGCCGCAGCGCCGATCTTCGACTGCGGCTCCAGGTCGATGCCCTGCGCTGCCAGCGAGCGGTGATCGATACGCGCATCGATGTCGAGCACGGCCATGCGCTGGTTCGCATGGTCCGCCCAGGCTTCGCGCCAATGGGTCAAGAGCTCGGTCCGGTTCCACTCGCGAACCTTTGCGCCGAAGCTGGCCGAACCATCTTCGCCGACAACAATTTCGCGCATGGTCAGCATGACATGCGCGTGCGGCTTTGCCTCGCCATCTGCGCCGATATCCCAATGCACATTGAGATCGGCGATCATGCCCCGATCAACAAACTCAGCTTTGACGAAGTCCCGCGCCAGTTCGATCGCCTGAGCCTGTGTCATCTCTCGCGGCAGAGCAAACTCTATCTCGCGGGCCAGCTGGGCGTCCTTGCGCAGCTCGCCCGCCTCGACATCATTCCAGAGCTTTTCGCGATCGGACCAGGCTTCATTCGCCCCTTCGGGCAGCATGACTTCGCTGTGAACGACACCGGCCTTGTTGGTAAAGTCGTGCGTCCGCCCGAGCCGGTCATCGTGCAGCTGCTCGCCTGCGCGATAGGCCGCAGCGGCGACCGCAGACGAACCTGCAGCGCGGGAGATGGCTTTGGCCGAGAAGTGATAGATCGCCATGGCGACCATCCATTTACGCCAAACGAGCGACGTCGGCACGACGTATAAGCGCGCCCTCCCCCGATTTGATCGCGCTCGAGATGACGGGGTCTCACAGCGACCCAGCCTGTTGTCTGCGGGATGAGAGAGGGATAGCTGGTTGGTCCTTCACCGACAATCGAAGGAACAACCTCATGCGAAAACCACGTGATTACGACGCCGAGCTTCAGGCGCTCCACAGCAAGGCCAAGCGGCTCAGGACGCGCAAGCCAAGCAGCCTGAGGGCTCGCGCCGGATCACACCTCCGGTTTAGCCGACCTTGTCAGACAACAATGCGATGCGCTCCGAACAGATCGCGTGCACCGCGCGGCCGAGTGCCTCGACGCAGCCGCCGAGCCACAGCAGCTCTTCTTCGGTGATCCGATAGTGCTTGGAGTACCGGGCCTTCACATAGGCCTCTTTCAGCTTCTCGAACCGCGTACGATCAATGCGCGTATCACGCGGCCAGGCATCGACGAGACGCATATCGATGCGCTCGGCCTGAGTACGCAGAAAGCCGAGATTATGGACATGCGGCGAGTAGAAGGTGCAGACCAGCAGCACACAATGGTACAGGCCTTCAGAAGTCTGATGTAGGTCGAACGCCGCCTGCTTGTTGTAACCCTTACTGATCAGGAAATTGGCACTCTCGAACCGCTTCATTGAGTTCGGAAACCACTCGTCAAAATACTCCTGCGCCATAGCTAGCGCCTGCTCGGGCGTCTTAGGCTTGGGCGTGTGCAGCGCTCTCTCGTCAGCCTCGTGCAAGGCGATGCCGTCCTTGGCAACGTCCATGAAGAAATACCGGCCGTGAGCCAGTCCGTCGTTCACTTCCTGAAGGGTGTGGACGATGAAGTTGATCGGCGTGTGCAGTGTCCGGTCGATTGCAAGCTCGCGGATCAACCGATCCTCGAGCTTCAGCCAGTAATCGACGCGCTCGGTGAGCCGCTTGTCGTTGACGATGATCAGCAGATCGAAGTCGGAACGATAGCCCTTGGCCGTATGCGGCTCGTCAACCCAGCCGCCTCGGGCATAGCTGCCGTAAAGGATCAGCTTCTCGATCCTGCCCTTCTTTTTCCACTGGTGCGTGGCGAGCGCCAGAGCGTCCTCGAACTCTTCGAAGATGATCTGCTTTACGCGCTCAAGCTCGCGCTGCTTGTTGGCCGGAAGGTGATCGATGTCGGTTCGCATGGTCCTGTTTACCCTGTAGGGATGGTTGGCGATTGGCAAGGTGGAAGCTGGCCTTCATCGCCAGAACTGCCACCACTTGTGGTGGTGTTCGTGCATGTGCCGGTCGAGGATGCGCAGAGCGCCTGCAAAGTGATGCTCAACCTCGGCGACGGTGATGCCGTGCATCGCAGCGAGCTCTGCATAGCTCAGCTCATCGACGCGAATGCCGAGGAAGATCTCGCGCTGCATCGGCGACATATTGTCGACGGCGCGTTCCGCGCGGCGCAGCTGCTGCCGCTGCGCTCGGGAAAGGCGCGCGCTCATGCTGCCTCTCCCGTGTAGCTAAGGGTGGTAGTGTTTTCCATGACCTTGTCTCCTTCCATCCGGCCCCGGCCCGGAAGGGGCGCTGGGGGGCGGCGAAGAAAAGCTGGCAGCCACGCTGCAACGGACGGCGCGCATGCCGAAAGCACCGCAACGCAGTGTAGGACCCGCAACGCGGGTTGCGCGCTGGCCTGGCGTGGCCAGAGGCGATTGACGGCCCCCGGTGTCCCGCCCGAACAGGGCAAATGCCGCAGCTTTGCTGCGACCGCAGATGCGCTGCTGAATGCTGAAACACAGTGAGATGCCGCGAGCAGAAATATTCTGCTTACGCTGCCGCATCCGGCGATCAGCCAGCAGCGCTGCCCTGCCCTACTGCCTGCGAGATAGCCGCATGTGGCTCGATTGACGCGCAGCGGCACATCGCCATTCTGCGTCGCAGGCAGGGGCAGATCACATCACAGGATGGAGACAATGGCCATGGCATCCCATGCACCCAACAGGTTCCTGAGGCTCAACACCGTGCTCGATCGTACCGGGCTATCCAGAGCAACGCTCTACCGCAAGATCCAGGCAGGTACTTTCCCCAGGCAGGTCAAACTCGCCGAACGATGCTGCGGGTGGCGGGAATCGGCCATCGAGGAGTGGCTGCAGAACCCGATGTTCTATGAGGTCACAGACCGAGCAGGATGACCCGACGAAGGCAAAGAACGTTGCTGGAGGTTTGTCCGAACCGTAATGACTGACAGGGGCTGCCCCATCTTGCGTGCCCATGCCTTACAGAGGGCGATCAATTCGGTAAGCCGCCAGTCAGCTTCGCGCCCTAATCTCGGTCATTACGGCTTCCCCGCCGATTGCTCGAAAGCGGACATCGTAACCAATCGGCCCGTGGTGCTGGGTCTGGAAAGAAGCTGCAGTTTCAGAGCTGCGGTCTGCCGAACTGCAGCCTCATAAACTCTTACCGAGTACAACATTCGATGGCAGACATTAGGTTCGCCGCTCGGACTTAGGTCTAGTTGATGCGGGCATTAACGCCTTTCTGAGCATTGAAACCTGTCCAATAACGGTCGCAAGCAAGCTGAGACCGATCAGTCCGAAAACGCCATTGACAATCAGAGCCATGCGATCGCCGGTGCCCATGAAGGCAGGATGAGCCGTGGCAAGGGCGATGAAAAATATGCCCGTTCCGGCGCGCCCGATCCGCGAGATCGCGACTGGCGGCAGGAAAGCCGCAGCGCCAAGCATCGCGACGCTGATTGCGGCCCATGTCCAGATCAGCGGCGCAACCGACATTGTGAACAGCGCAGCGAGCGCGGCTCCTACCAACGCGACGGGCTGCCCCCAGACCGAAGCGGCCCACACACGCTCCCAGCCCGGCGCCGGTCGCCCCTTGTCACGTCGCCGTGCCAGCCAGATATTGACGCCGCCCGCCGCGAGATAGGTGAGGCCAAGACCGAGCAGCGCATACGCGATCTTGATCATACCGCCGCCGAACCAGCCGAAATGCAACTGCCCCAATGAGCCCAGAATCTGCTGGCCCACGTTGTTCTGTTCAGCCTTTTGCTGATGGTAAAGCTTGCCACTGCGATCGAACGCATAGCTATCTGCGTTGGCTAAGCGCGAAGAGCCGTCCTCAACCTCGAAGATGACCGCCGCCCCCATTTCTGTGGGGTGTTCGACAACGAGATAGCTGATGCGCGCTCCCGGCGCTTTCGTGGCCACGCTGGCGAACAGTGGCCGCAGGTCAAGCGGCGGAGCTGGCCGCGCGTCCTCTGCCAGATGCGGCGGAGTGAAAATGGCATAGACCTTGGCGGTATCGCCCTGAAACACTGCCAGGCCGATCGCGCCGATGATGATCGAACTAAGGCCGAGCAGCGCACCCGTAAGCGATACGGTGACGTGGAATGGCAGCGCCCACACGCCAATGCGATTGTGCAGATCGGCCTCCTGCAGCCGCCGTGACCCGCCGAGCCGGAGGTGAAAAGCATCGCGGAAAAGGCGCGGATGCGCGAGCAAGCCCGAGATCAGCGAGGAAAGTAACGCAACGCCGGTCAGCCCGACGATAAAGATGCCCCAGCTTTGTGGCAGGTGGAGATTGATATGCAGCCGGGTCACAAATTTTGTCCAACCCTCGCGAATTTCGCCGGAAATGCGACCCGAGCTATCGGCGATCCAGGTCGTCTGGGTTCCGTCCTCGGTATCGATCCGCAGCGTCGGCCAGGGCCGATCTTGGCTCGGCATAAGAATGAGCGCGTGCTCGACCGGACCGTCTGCACGCTCCACTGCCGCGCGATAGGCGGCCTGAACCGCTTCGGCAGACATAGTTTCCATGGACTCGGCAGCCGGATTTTCCCAGCGTTGAAATTCATGGGTGAAAACGGCGATCGTGCCGGTCAGGCACACCAGATACAGCAGGGCGGCAAAGGCAAGGCCCAGCCCGCTGTGCCCCTTGAGCACCGCGCGCACGAGATCGGGTGAGGGGAAACCCTTGCTCTTTTTCGCTTTCATTATGTGAACCCCTTGAGCATGGCCGCACTGAATCCGGAGATGGCGGTTCCCACCAGCACGGCGGTGGCGCGCAGGATGCGACTGTCCGCCAGTGTCCATGCCATCGCACCGCCCCATGCCAGCGGCACGATGAGCCCGCCGATCAGCAGCCGCGTCTGCATTTCACCGGGTGCCCAGGTAGCATAGCCGATCCCCAGCCCCATTGCCGCAACCATGCCGATGGGGCCAGCCAGCGACCAGCGCAGCGTGGTCCGCCACGCGCTCGGCGCACGCTCCGCCGGTTCCGGAGCCAGGCCCTCACGCGCCGCGCGCCCTGCTCTGGACGGGCGGTACGTATAGCCCGAAGCGATGACGCCGAAGGCCGCAACGGACAACAACGTTACGGCGATGAACGGACCACGCGCTTCTCCCAAAAGCCAGGCAGGCCACAGGATAGTGAGGGACAGCAGGCCCAGCCCCGCCCAGCGCCACGGCGCCTTGTCGGCCTTGAGGCTCCAGGCCCGGCGCAGCAGCCAGCCTCCGGCGATCGCGCCACCGAAAATGGCCGCCATCGCGCCGAAATGCGCTGCGCCCGTCAAAATCCTGCCTCCAGCACCACGCCGACGCTGCGCGGTGCGCCAATGATGGCGAAATTGGTGAAGTCATTGACGTATTGATCATACGTCTCATCGAACAGATTGTTGGCGAACAGCGACAGGCTCCAATGATCGGCCTGGTATCCGATCCGGGCATTGACCAAAGTGCGCGCGCCGACGCGGCTGGCGGATTGTGGGACGGATACGTCGGTCATGACTGCGCTGCGGTAGCTGGCGTTGACGTTGGCGTTGAAGCCGCCGCCGAACCGCACATTGGCGCCGCCCGCCAGTGTCCATCTGGGCGCATAGGGAAACTCCAGACCCGCCAGGTCAGTGATGGAGCCAACATCGGTGACGAATTCATCGAACTTCGTGCGCGTATGGCCCAGGCTGGCATACCAGTCGAAGGCCGACGAAACCCGGTGGGCCAGCTCCAGCTCGAACCCGTAGACATGCGAAGTGCCGGCATTCACCGTATGCGTGTCATAGGTGCCGTTGCCGAAATTGGCGTTGGTCTGCTGGTCCGTCCAGTCGATGTAAAAGGCGTTCGCATTCACCGTCAGCTGACCGTCGAGCCATGCCGAGCGCAGCGACAGTTCATAGTTCCAGGTGAATTCGGGTTCATAGGCGAACAGTTGCGAACGGGCGGTGTTGAAGCTGCTTCCGCCCGAACGATAGCCGCGCTGTACGACGAAGGCGGTGGCAAGGTCGGGCGTCCACGCCATCTCCACGCCGCCCTTGGGCAGGAAGGCATTGAAGGTGCGGGTCCCCGCCGGCGCCGAGCCATTCGCGTCGGTAACGAACCCCAGCACAGCGGCATTGACGCCTGCGAAGACCGGCGCCAGCGGACCGAACGTCGCTGGATTGGGCAACGTTCCGATGAATGTGGCGATCGCCTCGCCGCCGATCGTGTTGCGCTCGCGGTCATAGCGGAAGCCGCCGAGCAGCGAGAGCCGGTCGGTCAGGCTATAGCGCGCGTCGGCAAACGCCGCCATCGTCTCGACCTTCGTCGGAAAGTCCGATGTGTAGTCGACGGGAATGGTAGGCAGCGCAGCGGTGTAGAGTGCTGCGACCTGCGCCGCCAGCGGAGCGCCAAGCGCGCCAGTCAGCAGGTTCGCGATGGTTGGGCCGGGCGTCGGCACCAGCGTCACCTGATGCGCGCGGCGGTATTGGTCGCGATGATAATAGAAAAATCCGGCTAAGGCGCTCAACCGATCGCTCTCGTAGTTGAGGCGCAACTCCTGGGTGAAGGTTTCGGCCCCGCCCGCGATGTCGCTATAGGCTACGCTGGCGGCCGAAGAATCGCCGTCATATTTGCGGATGAAATCAGTGTCCGTATACGTCCCGAGCGTATTCAGCGAAAAGCCGCCGCCCAGATCATAGCGCAGGTCCAGCGTCACCTGATCGTTGTCGACATCGCTGCTGTTGGGATAATCGGATGGGTTGGTCCGGTTGTCGAAGTAATCCGCGACCGATCGATCGACATAGGTGAAAAGGTAGCCGCCCTTCGTCTCGAAACGGTGATAGCCAAGGCGCGCCTCGAAACCGGCCAGCGCAGACGGCGTCCACAGCAGCTTGCCCCGGATCGAGGTGGAATCCACGCCGCTTTCCGGCACATTGCGGGTGATGTTGCGGATATATCCATCTGAATCGCGCTTTTCGGCCGAGATTCGGAATGCCAGTTCGCCAGGCACGATTGCGCCACCACCAGCTACCGCGAAGTGCATCGTATCGAAGGATGAAATGAGGGCACGGCCTTTGAGGCTCCAGTCGAACGTTGGATCCTGCGTGCGGATATGCACCGCGCCAGCCAGTGCGTTGAGGCCCTGGATGGTCGATTGCGGCCCCCGGAAGATTTCGACCTGCGCCACATCCCACATGTCCGTCGGACCATTCGAGAGCACATCCTGCGGCACCGGCGCGCCGTCGACGAACACCGTCGCGGTCGCCGCATCGCCGCCGCCAGAAACGCCGCGCTGGTCGATACCGCGGATCGAAAAACCGGACGCACCAAAGGTTTCCGACACATTCGCGGTGCGATTGTAGATGTCCTGGATGGTCAAGATATTCTCTTCGACCAGCTTTTTCTCAGTCGTCACGCTCACGGAAGCCGTCGTTTCCTGAAGACTGCGTGCTGCCTTTTCGCCAGTGACTATGATCTCGTTCTGCTCATCCGGAGACGTGTCTTCCGCTGCAGCCGCAACCGCTGGGGCAGCAAGCGCTGCAAGGAGCGAGGTAGACAAAGACAATAAATATTTCATGGAACTCCCCTGACGACGGGAAGCGCCTAACCATAAGCGCTAATGAGAGTCAATCGCATATATTGTCAGGGTCTTTTTCGGCGTGCCCCATCGCGCCCAACCTTAATACTGGCAATCCATAAACATAGATCGGTCGGGAACCGCCAGAACGCCACGGGACAGAGCACACTTTCCTGCTCCGGTTCGTGAACGACCATGACGGGCGTAGCAAAGTCGCCGGACAGCCGACCTGCGGCTTTAGCCCTTGGCCAGCCAGGACCTGCCGTTCAACAACCGGCCCAGTTGCCGCAATTCCGGAACTGGAAAAACAGCCGTTCAGCAAAGCGCCCCAATCCCGGTCGTTAGGGGGCTGCGCCGCGTCTCCCAAAACCGGTCATTGGGAACGCGGCAGTGATGTCGGCTTCTGGCACCATTTTCCAGAGCGCTCTATGACTGCAGATGGATGGATAGCTGCCGAAGGGTCAAACCCGCTCAACCCCTAAACACATTCGACCTTAACCGGATAAAGACTTCGCGATCGCACCACGACGCAGAGACTGTGGCCCGCACTCGGAGTCGCCTTTTGGGCTGATCCAGATCGCGAAAGGCAACCACCCTTTTGAACGAGACAGCTTTGCCCTGACCAATTCGAGTGATGCCTTCCGCAAGGGGTGGGTGCGGAAGGCCCCGCGTGTCGTCATTAATAACCACATGAGGTGATAAATCGTTCGCCAATATATCGGTTTGAATGCAAAGATCTTCTCTTCCATGATTGACAATCGACATTAGTCCGACCAATTTTCGGAGCGGCTTGCCAAGCAATACAGTGTCTTCATCAACGGATGTGATTATAAGTGCGGGATCTTCTGAATTATGCTGAGTAGCAGCAAGTGACACACTGCTTGCCGGCAATGTTGCGAATGACAAGATCAGGATTGTGAAACGCTTTCTCATAACCGGAAATTAGCGGAGCCACCGAATGTTTGCAACGGCCGCTATGGGGTCGGCAAAAGAATTTCCGGTTCTGGCGCAGTCGCTGCGATATCGGCCTGATAGACCTTAGGCGCACCGCAATCCGCCTTGGGCGACTGATTGTGGATCGATTGATGACTCTAAACGCCGAGCCATTCGAGGCCGTCCGGCAGCTCTTCAGCCGCATAATCAACTTGAAGCACTCGCCTCCTGGCTGGAGTTGATGCCTTTTCAGAGGCATGGAGGATCGGCGTTGAATAGAGCCAGATGTCTCCAGCTTCAGCGGTGCAGGATGCGGTGCCGCAAAGCTCGATGACCTTCTCTACATCTGTGACTGGAACTCGACCATACGCGTGCGAGCCCGGTGCGATAAGCAGCGGCGCATTCGTAGCTGGAACGTCATCAAGGTGCGCACGCAACGTGACCATCCGCGTTAGCAGGTCAAATGGCGGGGCAACATGGACCAATCCGCTTTTGACTGTCCAAGGTCCGAATCCGAGGGTCTCGCCGTTCCTTCACACATATTGTTCTGTCTTGATGCCAAGCGAGCGACCAGTTCGTTTCCGACGACTTGTTGAATAGGATTGCTCTTACAGGCCTAGCGGTTGCGCCCAAAATTGAAGCAGCGACGGCCCCAATACAACCATCGTGTGCGAGGACAGGACGGAGGGCTTCGATGCCATGAAGCCGGAGGCCAGCCTCGCCCTGCCGGAGCGTAGATAACGCCGCCTCTAAGATATGCAGGCAGGGCTTCAATGCGCCTTTGAAACGCTGCGCGCCATAAGTTGCAAGGTCGGGAATTACGTCTTCGGGCATCTGCTGCTTGCTTAAGCAGCAGATGCCTACCAGTGCAACGGTGGCTTAGGTCGTTTGTAGAACAGATGGAAATCTCTGCGATCCGAAAAAAAGTGCGATTCGGGTATCGACCCATTGCGGACATTTGTTGCGGAGTTATGCTCGATCCCATGCAGCGTATCCTGATATGGACAGAGGCGGAAGTGATCGGCCTTGTGGATACGTGGGGTTTGTCGCGCATCCTTACCGAGGTCGATGAACATGGCGCTATCACACGCGAACTCGGCTTCGATATGAGCGGGAATATTGTTCACCGACATCCAGGGCAACCAACAAAGGCCAAGCATGGCGTGTTCGAGTTCGCTGATATCGCACCATCAGGAAATACTGAAATGCAGCTGGCGGAGTTTGAACGACTATGGTCGGCATAGAACCGCTATCCACGCAAAAATAGCCGTTCACGACGGATCGGCTCGCGCCCAATGCCAGCTAGTTAGCTAGCGCAGCAATGTAACAAGAACCGGACATTCTTTTACCGACCCCATTGCAGGAATTGGCCTTGCTTTGCATACTATGCGGATGGGTGCGCTATCGACAGGTTTGACTCTTTTGGCGTGCCTTCCGGTATGGTTGTCCACAGGCGGCTCACTGTCAGAAGGTAAGGCATTCGCGCCCTACGACCTGAGAGTTGGAAGGGATTATTTTGTTGGAGCTACGCCAATTGACCCTGAGAAATGGGTTACCTCTGCTGATCATCCAGAGAGTACCTATAGGCGTTCCGAATCTGGCGAAGTTACCATATCTTTTGATATCGCCGAGAACGGACACGTTGTGAATTGCCGGGTCACGAACGAAAGCGGCAATTCGCGCTTCGACAGCGTGCCATGTAAATTGCTTATGCGACGTGCCAGATTTAAGCCCCAACAGGATGCCAAAGCAATCCTGCCTGGCGCACGTGGCCAGATGCGATTTCATTTTGATGAAGCCAATTAGTGGATGACAGCTTTCCACCCCAGTTGCGGCCATGGGATGCCCTGCGGCGGGTGCCTGAAAGCTGACATGCGGCTTCAGCCATCTCTTGGCCAAGAGCTGCCATTCAACAAGCGGCCCATTTACAGACATATGCTAAGTGCCCGGTAATGTGCAGACGGCTGCAGCCAGCGATAGGTTGGCATCTTTGCACCGATGGCTATTCGTCAAAATCGTGCCCCTGCTCTACGGTTAGACTTTTTTCAACTATCTGCCTGACCTTGACAGCCCAAGCATCGAGCGCTTCCCGCTTTTCCAATGCCCAATCATGTCGTTGGTAGATACCGGCAATCCCTCCTCGGGCTCCGCTAACATGATTTAGCACCGCCTCTGTCACTTCATACCGCACGCCAATCTGCTGAAGGCCAGTTGCGACGGTCCGCCTAATGTCATGCAACGTCCAATGCTCCGTTTTGATGCCGAGCGCCTTGTTGAGTGATGTGCGATATCGCTCCACCGCTTTTGATATCCCGCTGGCACTGTTCTCCCCATTTCCTGCTGCCGGAAAAACTCGAGAGCTATCGGGTCGTCGACCAATCTGCTTCAGCACATTCAATGCATCATCTGACAATGGGACAAGGTGGGCTAGACCATTCTTCGCTCGTGCCTTTGGAATGACCCAGAGCTTTTCGCTGAAGTCAAATTCACACCATTCGGCCTCGAAAACTTCGCTACGTCTCTGCCCAGTAAGAATGAGAAGCTTGATCGCTGGCCCCCAAGGCATCGGCTGAGCTTCAGCTTCGTGCCATAGAGCTGCTAGCTCGCTACCATTCAATACCCTATCTCGAGCTTTCGGTGCTGGCGGTCGCCCCGCATCACGACAAGGATTCGCGGGCAGTCGATCGAGCCTTGGCATTGCCCAGCTGTAGAAAGCTGATAGCTGAGCGTGAACTGCCCGCGCCATTACTGGGGCGGTCTCTGCAATATCGTCGACGAAAGCAGTAACTTCGCTTCGAGTAATCATGTCTGCCATCCGGTCGCCAAATTCTGGAAGAATGTGGCGTGTAAAAACGCGCTCCACCTCATAAATCGAACGCAGACCTGATTTGCTTGCTCGGTAGGAAGGCCAAAGCGAACGGATGGTTCCTTTACCATCCGCTATGGCCTTCTGCACAGTCTGGGGCTTGATGGGTTCTCGTCCAGCCTCGAGGTCGCTAATAATTGACCGCGCTCGCTTTCTTGCTGCGGCAATCCCAAATCGTTCGTTGTAGCGCCCTAGGGTGATATTCCGAACCTTGCTCCCCACCCGTTTTCGAATGATAAATGATATTGCGCCTCGCGGGCTAATCCTCGCTCTCAAACCTGGGACTTGGACATCGCTAACTTCAAGCTGACCACTGGCCGGTGGCTTCAGACTTCGAAGCTTCGCATCTGTAAGGGTGGTGTCAGCCATTGCTCGCATTCCACAGATCTTTGAGAGTTCGAAATGTGCGTTACCTTAGGTAACATTTTAAGAGAAATCCATGGTACGCGTTGAGATGCTATAAAATAAATATCGTTTGTTTTCCGTTGCATAGAGACCCCATTAGCTTCCATGAGGTCTCTATTTGTTCCCTTTTAATCAGTAGGTCGCTGGTTCGAACCCAGCAGGGCTCACCATGTTTCTATGGATTATCAAAGACCTGCGATGTCGTCGGTGCAAGCACCGGCCCCGATGATATCCTCAACCCCCGATCGGAACTAGCGGTCAAGCCGGGTTATTGAAGGCGTTGGACACGAAATCTCGACCCAGGCGCAAGCCAACAGGATCAACGCTGTGAGGTACACCATGGGATATGTGCGTCGTGACCTCAACACCAAGCCGTTTGAGTTCGCTTTCTGCCATATGCAGCGCTGCGACCGGTACGACCGGATCAGCCGTTCCATGCACCAACAGCACCGGAGGCTTCGCAAAGTCTTCGTTCGCAAGGCCTGACGTTGCCGTGAGCATCCCCGAATAGCCTACCACGGCAGCAACCGCTCGCGGTCGTCGCAGCCCGATATGGAGCGCCATCATCGTTCCCTGGCTAAACCCGACCAGCGCCAGATCTGCCTCGGTCAGTCCATATTCGCTCAGCTTGCGGTCGATAAATGCGTCGATAGCTGGCGCTGCAGATGCCGCACCCGCTGCCAGTGCAGAAGGCGAAAAACCTGACAAGCCCCACCATTGATAGCCCGCCCCCATCATCCCGCAGCGCTGAGGCGCGTGCGGCGCAAGAAACAACGTATCGGGAAGCGCGTCCTGCCATTGGGGGGCAAGCGAAATCATGTCCGTGCCGCTCGAGCCAAAGCCGTGAAGCAGCAGCACGATTTTGCTGGGCCGCTCTCCGGTCCGAGGCTTCAGACTGGCGCCATTGACGATTTTCGACACCGATATCTTCTCTCATGGTTGTGGACGGCAGCGTTTGCTGGGCCGCCATTCTGGCTTCGATCGTGAGAATTGTGTAACCGAACAGGTAGAACCGCCGCTCACAGATTTCCACCTGTTGCCAGACAATCCGTTGGCTCTGCCTTCCGGTGACCCTGGTTGCAGCATACCTTTTCCGGGACAAGAAATGGCACGCGAACGAAACCGGGGCCGGAACAATGTGGCCATCCGTCTAGTTGCTTACACAATCGATCAAGATGCGCTAACCCAGGGTCGATAAGCCGGTTGATACGGCCTACCCGGCACAGACAAAGCGAGCGAAAACTATGTTCGACGAATACGGAATTCCAGACGACGCAGATTTGGAATTCGCGGCACTGACGCTTGAGACATTCGTGTACTGCAGTCGTGCCACCGATGGGGTCGACGACGCAGAGGTTAACCGAATCATCGAGTTTTCTCAGCGGCGCAATGTCGCCCGAGGCATCACCGGCGTGCTGGTCTTCGGCAGCGGAGTTTTCTTCCAATGGATCGAGGGGCCGCCGGCAGAAGTGCAGACCCTGATCGCGAGCCTTCACGACGATTCGCGCCACTATGATATCGTCCCACTGGACCGGAGTATCGAGAAGCGCGAGCGTCTGTATCTGGGTTGGGAAATGGAGCGGGTCGAAGCCGATGATATCCGTTCGGTGTTGCACGAGGCGCTTGATAGCGCCGAAGACGAACACAATGCTGCAGCGCTCAAACGAATTCTCGCGCACCTGGATTCAGAACCGCTGGCTGCGCTTGGGCGAGGTTGAATGCGCCAAAGACCCGAGGTTCAGGCTCGCTCAGTTCGGTAGTGCCGATGAATAATCGATACGCAGCACAGAGAATGTTGTGCCTATCGGCTGCACATCAGCGATTGGCATTTCGCGCTTGCACCCTCTAAAGCCGCACAATGCTGCGCATCACCGAACTTAGTCTGCCGCTCTACCATCCCGATGAGGCCCTGCCCGCTGCGATTTGCAAGCGGTTGCGGATCGCTCCGCGTGATCTGGTGCGCCATGTCGTTGCGCGTCGCGGCCATGACGCGCGCGACAAGGCCAACATCCTGCTGGTCTATTCGGTCGACGTGAACGTGAAGGACGAGGCAGCAGTGCTCGCGCGCTTTCGCAAGGACGTCAACGTCCAGCGCACCCCGGACCCGCGTTATCATCTGGTTGCCAAGGCACCGCCAGGAGGCGAGGCAAAGCGGCCAGTCGTCATCGGCGCTGGACCGTGCGGACTGTTTGCCGGGCTGATATTGGCGCAGATGGGGTTCCGGCCGATCATCCTCGACCGGGGCAAGGTGGTGCGTGAGCGGACCAAGGACACCTGGGGACTTTGGCGGCGCGGAGTGCTCAATCCGGAATCGAACGCGCAGTTCGGCGAGGGCGGCGCCGGCACCTTTTCCGATGGCAAGCTCTACAGCCGGATCAAGGATCCGTGCAATCGCGACCGCAAGGTTCTGACCGAATTCGTCAAGGCGGGAGCACCGCCCGAGATCCTCACCGAGGCCCATCCGCATATCGGAACATTCCGGCTGGTGACGATGGTCGAGAGCATGCGCAAGAGCATCGAGGAACTCGGCGGCGAATACCGGTTCTCGAATCGCGTCGATGGTATCGATATCACGACCGATGCCCAGGGCGACCGGCGTGTCCGCGGAGTGCACTTGAGCACTGGCGAATATCTGGAGGCCGACCATGTCGTGCTCGCCATCGGTCACAGTGCGCGCGACACGTTCGCAATGCTCCATGCCGCCGGGGTCCATGTCGAGGCCAAGCCGTTTTCGATCGGGGTCAGGATCGAACACCCGCAATCCTGGATCGACAAGGCGCGCTTCGGCGTCAATGCCGGCCATCCGATCCTTGGCGCGGCCGAATATCACATCTCGCACCACTGCAGTAATGACCGGACAGTCTACAGTTTCTGCATGTGCCCTGGCGGCACCGTGGTCGCTGCGACGTCCGAGGAGGGCCGCGTAGCCACCAACGGGATGAGCCAGTATTCGCGCAACGAGCGCAACGCGAACTCCGGATTGGTCGTCGCGATCGATCCGGCGCGTGATTTCCCCGGCGATCCGCTCGCAGGAATTGCGCTGCAACGTCACTGGGAATCCATGGCCTATGTCGCGGGCGGATCGAACTACAAGGCCCCGGCGCAAAGACTGGGCGACTTCTTGGCAGGACGCCCCTCAGAGGTACTTGGGTCGGTCGTTAACTCCTACAAGCCTGGCGTGCATATGACCGATCTGGCGCAATGTTTGCCTGATTACGCGGTCACCGCGATGCGCGAGGCTCTGCCCGTGTTCGGCCGCCAGATCCCGGGCTATGATCACCCCGATGTCCTGATGACCGGGGTCGAGACCCGCACATCTTCACCGATCCGCTTCACCCGAGGCGATGATCTGCAAAGCCTGAACACTGCCGGGTTGTTTCCTGCGGGCGAAGGCGCGGGCTATGCAGGCGGCATCCTGTCGGCGGCGGTCGATGGGATCAAGATTGCCGAAGCCGTGGCGCAGAGTCTCAGCGCGGCCTCTGCCCGTTCGGGGCGCGACAGCGCTCATGCCGGGTGACCACCCGTCGCCCTGAGATTGAAATCTGGCATCAACATTCTCTGGCATCAACATTCTCTGGCATCAACATTCAGCGTGACCGACCATAACGTCGCCGCCCGCACGATGGACTTTTCAGGCGCATGGGCTGTCGGCGCCCAAGGGGCTGATTGGGTGCTCGACAATGACCGGCGCTTCAACCAGTGTCCGCCCCATGAAGTCCTCGTCACCCGCTCAGCCTTTGGCCTGGCCGTTACTGGCCTGGCTGTCCGTGGCGCTCGCCGGGGTAGCAGCACCGGCCATAGCGATGTTATTGCTGTTCGATGCACCCGGTCCCGCGCCGTTCGCCCTGGTGAGCGGTCCGATACTGGCGGTAGGCTTGATGGGTGTTGGCATGATCGGAGCGGCCGCTGCCCGGCGTCTGTGGGTCGGCGTCGTCCTTGCCCTGCTGACCGGGGCCGGCCTTCTGCTGTTCGCGCGGGCGCTGGGAATGCCGCCGCTGCTACACCCGTTGTCAACCGGGCTAGCCGTAATCACCGCCAGCATCAGCTTTGCCGCGCGGGGCGCGCTGTTTGCGCGTTCCGCATCCGATAAAGGCTGGTGGATCGCGATATTTGTGGTCGGTGGAGAGGCTGCGATGTTGGTGACCGCAGCGACATTACCTGGCGCGTTGCCGGATTGGCTGCTGGTGCTGCTGCCCGCACAATGGGCCAGCGTGGCCATCCAGACGGCGCTCGTCGGCACCGTTACGCGCGCGGCAAGCTCGGCCTTGCTTGCCCTTGCCGGCACTGCGGCAGTCACGCTGTTCGTGGCACGGTTGTGGCCTCGTCGCTGGCCCTATTTGCTGATGTTCGCAACGTGGCTCGCCCTCTCCGCGCTTGTCTGGCACCGGCCGGCACCGCCGATGCCCCGCCCGGAACTTGCCAAAGCTGAAGCACCAGCGGATCCGATTTCGGATCTGGAACGATAGCTTCCGGCATGGGTTTGCTTCTTAAGACAAAAGGAACCGATCCATGGAAGATGCGCGCGTTTGGGAATTTGAAGAAAGTCTGTGGACCGGCGACCCGGACACCTACGAGGCGCTGATCGATCCCGAATGCCTGATGGTGCTGCCCGAACACGATTATGTCTTTACAGGTGCTCAGGCCATAAAGGCGGTGCAGAAAACACCTCGCTGGGCTGAAGTGAAGTTCAGCGAACAACAGGTCTCACGGCCGCAGCAAGGTCTGATCATCCTCGCCTACAAGGCAGAGGCTAGCCGTTCCGATGAAAGCTACTTGGCTTATTGCACCACGACCATTCGCAGGCTCGAGCACGACGAGTGGCGTGTGCTGCAGCACCAGCAGACGGTTCCGCTCAAAGCCGGCTGAGGCCTGCAGGGCGGGTGCTGGCAGCAATGCCGTCCTGGTGTCGTGTCGGCCTGCGGTAAATTGACCTTGGCAACCTGCCGCTTGGCCATGGAAAATGCTCCCACCCTGAACGTCGATGCCGGCCGGGTACGCTGCAGGCCGGAAGACCCGGTTTTTGCAGGCTTTGGGTCGTTGTCTGCAATGAAGGGCTTGCCCCTTTTGCGATCAAGCACTTATGGTCACCGCCTAACCACGGGGACCATCATGCACCACACTGTTCGCTTCGCCGTATCCGCGCTTGCCATTGCGCTGGCCGCTCCCAGCGCCGTCGTTTTTTCTCCGGCGGTTGCCGCGCAGCCTGCTGAAGCCAATCAGGATGCCGCGTTGACCGCGTTCCTTGATGCCGAGTTCGAAGAGGCAATCAAGCAGCAACCGCAGCTTGCCACCCGGTTGGGGCGCAAGGAGGGTGGTGACCAGTGGAACGACATTGGCGATGCGGCCGCAGACGCCCAACTCGCCTGGCGCAAGGCCAGCGTCGCGCGGATGAAGGCGCAGTTCGATCGCGCCAAGCTGTCGCCCGAAGCGCAGGTAAATTACGATATCTGGGAACTCGAAGCCGAGCGCGCGGAAATGCAGCAGGCCAACCGCGTCTACCGCCCGCCTTTCTATTCGCGGCTGTATTCGGCGCACAGCCAGTTGCCCGATTTCCTGATCAACACCCACAGCGTCGCCGATGCGGCGGACCTGAAGAACTATATTGCCCGGCTGCGTGGCATTCCGGCGGTGCTCGATGTTGCGATCGAGCGGACCAAGGCAAGCGAGGCGGCGGGAATCCGTGCTCCCAAGTTCCAGATCGAAACCATCATCGCTGGCAGCGAAAAACTGACGAGCGGGGCGCCGTTCGGCGATGGTCCGGATGCCGCATTGTGGGCCGATGTAAAGGCCAAGGCCGAGGCGCTGGTCGCCGGCGGCAAGCTGCCCCGCGCCGAGGCCGACGCGATGCTGGCGCAAGCACGCGCTGCAATCGTCGATCTGAAACCTGCGTATGACCGGGTCGTCACCTGGGCGAAGGCCAGCCTGCCCAACGCCCCGAGCGGCAAGGTCGGCGCGCTCACGTTGCCCGATGGCGCGGCCTATTATGCCAACGAGCTCAAGCTCAACACCACCAGCGACTATACTGCCGAGCAAATCCACAGCATCGGCCGTTCGGAAGTCGCGCGGATCGAGGGCGAGCAGGATGCGCTGGCGCAGCAGGCCGGGTTCAAGGATCGCAGCGCTTATTATGCCGAGCGCGCCCGGCTCAACCCGCCGCGGCCGTTCGACGATGCCGCGCGCGAAGAATATCTGACCACCGCCAACGCCTTTGTCGCGCACACCCGCTCGCTGCTTGAGCCCTATTTCAACTCGCTGCCCAAATACGGCATCGAGGTGGTGCGTGAACCCGCGTTCTCGGAAGTCGCGGGCGGCGCGGCGCATGCGTCTGCGCCCAGCCCGGATGGATCGCGCCCCGCGCGCACCTATGTCCACCTGGTCGGGACGGTTCCCGATCCCGCCGCGATGTACACCTTGATGTGCCACGAAGCGGTACCAGGCCACAACATGCAGGGCGACATCCAGGTGCGCCAGACCAGCGGGCCCAAGTTCCGCGCGGTCACCGGCTATGTCGCATTCGGCGAAGGCTGGGCGCTTTATGCCGAATCGCTGTGCAAGGAGATGAACGCGTTTCCCGATGTCGCCGCCGATTTCCTGCGGCTCGATGCCGAACTGTTCCGCGCGGCGCGTCTGGTCGTCGATACCGGGCTGCATGCGATGGGCTGGACCGAGGACGAGGCGGTTGCATACATGAACACCACCGGCCGCCAGCCGATCGAACGGTCGCGTTCGGAAATCCGCCGCTACATCACGCTGCCGGGGCAGGCGACCGGCTACAAGATGGGGATGCTCAAGATCGTCGAGCTGCGCCAGCGCGCCGAAAGCAAGCTGGGTGACAGGTTCGATATCAAGGGCTTTCACGACCTGCTGATCGCCTCCGGCTCGCAGCCGCTGTCGATTCTGGAGCGCCGGGTGGATGACTGGATCGAACGCAGCGCGGGCTGATCTGAACCTCCGCACGAATACCCGGACCGATGCGATGTCCGGTTGCGAACCGAAACGGGGTTTTGCATCGATCGCAATGCCCTATATGCAGTGAAGCCGGGCGCCATTCCGCGCCATGTTTGCAACCGGACGACCCGCCATTTCCGATTCCGTCGCACCGCCTGCAAGCCTGACCCCTGCCCCACCCACAGAGGGGGACGGGAACGGGCAGGCGCGCGCAGTACCCGCAACCAAGGCCATCGGCACCGGCAAGTTCCTCACCGGCAGCCTGATGCGGCATGTCGCAGTGATGACATTGACCTCGTCGATCGGACTGCTGGCGCTGTTTCTGGTCGATTTCGCCGATCTATTCTTCATCTCGCAACTGGGCGACCCCTCGCTGACGGCGGGGATGGGCTTTGCCAGCACGCTGCTGTTCCTCAACTCCTCGCTGAACATCGGGCTGATGATCACGATCAGCGCGCTCGCCGCCCGGCGCATCGGAATGGGGCGCAGCGAGACAACGCGGGCGCTGCTGGGCGAAGTGCTGCTGCTGGGCATCGCGATGGCGGCGGTCATTGCGTTGCTCTTCTGGATATTCGCGCCGCAATGGGTCGAGCTGATGGGGGCAACCGGCAAGGCCAAGGACGCAGCGGTCACCTATATCCGCATTGTTGCCCCGTTCGGTCCGATCACGGTGATGGGCATGGTCTGTTCCGGGCTGCTGCGCGCCTATGGCGATGCGCGCCGCGCGATGAACACGACGCTGGCGATGGCGGCGGGTAACGCGATATTCGATCCGCTGCTGATGTTCGGCCTGGGCTGGGGTTTTGTGGGTGCGGCATGGGCCACCGTCATCTCGATCCTGCTGATGGCGATCACCGGCATCGTCCCGATTCTGCGGCACTATGGCGGCTTTGCCATTCCGACCCGCGAAAGCTTCGCGGCCAACCTGTTCGATATCCGCAAGATCATGGTTCCGGCGGTGTTGACCAATCTGGCGACGCCTGTTGGTGGCATTATCGCGTTCCGGCTGATCGCCGAATATGGCGAGGCGTCTGTCGCGAGCTATGCTGTGATCGGGCGGGTTATCCCGCTTGCGTTCTGCCTGCTGTTTTCACTGTCGGGATCGATCGGGCCAATCATCGGCCAGAATTACGGTGCTGGCCAACTCGACAGGGTCCGGGGAACACTCGATCGCGCAGTGCTGTTCGCTGCCGGTTTCACGCTGCTGATCTGGCCGATCCTGATTCTGGGCAGCGATACCATCGGCGCGGTCTTCGATCTGCCCTCAGGCGGGATGGACTTGATCCACGCCTTTGCCTGGGTCGTGGTCCCGCTGTTTTTTTTCAATGGCCTGCTTTTCATTGCCAACGCCAGCTTCAACAATCTTGACCGCGCGTCGTGGTCGACCTGGACCAACTGGGGTCGCAATACGCTGGGAGTGCTGCCCTTCGCTTATGTCGGCAGCGCGATGGGCGGAGCGCCTGGCGTGCTGATCGGACAGGCGATCGGCGGTGTGTTGTTTGGCCTTGGCGCCTACTGGCTGGTGCGCCACCGGCTGGCACAGCTGGCAAAAATATAGGTTAACCGGTTTTGAAGCTTTGCGGCTTGGCGCTATTCAGGCGTCCGTCCACAACTGCCTGCTGCGATCCCCACGCCATGACCCCGACCGATATGCCTGTCATTTCCGTGCTGATGAGCGTTTACAACGCAGAGCGGTACGTTGCCGAAGCAATACAGAGCATCCTGGGGCAGACCGAGGGGCGTTTCGAGTTCCTGATCGTCAACGATGGTTCGCGCGACGCCTCGGCATCGATCCTCGACCGCTATGCCGCTCAGGACAGCCGGATCCGCGTTATCCATCAGGAAAACCGTGGCCTCATCGCCAGCCTGAATCTGTTGCTGGAAGAAGCCCGTGCACCTTTGGTGGCGCGCATGGACAGCGATGACGTGTCGCGGCCCGAACGGTTTGCAGTGCAGCTCGCAGAAATGACTTCGCACCCGCAGATCGCGGTCCTGGGCAGCAACACCGACGAACTGGATGCCGATGGCGCGTTCTTTCCCTGCAGCGATTTTCACCCCGAGCAACCCGCCGATATCCGGGAAAGGTTGATGGTGGCCAGCGCGATGTGCCATCCATCGGTAATGATGCGCCGCGATGTCATCAGGGCGCTTGGAGGATATCGGGCGGCTTTCCGGCACTGCGAGGATTATGATTTGTGGCTTCGCGTCAGCGAACAGCACGATATGCGAAACCTTCGCCGACGGCTGTTTCTCTATCGGCGATCCCCCGATCAGGTCAGTGAGAAGCACATATTGGTTCAGGCGATCGGCGCGGCATGCGCGCGCTTCGCCGCGCATGAGCGCCGCGCAGGCCGACCCGATCCGTTCGAGGGCGCCACCAGTCTGCCATCACTCGATACCATAGATGCCACGCTGGGTACGACCGGGCTGGGCGCGCGGATGCGGCTGGAAGTCATCGACAGCATCAAATATTCACGTGATGCGATGACCGGGGGCGGGCTTGACCTGATGCACGCACATCTGCGCGAGGGCGGCACGAAGAATGGTTTCTGGCGGACTGCAGGACGCCTCGTGAAGCTGGGGCTGATCCCCCAGGCCATCACGCTGTCATACGGTCTCGTGCGCTACTGACCCTTGCACCGTTCGCCCTGTTTTACCGGCATTTCGGGGATGTTAATTCCTGTAAGGTGCCGTGTCCCGTCCCGAGACAGCGCAAAATGGCCGCAGATTTGGAAACGGAATTGCGCTAATGGCCAGGCATCGCCGGGGACACGCTGATCCCCTCCGCAGGATTCGCCGCGCCCCATGTTCATCCCCGCCTTCCGACCGAAGCGAGCCAGCGCCGCGATGGGGCTGCGCGAGTGGGTTGCATGGCTGTTGCTGGCACTGGTGGTTTCGCTGGCTGCATCCCAGATCGTGCGCGCGCAGCGCAGCAGCGACGATGCCACGGCATCGCAGTATCAACCCGATGGCGGCTTGCCGTTCGAGCGATCGGGCGAGAACTTTCCAGGCTCAGCCTTCTACTATCTCGATGACGCAGGATCGCTGGTGCTGCCATCGCCCGCGGGGATTACCGGGGATGCCGCAGGCGGACTGGCCAGTGGCGAGTTTGTTCGCGGCGTGACATTGCGAGGTTCGCCTGTCGATCAGGGCCGTGCGCTCCAGTGCCTCACAGCGGCGATCTATTATGAAGCCGCGATGGAACCCGACGCGGGCCAGCAGGCGGTCGCACAGGTAATCCTCAACCGGATGATGCACCCCAGCTATCCTGATACCGTGTGCGGCGTGGTCTATCAGGGGTCCGAACGCGTCAGCGGCTGCCAGTTCACTTTCAGCTGCGATGGTGCAATGGCGCGGGCACCCAGTCCCGTCTACTGGGCGCGTGCACGCGGTGTCGCGCAGCGGGCGCTGGCGGGCTATGTCTATCGTCCGGTCGGCACCGCGACGCATTACCACACCACCGAAGTATCACCCTATTGGGCACCCAGCCTGGACTTCATCGGCACCATCGGCGCGCACCGGTTCTATCGGTGGAAAGGGTCAGCCGGACGCAGCGCTGCGTTTGCCCGGCAATATATGGGCGCAGAGCCCTCCCCCGGACCCAAGCCGCGCGCAGCTTTCGTACAGGCAGGGTCAGCCGACCCACTTGATCCGCTGGTTCTGGCAAAGGCCTATGAGGCGGCGAGGTTGAAGGCCGAAGCCGAAAATGCCGTCACGCTCGAATCCGAGCGGCTCGGCCGAGCAATGCCTGCCGCCGCGACTACACTCACCGGAGCGCAGTCCCCGGTATATGCTCCCGATGTCGTCCAGCGCGGTGGTGATGCCGTCTTCCGTGGGTCCAAACTGCCCGATGACAGCCAAGTCCGGCCCGAGTACCGCAACAGCGGCCAATGGATCCGTCAGCCGGGCGCATAATCGCGCTGGAACCGGCCGGTCGCCGCATTCGCATGGCGGCCTTCGCGATCTGGTGCAGACCGCAATTCGTTTACACGTTAAGCATCTTGATGCACCCGGCTTGCCAAGCCAAGGTTAGGCTTTCCGCGCCTAACGTCGGTAATCGATTGATTAACTGCACCAGGCATTTGTACCAAAATGAGACTCTCCGCTTTGGGTTACGACCCTTTGCTGGGATCATCCCATAAACCATCCAATGATAAGCTTGGCATGATCGAAGGAGAGAAACCGCAATAAATTCAAACCGGTATACCGCTCGAATAGCCACATTCCAGCCCACCAAATTGCACCGTTCGCAGCTTGATCAAGCGGGCGAACTGCACGGCGAGAGCGCTGCATTCGATAGCCTCGAAACGAGGCAAATTTGCAGTTTGGTAACTATGTGTGCGGTATCGCGGTTTACGAGGAAGTAACCACATGCAGTCAGTCGCATCTCGTAACAGCAAGGAACCGGCCCGCCCGATGCGCATTTTGCTCATCTGGTCGCTGGTAACTGCCTTGCTGTTCGGATTGGCTGAGTTTGGCGAGCCGGTCGATGATCTGTTTCGCGCGATCCGCAACAAAGCCCGGGATCACGATGCCAGCGGTCAGGTCGTGGTGATCGGCATCGACAGCCTTGCCCAGCAACAGGTCGGAGACTGGCCCTGGTCTTCACAACGGTATGCCAGCATGATCGAACGGCTGTCACAGGCGGGCGTGCGCAGGATATTCTTCGACTTTCCGATCAACACCACCCCATCGGACCCCGGCTTGCCGCAACTGGTCGATGCCATGGCGGGGATGGAAGGGCATGTCTACATCGCGGCCAACTTTGCGCCAGAGGCCAACATGGCCAGACAATCCCAGCTGTTGCCGCCCGAAGCGCTGCGCAATGTCGCCGGGCTGGTCAACACCAACATCCGCACCAACGGTTTCAACACCGCCTGGAACATGCCTTACAGCAATAAGGTCAGCGCACTGGATATCCCCTCGATCGCATCGACGATTTCGGGCATCCGGGGCAAACCCGGAGAAGCGTTTCCGATCGATTATTCGATCCGCATGGACTCCCTGCCCTATTTCAGCGCTGCCCAGATTATCGACAGCCGCGAAAATCTGAATTCGTTGCGCGGACGCGATGTGATTATCGGTACCAACGCAACCGGTATCGGCAATCGCTATGCGGTTCCTGGCCACGGCCCTTCGGCCAGCGTCTTCGTCGCAGCCGTGGCCGCTGAAACACTGATCGCGGGCAAGCCCACCTGGTATGGCTGGTGGGTACCGTTCCTCGTCGCCTTTGTGACGTCTGCGCTGATGATGCGGGTTTCGCGGACCCAGCTGGTGCTGGGAATGATCGCGCTGCTGCCGGTCTGCGCTATCGGCCTGCCTTTGTTGCTCGAAAGCCTGGGCCGCTACACGCACATCATGCCCGCACTGATGCTGATGCTCGGTGCGATGGGACATCATGCCTGGAAACTGCACCGGCAGACGTTCGATGCCCGCGGCATGGTCAACGAGGTATCGGGCCAACCCAATCTCAACGCGTTGCGGCAGGCGGGGCTCGACAGCCAGGACGGCCTGGTCGCTGCACGTATCCACAACTACGCCGAAGCTGCCACGGCGCTTCCCGCTGCGGCGGAGAAGGAATTGGTCGAGCAGATCACCATGCGCCTTTCGCTCGGCAACGGCGGATGCAAGGTGTATCAGGGCGATGAAGGCATCTTCATGTGGCTGATGCCCGCCTCCAGCATCAACAATGTCGGCGATCAGCTGGCGGGGCTCAGCGCGATCTTCCGCAGCCCGGCCAATGTTTCGGGTCGTCTGGTTGATCTGAGCATTGCTTTTGGTGTCGATGCCGATCCAGGCCGTACCATCCAGAGCCGTATGTCGAGCGCGCTGCTGGCGTGCCAGGAAGCCCAGAACGCGGGCGAGCATTGGCGGGTTTATGATCCCACCAAGCTCGAAGCGACCGAATGGCGCGTGTCGATGCTGGGTGAACTCGACGCCGCAATCGACAATGGCGAGGTGTGGGTCGCGTTCCAGCCCAAGCTGGACCTGCTGTCGGGCGAGATTTGCGGCGCAGAGGCGCTGGTACGCTGGACGCATCCCGAAAAGGGGCCGATCAACCCCGAAGAGTTCATCACCGCCGCCGAACGCCACGACCGGATCGAGAAGCTGACCGACCATGTGCTGAACCGCGCAGTCCAGGTGGCGGCATCGCTCAACACTGCCGGCCGCCGTTTCGATATGGCGGTCAACCTGTCCCCCCGGCTGATCGGCCATGCCAACCTGAAGCCGATGGTCATCCAGACGCTGCGTCGCCATGGCCTGCCCGCCGAGCGGTTGATCCTGGAGATCACCGAAACCGCCGCGATGTCGAGTGCAGACGCGGCCATGCAGGAGCTCAGGGACCTGCGCAGCCTTGGCTTGCAGCTGTCGATCGACGATTACGGAACAGGCTTTTCGACACTCGATTATCTCAAGCGCTGCCCGGCCACCGAGCTCAAGATCGACCGCAGCTTCGTAAAAATGCTGGTCAGCAGCCGATCGGACCGGATCATGGTCAATTCCACGATCGAACTGGCGCACTCGCTGGGCGAGGAAGTGGTCGCAGAGGGCGTCGAGGACAATGAGACGCTGCATCTGCTCGCGCAGATGGGATGCGACAAGGCGCAAGGGTATCTGATCGGCAGGCCGATGCCGTTCGAGGCGCTGATCGATTATCTGGCGAACTACAGCCCGGCCAAAGCCGCCTGAGCCGCCTGAGCCGCTAGTCCTAAGCGGCCAACGGTCCCCGGGGCCATGGCCACCGGGGACCCTTGGTCCGCCTGGAGGCTGATCGTTAGCCGATCGACTGGCCGGTCTTGGCCCAATCGGCCATGAAGCCTTCGATGCCCTTGTCGGTCAGCACATGCTTGAACAGGTTGCGAATGACGGCGGGGGGCATCGTGGCGACATCTGCACCGATACGGGCCGATTCGAGCACGTGGATCGGGTGGCGAACCGAGGCGACGAGGATTTCGGTTTCGAACGCATAGTTGTCATAGATCAGGCGGATGTCTTCGATCAGCGCCATGCCGTCAAAGCCGTTGTCGTCATGCCGTCCGACGAAGGGCGAGATGAAGCTCGCGCCCGCCTTGGCTGCGAGCAATGCCTGGTTGGCGGAGAAGCACAAGGTCACGTTGACCAAAGTGCCGTCGTCGCTCAGCTTCTTGCAGGTCTTCAGGCCATCGATGGTCAACGGCACCTTGATCGCGACGTTGTCGGCGATCTTGCGAAGAATTTCGGCCTCCTTCATCATTGTCTCGTGATCGAGCGCGACGACCTCTGCCGACACGGGTCCTTCGACCAGCGCACAAATTTCCTTGGTGACTTCCAGGAAATTCAAGCCGGATTTGGCGATCAGCGAGGGGTTGGTGGTTACGCCATCGAGCAGCCCGGTGGCGGCCAGATCGGCGATTTCGGCGGTATCTGCGGTGTCGACGAAGAATTTCATGGCGGCTGGCTCCGGATGGCTGGTGGGGTGCGATTCGTGAGGTCGCTATAGCGCGGGCGGCGGGTGGGGTTAACCGAATAAGGGCAAACGCCTCTTCCCTCCCGCAAGCGGTAGGGGAGAGGCACGCTATACGCGCCGCACGACACCGCCTATGCAGGCCGCATCATGAATCGTGTCCGCGTCCTCCTGCTCAATGCCGCTGTCGGCCCGTTCGATTACAGCGTTCCTGTGGGCATGGATCTACCTTCGGGATCGGTGGTGCAGGTGCCGCTGGGGCCGCGGCGGATCGACGGGATCGTTTGGGACTCGAACACGCTCGATGCGCAGGAGGTCGAGGCCAGCCGGTTGCGTCCGGTCTCGGCGAGGCACGATCTCCCCCCCTTGTCCGCTCCCTTGCGCCGCCTGATCGACTGGACCGCCGATTATTATCTTGCTCCGGTGGCCGCAGTCGCGCGGATGGCGTTGCCCAGCGGGTCGCTGCTCGGACCAGGACGGGCGATCACCGAATACCGGCTGGGTGACACCCCCCCTGCCCGGATGACGCCGCAACGCCAGATCGCGTACCACAAGCTGCAAGGCGCGCAGGCCACAGTGCGCGAACTCGCAGCATTGGCGGGGGTTTCCGAAGGGGTGATCCGCTCACTGGTGAACTCGGGCGCGATGCGGGCTATCGAAGTTCCGGTCGGCCGCCCCTATCCACGCCCCAAGCCCGATCACATCACGCCTGCGCTCAACGATGAGCAGCAGGCCGCCGCAACGCGGATCGCACAGGCCGTGGCTGCGTCCGAACCGACACCGTTCCTGCTCGATGGCGTCACCGGATCGGGCAAGACCGAGGTGTATTTCGAGGCGGTGGCGCAGGCGCTCCGGCAAGACAAGCAGACGCTGCTGCTGCTCCCAGAGATCGCGCTGACCCAGCCGTTCCTCACCCGGATCGAGGCGCGGTTCGGTGCGACCCCGGTCGCCTGGCACTCAGGCCTCAAGCAGACCGAGCGGCGCCGGGCGTGGAATGCGATCATCAGCGGCGATGCGCGGATCATCGTCGGCGCGCGCTCGGCGCTGTTCCTGCCTTATGCCGATCTTGGCGTGATTATCGTCGATGAAGCGCACGAGACCAGCTTCAAGCAGGAGGACGGGGTGCGTTATAACGCGCGCGATGTCGCGGTGATGCGCGGGCTGTTCGAAGGGTGCCCGGTGGTGCTGTCAAGCGCCACGCCAGCGCTCGAAAGCCGCGTGATGGCCGAAGCGGGACGCTATGAGTCATTGGTGTTGACCCATCGTTACGGCGGCGCACAACTGCCGCGGATCGCACTGATCGATTTGACCGAGGACCCGCCGCCGCGCGGCCAGTGGATCGCGCCGCCGCTGCTTGCAGCGATGCGCGAACGGCTCGAGCGCGGCGAGCAGACCTTGCTGTTTCTCAACCGCCGTGGCTATGCGCCGCTGACATTGTGCCGCAACTGCGGGCATCGATTCAAATGCCCGAACTGCAGCGCGTGGATGGTCGATCACCGATTGTCCGGGCGGCTCGCCTGCCACCATTGCGGCCACGCCGAACCCTCGCCCAGCGCCTGCCCGGAATGCGGCGAGAGCGACTGCCTGGTCGCCTGCGGTCCCGGCGTCGAGCGGATCGCCGACGAGGTTGCAGCGATCTTCCCCGAAGCGCGGCGCGCGATCGTGACATCCGACACGATCTGGTCGCCCGACAAGGCGGCAGAGTTCGTTGCCGCGGTCGAGGCACACGCGATAGACATCATCATCGGCACGCAATTGGTGACCAAGGGTTATCACTTCCCCAATCTGACCCTGGTCGGGGTGATCGATGCCGATATCGGGCTGGAGGGCGGCGACCTGCGCGCGGGCGAGCGAACGTTCCAGCAGATCGCGCAGGTCTCGGGCCGCGCCGGTCGCGCCGCCAAGCCCGGCGAGGTGTTTCTGCAGACCCGCCACCCCGATGCACCGGTGATCGACGCGCTGGTGCAGGGTGACCGCGAGGCGTTCTACGCAGCCGAAACCCAGGCGCGGCGCGATGCCAACGTGCCACCCTTTGGCAGGCTGGCAGCGATCATCATTTCGTCAGAGGATCATGACGAGGCGCGCGATGCGGCGCGGCAGACCGGGGCGAACGCGCCCGAGCTCGATGGATTTGCGGTCTATGGCCCCGCGCCTGCGCCCTTGTCACTGCTGCGCGGACGCCACCGCTTCCGGTTGCTGGTTCACGCCCGTCGCAATGTCGAGATGCAGCGGATCATCCGCGAATGGCTCGACCCGCTGCGCTGGCCTCCGGGCGTACGGGTTGCGGTCGATGTCGATCCTTATAGCTTTGTGTGAGCGCCCCGCTATGAGATTGCGCCCATGAACCCGATGCGCCTTTTCGCCCTACTCGTCACCGCCTGCGCGGCTTTGCTGGCGGCCCCGCTTGCCGCCGATCCCAACGATATCCAGGCCGCAAGCCGATCGGTCGTGCGCGTGGTGCTGGTCGCCGAAGAGGACGGCGAGACGTTCTATGTCGGGCATGGCAGCGGCTTTGCGGTTGCGCCCGACAAGATCGTTACCAATGCGCATCTGGTTGCGCCGATGCGCGAGGATGCTTCCATCCGCATCGGCATCATCCCGTCAGAAGGCACCACCACCTATGGCGGCAGGATAGTCGCAATATCGGTTCGCAACGATCTCGCGCTGATCGAGGTCGAAAAGGGCCGCCTGCCCAGCCTGGCGTTGATCGCGACCCCGCTGGACGATGGCGCGCAGGTGATGGCGATTGGCTATCCCGCCGCGGTCGATCGCGCGCAGGGGCTGGACGCACGCGAGACGGTCGCGCCGATGGCTCCGGTGAAGACGCCGGGGGTGATCTCCGGCGGCCGCACGACACGCGATTTTGATACCATCCTGCACACCGCCGCGCTCGCCAAAGGGAACAGCGGCGGTCCGCTGGTCGACCTGTGCGGCCGTGTCGCGGGGGTCAACAGCTTCGGCTCGCTGTCGGATGGCAATGATGCCGAATACGGCTTTGCGGTCTCCAACCGCGAACTGTTCAGCTTTCTGCGCTCGGCCAAGGTCGAGTATAGGCTGGCCGATACGCCGTGCCGGTCGGTCGCAGAGCTTTCCGCCGAAGAGCGCGCCCGCGCAGCCCAGGCCGCAGACGATGCGCGCGACCGCCAGCTGTCTGAACGCGCCGAGCGCCGCGATCTGGAAGGAAATGCGCTGCGCGAAGCCGAACACGCGATTATCGCCGCGCGTGAAAATCACATCGCCTTTGTCGCATTGATGCTGGTGCTGGCAGGAATGGCCGGTGGGGCGACCTTCGTCCTGCACGAACGCGGTGACATGGAAAAGCGCAAGATCGCAGCAGGCATCGGCGGTGCCCTGGTGCTGGCGGCGGCCCTCGGCCTGGCGCTGCGCCCGAGCTTTGACGGTGCCGAGGACATGGCCATCGCCGCTCTCAAGACCGAGCTCGGCAAGGCGGATGCTGCTCAGGGTCCCACCGATGGAACCTATATGTGCCGGATCGTCCCCGAGCGCAGCCGCATCACCGGAGCCAGCCCGCCACCGGTCGAGATTGGATGGTCATCCAGCGGATGCGTCAACGACCGCACGCAATATGGCCGCGATGCCGATGGCTGGACCCGCGTGTTTGTCCCCAATGAAGACCAGTCGGTATCGATCAACCGGTTCGACCCCGAATCCCGCGAGTTCCGCACCGAGAATTTCCAGCTGGGGCTGACCGCGATGGAGAACGCACGCAAGATCAGGGCACGGTATTCGAACAACGCCTGCACCACCGACCCGGATGCGATGGCCGATCTTGAAGATATGCAAAAGGCGTTGCGCCAAGCGCTGCCTGCCCAGCCCAACGAGGTGCTGGTGTATTCGTGCACCGCCAAGCCTGCGCTGGAGGATTAGCCGTGCGCTACTCCGCCTCGCGCTTCAAAAGTTCGGTCTTGATCGCCAGGCCATAGGCATATCCGCCCAAGGTGCCGTCGGTGCGCAATGCGCGGTGACAGGGGATCAGCACCGCGACCGGGTTCGCCCCGCAGGCAGACCCCACCGCGCGCACCGCTTTGGGTTTACCGATGCTGGCAGCGATCTGGGCATAGCTGCGGGTTTCGCCCGCCGGGATGTCCGACAGCGCCTTCCACACCGATTCCTGGAATGCCGTCCCGCGGACATCGAGCGGAATTGCAGCACCGGTCGCGGGCGTCTCGATGCTTGCGAGCACGCCAGCAAGCAAGTCTGCCGCATCCCCCTGTGATTGGATCACCGTTGCAAAGGGAAAGCGCATCGCCAGTGTTTCGGGCTCTTCCTGGAACGACAGGCGACAGACACCCTTGTCGGTCCACGCAACAAGCAGTTGACCAAGACTCGTGGCAGCCTGCGTCCAGTATATCTCCACCCCCGCCCCGCCATTCTTCCATGCCGAAGGATCCATTCCGATCCGTCCTTTCATTGATTTATAGAACCGCGAGGGCGCGCTGAACCCGGCCTCATAAATTGCATCGACGACGCGGACGTTCCCGGTCAGCGCCTCGCGCGCGCGCTCCTCGCGCAATGCGCGAGCATAGGCTGCGGGTGACAGCCCGGTGTGCCGGGTGAACAGCCGCTGGAAATGCGCAGGCGAATAACCGCATTCTGCCGCCAGTGCTGCCAATGCCAGCGGTTCTTCGCTCGCACCGATCGCATTGATCGCAGCCAGCACCGCTGTCTCGGCGCGTGCAACGTCATCGGGCAGGCAGCGCTTGCAGGCACGCAGGCCAGCATCGCGCGCCGCAGAGCCATCCGCAAAGAACCGCACATTGCCGGGCGCAGGATGCCGCGCCGCGCACGATGGGCGGCAGTAGATCCCCGTGGTCAGCACCCCCGTGACGAAGCGCCCGTCGAAACTGCGATCGCGACGAAGCACGGCATTCCAAGCGGTGGTGTCGTCGATCATGCTGTCCATCGTCCTGCCCTATCGGCCGCAGGCAATGCAGCGGCTGATCGGTCATAGGCGATGGTGGGGCGGCGGAACAACAGGGGGGGCGGCATCGGGCATCTCCTCAAGCAGGCGGGCCCGGTGATTAGCGGTTCTGCATGCCAGAGGCGTCCCGGATCATGCGGTCAAACTTGCGCGCCTCAGGCCGAGCGAACCGCCTGCGCCAACTGTTGCATCTGTGCGCGCAGTTCCTGCGACTGGCGCGCAACGTCCTCAGCGGTCTGGCTGAGCGCATCGGCGGACAGGTTGGCGCGCGAGGATTTCTCCTTGAGCTCGGTCATCTGCGCAACCACCTGCTGGCTGCCGCAAAGCACCACGCGGATGGCGTCAAGAATGTCACTGCTTGCGCGGTACTGGTCGGACACCGCGTGATCGATCCGGTCGGCGTTCTGGCGGACCATATCGACATGACCATCGACCGAGACGATCGCGCCAGAAACATCGCGGGTCATGCTGGCGATGCTGCCCAGGCGCTGTTCGACCGAGGCGGCAGCGTTCTGCGTCTGGTTGGCCAGATTCTTCACTTCCTGCGCCACCACCGCAAAGCCGCGTCCTGCCTCGCCCGCCCGTGCCGCCTCGATCGTGGCGTTGAGCGCGAGCAGATTGGTCTGTTTGGCGATGTGGGTGATCAGCGAGAGGATATCGGAGATTTCGCCGGCGACCGCTTGTAGCTGATCGGCGGTTTCGCGGCTCGAGCGGCTGGCGCTGTGCGCGTCATAAATATTGCGCGTGCTGTCTGCGACCAATTCACGCACCTCGCCCCCGGTCTGCTGCAGGCGCCGACCATGCTTGTCGATCGCCTGCATGGATTGAGCCGACTGATTCGCATTGTCTGCGATAAACAGGCTGTAGTCCTGTGTCTGCGATGCGTTGCGTTTCATCATCTGGGCCCCTTCACGCATCCCGACCGCCGCCTGCGCGAGATTATCGGAAAGCTCGGACAATCGCGCCTCGTGGCTCTCGAACAGGCGATCGAGTTCGAGCGCGCGGCGGGCGCGCTCCTGTTGCCGGTCGATCTGTTCGCGCTGCAACTGCATCTGAACTGCCTGGCGCTCCTTCTCGGCCTTGAGCGCGCGATCGGCCTTGACGTGCGAGCGGTGGATTGCCCGAGCAATGACCCCGATCTCGTCGCGGCGCCGCAAGCCGAGGCGTTTCGGGCTGATCGCGTTCTGCTTATCGGGCAGCGCGTACTGCCCCAGAGCCGTCAACGGCATCAGAAAATCGCGATTGGTGTATCGGATACACCAGTGCACGAACAACCCGGCGGCCAGCATCAGAAGCGCTGAAAACGCCAATGCAACGATATAGACCGTACGCAGAAACGCCAGCTGCACCACCGCCCGCTGGCGCATCGCATCGATCGCATTCTGGCTGGTCACCAGCATCGGATCGAGCCCGCGATGCAGATCGTTTGAGATGAAATAATCCATCTCGTCGATCGCCTTTCTTTCCAGCAAACCTCGCAATTTGGTTTTAGCAGCGTCGGCGGTCCTCCGGTTGCGTCTCAGTTCAGCCATCAGCGGCTTGAACTCGGTGGCGAATTCGCTCGCCTCGAGCCTGTCCCAGTTGCGGTTGATCTTGCGTTCCAGCGCATTGAGGGCGCTCAGCCCGCTTTCGGGCGGCATCACATCCGATTCCACCTTGCTGGATATTGCCAGTGATTCCCGATACCCATCGATCACGGCCTGCATCTGCATTGTCGGCTGAATACGCCCCGTAATTAGATGCCCAGTGGTATATTGAGTCACCGCGACGACGCCGATCGCGCCTGCCGCGAGCAACGCCAGCAAACCCAGCATGAACGTCAAGCTCAGCCGCACCTTGGCATGGATGCTGAGCCCCGCAAGCTGACTGAGGAATTCAATGCGCTTGATCGCGATTTTCGACATAAATTGTAGCGATTCCGTTGAATGCGTGGCGACCGTTGTTGTGCGCCGCAAAATGCCCGATCGGTCCCAAGATTTGGTAAACAAGTGTTTCACCAAAATGTCGCAAACCGTCCCGATTGAGCGGGTGCAGGCATCGGTCCGCGATATTTACCGCTGTCTTGCAATGCAACATGATGAGTGCTAACCGCCGCGCCGACAGGTGGGTGAGGCCTAGGGGCTTCCCAACATAGCCTGCAGCACTTACATCACGGCAAGGGAAAGCATTCGCGTGGACATTTCCGGCGGGATACAGGCCAGTCTGGCAGGGCGTTACGCTTCAGCCCTTTTTTCGCTGGCGCGCGACGACAAGCAGCTCGCCGAAGTGGAAGCAAGCGTGGCGACGCTGCGTGCAGCATTGAGCGAATCAGCTGACTTCATGGCGATGACCAAGAGCCAGACGATCAGCCGCGCAGCTGCCGAAAAGGTGGTCGAGGCGCTGTCTACCACACTCAAGCTCGACGCGATGACCGGCAACCTGCTGGGCGTCCTCGCCCACAACCGCCGCCTGGGTCAGCTCGCCAATGTCCTTGCGGCGTTCGACGCACTGGTTGCCGCCCATCGCGGCGAAGTCACCGCCGAAGTCACCTCCGCATTTCCGCTGACGGAAATGCAGATCGATGAAATCCGCAAGCAGCTGAAGGACCGTGCCGGTCACAGCATCAAGATCACCGCCAGGGTCGATCCGTCCATCCTGGGCGGCCTGATTGTCCGCATGGGCAGCCAGATGATTGACTCCAGCATCAAGACTCGTCTCAACACGCTCAGCCAAGCGATGAAAGGCTAACATTCTCATGGACATTCGTGCCGCAGAAATCTCCAAGGTTATCAAGGATCAGATCGCCAATTTTGGCACGGATGCGCAAGTATCCGAAGTGGGCAGCGTGCTCAGCGTCGGCGATGGTATCGCCCGCATCCATGGTCTGGACAACGTCCAGGCCGGCGAAATGGTCGAATTCTCTAACGGTGTGCAGGGCATGGCCCTCAACCTCGAAGCCGACAATGTCGGCGTCGTGATCTTCGGCTCGGATGCCGAGATCAAGGAAGGCGATGTCGTCAAGCGCACCGGGACCATCGTAGACGTCCCCGTCGGCAAGGGACTGCTCGGCCGCGTCGTTGACGGTCTGGGCAACCCGATCGATGGCAAAGGTCCGATCGTCGCCGAAAAGCGCATGCGCGTCGAAACCAAGGCACCGGGCATCATCCCGCGCACCTCGGTGCACGAACCTGTGCAGACCGGCCTCAAGGCAATCGACGCACTCGTTCCCGTCGGCCGTGGCCAGCGCGAGCTGATCATCGGTGACCGTCAGACCGGCAAGACCGCCGTCGCGATCGACACCTTCATCAACCAGAAGCAAGCGAACGCCGGCGACGATGAAGGCAAGAAGCTTTACTGCATTTATGTCGCCATCGGCCAGAAGCGCTCGACGGTGGCACAGATCGTCCGTCAGCTCGAAGAATCGGGCGCGATGGAATACACCATCGTCGTTGCCGCGACCGCTTCGGAGCCCGCTCCGCTGCAGTTCCTGGCACCGTACACCGGCTGCACCATGGGCGAATATTTCCGCGACAACGGCATGCACGCGCTGATCGTCTATGATGATCTTTCCAAGCAGGCCGTTGCCTATCGTCAGATGTCGCTGCTGCTGCGCCGTCCTCCGGGCCGTGAAGCGTATCCCGGCGACGTGTTCTATCTGCACTCACGTCTGCTCGAACGCGCCGCGAAGATGAACGAAGCCAATGGCTCGGGCTCGCTGACCGCGCTGCCGATCATCGAAACCCAGGCGGGCGACGTTTCGGCTTACATCCCGACCAACGTGATCTCGATCACCGACGGGCAGATCTTCCTTGAAACCAACCTGTTCTATCAGGGCATCCGTCCGGCGATCAACGTCGGCCTGTCGGTGTCGCGCGTGGGATCGGCTGCGCAGACCAAGGCGATGAAGAAGGTTTCGGGCTCGATCAAGCTCGAGCTGGCGCAGTATCGCGAAATGGCTGCGTTCGCGCAGTTCGGATCGGACCTCGATGCCTCTACCCAGAAGCTGCTCAACCGCGGTGCGCGTCTGACCGAACTGCTCAAGCAGGCCCAGTACAGCCCGCTGCCGTTCGAAGAACAGACCGCGTCGATCTTTGCCGGCACCAACGGCTATCTCGACAGCATCCCGGTCAACCGTGTCACCGAATACGAAGCCGCAATGCTCAGCTTCCTGCGCACGGACCATGCCGACCTGCTCGGCACGATCCGCAGCACCAAGGATCTGGGTGACGAAGCCAAGGCCAGCCTCAGGGCTGCGCTCGATAGCTTCGCGAAGACGTTTGCATAATGCCGGTCCCCTGTGCAGGCAGGGGTCCATCTCCCGCCAGTTGTGCGGGGTGACACGGCAGGAGATGGCCCCCCGCCTTCGCTGGGGAGACCGAACAGGGTTTGAAGTTAGGACACCATGGCCAGTCTGAAAGAACTCAAGGGCCGGATCGCCTCGGTCAAATCGACCCAGAAGATCACCAAGGCCAAGCAGATGGTGGCATCCGCCAAGCTCCGCAAGGCGCAAGCGGCGGCTGAGGCTGCGCGTCCTTATGCCCATCGCCTTGAGCGGGTGATGGCGTCGCTGGGTTCCAAGGTCGCGATCAGCGATTCAAGCCCGAAGCTGCTTGCGGGAACCGGCAAGGACCAGGTCCACTTGATCATCGTCGCCTCGTCGGACCGTGGCCTGTGCGGCGCGTTCAATTCCAACATCGTCAAGGCTGCGCGCGTCAAGGCGCGCGAGCTGGAAGCCGCAGGAAAAACCGTCCGGTTTTATCTGGTTGGCCGCAAGGGCCGTGCGGTGATCGTGCGCGAATATCCCAAGCAGGTCGATGGCTATTTTGACACCACTGCGCTTCGGAGCCAGGGATTTGCCGAAGCACAGTCGATCGCAGCCGAATTGATCGCCATGTACGAACGCGGCCAGTTCGACGTGGCGCACCTGTTCTATTCCAAGTTCCGCTCGGCACTGGTTCAGGAACCCGTCGGCAAGCAGATCATTCCGGTGGCGATCCCCACCGGCGATGCTCCTGCGACCAATGCAGCGATGGAATACGAGCCCGATGAGGAAGAAATCCTCACCGAGCTACTGCCGCGCAATGTAACCATCCAGATCTTCGGTGCGCTGCTGGAGAACGCGGCATCCGAGCAGGGTGCATCGATGACCGCGATGGACAACGCGACGCGCAATGCGGGCGAGCTGATCAACGATCTCACGATCGTCTACAACCGCACCCGGCAGGCGGCGATCACCACCGAGCTCATCGAAATCATTGCAGGCGCTGAGGCTCTGTAATGATCGCGTTGGCTTCATTGGTATTTGCATTGGCGACTATGACGACTCAGTCCGCACCAGGGGTGAGTGATGTTCCGGCCACGGCAGTTGCAGAAAAAAAGCAGGAAGTTGCGGTCACGGTTCGGCTTGAGGTTGATGAAAAGGGCTCTGTCGCCAAATGCGAAGTCGTTGATACCGATGCTCCCAAGGAGCTTGCAGACACCGTTTGTCCGATTTTTTCGACCAAGGCCAAGTTTACACCAGCAGTAGACAATAATGGCAGTCCGCAAGCCGCGACAGTGACCCAGACCGTAAAATTCGTCGTTAAAGATTAGATTTCGAAAGCAGGAAACAGCTCATGGCAACCACCAACAATATCGGCAAGATCAGCCAGATCATCGGCGCTGTCGTCGATGTGACCTTCGAAGACAACCTGCCCGCGATTCTGAACGCGCTGGTGACCGACAACAACGGCAACCGTCTGGTGCTCGAAGTCGCGCAGCATCTGGGCGAAAACACCGTTCGCACGATCGCCATGGACGGCACTGACGGTCTGACGCGCGGTCAGGTCGTCACCGATACCGGGGCGCAGATCACGATGCCTGTCGGCCCCGAAACGCTTGGCCGTATCCTGAACGTCGTCGGCGAGCCGATCGACGAGCGCGGACCTGTCAATGCCAAGAACTTCGCGCCGATCCATGCCAAGGCACCGGCCTTCGTCGACCAGTCGACCGAGACCGCCATTCTGGTGACGGGCATCAAGGTGATCGACCTGATCGCGCCTTACGCCAAGGGCGGCAAGATCGGCCTGTTCGGCGGTGCCGGAGTGGGCAAGACCGTTCTCATTCAGGAACTGATCAACAACATCGCCAAGGGCCATGGCGGCACCTCGGTGTTCGCAGGTGTGGGTGAACGCACCCGTGAAGGCAACGATCTGTATCACGAATTCCTCGACGCAGGCGTTATCGCCAAGGATGCCGATGGTAATCCGACCAGCGAAGGTTCCAAGGTTGCGCTGGTGTTCGGCCAGATGAACGAGCCTCCGGGTGCGCGCGCACGCGTAGCCCTGTCGGGCCTGACCATCGCGGAATATTTCCGCGATCAGGAAGGTCAGGACGTGCTGTTCTTCGTCGACAACATCTTCCGCTTTACCCAGGCGGGTTCGGAAGTGTCGGCACTGCTGGGCCGTATTCCTTCGGCCGTGGGCTATCAGCCAACGCTGTCAACCGACATGGGCGCGCTGCAGGAGCGCATCACCTCGACCAACAAGGGCTCGATCACGTCGGTGCAGGCCATCTACGTTCCCGCAGATGACTTGACCGACCCTGCCCCTGCCACCTCGTTCGCTCACCTTGATGCGACGACCACGCTGAACCGCGCGATCTCGGAACTGGGCATCTATCCCGCCGTGGATCCGCTCGATTCGACCAGCCGCGTGCTGACCGCGGCCGTCGTCGGCCAGGAGCATTACGACACCGCCCGCCGCGTCCAGGAAACCCTGCAGAAGTACAAGTCGCTGCAGGACATCATTGCCATTCTGGGAATGGATGAGCTGTCGGAAGAGGACAAGCTGACCGTTGCGCGCGCGCGCAAGATCCAGAAGTTCCTGTCGCAGCCTTTCCACGTCGCCGAAGTCTTCACCGGCATTCCCGGCAAGTTCGTCGCCATCGAAGATACCGTCCGCTCGTTCAAGGCGGTGGTCGACGGCGAATACGATCACCTGCCCGAAGCAGCCTTCTACATGGTTGGCGGCATCGACGAGGCCATCGAAAAGGCCAAGACGCTCGCTGAAGCGGCTTAATCGAACAAACTGCCCTCTCCCCATTTAGGGGAGAGGGCATTGAGGAATTCTGAAATGGCACTGCAGTTTGAGCTCGTAACCCCTGAGAAGCTGGTCCGCTCCGAAGCGGTGCACATGGTTGTCGTGCCCGGCAGCGAAGGCGAGTTCGGCGTGCTCGAAGGCCATACTCCGCTGATGTCGACCATGCGCAACGGCTTGGTGATGATCTACAAGACCGACGGCGCGCAGCCTGAGACGATCGCCATCGAAGGCGGCTTTGCCGAAGTCAACGAACGGGGTCTCACGATCCTTGCCGAGCGCGTAATCGGTTGAACCTGAGCACAGGCCGGCGGCATTATGCCGCCATACCCTGTGAGCTAACGGGCACTGCGCCCCGCGCCTTAATCCCCGTGTCTTTTGCGCGCCATGATCCCGCCGCGCTTGCGGATCGATCCTGGCATCCATTTGGCCGCGAACGCCAGCTTTCGGGCCGTCGGGCCAACATAGCTGTGGACGTTCTTGGCATCGTGCACGGCATTCCACGCCGCTTCTGCAACGATCGCAACCGGAGCGATCTCAAGCCCTGCGGCGGTCACGCTGTCGCGGCTTGACTGGTTGGTCCGGGCCACGGGTCCATCGAGCAGCGGGGTATCGATGAAGCTGGGCAGCAGCGCACGGACGCGGATGTTGTCGGGGCCCCATTCGATATCGAGCGCTTCGGAAAGCCCACGCACCGCGAACTTGGTCGCCGAATAGACCGACAACCCCGCCGAGCCATAGATCCCGCTGGCCGACGACGTATTGAGCAGGCAGGATCCTGGGGTAGCCTTGAGATATTTGTGGCCGATGTGCGCGCCGTAGACGACGCCCTTGAAATTGATGTCGATCAGCTTCTCGATGTCGTCTTCGGTATGCTCTTCGAGCAATCCACCGATACCGACACCCGCATTGTTGAACAGCACGTGCAGCTTCCCGCCCGTTTTCTCCGCAAAAGCTTCGAGCGCAGTGGTCCACTGCTGGCGGCTGCGAACATCGAGCATATGCGTCGACGTCATACCGGGCGGTAGCATCGCGGCGGTCTCTTCCATGCCCTTCATGTTGACATCGGCGAGCCCGACGAACCAGCCGCGCTGCGCAAAATGCTTTGCTACCTCGCGCCCGATTCCCGATGCGCCGCCGGTGATGAAGATGGTTTTGGTGTCGGTCATTGGGTCAGGCCTCCCCTTGTTCTGGCGCCCCGTTTTCCGATGTCGCTTGGGACAGACGGATGCGGTGTTTGGTTGCCGACGCTAAGCCGCCGCATACCCCTACGCAAGTGGCTAGCCAGCGCAGCAAACCGCCGCCTATAAGCTTCCTTGCATGGCCCCCACTGCTCCCTTTCCTTCCACCCTCTGCGCACATGGCCCTGCCGTAGCGTTCGAGGGTGTCAGCAAGCATTATGGCAGTGTCGTCGCTATCGATGCGGTGAGCGCGACTATTTTGCCGGGCACTTTCGTTGCCATTGTCGGATCGTCGGGATCGGGCAAATCCACGCTGGTCAAGGCGGTCAACCGCCTGGTCGAGCCCGATGCCGGATCGGTGCGAATCGATGGCCAGGATGTGCTCGAACGCGAACAGCACGAATTGCGCCGCTCGATCGGGTACGTGTTCCAGAACATCGGCCTGTTTCCGCACATGAACGTGGCACAGAATATCGGCATCGGGTCCCGCATCGCGAGCCGCAAACCGTTGCCCGACGACCAGGTCGCTGCGCTGCTCGATCTGGTGGATCTGCCCCGCGATTTCGCTACCCGGTTGCCCGAGCAGCTCTCTGGCGGGCAGCAGCAGCGGGTCGGGGTCGCCCGAGCGCTGGCGGGGGAGCCCGGGCTTATGCTGATGGACGAACCCTTCGGCGCGCTGGATCCGGTCACCCGCGAAGCACTGGGCGAACAGTATCGCGCGCTGCATGAACGGCTGGGCCTGACCACCATCATGGTAACGCATGACATGGCCGAAGCCCTGCTGTTTGCCGATCGGATCTGGGTGATGGCCAGCGGGCGCATCGTCGCGGATGCCAGCCCCGCCGAAATGATCGCCGGCCAGTGCGGACCGGAAGCCGAAGCGCTGGTCGCGGTGCCAAGGCTGCAGGCCGACCGGATAACCGCGATGCGAAACATGCAACCTCAGCCATGAACCAGGGATTGTTCAACCAGGACTGGCCCCGCATCCTCGACCTGCTTGCCCAGCACGTCCAACTGAGCTTTGCCGCGCTTGGACTGGGTCTGCTCGTCGCGCTGCCGCTGGCGATCCTCTCGGCTCGCAACCGCACCGTGGCCGGCGTGACCCTGGGATTTGCCGGCCTGATCCAGACCATCCCCGCACTGGCGCTGCTTGCCCTGTTCTTCCCGCTGTTGCTCGCACTGTCTGCCGTCTTCGGCGATGCGATCTCGCCGCTGGGCTTTCTGCCCTCGCTGCTTGCGCTAGCGCTGTATGCGTTGCTGCCGATCCTGCGAAACGCAATTACCGGTCTCAGATCGGTCGAGCCCGCGATGGTCGAGGCCGCAGATGGGGTCGGCATGACAAGCCTGCAGAAGCTGTGGCTGGTCGAGGCGCCGCTGGCGTCCCCGACAATCATGGCCGGTGTGCGCACCGCTGCGGTGTGGACGATCGGAGCTGCAACCCTGTCGACCACCGTGGGCCAGCCCAGCCTGGGCGATCTGATCTTTGCCGGGCTGCAGACGCAGAACTGGTCGCTGGTCCTTGCCGGATGTATTGCCGCTGCATTGCTGGCGATCAGCGTCGATCTGCTGCTGGGGGTGATCGAAAGCGGAATCCGATGGCGCAAGCACCTGCGCATCTGGCTGGCGGGAGTTGCTCTGGCAGCAGGGCTCGCGCTCGCTCTATGGCCTGCGCCGTCGCCCGACCGGCCCGTGGTGACCATCGGTGCCAAGCGCTTTTCAGAGCAATATGTGCTCGCCCGGCTGATTGGACGGCGGCTCGAGGCAGCGGGATACGAAGTGCGCTATCGCGAAGGACTGGGGAGTGCGGTGGTATTCCGCGCACTTGCAACCGATGAAGTTCAGGTCCTTGTCGATTATGCCGGAACGATCTGGACCAACGAGATGCAACGCCAGGACCCCGAGCCGCGCGCCGACATGCTCGCCGAGATTACCCGCTGGACCAACGCGCAGCATGGCGTCCGGGTGGTCGGACCGCTGGGCTTTGAAAACACTTACGCCTTTGCCGTTCGCCCCGACGATGCCAAGCGCCTGGGCCTGCGCACGCTCGATGACGTGGTGCGCGTTGCCCCGCAATTCGTCTTCGGCACCGATGTCGAGTTTCTGGAGCGGCCCGAATGGCAGATGGTGCAGGCTGCCTACCCGCTGCGTTTCAAGGGCAGGCGGTCATTCGAGCCAACCTTCATGTACCGCGCGCTGTCCCTCGGGGAAGCGGATATCATCTCGGCGTTTTCGTCTGATGGCAGGATCGCCGCCAACCGATTTGTCGTGCTGGATGATCCCAGGGGCGCGATCCCGCCATATGATGCGATCCTGATGGTCAGCCGGTCAGCCGCCCGCGACGCGCGATTGGTCGAGGCGCTCGAACCGCTGGTGGGCGCAATCGCTGTGGAAAAAATGCGTGAGGCCAATTATCGCGTCGATAGGGACGACAACAAGCAAAGTCCGGCTGATTCGGCCGCGTGGCTCGATCGGATGCTCCGCACGCCATCCCAAGGAAAGACCCCATGATGCTCAAGCGACTGCTGCTCACCTTTCTGATCGTCCCGCTGCTCGGCTGGGCCAATGTCGCCCATGCACGGGTCACCATCACCTTCTACAGCCACGAGCTGGGCAGCCAGTTCCCCCACGCTTTCGCAACGTTGAAAGGCAAGGTCGATTCCACTGGAGAAGTGGTCGACACCAATGTCGGGTTCACCGCGACCAGCACCGGGCCGAGCATTCTGTTTGGCTGGGTTCAGGGCGAAATCCATGTGGCCAAGCCCAAATACATCGCCAATTCCAACGCGCATTTCACGTATGAACTGACCGATGCCGAGTATCGCTCGGTGATGGCAGTGACCGACAAATGGCGCAACAAAAAGCAGAAGAGCTATAATCTCAACACCGCTAACTGCGTGCACTTTATCGGCGATGTAGCGACGGCGGCGGGCCTCAAGGTCAACCCAGAAAGCAAATACTTCAAAAAGCCGACCAGCTTCCTCAAGGAAGTAACCGCGTTGAGCCGCGAACGGCTGGCCAGTGGCCGCGTCCTGTTCAAGGGCTGACGATCAACCCCTGCACTATAGCGCGGCGTTGTTGTAGCAATGCCAGGTGAGAATGGCGATCGCGCCGCGGTGCGGTGACCAAGGCTCGGCAAGCGCACGGGTCTGCTTCTCAGACGGCCGCTCGCCAAGCGCGAGGATCCGCTCGATCCCGACCTGCACTGCAAGATCACCCGCAGGCCAGATGTCGCGCCGCCCCTCGGCGAACAGCAGGTAGATTTCCGCAGACCAACGCCCGATGCCCTTGATCCGCACCAGCTCGGCTATCGCGGCCTCGTCATCGGCGGGCAGGTTTTCCAGATCGAGCGCACCGGACATCACCAGCTCGGCGAGCGAGCGGGCATAGCCCTGTTTCTGCCGCGACATGCCACAGGCGCGTAGCGCATCGAAATCTGCCGCGATCAGCGCATCAGGGGCACACCCCTCACCCAGCGCCGCTTCGAGCTTGTTCCACACCGACGCCGCCGAAGCGACGCTGACCTGCTGGCCGACGATGGTCCGCAGCAACGTCGCGTAACCCCGTGAGCGAATGCGAGGTTCGGGGTAGCCTGCAATTTCAAGCGCGCGGGCGATGGCGGGTTCATGCGCTGCGACGGCATCAAGCCCCTCGCCCAGCTGCTCGGCGGTCAATCCCATAACTGCAGTCCCTCTCACATCCGCCGCTTGCATTCGGGCGCCCGGTTGATCATAGCAGCGACGTTTGCGGGGGCTATAGCCTCGCTCATAATCTTGGGGAGTTTCCATGCCAAAGCTGATCGTCGTCAACCGCGCCGGAGAAGAAAGCACCATCGAGGCCGATACCGGTCTGTCGGTGATGGAAGCGATCCGCGACAATGGCTTGGACGAGCTGCTGGCGCTGTGCGGCGGATGCTGCTCGTGCGCAACCTGCCATGTCCATGTCGATGCCGACTGGACCGACAAGCTGCCCCCGGTCAGCGCGGATGAGGACGACCTGCTCGACAGTTCGGATCACCGCAATGCGACCTCGCGGCTGTCGTGCCAGATTCAGATGACCGCAGCGCTCGATGGCCTCAAGGTCGCCATCGCACCTGAAGATTGATCAGATCCCGCCGGGCGTGACCTCGCGCCCGGTGGCTTCCAGCGCCGACGTCAGCGCCAAGGCGCAGGCATCAAGCCGCACCTGATCGGTCGAGCGGATGACGAAATTCGCGCCCACCCGGCCTTCGCGGAAAAACGGATAGCTGCCGATCTGGCAGCCTTCGTGTGCACGTTCGGTGCTGCCGAGAAGATCGGCGACTTCGCTTTCGGCGACCCAGCACCCTAGCGTCACCGACAGCAGCGGCAGCCCGCCCTCGAGCGTTCCGGTCAGCGCATCGAGCATGCCCGCGGTGATATGCGGAACGCCCGCCATCAGGAACAGATTGCCAATGCGGATGCCCGGGGCGCCCGACATGCGGTTTTCGATCAGTTCAGCGCCATCGGGTACCCGCGCCATCCGCAGCCTCCCTTCGGTCAGTCCGCCGCGGGTCGCGTAATAGCCATCGAGCATCGCCCTTGCGACGGGATGGATCACGACATCGACCTCGAGCGCCTGCGCGATCGCATCGACGGTGATGTCGTCATGCGTCGGACCGATGCCGCCGGTGGTGAACAGATAGTCGTTGCGCGCACGCAGCAGGTTCACCGCTTCGACGATCGCGTCCATGTCGTCGGCGACAACGCGGACTTCCTTGAGCCTTATCCCCTGCACGTTCAGCCAGGTTGCCACCTGCGCGACGTTCTTGTCCTGGGTGCGGCCAGAGAGAATCTCATCGCCGATCACGATCAGCGCGGCGGTCCAGATGCGGGGGGTTTGGGCGGGGGCGTCTGCTGTCATCCGCCGGTGTTTAGCGCGTGGCGTGGAGCGCGCAAGCGGTTCGTTGGCGGCGGACGTCAATCGGCCCAGAAGGTCGCGCAGCCTAGGCTGGCCAGCGCCGGATCGCGGGTGATGACCACAAGTTCGTCGTGGATGGCCTGCGCCGCAATCATGCGGTCGAAGGGGTCGCGGTGTTCGCCGGGAAGCGATCCTGCGAGTAGTCCATTTAGAACGGTGACGCTTAGTTCACCGAAACCATCGGCCGCCGCCAGCTCCTCGAAATTCTCGAACACCGGGACGGCAGCCTGCCATTTTCCGATCCGGCATTTGGTCGCGATCTCCCAGGCGGAAACCGCGCTGACATAGATGGCATTCCTCTGGTCACCGATGACCCGAGCAACATCTTCTGGCAGGGCCGTGTCGCCCGTCCACCACCAGACGAGCGCATGGGTGTCGAACAGGTAATCGGTCATTCCCAGGCCCGGAGTTCTTCCTCGGGCAAGGGATCAAAGAAAAACGCGTCCGGTATGGGGGTCTTCAGCTTCAGCCGCCCAGGCCGCCGTTCCACCTTCGGCTTTTCCAGCGGCACGAGGCGCGCATAAGGCGTGCCCGCCTTGGCGAGGATGATCTCCTCGCCCGCATGCGCGCGGTCGAGCAGCTTGGAAAAGTGGGTCTTGGCGTCGTGGACGTTGACGATGCTAGTCATGATATCGAGGCTAGCCCATTGACCGGACTAAGTCAACGGACTAAGTCCACTGCATTCCCGGGTCGCAAAAGTGGCCCCCGTCCCCTATATGGAATCACCATGAACCAGTATGTGAATGTAACGAACGCCGATACGCCGATGCGCGATGGCACCATCAAGCTGCATGGGCCTGAAGGCTTCGAGGGCATGCGCAAGGCCGGGCAACTCGCCGCCTCGGTGCTCGATGCGCTTGCGCCCTTCGTGGTCGAAGGCGTCACCACCGCAGAGATAGACGCCAAGGCGCGCGAACTGATGATAGCCGGCGGCGGAATTCCTGCGACATTGGGCTATCGCGGATTCACGCATAGCTGTTGCACCTCGATCAACCATGTCGTGTGCCACGGCATCCCGGCAGATCGCAAGCTCAAGGACGGCGACATCATCAACGTCGATGTCACCCCGATCCTCGATGGCTGGCACGGTGATACCAGCCGGATGTATCTGATCGGCGATGTTGGCGTGAAGGCGCGGCGGTTGGTCGATGTGACGTACGAATGCCTGATGCTCGGGATCGAGCAGGCCAGGCCCGGCAACCGGATGGGCGATGTCGCGCACGCCATCCAGGCGTTCGCCGAGAAGCACCGTTATGGCGTCGTCCGCGATTTCTGCGGTCATGGCCTTGGACGGTTGTTCCACGACGCACCCGAAGTCGTCCACGCCGGACGCCCCGGCACTGGCCCCGAACTCAAGCCCGGAATGTTCTTCACCATCGAACCAATGATCAATATCGGCAAGCCGGCGGTGAAGATGCTGGAAGATGGCTGGACCGCCGTAACCCGCGATCGGTCGCTCTCGGCGCAGTTCGAACACTCAATCGGCATCACCGAAACCGGTTGCGAGATTTTCACCAAGAGCCCCGCAGGGCTTGATCGCCCGCCCTATTGATGACAGCCTGACTGGATTGGCTGGCACCGTAACCTGCACAAAATATAGGCAACTCCGATACCGCCTGCCCGCATTTCCATCATGGCTCGTAATAATGTTGCGATCGGGCCAAGCAATTGTAGCGGTTTGCGTCTTGGCACGTTAATTGTTTGGTAGCAGACAAAGGGGGACTCGGGAGGGGCGTCATGCGCCTGTCCGGCTTTTCCGCGCAATGTCACGGCGGCACGGGACAAACCGAGCCGCTCTCTCCCATCAGCGCCCTGCCCCGCCCTGGGGCCGGTCAGCCGAGCACAGGATGATCTGGAACACATGAAAAAGATCGAGGCGATCATCAAACCCTTCAAACTCGACGAAGTGAAGGAAGCGCTCCACGAAGTCGGCGTCTCGGGAATCACTGTTACCGAGGCCAAGGGCTTTGGACGGCAGAAGGGCCATACCGAATTGTATCGCGGTGCCGAATACATCGTCGACTTTCTCCCCAAGGTGAAGCTGGAAGTGGTTGTTGATGACGCGCTCGCTGTCCGTGTGGTCGAGGCGATCGCAGCGGCGGCGCAGACCGGCCGCATCGGCGACGGCAAGATTTTCGTGATCCCAGTGGAAACCGCTTTGCGCATCCGCACGGGTGAACGCGATAACGACGCGGTCTGACCTACAGGGCACGCGCATTCAGGAGAGGCCTGCTTTCGCAAGGCCGCAAGAACACACGTCAGTTCCACCAGAGGGGGGGCCGGGAAACGGGCCCAGACCAGACATCAAGAAGAGGGAAAGCTAACATGGCAAAGACCGCCAAAGACATTCTGGCAATGATCAAGGAAAACGAGATTGAGTGGGTCGATGTTCGCTTCACCGATCCCAAGGGCAAATGGCAGCACCTCACGATGTGCGCCCGCGTCATTGGCGAGGACGAACTCGAAGATGGCCTGATGTTCGACGGTTCTTCGATCGAGGGCTGGAAGGCGATTAACGAATCCGACATGATCCTGCGTCCCGACATGGACGCGGCCTATATCGATCCGTTCTCGGCCGACCCGATGCTCATCCTGTTCTGCGACATCGTCGAGCCCGGTACCGGCGAATTGTATGCTCGCGATCCGCGCAGCACCGCCAAGCGCGCCGAGGCCTATCTGCAGTCGACCGGCATCGGCGACACCGTCTATGTCGGCCCCGAAGCCGAATTCTTCATGTTCGACGATGTGCGTTTCTCGGACGGCTATGCCGGATCGATGTTCGCGATCGACGACATCGAGTTGCCGACGAACTCGGGCCGCACCTATGAAAGCGGCAATCTTGCCCACCGCCCGCGCGCCAAGGGCGGTTACTTCCCCGTGGCTCCGGTCGACAGCGTTGTCGACATCCGCGCCGAAATGGTCAGCACCATGCTCGAAATGGGCCTGCCCTGCGACAAGCACCACCATGAAGTCGCCGCCGCGCAGCACGAACTCGGCCTCACTTTCGGCACGCTGACCGAAACCGCCGACCGCATGCAGATCTACAAGTATGTCGTCCACATGGTCGCGCAGGCCTATGGCAAGACCGCGACGTTCATGCCCAAGCCGATCAAGCAGGACAATGGATCGGGCATGCACACCCACATCTCGATCTGGAAGGAAGGCAAGCCTTTGTTCGCCGGAAACGGCTATGCCGGGCTGTCGGATATGTGCCTGTACTTCATCGGCGGCGTGATCAAGCACGCCAAGGCGCTCAACGCGTTCACCAATCCGACCACCAACAGCTACAAGCGTCTGGTGCCCGGCTTCGAAGCGCCTGTGCTGCTGGCATATTCGAGCCGCAACCGCTCGGCGTCGTGCCGCATCCCTTATGGCACCGGCGAAAAGGCCAAGCGCGTGGAATTCCGCTTCCCCGACGCGATGGCCAACCCGTATCTGTGCTATTCGGCGCTGCTGATGGCGGGCCTCGATGGCATCCAGAACAAGATCCATCCCGGCGAGGCGATGGACAAGAACCTGTACGACCTGCCGCCCGAAGAGCTGAAGGAAGTGCCGACCGTCTGCGCATCGTTGCGCGAAGCACTCGACTCGCTGATCGCCGACCACGACTTCCTGCTCAAGGGCGATGTGTTCCTCAAGGACCAGATCGAAGCCTATATCGAGATGAAGTGGGCTGAAGTCTCGCGTTGGGAAACCACGCCTTCGCCGGTCGAATTCGACATGTACTACAGCTGGTAAGCTTTTACCTGCTCACTTAACAAAAAAGCGCCTCGGGAAACCCGGGGCGCTTTTTTGTTAAGTGAGCAGGGTGTGCGTGCCGCGATCAGCGGCAACGCGCGCCACTGCGATCGACTGCGCGTCCGGCAACTGCTCCACCGGCAGCTCCCAGAATGGTCCCAAGCGTGCTCGATCCACCCGGTGCGATCACATTGCCGAGCGCACCCCCGGCAAGGCCGCCAACGATCAGGCCCGTGGTGCCATCTGGACGACGGCAATAATACCGGCCGTCCTGCCCACGATACACGCGGTCGTTGTTGCTCAGCCGCCGCTCGCGCTGACGCGGGTTTTCCCGATAATACCGTCCGGCGTCATAACCGCCGTAGGCGGGGTCGGGACGATTATAATCAAATTGACGGAAATTCGAACCACCACGGTTGCCAAAGCCACCGCCGGCGCATCCACTTACCACTGTCGCCGCCGCCAGCGCTGCTCCCAGGGCCCATGTCTTCTTGCTAAACATTGTCATGATGTTCCTCGCTTTAACTGACAAAGGGACGCCTCATGGCGGCAATCCGTTCCCGTTCGGGACAATTTTCGTCGCACCAACACGAACTGTACCAGCTTGCTCGTGCCACCATCAGGCGCGACAACTGCGTCAACGCCGCGTTGTCGCTATGCTTACGTCCTGCTATCTCCACAAAAAGCGGCACGACGGTGAGAGACAAGACATGACAGGCGTTTTGGCAAGGACGATCGGGACTTGCACCACCGCTGCAGTGTTGCTGCTGGCGGGGTGCAGCGGTTCGGATACGTCGCCACTGGGGATTTCGATCATCGATTCATCGCCGGTGAACAACCTCGATGCCGCCGAGCTTGCGCCTGCGGCAGAGTATTTGCGCGCCGCGACATCGCAAGGACTGGTCCGGCTGGATTCGTTGGGAAACATCGTTCCCGCACTGGCCGAACGCTGGATCGTCACCGACGATGGCCTGAGCTATATCTTTCGCCTGCGCAATGCCCGCTGGGAAAACGGCGACGTCGTGACATCCGAGCACGTCGCGGCAGCATTGCGACGCCGACTGAATATCGAAGCCCGCAGCGCGATCGGCGCGGATACCATCGTGGTGCGCGATATCCGATCGATGACCGGGCGGGTAATCGAGATCCGTCTGCTCGCACCGCAGCCAGATCTGCTACGTATCCTCGCGTTGCCGGAGTTGGGTATCCGGCGCAGCGGGCGCGGCACCGGGCCGCTCGTTGCCGACAGGCAGCAATATTGGACCCTTCTTACCGAACGGGTCGATGACTCGATCGAACCAGAGCAGCGCCGCCCGGTCCGCCCTCTGCAGGTCCGCACCGAAAACGCGGCGCACGCGATCGCTCGGTTTTCGATGGGTGAGACAACCATGGTGCTGGGCGGTCGCTTCGAGCACCTGCCCTATCTGAGTGCGGCGTCAGTGCCCGACAATGCGGTGCGCGCGGACCCGGTGATCGGGTTGTTCGGACTGCTGGCGGTGAACGAGCGCGGCTTTCTGGGCGATCCTGCCAACCGCGAGGCAATCGGTCTTGCGATCGATCGCGATGCGTTGATGACGCCACTGGGCATTCGCCAGTGGCAGACGCTGACCCGGATCATTCCGTTGGGGCTTGATCGCTATACGCCTTTAGTGGGAGATCGCTGGGCAAACCTCTCGCTGGACGAACGGCGCGACCTGGCCCGCGGGCGGGTCATCCGCTGGCGTCAGGAGCAATCAGGATCGCAAGATGCGCTGCGTATCGCCATGCCTGAAGGTCCTGGCAGCCGACTGGTTTTTGCGCGGCTCAGGCGCGACCTGGCGCAGATCGGGCTGGAAAGCCGCATGGTCGGTTTGAAGGACACAGCGGATTTGCGCCTGATTGATGCGGTCGCGCGGCACCGCCAACCTTCATGGTTCCTCAATCAGCTGGCCTGTTCGGTGCGCCCAGTATGCGACAAGGATGGCGATGTGCTGCTGGCGCACGCACGCCGGGCGGTGGACCCAGCAATCCGCGCACAGAAAATGGCCGAGGCGGAACTGTCGATGACCAGTGCCAACATCTACATCCCGCTGGGTGCACCGGTGCGGTTTTCGCTGGTTGCCGGGAATGTCCCAGGGTTTGCGATTACTGCCGATGGCTGGCACGCCTTGCCCGACCTGGTCGCCATCCCCAGATAAGCAGGCGCAAGGGGCTTGGGAGTGAACGATGAAGACGATCCGGCCTGAACAGATACAGCAGATCAAGGCGGCCCAGATGAAGCTGATGGCAGCCGCGATCGGAAACGATCCAGCAGCGATCCGCAAACGGATCGAGATGATGGAGCAGGTGCTGGAACGCAGCTTTACCCTGCCGGGTATGTCCCGCAAGGTTGGCCTCGACTTCGCGCTGGGGCTGGTGCCGGTGGTTGGCGATATAATTACTGGCGCGATGGGGCTGTATATCGTCTGGGAAGCGCGCAACCTGGGCATGTCAAAATTTCAGTTGATGCGGATGGCGGCCAATGTCGGTTTCGACAGTCTTTTGGGTGCGGTGCCGATCGCAGGCGATGTCTTCGACCTTTTCTGGCGGTCAAACACCCGCAATCTCAAAATAATCCGCAAGCACCTCGACAAGCACCATCCTTGTGCACGCGTGATCGAGGGGTGAGTCGCGAACCGAATCACTTTTCAGCAAACGTCGCGACCGATCTGCCGCGCCTCGATGACACCGGTAGACAGCCAGACTTTGCAATCGTGTGCAAAGATATGACCCTCCTGACACCGTGAACCCCAACGAAATCAAAGGGTTTGCCAAGTCCGATGCAATTGGTTAGGCCCCCGCTGCAGGCTCCAATAAGCAAAAAAAAGGGCCAGCCCGAAGGCTGACCCGATAAAGTTTTTAGGAGAGGATGCCTGAAAGGCATGATCAATATGGGTCAGTGGCCCTGATTGTGCAAGTGCGAAATAACCCGCCAAAGTTGCAAAGAGTGCAACTGAAGTGACGCAAAACCGCACTGCTCGCGACATTTGCAATTGCACATTTCCGCTGCAGTGCAATAATGCGGTCGACTATGGCCATGCGAAGACTTCCCCCCCTGCGATCCCTCGAAGCGTTTTTGCGCGTCGCGCGACTCGGCTCTGCGAAAGCGGCCGCCAGCGAACTTGCGCTCTCCCCTTCGGCGTTGAGTCGCCGGATTGGCGGGCTTGAAGACTTTGTCGGCAAGAAATTGTTCAAACGGCATAACCAGCAGCTCAAGCTCAATGAAGCAGGCGAAGCCTTGTTCGCCAGTGTCGCTCCTGCAATCGACGCACTGGCCGATGCGGTCGCCGCGCACATGGATGATAGCCGGGTACTGCGTCTGAGGCTTGGCATGTTGCCGCTGTTCGGCAGCCAGCGGCTCGTCCCGCGGCTGGGCGAATTGCGCAGGCTGTATCCGCTGCTGCACATTGATGTCGATACGTCCGGCCATGGCGAGGCCCGGCTGGGCGATACGCTCGATGCCGCGATCATCCTGTCTGAAAACCCCGATCCTGCGCTGCACTCGGTACGGCTCGATCGCAACTATGTCTACGCCATTGCCTCGGCGGAGCTGGTCGAGAGCCTGGGATCGACCCCCGATCTGGCACAACTCAACCGCCAGACGATCCTGATCCACAACGACATGCCGGAATCGTTCGATGCCTGGAAGCAGGCGCTGCAACTCAATGATCTGCAGCCTGCGTCAATCGATCATATCGACAGCGGACCGTTGATGCTCGAAGCCGCCGCGCAAGGGCTGGGGATCGCGATCATGCATGACGATCACCTCACCCGCTCGGGCGATAAAAGGCTGGCCAAGCTGTTCGATGTACGGGTCGAAAGCCCGTATAGCTATTGGTTCGTGTGCAAGCCGCGCGCACTGGAAACCCGCGCCGTGCGGCTGTTCCACGACTGGCTGGTCGAGGCAGACATATAAAAAAGCCCTCCCGTTTCCAGGAGGGCTTCTTCAATCTTAGATTAGCAGATCAGGCCACCGTTGCCGATGCGATCACACCAGGCTTTGCCGGCGGTTCACCCTTGGGAAGCGCATGAACGTGTTCCATACCTTCGACAACCTGGCCCCAGACGGTGTACTGGCGATCGAGAAAGCCTGCATCGGCGAGGCAGATGAAGAACTGGCTGTTCGCGCTGTTCGGGTCCATCGTGCGCGCCATCGAGCAGATGCCTTCGACATGGGGTTCGTCGTTGAATTCCTGCTTCAGATCGGGCTTCTTCGATCCGCCGGTGCCGGTGCCGTTGGGGCAGCCACCCTGCGCCATGAAGCCTGCGATCACGCGGTGGAACTTCACGCCGTTGTAGAAGCCTTCGTTGGCGAGTTCGACGATGCGCTCGACGTGGCCGGGAGCGAGGTCGGGGCGCAGCTTGATGACGACATCGCCGCCGTCCTGAAGGTGAAGGGTAAGCGTCTCAGCGGTCATATGCAGTCCTTTGATGGCACGAGAATTGGTGCGGCCGATATAGCGACGCGCAGGCGAATGTCACCCCTGCCAACACCCACCGTATCGGGATTGCTTTTGCAGGTGCGAACCGCCACACACTGGCGATTGCGCCCCGGGCGCACCCTCACCCAGCCAGAAAGGAGCGGCATGTGACCGAACAGACCGATGCCCAGCTCCGCGACTACGCACCCCATGATGGCTCTGATGCCAGCACCAGCCTGGACGACGATAACCGGCTGCTGCCCGGCTTCGTCAGCCAGGTATGCAACGCGCTGGACGAGGGTGAGGAGGAGACCGTCTATGATCTGGTAGAGCCGCTGCATCCCGCCGACATCGCCGATCTGTTCGAGCTGGTGCAGCGCGAGTATCGCGGGCCGCTGGCACGCGCAATCACCGATCTGCTGGGCGCCGATGTGCTGACCGAGCTCAACGATTATGTCCGCGACGACGTGATCGACGCCCTACCCGCAGCGCAGGTGGCGGAACTGGCCGGGCAACTCGAGACCGACGACGCGGTCGCGATCATCGAGGAGATGGAGGAGGCCGACCAGCGCGCGGTGCTCGCCGAGCTGGAACCGGCCGATCGCGCCGCGATCGTCGATGCGCTCTCGTTCCCCGAGGAATCCGCCGGTCGCCTGATGCAACGCGATCTGGTCGCGGTGCCGGAGCATATGAACGTCGGCCAGCTGATCGATTACCTGCGCGAACATGCCGATCTGACCACCGAGTTCTGGGAAATCTTCATCGTCGACCCGCAGCATCGCCCGGTCGGCACCTGCCAGCTCAGCTGGATCCTGCGCACCCCCCGGCATATCGCGCTTGCCGATGTGATGAAGCGCGACCAGACGCTGATCCCCACCGATATGGATCAGGAAGAGGTCGCGCTGCGCTTCCAGAAATATGCGCTTATCTCGGCCGCGGTGATCGACGGCGCAGGACGCCTCGTCGGCCAGATCACCGTCGATGACATCATCCACATCGTCCAGGAAGAGGCAGGCGAGGATATCCTGCGGATGTCCGGCGCGGGCGAAGGCGACATCAACGAACCGATCCGCCAGTCGTACAGCAGCCGGGTGCGCTGGCTGATCGCCAACCTGGGCACCGCGCTGGTCGCCAGCAGCATCATCGCTCTGTTCGGCGGCGCGATCGAGCAACTTGTCGCGCTCGCGGTGCTGATGCCGATCGTGGCGTCGGTCGGCGGCAATGCCGGCACGCAGACCATGGCGGTCGCGGTTCGCGCGCTGGCGATGAACCAGCTCACCGAATCGAACACCCGGCGCATCGTGGCACGCGAACTGCGGATCGCGGTGCTCAACGGTGCCACAGTTGCGGTGCTGACCGGGATCGGAACCGCGCTCGTGTTCGCCGACGTGATGCTGGGCGGGGTGATCGCGGTGGCGATCCTCGTCAACATCATCATTGCAGGCATGGCGGGTGTCATTGTGCCGGTCACCCTCGACCGGCTTGAACAGGACCCTGCGGTCGCCAGCTCGGTGTTCGTCACCATGATCACCGATTCGATGGGCTTTCTGGCGTTTCTGGGCCTCGCTGTCGCCAGCGGCCTAGCGAGTTTCTGAAGCCATGGCGCTCGGGATGACCAAGATCGCGTTCGGCGCGACCAGCGTGACTTCGCTGCGGCAATGGATCGAGAGCCATGCTCCGCTCGGGGAGGCACGGCTGACCACACGCTATATGCCCAAGCGGCACGAGGAGATGGCGGGTGGATCGCTGTTCTGGATCTTCAACAAGGCGATTATCGGCCGCAGTCCGCTGCTCGGCTTCATGGACAACGGCCAGGGCCGCTACTGGATCAGGATCGAGCCCCGGCTGATCGCAGTGCAGTCCATCCCCCGCCGCGCGCACCAGGGCTGGCGCTATCTTGAGGAAGCCGATGCACCTGCGGATTTGGGCGACGGCAGCGCCGATGTCGATGCGATGCCGGCAGATATGCTGGGCGAACTGGCAAGATTAGGGTTGGTTTGAGAGGCTGCCAAATGTCCTCCCTTTTTCGTCATCCTGAACTTGTTTCAGGAGCCATAGTGCCCCGATCACTGAAGCTACGTTGAGAGAAATGGGCCCTGAAACAAGTTCAGGGTGACGACGTATCTAACGGACCGCGGGGCCTCTGACAGGCTCATGCTGAGCGGAGGTTGGTGGGAGACCTCCGGTTCATCGCCTCAAGCCATCGCCTTTTCGCGGACCTTGCGGATCACGTTGACGAAGGTCTCGGCTTCCTGCGCGCCGGGGACCAGGTATTTGCCGTCGAAGATGATCGCCGGAACACCGCTGATGCCCTGTTCGATCCAGTGATCGAGATGCGAACGGACCGCAGCTTCGTTGTCGGGGTCGTTGAGCACCGCGCGGCCATCTTCCGGATCCAGCCCGACATCGGCGACGACATTGAGCAGCACGTCTTCATCGCTGACATCGCGATTGTCCTGAAAATACGCCGCAAAAAACGCCATCTTCAGCCGCGTCTGCGCGTCGCTACCCTGGGTTTCGCCGGCCCAGGTGAGCAGCTGGTGTGCCTTGAAGGTGTTGTAGATCCGCATTCCGGGGCTGTGGTTGAACGCAAAACCCAGCCTATCGCCGGTTTCCTGCAGCCGCGAGCGGTTGGCTGCGCTCTGTTCGGGCGACGCACCGTACTTGCGCGCGACATGCTCTGAGATCGCCTCGCCCTCGGGCGCCATTTGGGGGTTGAGCTCGAACGGGTGCCAGGTGATCTGCGGCTCAACCTCATCACCGATAATTTCGAGCGCCTTTCGCAGCTGCTTGTAGCCGATGATGCACCACGGGCAGACCACGTCGGACACGATATCGATCTTGAGCGGATGGGCGGTCATTGAAGATCTCCTAAAAGGCTGTCGGCGCGCCCCGGAAAGCGCAAGCATACCGTGTTTTGGCGCGCCTGTCAGCCTTCTGGCGGATCAGCGGGTCGGTACCGGGGTTTCGCCCGAATAGTCATAGAACCCGCGCTTGACCTTCCGGCCCAGCCATCCGGCCTCGACATATTTCACCAGCAAGGGCGCAGGGCGGAACTTGGGGTCGCCGGTCGAGCTGTGTAGCACCTGCGTGATGCTGAGGCAGGTATCGAGCCCGATGAAATCGGCCAGCGTCAGCGGACCCATCGGGTGGTTGAGCCCTAATTGCACCGCAGCGTCGATGTCTTCGATCGTCGCCACGCCCTCGCCCAGCGCGAAGCACGCTTCGTTGAGCATCGGCAGCAGGATGCGATTGACGATGAAGCCCGGCGCATCGTTGGCCTGCACCACGCGCTTGCCGATCCGCTCCGCGTAAGCGCGGACAAAATCGACCGTCGCGTCAGAGGTCGCAAGGCCCCGGATCAGCTCGATCAGCCCCATGACCGGGACCGGATTGAAGAAGTGCACGCCGACAAAGCGTGACGCATCCGTCGTGGCGGCCGCCATCCGGGTGATCGGGATCGACGAGGTGTTGCTTGCCAGAATCGCATCGGACGCCAGCACCTTGCCGACGTTCTCGAAGATCGTACGCTTGATGTCCTCGCGCTCGGTTGCCGCCTCGATGATCAGGCCGGCCTCGGCCATCGGCGCATAGTCACCCACCGGCTCGATCCGCGCCAGCGCAGCGTCCGCATCGTTCGCCTCGAGCTTGCCCTTCTCGACCGCGCGCGCCAGCTGCTTGGCGATGCCCGCCTTGCCCTTTTCGGCAAGCTCGACCGATACGTCGGAGAGGAACACGTGGATGCCCGCCTGCGCGCTGACCTGCGCAATCCCTGCGCCCATCTGGCCCGCGCCGATAACTGCCATTTTGTCCATAAGTGCCTCTTTCTGGTGCCGCAGGAATAGGATAGGCCCGCCGCATAACCGATGATTTCGTCTCTGGCTAGGATCGAACACCGTCATGCTATCCGCCCTGCTTCTCGCTGCTACCGCTGCTGCTTCCGCACCCGTCCCCGGCGAGGTCAAGGTGTTCAAGGATTGGTATGTTGCCTGCGATAATGTCTGGTCGTGCGAGGCGGGAACGTTGGGCCCGGTTGATGGCGATTTCACAGGTGCGATGGCGCTGCGGATTCATCGCGGTGGCGGCCCCCACGCGCCGCTCCGCATCCAACTCACGCCGGGCGAGGACATGGCGAGCGGTCCTGCCAGGCTGAAGATCGATGCACGCCCATTGCTCGCCGGATCGCCAGATGCCGAGGGCGACACACGGCTCGACGAAGCGCAGTCGCTGGCGATCGCGCGAATGCTCGCAAGCGGCAGCAACGCATCGCTCATTCTTTCCGATGGCAAGCCCCTGCCGGTTTCGCTCGCCGGGTCGTCGGCGGCCTTGCGCTACATGGATTCGGTCCAGCAGCGCGCGGGTACCATCGGGGCGATCATCGCCACGGGGACAAAGCCCGATAGCGCCCTGCCCCCGGCACTGCCGCAGCTGACCGCGCGCGCTGCCTCAAAGCTCACCGAGCTCCCTGATCTCAGGCGTTACCCCCAGATCATCGCCGAGACCGGGTGCGAATACCGGATGGAGGGGGTAGAAGATACCGTGCACCCGCTGGGCCAACGCGGTGGGCTGGACATGGCATTGGTACTGATCTCCTGCGATTCGGGCGCGTACAATTTCGGTTCAGCGGTGATGGTCGCCACCCGGCCAATGGAAGACCCCAATGCAGGGTGGGAATTTGCCCCCGCCAAGTTCGATAGCGCCACTGGTTGGGGCGACGACGATCAGGTGGCGCAGGTGGTCAACGCCGATTTCGCGCCTGAAACCGGTACGCTTTATGACCGCGCCAAGGGTCGCGGGATCGGTGATTGCGGTGTCGCCAGCAGCTATGTCTGGGATGGCGAGAAGTTCCACCTCAGCGAAAAGCACGAAATGGGCGAATGCCGCGGGGTGTGGGAATGGCCGCGCGTGTGGGCCACCGAGGTATTGTTGGTGCGCTGAGCGGGCTCACAGCCTGCGCGTCATGCACATGCTGAACGGGTCTTCGGTGTAGTCGCCAAACGGCGCACACCGCTCGAAGCCGTGCTTGCGATAAAGCGCATGCGCCGGCTGAAACGGCTCGGGCAAACCGGTTTCCAGGCTCAGCTGGGTGTACCCGCGCAACCGTGCCTGCGCGATCAGGTGCAGCAGCATCCGTTCGGCCAGCCCCTGTCGCAGAAACGCTGGGTCGGTGCGCATCGCCTTGAGTTCACCATGGGTTGCGTCGATCTGCTTGAGCGCACCGCATCCTGCCAGGGCGCCCCCGACCCGGATCGACCAGAAGGTGACATCGGGCGCGCGAAGTCGCTCGACCGGGAAGGAGTGGACGCTGCAGATCGGCGAATGGCGCGCCATCTCGGCCAGGTGATATTCGAGCAGCGCGATGATGTCGCCCCCGCTCAGGTCATCCTCGACAATCTGGATATCAGCCGCTGCTGCTACCTGCGCCATACGCACCCCCTGTTGGCTGGAACTTTCGTCCGTGCCAATCATTGCCGCATAGACGCTTGCATTTCCACCGTCACTTGATGACGAAACTTGATTTGCGCGCTGCTGCCAACCCGCCTAATCCGCACTCCTGACCCAAGGAGCTGTCCTATGCGCCTGTTCCTGCTGTTTGGAGCCTTAATGATGTCGTTGTCCACTCCCGCCGCCGCCTCGTCCGACACCGCTGCCGAACCCGGCTGGTCGCTGGTGATCCATGGCGGCGCCGGGATCCTCGAACGGTCACGCATCTCGCCCGAAACCGACGCTGCGGTCCGTGCCGCGCTGGCCAAGGCGCTCGAGGCCGGATCCGATGTGCTGAGCTCGGGCGGGGCAGCGATGGACGCGGTCCAGGCCGCGATCATGGTCCTGGAAAACGACCCCAATTTCAACGCCGGCCATGGCGCGGTTTTCACCTATGAGGGCACCAACGAGCTCGACGCGGCGGTAATGGATGGCGCAGACCGCAAGGCCGGTGCGATCGCGCGTGCCAGCCAGACCAAGAACCCCATCCTGCTTGCGCGCAAGGTGATGGATGAAAGCCCGCACGTGCTGCTGTCGGGCGAAGGCGCGGACCGGTTTTCCGCCGAGCAAGGTCTCGAGCAGGTCGACAACGCCTATTTCGGCACCCCCGAGCGCAAACGGCAGCTTGAAGAACTGAAGGCCAAGAAGGTCGGCTGGTTCGATGTCGATCTGAAATACGGCACCGTCGGCGCGGTTGCGCGCGATGCGCAGGGCAATGTCGCGGCAGGCACATCGACCGGCGGCCTGACCGGCAAGCGCTACGGCCGCATCGGGGATTCACCGCTGATCGGCGCGGGCACCTATGCCGACAATCGCAGTTGCGCGATTTCCGCTACCGGCGCGGGCGAGTTTTTCATCCGGGTGGGCGTTGCGCATGAAATCTGCACCCGCATCCGCATCAAGGCCGAGGCACGCGCCGAGTTCCTGGCGCAGGAAGGCAAGCGCGGCGGGAGCAAGCTCGACGCGGCGACGCGCAAGGACCTGCTCGCCGGCGCGCTGAATGCTGACGAGGTCCAGGAGATCGCGGACGCTGTTATCGGCGAAATGGGCGCATTGGGCGGATCGGGCGGGATCATATACCTCACCCCCTGGGGCCATCAGGGTTACAGCTTCGACACCCCGGGAATGTTCCGCGGGATGGCGAGCAGCGATGGCAGCAACAGCGTGGCGATCTACGGCGACGAGTGATCGTCAGCTGGGGTTCTTGTCCGGCTTGGCGAGCCTGACCTTCTGGGCAGCGATGAACTCTTCCATCTTCGCTTCCATCACCGGCAACGGCACCGATCCCAGCGCGAGATACGCATCGTGGAACGGCCGCTGGTCGAACCGGGTACCCAGTTCAGCCTCGGCCTTTGCGCGCATCTTGCGCAGGCTAAGCTCGCCCAGTTTATACGCCAGCGCCTGCGCCGGCCACGAGATATACCGATCGACCTCGGTCTCGACATCGCGCTGTGCGAGCGCGGTGTGGCTGGCCAGATAATCGATCGCCTTCTGCCGGCTCCAGCCCTTGGTGTGGATGCCGGTATCGATCACCAGCCGCACCGCGCGCCACATCTCGAAGGTCTCGCGGCCGAACTCCTCGTATGGCGTTTCGTACATGTCGAGCTTGGTGCCGAGCCATTCGGTGTAGAGCCCCCAGCCCTCGCCATAGCCCGAGAAATAGGTCTGGCGGCGGAAGTCGGGACGGTCAGGCGCCTCGAGCGCCACCGCCGCCTGGAAGCTGTGCCCCGGAATGCATTCGTGCAGCGCCAGCGCGGTGAGGTTGTACAGCGGCCGCGAGGGCAGATCATAGGTGTTGAACAGGCAGCTCTCCAGCCCGCCACGCCCCGAGGTATAGATCGGCGCGATCTCATCGGGCACCGGGCGGATCGTGAAGCGATAGCGCGGCAGCAGGTTGAACGATTCCTTGAGCTTGCCGTCCATCTTCTTGGTGACATAGGCGACATACGACAGCAATTCGCGCGGGGTCTTGGCATAGAATTGCGGGTCGGTGCGCATGAACTGCAGGAACTCGGGAAATGTGCCCTTGAACCCGGTTTCGCGCATCGTCTTCTGCATGTCGGCATCGATCCGCGCGACCTCTTTCAGGCCGATCTCGTGGATCTGTTCGGGTGTCAGGTCGAGCGTAGTGAAGACCTTGATCATGTCCTGATAGTACTGCTTGCCATCGGGCAGCGAATACGCATCGATTGTCGTGCGCGCCTTGGGCATATATTCAGCCCGCATGAAGGTCAGCAGCTTGGTGTAGGCGGGCACCACCGACACTTCGATCGCCCGCAGCGCATCTGCGCGAAGCGCGGCCTGGTCCGCTGCGGGGATGCTGGCAGGCATCGTGCGAAAGGCGTCGTAGAACGGGTTCGCCTCGCCGGCCACGGTATAGGCCTCAATCGTCGCATCGCGACCTTCGATGCCGACCCGCGGCACGGTATAGCCGCGCGCGAGCCCGGCGCGCATGTTGACGGTGTGCTCGTCGAAATAGCGCGGAATGTCGGCCATCCGCCCCAGAAAGCGGCGGTATCCGGTGGCGGTGGCGAAGCCTGCGCGCGGATTCAGCCCGCCCCAGAAGAACGTGTCGCTGTTGAACGGCGCTTCATAAGTCTTGTATTCCAGGCCCTTGGCGTTCTCCCACACCGATTGGCGGAACACCGCAGCGTTGACCTGCTCTTCGGGCGAAAGCTGGTCCATCGGGATCGCATCGAGCTGTTTCAGCACATCGGTCCAATAGGCCAGCCGCCGCGCCTGCGCCTCGGCGGTTTCGCTGGAGAACCTGTCACCCTGGACCCAGCGGTCACCTTCCTTCACCCGGGCATATTCGCCCTGCCGCCATTCCCATTCGGCATCGTAGATTGCGCGCAGCTTCGCATCCATCGGGCCGGGGGCGGGTTTCGCCGCGGCAGTGGGGACAGCGGGAGCGAGCTCGTCTTGAGCGAACGCGGGCGCTGCCGTGATGCTCGCGGTGCTGAGCAGAAGCGAAAGCAGAACAGTTGATGCGCGCATGATAGGCGACCCCGGATTGGCAGAGATGTGGTGCGCCGCATTAGACGCAGGCCGGGGTCGCGGGGTCAAGGGGTTGGGGGAGTTTTCGTATACGGAAAACTCTAACTATCAGTTTTTCTTCCGTTCTCCGGCGAAAGCCGGAGTCCAGAGCGATGATAGTGCAACACCGCCCTGGGCTCCGGCTTTCGCCGGAGAACAGCGATTTTCAGTCCGGTTTGCGCTTCAACAACGCCGAGCGCAAACACCGGCACACCACCTCGTCGCGCTGGTTGATCAGCTCGTGAGTGAAGGTCACGATTCCGGCATTGGGGCGTGACTTCGATGGCTTGAGCTCGGTGACTTCGCTTGTCGCGCGCATGGTATCGCCGATGAATACCGGCTTGGGCATCACCAGCTTGTCATAGCCCAGGTTCGCCACCAGCGTGCCCAGCGTGGTATCGCCCACCGACAGCCCGACCATCAACGCGAAGGTGAAGGTGCCGTTGACGAGGATATGCCCGAACTCGCTCGCCTTCGCGGCCTCGACATCGAGATGCAGCGGCTGCGGATTGTGGGTCATCGTGGTGAACAGCAGATTGTCGGTCTCGGTCACCGTGCGGCGGATCTCATGCTCGATCCGGTCACCGATGTTCCATTCGTCAAAAAATTTGCCTGCCATCGTGTTTCCTTTTGAACCCCTCTCCCCCGAGGGAGCACCACCTTACCCCTCTCCCCCCCGAGGGAGAGGGTTGCGAAGACTTGGCAGCTTGCTGCCTAGTCGAAGCTGGGAGAGGGGGCGGCAACGCCAGCGTTGTCACGCCACCCTTCACCCTCATCCAACTGCGTATCACTCCGGCGCCGCCTCGATCCGCACCAGCAACGCCTCGACCTGCACCTGCGCACCCTCGCTGGCGTTGAGCTCCGCCACCACGCCATCAAACGGCGCAACCAAAGAATGCTCCATCTTCATCGCCTCCAGCGTCAGCAGCTTCTGCCCCTTGGTGACCGATTGCCCCGCCAAGACATCCACCGCGATCACCTTGCCCGGCATCGGGGAGAGGATCGAACCGCTTCCCGCCGCCGCATGGCCCGAGCCGCGCGCGACAAGGTCGAACGCATAGGCCGTGCCATCGGCAAACAGGATCGCCTGATCACCGCTCACATACCCTGTCACCACCGCAGCTTCTGTGTGTGCAGGGAGGTAACAGTCCACTGTATCGTCCCCGACCGAGATCACCCGATCGCCAATCGCTGCGATGTCGACCGTCCGGGTTTCGCCAGCGCTGGTCAGCGTCACTCTATGCGCCTGCGCGGCATTGAGGCGGAAACCGGCAATGCGCGCCTGCTCGGTCGAATCCTGAACCAGCCGGGCGGCGACGTCGAACAACGCGTCTTCGGGCTCGCTGGGCGGGATCAGCGCGTCGCCCGCCCTGGCGATGAAGCCTGTGTCCAGATCGGCCTCGACAAAGCTGTCCGACCAGAGCGCGCGGACGAGAAAGCCGGCGTTGGTCCTGACCGGCCAGACCTCGGTCTCGCTCACGGCCTGCGCCAGCGACGATATGGCATCGCTGCGCGTCTCGCCATGGCAGACGATCTTGGCGATCATCGGATCATAAAAGGGCGAGACCGCCCCGCCCTGCTCGACCCCGGTCTCGATGCGGTCAGCATCGCCGAACACCAGATGCTCCAACCGCCCAGTACTCGGCAAAAACCCCTTCGCCGGGTCCTCGGCATACAGTCGCGCTTCCATCGCCCAGCCGTTGATGCTGAGCTCGTCCTGCCTGAGCGGGATCGGCTCGCCGCTCGCCACGCGCAACTGCCATTCGACCAGATCGACCCCGGTGATCTCCTCGGTCACCGGGTGCTCGACCTGCAACCGCGTGTTCATTTCCATGAACCAGATGCGATCGGCGCGCAGCCCTTCGGAGCCATCGGCGATGAACTCGATGGTGCCCGCGCCCTCATAATCCACCGCCTTGGCCGCACGCACCGCAGCACCACACACCGCCTCTCGCGTCGCTTCGTCCATGCCGGGGGCTGGCGCTTCCTCGATCACCTTCTGGTGGCGGCGCTGCAGCGAGCAATCGCGTTCGAAAAGATGGACGACATTGCCGTGAGAGTCGCCGAACACCTGCACCTCGATATGGCGCGGGCTTTCGATCCATTTTTCGAGCAGCACGACATCATTGCCGAAGCTCGCCGCCGCCTCGCGCTTGCAGCTGACGAGCGCATCTGCGAAATCCACCGGGGCATCCACTTTCCGCATCCCCTTGCCGCCGCCGCCCGCGACCGCCTTGATCAGCACCGGATAGCCGATGTTGGCCGCTTGTTCGGCGAGAAAATCGGGGTCCTGATTGTCGCCCAGATAGCCCGGCGTGGTGGGCACGCCGGCCGCGTCCATCAGCTTTTTCGCCGCGTCCTTGAGCCCCATCGCGCGGATCGAAGCTGGCTTGGGGCCGACCCAGATCAGGCCCGCATCGATCACGGATTGCGCGAACTCGGCGTTTTCCGAGAGGAAGCCGTAGCCCGGGTGGATCGCCTCTGCGCCGGTAGCCTTGGCAGCCGCAATGATCTTCTCACCCACCAGATAGCTCTCGCGCGCAGGCGACGGCCCGATATGCACCGCCTCATCGGCGGAACGCACATGCAGCGCCTTTGCGTCGGCGTCCGAGTAGACCGCGACCGTGCGGACACCCATATCGCGGGCGGTGCGGATGATCCGGCAGGCGATCTCGCCCCGGTTGGCGATGAGGAGGGATTTCAGCATGGATTCTATCCTGAAAATCCTCCCCGAGCTTGTCTCGGGGAGGGGGACCGCCCGGCACTTGCCGGGTGGTGGAGGGGCAATCGCGCCCGGGCATATTGAACGATGCCATCAGCGACCGCAGCGCAATCTTCGAGAACGTCGCTGGCGGGTATCCGCAGGGTTTCGATCCCTTGCGATTTCAACCAAGCATCGCGGCGCTGGTCCCGTTCGGGACGGTCACCACAGTCGTGCGACTGCCCGTCGATCTCGGTCGCAAGCCGCGCATCGGCACAGAAAAAATCCAGGACATACTCGCCGCTTGGGTGTTGTCTGCGAAACTTCAAACCGTCGGGTTGCGTCTTCAGCAGCTTCCAAAGAAGCACCTCTGGCAGGCTCATGTCCTTGCGGAGGCGGCGTGCGCGGGTGACGGTTCCAACTGCGGGCTTTGGGGCTTCATCCTTCAACACGAAGAACCCCTCCACCACCCGCTGCGCGGGCGGTCCCCCTCCCCGAGCAAGCTCGGGGAGGATTTAAGCCAAACACACCCCATCACATCCGGAACACGCCAAACCGCGTGCCCTCCTCGACCGGTGCATTCAGGCACGCCGCGAACGCCAAGCCCAATACGTCCCTCGTCTGCGCGGGGTCGATGATGCCGTCGTCCCACAGCCGCGAGGTGGCGTGGTAGGGGCTGCCCTGCGCCTCATAGTCATCACGGATCGGCTGCTTAAACGCCTCGGTCTGCTCCGGCGTCCAGCTGTCGGCATCGCGGTGGACGGTCGCCAGCACCGACGCGGCCTGCTCGCCACCCATCACGCTGATGCGGCTGTTTGGCCAGCTGAACAGGAAGCGGGGCGAATAGGCGCGCCCGCACATGCCGTAATTGCCCGCGCCGAAGCTACCGCCGATCAGCACGGTGACCTTGGGCACACTCGCGGTCGCCACTGCGGTCACCAATTTGGCGCCATGTTTGGCGATGCCTTCGGCCTCGTACTTGCCACCGACCATGAAGCCGGAGATGTTCTGGAGGAACAGCAAGGGAATGCGCCGCTGGCAGGCGAGCTCGATGAAATGCGCGCCCTTGACCGCGCTTTCGCTGAACAGCACGCCGTTGTTGGCGAGGATCGCGACCGGCATCCCCCAGATGTGCGCGAACCCGCAGACCAAGGAGCTGCCGTACAGCGCCTTGAACTCGTGGAACTCGCTGCCGTCGACGATGCGCGCGATCACCTCGTGAACGTCATACGGCGCGCGGACATCGGACGGGATGATGCCGTAAAGCTCCTCGGCGTCGAACTTTGGCGCGCGTGGTTCGCGGACATCGATGTTGGGCTTGGGGATCGGCCCCAGGTGCGAGACGATATCGCGCACGATGGTCAGCGCGTGTTCGTCATTCTCTGCGACATGATCGACCACGCCCGATTTGCGCCCGTGCAGATCACCGCCGCCCAGATCCTCAGCTGTTATCTCCTCGCCCGTCGCGGCCTTGACCAGCGGAGGCCCGGCGAGGAAGATCGTGCCCTGGTTGCGCACGATCACGCTCTCGTCGGACATCGCAGGGACATATGCGCCGCCCGCAGTACAGCTTCCCATCACGCAGGCGATCTGCGGGATGCCCTTGGCGGACATATTGGCCTGGTTGAAGAAGATTCGGCCGAAATGGTCGCGGTCGGGGAAGACTTCCGCCTGGTGCGGCAGGTTCGCCCCGCCGCTATCGACCAGATAGATGCACGGCAGCCGGTTGGCCTCGGCAATCTCCTGCGCGCGCAGGTGCTTCTTCACCGTCATCGGGTAATAGGTGCCGCCTTTGACGGTGGCGTCGTTGCACACGATCATGCACTGGCGGCCCGAGACGCGGCCGATGCCGGCGATCATCCCCGCGCCTGGGATTTCGCCTTCGTACAGGTCGCAGGCGGCCAGCTGGCCGATCTCGAGGAACGGCGAGCCCGGATCGAGCAGCCGCTCGACGCGCTGACGCGGTAGCAGCTTTCCGCGCGATGTGTGCCGCTCACGCGACTTGGCGTTGCCGCCGAGCGCGGCTTCGGCCACCTTGCTCCACAGCTCGTCGCGCAGGGTGATATTGTGCGTGTATGCTGCGCGGTAAAGGTCTGAATTTGTATCGATCTTGGTGTCGAGCGTAGGGGCGGTCATCCCTCCTCTCCCTTTACGGGAGAGGAGACCAAAGCCTTGGCAGCTTGCTGCCTAGGCGACGTTGGAGAGGGCCGCCCCCCTCTCCAGGTGCGGCTAGCCGATGAACCGGCAAGCCTTACCATCCTCTCCCGCAAGGGGAGAGGAGCTTCCAATTGGATATCTGCAGCCATCACCGCGCTCCGATCAGTTCACGCGCGATCAAAAACCGCCGGATTTCGTTGGTGCCCGCGCCGATGTCGTACAGCTTGGCATCGCGCAGCAAGCGTTCGACCGGCCAGTCGGTGGTGTAGCCCGCCCCGCCCAGCGCCTGGATCGCCTCGAGCGAGCACTTCACCGCATTCTCGCTGGCCAGCAGGATTGCGCCGGCGGCATCGAACCGCGTCGTCTTGCCCGCATCGCAGGCGCGCGCGACCGCGTACACATAGGCGCGCGCGCTGTTCAGCGCGACGTACATGTCGGCGACCTTGGCCTGCACCATCTGGAACGATCCGATGGGTGATCCGAACTGCTTGCGCTCGCGCACATAGGGCAGCACCACATCAAGGCACGCCTGCATGATGCCCAGCGGCCCTGCGGCAAGCACCGCGCGCTCATAATCCAGCCCGCTCATCAGCACGCCGACGCCGCCGTTCAGCGGCCCCATGATATTCTCTTGCGGAACAAAGCAATCGTTGAATACCAGTTCTGCCGTGGGGCTCCCGCGCATCCCCATCTTGGCTATCTTCTGCCCGATCGAAAAGCCCGGCATGTCCTTTTCGATGATGAACGCGGTGATCCCGCCCGAACCCTCTCCGGTCTTGGCATAGACGATCAGCGTCTGCGCATAGGCCGAGTTGGTGATCCAGAACTTGGTGCCATTGAGCCGGTAACCGCCCGCGACAGCCTCGGCCTTGAGCTTCATCGACACGACGTCCGATCCTGCGCCGACTTCCGACATCGCGAGCGAGCCGATGTGCTCGCCCGAGATCAGCCCGGGCAGATACTTGGCCTTCTGTTCCGGATTGCCCCAGCGGCGCAACTGGTTGACGCACAGGTTGGAGTGCGCACCGTACGACAGCCCCAGCGAGGCGCTCGCGCGGCTGACCTCTTCCATCGCGATGACATGCTCGAGATAACCAAGGCCCAGCCCGCCGTCTTCCTCGCCCACGGTGATGCCGTGCAGTCCGAGCGCGCCCATCTGCGGCCACAATTCGACCGGGAACCAGTCCTCGGCATCGATCTTCGCGGCGATCGGCGCGATCTTGTCGGCGGCAAAGCGCGCGGTGGTGTCGCGGATCATGTCCGCAGCCTCGCCAAGCGCGAAGTCGAATTCGGGGAGCGTCGACATGGGGATGATCCTCTCGTTTATCGTTCGATTGAAGCGGCTTTTAGCCCGAGCGGTCAACAAAGGAAAATTGATATCGTCAGGGGTTTATCCTAGACGCTGTCTATGATCGAACGCTATCTGCTGCGCTACTTCCTCGCCGTGGTCGAGCATGGCAATTTTACGCGCGCGGCCGAGAGCTGCAACGTCACCCAGCCGACACTGTCGGTGGGTATAGCGCGATTGGAGGAGAGCGTCGGCCAGCGATTGTTCCACCGGTCGAACCGGCGGGTTGATCTCACGCCGACCGGCGCGCAGTTCGCCGAACACGCGCGCCGGATCGAGGCACAGTTCAACCTCGCCGAAGTGGCGATGAAGCAGCGCCAGCCCGAGGCGATCATCCGGCTTGGCGTGCTCGCCACCCTCCCCACCAGCATGGTGGCCGACATCGCAAAAGCGCTGGGCGGGATTGACGGCATCCGCACCGAGTTCGTCGAGGGCCGCGCCAGCGAGCTGCAGGACCGGCTCGATGCCGCGCGGATTGACCTTGCAATCACCACCGAGCCACAGGGCCGGCTGCGCGACAGCTTCGAACCGGTGGCGAGCGAAGGCTATGGCCTCGCTTTGCCCGCATCGCACCCGCTGGCGGAGCGCACCTCGATCGCCGCGCACGAGCTCGCCGACAACGTGATGCTGGTGCGCCGCCATTGCGAGTTGCTCACCGCGACCAGCCAGCACTTCACCGCGCGCGGCGTCCGCCCCTTCTTCGCCGCCCGCTCCCGCAGCGACGACCGCATCCTGGCGCTGGTCGCAGCAGGCGTCGGCGTGACGGTGATGCCGGACTGTTTTGTCGTGCCCGGCGTGGCGCGGGTGCCGATGGAAGACTTCACGCATGTGCGGACTTTGGGAGTGCTGATGCGCGAGGCGGACGCGGTGCCAGAGGCGGTGGTGGCGCGCGTGCGCGGGGTGCTGGCGGAGCGGATTGGGGGGGCGTGGGGGGATGGGGGGTAGTGGAGTATTCAACCCGTCACCCAAGCACCCTGCTAGGTTCTTTATGCTCAACCGACTATGGCAGAGTTCAGGGAAAAATAATTCGAGTTCTATTTTGCGTAGTTCACGTACACAATACTGGTAAATCGCCAAGACGCCTTTGAGTTGCACGCACGAATTTTAATTGATAATTACCGACAAAAATTCGGTGCAGTCGCGCTCGCAAAAGGGTAGCATAAGCTTCTGGCTACGAGTTTTGTAACGTTGGGAGCAGCCGCAATGGCATCTATCGAGTCAATTAAAGACCTAGTTAGACCACCATTTGCTAATTATGATATCGTAGTATATTTCGGATGCGGCCTATTTTCTTTGCCATTCATAATGCATTATACAGAAGACCTAAATATTCAGATTACGAGTTTTAATTTTTAGATCAGCTCTTCTTTTGTATCCACTTTAATAAATTCGTTAACTGCACTATTTTCGGTATATATACTAGGCCACATCATTGCATATGTAGGCAGTGAGACTATAGAAAAGGTTATGGACAGCCTTTTTGGCAAACCAAGCACAATAATATTACTCGGATGTAAATCGCATGGAAATATAAACGAAGTAATTCGAGGTAGATTAAAACAAGGAGCTCAAAAAAACTTTGAGAAAGGTAGAAAAATTAGAGGAGCATTACGCTTTCTGATACATCTGCCTGCAGTTCCGACTTATATAGTTGTGTGGGTTTCAAACTGGTTTGGATTCTTTAAAACTCGTATTCCTGAATACCTACTCGACGCAGCGGATCTTAAATTGACCACTAAATTCCCTGACGCGAAATCAATAAGTCAAGATACGCAGTGGTTTAAAGCACTTGAATCAGTTGTCATCAACAAAAATCCGACGGCTACTGCGCGTATGTACAATTATCTTGTGATATCCGGCCTATTTCGGTCAATATGCACAATATTTTTGGGTGCACTATGGATTGAATTGCTCATGCATATTTGTCGTGTGCTTGGCCATACCCCGCCAGACAGCTTGATCGTAATAGGGGACAATTCAACACTAACGAAATTAATTAGTTATCTTGCCATAAGTGTCGTTTATTTGTTTTCTCTTTTTTCTTATCTAAAGTTCCAACGACGCTATGCGGAAGAGGCAATCTTCGCCTATGTCAATCTAGAGAACTAGTAGCTTCAGGCCAATTCCGGTGGCAAGCGAATAGGTTCGGCTATCGTACTTCCCACCCAATTGGGCCTGCGCCCTGCCTGTGCCATATTGCCGCACTTCGCACGCTCCTGAGGCGTAGCATGACTGAAGGGCGCAGTCCTCGCGCCGACGCTGATACACTTCCATCAACCGATCTGTGGGCAGATCCCCCCCATTATAGGCGAGGATTTATGGTGTGGCATGTGTGCGTCAGGCCAAAGCCGGTCGTCGCCCTCAAGGCTGCTCGGTCACCGGAGCAACCGTTGGCGTCGACGCGACCGCCTCGGCCGATAGCACCGGCTTGGCGGCAGCTTCGTCGATGGCGGCGACCAGGCGTTCGGTTTCGGTGCAGGCGGTGGTGCAGATGGCCTCGATGCGGACCAGGTTGCGGCGGGCCTTTTCGACCGCGCCGCGCTGGACCATCGCTTCACCCTGCCCGACCAGAGCGGCGACATCGTTGGGATCGAGCCGAAGCGCTTCGCGGTACAGGCGGATTGCCTTGCCGGGCAGGCCCTGTGCGCTCGCAATTTGCGCGAGCGCAATATACGCGCTGCGATTGCCCGGATCGACTGCGAGCGCGGCCTCGTAAAGCCCGATCGCGTCGTCCAATTTGCCCGTCTGCTGCACGCTCGATCCTTCATCGACCAGCGCCTGCGACACGGGATCGACGGCATAAGTGATCGGCTGACCGATACCGGTGCTCGATACGGTGGCAAGAGCCAGTGACAGCGCGATGGCTGCGGGCGTGAAACGCATGATAGTCTCCCAGGTTGGCCGCAAGGCTAACACGACCGGATCGCTCTTGTGAAGAAAAAGCCATCGGTGCCGTCGTGATGCGGCGTCAGGAGCATTCCGGCGGGTTGGGAGGCGTTATCGCGCGCCCCGGCAAGCTCGCCATCGGCCCCGACAGGTCGGCCAATGTTCATATGTTCCAAGGATATATGCCAACCGGGCTGGCCCTTCAAGCCGTGCGCGACCTGCCGTGCCCCCTCGTCGGGGAGCAGCGAGCACACCGCATAGACCAAAGCGCCACCGGGCCGCACCAGCCGCATCGCGATGGCGATCAGCCGCGCCTGTTCGGCGACGAGCTTGTCGAGCCGTTCGGGGGTCAGCCGCCAGCGAGTCTCGGGGTTGCGCCGCCAGGTGCCAGAGCCGCTGCACGGCGCATCGACCAATACGACATCGGCCTGGCCCTCAAAGGCTTCGAGCCTTTCCCACTCGCGCCGCGGATCGAGCAGCACGGTCTCGATCCGGTCGGGTCCGGCGCGCCTGCGTCTGGGCTCCATCGCCGCGAGCCGGTCGCGGCTGGTGTCCGATGCGATGATCCGCGCAGATGGCATCATCGCCGAGAGCGCCAGCGTCTTGCCACCCGCACCCGCGCACAGATCGATTGCCAGCGCGACATCGGGAAGGTTGCACGCCGCGACGATCGCCTGGCTGCCCCAGTCCTGCACATCGACCGCGCCGTGCTGCCACAGATCGCTGTCCTCGATGGCGGTGCCGTTGGGCAGCCGCGCTGCGCGGGGCAGTATGTCGCTGAACGCGATATCGGGCCAGTGCGCGCTCAGGCCCGCGCGATCGGTGCGATCGGGATTGAACCGCAGGTCGAGCGCAGCGCGATCGAGCAACGCGTCCTTCTCGGCGGCGTCGAACAATTTGGGCAAACGCGCCTCGATCCAGCCGGGGATCACCCCGCCGCTCGCCACCGGCTCAGCCTCGCTGAGCATTGCAGGGCCATAGCCGCTGCCGTCGAACAACGCGGCAAGATCGGCATCCTCGCGCGCCAGACCCGCCATCGCGGCGCGGCCGTTATCGGGGATCTCGCCAAACCGGCGGACCGCGCGATAGGCAAGGTCACGCACCGCGCGGCGGTCGCCCGAGCCCATATAGCGCCGCTCGCGGAAGAAAGTGCGCGCCAGCGTGTCCGCGCTTGCCCCCTGCCCGCGCGCGGCCTTGAGGATCGCGTCGATCAGGTCGATCGCCGCCTGAACCCGGGCCGGAGGAGTCATTCGCCGCGCTCGGGCGAAGTCGCGCTGCGATCCGCGTCGATCTGCGCGAACAACCGGTCATATTCGCCGGTCTTGGGTACGGGCAGGCAACGGTGCGCCATCGCCCTGCCCGAGGCGTCCGCCACCAACTGTGCTGCCGCACGATCGCAGTCCGCCTCGCTCGCAAACAGACTTGCCACCCGCTCGATCTCGAACCCGCCCGGCTGATCGGGCGCGGGCCAGACCAGCATCAGCATAAAGGGGACCAGTTCGATCATCGGGGGTCAGCGGGTCGGGTAATTGGGGGCCTCGCGAGTGATCGAAACGTCATGGACGTGGCTTTCGCGCAGGCCGGCATTGGTGATCCGCACGAACTCTGCGTTGCGGCGCAAGGAATCGATCGTCGGTGATCCGGTATAGCCCATCGCGGCCTTGATCCCGCCGACCAGTTGGTGGACGACATCGCGCGCCGGGCCCTTGAACGGCACCTGCCCTTCGATGCCTTCGGGGACGAGCTTGAGCTGGTCCTTGATGTCCTGCTGGAAATAGCGGTCGGCGCTGCCGCGCGCCATCGCGCCGACGCTGCCCATGCCGCGATAGCTCTTGTAGGCGCGGCCCTGGTACAGGAAGGTTTCGCCCGGAGCCTCTTCTGTGCCTGCGAGCATCGACCCGATCATGATGGTGGAGGCACCGGCGGCGAGCGCCTTGGCGGCATCGCCCGAGGTGCGCAGACCACCATCGGCGATCACAGGAATGCCCGATTTGTCAGCCTCTTCAGCGGCATCCATGATCGCGGTGAGCTGCGGAACGCCGACACCGGCGACCACGCGGGTGGTGCAGATCGAACCCGGACCAATGCCCACCTTGACGCCATCGGCGCCGGAATCGATCAGCGCACGGGTGGCGCCCGCGGTCGCGACATTGCCTGCGATCACCTGGACCCGACTTGAATATTTCTTGATCGCCTCGACCGCGATCGCGACCATCTTGCTGTGGCCATGCGCGGTATCGACCACGATCAGATCGCACTCGGCATCGATCAGCGCCTTGCTGCGCTCGAGCCCTGCCTCGCCCACAGTGGACGCAGCCGCGACGCGCAGGCGGCCTGCGGCATCCTTGGTCGCATCGGGGTTCATCACCGCCTTTTCGATGTCCTTGACGGTGATCAGGCCGATGCAATGATAGTCCTTGTCGACCACCAGCAGCTTTTCGATCCGGCGCTGGTGCAGCAGGCGGCGCGCCTCTTCCTGGCCGACATCGGCAGGAACGGTGGCGAGATTGTCCGAGGTCATCAGCTCGTGCACCGGCTGGTTGGGGTTCTCGGCAAAGCGCACATCGCGGTTGGTCAGGATACCGGCCAGACGGCCAGAGGCCTCGACCACCGGGATGCCCGAGATCGAATGCAGGCGCATCAAAGCCTGGGCTTCGGCCAGCGGCGCATCGGGGGTGATCGTGATCGGGTTGACCACCATGCCGCTTTCGAAGCGCTTGACCTGACGCACTGCGGCGATCTGCTCTTCGATGCTGAGGTTGCGGTGGAGCACCCCGATGCCGCCCAACTGCGCCATGACGATCGCCATCCGCGCCTCGGTCACGGTATCCATCGCCGATGACAGGACCGGGATGTTGAGGCGGATCGCCTTGGTCAGATACGTCGAGGTATCGGCCTGGCTGGGCACGATTTCCGACGCTGCGGGGCGCAGCAGAACATCATCAAAGGTAAGGCCGAGGGGGATGTCCATGCGAGATGCCACTTTCGATTGCTGATTCGGTCGGTCCAACTGCGACCGGTGGCGGCCCATGTAACCAAGCTGCGCTTCAATCGCCAGTGGTTGCGGGGTTATATTTCGCTTCATCGGCAAAATGTCGGACCAGGTCGATGTGCAGATTGGCATCGTCCGCCGCGCCGCCCAGTTCGGTCTTATCGGTCAGCTCGTCATCGGGCTGGTGATAGACGCTGGTCAAAAACGCCTGGAGCAGCGCCATGTCCGAAAACGATCCGCCCGCCATGATCGACTTGACCCCCTTGGCCCCCAGTGCCCAGCCATCCTGCCGGCGGATGAAGGCGTTGGCCTCGGTGTCGGTATCGACCGTTCGGCCCCCGGCGATCGCGATCTGATCGACGATCTCATCGAGCCCCGATTCCCCGCGCCCGACCAGCGCCACTGGTGCGCCCTTGGGCGCGATCGCGACGGTATCGATATTGAGCGCAACCACGATCTGGTCGAGCGGGACAACGGGATTGTCGGCGAAGTGATACGCGCCCAGCAGCCCGCGTTCTTCGGCGGTGGTGCCCATGAAATAGACGTCGCGATCGAGTTGCGCGCCCTGTGCGGCGGCACGCGCCAGGCGTTCCGCGACCGTCAGCAGCACCGCCATGCCGCTGGCGTTATCGACCGCGCCGTTGCAGATCCGGTCCTCGGCTTCTTCGCTGCGGCAGATGCCGAAATGATCCCAATGGCCGAGCAGCACCACCGCGCCCGATCCGGGCTTGGCGCCGGGGATCTTGCCGATGACATTGTGGCTGGCAAAGCTCCGCACCTGTGTGCTGGCGGCAAGTTCAAGCGTCACCGGTAGATCGACCGGGACGAAATCCGGCTCGCCTGCGCGTTTGGTCGCAGTGGCAAGCGACATGCCTGCAGGCTTGATCAGTGCGTTGGCGGCATCGGGACGGATCAGGCCGCTGATCGTCGTGCTGACGTCATCGCTCGCCAGCCGCATCGATCCGCCCGCAAGCGCGGTGCGCACGCTGGCCCAAGGGGCACCTTTGGGTGCGGTCAGCAACACAGCGGCAGCACCCGCCTCGGCCAGCAGCTTCTCGCGCTCGCGCCGGGTCGGCAGCTTGGCCGCACCCTCGAACTTGGGTTCCGCCGACAGCATGATGACGATCCGTCCGCGGACATCGGCATTGAGCTTGCCATCGGCACCCACGCCATGGCCGACGAACACCGGCGCACCGCTGACAGCATCGGTTGCGTTGCGGCCGGTGAGGATCAAAGCGTCGCTATCGATCTTCAGAGGCCGCGTGCCACGCATCGCGCTAAAGCTCTGCGCATAAGGTTTGCGTTCGACCAAAGGCACCGGCTGAAACCACGGATTTGCCGGATCGTTTGTGCCCGAGACCAGGCCGTAGCTATCCCAGGTCTTTGCAAGATAATCGATCGTCTTCATCTCACCCGACGTCCCCGGGGCGCGGCCTTCGAAGTCATCGCTGGCGAGCACCGCGATATGCGCGCGAACCTCTGATTCGCTGATCGGAGCAGGCTTTTGCTGCGCGGTCGCAGGCCCATGCGAAAGGGCAGTGACAAGCGCCAGGGCGGAGAGGGCACAGGCCCGGAAGGATGTGATCATGCGATCGTCATGGCGCAAACCGGCGGCGTGGTGCAAGTGGAACCATGCCCCGCACCCGCCTCAGCATCTGCCAGCGCAAACAACGGTTCGACAGCGAAGAAGCCGCAGTGCTGGCCGCGCTGGCAGCGGACATCGATCTGCGCCCTTATGCGTGCGATCGCTGCGGGCGGTTTCACCTGACCAGCCGGCTGAAGGGCAAGCGGCGGTTGCGGGGGGATTGAGGCGCGCAAGGCGTGCTGAAAGCCCTCTCCCCTTGAGGGGAGAGGGTTGGGAGAGGGGAATTCGTGCAACCTCGCGATTGTCTCAAACCCCTCTCAACTCCGGCTAGCCAGCAGGCTGGCAAGCCTTCGTATCTCTCTCCCCTGAAGGGGAGAGAGCACCCACCCTCACCCCTGCTGCGCCAGCACCTCGTACGCCATCACCGCGCCTGCAACAGCGGCATTGAGGCTGTCTGCCTTGCCCAGCATCGGGATCTTCACCAGCAGATCGCAGTGCGCCTCATAATTTGAAGGCAGCCCCTGCGCCTCGTTGCCGATCAGCAGAAAGCTCGGGCTGGCATAGGCCGCGCCGCGATAATCGTGCGTCGTGTTCAGACTGGTGCCGACAAGCTGCCCGGGCCCGGCGCGCAGCCAGCCAAGGAACTCACCCCAATCCGCCTGCGCCAGCGGCACGGTGAACACCGCGCCCATGCTCGCGCGGACGGCCTCGACCGAGAACGGATCGACACACTGATCGACCAGGATCAGCCCGCCTGCGCCCACCGCATCGCAGGTGCGCAGCATCGTGCCCAGGTTGCCCGGATCGCGCATCGCCTGCGCCACCAGCCATATCCCCGAGCGGGTGCGATCGAGCCGGTCGAGCGTTGTCGGCAGATCGGAGAACACCCCCAGCACGGTCTGCGGATTATCCTTGCCCGAGATTTTCGACAGGATGTCGGCGGTGGTCTCATAGATCACCCCGCCGCAATCGCTGACCGCGCGCTCGAGCGCATCGATCAGCGGATGCGGGTCGCGGTGCTGCCCCACCCACAACGCTTCGGGAACAATCCCCGCCTCGCGCGCCTCGGTGAGCAGGCGCAGTCCTTCGGCCAGGAAACGCGCCTCGCGCTTGCGATGCTTCTTTTCGCGCAAAGACCGCGCAGCCTTGACCGCGGGATTGGAAAAGCCGGTGATCGGCAGGCGGGAAATTGTCATGGCTCTTCAGGTTCAGGTGCAGATGCGGGCACGCAGGCGGATCGGCGGACCATCAGTCCTCGCCGAAGCCGTCCATCACCAGACCGACCAGCTTCTTGAGCGCGGCGTCGGCGTCTTCGCCCTCGACGCTGATCGTGATGCTGTCGCCGCGCGCGGCGCCAAGCATCATCAGCCCCATGATCGAGCTTCCGGTAACGATGTTGTCGTCCTTGCTGACATGCACCTTCACCGTGTCAGGCAGGCGCGCCACTGCGGTGACGAACTTGGCGCTGGCACGAGCGTGAAGCCCCCGGGCGTTGGTGATCGTCACCGTTTGCGAATTCATTGCGCGCTTTCCTGGCCCAAAAGGTCGGATGCGACGCTGATATACTTCTGACCGGCATCGCGCGCGGCTGCGACCGCCTCCCGCACGTTCATCGATCGACGTGCGCCTTCGAGGCGGATCAGCATCGGCAGATTGACCCCGGCGATCACCTCGACCCGTCCCGCATCGAGCAGCGAAATGGCCAGGTTCGAGGGCGTGCCACCGAACAGGTCGGTGAGCACGATCACACCCTTGCCGGTATCGACCTTGGCGATGGCGGTAGCAATGTCGGCGCGACGTTGCTCCATGTCATCGTTCGGGCCGATGGCGACGGTTTCAATGTTCTGCTGCTTGCCGACCACGTGCTCCATCGCAACCAGAAACTCCTGTGCGAGCCGTCCGTGGGTAACGAGAATAAGACCTATCATGGGAGATGCTTGTACCAATGTGCCTGTATCTAAGCCAAATTACCTGGCCGAATATGTGCCAAATCACCTGGTTTTGAAAATGTCTCTGTCTGACCTTCGCCGACCGCTTGAACTCTCCCTGCCCTCTGTGTCGCCATCATTCGGGCGACTGTACGGGGCTTCCTTCAATGGCATCGACGGGTCTTGACGTCAGGTTGCGATGCTGGACACTGGGACAAAAGCCTGCTGCTTGCAAGCGTTTGGTGATCTCCTCGGCGACGAACACCGACCGGTGTCTCCCCCCGGTACACCCGATGGCGATGTGGACATAGGCCTTCGCCCCCGCCTGATAGCGCGGCAAAAGGAAGCTCAGAAGATCGACGATCCGGTCCACCGCGCCTGCATAAGCCGGGTCCTCCGTCACGAACGCTCCTACCGGTGCATCAAGCCCGGTCAGCGCGCGCAGGTTCCTGTCCCAGTGCGGGTTGCGCAAGAAGCGCATGTCGAACACCAGATCTGCGCTGGGCGGCATGCCACGTGCAAAACCGAAGCTGGTGACGATGATGCTGGTCGGCGATTGCTCCAGCGCAAAGCGGCGGCGGATCTCCTGCTGCAGCTCTGACAACGGCATGTCGGTGGTGTCGATGACGTTTTCCGCCCAGCGGCGCAGCGGCTGCAGCCATTCGCGCTCCTCGGCGATCCCGGCCTCGGCCGAGCGATCCTGCGCCAGCGGATGCCGCCTGCGGGTCTCGGCATAGCGCCGCTGAAGCTCGCGCCCAGCGCAATCAAGGAACAACGTGCTCACCGCATACTCGGGGCGCTGTTCAAGCTCGCGCACCTGCCGCACGATCGAGGCGGGATCGAACCCGCGGGTGCGCGTGTCGAAACCGATGGCGAGCGGTCGGTCCTGTCCGCTCTGGCCCACCGGGTGCGGGGTGTCGATCAACAGAGGCAGCAGCCGAATCGGGAAATTGTCGATCGCCTCCCAACCCAGGTCCTCGAGCGTCTTGAGCGCGGTCGTCTTGCCCGCCCCCGACAACCCGGTGACCAGCATGACTCGCTGGCGTGGCGGCGCAGCGTCGGGCGAAGGCGCCTGCGGTGTGATGATATCTGTCATGTGGCCACCCCTGGTGCGGCAGGAATGCGGCCGCAGACATCCTGCTGACCTAGCGCTTCAGCCCATAAGCATGCAACGCCATTTCAACCTTGATCGGCAGGACATTGCTATCGGGCGACAACAGGATCTGCGGGATGGCAATCCCCAGAATGACGCGCCGATCGCTGCGCTCGATCCAGCGCGGCGCGACACGGTTCAGTTCAACAAGCAGCTCCACCGGGCATTCGGGGCCCGGCTCCATCGCCATCAGCCCCAGGTTGCGCACCTCGATCTGCCCGCCGATGTTTTGCGCCGGCGTTGCAAAAAGGCGGTCATCCTCGCAGCGCAGTGCGACCTGATCGTCGCTGATCAACCGCGCTCCGCGATCGATCAGCGCCAGCGCGAGCTCGGACTTGCCGATCCCCGATTCCCCGGTGATTAGGACCGCCGCGCCGTTAATCCTGACGCAGCTTGCTGGATAGGTGCAGTGGCCTGCTGGATGCATGATGTCCTCCCCCCTTGGTATACTGTCGCGCCGGCCCCGGTCTTATGCCCGGTAACTTCAACGCCGGTCGTCAGGCCGGCGATATCGGCAGTCCGTCGGGGTCGATGCCCGGCAGGCTGATGTCGAAGCACGCCCCCGGCTCGCCATCGTCGCGGTCGTCGGCGCTGATCGTGCCATGATGCCCTTCGATGATCGTCCGCGCAATCGCCAGCCCCAAACCACTGTGCTGGCCAAACGCCTCGCCTTCGGGACGCGCGCTGTGGAAGCGGCGGAAAATTTCCTCGCGCTCGCTCGGCAGCACGCCGGGGCCTTCATCGATCACCCGCACGAGCACGCGCCATTGCTCATCGGTCCGCACCTGGGTCGCCTCGATCCGCACCAGACCGCCGGGCGGAGAGAACGACACCGCATTGTCGAGCAGGTTGGAGATGACGCGTTCGAGCCGCGTCCCCTCGCCCATCACCACCGCGACCCCGCGCCGGGGCCGGGCAAACACGATCTCGCGGTCATCGTTCAGCCCGCGTGCGCGCCGCACCTCGAGCAGGTTCTCGATCATCTCGCCCAGATCGATCGGCTCGAACCGTGTCCGGGTGAGCTGCGCATCGACCCGCGAAGCTTCGGATATATCGGTAATCAGCCGGTCGAGCCGCCGAACATCACTGCATGCGATATCGAACAATTGTGCGCGCAAGGCTTCGTCCTTGACACTCCCCAACCCCTCGAGTGCCGACCGCAGCGAGGCGAGCGGGTTCTTGAGCTCGTGGCTGACATCGGCGGCAAAGGCTTCGGTTGCATCGATCTTCTGCCTGAGCGCCAGACTCATATCTGACAGCGAACGGGCCAGCAGACCGATCTCGTCACCCCTTGATGGCAGCCGCGGCACCACCACCTCTCGCGCGCGGCCCAGCCGCACGCGGACCGCAGCGCTCGCCAGTCGGCGCAGTGGCTTGACGATCGTCCGCGCGAGGAACAGCGAGAACAGGATCGAAACCAGGGCCGTCGTCAGCACGATAAGCGCTAGATTGGTCCGTTCCGCGCGCACGATCCGGGTGATGTCACGCGCGTTGTAACTGGTGAACAGCACGCCCGATCCGCGCGGCAATGCAATCGCTGCGCTGATCATCGGGGTGCGATCCGGGGCGTAACGCATCCTTGCCTGGGTCCGGGCTGTGTCACGCGCTTCGACCGCTTCGGGCCAGTTCTGGAGTTGGTCTGGCTGTCGTTCGACATATTTGTCGATCCGTTGTGCGTTGACCAATCCGTCGAAACCCTGGTCGAGCAGCCGCGCGGCGTGGCGCTGCCACGGTTCGTTGGCCGGATCACGCAGTGCATAAGTGGGCGGGGCGAGCACAAAGCTGTCCATCTGCAGCGTGCCAGTGCTATCGTACAGCCGGACGCGCGAGGCATAGCGCCGCGACACCGCAATCATCATCGCGATCCGGTCGGGCTGGTCGAGCCGCTCGAGCGCATGCGCCAGCAGCCAGATGCTCTGCCGTTCCTGGTCGAGCCGCTCCTGAATGATCTGCTCGCGATAGCTGTCGAGATACAACAGCCCCCCGCCCAGCATGGCGATGGCAAAGATATTGACCGCGAGAATCCGCCAGGTCAGCGAAACCCGCCGCGTCCAGCGCAAGCTGAGCGCGGGCGGGTTATTCGCCTGAGAAACGGTATCCGGCGCCATACAGGGTATCGATTGCGGAAAATTCGGTATCGACTTCGCGGAACTTGCGGCGAAGACGCTTGATGTGGCTGTCAATGGTGCGGTCATCGACATAGACGTCGTCCTGATAGGCCGCGTCCATCAACTGATTGCGGCTTTTGACCACCCCTGGCCGCGCCGCGAGCGCCTCGAGGATCAGAAATTCGGTCACGGTCAGCGTCACCTTTTTGCCGTCCCAGCTGACCATGTGGCGTGCCGGATCGATCTCCAGCCGGCCGCGTACGATCGGTTCGGCTGCGGGCTCGTCGCCGGCCTCATTGGGCGTCCGCATCAATTCTGCGCGGCGCAGGATCGCCTTGATCCGCGCGATCAGCAGACGCTGCGAAAACGGCTTGGTGATATAGTCGTCGGCGCCCATCGCCAGGCCGAGCGCCTCGTCCAGTTCCTCGTCCTTGGATGTCAGAAAGATCACCGGAACCGCACTGTGCTCGCGCACCCTGCGCAGCAGCTCAAGCCCGTCCATCCGCGGCATCTTGATGTCGAACAGGCACAGGTCGGGCGGCGTTTCGGTGATCGCCTTCAAAGCCGCTTCACCATCGGAATACAGCCGCGTGACAAACCCTTCTGCCTGCAGCGCGATCGATACCGATGTCAGAATGTTGCGGTCGTCATCGACCAGCGCAATCGTTGCCGCCATGCCGGGCTGAACCCTCCTCGATCAAGTCCGCCTGCCGGTCGCATATCGTAGCGTCAGGAACAACAGCTTTGTGCACAATGGTGCATCGCAGCACCGTCGAAGCTTCCAATCCAGTTTATAATCCGGGATTTATGACACCGGTAGCAGGTATTGACAGACCACTGGCCAGAGGTCTTGGACCATCGCACAGCATGCTTGAAAAGCGCGAGTCGCCTCAAAACTGAGGGACTGGTCATTGGGTTTCCACCCAGCCATTCGGTGACCGCGACATGGGAGAAGTGTACCAGTGGCTAAGAATTCAAAAGTTTCGCTTGCCGATCAGGGCTTTACCGCAACCGAGAACCAGAAGTGGAATCTGGGCACCGAGGCACTGGTTGAAGAGGCACTGCGCAATGGCGAAGGTTCGCTGGCCGCTGGCGGCGCACTGGTGGTGGCGACCGGCAAGCACACCGGTCGCAGCGCGAATGACAAGTTTATCGTCCGTGATGCCGAGACCGAGAACTCGGTATGGTGGGGCAAGACCAACGTGGCGATGACGCCCGAGAACTTCGCCACGCTCAAGACCGATTTCCTGGCGTTCCTGGGCACCAAGGACAAACTCTACGTGCAGGACCTGTTCGGTGGATCGCAGCCCGAATACCGCGTCAACGTCCGCGTGATCAACGAATTTGCGTGGCACAGCCAGTTCATCCGCACGCTGCTGGTCCGCCCCACGGCCGACCAGTTGGCCGATTTCGCGCCCGAATACACGATCATCGATCTGCCCAGCTTCCGCGCCGACCCTGCCAAGCACGGCACCCGCAGCGAGACCGTGATCGCGGTGAACCTCACCGAAAAGCTGATCCTGATCGGCGGCACCGCTTATGCCGGCGAAATGAAGAAGTCGGTGTTCGGCATCCTCAACTATCTGCTGCCGACCAAGGGCGTGATGCCGATGCATTGCTCGGCCAACATCAGCCCCGAAGGCGAAACCGCCGTGTTCTTCGGGCTTTCGGGCACTGGCAAGACCACGCTGTCGGCCGATGCCAGCCGCACGCTCATTGGCGATGACGAGCATGGCTGGTCGGACACCGCAGTGTTCAACTTCGAGGGCGGTTGCTACGCCAAGATGATCAACCTCTCGCCCGAGGCCGAGCCCGAGATCTACGCCACCACCAAGCGCTTCGGCACGGTGCTGGAAAACGTGGTGATGGATCCCGAAACCCGTACGCTGGATTTCGCCGACAACACGCTCGCTGAAAACAGCCGCGGTTCGTACCCGATCGACTTCATCCCCAACACGTCGAAAGACAATTTGGGCCCGGTTCCGAAGAACATCATCTTCCTCACCGCCGATGCCTATGGCGTGCTGCCTCCGATCGCACGGTTGACCGCCGAACAGGCGATGTACCACTTCCTCTCGGGCTATACCGCGCGCGTCGCGGGCACCGAGATCGGCGTGACAGAGCCGTCTGCCACCTTCTCGACCTGCTTTGGCGCACCGTTCATGCCGCGTCATCCGTCTGTGTACGGCAACCTGCTCAAGGAACGCATCGCCAAGGGCAACGTCACCTGCTGGCTGGTCAACACCGGCTGGACCGGTGGCAAATACGGCGTCGGCAATCGCATGCCGATCAAGGCGACGCGCGCATTGCTCAACGCGGCGCTCGATGGCAGCCTGAACAGCACCGAGTTCCGCACCGATCCCAACTTCGGCTTCGAAGTGCCCACCGCTGTTCCCGGTGTCGACAGCGCGATCCTCGATCCGCGCGGCACCTGGGCGGTCAAGGCCGACTATGACGCCACCGCGCAAAAGCTGGTCGGCCAGTTCATCGACAACTTCGCGCAGTTCGAAGCCCATGTCGATGATGCGGTCCGCGCCGCCGCGCCGCAACGCCAGGCAGTGGTCGCCTGACCTGACCGCGACGGGTTCACAGCATCATCGGCCGTTCGCCACCCGGCGAGCGGCCGTTTTGCGTTTGTTGAGGTGCGATAAGATTTTACCAGATGCTGTGCCGTTGACGGGGTGAAACGCATGGCGAACCATCGTCGCCAATGTTAACTTCCTTTCGTTCTCCGGCGAACGCCGGAGCCCAGGAGTTAGATGGCACTGCAGCCGCCCTGGATTCCGGCTTATGCCGGAAAACGTGTCGATTTGAGCATGGGAGTTGAACGCATGGATTTCCTCAACAACATCGTCGGTCAGCTGGGTGGCACCGAAAAGATCGCCGCGCTCGCCCGCCAAGTCGGCCTGAGCGAAGCGCAGGTGCAATCGGCGATGGCGCCGCTCGGCAAGGCCGCGCCGCAACCCGGCGACACCGTCACCACCGCCGCGCAATCGACCGGCCTGCCGATGGACAAATTGCACGAACTGCTCACCCGGGTCGGCGGCGAGGATGCCCTGAAAAAGGTCAGCGATTTCCTCGACCGCGACGGCGACGGCAACCCGATGAACGACATCATGGGCTTCGCGAAGAAGTTCACGGGCAAGTAACACCCAAAATCCTCCCCGAGCTTGCTGGGGAGGGATTTGACTATTCCGCCGCGTTCTTCACCTGTACATCCGTCTCGATCAGCGCAGCGTCGCCATAGCGCGGAAGCGCCTCGATTTCGTCGATGGTTTCCAGATCGCGCTTGCCAGTCTCGATGTTGAGTGCGGCGAACTTTCTGCCGGTGGAGAGCACGTTGCGTTCGAAGCTGCCGACGAACTTGTTGTAGTTCCCGACCGCGCTCGAAAGCCCTGTACCCATCCGCTTGAGATGCTCAGCGGAGACCGCGAGCCGGTCGTAAAGTTCCTTACCCAGTTGGCCAATCTGCTTGGCCTCTGCCGCCAATCCTTCCTGCCGCCAGACGCTGGCTACGGTCCGCGCGATCGCCACGAGATTGGTCGGTGTCGCAAGCAGGACCTTCTTCTCGAACGCGTGGTCCCACAGCGAAGGATCGTGCTCAAGCGCGGCAGACAGGAAGTGCTCGCCGGGCACGAACATGATCACATAATCGGGCGCGTCTGCGAACTGGTCCCAATAGGCCTTGCGCGACAGGCCATCGATATGCGCCTTCATTGATGCGCAGTGCGCAGCCAGCGCCAGCTTGCGCGCAGCCTCGTCATCCGCACCGAACGCATCCTGATATGCATTCAAGGAGACTTTGGCATCGATCACCAGCGAGCGACCGCCGGGAACATTGACCACCGCATCGGGGCGCAGCCGCCCGTCCTCGGTATCAAGGCTTACCTCCATCGCAAAATCGGTGCGCTCGGCAAGCCCACAGCTTTCCAGGACGTTGCGTAGCTGTTGCTCACCCCAGCGCCCGCGCGCCTTGGGAGCGTTACGAAGGGAATTGACCAGGCGCGCAGCCTCGGCTTGGACCCGGTCCTGCCCTGCGCGCATCTGGTCGATCAGCCCGGTCAGCGTGCCATACGCCTCGCTGCGGGTCGCCTCGATCTTCTGCACCTGCTCCTCATAGGTCTTAAGCCGCTCGCCCACCGGAGCGAGCAACGTGCGGATCTTCTCTTCGTTCTTTTCCTCGGACTGCGCGAAGCGTTCGTTCGCTCTCCGCAGGAACACCTCCTGCGCCTCACCCAACAGCTTGTTGCCGACCTCACCGAACTGCTGCGCGAGCTGCTCGCGCGCTTCGGTCAGCTGGCGCAGCTGCTTTTCGTGGTTGGCGGCGTCGGCCTTCATGGTCGCGAGCTCGCGCGCGGCGGCTGCGTGTTCGGCGCGCAGGGTGTCGAGCCGGACGGCCAGATCATCGGCCTGGCGCGCTCGTTCGCTTGCGGCGGCGAGCTGGCCCGAGAGCGAGGCGTTCTCGGTGCGCTGACCATCCAGTCGCGATGACAGATCATCGGCCAGCTTGGCGCGTTCGCTGGCGGTCGCAAGGTCGCGGATCGCAGCATTGAAGCGCTCCTGCATGTCCTTGAGCGCGGTCTGGGCCTCTTCGCGTTCGGCACGGACATCTGCGAGCGGGCGTCCACCCAGCCACCAGCCGATGGCAAGCCCCGCGATCAGCGCGATAACGATAATGGCTGCGACCCCCAGGTCCATGAAAACTCCCCGCACGGCAAAATGGAACGAAAAGCGAACCTAGAGCGCGAGGGGTGGGTTGGCAATGGGGCAAAGCCGCCGGGCCGGGGAGAACTGCCGCCCCCTTCCGCGCTCCCCCGCGAAGGCGGGACCATCTCCGGATGGTGCGTCTGGTGGCAAGGGCAGAAGATCGGCCCCTCACGTTCGCGGGGGTAACAGTCGATCAATGGTGAAAGGCGCCTAGGCGCTCAAGCCGCCTTGCGCAGCTTCTCGAGCTTCTTGAGCACCATCTGGCGCTTGAGGCGCGAGAGGTGGTCGATGAAGAGCACGCCTTCGAGGTGGTCCATCTCGTGCTGCAGGCAGGTGGCCATCAGGCCGTCCATTGCCTCTTCGTGCACCTTGCCGTCGAGATCCTGCCACCGCGCGCGGATGGTAGATGGGCGCTCGACCTCGGCATACTGATCGGGCACCGACAGGCAGCCCTCGTTATAGAGCGTATGCTCGTTCGAGGGATCGAGGATCTCGGGGTTGATGAACACCCGCGGGGTGCGAACCGGTTCGCCGTCCTCGCCCTCGTGCTGGAGATCGATCACCAGCACGCGCTTGGGGACACCGATCTGAATCGCGGCAAGGCCGATGCCGGGCGCATCGTACATCGTCTCGAACATGTCTGCGACCAGCGTCCGCAGTTCGTCATCGAACGCCTCGACGCGGGTGGAGACGGTCTTCAACCGCGGATCGGGAACTTCAAGGATGGGGTGGATAGCCATCTGGCTCAGATATGACTGCAATGCTGCCCGGTCAAGTCACCGGCGCGGCGGGCCGAGTGGTTCAGCCGCGGCCAAAGCTGCGTTGTGCGCCCATCGCAGCGCCCGCCATCGCATTTTTGCGACCGAAGCTGCGGCGTTCGACCAGCGGATTGGCTTCCTTTTCAAGCGAGCCCAGCGACAGGCGGAACACATCGCGCAGACCCACGATATCTTCGAGCAGTTCGTCGGGCGCCTGCTGGGTTTCGACACAGTGCCGCGCAATCATCTCGATCTTTTCGGAAAGCAACGCCAATTGCTCGGCACCGAACTGCCAGGACTCGCCCTTGAGCGTATGCGCGGGCAGCACCAGCTTGGCGGCGCTATTTTCGCGCATAGCGGTCTCAATGGCGTCGACCGACTTGGTGCCGTCTTCGCGAAAATAGCCTAGGATGCGGACAAAATCGGTCCCCAGCGCGGCGCGCGCTTCAGCAAAGGTCGACCAGTTGACCAGTGGCGCCTCTTGATAGGACATGATGCATTCTCCCGTCGTGCCCCAAAGCACTGCGCGCGGAGATTACTACAGCAATGGTAAACGAAGTCTTGCCAGCTAAGTATAACTACTAGCCGCGCGTTAAGGGACCAAGCGATTTCAGCCGAGTATACAGAAGGATTCGCTCAATCCTTCGCAAATGGATTTTTGGGCGCGCGATACGTCAGCCGCACCGGCACCGCGCCAAAACCCAGGTCCCGCCGCAGACTGTTGATCAGATAGCGTGAATAGCTCTCGGGCAGTTCATCGACCCGGGTGCCGAAGATGATGAAGCCGGGCGGGCGCACCTTGGCCTGGGTCATATATCGCAGCTTGATGCGCTTGCCGCCGGGAGCGGGCGGCGGATTGGTCTCGACCGCCATTTCGAACCAGCGATTGAGCTGTCCGGTCGAAACGCGACGTGACCATGCGGTGCGGGTTTCAAACGCCACCTTGAGCAGCACGTCGATGCCCTTGCCGGTAATCCCCGAAATCGTCAGCACGGGAACGCCGCGAAGTTGCGCGAGCCCCTCATCGAGCGCCGCCTTGATGCCGTTGAACAGGCTCGATGCGTCCTCGGCCACATCCCATTTGTTGATCGCTATGACCAGCGCGCGGCCTTCCTTGAGCACATTGTCGGCGATCTTGAGCTCCTGCAGCTCCAAACCGCGGGTCGCATCGAGCAGCAATACAACAACCTCGGCATAATCGATCGCACGCTTGGCATCGGCGACCGAGAGCTTCTCGAGCTTGTCGACGACCTTGGCCTTTTTGCGCATCCCGGCGGTGTCGATCAGCCGTACGGCCCGCGAAGGCGCGCCATCGGGCGGGGTCCAGCTCCAGTCGATCGCGATCGAATCGCGGGTGATCCCGGCTTCGGGCCCGGTGATCAGCCGGTCTTCGCCCAGGATCATGTTGATCAGCGTCGATTTGCCGGCATTCGGGCGTCCGACAATCGCCAGCTGTAACGGTGCGGCTTCGAGCGCGTTTTCGTCAATCGTTTCGGCATCGAGGTTGACCGCAGGCATCTGCGTGCTGTCATCGCCGCCTTCGTCCCAGTCCTCAATCAGCGGACGCAGTTCGTCGAACAGTTCGGCAAGCCCCACGCCGTGCTCGGCGCTGAACGCGATCGGTTCACCCAGCCCCAGCGAATAGGCTTCCATCAGGCCGCCATCGGCTGCGCGGCCCTCGGCCTTGTTGCCCATCAGGATGATCGGGGTCTTGGTGGTGCGCAACCAGCGGGCGATTTCCTCGTCCAGCGGCGTGATCCCGGCACGCGCATCGAATACGAACAGCGCCGCGCGCGCGGTCGCAACCGCCTGTTCGGTCTGGCGGCGCATGCGGCCGGGGAGCGTTTCGGGGTCCTCGTCCTCATAGCCTGCGGTATCGACGATCTGGAAGTGCAGGCCGAGCAGCTCGGCCTTGCCCAGACGGCGATCACGGGTAACGCCGGGCTGGTCATCGACCAGCGCCAGCTTCTTGCCCACCAGCCGGTTGAACAACGTGGACTTGCCGACATTGGGTCGGCCGATGATGACGATTTCAGGTAACATAGGCACGCCTTTACTGCGGGAAAGCGTTCTTGTCTCCCCCGCAATAAATAACGTCAGTGCAGCAGATCAACGCCAGGCGGTGATCGTGCCGCCATCGTCCAAAATGTACAGCGTATTGTCTGCCACGATCGGCGGCAACGAGACCTTTTCCTTGAGGTCGAACAGCATATTGAAGGTGCCATCGGAGGGGTCGATCGTTCCGACCTCGCCTTCGGTATTAGCGGTCCACAGGCGGCCACCGGCCAGAACCGGGCCGTTCCAGTAAATCTGGCCTTCCTTCTTCTTTTCCTTGCGGAACTGCTGCAGCTGGGTCGACCAGCGCACCTTGCCGGTGGCACGCGCAATGCACAGCACGCGCGCATCGTCGGTCAGCACGAACAGCCATTCGCCCGCGATCACCGGGGTTGAAATCCCTGCGATGTTAAGCTCCCAGATACGCTGCCCGGTGACCAGCTCATACGCCGCCATGCGGCCGCCCTCACCCACCGCATAGACGCGTCCGCGATCGATGATCGGATCGGCATCGATATCGGTCAGCGACGACACCGAAGTCGAAATGCTGGTGCGCGCGAGCGCATCGGACCACAGATTGCGGCCGTTTTCATACCGATAAGCGATCAATTCGCCGCTCGAGAAGCCGGCGACGACGGTGCCTTGCCCGGCTGCGGGTGCGGCGACGCCGAACACGCCCGCCTGGCCGAGCGACCCGCTCTGATTCCAGGCAATCGTGCCATCGACCTGGTTAAGCGAGACGAGCTGGTTGTCCTGCGACATCACATAAACTGATCCAAACGCCAGGGTCGGCGCACCGCGCAGCGGCCCTGCCGGCTTGACGCGCCAGATCTGCGAACCATCGGCGGCATTGAGCGCGGCGACTTCACCGACGCCGTTGGTGGCGTAAACCCTTGTGGCATCGGCGCTCACGCCGCCGCCAAACACCGAGGAGGCACCATCGCTTCGCGCTTCGAGAGCGACCTGCCAGACCTTGGCACCGGTTGCGGTATCGAACGCGTGAACCATGCCGCTGGTATCGACCGCATACAGCCGGCCACCATAGACCACGGGTGCCGCGGCCAGTCGAACGCGCAGGCTGGACCCTGCGATCTTGGCGGACCAAGCCCGCGTGATCGTATCGCCAATCGTAAGATGGCCGACGGCCTTGGTGGCACTGCCCCCGGGCTGGCTCCAGTTTGCATTGGCGACAGCCGCCGGCAGAATCACTGCAACGCCCGCCAGATCCTTGTCGACATCGGCACCGCTTTCGGACCGGGTCAGAATCGAGGTTCGGTTGCCCACGGTTGGCGTGACCTTGGGCTTGTCGCCGCCGCCCAGTACGCCGCAGCCTGCCAGCGTTGCCGACAGCGCGAGTATCATTGCCCATTTGCGTTTGTGCATTGCCAGTTCAGCTCCCGAATCTTCAAAAGTGCATCATCAACGGTAGCGACCCGCAAAATCGTATTATTGTGCTGCTGCTGACTCGGTCAGTCCCGGGGCAGCGGCAGCCTCAGCAACGCCTTGTGCCTTGCTGGGATCGGTCACCGCGTCGACGCCCATGACACCTGCCAACTGACGGCTACGTGAACGGATGGTTTCCGGCACCTGATTGTCGTCGGCCAGTTGAAGGAACAACGGGCCGGCAAGGTCGGGCTTGTTCATTTGCATGTGCGCGATGGCAACCATCTCGCCTGCGCTGCCGAACCAGGGTTTTCCGGGTACCGCCAGCGGCTTGAGCCGCGCGATGACATCAGTGGGCTTCAGACTATCGTATTCGGCAGCCGTCTGGCGAATCAGCGCCAGATCGCGCAGCGGCTGCGGCAGGCTTTCATCTGCGGCAACCTTGGCAAAGATCGCTGCCGCCGCTTTGGGATCATCCTGCTGCTGCTTGATGCCAGCGGCCAGTATTTGCGACACCGCGCGATATCCAGGCTGATCGGCGGTTTCGAGCGCCTTCAGCGCGTTGGCCGCCCCGGCAAGGTTGTTGTTTCGCACCGCATCGAGCGCGTTGGTCAGTTCCTCGCCGCGTTCGCCCGCTGCTTCGCTCTGCGCGTGCTGGTAGTAAAACCAGCCGCCCAGCGCGAGAAACACGGCGATGATGCCGATCAGAATGATCTTGCCGTAATTCTGGACGATACCGGCCATCTGGTCTTGCCGCAGGGCATCATCGACTTCGCGCATGAACATGTTGTCGCGCGCGGCATCTGCGTCCTTGCTCGGTGTCAGTGCCAATTGGGACTCCCTGGAATCGAACCTTACCGCCGGAAGCGCTCGCCCCGGCTCAAGGTCGCGTCTTTACCCCCCACCACTTGCAAAAGCCATGGCAAATTTGGCGTCAATTCCGCCGGTTTCAGAACCGCTTTCTGAAGCTAAGCGAGACAACCCGGCCCTGCGGATCGATGAACCCGGCCTGATAGCGCAGAGGCACCGTGCCGTCTTGGGTGGTCACTCGCTGCTGGGCGTTGAAGATGTTGTCGATCGACAACCTGAGACGACTTCCCTTGAGGAACGACACCGCCTCGGTGATCTGGGGCTTGTTATCAAAATTGATAAACGCTCGCGCACCGATGGTTGCGATTTCGTTGAAGCGCAGATCAGTGGAGCCAACCAGCCCGCCGCCGTCGACCCGCGAACCGCTCTGGTAATTGCCCGAGAAGCGCAATCCCACGCCGTTGAGGAACAGCCCCCCCTCCATCTCGACGCCATGCCGCGGCACGCCACCGCTCGACCCGGTCGCCGATCCTCCGAGCAGGTCAAGATCGGCAAGGCCGGGCCGGATCCGGATTGTCTCGGCAAACCGGACAGTGTGAAAGATCGATACATTCCAACGTCCGCCGCGGCCACCGGGACCGAAGCCTGGAGGGCCGCCACGCGGGGGGCCGCCAGCGCGAGCGCCGCCGGCCCGAGGCCCGCCACCCGTGCTGGGACCCTGACCGTCGGCACGGGCGCCTTCGCCGCGCGGAGCGCCGCCTCCAGGAGGCGTCCCTGCCTCGGGCGGTGTGGCAGGCTGGCCTTCACCGCGCGGAGGTCCGCCAGCGCCACTGGGCCGCGCGCCTTCGGGCCGCCCGCCGCCGCCGCCAGCACCTGCGCCTGCACCGCGGCGATCATCGCCGCCGATACGCTTGGAAAAGTTGATTCCGTACCGCAATCGGTCGCTGGTCACCCGGTCATAATTGATCGCGCGCTGGTCAATCGCAAGCAAGCTGCCATCGGGGTCGCGGATGATCCTGTCGGGGAACGCCGCCTCGATCTCAGGGGTCAGGATCGGGAACGACGATGTCGTGCCATAGCTGCGATTGCGGATGAACTCGGCGAGGAAATCCAGGCCTTCCACGAAGGGCGGACGATAATTGAGCGAAATCTTCACATCGCGCCGTTCTTCGGGCGTCAGCAGCGGGTTGCCGCCAGAGATGATCGTCGCGAGCACGGTTTCGTTGCGTGCCAAATCGAAGGTGCTGATGTTGGGCGTCACGATGCGCGGATCGCCCAGCTGGCTGATCCCAGGCGCGGCCTCTTCGGCGATCAACGAGGCCTGGATTGTCAGCGTATCAGTGGGGGACCAGTTGAGGCCATAACCGAAACTCAGCAGCCCGCCGACATCGCTCAGCTCCCGATAGCCCAGGTTGCCGTTGACCGAAAGCTTGCCGAACCAGTCGCTCATATACTGATCGACCAGTGGCACATCGACATTGGCCGACACATTGGCTTCGCTTCTGCTGAGCGATGTGCTCGCCTCACCGGCCAGGCGGCTGTCGATCGAATCCTGCAAACGCCGGGCAAAGCCGCCGACCAGTGTCACCGCGAGCGGCCCTGCTGGCAGATCGACTACCGTGCCGTTGACCGTCAGCTGCGAATTAAACAGCTGGTTGCGGCTTTGGGCCGAATCGCTGATCAAGCTCGGCAGCAAGCCGCCCAGTGTCCCTGTGAAGGGGTTGATCGGGTTGGTCGGGCTGGAGATCGCCGCCTGCAATCCCGAGACATCGACCGTCCGGTCGATGATCGTCAGCGTATCGACCCGGGTATAATCCCCCGTGAGCGACCACTTCCATGATGCCGGGAGCACGCCATTGGCATTGAACCCCAAGGAGTAAGTGTCATTGTCGACCGTACGTGTGATCGCGCGCGGATCGCCGAACGCGGTGAGCAGGGTGACATCGCGACTGAACGGCGAGAACGGATTGGTCGCCGGAATGTTCAGCGTGGCGGTGTTAAGGCCCAGCAACGATGTCGCAAAATTGTTGGTGTAGGTCGCGTTGACCTGGACATTTGTATCGGGTCCGAGGTTGCGGATATAGGTGGCATTGGCTTGGATGCGATCCGAATTGGGAATCAGCGTACGGAACTCGCCCAGATCGGTGGTGTTGGCAGCGTTGTTGAATGCCGACAGTGCGGGCGCGCCGGTGATCCCCTGCGGGATTCCTGCCAGGCTGAGCGGACTGCCTGCCAGTGCCGACAACGCCGGATCGATCGCGGCACCGGTGCCGAAGGGCGATGCGCCGATGTTGCCGCCAAGCGCAAACGGGGCGCTGCTATCGGGCTGGACGATTCCGCGCTCGCTCTCCCGCAAGGCCGTGGCCATCTCGTACTCGACATCGATGATCAACCGGGTGTTCTTGCCGAGTTTGGTGAAGGTGCCCTCGATCTCGGTCGTACCATAGCCGCCCTGGGTCGAAAGCCCGTTGTCGATCTCGGCGGCCACGCTTTGGTAATTGTCGACCAGAATGATGTTGATCACCCGCTGGTCGGGGCGGAAGCCGTATCTCAGCGCGAGCTCCTCGGGGAAAACCTCGACCTTCTGGATCGCCTCGGGCGGAAGATCGCGGATAGCGCGGAAGCCTGACACACGCTGACCGTTGAGCAGCACGACCGGGCCATCACCGCCGCGTCCGCGAGCACTTCCGGTTTGCGGCGCGATCTGCTCCAGCAGCTCGGCCAGCGAGGATGCGCCATAGCTGGCGATGTCGGCCGCGTTCAGTTCGGCAACCGGCGGCACATCGGTCTGGATCGCACCGCGCAACCGTTCTGCGGTGACGACGATGGTCTCGCCGTCGCTATCCGGGTCGGCATCGTCGGACGGGGTCGTTGGCGTCTGCGCAGGGGTCTGCACCTGATCATCTGCCACACCATCGGTCAGCGCTGCGGCGTAGACAGCCGGGCTTGCAGAGAGGCTCAATGCTGTCACGAGCGACAGGCCAAGTGTCGGACGGGCAAGCGGCAACAGGCCGGAGAAAGGTCGCAGCGGCGTGATCATGGGGGAGTGGCTCTTGTTCTTGCTGGCACGGGGGAAAGGGCGCAGAGGGGTTGTGTTGCAGCGCAATATGATGCGTCGCCCCACCTTAGCCAGTGCTGAATTGTAACAAATTTTCGCGCAAACGCTGAAATCGTGCGACAGACGGCATGAACTCCCGTCTTTTCTTTTGCACGCTTTGTCTGTAAGGCGCGCTCACATTTGCGCGGACCGTCTCTTCGGATGGCAGCCAATAACGATGGCACAAACCCTGTTCCATCGCCACCAGAACCAAATTGCAGGGGCCGAATGGCAAAAGAAGAACTTCTCGAAATGCGCGGCCAGGTGGTCGAACTGCTTCCCAACGCCATGTTCCGCGTGAAGCTGGAAAACGATCACGAAATCCTGGGCCATACTGCCGGCAAGATGCGCAAGAACCGCATCCGCGTGCTGGTGGGCGATGAAGTTCTGGTCGAACTGACGCCCTATGATCTGACCAAGGGCCGGATTACCTACCGCTTCAAGTAAGGATGGCGGCCATGTTTCCGCTCATCCTTGCATCGGCCAGCCCGCGACGTCAGCAATTGCTGGCGCGGATCGGCGTGACCGCCGATGCGATCGTTCCTGCCGATATCGACGAAACCCCGATCAAGACCGAACTGCCGCGCGTCTATGCGCGGCGGATGGCAGCCGAGAAGGCTGCCGTCGTCGCCGCTTTGCACCCGGATAGCGCGGTGCTGTCGGGCGATACCGTGGTCGCCGCCGGTCGCCGCATCCTGCCCAAGGCCGAGAGCGAAGCCGAAGCGCGGATGTGCCTCGATCTGATCTCGGGCCGCCGCCACATGGTGCTGTCGGCCGTCACGCTGATGCTGCCCGATGGCCGCAGCCTGCACCGGCTGTCCGAGAGCACCGTCACCTTCAAGCGCCTGCATGGCAGCGAGATCGACGCCTATATCGCCGGCGGCGAATGGCAGGGCAAGGCCGGCGGCTACGCCATCCAGGGCAGCGCCGAAGCGCTGATCCGCACCATCGCAGGCAGCTATAGCGGCATCATGGGGCTGCCCTTGTACGAAACCCGCAGCATGCTGGTGACTGCCGGTTTGCTCAACCCTGCCCTTGTAAGTTCGCCAGGATCGGAAAAGGGCGCATGACCCAGTGGCTGTATGAAGACGGCATCGGCGAGGAGCGCGCCGCGCTGGTCGAGCATGGCCGCATCGTGGAAGCCCGCATCCAGCGTACCGACACGCCCCTGGGCTTCGGTGCAATCGTCGAGGGACGCCTGCTCGCCAAGAGCGCGGGCGGCCATCGCGCACGCATCGCGCTGGCCGATGGCAGCGAGGCGATGCTGCAACCGGTCCCCAAGGAACTGAGCGAAGGCAAGACCGTGCGCGCCGAAGTGCTGCGCGAGGCACTGTTCGAGCCAGGCACCGCGCGGCACAAGCCGCCCCGACTGCGCGCCGTTGCCGCCAGCACGCCATTGCGCCCTGCCCCGCGCCTGATCGACCGCATTACCGCCGATGGCCACGAGATCGTCCGTGCGACCGCACATGGCACAGACCTACTCGCCGAATCGGGCTGGCACGATGTGCTGTCCGAGGCCGAGACCGGGCAGATTGACTTCACCGGCGGATCGCTCACTTTGTCGCCTACGCCTGCGATGATGGTGATCGATGTCGATGGCGACATCGCGCCGCGCGCATTGGGCCTGGCCGCTGCAACGCAGGCCGCGCATGCCATCCGCCGTCATGGCATTGGCGGCGGTGTGGTCATCGATTTTCCGACTTTGGCCGACAAGGCTGATCGCAATGCCGTGGCGAACTATTTCGATGCGGCAATGACGATCCCGTGCGAGCGCACCGCAATCAACGGCTTCGCCCTGATGCAGATCGTGCTCAAGCGCGCGCGGCCATCGCTGATCGAACTGCGCGCGGCAGATTCTGTGCGATGGCAGCTGCTCGCCAGCTTGCGCAGCGCGGAGCGCGACGGTGGTACCGGAACGCTGACATTCGCCCTGTCGCTGCGCGAATCGCAGCTGCTGGGGCGAGAGCCTGCGCTGCTCGAGGCGTTGCAACAGCGCACCGGCCGTCCGGTTGCGATCGATGTCCGCCCGGACTAGATAACCGGTTATGTCCAATCCCAGACAAGCCTCCCGGCCCTGCCCATTATGCCGCAAGCCTGCGCGCCCCGACTTTACGCCTTTCTGCAGCAAGGCCTGCAAGGACCGCGATCTGCTGCAATGGCTGGGCGGAGGTTATGCCGTCCCCGGACCACCCGCCGACGAGCCTGATGCGGACTATGATTGAGGCCGTAATGATCCAGATCGATTTTGCTATGGACAAGCATTGCGTTGCCTGACTATAGGCGGCGCTCCAAATCGCCGGTGAGGCGATGCGCGCTGCACTTTAGTGCCGCGAGATGCCCGGGTAGCTCAGTTGGTAGAGCATGCGATTGAAAATCGCAGTGTCGGCGGTTCGACCCCGTCCCCGGGCACCACTTTTTCCCTGATTCCCCGCTTTCTTCGATCGATGCTTGTTCTGATTTGTCGCCGGCTTATGGTCGCGGCTCACGAAAGGATGATGTCATGACGCTCAACGAAACGCTGGTTCCAACCTATCTCCAGATGCTCGCCGCGCTGTCTGCGTGGCTGGGCAAGGCTGCCGACCAACTGCCTGACGACAAGGCCGCGGCGATCATGAACGCCCGGATCGCGCCGGATATGTTCCCGCTGTTCACTCAGATCTGCTTCACCTGCGTGCAGGCCCAAGAGGGGATCTCTCGTCTGCGGCAGGATGACCTGCCGCCTGCGACCGCCGCTTTGCTCGACGAGGGGCGTGGCGCCGGATCAGGAAGCCAGACTATCGCCGATGCACAGGCGCGAATCGCCGACACGCTGCGGATCGTCGAGGCGGCGGCAGCAGACATGCCCGATCTGTCCCCCGACACACCGGTCGCGCACGCGCTGCCCAATGGCATGATCTTCGATCTCACCGCCGCGCAATATGTCCGCGACTGGGCAATCCCGCAGTTCTATTTCCATCTCATGGCAGCCTATGCGATCCTGCGCGCGCAAGGCGTGAACCTGGGCAAGGCGGACTATGTCGCACACATGTTCGGCTTTCTGCGTCCCGGAACGATGCCCGAGCCGGGTTGATCTGCGGGCAACGGGGCAGCCTGAACGCGCGGAGCGATCGACATTGACGCCACCCAGGCGTCATCCACGAGTCCCATTCGCGGACTATCGCTGCAATCTGCAAGGGAGACCCGGACATGGCGTATGTTTCAGCATCTGATGGCACCCAGATCTTCTACAAGGACTGGGGGCCGCAGGACGCCCAGCCAATCATGTTCCACCATGGCTGGCCGCTGTCGTCCGACGACTGGGACGCGCAGATGCTGTTCTTTCTCGACAAGGGCTTTCGCGTCGTCGCGCACGACCGGCGTGGCCATGGCCGCTCCGAACAGGTCAGCGACGGCCATGACATGGATCACTACGCCTCCGATGCCGCAGCGGTCGCCGCGCAGCTCGATCTGCGCAACGCGGTGCACATTGGCCACTCGACCGGCGGCGGGGAAGCTGCACGCTATGTCGCGAAACACGGCATCCCGCAGGGACGCGTTGCCAAGGCGGTGCTGGTCGCGGCAGTGCCGCCGATCATGCTCAAGACCGATCGCTATCCCGATGGCCTCGATATGGAGGTTTTCGACGGCTTTCGCAGCGGGCTGGCCGCCAACCGCGAGGCATTTTTCCGCGATGTCGCATCCGGACCGTTCTACGGTTTCAACCGCGAAGACGCCGAGCCCGACGAGGCGGTCGTCGAGAACTGGTGGCGGCAGGGCATGATGGGCAGCGCCAATGCGCATTACGAGGGCATCAAGGCCTTTTCCGAAACCGACCAGACCGACGATCTCAAGGCCATGACTGTACCTACCTTGGTGCTGCACGGCGATGACGACCAGGTGGTGCCCTATAAGAACGCCGCACTGTTGCAGGCCCACCTGCTGCCCGATTGCGAACTGAAGATCTATGAGGGCCTTTCGCACGGCATGCTGACGGTGAATGCGGACCAGATCAACGCCGACATCCTGGCATTCATCCGCAAATAGAGCAGCGACGCCTATCGTGCCCGGTCCGGATTTGCGCCGGACCGGGCAGAGCGTGCCGTCAAACCTCTGTTCTTTTTATGTTCTACTCTCTATATCCGGTGGGATGAGCGAAAAAACGATTCTCCAGAAGCTGGGCGTCCTTGCCGATGCGGCGAAATATGATGCGTCGTGCGCATCCTCAGGCACGATCAAGCGCGATTCCACCGGCACCAAAGGCATCGGTTCGACCGGTGGGATGGGGATATGTCACAGCTATGCGCCCGATGGTCGGTGCATCTCGCTGCTCAAGATTTTGCTGACCAACTTCTGCATCTATGATTGCCGCTTCTGCATCAATCGCGCATCGAGCAACGTGCCGCGCGCGCGGTTCAACCCGCAAGAGGTCGTGCGGCTGACGCTCGATTTCTACAAGCGCAACTATATCGAAGGGTTGTTCCTCTCCTCGGGCATCATACGTTCGGAAGACTACACGATGGAGCAACTGGTCGAGGTCGCTCGGCTGCTGCGCGAGGAGCACCGCTTCGGAGGCTATATCCATTTGAAGACCATCGCCGGTGCCTCACCCGAATTGATCGCGCGCGCCGGGCTCTATGCCGACCGGCTCTCGACCAATGTCGAGCTGCCCACCGAGGCTGGGCTCAAGAGCTTTGCGCCGGAAAAGACCTCGGCGACGATCCGCAAGACGATGGCGGGCGTGCGCGTTGGTCTCGACGATGCGGCGGAAGCCTTGCGCGGGCGGCTTCTCAAAAAGGCCAAGGCACCGCGCTTTGCGCCTGCAGGGCAATCGACGCAGATGATCGTCGGCGCGGATGGTTCGCGCGACGATGATATCCTGCAATCGGCGACCAGCCTGTATTCGGGGTATAAATTGCGCCGCGTCTATTATTCCGCCTACAGCCCGATCCCCGATGCGAGCAGCGACCTGCCCCCGGTGCGCCCGCCGCTGATCCGCGAGCATCGCCTGTATCAGGCGGACTGGCTGCTGCGCTTCTATGGCTTCTCGCGCGCCGAGATCATGGAGGGCGCCGACGATGGCATGCTCGACCTGACGATCGACCCCAAGCTGGCCTGGGCGCTGCAACGGCGCGAGTCCTTCCCGGTCGATATCAACCGGGCGCCGCGCGAGATGCTGCTGCGCGTTCCGGGCCTTGGCACCAAAGCGGTCGAGCGGATCCTCATGGCGCGCAGGCTGGGCGCGGTGCGGCTGGGCGATCTGGCCAAGCTCACCGCGTCGGTGAAGAAAGTGCTGCCGTTCATCACCACCCCCGACTGGCGGCCCGGGGGCCTCACCGACAGCGCGAACTTGCGCGCGCGCTTTGCTCCACGGCCCGAACAGATGAGCCTGGCGCTCTGAGGGCCTGAGCGATGCGCGAGGTCATCCTGCACCGGCCGGGCGACTTTGCCGAATGGCGCGATGCAGCGCGTGGCCTGCTGGCGGCACAGGTGCCGCCCGAAGACATCGTCTGGCGACAGGCGGACGAAAGCGCGTCATTGTTCGCCGATATCGCGCCGCTTGAACCCAAGCGCACGGTCACCCTGCCCCGCGCCTTGGTGACGACGCTCGACCGGGTCATCTGCCACCGCGATCCGGCGGTGCCGACGCGGCTGTACAAGATCGTCTGGCGCGCGCTCACCGACCGGCGGCTGCTCGAGCGACGCACCGACGACGATATCGACTGGCTGGCCAGGGCGGACAAGTCGATCCGCCGCGATCTGCACAAGATGCACGCCTTTGTCCGCTTCCGCAGACTGGGCGAGGGCGAGGATGGCCGCGAGTCCTTCGCCGCTTGGTTCGAGCCCGAACACCGCATCGTGCGGCTGGGCGCGCCCTTCTTCCGCAAGCGCTTCTATGGCATGGACTGGGCGATCCTCACGCCGGATGCGCGCGCGATCTGGCAGGACGAAACGCTGACCTTCGGCCCCGGCGGGACGCGTGACGAGGTGCCCGATTCCGACGTGGTCGAGGACCAGTGGCGGATGTACTACGGATCGATCTTCAACCCCGCCCGGGTCAAGATCAATGCGATGCGCGCCGAGATGCCCAAGAAATACTGGCACAACCTGCCCGAGGCGCAAGACATCGGCCCACTGCTGGCGGGCGCAGGCGCACGGGTTGAGAAAATGCGCGAGACCGCCGTCCAACTCGCCAACCCACGCAGCGACAAATGGCGCGTGCGTGGCGAGGAACCGGCGGTGGTGGCACAGCATGGCGCAACCACGCTGAGTGAGCTGGCGCAGGGCATCAACGCCTGCACCCGCTGCCCGCTCCACTGCAATGCAACCCAGGCGGTGGGAGGCGAAGGCAGCGCCGAAGCGCGGATCATGCTGGTCGGAGAGCAGCCCGGCGACCGCGAGGATCTGGTAGGCCGCCCGTTCGTCGGCCCGGCAGGCCAGTTGCTCGACGACGCTTTGGGCGAGGCCGGGCTCGACCGTGCGAAGCTCTATGTCACCAACGCGGTCAAGCACTTCAAGTTCGAGCCGCGCGGCAAGCGCCGCCTGCATCAGAACCCGAGCACCGGGGAGATTGACATCTGCCGCTGGTGGCTCGATCAGGAACGCGCACTGGTCAAGCCCGATATCATCGTCTCGCTGGGTGGCAGCGCATTGCGCGGGCTGACCGGCAAAAGCGCCAGCATCAGCTCGGTCCGCGGCCAGCCGATTACATTGGCCCAGGGCGAAAGATTGGTCGCCTCGGTACACCCCTCGTTCCTGCTGCGCCTGCCCGATCGCCAGCGCGCGGCCGCCGAACGCAGCGCTTTTGTGGCTGATCTGGCTGCCGCTCTGGAGCTTGCGAAAGGTTCAAGAACGTGATTCAGTTTTATGCAACCCGCTTCACGCCAATGCGTATGGGTGGCATGTTGACCGCCTGTAGCAATCTAGACCACCCGCTGGCACAGCGCTTTCGTGCCTTCATCAAGACTCCGGAGTTCCCTTGCGTTGGCGCCAAATCGGCGCTGGCCAAGGGGCAGATGCGGATCATCGTTGGACGCGACTTGCGTTCGGGCTGGGATGACCTGCGAATCCTGCCTTCGCTCATGGACATTGCGCAGGATTATGCACGCGATCCCGTACCGTTCCAGTCATTGGCGGTGGTATTCGAAGAAGACGCAGGGCTGACCGAGGAACAGTTCGAGCGGCATCTGTGGCAACGCGTGCAGTCGTTGACCGATAAGGACGCATGGCTGGGGCAGAAATCCGATCCGCGCGTCAGCGCCGATCCTGATGATCCGCATTTTTCGCTGAGCTTCGGCGGCGAAGCCTTTTTCGTCGTCGGTCTGCATCCGGGCGCCAGTCGCCCTGCGCGTCGGTTCGAGCGCCCGGCTCTGGTGTTCAACCTGCACGATCAGTTCGAGCAACTGCGCGCATCCGGGCTTTACGAAAAATTGCGCGGTACGATCCTAGACCGCGACATCAAGCTGGCGGGCGATATCAACCCGATGCTCGCGGTGCATGGCACGATTTCCGAAGCGCGGCAGTATAGCGGCCGCGCCGTCGATACCGCATGGAAATGCCCGATGAGTCAGCGCAAGATCACTGAAAATGCTTTCTGAGCACGGACACGAAATCCCGCCCCGTTCGGGTACTGCTTTCGAGCTACGCAAGGGGCAGACGCTCAGGGTCATCGATGTGCGCGGCGAGCAGGTCGCCGATCTGCTGGCGTTCAGCCGCAGCGATATCCACGAGGTGATCTCGTCAGGCCGTACGCTTGACTACGCCAGTCGCATCTACCTCACCACCGGCGATCTTTTGTATTCCAACCGCAGCACCGTGATGCTGGAAATTACCGCCGACGAGGTCGGGCGTCACGATTTCCTGCTAACCCCGTGCTCCAAGGATACGTTCCGGATCATCTATGGCGATACCGATCCGCACCGTGGCTGTTTCGGCAATCTTGCTGCCGCGCTTGAGCCGTACGGCGTTACCGAAGACATGATCCCTATCGCGTTCAACTGCTTCATGAACGTGCCCGTTGATGGCGAAACCGGTGAACTGAGGGTCGACCCGCCGCGTAGCAAGGCTGGAGAAAGCGTGAGCTTCCTGGCGCATCAGGACCTGATCATCGGGCTGACCGCCTGCTCGGCGCTGCAATCGAACAATGGATCGTTCAAGCCGATCGCGTATGAGATATCCAGCTGAACAATAGCAATGCAAGACCATTGCGGTTCAAGCGATCTTAACCGGGCTCTTCTAGACCGGTGGCAATTGCCATCCTAGCCGGAATCGATCGCCCGCATGCAGCCCGTCGCCTCTCAAGTCCGCTTTCTGCTGGGTGATCGCCCCGTTTATGCGGCACGGCGGATGCTGGTGCCGATCGGTTATGGGCTCGATGCGATTTTGCAGAACGCCCCCCTAAACTCTGCCGCACTTCCTGCCGATGCCGACGGTTATCGCCTGCAGTCGGTACCGGCAGGCCGTATCGATCATCTGAACCGCGATTTTGCCGGCCTAATTGCATCGCAGCCGCAGATCTATGCGCGGCATTACATCGACATGGCGCTGGGGCATGATGGCTATATGGCGCAGTTTTCATCCAAGACCCGCGCCACGCTCAAGCGCAAAATGCGCAAACTCGCCGATGCGGGTGGCGGAATCCTCGATATCCGCAGCTATCACGGGCCTGATGAACTCGACGCGTTCTTCAAGGCCGCACTGCCGCTTTCGGAGCAAACCTATCAGGCGCGGCTGCTCGATGCCGGATTGCCGGGCAACGCCGCATTCCACGCCGAGGCGCAGAGGCTGGCCGAAGCCGATAATCTGCGCGCCTATGTTCTGTTTCTCGCAGGACGCGCGATCGCCTATCTTTATCTTCCGGTGGTCGATGATGTGCTGATCTATGCCTATCTCGGCTACGACCAAGCCAGCGCGCATTTATCTCCGGGAACGGTGTTGCAGATGCACGCGCTCAAACAGCTGTTTGCCGAGCGACGATTCCGGTATTTCGATTTCACTGAAGGCGACGGTGCGCACAAGGCGCTTTTTGGCACCCATCAGGTCCAATGCGCAACGGTGTTCCTGCTCAAGCCCACGCTTGCCAACCGTGCGCTGCTCAGCGGACAACGCAGGTTCAATGCTGCGGTCGAAGGCACTGGTGCGTGGCTTGATCGGATCGGTGCGAAGGCCAGGATCAGGAAACTGCTCCGCAGGTAAGGCTTGCGCCCTGCCGCCTAGATCGCGACGATCGAATCCAGTGCGGCAAACTCGTTGAAGAAGAGCGTCGAAGCAATCCCCGTCTCGTAGCGCATGCGGCTGAAAGCCTGTTCGCCATAGCGCAGCGCGGTCCTGACGAAGTTGGCTGGGAGGGTGGTCATCGGTTTTTTGGCGTGCGGCACGAGCCCGTTGAAACCGATCGGCTCGAGCCGGTTGTGCTCGGCAATGTTGCGACACATGGCCTCAAACCGCCGGATGACGATGCCATTGCCACGGCTGCGATCCCGCGAAAGCAGTTCGAAGCTGTGGCTGACGATGGTGAAGCATGGCCAACCATCCTCTGCCGCATGCGCCAGCGCATCGCGCATTTCCCACGCAGAAAGCGCACACAATTGTACTGCACGGATGTTTCCGGGACGGTCCTCGATCATGCTGACAGGGATGATACCGACCCCCAGATGTTCGCTGAACGGGGGGGTCTGCGATGGCAGGTCGATGGCGCATTCACCCGACAGGAACGCGGGGTTAAAGCTGCTGTCATATTGCACGCCGAGGGCGCTCAATGCGCGCAGAGTGTTATCGTTGGCACCAAAATTCCCTGCGCGAAAGGCGGTCGGCTTGGGCGCGCCTGCGATCATGAGCAACGCGCGCGCCTGCTCGAGCAGGCGGATCTGGTCGTCGAGCGAGAAATCGGCGATGTTGCGGCCACGCAGATGCGCATGCTCGTGGTCGTGGGCAAACTCGAGCCATTCGGTGTGGATGTGCAGTTGCACCTCGTGCCCGCGCTTCAAGATAGGCTCGACGATACGGGCGATCACTCCTGGTCCATAGACCAAAGCGGGCATCGGATCGACGAAGAACACACCCGTCAGCCCGGCGGCTTCGAGCCGATCCATCTGATAGAAAATGCCGTACTCGCCATCGCGGCACTTGCCCGCGACCGAACTGTCGAAATTGTCCTGCGCGCTCGCACCCTGCTGAAAAAGCCTCAGCGACAACTCGGTATCGACGGTGAACTGAACCTTGGTGACCATCATCCTGCTCTATGTCGAGGTGGGTTAAAACCGGCTTACCAAAGTCGCAGCTTTCATCAGCCGTACATGAAGCGGTCGAATTCGTCTATCCGATGTTAACTCTTCGATGTTTCGAATCGGGCCATGCGCATCTCTATCTGCAGCACCGTTGGGATGAACCGTACCTCACGCACGGTAGCCAACACACTTATTGCTAATAGTTTTCAATTGCAGAGATAAATGTGCCACCATGGCTTTTGACGGTTGAATTGCCCGGTCAAGCGGCCTAGGCAAGCCCCCTAGGCGACGATTCAGGTCGGCAAAACCGACGTGCGCCGACATCAGGTCGTGAAACGGATACGTATATTGCCGGATTTCTGTTCAGGGAACGCACACCTTATATCCTTATCCCATTCCCGCATCCCCTGCAGGCAGTTTCGGCCAGACTTCATAACTTTCGGAAAGGAATGACCATGGCACGCAAGAAGATCGCGCTGATCGGCGCAGGCAACATCGGCGGAACGCTCGCGCACCTCGCAGCGCTCAAGGAACTGGGCGATGTCGTGCTGTTCGACGTGGTCGAAGGCGTGCCGCAGGGCAAGGCGCTCGATCTGTCGCAGTGCGGCCCGGTCGAAGGCTTTGATGCCAAGATCACCGGCACCAACGATTATGCCGATATCGCAGGCGCCGATGTCATCATCGTCACCGCAGGCGTCGCCCGCAAGCCGGGCATGAGCCGCGATGACCTGATCGGCATCAACCTCAAGGTCATGAAGGCCGTGGGCGAAGGCATCGCCGCCAACGCACCTGGCGCCTTCGTCATCTGCATCACCAACCCGCTCGACGCCATGGTCTGGGCGCTGCGCGAATTCTCAGGCCTGCCGCACCACATGGTCGTCGGCATGGCAGGCGTGCTCGACAGCGCGCGCTTCAGCCACTTCATCGCCGACGAATTCCAGGTCTCGGTGCGCGACGTCAACACCTTCGTGCTCGGCGGCCATGGCGATACCATGGTCCCAGTCGTCCAGTATTCGACCGTCGCCGGCATTCCCGTGCCCGATCTGATCAAGCAGGGCCGCTCGACCAAGGAGCGCATCGACGAAATCGTCAAGCGCACCCGCGGCGGCGGCGGCGAGATCGTCGCATTGCTCAAGACCGGTTCGGCATACTACGCGCCTGCGGCCAGCGGCATCGCGATGGCCGAAGCGTATCTCTCGGACCAGAAGCGCCTGCTGCCCTGCGCGGCCTATGTCGAAGGCAAGTACGGCCTTGATGGCCTGTATGTCGGCGTTCCGGTGATCATCGGTGCCGGCGGCGTAGAGCAGATCGTCGAGATCGAGCTCGACGACGAAGCCAAGGGCAACCTGCAGGTCTCGGTTGACGCGGTCAAGGAACTGCTAGACGCGTGCAAGGCCCTGGATTCGAGCCTCGCCTGATAGCGGCCGTGAACGCCCGGGCGCTGATAGCCTGGCGATCACGGCAGGTTTCTCGCATTTGTGCAGGATCGACGCGATCGCCGGTCCCGAACTGAAGGAACAACAATGAGCATTCTCGTCAACAAGCACACCAAGGTGATCACGCAGGGCATGACCGGCGCGACCGGTACGTTCCACACCGAACAGGCGCTGGCATATGGCACGCAGATGGTCGGCGGCGTGACCCCGGGCAAGGGCGGCACGACGCACATCGGCTTGCCCAACTTCAACACCGTCGCCGAAGCCAAGCATGCGACCGGCGCGACCGCGACCTGCATCTATGTTCCGCCGCCGTTCGCAGCCGATTCGATCCTGGAAGCGATCGACGCCGAGATGGAACTCATCGTGGCGATCACCGAAGGCATTCCCGTGCTCGATATGGTCCGCGTCAAGCGCGCGCTGGTCGGCAGCAAGTCGCGCCTCATCGGCCCCAACTGCCCCGGCGTGCTGACCCCCAACGAGTGCAAGATCGGCATCATGCCCGGCAGCATCTTCAAGAAGGGCTCGGTCGGCGTCGTTTCGCGCTCGGGCACGCTGACCTATGAAGCCGTGCACCAGACCACCGCAGTTGGCCTGGGCCAGACAACGGCTGTCGGAATCGGCGGCGATCCGGTCAACGGCACCAACTTCATCGACGTGCTCGAACTGTTCCTGGCCGATGACGAAACCACTTCGATCATCATGATCGGCGAAATCGGCGGCAGCGCCGAAGAAGAAGCCGCGCAGTTCATCAAGGACGAAGCCAAGCGCGGCCGCAGCAAGCCGATGGTCGGCTTCATCGCCGGCAAGACCGCACCTCCGGGCCGCCGCATGGGCCATGCCGGCGCGATCGTTTCGGGCGGTGAAGGCGGCGCGGACGACAAGATCGCGGCGATGGAAGACGCGGGCATCCGGGTATCACCCTCGCCCTCGCTACTCGGCACGACCCTGGCGGAACTGCTCGAGACGGTGTGATCTGAATAACCCTCTCCCTTCACGGGAGAGGGAAAGCATCGCGGAGCGATGCGAGGGAGAGGCCTGGGAGCACGACCGGTAGCGCGTTTTCCTCCTCTCCCAGCTTCGACTAGGCGCTCGCAGCGCCAAGTCTGCGCAACCCTCTCCCTCGGTGGGGAGAGGGGATATTGGGACGCTAGTTTATGACCTACGACGCACATGATTTTGACCCCGCAGAAGCTCCGCAGGCCGGACCGAGCTGGCAGCCGAGCAACTGGCCGCTTAGCGATGGCGACGATCTGACCGCAGCACTCGACCCCATGCAGATGCAGGCGGCGGTCAAGGCGGCGATCCGCGATGCGAGCAAGGGCGGCGGCAAGCCGGTCGACGAAGCGTTGATCGCACGCGCTGCGGATCGCTCGATCCGCGCGATGATGCTGATCCGCACCTACCGGGTGCGCGGCCATCTGGCAGCCGAGCTGGATCCGCTGGGCCTGTCGCAGCAGGAGCTGCCCGCCGATCTCACCCCCGAATATCACGGTTTCACCGCGGCCGAGATGGACGAAGAGGTCTTCCTGGGCGGCACCATGGGCTTCGACAAAGCGACCGTCCGCCAGCTGATCGATACGCTGCGCGCCAATTATTGCGGCAAGGTCGGCCTTGAATACATGCACATCTCGGATGTGGAGGAGCGCCGCTTCTTCCAGGACCGGATGGAAGGCGTCGACAAGGGCATCGAGTTCACCGAGAACGGCAAGAAGGCGATCCTTGCCAAGGTGATCGAAGCCGAGACCTTCGAGAACTTCCTCGGCAAGAAATATGTCGGCACCAAGCGCTTCGGGCTCGACGGAGGCGAATCGATGATTCCTGCGCTCGAAGCGGTGATCAAGTATGGCGGCCAGCTCGGCCTTAAGGAAATCGTCTACGGCATGCCGCATCGCGGCCGCCTCAACGTGCTCGCCAATGTGATGGCCAAGCCCTATCGCGTGATCTTCCACGAATTCTCGGGCGGCTCGGCCAACCCCGATGATGTCGGCGGGTCGGGCGATGTGAAATATCACCTCGGCACCAGCACCGACCGCGAGTTCGACGGCATCAGCGTTCATATGTCGCTGGTCCCCAACCCCTCGCACCTCGAAGCCGTTGATCCTGTCGTGCTGGGCAAGGTTCGCGCGCAGCAGGTGGTGCGTGACGATCTCGATCATCACACCCAGGTGCTGCCGGTGCTGCTGCACGGCGATGCCGCGTTTGCAGGCCAGGGGATCGTGTGGGAGTGCCTCGGCTTTTCGGGCATCCGCGGCTACAACACCGGTGGCTGCATCCACTTCATCGTCAACAACCAGATCGGTTTCACCACCAGCCCGCAGTTCGCGCGCTCCTCGCCCTATCCGTCGGATGTCGCCAAGGGGGTTCAGGCTCCTATCCTGCACGTCAACGGCGATGATCCCGAAGCTGTGACCTTCGCCTGCAAGATGGCGATCGATTTCCGCCAGCAGTTCCACCGCGATGTCGTGATCGACATGTGGTGCTATCGCCGCTTCGGCCACAACGAGGGCGACGAACCAAGCTTCACCCAGCCGCTGATGTATTCCAAGATCCGCCAGCACCCGCGGGTCAGCAAGATCTATGGCGACCGGCTGATCGCGCAGGGCGTGGTGAGCCAGGACTGGATCGACGGCAACGCCAAGACCTTCTCGGACCATCTTGAGGTCGAGTTCGAGGCGGGCAAGAACTACAAGGCCAACAAGGCCGACTGGTTCGCTGGGCGCTGGTCGGGGCTGCACATGCCCGCCGACCCTGAAAGCGCGCGCCGCAATGTCGAGACCGGCATCGACAAGAAATTGCTCGAAAGCTTGGGGAGGACGTTGACCACGATCCCCGAAGGCCATGAAGTGCACAAGACTTTGCGCCGCGTGATCGATGCCAAGCGCGAGATGTTCGCCAAGGGCGAGGGCTTCGACTGGGCGACCGGCGAGGCGCTGGCGTTCGGGTCGTTGGTGTCCGAAGGCTATGCCGTCCGGTTGTCGGGCCAGGATTCGGGGCGCGGCACCTTCAGCCACCGTCATGCGGTGTGGATCGACCAGAACACCGGCGGCCGCTATTTGCCGCTCGAGCAGGTTCCGCATGGCCGGTTCGAGGTGCTCGACAGCCCCTTGTCCGAGTATGGCGTGCTCGGCTTCGAGTACGGCTATGCGATGGCTGACCCGAAGACCCTTGTGCTGTGGGAAGCGCAGTTCGGCGATTTCGCCAACGGTGCGCAGATCATGATCGATCAGTTCATCGTCAGCGGTGAGGCCAAGTGGCTGCGTGCCAACGGCCTGGTGCTGCTGCTGCCGCATGGCATGGAGGGGCAAGGCCCCGAGCACAGCTCGGCGCGTCTCGAACGCTTCCTGCAGATGTGCGCGGGCGACAACATCCAAGTGTGCAACATCACCACGCCGGCCAACTACTTCCACGTTCTGCGCCGCCAGATGCACCGTCCGTTCCGCAAGCCGCTGGTGATCATGACGCCCAAGTCGCTGCTGCGGCACAAGATGGCGGTCTCCAAAGCCAGCGACTTTGCGACCGGCAGCCATTTCATGCGCATCCTGTCCGATCCCAACCAGCCCGAAGACAAGGACGTCAAGCGGCTGGTGCTGTGCTCGGGCAAGGTCGCGTTCGATCTGATGGAGGCGCGCGACGCCGCCGGCGATACCAACACCGCGATCATCCGGCTTGAGCAGCTCTATCCGTTCCCGGGCGAGCCGCTGACCATTCGCCTCAAGCGCATGGTCAATCTCGAAGAGGTGGTCTGGGCGCAGGAAGAAGCCAAGAACAACGGCAGCTGGTTCTTCGTCGAGCCGTTCATCGAGGAGTGCCTCGCCGATGCAGGCGTCGCGCCCAAGCGGCCTCGTTATGCAGGCCGGGTTGCGGCGGCATCGCCCGCCACGGGGCTCGCCAAGCGTCACCAGGTGGAGCAGGGCGCGCTGATTGCAGACGCGCTGGGCCATGATGTCCGCGAAGAAATCCGCCGTCAGCGCGGCGACTGACCGCTGCAAAGAATATACACTCGTTTCCGCCCGTCAAAACGCGGGCAAAGTTGAAGGTTTGAGACCCATGAGCATCGAAGTCAAAGTCCCCGTCCTGGGTGAATCGATCAGCGAAGCCACCATCGGCGAGTGGCTGAAGCAGCCCGGCGAGGCGGTCGCTGCCGATGAGCCGATTGCCAGCCTCGAGACCGACAAGGTCGCGGTCGAAGTCCCCGCCCCGTCGGCTGGCGTGATGGGCCAGCACATCTTTTCGGCCGGCGACACCGTGCAGGTCGGATCGATCCTGACCACGATCGAAGAATCGGGTGCAGCCGTCGCCAGAGATGCAGGCGAACAGCAGCCAGCGATCGCAAAAAGTGAGGCTGCCCCTGCTCCCTCCGCCGCGAAGGCCGATCCCGCGCCCGCCGCCTCCTCGCCCGCCCCGGCCCCATCGGGCGAGCCCGTCAGCCTGTCGCCCGCGGTGCGCCGTCTGGTGCTCGAGCATGGGCTCGACCCCACAGGCATCAAGGGTACCGGCAAGGATGGCCGCCTGACCAAGGAAGACGTGCTTGCTGCGGCTGAAACCGCCAAGGCCGCGCCTGCCCCGGCAGCCGCTCCCGCACCCGCCGCCAAGCCTGCCACCAGCAGCGAAGCCGGTCGCGAGACCGAGCGCGTGCGCATGACACGCATCCGCCAGACGATCGCGCGCCGCCTGAAGGAAGCGCAGGACACCGCCGCGATGCTGACAACGTTCAACGATGTCGACATGACTGCGGTGATCGAGGCGCGCGCCAAGTACAAGGACCTGTTCGAAAAGAAGCACGGCATCCGGCTGGGCTTCATGGGCTTCTTCGCCAAGGCCGCGTGCCTGGCATTGAAGGACGTGCCGTCGGTCAATGCGCAGATCGAAGGCGATGAGATCGTCTATCACAACTATGCCGACATCTCGGTCGCGGTCAGCGCGCCCAACGGCCTTGTCGTTCCGGTGATCCGTAACGCCGAGACGCTGTCGTTTGCCGGCATCGAAAAGACCATCGCCGACTTCGGCAAGCGCGCCAAGGACGGCACGCTCAAGATGGACGAGATGATGGGCGGCACATTCACTATCTCGAACGGCGGCGTGTTCGGTTCGCTGATGTCGACCCCGATCATCAACCCCCCGCAGAGCGCCGTCCTCGGCCTCCACCGCATCGACCAGCGTCCTGTCGTGATGCCCGATGGCTCGATCGCTGCACGTCCGATGATGTATCTAGCTTTGTCCTATGATCACCGCCTGATCGATGGCCGCGAGGCTGTAACCTTCCTGGTGCGGATCAAGGAAGCGATCGAGGATCCCACGCGTTTGCTGATTGATCTTTAAACCAGTTCAACTGTTCTCCGGCGAAAGCCGGAGCCCAGGGGTCAGATTGCACTGTAGCCGCTCTGGATTCCGGCTTTCACCGGACAACGAACGGGAGAGTAACCACGAAACCGGGCTGGGTCTATCTGATGGCGAGCAAACGCAACGGAACGCTCTATTTGGGCGTGACCAGCAATCTGCCATATCGGGCTTGGCAACACAGGACTGGGCAGATCGAGGGTTTCACCAAAAAATATCGTTGCCATATGCTGGTATGGTACGAACACTTTGACGACATTCAGGACGCAAGAGCCTGCGAGTATCGAATGAAGACATGGAAGCGTGACTGGAAGATTGCGTTGATCGAGAAGGACAATCCGGTCTGGCGTGACCTTTATCCAGATCTGAATCGCTAGAAGCCCGTTCTCCGGCGAAAGCCGGAGCCCAGGAGTCGGATTGCACTATCGTCGCCCTGGATTCCGGCTTTCGCCGGAAAACGATAAGAATACGAAAGTTCGGAGTTTGAATATGGCTGACTATGATTTCGACGTTCTGGTGATCGGTTCAGGGCCCGGTGGTTATGTCGCCGCGATCCGTGCGGCGCAATTGGGGCTCAAGACCGCGTGCGTCGAGAGCCGCGAGACGCTGGGCGGCACCTGCCTCAACGTCGGCTGCATCCCGTCCAAGGCGATGCTGCACGCCTCCGAACTGTTCGAGGAGGCGGCCAGCGGCAAGCTCGCCAAATTGGGCATCAAGGGAACGGTCGAGCTCGACCTCGAAACCATGCACGCGCAGCGCCGCGAGGCCGTAAAGGGCCTGACCGGCGGCATCGCGTTCCTGTTCAAGAAGAACAAGGTAGAGTGGATCAAGGGCCGCGCCGCGTTCACCGGCACCGACACCGTTGATGTCGGTGGCAAGAGCTATCGCGCCAAGAACATCGTCATCGCCACCGGATCGTCGGTTACCCCGCTGCCCGGAATCACGGTCGACAATGACAAGCAGATCATCGTCGATTCGACCGGTGCGCTCGAGCTTGCCAAGGTACCCGGCCATATGGTCGTGGTCGGCGGCGGTATCATCGGGCTCGAATTGGGTTCGGTTTGGAAGCGCCTGGGGGCCAAGGTCACCGTGGTGGAATATCTCGACATGATCCTGCCCGGCATGGACGGTGAAATCCGCAAGGAATCGCTCAAGCTGTTCAAGAAGCAGGGCCTCGAGTTCAAGCTCTCGACCAAGGTCACCAGCGCTGAGGTCAACGGCAACAAGGCGCATCTCTCGGTTGAGCCTTCGACTGGCGGCGATGCCGAGACGATCGAAGCCGATGTCGTGCTGGTCTCGATCGGTCGCCGTCCCAATACCGACGGGCTCGCGCTCGACAAGGCCGGCCTTGCGGTCAACGGCCGCGGCCAGGTCGAGATCGAGCGTGATTTTAGCACTTCGGTCCCTGGGATCTGGGCAATCGGAGATGTTGTTCCCGGTCCGATGCTCGCGCACAAGGCCGAGGACGAAGGCATCGCGGTCGCAGAGAACATCGCGGGCCTGACGGGAATCGTGAACCACGACATCATCCCCAGCGTCGTCTACACGATGCCCGAGATCGCAGGCGTGGGCCTGACCGAAGAGCAGGCTCGCGAGAAGGGCGAAATCAAGGTCGGCAAGTTCCCGATGATGGCGAACTCGCGCGCCAAGACCAACCACGAAGGCGATGGCATGGTCAAGGTGATCGCCGATGCCAAGACCGACCGCGTGCTGGGCGTGTGGATCATCGCCTCGCTCGGCGGCACGATGATCGCCCAGGCCGCCCAGGCGATGGAATTCGGCGGAACATCCGAAGACATCGCCTACACTTGCCACGCGCACCCGACGCACAGCGAAGCGCTCAAGGAAGCCGCGATGGCGGTGCAGGGCAAGCCGATCCATATTTGATCTGCAGGACGGCCCCTTTCCCTTAATAGCCCTCCCCCTTGATGGGGGAGGGCGGGGTGGGGGTGTTCTCTCCGGCTTGCACGAATGCCTGCGCGGTTGCTCCCAGCCGCACCCTCACCGCCGCGCCTAGGCAGCAAGCTGCCAGGTCCGCGTCTCTCCCGTGGAGAGAGCAGATCGCGCATGAAATCGCCGCCCTGATCAACTACAGCCCGGCTATGACCATGCCTCTCCCTTCCCGCCTGCGGTAGACGAGAGTTCGTGAAGCACCAGCCCTTACTCCCTTCGTCATGCTGAACTTGTTTCAGCACCCATCCCACGTCTGGGCCGGGTTCGAGCGAGAGGAGAAATGGGCCCTGAAACACGTTCAGGGTGACGGTATAGTTGGCATTTGGGTCGTCACAGTCCCTCGGACAGCTTTGGTCTGATAGACGGGTTGCTGCAGATCGCACGTGAAATTTTCACCCCGATCCACTAAAGCCGCTCCCCATGATCACCCCCCTCCCCGCGTTCGACTTCGGCACCATTCTCGGCGCGCTCGACATGTTCGGGATCGCGGTGTTCGCTGCCTCGGGCGCGCTGGCGGCGGCGGCCAAGCGGCAGACCTTCGTCACTTTCACCTTCTTTGCGTTGGTTACCGGTGTCGGGGGTGGGACGGTGCGTGATCTGCTGATCGGTGCTCCGGTGTTCTGGATCGTGAACTCCAGCGTGCTGGTTGTCGTGTTGACCGTGTCCGGACTGCTTTGGGTCACGCCGCAACGCTGGTGGCAGGGCAAGATGCTTGATTGGTTCGATGCGGCGGGCCTGGGGGCGTACGGCGTATTCGGCGCGGCGAAGGCGCTGCAATACGGCGTCGATCCACTTCCTGCGGTGATGATGGGGGTGATCACCGCGTGCGTAGGCGGCATCATCCGCGATGTTCTGGCAGGCGAGCCGTCGATCATCCTGCGCCCTGAACTGTACGTAACCGCCGCAGCACTGGCATCGGGGCTGTATGTCGGTCTGCGAATGATCGAGGTCGATCGCCCGGTGGCGGCGATCATCGCGGCAGTGGCAGGGTTCGTGCTGCGGGGAATGGCAATCCGCTACAACATCGGCCTTCCGGGGTATCGCGGCCGCAGCCCCGACGGCTAGGCCACGGCGTTTCCCGCTTGACCGGATTACCCCTGCGGCGTGCGAAGGGGCAAAGCGCGCCGCAGGGGTTGTTCCCGGATGCAGGTGGCTAAAGCCAACCGCCTCCGGTAAAGCGAAGTTTATTCAGGCGGAAAAGGGTTTCCGTCCTGGTCATACGCGTAGCTATCGTCCCCCTGATACGGTGGCACATAAGACTGATCGCCGGGATCACCGAAACCCTGACCTTGACCGCCCAGCGGACCAGCGCCCCAGGCGCCATTGGCGCGGTTGAAGCGGACATAGTCGATGCGGCCGAAGCTGATGCCGCAGGTGAAGCTATCGACGCCCTGGTTGCGCGATCCGATCAGGCCTTCGACCCGCCAGCCATTGCCTTCGCGCACCACATTGTCGATCCGTTCGATCCGTGAACCAAGGCCCGATTGCGCCGCCGCCGCTGCACCACACTGGTTCGACGCGGAGCGAACATCATCGTTATAGCTGTAGCGATCGTTGGGGCCGTTACGGTTTCGGCTGGAATTGCTGGCCGCGCTGGCCACCGCTGCGATACCGCCGATAATCAGCGCGCCAGCAAGAATATCGCCGCCGCTGATGCCGCGGTTGCGGCCGCGCCACCCACGATTGCGCCAGCCGCCGCGCCACTGCTCGGCCTGCTCGTCGCCCTGATCCCATGCCAGATCGGCGAGCGCGCTGTCATCACCCGCGCTGCTGCCGAGACCAGTTGCGACCGGTGCAGCCATGGCGGGGGCCATTCCTGTCACCAGCATTGCGCCCGCAGCGCCCAGACCTGTCAGTGCTTTCAACATATCCCATGCCTTTCAAGTATCTGGCCAAGGCGCAGCGCGCTGTTCCCTAGTTTAGCTGTTTGTTTAGGCGGTTCAGCCTGTCGCCACGCTGAACCGCCCGGGAGCCGGATGCGCACATGCGTGCTCAGCGAAAGTTGCCGAGTCCGCTCAGACGCACATCACGCACCCTGCCCCGATCCACGATGCAATCGAAATTCCCCCGGTTAAGCCTGACACGATAGCCGCGCGGCTGTTCGACCACGACCCGACCGCGGACGCGATATCCAAAGCGGGTGTCATTGACCCGGCGGATATCCGTCACCTGGCCGAAGCGGCCATAGCGGCGCAAATCGGTCTGCACAGCGCGGGTGCACTGGTTCACCGCCTGATTGGGCGCTCCGCGGCCGAAACCGGGGCCACCGCGCCACTGCGCATCGGCAGGGGTAACAAAAAAGGTGGCGGAGCCGATGGCGGCGAGGCCGAGAATTATTTTTCCGAACATCAAAGTCTCCTCCGTCTGGTCCGTTCGCCGACCTGCTCGGCGTCACAAGGGAAGATATAGCGATTCGGCGGTGTGGAGAGCCTGAATTGATATGACAGCTTTTGTTCAGCTAACCAGCCATCTAGATGAATATGGTCGCAATGAACCCCAGCACTGCAGCCGCACTCAGCACCTCTGCGACCGAACGCCTGAGCACAAGCAGATGTACTCCGGCGATCAGGCCAAGCGCCATCGCCAATCCATCGAATGTGGTGATGTCGGGCCAGTAAAGCCGCACCACGCCGAGCCGCCGTTCGGTCACGCTGCCGAACAGCACGTGCAACGCAAACCACAGACTCAAATTGGCGATGACACCGACCACCGCTGCGGTGATCGCAGCCAGTGCGCCCGTCAGCCCCCGCGCGTTCTGCAGCCGGTCGATCCATGGCGCGAAGGTGAATATCCACAAAAAGCAAGGCGTGAAGGTCACCCACAAAGTGAGCAGAGCACCAAGGGCCCCTGCCAGCAGCGGCGTGAACGGCGCGGCATCACGATAGGCGGCGAGAAAGCCGACGAACTGCGTGACCAGGATCAGCGGTCCCGGCGTGGTCTCGGCCAATCCCAGTCCATCAGCCATTTCGCCCGGCTGCAGCCAGCCAAAGCCCTGCACCGCCTCCTGCGCCATGTAAGCGAGCACCGCATAAGCCCCACCAAAAGTAACGACCGCAAGCTGCGAGAAGAACAGCCCGATATCCATCAGAACATGGTCGCCGCCCAGGACTATCCACACCGCGAACAGCGGCAGTGCCCACAGCATCGCCCAGACCGCGATCGTGTGCGCGGTGGCGCGCATAGCGGGGCGCGCCGTCCGGACAGGGTCAGCGGGAACGGCTTGCAGCTTCAGCCAGCTGGGCGTCAGCGATGCCACGATGCCCCCCGCCGCCGCGGCGCCCAGCAGCACGAGCGGAAACGGCAGATCGAGGAAGAACAGGCCGACAAAGGCAAGCCCTGCCAGGCCCTGCTTGAACAGGCTGTCGAGTGCGCGCCGGGCCATCCGGATCAGCGCCTGCAGCACAACCGCGAGCACCGCTGCCTTGATCCCCAGGAAGATCGCCGCGAACCAGTCCAGCCCGGCGGCGTAGGCATAGAGGACCGACAGTGCCAGGATGATGGCGACACCGGGCAGCAGGAACAGCAGCCCCGCCGCCAGCCCGCCGCGCACCCCGTACAATCGCCAGCCAGCATAGGTCGCCAGTTGCTGCGCCTCGGGCCCCGGCAGCAAGTGGCAGAAATTGAGTGCGTGGAGGAACTGCGGCTCGCCGATCCAGCCGCGCTTTTCGACCAGCTCGCTGTGCATCAGCGCGATCTGCCCCGCCGGCCCGCCGAAGCTGAGCAGCCCAATACGCGCGAAGACGCGCACCAGGTCGGCAAAGCTCGGCTTCTCGGCACCGTCCATCGGCCCCATGTCAGTCACCCCCGCAGACGCAGGGGTCCCGCTAAGAATGGCGCATTGTGCGACCTAGCGGGATTTCTGCGGGCGCGGGACTGACGATCGAAACCATCTGACGACATTACTCCCCTGCGACCTTCAACCCGGTAAAGTTCGCCAGAAAAGCGTAGATGTCTGAGAATTCCTCGATGATCTTGTCGGTCGGCTTGCCCGATCCATGGCCTGCGCGGGTTTCGATGCGGATCAGGTGCGGCTTGTCGCCGGCCTCGGTTGCCTGCAGCCGGGCGGTATACTTGAAGCTGTGGCCGGGCACCACGCGGTCGTCGGTGTCGGCGGTCGAGACTATGACGGCGGGATAATCTGCCTTGCGGATCGTGTGATACGGCGAGTACCGGATCAGTGTCTGGAAGTCGGCCTCCTTATTGGGATAGCCGTAATCATCGACCCAATAGCGCCCCGCAGTAAATCGATCGAACCGCAGCATATCCATCACGCCCACCGCAGCATGCGCCGCCGCGAACAGATCGGGGCGCTGGTTGACCACTGCGCCCACGAGAAGCCCGCCGTTCGAGCGGCCCTCGATCGCCAGCTGATCCTTGCCGGTGACGCCTTCGGCGATCAGATACTCACCTGCCGCGATGAAGTCGTCAAACACGTTCTGCTTGTTGGCGAGCCGCCCGGCATCGTGCCACGCCTTGCCGTATTCGCCGCCACCGCGCAGGCTGGCCTGGGCATACACCCCGCCCTGCTCGAGCCACGCCAGCCGTGTCGGCGAGAAGCCGGGGGTCAGCGAGATGTTGAAGCCGCCATAGCCATAGAGCAGCGTCGGCGCAGGGCCGGTGACGCTCTTCTTTTTGACGATGAACATCGGCACCTTGGTGCCATCCTTGCTTGCATAGAACCGCTGCTCGACGGTGTAGTCGTCGGGGTTGAACGCGAGTTTTGGCTCGGCCCATGGCGTCACCTGGCCCGAGGTCAGGTCATAGCGATAGATCGTCGTGGGACGGTTGAAGCTGGAATAGGAGAAGAAGGTTTCGGTCGAATCCAGGTCGCCATCGAACCCGCCAACCGATCCGATCCCCGGCAACGGAAGCTCGCCCATCGGCTTGCCAGCAAGGTCAAACAGCTTCACGACGTTGCGCGCGTCCTGCAGATAATTGACCACCAGCCGGCCGCCGACCACCGACGCGCCCGAAATTACCGACTCGCCTTCGGCAACCACGGTGTCCAGAGCGCTTTCGCTGCCGGTGATCGCCATCGATACGATCCGCAGCCGCGGCGCATCCTTGTTGGTGACGAAATAGATCCGCCCACCCGACATGCCGATCATGCTCCAGTCGTTGAGCAGGTCGGGCACGATCACCCGGCGGGTCTCATCGCCGTTCAGCCCGATCATCGTCAGCCGGTAGCGCTCGTCGGTGCCCGAGGAGGATGTGACCAGCAGGAAGCTGCCGTCGTCCGCGACCTGCGCAACGTGGTTGAGCTGCGGCTCCTCGGGAGTTGCATAGATCAGAGGGTCATCCGCCTGCGGCGTGCCCAAAAGGTGGTAGCGGATTTCCTGATCGGTGTTGAGCGATTGAAACTCGCCTTCCTTGTCCGGCTCAGGGAAGCGCGAGTAATAGAACCCCTGCCCCACCTTGTCCCACTCGAGGGCGGAGAACTTCACCCACTTGATTTCGTCGTCCATCGTCTTGCCGGTGGCGACATCGAGCACCTTGACGGTGCGCCAGTCGCTGCCACCATCCTGGATCGAATAGATCAGCTTGGTCCCGTCCTTGCTCGGCACCCAGGAATCGAGCGCGGTCGCGCCATCCTTGGCCCAGGCATTGGGGTCGATCAGCACCCGCTCGGCGCCGTCCTTCCCATCCTTGACATACAGCACCGCCTGGTTCTGCAGGCCCGAATTGCGGGTGAAGAAATAGCGGTCCCCGGCGACCTCGGGAACGCCTGTGCGGGCATAGTCATACAGCGCACGCATCCGGCTGGCGAGTTGCTCGCGGCCTGGCACCGTCTCCAGATACGCGTCGGTGACCTTGTTCTGTGCTTCGACCCAGGCGGCGACCTTGGGGTCGACGCGGACATCATTTTCCAGCCAGCGATACGGATCTTGCACCTTGACGCCGAACTGCTCGTCGACCGTTCCAACGGTTTCGGTGGTGGGATAAGCGACGGGGCTGCCCAGAGCGAAAACCGGGGCGAAAAATGTCATGGCTGCAGTTCCCAGCAAGGCGGCAAAAATGGCGCGTGTGCGCATCGGCGATCCTCTATGATATTGATTGGATGATCGAAATCAGAGGCCAAGTTTAGCATCCGTCGCCTGTCTGGCAATGCTCGATAGCTGCCGACGACAACCCGGACGGGCCAAATTCAACTGTTGTTTGATCGAAACCCTCGCCGACCCGGGGTGATTGGTTCTAGACCACTCGGCTCGCTGGCCTGATCGATACCCTGCCGTTGCCGCCGACGTATTGTTGCCCATCGCTTGGAGCGATAAAGTTCACCATCCGCCTCGCGCATCAGCGATTCCAGCGAGACTGCTCCCTTGCAACCATGCGCGCTGCCGACGCTGGCGGTAACAGCGATCTGCTGGTCGCGATAATGATAGGGCAACGAAAGCACTGATAACACCGAGCGTTTCAACGCCTCGCTATCACTATCTGTCTCCACCAGCAACGCGAACTCATCGCCCCCCAGCCGAGCTACACTGCTGGCATCGGAGCACAATGTCGCTAGCCGCTGACCCGCCTGGATGAGGATGGAATCCCCTGCCGCATGGCCGAACCGGTCATTGGCTTCCTTGAAGCCATCCAGATCGATCATGACCATCGTGATTGAAGATGGCGGGTCGGATCCGGTGGACAACGCAGCAAATTTCGTGCGGAACGCCCGGCGATTGGCAAGTCCGGTCAACGGGTCGGTTTCGGACAAGACTTTCAGCTCGTGTCGCAACACAAGGCCCTTGACGATTTCCTTGAAGCTGCTGACGATCAGCATCAAGGTCAACAACGAGACGATCGTGAAACATATCGCCATTGCCTGAATACCGATGTCTGCCGACTGGATCATGATGGTTATCATCGGCGTCAATGCGACAACCATCACTCCGATGGCAGCGCGCGGCATGCTGGTCAGGCAGACCGCCCCGACGAAGGTGATCATCAAGATGAACACCGGGGCGAGCACCCGGCGTGCCTCGCTTGTGTCGTAATAGGAATCGACCGTCCAAAGACCGCCGACGAGCCCCATCGCAATCGCGATCCAGGTGGTGGACCGCAGGTACCGGCGCACCTGAGCGATCGGCAGCACCTCAGATCTGCGACGGTACCATGCGTAGCAGCGCACACAGCCGATCAGCACAAATCCGCCTGGTAGCAGGACGTGGTACATCAGGCTGACTGTACTACCCGAAGCAGTACCGGCGATGACTGCAACGACGGCAATGGAAAAGTACAGGATCGGGACGATCGCGCCGATCCGCGAATATTGCAACTGAGCCAATTCATCACGCAGTGAGGGGGGAAGGTTCCCGCCATCGGTAGCGTCCTTCGCCCGCTGCCAGAAGGCGCGGATCAACTGGATCAGGCGACCGACGATGTTTCATCTCCGCGAAATTGCCGTACGATAGAATAACCGTTGCAGAATTGAGTGAAGGATGAATTAATCCACAAGGCGAACACCATCGAACCGCTCACCCAGAAATGGCTTCGTGGCGAATTTGTCACGTCCCGCCTCTCCAAGTCTTGGCGACTGATACGCGGTGCTTGCCCGGTCTGGCAACACCCCCTAGAACTGTAGGGCTGAAATGCCGGAGGAGTTGCCACCCCCGCCTCTGCGGACCTGGACCAACATGAACAGACTGATACGTGCCGGAGCAAAATTCAGGCACGACCTTTATCTTGGCTATGGCCTGGCCGTCATGTCGTTTGCTGCAGCTTTGCTGCTGCGTCGTGAGCTCAGTGACATTCTCCCGCCGGGATTTCCCTATCTGACCTTCTTCCCTGCGGTCATCGTCACCACCTTTTTTGCCGGCCTATGGCCAGGATTGCTGTGCGCGGTCCTGTCCGGCCTGGCATCCTGGTATTTTTTCATTCCACCGTTCGACAGCTTCGGCATAGACACCGCGAGCGCAATCACGCTCGGATTCTACGTCTTCATCGTAACTGTCGACATAACGCTGATCCATCTGATGCACAGCGCTGCGGACGAACTGCGAGATGAAAAGCGGGTTACCGAGGCTTTGTATGACCAGCAACGCACAATGTTCCAGGAACTCCAGCACCGCGTTGCCAACAACATGGCGTTCGTCGCGGCGCTGCTGCACCTGCAAAAGCGCAAGGTGACCGCCGACCCCGCCTCCGCTGGCAGCGCGCTCGATGAAGCCCAGAGCCGTATCGAGACGATGTCGCGGATCCACCGACGGCTGTATGACCCCGCATCGCTCGATTTGCCCGTGGCACAGTATTTTCAGGAAATCTGCTCCGACCTTTTGCAGGCAACCGGCGCGCGCAACATCGTGTGCCTCGTAAACATGCCAGCGATCACGCTGGACATCGCCCGGCTGACCACGCTGTCGCTGCTCGTCACCGAATTGGTGACCAACAGCTTGAAACATGCCTTCAGCGACAATGGTGGCACAATCACCTTGGAATTAGAGCAACCAGATTCCGCGCACCTGACGCTGACGGTCAGCGACAATGGTCGCGGGCTGCCCCAGGGCGAAGATGCAACCAACAGCAAGGGATTGGGCACCCACATCGTCCAGTCGCTGGCAGCGCAGCTGGGCGGCGAGATCAAGGCTATCGCCAATCCGGGTTCGGGCGCTGCCTGGCGGGTGGAGTTTGCGGTATAACCTTCAGTTTGCGAGCGCGGGGTCTAGCTCGGCAATAGGCTGAATCGGATCGGCCAGGGTAATCTGGTCGAGGATCACCGCGGTTTCATCGCGCACCTTGAGCATCAGCGCGCGCAGCCGACATTCGTCTTCGGCCAGACAGTTCTTGCACTTTTCATAGGCATATCGGCTGGCACACGGAACCAGGGCAAGCGATCCGCTGGTAATGCGTACGATATCGCCATAGCGGATGTCGATCGGTGCCAAACCCAGGCTATAGCCCCCGTCCTTGCCTCGCTGAGAATGCACGAGACCAGCGCGCGCCATTTCCGACAGGATCACGGTCAGGAACTTGGGCGGAATGTTCTGCGCCTGTGCGATATCCTCCAGATGCACCAGTCCCTCGCCGTAATGATCGGCAAGGTGCTGCAACGCACGGATGGTATAACGGACTTTCTGGCTGAGCATGGTCCAGTTGGACTACGCGGAGCGAGCGAGTTTTTCAATGCATTTGGTAGAGTGGGGACTCCTGGCCTGATCAGCCCCCAATGGGATCGACCGATCAGTAAATACCACCCTGTTGCTGCAGAAACTCGCTGTCGCTGCGCGCCTGTGCCGCAGGTCCGGTGCGCTTCTGCACCGCCTTGGCCGCTGCCATTTCCTCCTGACGGATGGTCCGGCGCGGCTCGGTTTCGGGCTTGAACGCCTCCCAGATCACGCCGGCCTTGGCTTCATCCCCAGGCCATGCACCGTAAACGCGGCGGCCCGAGCGGCGATCGATGCGGACCATGCGGGTGCCTGCGGGTGCGCGGAATTCCGTAATCGGCATCGACGGCAGTACCTGCTTGGCGAACTGCTTGAACACCGGTGCTGCAAGCCTGCCACCCTGCGCATAGCCGCCCATGCTGCGCGGCTGATCGAAGCCGAGATAGATCCCCGCGACCATATCGGGCGTGCCGCCGACGAACCACACGTTGGTGGGTCCGCTCGAGGTTCCGGTCTTGCCGAACATGGGACGGTCAAGATCGGCAAGGTTGGTCGCGGTGCCGCGGGTGATCACGCCTTCGAGCATGTGGACGACCTGATACGACGTGATCGGATCGACGATCTGGCGTCCGCGCGGCGTGAAGCGGGGCATCGGCCTGCCGTCCCATTTGGCCATGTTGCAGCCCTCGCAGGTCCGCGGATCCGAGCGGAAAATCACCTTGCCGCGGCGGTCCTGGACGTAATCGATCATCGTCGGCTTGAGCTCGCGGCCATGGTTGACCAGCATCGAATAGGCGTTGGTGATCTTCATCACAGTGGTGTCGCCCGCTCCCAATGCGATCGAGAGATACGGCTTGTAGTCGCCGATGCCGACCGCCTTGATCGTCTTGACGACATTGGTCATGCCCGCATCATTAGCGGCGCGCACGGTCATTAGATTGCGCGATTGTTCCAACCCCCAGCGCATCGTCTGCGCGCCCGCACCTGCCGAGCCGCCAAAGTTGCGGAAGCACTTGTTGCCGAGGCTTGCCGACTGGTAAACGCAAAAGGTGCCATCGACGATCTGGGTAGCAGGCGTCATGCCGTTGTCGAGCGCGGTGGCATAGACGAAGGGCTTGATCGTCGATCCCGGCTGGCGATCGGCCTGGGTGGCACGGTTGAACGGGCTGATCTGCGAGTCGAACCCGCCCTGCATCGCGTATACGCGGCCCGAGCGCGGGTTCTGCACCACCATGCCGCCTGAGATCTCGGGCACGTTGCGCAACGCATAATTATCGCCAGCTATCGGCGAAACCGCGATGATATCGCCGGGCTTCATCGAATCGAACGCGGTTCCGCCGACGCGCTTGCGCGGCATCGTTGCGGTTGAGCGCGGCAGCACGCCCTTCGTGCCGTTGGCAAAGCCGATCTCTGCAGCGCTGCCCGACTTTTCGATCACCACTGCCACGCGCCAGTTCTCATAGTCGATATCGATATAGGTCGAGGCCAGCCGTGAGGCCCATTGGTCGTCGATCTCGATCGTGTTGATCGGTCCGGCCCAGCCGCTGCCGCGGTCGTACCGCAGCAGCGCATCGCGTAGTGCCTCGGTCGTTGCGCGCTGCATCTCGGGGTTGAGCGAAGTGCGGACCCAAAGACCGCCTGCGTAAACGCTGTTCCTGCCGTCTTCCGCCTTTTCTCCGAACTGCTCGACCAGCTGGCGACGAACTTCCTCGACGAAATAACCGCCGATCTTGTCGAAGCCATCGCCGGTGCGCGCGATCGTCCCCAGCGGCTCGGCCTGCGCTGCTGCCATCTGTGCCTGGGTGATCCAGCCGTTCGACTGCATCGCGCCCAGCGCCCAGTTGCGACGTTCGAGCGCACGCTCCATGTGGACTTCGGGGCGATAGTTCGACGGTGCCTTGGGCAGGATCGCCAGATAGGCCGCCTCGTGCAGCTTCAGATCCGCGACATCCTTGCCGAAATAGGCACGCGCCGCCGCCTGCACGCCATAAGCGTTGCGACCGAGGTAGATCTCATTGAGGTAGAGCTCGAGGATTTCCTGCTTGGTCAGCACATCTTCGATGCGATAGGCGAGGATCGCCTCGCGCACCTTGCGGGTGATCGAATATTCATCGCCCAGCAACAAGTTCTTGGCGACCTGCTGGGTGATCGTCGATCCACCGCGCGCGCGCTGGCCCGATCCGATCTTGGTGACGTAATCAAACACCGCCGAGGCAAGCCCCGGATAATCCAGGCCGTTGTGAGAGAAGAAGTTCTTGTCTTCGGCCGACAGGAACGCGCGGATCAGCGGGACCGGATAGTCCTTGTACTGCAGCTGGACCCGGCGTTCGCGCGCGTAGGTGTTGATGATTTCCCCATCGACACCGCGCACCATGGTCGGCAGATCAGGCTCATAATCGACCAACGTGTCCGCCGAAGGCAGGTCGCGCGCAAAGATGACCCAGATCAGCAAGATGGCGACCGGCGCCGCAGCAAGGAGGTACGCGGCCCAGCGGACCCAGCGCTTGCTCCACACGTCGCGCAGTGAGCCAAAAGCTCCGTCTTCGCTGCGCCGCACGCTATAGACGATATCGCCGTTTTCACCCTCGCTCATGCTAACGCGGTTAGCACATCATTCCTGAACATTGCCAGAGCGGATTGGTGGACCGCATCCCGTTCTCCGGCGAACGCCGGAGCCCAGGAGTCAGATTGCATTGCAGTCGCTCTGGATTCCGGCTTTCGCCGGGAAACGGCCTTCGGATGCTGTGCGAAGCTTACCGCGACGCAAGCTTGCGCGCGAAGAATACCGTGATCGCCTGGCTGACCGATTCCGCGATCCTGCGACGATACGCCGGCGTATTGAGCAACGCGACATCATCGGCGTTGCTGACATAGCCGGTCTCGAGCAGCACCGAAGGTACGTCGGGGGCCTTGAGCACCATCAGCGAGGCGAAGCGGTGGGAGTCGGTGCGAAAGTTCATCTTATTCTCACCCTCACGCCGCAGCAGCCGGGCAAAGTCTGCCGACAGGTTCATTGTTTCGCGCTGGGTGAGGTCGATCAGGATCGAGGAGACATCCGAAGGGGCATCGGACAGGTTTACGCCGTTGAGGATGTCCGCCTTGTTCTCGCGTGCGGCAAGCCGGGCCGCTTCGCGGTCTGATGCGACTTCGGAGAGCGTATAGATGGTCGCGCCGCGCGCGGTTTGCGAGGCGGCTGCATCCGCGTGGACCGAAATGAACAGGTCAGCCCCCAGCCGCCGGGCAATGCCATAGCGTTCCTGCAGCACCAGAAAGGCGTCGGAGTCACGGGTCAAAGCGACCCGCACCCGCCCGGACTTGAGCAATTCGTCGCGGATCGCGCGGGCAACCGCCAGCGTCACCTTGCTCTCGTGCGTTCCATCATGCGGGCTGATCGCGCCGGGGTCATGCCCGCCATGCCCGGCATCGATCACCACCAACGGCCGGGACTTGTCGTTCGGCCCCTCGATCTTGGGCAGCGGCGGTGCCTTTGAGGGCTTGGGCATGGGAATGCGGACGCTGTAACGACGCGGCGGCGGCTCAGCACGGAACTCGGCCGGGGGCACGAACGACTGGCGCGGAGCGGCCAGCACTCCACGCAGCTCCGCCGACCCGACCTCGGTCACCGAAAGGGTCAGGCTGCGGCCGTCCTGCGAAAAGCTTCCCGAACTGATCATCGCGGGCCGGTCGAGGTCGAGCACGATCCGCGCGGTATCGATGTCGTACTGCGCCATGCGCACGGTGCGGAACATTCCATCGCGGTTGGTGGCCTTCGTCCCTGCGGTCGCGCCTTTCACATCGATGGCGATCCGATCGGGTCCGCTGAGCACAAAGCTGCTGGCACTGTCGATCGCATCGTTGAAGTGCAAAACGACCTGGTTGGCGCGCACTTCGACATTGGACACCTCGCCTGCCTGTACAGGCAGGCCACACGCCATTGACGCACAAATGGAGGTAAGCCAAAACATGTATCGCTTATGCCCCCGGCGCGTTTGTCCGGTCCAGTGCAATTTCATAATCCCCGGAATCCTGCCTAATGCCTTGATGAAGGCAGGATTAGGGTTAAGCGGGAAAAACCGTGTGAAACGATCTGGTTAACGGCATTTTTAGCATACGTGCGCGCGCGATAGCGCATTTACGGGGCAAACCGTCGATTGTGCGTTGCAATATTGTTGAGCAGCATACCCCCGCGAGCTTTTTGTTGCTGTATTCATCGAGCGATGCTAGCAAAGCTTTGCGGCTCATCGGCTAATCCAGCCATGCTAAGCATTCAATGACAGCACTGCGGACGCAAATTGCCCCCGGTGCCGTATCATCAGGTTGACGCTATATGGGTTCGAATACCGCCTTTTCCGCGACCCCGCCTTTGGGCGGTTGGCTGCGGAAAAGTGTTGCGGCCAGTGCGCTTGACGCCCTGCGAACCCGTGCAGCAGACACAATCCTTATCGTAAACCACAGTTTGCGCGTCCCTTCGGCATTCCGGAGCGGCAGCGCCACAACACACAGAAGCGCAGCGACCCGGCCGGTTCCGCCCGGTGCGCGCGCACGGAGACTATTGAATGACAACGCGCATGTTGATCGATGCGCGCCACCAAGAGGAAACTCGGGTGGCGGTGCTCAAGGGAAATCGGATTGAGGAGTTCGATTTTGAATCTGCTGAACATAAGCAGATCAAGGGCAATATATACCTCGCAAAGGTAACACGGGTCGAACCATCGCTGCAGGCAGCGTTCGTCGATTATGGCGGCAACCGCCACGGATTCCTTGCCTTTTCTGAAATCCACCCCGATTATTATCAGATTCCACGCGAGGACAAGATTGCGCTGCTGGCTGAAGAAGCCCGCCACGCCAAGGAAGAAGCCGATGCGCTTGCCGCCGAAGAAGAGGCGGATGACGCAGCTGGCCATGGTGATGACACCGATTACAACGACGGTCTGTCCGACGACGGGCTGATCGAAGCCGAAGATGAACCCATCGCCGCCGAAACCCTTTCAGGTGAAGGCGATGGTGAAGGGGATTCTGACTCCGACAGCGACGATGCCGAGGAATCGGCCGAGTCCGCCAGTGAAGGCAACGGTAACGGCCGCAACTCGGGGCGCCGCAAGCGCCGCGACGGCAGAGGCGGCAAGGCCAAGGCCAGCGACGAGGCGCGCACCAACCGCATGGCGCTTCGTCGCCGCTACAAGATCCAGGACGTCATCCAGCGCCGCCAGGTGATGCTGGTGCAGGTCGTCAAGGAAGAACGCGGGAACAAGGGCGCTGCGCTCACCACCTATCTGTCGCTCGCAGGACGCTATTGCGTGCTGATGCCCAACAGCGCGCATGGTGGTGGCATCAGCCGCAAGATTTCCAACGCGTCGGACCGCAAGCGGCTGAAGACGATCATCGCCGAGATGAAGCTGCCCGCCACGATGGGCTGCATCGTGCGCACCGCAGGCCTTTCGCGCACCAAGCCTGAGATCAAGCGCGACTTCGATTATCTCGCACGGCTCTGGGACGAGATCCGCGAAAAGACGCTGAAGGCTTCTGCGCCTGAAATCATCCATTCGGACAGCGACCTGATCAAGCGCGCGATCCGCGACATCTACAATCGCGATATCGAAGAGGTGCTGGTCGAGGGTGAAGCGGGCTACCGCGCCGCCAAGGACTTCATGAAGCTGCTGATGCCCAGCCATGCGCGGCGGGTTAAGAGCTATGCCGACCCGGTGCCGATGTTCCAGCGTTACGGCGCCGAGGACCAGCTGTCGGCGATGTACGAGCCTGTCGTCCAGCTCAAATCGGGTGGCTACCTGGTGATCAACCCGACCGAGGCGCTTGTCTCGATCGACATTAACTCTGGCCGTTCCACCAAGGAACACGGCATCGAGCAAACCGCGCTCAGCACCAACCTTGAAGCCGCGCGCGAGATCGCCCGTCAGTTGCGCCTGCGCGACATGGCTGGCCTCGTGGTCATCGATTTCATCGACATGGAATATGGCAACAACGTCCGCAAGGTCGAGAAGGCCATGCGCGATGCGCTGAAGAGCGATCGTGCGCGCATCCAGGTTGGCCGCATTTCGGGCTTCGGCCTGATGGAAATGAGCCGCCAGCGTCTGCGCACCGGTGTGCTCGAGGCATCGACCCGCACTTGCCCGCATTGCGATGGCACCGGCCTTGTCCGCACCGCATCGTCGGCGGGCCTGTCGGCGCTGCGCCTGCTTGAGGAAGAGGCCGCGCGCGGCCATGGCAGCCTGATCACGCTGCGCACCAGCCAGGAAGCGTCGATCTACGTCCTCAACAACAAGCGCCGTGACATCGCCGAGATCGAGGAGCGCTTCGGCGTCCACGTCGAAGTTCAACCCAATGGGGAGAACGAAGGCGCCAAGATGGAAGTGACCGCAAGCGGCCCGCGTCCGGAAAAGACCGTTACCTTCCAGCCGATCATCGATGATGACGACGACGACGAGGATATCGAAGACGAGATCGACGAGATCGAGGAAGAAGAAGAGGCAGCACCACGTCGCGGCAATCGTGGAGATCGCGGAAACCGTGGCGACCGCGCAGACCGGGGCAGCCGTGCAGACCGGGGCGAACGTGCAGACCGGGGCGAACGTGCAGACCGAGGCGAACCGGCTGAAGGTCCCGATCGTGCCGACGGTGACGAGCGCACCGAACGCGCTCCGTCGCAGCGCACTGCCGAAGAGGGCGAAGGGGGCCGCTCGAAGCGTCGCCGTCGCCGTCGTGGCAAGCGCGGCAAGCGTGATGGTGAAGGTTTCCAGGACGAAAACGGCCAGCCGATCCGGAACGAGGCGGGTGATGACACCGGCGACGAGACGGACAATGGTGCGGATGCCAATGGTGCGGACGCCAATGGTGCAGACAACGCCCCGGAAGCCGGCGAAGCGTCAACTGCAGCGAACGATCAGCGCACCGACAATGCTGCCGATGCGCAGGTGACCGATGACGAAGCAGGCGAGGCCAAGCCCCGCCGTGCACGTCGCGGACGCCGTGGTGGTCGCGCCCGTAAGGGCGGCGAAGGCGATAATGGCAGCGATGCAGCTTCCGATGCGGATGCGATGTCTGGCTCCTTTGCTGAGACCGAGGCCACGCCCGAAGTCGCTGGTGCACCGGCCAACGCCGATGTCGCGGTGGCGGACACCGCGCCCGAAGTCGAGGACGTTGCGGCATCCGAAGCCGAAGCGCCGCCTGAAAAGCCCAAGCCCAAGCGCAAATCCCGCGCCAAGAAGCCGGCGGTCGAAGCTGAGCCTGCTGCAGAAGCACCGGGGGATGCTGACCCAGCGGCAACGCCCGAAGCAGACGCCGAGCCGGCAGCAAAGCCCAAGCCCAAGCGTGCGCCCCGCAAAAAGGCCGCACCCAAGGCAGAAGCGCCTTCCGAAGCGGTGACCAATACCGCGGCTGCAGGTGAGTCCGAGCCGGTCGAAGTCAAAGCGGAGCCTGCCGAAGTGTCGGTGCCGCAAACCGCTGCGCAGGACCCGGCGCCCGAAGCTTCGGGCGACAGCGAAAGCGGCGGCACTCGCCGCGGCTGGTGGCAGCGGACATTCGGCAACTAATACAAACTGTTATCTATCTGATCAGCGCCCCCTGTTCTCCGGTACACACCGCAGAGCGGGGGGCGTTTCAGTTTATCCGATCGCCAACAGCGCGCTGTCGAACGCGCGCACAATCGTGTCCATATCGTGCGCCAGCGCCTGCCCGGCTTCTTCACCCGTTAGCCCCACCAGCGTCACAATCTGCGGCATCGATATGCCGACCCGCAGCGTGCCGCGCACTTTGCCCGCCATATCCAAGCCTTGGAAGCGCGCGCATTTGACCGGCTGGCCCAGCCGTACGGCCCCCCGCATCATTTCCATCTGGATCGCGGTAGCGCCCTCGAAATCGATCGCCCTGCCCTCGGCGCTGAGATCGATCGTCGTCAGCGTGCGCATCTCGATCGGGTGGCTTCCCGCCTGCTCGCGATCGCCCACCGGATACGGCAGCACTCGCGTGCCGCCGATCCGCTCGACCAGCTGCAGCGAGGCGGCACGAAACAGCTCGATGATCTGCGCAACATCCGAAAACGCCAGCGCCTGGAACCGCTCGAGCTCGAACAACGCCGCTTCTAGGCGCACCGTCAGCCCGGCATTGCCACCATTGGGCAACTGTTCTGCGCCCGGCCACCCTGCGGGCAGTTCGGCACGGCGGAAGATCGTCGCCATCCCTGCACCCAGCGGCGCAATCTGTGCGGCAACAGCCTGCGGGACCAGCGCAAAGCCCGAAAACGGCGCACCGCCCATGAACTTTGATCCAGTCAGCAGCACCACCGCGCCTCGCGCCAGGTAGGCCGCAATCGCCGCGCTGGTGATCCGCGCCTGGCACGCATCGACCACAAAGCCGATGCGGTTCCCATATTGCGCGATGAGCGAATCGATATCGTCCAGATGCGGCAGGATCAGCCCGGTCTTCGACCCATGCACCACGTGCAGCAGCGGGAACTGATCGTTCGCCAGTGCGCGCTCGATCTCGCTGCGCATGCCTGCCACGATCAAGCCGCTGTCAAACGCGTCACCAAAGCCGTTGCGCACCGATATTTCGGTGAGCGATACCGGCGCCAGCCCCGGCACCGGCGTGCCCTTGGCAGTGGCAATGCCCAGCGCGGTCTGCGCGGCGAAATACTGGCCATGCGCGCTCAGGATGCAGCCGCTGCCGACCTCGTCCGCGCCCAGCAGCACATTGTGGATGCCGCCCGGCGCACGCCCGGCGAACGCCTGCAGCGCGATGTATTCGAGATCCGTGCCCGATGCTGAAAAGGCAATATCCGTACCCGCAGGCAGGCTGTAGGCCGCCGTCAGGCGGCTGCGGGCCGCGCCGAGATGCCGGGCATAGTCGGCACCATCCATGTCGGGCGTGATGCCATGCTGCGCCACGAACGCGCCGAGGTGATCGAACGCTGCTCCCGAGATGTCGTTCGCGGTCGATGACGCATAGGTCACGGTCTTGCGGGGGAATGGCGAGGAGAAATACTTGTTGGTGCCATCAGCATGCGCCGGGACAATGCGCTCGTCTCCGCCAATGGTCAGCAGGTGGCTGACAGCCGTGTTAGAATCGTGTTCCATCAAACGGTACTTTCGCTGCGCCCCCGAAGCGGATATGGGCGCGCCTATAGGGGTGTTGGCCGCGATGGCAAGTTGTCTTGGGTCATTCGCCCTGTCTGAAGGAAACCGGCGCGGGCTGAAAGCCACCGGATCAACAACGAAAGTGTGCCTTTCCAGTGACCCAATATCCTGCACCGCTCACCATCGACGCCAAAACTCGTGAAACATTGAAGGTGCTGTTCCTGGCCAAGCACGCGCTGGGCGATGGCTCGCTCCATCCCGAGGATGGCAACCACGCGGTGTATCACAACGAGGTGCGCACGATCCTGGAGGGGCTGTTCGACAATCTGAAGGTCGGCGACAGGTACGCGATGCTGTTTGATCCGCCTGAGGTCGATTTCGTGTTCTCGCTGCTCAACCGTGGCGGCTTCGTCAACTCCGAGATGCTGGTGCCGTTGCTGTGCAACCGCCGCGACCTGCCGTATCTGGGCGGCAGCCCGATCCTGCGGGGTCTTTCGGACGACAAGCATCTGTCAAAGCTGGTGGCGCGCGCGCGCGGCCTGCCGACTGCCGACTGGGCAATCTATCGCAAGGGCGGCCCGGTCGACGAGAAGCTCTGCCCGATGGCCGAGCGCATGGTAATCAAACCCAACGCCTCATCAGCGAGCTGGGGCGTGCGCGATGCTGGCGACTGGGCCGGCGTGAAAGACGCGGTCGCCGCGATCCACGAGGAAGGCCATGACGCGATCGTCGAGCCGTTCCTGACCGGCAGCGATGTCGAGGTACCGGTCGTGACGATCAATGGCCGTCCGGTGATCCTGCCAATGATGCTGTTCGAGCAGGCCGATCCCACGCACTTGCGCACCTATTGGGAAAAGCGCGATCTGGTCGAGCGCGCCAGCAAGTATGAGCTGGTCGATTTCGAAGGCTCGCCGTTCGAGGCTGCGATTGCCGAGCACACCGCCAACCTCGCGCAGGAATTCGTGCCGTTCGATTACGGCCGGTACGAGTTCCGGCTCGATGCCGACAAGGGTGAGCTGAACTTCCTCGAGGTCAACTTGAACTGCAACCTGTGGTCGCAAAAGGTCTTCGGCCGCTCCGCCAAGCGCGCGGGATGGACGCAGGAACAGCTGATCGAGACGATCGTCGCCGAAAGCCTGCGCAGCCACGGATTGATGGGGTAAACGCACCGCAGGGCCCTGCAAATTATCCGTTTTCCGGCGAAAGCCGGAATCCAGAGCGATGACAGCAAAATATCGCCCATGGACTCCGGCTTTCGCCGGAGAACGGATGATGGTGTGTTGAGAAGATTGACCAATCCACCTTTTTCTCGCCCTTTCCCCATCTGCCGTTGAGCCTGAGCGATAAAGTGACTATCTAGGCGTCGGACGCACAGATTTACGAGGGATTCCATGGCTACCTTTACGCTCCCGGCGAACAGCAAGATCACTGGCAAGGGCCAGGCGTTCAGCAACAAAACCGGTGGCCGGACCAAGAAATTCAAGGTCTATCGCTATGATCCCGATAGCGGCGAGAACCCGCGCTATGACACTTTCGACATCGATCTGGACGATTGCGGCCCGATGGTGCTCGATGCGCTGATCAAGATGAAGTCCGAGCAGGATTCGACGCTGACCTTCCGCCGCTCTTGCCGCGAAGGCATCTGCGGATCGTGCTCGATGAACATCAACGGCCGCAATGGCCTGGCCTGCACCACCGCGATTGAAGACTGCAAGGGCGAGGTGCGCATAACGCCGTTGCCGCATATGGACGTGATCAAGGATCTGGTCCCCGATTTCAGCCACTTCTACGCGCAATACGCCTCGATCCGCCCGTGGCTGCAGACCGTGACGCCGGTGCCCTCGGGCAAGGAGCGGCTGCAGTCGCCCGCCGACCGTGCCAAGCTCGACGGCCTGTACGAATGCATCCTGTGTGCGTGCTGCTCGACTAGCTGCCCCAGCTATTGGTGGAACTCGGACAAGTTCCTTGGCCCCGCCATCTTGCTGCAGGCCTATCGCTGGCTGGCAGACAGCCGTGACGAAATGACCGGTGAGAGGCTCGACGAGCTGGAAGATCCCTTCCGCCTCTATCGCTGCCACACGATCATGAACTGCGCCAATGTCTGCCCCAAGGGCCTCAACCCGGCGCGCGCGATCGCCGAGATCAAGAAGATGCAGGTCGAACGGCACGTCTGATCGGCCTCCCGGCTGACCAGACCGTTCGATTGACATCGCCCCGGTGGACGCAGACTCGCCTGTATTGCCCGATGATTTCGCCTTCGGACCAGACCCGGACCATCCGGGCTGGATGCGGTGGACGTTGCGCGCGGAAGGCCGCTATAACAGCACGCTGGGACCCATGTCGGTGATGCAGCGCGATGACGGCACCGTCGTTGTCCGCACTGTCCCCGGCCACCTGCAGGGCAATCTTGCCAACAACGTCCATGGCGGCGCGATCCTGACCCAGGTCGATATCGCGATGTTCGTGTGCGCGCGGCTCAACGGATCGCTGCGGGAGGGTCCGGGTGTGACGCTCGACCTCAGCACGCATTTCGTCGGCGCCGGCAAGGTCGGCGTGCCGATGGATTGCGAAGTCGAGATCATCAAGGAAACCGGACGGATGCTGTTCCTGCGCGGGCTGGTGAAGCAGCAGGGCGCGAGCATTTGCGCCTATAGCGGCACCATCCGCAAGATGGGCAAGCCAAGGGTCGATCGGGCATGATCGGAACGCTTGCCCGGTACGAGTCGCTCGTCACCGCAGGCGAACTGCGCCCCGATCCGGACCAGCGCGCCGCTGCCGTCCGATTGCAGGCGATGCAGGATGCGCTGCAGGCGGTCCCGCCACGCGGATCGTTGCTCTGGCGGCTGATGGCGATGAAGCCGCAGCCCGAGCCGGTACGCGGGCTCTATATGTTCGGCGGGGTCGGACGCGGCAAGTCGATGCTGATGGACCTGTTCTATGAATCGGTCAGCATAGAACGCAAGACCCGCGTCCATTTCCACGAGTTCATGCAGGACATCCACGCGCGACTGCGGGTCGAGCGTGACACGATGCAGGGCGATCCCATCCCCCCGGTCGCGCGCCAGTTCACCGAAAACTACCGGCTGATCGCATTCGACGAAATGGTGGTCAACAACTCCGCAGATGCGATGATCATGTCGCGGCTGTTCACCGCGATCATCGAGGCGGGCGTCACCGTGGTCGCCACCTCCAACCGCCCGCCTGACGATCTCTACAAGGATGGCCTCAACCGCGAGCATTTCCTGCCGTTCATCGCGCTGATCAAGCAAAGGCTCGATGTGCAATCCTTGAACGGCCCGACCGATTACCGGCTCGAGCGTCTGTCGGGCACCAGCACCTGGCACGTCCCCAACGGCCCCGCCGCCACTGCCGCCCTGCGCGAAGCCTTCTTCCGCATGACCGACTATTCGCCCGACGACGCCGCGCACGTCCCCAGCGGCGAAGTCGCGATCAGCGGCGGGCGCTCCATCCATGTGCCCAAGTCGTTGAAGGGCGTCGCGGTGTTCTCGTTCAAGAAGCTCTGCACCGAAGCGCGCGGCGCGCCCGACTATCTCGCGATCGCGCGGCGCTATCACACCGTGTTCCTGGTCGGCGTGCCCCAACTCGGCCCCGAAAACCGCAACGAGGCCGCGCGCTTCGTGACCCTGATCGACGCGCTCTACGAAATGAAGGTCAAGCTGATCGCATCCGCCGATGCCGAGCCGATGGACCTGTATTCCAGCGGCGACGGCCGCTTCGAGTTCGACCGCACGATCTCGCGGCTGATGGAGATGCAGTCGGACAGCTATCTGGCGCTGGGCCACGGCGAGCGGGCTGGAGCGGGTTAGTTCGGGTCAGGCTGGCCGCAGGTTTCGGGTTGAACGTGAACAGGGTCCAGCGGCTGGATTTGGGTGGGAAACTGCCGTTGACCGTTGTGCCCGCACAGCTACCCTGTGCAGCGTATGATTAAGCTCGCCACGACTCTGCCACTTCTGTTGATGGTCGCTGGATGCACAGACTTCAACGAATCGGAGGCAGTCGACCCTTCTCCTGTCGTGGGCTGCTACGTTGCTCCTGACGCACCTTCCCTGAGCGTCCAGTCGAACGGTGTTCGGATCGGGGAAAGCCCCGCAGTCCTCCCACTTCGATACACACAGCGTAAAGTCGGCCTGGTTCTTGAGATACCTATGGTCGCCTCAGTCGAAAACGGTGAGTTCGATATCACGTCAGGAGACACGCACCTTTATCGAGTTCTAATGACCGACAGCGGACCTATCATACTGGTGGCGGCTTACCCGGACAGCACTCTGCGGCACTACAAACGACGCTCGCAAAATCCTTGCTGATCTGACGTCCGCTTTGGGGGCGCTGAAAAATTTTTTCGGTTTTAGAGAGATCGCTGCGCTAGCTGCCTGACCGGTCTTAAGCGCGCGCTGCTCCGCCTTGGATGGCGATATTTGGGTGGATTCCTGACCTCAAAAGTCAATACCGTTCAGGGGCAAGGTGCGACGGGTTGCGTGGATCGAAATCCAGAGGGCAGACGTCGAGTTCCAGGGATAGCCTTGCAAGCATTTGAACGGTTTCTGCCGTGAGACCATTGTTTTCCTGATACGGAGACCCAAACGGAACACTGATAGCGATGACTCGTCTATCAGGATTGAGGGATTCGATGAGGCTCGCGACAGCTTCCTCTCCACCGAGCGATGCGATCAGAATTTGTATAGCGTCAGCCCAAGTTTCGTTCACTCCAAGACTGGAGGGCCTTACCCACCCCATACTGCCGTCCCGGTGTCTAACCATGCTTCCACCGGCCGGGAGCATTCGCTCGCCATCAGCTTGGAATCCGAACAGCTTCAGCTCCACTCGTCTATCGCGCTCGACATAGCTCATACCGCGTGAGAATAGTGCGTTGCTGAATGACCACAATGGGGGTCGTTTGCCGAACGGCAGCTTTTTTCAGCAATGCCCGGATAGCTGCCCGTCAAGTTTCGGGTTGAGGTGCGGGTGTGCCCTATGACCGAAATTGGGTGGTTTCTTGCCATTGCTCCTTGATCGAAGGTGCCTAGAATGCCGGGATGCAAACGATCAACTTGAGCGGGAAGAACTGGCGCACGAAGCACGACTTCTACGACGCTCTTGCTGATGCCTTGGGCAGCGTTGAATGGCACGGACGAAACGCTGACGCCTTTCTGGAAACCATGATTTATCACCTTGAACTCAACCGCGTGCAGCCGCCCTATCGGGTGGTCATCAGCGACCCTTCAGACGACATTCGCGACTTTCTCAATGACTTTGCATCGTGGGTTGAAGAGGCCCGCAACGAACGAACAACCGATCCCGACTGGGCAGGCGATGTCGATGTGGCCGTGCTGGTCACCTGAAGCTTTCTGACCACTTTGGGGTCGATTGTAGAACGGCAGCTTTTTTCGTCCGAACGTGGAAAGCTGACGTAAAACGATGGCAAGCTCGCTCTTCCCGTTTGGCTGCGAAGACAGGCATCCATCTCCTGCCTTAGCAGGGGACCGGGACATTCAGGCCGTGTCGCAATATGATCGGGCCCCTCCCCCTCACAGGGCACTTTCCCCCTCAAAGCTCGAACGTCACCCCCTGCGCCAGCGGCAGCGCGGCGGAATAGTTCACCGTGCTGGTCTGGCGGCGCATGTAGGCCTTCCAGCTGTCCGATCCGGACTCGCGGCCACCGCCGGTTTCCTTCTCGCCGCCGAATGCGCCGCCGATTTCCGCGCCCGAGGTGCCGATGTTGATGTTGGCTATGCCGCAATCGCTGCCCGAGGCGGCGACGAAGGCTTCGGCCTCGCGCAGGTCGTTGGTGAAGATCGAGGAGGACAGCCCTTGCGCCGCGGCATTGTTGAGCGCGATCGCCTCGTCCAGCGTGTCGTAGCGCAGGCAATAGAGGATCGGCGCGAAGGTTTCGCGCAGCATCGGGCCGGTCTGCGTGGGCATCTCGACCACCGCCGGGCGGACGTACACGCCCGCGCCCGATCCATCGATCCGCTCGCCGCCATGCACCGTGGCGCCGAGCGCGCGGGCATCGGCGAGCGCGGCCTGCATCGCGCCGAAGGACGCCTCGTCAATCAACGGACCTGCAAGGTTTGCCGGATCGCGCGGATCGCCGATCGGCAGCCGCGCCGCCGCCGAGATGATCCGCGGCACGAACGAGTCATAGGTCCCACGCTCGACAAACAGCCGCCTGAGCGAGGTGCAACGCTGGCCCGTCGTGCCCATGAAGCCGAAGGCGCAGCCGGTCAGCGCGAGCTCCATGTCGGCGCTGGGCGCAACCACAGTCGCGTTGTTGCCGCCAAGTTCGAGCAGGCTGCGCGCAAAGCGCCTGGCCGCCGCCTGGCCAACAATCCGCCCCATCGCGGTGCTGCCGGTGGCGGAAACCAGCGCAATCTCCGGGTGGTCGACCAAGGCCGCGCCGGTCGGCGCATCGCCGAGCACCAGTTGCGCCAGCCCCTCGGGTGCATCCGGACCAAAGTCTGCGACGACCCGGTCGAACAGCGCCTGCACCGCGATCGCAGTCAGCGGGGTCTTCTCCGATGGCTTCCACACCACGCTGTCGCCGCAGACCAAAGCGAGCGCGGCGTTCCACGCCCACACCGCGACCGGGAAATTGAACGCGGTAATGATCGCGACCGGTCCCAGCGGGTGCCAGGTCTCGCTCATCCGATGCCCGGGGCGCTCGCTGGCAATCGTAAGCCCGTGCAGCTGCCGCGACAGGCCGACCGCGAAATCGCAGATGTCGATCATCTCCTGCACCTCGCCCAGTCCTTCGGACAACGGCTTGCCGCAATCGAGCGTCACCAGCATGCCGAGATCGGCCTTGTGGCGGCGCAGTTCCTCGCCGAGGCGGCGCACCAGCTCGCCCCGGCGCGGGCCGGGAACCGTGCGCCAATGATGGAACGCTTTGGCCGCCCGATCTGCAATAGCGCCAACTGCGGCAGCATCGACCGGATCGAACCCGGCGACCCGCGCGCCATCGACCGGGCTGAAGACTTCCACCCCGCCCTGCGGCAGGGCAAAGCCAAGCGCGGCGGCAAGGGCGTCAAGATGGGTGGTGGCGGTGATCGCTGGGTGCTGGCTGGTCATCCGGCCCAGATACACCGCCCACTGCCCCTTGCAATACTCGGATGCGGGTTGGGATCCCGCCAGATTGATGTAAAGCTATGTAAAAACGTATACGGAGGACTCGCCAAACACTGTAAAAACAGGCATTTGGCATGCTTAAGGTCAGTTAACTGCTCATTTGGCGCACAGTCAGGGGAACTTATGCGCATCGCAATAGCCGATGATGATGGCGACAGCCTCATCTTTCTGGAAGGCATCATCGCAAGCATGGGCCATATCTGTGCCCGCTTCAGCGATGGAGAGCGACTGACGACGGCTTTGCTGCGAGACACCTTCGACCTGGTGATGCTCGACTGGAACATGCCGGCCAGGACCGGATTGCAAGTTCTCCAGTGGATGCAGCAGACGCTGGACAATCCTCCCCCAGTCATCATGCTCACAGGCCGCACCGCCAAGCGCGACATCACCGAAGCGCTTAACGCCGGCGCAGATGATTACATCACCAAGCCAGAGGAAGACAGCGTCATCGCGGCACGCATCTCCGCTGTATTGCGGCGCACGGGAACCGGCTCGAGCATGGAAAAGATCGCCCAATACGGCGGATACCGGCTCGATCGCATGGCCCAGACCATCCGCCATGCAGGTAAGGACATCACGCTCACCGCCAAGGAATTCGAGCTGGCAGACCTTTTGTTCCGCAATCGCGACCGCACTTTGTCGCGCGCGTACATCATGGAAACGATCTGGCGGACCAGCGCAGATTTGGCCACCCGAACGCTCGATATGCACATCTCACGCGTGCGTTCCAAACTGGCACTCAAACCGGAGAACGGCTTTCGCATCTTTACCGTTTTCGGCTATGGCTATCGCCTCGAAACGATCGACCCGGCCAAGGACCTTTCACTCACCGAATGACCCTGCGTGCATCGCTGATCTGCTGCTGGATACTTGTGGCTGCTTTTGCCACCGGGCTGGTCCTGACGCCGCAGCGCGCTCTGGCGCAGCAACCCGCCGCTGAGGACAGCATCGTCTACACCGTCCGCAAGGGCGATACGCTGATCACATTGGCACGCACGTGGATGATCCGCGAAAACGACTGGCAAGAGGTTCAGCGCATAAACCGCGTGGTTGATCCGTACCGGCTTTCGGTCGCGCGCAGGTTGACCTTGCCGGTACGCCTGCTCAAGTTCCGCCCGGCTTCGGCCACCGTCGCAGCATTTCGCGGGGATGCACAGGCTTCGAGCGACGGCAGCCTGCCGCGCGCGGTCAGCATGGGGCTGGCGCTTGGCGAAGGCGCGCGCGTCCTGACCGGGCCTGCCTCGTCGCTTTCGCTGGCGCTCACCGATGGATCGGTAATCACGCTGCCATCGAACAGCGCGATGCGGATATCACGGTTGCGCAAGCTGCTGATCACCAACAGCATCGATTACGAGCTGGCGCTGGACAACGGCGCGGTGCGCAGCAAGGTCTCGCCGTTCCGCAACCGGGACGACCGGTTCCGTCTGCGCAACCCGATTGCTGTGTCTGCGGTGCGCGGCACCGATTTTCGCAACCATTACGATGCGCAAGACGGCAAGGCACGCGCCGAACTGATCGAGGGCGGGATTGCGCTCACCGCGCCGGCGATGGCCGCCGAAACCCGGCTTGATGCGGAGTTCGGCGCGGTCATCGGCAAGACCGGCGGGATCGCGGTCGAGCAACTGTTGCCGCCACCGGTGCTGAAGGCAGGCGGGGAAATCCAACGGGCGCCTGCGCTAGCATTTGCAATCGGCGCGGTACCGGACGCACAAGCCTATCGGCTGCTGATCGCGCGCGACAGTGGGTTCGTCGATATCGTCGAGGAAATGGCCAATGCCTCGCCCAGTTTTGCCCTGCCCGCTTTGCCCAACGGCAACTACTTCGCCCGGTTCACGGCCATCGCCCGGTCAGGGCTGGAAGGGATGCCAGGCACGTTCGCTTTCAAGCGCCGTCTGGCGACCGCGATACAGGGCACCACTGCAAGCGAACACGGCTATGTCTTCCGCTGGGTGGGCAGCGGCGAGGGCGTGCTGCGCTATCGCTTCCAGCTGCGGACACAGGACAACCCGCTGTATGTCGTCGATGAGGCCGGGCTTTCGGGCTCGTCGATCATCCTGAGCGATCTGCCGGCCGGCCGCTATCAATGGCGTGTCGGAACGACTGCGTTCGCCCCTGAAGAAACCTATAGCGACTGGACCGAATTCGAAAGTTTCTCGATCGATGAATGAGAGCGCCGGATCCGCGGGTCTGCGGCACCGGTTCCAGATCGAATGGGCGATCGTGGCCCTGATTGCCTCTGCCATCATCACGGCGGCATCGATCGGCGGATGGACCCGACCTGCCGATGACCTGCTGTATGACGCAGCGATGCGGATGGCCCCCGCGCCCGCCGACGGCGAAATCCTGATCGTGGCAATCGACGAAGCCAGCCTTTCCGCGCTGGGGCGCTGGCCATGGCCCAGACGGCTGCACGCGCAGCTGCTGGAGCAGCTGGCGCAGGCGCGCCCGGCATCGGTGACGCTCGATGTTCTTCTGTCCGAGCCTAGCGCAGATGACGCGTTGCTCGCTGGCGCCATCGGACGGATCGATCGCGCCTATCTGCCCGTCCAGTTCGTCCAGCCGGGCCGCGATGGGCGCAGCGTCGATCGGATTGACCCGGCACCGGTCATCGCCCGCGCCGCCGATGGTCTGGGCCACGCCAATACGACGATGGACCGCGATGGCACGGTCCGCTCGGCCAGACTGTGTTTTCAGCCTGACGGCGCAGAACGCCCGCTGCCTCACCTGATGACCCTGGGCGCTGCGCCTGCCAACTGGCCTGCGTGCCGGCAGCCCCAACGCCTGCGCTTTGCCGCGCCCGAGAGCTTTGCCACCATTTCCTTTGCCAGTGTGCTGCGCGGCGAGGTTCCCGATGCTCTGATCACCGGTCGGAGGGTGTTGATCGGAATGACCGCGCAGGGATTGGGAGATCGTTATCCGGTTCCCTCGTCCGATGGCGGCAACATGCCCGGGGTCGAGATCAACGCCAATATCGCCAACGCGCAGCTTCAAAGCCTTTGGGTGCGCCAGCCATCGACCCTGGCCGCACTGGGGTTTGCGCTATTGCCCGCGTGGCTGCTGCTGCTCGCCTTCTGGCGCGTGAAGCCGCGCAGCGTCAATCTGCTGGTTGCGGGGCTGGCGCTGCTGGTGCTCGTCGGCAGCATCGCAACGCTGACCGCCAACCTGTGGATTGCCCCCGGCCCCGCATTGCTGGGGCTGGCACTGGTCTATCCGCTCTGGGGTTGGCGACGGCTGCAGGCGACCAGCGATTACATGGGCAGCGAACTCGCCCGGCTCGAGCGTGAGGACGCGCTGCCAATCGGCGATACCAGGCTGGCCGATGCAGATCTGGTGACCGGCCAGTCGAACAGGCTCAGCGGTGCCATTGGCCAGCTGCGCGATCTGCGGCGCTTTGTCGGCGATACGCTAGCGGGGCTCCCCGATCCAGCGCTGGTCAGCGATGGATCGGGCAAGGTCGTGCTCACCAACGCGGCGGCCGATGCAGCGTTCGGTGCGCAGTTGCTTCGCACGGACAGCGCAGTTCTGCTTACCCGGATCGCGGGGCCAAACAGCAGCGCTTCGCTGGAGGCATATCTTGCCGATCCGAATACCGGCCATATCGAGTTCACCGCACGCGATGGCCGCTGTTTCGTTCTGCGCCGCGCGCCGATTCTCGATGCGCGGGGCGCGGGGCGCGGCCATATCGATTACCTTACCGATATCACCGCTATCGCCGCCGCCCGCCAGGAGCGCGAGGAGATGCTGCAATTGCTATCGCACGACATGCGCGGCCCGCAGGCGGCGATCCTGGCGCTGGTTGCAACCAGTGACGGCGATATCGACCGAGCCCGGATCGCCCGGCATGCGCGGCATACGCTCACGCTTGCAGACAATTTCGTCGATCTGGCGCGCATGCATGAGCGGCCTTTCGATCCCGAACCGCTGATCGCGGCGGACCTTGTGAGCGAAGCAGCCGACAGCCTCTGGCCGGTCGCCCGGCAGCGCGGTGTGCAAATCGTCCTAATCGACAACAGTGACACGGCGTTCATCGCTGCCGAGCGCGAAAGCCTGTTCCGCGCACTGGTCAATCTGTTCGACAATGCGGTGAAATACAGCCCCGAAGGTGGCACCGTGACCGTGCATCTGAGGACGGCGGACGGCGCGTTGGTGATCAGTACGGCCGATCAGGGCGAGGGTATCGATGCGGTCGTGCTGCCCCAGCTGTTCCAGCGCTTTGCCAGCGATGGTCGGGGAACCGGCGTCAAAGGCATCGGGCTGGGGTTGAATTACGTCGCGGCAGTGATCGAACGCCATGGCGGGACGATTGCCGGCAGCAACGCGGATACCGGTGGCGCTGTGTTCACCATCACCTTGCCGCTGGAGGAACAGCAGAAGCGGTAATCATATCCCCGACGTGCTGGGGCGTATCCTCATGCTTTCAACGAACCCCGATGCGTTCGACAACGCGCGGACCGCGAATACCCGCGAGCCCATCGAGCGTCACAGCCACGAGGTGTGGCAGGCTGTCGCCAAGCCCTGCCCTGCAGTGGAACTCGGCGCCCCAACCGGAATACAGATCGCGCCCGGTTGCCCGTTCGGTCAGGCGCATCGCGAGCCGGTGATCGCGCTTGGCGCATCCCCTGCTGGTCGTGCGATCTGCCGCCGGAGCGATCACGATCCGTGGGCTCCCGCTATCGTCACCCGCCTGCAACCGTGCTGCGGCAGGCCGATCGGACAGGGTCACAGACAGCAGATAATCTCCGTTCTCGGTCCGCGACCAGCCGCGCTGGGTCAATCCGGCAACAATCATGTCGGTGGCCTGTTGATGCAGAAACGCAGGCTCGCCCGGGGGGGCGACCAGAGTGAAACTTGCGCGCGCCGGGATCGGTGCAGCGACGGTCACGTCGGTCCGGGTGACCACCGGCGCGGCGCATCCCGCCAATAGCAGGCCGCAGCCGATCGCGACCGCAAGCCTCATTTTACCGCCCAGTCGAGGTTCGCAACCGCGACCACCACCGCGAGGCCCGACGACAGGCCACCGATAAAGGCGTTGCGTTCGATGTTGGTATATTCATCGACCGAATGCGCGCGCCCGCCGCCGCCACCGGTTCCGATGGTGATCGCCGGGATGCCGAGGCTCATCGGGATGTTCGAATCGGTCGACGATGCCTGGAATTGGGTTGGAAAGCCGTGGTCTGTCAGGACGCGCTGGCTGGTCACAACCAGCGGATGCGATTCTGCGGTCGCCCCTGCAGGACGGTCACCGATCCGGGTCTTTTCCGCGCCGATCTCGCCGACATTGGTCGACCGGGCGTAATTTTCTGCTGCCACCGCCTCATCGACGATCGCCAGAAAGCGCTTTTCGAGCCGATCGAGCGCCTTGGGATCGGGCGAGCGCATGTCGACCTGGAGTTCGATGCGATCGGGAATTGAATTGACCGAGGTTCCGCCCGAAACCACGCCCGCGGCAAAACTGGTGCGCGGGGTGCTGGGGACATCTGTCTCGTACAATCGCTTCACCGCATCGGCCATCGCCGCCATCGGGTTGACGATGCCGAACGCGCCATAGCTGTGCCCGCCGGGGCCGGTGAAAGCGATGTTGTAGCGCTTCGAGCCGACCGCCTGGTTGACGATGCGTGAAGGGTCGGACCCGTCGAACGAGATGAACGCGGCAATCCGGTCCTTGTAGCCGCTCTTGGTGAACAGATGGCGCACCCCGCGCAGGTCGCCGGGGCCCTCTTCGCCCACCGTTGCAACGAACAGGATGTCGTGCTTGGTGGTGGTCTTTGCTGCATTCAGCGCGCGGATCCAGCCGAGCATCCCGGCGAGCCCGACGGTATCGTCGCCTACACCCGGGGCGTTGAGCGTATTGCCTTCGCGCCGCACCTTCACATCGGTTCCCTTGGGAAACACCGTATCGAGATGCGCGCTGATCGCTACCAACGGCCCGCCCGCCGATACGGTGCCGCGCCGAATTCCGGTCACATTGCCCTCGGCATCGATGGCCACCTCGGCCAGCCCCAGGTCCTTGAATGCTTTGACGAAATAGGCGGCGCGTGCCTGTTCGCCGAATGGCGGCGCTGGGATTTCGGTGAGGGTGATCAGTTCTGCGACGATCCGGTCGTAATCCCCCGCCAAGGCCGTCTTGGCGGCCGCCGCATCCTGCGCGAATGCGGGCGCAGTAAAGCTGGCGCTGAGCGCGAGTGCAGCGATAAATGTGCGGAAAGCCATGCGATGCCCCTTGGTTGTGTTTTCGTTGTTCTTGTCGGTCCCCTGCGCAGGAAGGGGTCCATCTCGTAATGGTCCCGCGTGATGCAAGGCCGGGAGATGGGCCCCTGCATGCACAGGGGACCAGAGACTCTTGATCAATCCCGCGTCAGCACAAAATACACCACGTAGAACCACGAGAAGAACCCGTGGATGATCGCCCAGAGCACCGATTTGTGCGCGGTATAGCTGATCGCGATGGCCAGCGCGCTGCCGAAGCCGATGCCGTTGCGGACGACCTCGCGCTGCACGATGACCCGCCGCTCGTTCATGCCGCGCGCTTGGCCGTCAGCGCGACTTCGGCGTTGAGCATCTCGGCGACCTCAAACGCGACTTCGAGTGATTGCGCCGCGTTGAGACGCGGGTCGCAATGCGTATGATAGCGGTCGCCCAGCGCCTCGTCGGTGATCGCGATCGCGCCTCCGGTGCATTCGGTGACGTTCTGTCCGGTCATCTCGATGTGGATGCCGCCGGCATGCGTGCCCTCGGCGCGGTGCACCGCGAAGAAGCCGCGCAATTCCGCCATGATCCGCTCGAAAGGCCGGGTCTTGAAGCCGCTCTCGGACTTGACGACATTGCCGTGCATCGGGTCGCACGACCAGATCACGGGATGGCCTTCCTTCTTGACCGCGCGCACCAGCGGCGCGAGGCCGGCCTCGACCTTGTCGTGGCCAAATCGGCTGATCAGCGTCATGCGGCCGGGAATGCGCGCAGGGTTCAGCGTATCGAGCATCGAGAGCAAAGCGTCGGTCGACAGGCTTGGCCCGCACTTGATGCCGATCGGGTTGCCGATGCCACGCAGGAACTCGACATGCGCCGAGCCCTCGAAGCGGGTGCGGTCGCCGATCCACAGGAAATGCGCGCTGGTGTCATACCAGTCGCCGGTCAGCGAATCGCGCCGGGTCATGGCTTCCTCGAACGGCAGCAACAGCGCCTCGTGGCTGGTGAAGAAGCTGGTGCCCTGCAGCTGCGGCACGGTGTCGGGGCTGATCCCGCAGGCGCGCATGAAATCGAGCGCCTCGCTGATCCGGTCGGCGGTCTGCGCATAGCGCTCGGCCCACGGGCTGCGGCCCATGAAATCGTGCATCCAGCCCTGCACCTGCTGCAGGCTGGCATAGCCTCCGCTGGCAAAGGCGCGCAGCAGGTTGAGCGTCGCGGCGCTCTGCGAATAGGCACGCACCATCCGCTGCGGATCGGGCTCGCGCACCGCGGCGTCGAATTCGATGCCGTTGATGTTGTCGCCGAAATAGCTCGGAATTTCGATATCGCCCTGGCGTTCTGTCGGGGCCGAGCGCGGCTTGGCGAACTGGCCCGCCATCCGGCCCAACTTCACCACGGGGCGCTTCGAAGCGAAGGTCAGCACCACCGCCATCTGCAGCAGCACGCGGAAGGTGTCGCGGATATTGTTGGGGTGGAACTCGGCAAAGCTTTCGGCGCAATCGCCGCCCTGCAGCAGGAACGCCTCGCCAGCGGCAACCCGCGCCAGCTCCTTTTCCAGGTTGCGCGCCTCTCCCGCAAACACCAACGGTGGATAGTTGCGTAGCGTGGCTTCCGCTTCGGCGAGAGCCGCAGCGTCCCGATATTCCGGAATATGCCGCGCCTCTTGGGTCCGCCAGCTATCCGGTGTCCATTTTGCCGCCACGTGCACGCACTCCAACTTTTGTTCCAACTGTGGCCGACCAATTTAGGCCGGGCCGCGCCCCATAGCAATGATGGCGGCCAAAAGCAGCAGCGAATCGCCGGTGCAGTGCTGCCAGGCTTGCACTTGGCCAGCCAAAGACTCTAAGCGTTCGGGATGGTCCCGCCCGATATCATCCCGTTCAACGGCCGGTTTGAAGGCCATACCCATTATTTCGCGTGCCGGGTCTATTTCGAGGACACCGACTTCTCCGGAATCGTCTACCACGCCAACTATCTGCGCTACATGGAGCGAGCCCGGTCCGACATGCTGCGATGCCTGGGTGTCGACCAGCGCACGACGCACGATTCAGGCGGCGGAGTCTATGCCGTGGCAGAAATGAACCTGCGGTTCGTGCGCCCGGCCAAGATGGACGATGACCTGGTGGTGATGAGCCAGATCACACGATTGCGCGCTGCGGCGTGCATTATTCATCAACGAGTCATCCGACGCGGCCAATCTATCGGTGATTCATACGAGACACTATTGGAAGCAGACGTTACCGCAGCCTTTATCAATCCCGAGGGGCGTCCCATCCGTCAGCCGCGCGCCTGGGTGGACGCCTTTACCCAAATTCTCGATTCCGACCAGAAAGACAGACCCCGCTTATGATCGATACCATGGGCCTCACCCCTGATGCCGTCACCCTGTCGCCGCTCAAGCTGTTCATGGAGGCCGATCTTGTCGTCAAGGCGGTGATGATCGGGCTGGCGCTGGCCAGCATCTGGACATGGACGATCATCATCAGCTTCGGCCTCAAGATCGGCAAGATCGTCCGCGACAACTCCGCGTTCGAGCAGGATTTCTGGAAGGCGGGAGACATCGATGCGTTCTACAAGGCGCGCGGCCACGAAAAGCTGCCCAGCGCGCGGGTGCTGGCATCGGGCGTCGGAGAATGGCGGCGGACCACCAAGAGCCGGATCACCGATCTCGATGGCGCCCGCCAACGGCTCGCCACCGCGATGCACTCCACTGTCGGCCAGGAAATCGACAACATGGCCGACCGGCTGAACTTCCTCGCCACCGTGGGTTCGGTGGCACCTTTCGTCGGGCTGTTCGGCACCGTGTGGGGCATCATGCGCAGCTTCACCGCGATTGCGGCAGAACAGAACAGTTCGCTCGCGGTCGTCGCCCCGGGCATCGCCGAAGCCTTGTTCGCAACGGCGATTGGGCTCTTCGCAGCGATCCCTGCGGTCATCGCCTACAACCGCTTTTCGCACCGGCTGAACAAGCTCGAAGGAAGGCTTTTCCGCTTCTCTGACGCGTTTCACGGCGAACTCAGCCGCGAGCTCGAGAAGGACCCGATCTGATGGCGATGTCGCTTGGCCCATCAGGTGGTAGCGGACGGCGGGGGCGATCGCGCGCGCCGATCGCGGAAATCAACGTCACGCCGTTCGTTGACGTGATGCTCGTGCTGCTGATCATCTTCATGGTTACCGCGCCTTTGCTGGTCGCCGGTGTCCCGATCGACCTGCCCGACAGCCGTGCCAGCGCGCTTGAGCAGGAAAAGGAACCGGTACAGATCTCGCTCGATGCCGATGGCCAGCCCTTTGTCGATGACGCGCAGGTGTCGATGGCAGATCTTCCCGCGGCGCTCGAGGCGATCCGCACCGAGCGCGGCGACGATAACGGCGATGCGCCGCAGGTGATGCTGCGCGCGGACCGTTCGCTCGATTATGGCAAGGTGATGCTGGTGATGGGCGAGTTGAACCGCGCCGGGCTCAACCGCGTATCGCTGGTCACGACGGGTTCATCCGAGCGCCTATAGGCGTTTGGCGATAACAGGCTGGAAACAGGCACGAATGGAGAAAAGCGAGCGTCTTGGGCTATCGGTGGCGGTCATCGGCCATGTCGTGCTGTTCGGCGCGCTGTCGCTGGGTATTGCCAGCCGCAGTGAGCTGAAGATGCCGACCGAGCCGATTTCGGTGCAGCTGACCGACGAGGTCGGACTGGTATCGACGGCACCAACTCCGACTCGCGAGGCCGCGACCGCGACCGCGCACGAACTGGCGCCCGAGATCGAGAAGGCCGAGCCCGCTCCTGAGCCTGTGCCCGCACCTGCGCCGGCTCCTGCGGTCAATCGCCCCGAACCGCCCGCGCCCAAGGCGGTCGAGCGTCCCGCCCCGCCCCGGCCCAAGGCAGCCGAGAAGCCTCGCCCTGCGCCTGTACCCAAGCCTGCGCGTAGCACCCCGCCGCCTCCCGCCAAGCCGCAGCCCAAAGCGGCAGAAAAGCCCAAGCCTGCAGCGCCCGCCGATACGGCTGACCGCAGACGGCCGGACCGTCCAGTGGCTACACCTGCCGCGAAGCCTGCAGCCAAGCCCGCCGCTACGCCCGCAGCCAAAGCCCCCCGCGCGCCGCGGATCGGCAGCGATTTTCTCGATGGCGTGACCGACAAGGCTTCGACCAGCCGATCGCAGACGCCTCCGGCTGCGGTCGCGGGACCAGCGGTCGTTGCATCGCTGCAGCGCGAGCTACTGCGCCAGGTCAAGCCGCACTGGGTACCGCCTACGGGCGCGGATGCCGATCAGTTGCGCACCAAGGTGACCGTCAGACTCGACGAATCGGGCAAGATCGTCGGCACCCCCAGCGCGGTGACCACGGGCGTTACGGCCAGCAACCGTGCTCAGGAAGCGCTGCACAAGGAACGCGCGATCGCCGCCGTGCGCCGCGCCGCTCCGTTCAATTTCCCGCCGCAATTTTATTCCGAGTGGCAGACCATCGAACCAACTTTCTATTTGGGATTGTAAACCATGCGAACCGTAACCTCCTTCCTCTTCCCGTTCTCCGGCGAAAACCGGAGCCCAGAGCGGGGTGGCACAAGCTCGCTCCTGGATTCCGGCTTTCGCCGGAAAGCAGCGGTTGTGATCGCTGGATTGATGATGACCGCCACCCCCGCCCACGCCCAGTTGACCGTCGATGTCGACAATGCCGGCAGCGCGGACCTGATCATCGCGGTGCCTGCGCTGCCCACGCCGCGCAGCGAGACCACTCTGGCGGGCACGACCGAGGATCTGGGCAACCGGATCAGCGATGTCATCGCCTCTGACCTCGATCGTTCGGGGCTGTTCAAGCCAATCGGGCGCAGTGCGGTCAAGCAGATCACAGTCGACGAGGTCACCGCACCAACCTTCCCTTATTGGCAGGGCCGCAGCGCCGCTGCGCTGATCCAGGGCTTCGTCCGCTCGAACGGGGACGGCAAGATCACCGTCGGCTGCTATCTGTATGACGTCGCGCTGGGTAGCGAACTCACCCGACAGGGCTTTGTCGTCGAACCTGCGGACTGGCGCCGCGCCGCGCACAAATGCGCCGATGCGATCTATTCGCGGTTGTCGGGCGAAAGCCCGTTCTTCGACAGCCGCATCGCGTATATTGCCGAGACCGGCCCCAAGGGGAACCGCACCAAGCGGCTTGCGATCATGGACTCCGATGGCGCCAACCACCGGTTCATTACCAATGGCCAGTCGACCGCGCTGACTCCGCGGTTCTCACCCGATTACAAGCAGATCGCCTATCTGAGCTATCTCGACGGCAATCCGCGAATCTATGTCTATGACGTCGGCACCGGACGGCAGCGGCTGGTGACCCAAAGCCGCAACGCCACCTTCGCGCCGCGCTGGTCACCCGATGGCCGCTTCCTGCTCTATTCGATGGCGATCGGCGGCAACACCGACATTTACAAGATTCCGGTCGAAGGCGGTACGCCGATCAGGCTGACCGACGGCCCGGGCATCGATGTCGGCGGCAGCTTCTCGCCCGATGGCAGCCAGATCGTGTTCGAAAGCGATCGCGGTGGCGGCCAGCAGCTTTATGTCATGAACGCTGATGGCTCGAACCAGCGGCGGATCAGCTTTGGCGGCGGGCGCTATGCCACGCCCGAGTGGAGCCCGCGCGGCGACCTCATCGCCTTCACCAAGATGCAGGGCAACTTCCGCATCGGCGTTATGAGCCCCTCGGGCAGCGGCGAACGGCTGCTCACCAACAGCTGGCAGGACGAGGCCCCGACCTGGGCCCCCAATGGCCGTGTCATCCAGTTCTTCCGCACCGGGCGCGGCGCAGTAAGCTCTAGCGTGTGGCAGGTCGATCTCACTGGATCGAACGAGCGCCGTCTGGCGACCCCGGTCGATGGCTCCGATCCTTCCTGGGGACCGATCCTGCCGTGAACCGTGTAATTCCTGCGCTACCCGACAGTTTTTGCGGCAAAAGGGTTTACCCCGCCGACAAAGCGAGTCACGGTTCGTCGCAGTTACGGGTTGTATTGTCATTATGGGCTGGGGCTTACCCCGCCACCCTCCGCTATTTCCCCACCGGGGAAGGCGCCTAGACCGGATCCGCCCGGCGGCCCTGACCCGCAATACCAGAAGGAGACGCTCAATGAAGTCCATTCGCAACACGCTTCTCATGGCAACTGCCGTGATCGCCTTGGGCGCCTGCGCCAAAAAGGCCCCGCCTGAGCTTCCACCTGCACCCGGCCCTGCGGTGGACAATTCAATGGGTCAGGACAATTCGAACGTTGGCAATGTTGCGGTCCCGGGCAGCCAGGCCGACTTCCTGACCAAGGTCCGCTCTGACCGCATCCTGTTCGATCTTGATCGCTATAATGTTGATGCCGACGGCCAGATCACGCTGCAGAGCCAGGCCCAGTGGCTGGCCCAGTATCCCAACAAGCAGGCGATCATCGAAGGCCATGCCGACGAGCGCGGCACACGCGACTACAACCTCGCGCTCGGCGAACGCCGTGCCAACGCCGCGAAGAACTATCTGGTCTCGCTGGGCGTGTCGGAGCAGCGCCTGCGCGTCGTGAGCTATGGCAAGGAACGCCCTGCCGCTATGGGTTCGGACGAAGGTTCCTGGGCCCAGAACCGCCGCGCGGTGACGGTGACGATCGATTGACGTGACCTGCAAGGGTTGACGAACCGGTAAAGGGCTGGCCGCGTGAAGTGGCTGGCCCTTTTTTCCGGTCAGACCGTCAGCATGCCCTTATGCTACAGCAGCATAATCTTGCGACGGAAGCTCGATGACGGGCAACGCCTTGAAGGCAGGGCGCGCCAGGAGATAACCCTGCATATAGCGAACCCCCAAACAGCGCAGTACGTTGTATTCGCCGATTGTCTCGATCCCCTCGGCGATGACGGTGATGTCCAGCGACTTCGCGATCCGCACAACCCCTTCGACGATCATGCGGCGCGGCATGCTGGTATCGAGATCACGGATCAGCTCCATGTCGAGCTTGATGTAATCGGTCTGGAACGCGGCCAGCAGTCCCAGCCCGGCATGTCCGGCGCCAAAATCATCGATCGCGGTGCCGAAACCCATCTTACGGTAGGAATCGACGATATTCTTGACATGCGCCGTGTCGGCCATGTGTTCGTTTTCGGTGAACTCGAAGATCAGCCGATCGGTCGGCAGGCCGGTGTCGCGGGAGGTCTGCAGCGTCAACTGGATGCAGGCGACCGGCGAGTAAACCGCGTTGGGGAGAAAGTTGATCGACAGCCGTGCCGGGGTATTCAGGATCCCCGCAGCCACGGCACCCTCGATCGCCGCGACCCGACATTGCTGGTCGAAAGCATACCGGTTTTCAGGCGAGACACGCGCAAGCACCTCGGCCGCGCCCTCGCCATTTGCCCCGCGAACCAGCGCCTCATAGGCGAACGGAAGCCCGGTGTGAATATCGACAATGGGCTGGAAAGCCATCGCAATCGCAAATTGATGCTGTTCTGAACGGCAGCCTTGGCACCCTGTCACCACCTGTAATGCTCCGCTTCGCTTTATGGCTAACCCCCCAATATAAGATGTTTTGCGCGCTAAACCCTAACGACCTGTGAAACGAGCGCATTTTGAGGAGCACTTTGCGGCAAACCGAACGCAGGGCAAGCGCCCACAGCAAGGAGCCTCATCAACCTCCACGCCTTACCCATCACAAAAACCACTCGGTTGCCATTGCCCGCCAGGGATCACAAACGGCTTGTCCTTGGGTGCCAGGATCAGGACGAGATTGCGCCTTCCCGCGGGTGCAGCCTGAATGTGCGGACCTTCCGGAACGATATAGGTGCCGCCAGCCTGGATCATCATACTGTCGCTGGGGCTATCCATGCATTGCTCGCCTTCGACGACGTAAAATGCCTCTGGACCGGGGTGGGAATGAACGCGCGTTCGCATGCCGGGCGGAAAGATGGCTTCGGAAAAGTGCGCGGTCACCTCGCCCGGAGGGACTTGCATAGGGCCGATTTCGGCGCGTCTGGTTGCGCCGGGGATCGGCTGTCCAGCAGGACCAAGCACATAGAGCCAATTGCGGCCGTGGATCTGGGTTGCCGCCGACCATCGATGGCGGCGAGATTCCCGCGCTGCCTTAGCAAGGCTGGGATACTCGTAAATCGACCAGTATATCTGTGCGGGCGCACCAGCCAGTTCGATCTCGTTGGTCTGATAGCAGCCGGGGGTTTCCCTGTCCTCCGGCACGGGAGCGGAACACAATCCGGGGACCGGCGGAACCTCCGACGGCAAGCTTGCCGATAGCATCAACAACGAAAACAGCATGGCGCGTCTCCTGTTAGCGCATGGCCTCTCCAGTCAGAAGCGAGCGCTCAAACGTTATGCCACACCCAGACGCAAAACGGGGGCCGACATTGCTGTCGGCCCCCACTGCGCCTGAAAAGATCATCGGAGCTTTTTTCCGTAACCCTGAAAGCGGTTTCCCGCCTCTGTGTGGTCCATCTGCTGCGCCGCGAACGGTGGAGCTGACGTGTCCGGGTCGGGCTTTGCGGTCGCGGCATGCGCATTGCTGCGCCTGTCGCATCGGCCATCGACGTTCTTTCCCAAGCGTCCGGCTTCGCGCGAGGCCCGGTTCCGTGGTCCGAAAACCGCTGGACCCGGGTCCGCGCTGGGCCTGACACCCCGTCTCGCTGATCCGTTTCAGGTTATCCGGCCCGGCAGCACGGTCCCGAAGGACCATACGCGTTAACCGTTTGTCCTGACCCGCATTTCGCAAGGCCTGGGTATCGCACCGACCTGCCGCTCCATCCGAGACTTGCGTCTCGCATCTTGCCTGCCAGCCGATCATCGGTTCTTCGTTCGGACCTTCGGCGGCTGCCCATCCCTTCAGCATCGCTGCTGCCGGGCGGCTTATCCGCCTATGTCGGGCTTGGTGCAGAACACCTGCCGTCTCTCGCGCCCGGCTCACCATCGCTGGCGTTCCTGGCGGGCGTACTCTCCGCCCGTCAAAGCATGATCTACATTGCTGTATTTCAACGCTTTTTCGCTCTTCAGTGCGCTTTCCGTCTGTCCTTCCGACCTCACAAAGGTGTCACGACATCCGAGTCACAACCAGCGAAATTGCACGAGTTATCCACAGGCGGTACGGGTTGGTTGTGGATAAGATGGTGGACAACAATGGATTATCGTCGGGCTGATGGTTTGTTTCATAAGGCTGCAACAAATGGAGTTGTTCTTCCAGAGAATCACTCGTCGTTTTCCGGCGAAAGCCGGAATCCAGGGGCGCCCACAATGCAATGCGACTCCTGGACTCCGGCTTGCGCCGGAGAACGGCATGGGCGTTAGCCAATCGCCCCCATCGGCACGACCGCAATCAGCACCAGGCAAGCAATCACGAACGCGGTCACCCGCGTCCGCATCGTGCCATAGCCAGCATCGGTGGCCCCTGCCTCGACCGCGCGGCGATCCAGCCACAGCAGCACGCCAAAGCCGATCGCGAACAGCAATGCCGCCTCGTTGAACGGCACGAACCAAAGCGCAGCCCAGGTCGCCAGCACCACCACGTTGCTGGCGATCAGCAGGTTGGGGTTGACCTTCTGCGGGGCCACCACCTGGATGCCCCACAGCGTTCCTGCCATGAACATCAGGATGGTGAACGCCCAGTAGCAGGTGAGGTTGGCAGCATTGACATCGCCATAGCCGGTGAGGTGGCACGATGCCCCAGCGAGGAACGGCAGCGCCCCTGCATAGGTCAGCACCTGCATCAGCGTGCGGTTCTTGCCCTCTACCCTCTCCATAAGCGCGCTCAGGTCCCCCGGCGGCCCAGCAGGCGCAGGCGTAGGGCGTTCAGCTTGATGAAGCCTTCGGCGTCCTTCTGGTCATAAGCGCCCGCGTCATCCTCGAAGGTCACGACCTTCTCGCTGTACAGCGAGAACGGCGATTTGCGCCCGACGACCCAGGCATTGCCCTTGTACAGCTTCAGACGCACGGTGCCGGTGACATGCGCCTGGCTGTGATCGATCGCCGCCTGCAGCATCTCGCGCTCGGGGCTGAACCACAGGCCGTTGTAGATCAACTCGGCATAGCGCGGGGCAAGCTCGTCCTTGAGGTGCGCCGCGCCGCGATCGAGCGTCAGCTGCTCGATGCCGCGGTGCGCGATGTGATAGATCGTGCCGCCCGGGGTTTCATACATGCCGCGCGACTTCATGCCGACGAAGCGGTTCTCGACCAGATCGAGCCGTCCGATGCCGTGCGTCTTGCCGTACTCGTTGAGCTTTTCGAGCAGCGTCGCCGGGCTCATCCCCTCGCCGTTGATCGCGACGCCGTCACCACGCTCGAAATCGATGGTGATGTACTCAGGCGTGTCGGGCGCATCTTCGGGGTGATTGGTGCGCGAATAGACATAGTCGGGGACCTCATCCCACGGGTCTTCGAGCACCTTGCCCTCGGACGAGGTGTGCAACATGTTCGCGTCGGTCGAGAACGGCGCTTCGCCGCGCTTGTCCTTGCTCACCGGGATCTGGTGGGTTTCGGCGAATTCGATCAGCTTGGTGCGGCTGGTCAAATCCCATTCGCGCCATGGGGCGATTACCTTGACGTCGGGGTCGAGCGCATAATAGCCCAGCTCGAAGCGCACCTGGTCGTTGCCCTTGCCGGTCGCGCCATGGCTGACCGCATCGGCGCCGACCATTTTGGCGATCTCGATCTGGCGCTTGGCGATCAGCGGCCGCGCGATCGAGGTGCCCAGCAGATAGGTGCCTTCATACACCGCATTGGCGCGCATCATCGGGAAGACGTAGTCCTTGACGAACTCTTCGCGCAGATCGTCTATGAAGATGTGTTCGGGCTTCACGCCCATCATCTGCGCCTTGGCGCGCGCGGGCTCGAGCTCTTCGCCCTGGCCAAGGTCAGCGGTGAAGGTCACGACCTCGCAGGTGTACGTCTGCTGCAACCATTTGAGGATGACGCTGGTATCCAGTCCGCCCGAAAAGGCCAGAACGACGCGGTTTACGGATTGAGTCATGCGAGCGGACTTTCTGCAAGAAAGGGTGTTTGCGCGCCGCCTATCAGCGCGCTGGAGTCGGGGCAAGGGTTGATCAGACCCATCCTGCCGTCTGAGCCGCCACCCACACACCCAGCGCCGCAAACAGCAGCGCCGCACCGATCTGCAGCGCGCGGATCGGCAGGATGCGCTCGATCTTGTGGCCCAGCAGCACCGCGGGCACGTTGGCAACCATCATGCCCAGGGTCGTGCCTGCGGTGACCGCGAGCACGTTCTGGTAGTGCGCGCCCATCGCGACAGTGGCGACCTGGGTCTTGTCACCCATCTCGACCAGGAAGAAAGCGATCAGCGTGGTGACGAAAACCCCTGCGCGACGAGGCTTTGGCGCGTCATCCTCATCGAACTTGTCGGGGATCAATGCCCAAAGCGCCATGCCGACAAACCCGGCAGCGATTGCATAGCGAAACGCCGCGCTGTCGATCAGGCCTGCAATCTGCTGTCCCAGTAGCGCGGCGAAAAAATGGTTGGCCAGCGTAGCCACCAGTATCCCCGCGATAATCGGGACAGGCTTGCGCAGCCGGGCAGCGAGCAGGATCGCAAGCAGCTGCGTCTTGTCCCCCATTTCGGCAAGCGCAACCAGTGACAGCGAGGTAAGAAAGGCTTCCATATGGAGATCAATCCGAGGCCGGGCAGCAAGGTGAGCAAAACGCAACAACACCATCGCCCCTGCCCGGCCGGGCGAGAGATTCAGGTGTCATCGGTCTTGCCGGCAGCCGGACCTTCAAAAGATCCGGAAACCCGCGCACCATGGCATCTCGGCCAAGTGTGTTGACGCGCGGACCAGTGCACGCACCGGTTGGCTACTCCCCATCAGACGTGCTAGCCCTTAGTGCTTGATCTTGGGATATGCAAGATGGCAGATGCAGGCAACAAGACGGTGGTAACCGATACGAGCGTACAAGGCTTCATCGCGGGCCTCGAGCCCGACCGGCGTCGCGAGGAAGCGTCCAAGCTGCTGGCGATGTATGAACGGATCACCGGCGAACCAGCTAAATTATGGGGCCCGGCAATCATCGGCTTTGGTGAATATACCTATCATTACCCCAGCGGGCGCGAAGGGACATGGGCGCGGTCCAGCTTTTCCCCGCGCAAGGGCAAGCACAGCATCTACCTGATGGCAGGCTATGACGACGCTGAGGCCGCTGCGCAGCGCGATGCGCTGCTGTCAAAACTGGGCAAGTACAAAATGGAAAAATCCTGCCTCTATGTAAACCGGCTGGATCAGATCGATATGGGCGTACTGGAAGAGATTATCGGCCACGACCTGGCCGAGATGAACCGGCTGTACCCCGCCGGATGACGATCTCGACCGACGACTTGTATCGCGGCCCGGTCAAGCGCAGCATCGGCATTGCCGGGCACCTGACCTCGATCAGCCTGGAGCCCCTGTTCTGGGATATGCTCAAGGCGGCGGCGGAAACGCGTGCACTCCCCTTGAATGCACTGGTCGCGCGGATCGATGTCGAACGCATCGAGGCGGTCGGCCCGCCGAACCTGGCCAGCGCGATCCGGCTGTGGCTGGTAAGGGATCTGATGGAGCAGAGTCCGCCCGTGCCGGAAACTGAAGAACAAACTTCCGTCTCAAGCTAGCCGTTCTCCGGCGAAAGCCGGAGCCCAGGAGCCAGGTTGCGCTGCATCCGCCCTGGATTCCGGCTTTCGCCGGAAAACGAAATGGACGCTCAATCCCCGCCGACGCGTTCGATGTCCGCGCCGACCGCCTGCAATTTCTCTTCCAGCCGCTCATAGCCACGGTCGAGATGATAGATGCGGCTGACTTCGGTTTCGCCCTCGGCAGCGAGGCCGGCGATGATCAGGCTCATCGAGGCGCGAAGATCGGTCGCCATCACCGGCGCACCGACCATACGCTCAACCCCGTGGACCACTGCCGTGCGGCCCTTGACATCGATATGCGCGCCCATGCGGTTGAGCTCGGGAACATGCATATAGCGGTTCTCGAAGATCGTCTCGGTCAGCACGCTGGCGCCCTGTGCCATGCACAGCATCGCCATGAACTGCGCCTGCATATCGGTGGCAAAACCAGGGAACGGCGCGGTCGACAGCGTCACCGCCTGCAGCTTGCCGTTGGGGCGCACCGCGATGCCATCGGCGATTTCCTCGACGTGCACACCCGCCTGGCGCAGCGCCGCGATGGTCGCCTCCATCTCGTCGAACCGTGCGCCGATCAGGTCGAGCGCGCTGCCCGTGATCGCGGCGGCGCAGGCATAGCTGCCCGCCTCGATCCGGTCGGCCATGACGCGATAGGTCGCGCCGTGCAGCCGGTCCTTGCCGTGGATCACCAGCGTGGAGCCGCCGATCCCCTCGATCACGGCGCCCATCGCCACCAGCAGGTTGCACAGATCGACGATTTCGGGTTCGCGCGCGGCATTGCGCAATGTTGAGGTGCCCTTGGCGAGCACGGCGGCCATCAGCGCGTTCTCGGTAGCACCCACCGACACCACGGGAAAGCCGAAGTCGCCACCGGGCAGCCCGCCCTTGGGCGCGCGCGCAGTGACATAGCCTGCGGTGATCTCGATCTCGGCGCCCAACGCTTCCAGCGCCTTGAGGTGCAGGTCGATCGGGCGGTTGCCGATCGCGCAGCCACCGGGCAACGACACCGTCGCCTCGCCTGCGCGTGCCAGCAAGGGGCCCAGCACCAGGATCGAGGCGCGCATCTTGCGCACGATGTCGTAGGGCGCGACTGTTGCCGTGACACGGCCCGCGCGCAATGTCATCACCCGGCCGAAATCCTCGGGCCTTGCCCCCTCGATCATCGTCGAGACGCCAAGCTGGTTGAGCAGATGTCCGAAGCTGTCGACGTCGGCGAGCCGCGGAAGGTTGCGCAAAGTCAGCGGCTCGTCGGTGAGCAGCGCGCACGGCAACAGCGTCAATGCGCTGTTCTTGGCTCCGGAGATGGGAATACGGCCCGAAAGCGGCTTGCCGCCGCGAATGATGATTTTATCCATCGACGCTGTTTAACGCCTGCGGCACCGGGTGCAAGGGGGTGGTGGTCGTGCGCGACGGTCAAATTTTCTCGAGTGTGCACTGCAGCGGGTGCTGGTGTTCGCGGGCGAAGTCCATCACCTGGTTCACCTTGGTCTCGGCGACCTCATAGGTGAAGATGCCGCAGACGCCGACTCCCTTCTGGTGAACGTGGAGCATCACCCGGGTCGCCTCGTCCATATTCATGCTGAAAAACCGCTTGAGCACCAGCACGACGAACTCCATCGGGGTGTAATCGTCGTTGAGCATCAGAACCTTGTACTGGCTGGGCTTTTTCGACTTGGCGCGGGTCTTGACCGCGATGCCGATATCGGGCGGGCCATCGTCATTCCCGTCCTCGCGGTCGGGTCCGGCATGCACGGGAAGCCTGATGCCCCGCAAAGCGGGATCATGGCGCGCCGGGCGCAGCGCGGATGTGTTGGTTGCAGGGTGCATAGATGATTGCGAATATCGTATTTCGCTGGCCTCAGGCAAGGGGTAGCATGCAAATTGAGGGCAACGTGCGGCTAACGTTGACCCAGGTTATGGCCGTCATCGCGGGCTCTGGCGTTTTACGCCGCATTCCTTTAGGGGCTGCGCCATGCATTTTCTCGATCAAGCCAAGATTTTCATCCGTTCGGGTACCGGCGGACAGGGCGCGGTGTCCTTTCGCCGCGAAAAATATGTCGAATATGGTGGACCCGATGGCGGCAACGGCGGCAAGGGTGGCGACATCGTCTTCGAAGCGGTGAGCGGTCTGAACACGCTGATCGATTTTCGTTACACCCAGCATTTCAAGGCCAAGCGCGGCACCGGTGGCATGGGCCGCAACCGCACCGGTGCGGGCGGCGAAGACCTGGTGATCAAGGTACCTGTCGGCACCCAAGTGCTGAGCGAGGACAAGGAAGAGGTGCTCGCCGACTTCACCCATGCCGGGCAGACGATCACGCTGCTGCGCGGCGGCGATGGCGGGCGCGGCAACCTGAGCTACAAGACCAGCACCAACCGCACCCCGCGCCAGCACGGCCCCGGCTGGCCCGGCGCTGAAATGTACGTCTGGCTGAGACTCAAGCTGATGGCCGACGCGGGCCTGGTCGGGCTGCCCAATGCGGGCAAGTCGACCTTCATCAACCAGGTGACCAACACGCACGCCAAGGTCGGCGACTATCCGTTCACCACGCTGCGCCCGCAATTGGGCGTGGTGCAGCACAAGAACCGCGAGTTCGTGCTCGCCGACATCCCCGGACTGATCGAGGGTGCGGCCGAAGGCGCAGGCATCGGCGACCGCTTCCTGGGCCATATCGAACGCTGCCAGGTGCTGATCCATCTGATCGATGCCAATGGCGAGGACCCGCTCGAAGCGATGCGGATCGTCAATGGCGAGCTCACCAATTACGGTGCCGGGCTGGATGAAAAGCCGCGTCTGGTCGCGCTCAACAAGGGCGATCTGCTCGACGATGAGCTGATGCAGCATTTCTCGGACGAAGTGCTGGCCGCAGGGGCCGAGCGCGTGTTCCCGATTTCGGCGGCCACCGGCGCGGGAATCGAGGCGCTGTTCGATGCGCTGCTCGAGTATCTGCCGCGTGATACCGCGACCGAGAAGCCCGAAGGGGTCGATCCGAATGCCGACAACGAGCCGGGAGTCTGGTCGCCGGTTTGAGCTTTTGTACAAAACCGTTCTCCGGCGAAAGCCGGAGTCCAGGGGCGCGATAGCATTGCACTCGCCCTGGATTCCGGCTTTCGCCGGAAAACTGAAGAGCGACAGTGATGACACCCCAAGGCCTGCCCCCCTCCCCCGCCACATTGCTCTCACCCGCCGCCTGCCCGGTGCTGGTGGTCAAGGTCGGATCAGCGTTGCTGGTCGCGCCCGACGGAACAGTGCGGCGTGAGTGGCTGGCGTCTCTGGTCGCCGACCTCGCTGTACGGATCGAAGGCGGTCAGCGCATCGTCATCGTGTCCTCGGGCGCAATCGCATTGGGTGCCCGGCGGCTGGGGCTGCCCAAGGGCGGCCGCGCCAGCCTGGAGGACGCGCAGGCGTCCGCTGCCACCGGTCAGATCGCGCTCAGCCAGTGCTGGGCCGAACTGCTGGGCAATCACAGCATTACCGCCGCGCAGATGCTGGTCACGCTCGATGACCTCGAGGACCGCAGGCGCTTCCTCAACGCGTCGGCGACATTGCGCCGCCTGATCGCGCTGGGAGCCGTCCCGGTGATCAACGAGAATGATTCGGTCGCGACCGAGGAAATCCGCTTTGGCGACAACGACCGGCTCGCCGCGCGGATCGCGCAGGCGGCGGGCGCAGCCGGCGTGGTGCTGCTTTCCGATGTCGATGGCCTGTTTACCGCCAACCCCAAGAACAACCCCGAGGCCAAGCTCGTCGAAAGTGTCGCGCGGATCGATGCGAGGGTCCGCGCGATGGCCGATGGCGGATCGGCATCGGGAATGGGATCAGGGGGCATGCTCTCCAAGCTTGAGGCAGCACGGATCGCGACCAGCGCGGGCGCGCACCTGGCCATCGCCAACGGCACGCTGGCCAATCCGCTGGCAAGGCTGGCGGAGGGCGGGCGCGGAACGGTGTTCACCGCCGGGCCGCAGGGCAAGGGCCGCAAATTGTGGCTTGCCGGGCGGATGACCGCGCGCGGGCGCATCACCGTGGACGCAGGCGCTGAGGCTGCGCTTGGCAAGGGATCGAGCCTGCTGGCCGCCGGTGCAATTGCAGTCGACGGCAAGTTCGTGCGCGGCGATGTCGTCGAAATCCTGAGCGCAACCGGTGAGACGATCGCACGCGGACTGACCGAATACGACGCCGCCGATATGGCCAGGATCATGGGCCTGCGGACCGACGCGATTGCCGATGTGCTGGGCCATGCGCCGCGCAGTTCGCTGGTCCACCGCGACCAGATGGTGCTGCTGTGAGCGTCATCGCGCTGACCGGCGGCACCGGCTTTGTCGGGGGGGCCAGCATCACGCAAGCGCTTGACCAGGGTCATCAGGTCCGCGCGCTCACCCGCCGCCCGCAGCCGACGCGCGATGGCGTGACCTGGGTGGCAGGCGCGCTCGATGATCCCGATAGCCTGGCAGAACTGTGCACCGGGGCCGATTGCGTGCTGCATATCGCTGGCGTGGTCAACGCGCCCGATCGCGCAGGCTTCGTCGCAGGCAACATCACCGGCACCGAGAACATGCTGGCAGCGGCGAAAGCGGCTGGCGTGGCCCGATTCATCCACGTTTCTTCACTCGCCGCGCGCGAACGCGATCTTTCGAACTATTGCTGGTCCAAGGCGGAGGCAGAAGCCCTTGTCATCGCATCCGGGCTCGAATGGCAGATGGTGCGACCGCCGGCGGTCTATGGCCCCGGCGATACAGAGATGCTCGACCTGTTCCGCATGGCCGCGCGCGGGGTGGTGATGCTGCCGCCAGCCGGTCGGATGTCGGTGGTGCATGTCGCCGATCTGGCATCGATGCTGGTGCGGCTTGCGAGCGGTGGCGGCGAACCTGGTGCGATCTACGAGGTCGATGATGGCACGCAGCGCGGCTGGAGCCATGCCGACTTTGCCAATGCGCTGGGCGACGCGGTGGGGCGCAAGGTGCGCGCATTCAGCACGCCAAAGCTTGCGCTTAATGTCGCTGCACATGCCGATCGTCTGATGCGCGGCAAGGGTGCCAAGCTCACCCCCGACCGTGCGCGCTACATCGCGCACAGCGACTGGACCGCCGATCCGCTGCGCCGTCCGCCGCGCGAATTGTGGCAGCCGGCAATCGCAACACGGCAGGGACTGGCAGAAACCGCGCGCTGGTATCGTGCCAAGGGCTGGCTCAAATAAGCGAGCGGCCCAGCGCCAGCTCGACCACAAACAGCGCGAAGGTCAGCGACAGGCCGATCAGGAAGATGCGATAGGCGTGGCCGAGATAACGGTACTTCTTGTGCTGCAACACCATGCCGTTCTGGTGGACATCGCGCAGCATCGTGCGGAAGATCGTCTCGTCGGTGTGCAACTGTTCGATCACCAGATCGGCGAAGTCGTCCTCCGCCATCCCTGAAAAATTGCCGAAGAACATGAAGTTGGTCGATCCCGGGATAACCGGCCCCTTGGGCTTGGGCGCTCCACGCACCGATGGCAGGATGGCGAACACCGCGCACATCGCCGACAGGAATGCAAACAGCGCCAGCACGATCAACGGCAGCGTGAAGTTGCCGCTGCGCGCCTGCCCTACCGAAATGGTGAATACCACGAAGGTAGCACCCATCAGGATGCTAGCTTTCTGGTCGGCCATCTGGCTGAGCGCGAGGTTCGTCTGCACCGATGTTCGGATCAGATGGATCGCATGCGGTGAAAAGGTGTGCGGGGTTTGTGGCCATGGGGCTGAAACCGCCGGTCTTGACGTTTCGACTCGCTCTGCTGTGCCCCCCTGTTTCATCGCAGGTTAGTGACATAGACGCGACCTGCTTGACAAGGGCCGCCGCACTGCTCTTCAGGCTTCAACATACTGCCGCGTTTATGCCGCAATCGCTTGGCAATGCGGTGCCAACCCTTGATCGACGAAAGACAGACATGACCGACCGGACCGCAACCTATTATCGCATCGCCACGCAGATCGAGCCTTTCAACAAAAAGGGCGTCGAACTGACTGAAGGCACAACCTTCGCTTCCGATCTCGAATGGGACAGCCTGACGGTGATGGACTTCGTCGCGGCGATAGAGGACGAGTTCGACATCATCATCACGATGAACATGCAGGCCGAGATCGAAACCGTCGGCCAATTGGTCGCCACGGTGGAAAAGCTGACTGCCTGACCCTATTTGCGCTGCGTTGCCTATCTGCGCGGCGTATTATGAGCCCATCCCGGCCCTCTTCATCAGAGAATGATCCCATGACCGACCTCTTCTCCAAGTTTGACGCCCTGATCGGCGAGCGCGAGGCTTTGCTTTCGCACGGCGTGCGCGATCCCTACGCCTTGGTCATGGAATCGGTCAAATCGCCCACCGTGGCGATGTGCAACGGCAAGGAGACGATCCTGCTGGGCACCTACAACTATATGGGCATGACCTTCGATCCCGATGTGCTCGAGGCAGGCAAGGCGGCGCTCGACAATTTCGGATCGGGTACCACCGGAAGCCGCGTGCTCAACGGCACCTATGCCGGGCACCGCGATTGCGAAGAGGCGCTCAAGGAGTTCTACGGAATGGACCATGCGATGGTCTTTTCGACCGGATACCAGGCAAACCTCGGCATCATCTCGACCATGGCGGGCAAGGAGGACTACATCATCCTCGATACCGACAGCCACGCTTCGATCTATGATGGCTGCGCGCTCGGCAACGCCCAGATCGTCGCCTTCCGGCACAATGACGTCGAAGCGCTCGAAAAGCGGCTCAAGCGCCTGCCCCCCGAAGCGGGCAAATTGGTGATCCTCGAGGGCGTCTATTCGATGCTCGGCGATATCGCGCCATTGAAGGAAATGGTCGCGGTTTCCAAGGCGGCAGGCGCGATGGTGCTGGTCGACGAGGCGCATTCGATGGGCTTTATCGGCGAGAACGGCCGCGGCGTCGCCGAAGCCGCAGGCGTGCTGGACGACGTCGATTTCATCATTGGTACGTTCAGCAAGTCGGTCGGCACCGTCGGCGGCTTCTGCGTTTCCAACCACCCCAAGTTCGAGGTGCTGCGCCTCGTCTGCCGTCCGTACGTGTTCACCGCCAGCCTGCCGCCCTCGGTCGTCGCCACCGCCGCGACCAGCATCCGCAAGCTGATGCACGCCGGCAACAAGCGCGCGCATCTCTGGGAAAACTCCAAGCGGCTCCATCAGGGCCTGCGCGATCTGGGCTTCTCGCTCGGCACGCCAGAGGCGCAGAGCGGCATCATCGCGGTGATCATGACCGATATGCTGAAGGGCGCGCAGATGTGGCAGGCGCTGCTCGAGCGCGGATTGTACGTCAACCTTGCTCGTCCGCCAGCAACCCCTGCCGGCATGACGCTGCTGCGCTGCTCGCTGTGCGCGGAGCATACAGCGGAGCAGGTCACCGAGATCCTGGGCATCTTCGAAGCTGCCGGCAAGGACGTCGGGGTGATTTGATGGGATTGCTCCCCTCCCTTCTAGGGAGGGGCCGGGGGCGGGTATGCCGTTCCAAAACCTGCGTAGCATATTCTCGCCGACCTACCCGTAACCCCTCCCTTGGATGGAGGGGGAAGCGCATCAGCCAAACCGCAATCACACCCCTTCAAAACCCCGAAAATTGCTGTATTGGCGGACTTTGAGAGTCCTCCCCAGACAAGGCCTTTTGCCATGACCGAACTGCTTGCGCTGCGCGATATCGTGCGCGCTCATCACCGGGCCGATGAAGGCGCGGTGCTCGATTATCTGATCGCGCAGTACGCCCCCTCGCCCGAAATGCGGGCTCGCATCCGCGCGCGTGCGGTACGGGTGGTCGAGGACGTCCGCGCCGCCTCAGGCCCCACGCTGATGGAAAGCTTCCTCGGCCAATACGGCCTGTCGAGCGACGAGGGTCTGGCACTGATGACATTGGCCGAGGCGCTGCTGCGGGTGCCCGATGCCGAGACGATCGACGACCTTATTGAAGACAAGATTTCGACCGCCAACTGGCGCGAGCATTTCGGCAAGTCCGAACACAGCCTGGTCAACGCCAGCACCTTCGCGCTCTCGATGACGCAATCGGTGCTCGAGGGTTCGGTGAGCAGAGGACCGTTGGATGCGCTGCGCGGCGCGATCAAGCGGCTGGGCGAGCCCGTTATCCGTGTTGCGGTGCGACGGGCGATGAAGGAATTGGGCAACCAGTTCGTACTCGGCGAAGACATGGGCGAGGCGCTCAAGCGATCGCGCAAATGGGCGGACGACGGCGCGACGTTCAGTTACGACATGCTGGGCGAGGCCGCCCTGACCTTCCCCGATGCCGACACCTATTTCGCAGCCTATATGGATGCTATCCGCGCCATCGCGAACGCCGCCAAGACCGATGACATGCGCACCAATCCGGGGCTGTCGATCAAGCTGTCCGCACTGTATCCGCGCTATGAGATGGGTAAGACCGACGAGTGCGTTCCCGCGCTCGCCGACCGCGTGCTCGAGCTCGCCCGCGCCGCGCGCGATGCGCGCATCGGGCTCAACATCGATGCCGAGGAGGCCTATCGCCTCGGGCTTTCGCTCGACATCATCCAACTGGTGCTCAGCGATCCGTCGCTTGCAGGTTGGGATGGCCTCGGCGTCGTCGTTCAGGCCTTCGGCAAGCGCGCCAGCTTCGTGATCGACTGGCTCTATGGGCTTGCGCAATCGCTCGACCGCAAGATCATGGTCCGACTGGTCAAGGGTGCTTACTGGGACACCGAGATCAAACGCGCGCAGGTCGACGGCGTACCTGATTTCCCGGTTTTCACCAGCAAGGCGGCAACCGACATATCGTATATCTGCTGCTCCGCGCAGCTGTTGAAACTCACCGACCGCATATATCCCCAGTTCGCCACGCACAATGCGCACAGCGTCGCAGCGATCCTCGAGATGGCAGGCAATCGCGACGACTTCGAGTTTCAGCGGCTGCACGGAATGGGCGAGCCCCTGCATGGCGCACTGCTGCGCAACGAGAAGGTTCGCTCGCGGATCTATGCCCCGGTGGGCAAGCATCGTGAACTGCTCGCCTATCTGGTGCGCCGCCTGCTGGAAAACGGTGCGAACTCCTCGTTCGTCAACCAGCTTGCCAACCATGCGGTGCCCGCCGAGGCGATCGCCGCCGATCCGTTCGAGCAGCTCGATGCCGGGCGTGCGGAGGCGCACACCAAGATCATCCGTCCGCATGCGCTTTATGCTCCTTCGCGCATCAATTCGCGCGGCTGGGACCTCGCCAATCGCGCCGACCTCAACGAATTCCTTGAATCGCGCAGCGCTTTTGCCGATGCCCAATGGCACGCCGCACCCCTGATCGCCGGAGCGCCAGGCGCTGCCAGTAGCGAACGCGAGGTATTCGATCCGGCCAACCCGGATTCGCAGATCGGCACCGTGCGTGACGCCACAGCCGAGCAGGCGTCTGCGGCCATCGCCGCAGCCCGGCCGTGGAACGTTCCGGTCACCGATCGCGCCGCCACGCTCAACCGTGCCGCAGATCTGCTCGAAGAAAACCATGGCGAAATTTTCGCGCTGCTCGCACGAGAGGCTGGTAAATGCGCGCCCGATGCGATTGCGGAGTTGCGCGAAGCGGTCGATTTCCTCCGTTATTACGCAGCTGAAGCCGTCAGCAACCCGGCATTGGCGCCGCGCGGTATCATCACCTGCATCTCGCCGTGGAACTTCCCGCTGGCGATCTTCACCGGCCAGATCGCTGCTGCCCTGGCATGCGGGAACGGGGTCCTTGCAAAGCCTGCCGACCAGACCCCGTTGATCGCATATCTGGCGACCAAGCTGCTCCATCAGGCAGGTGTTCCCGCTCATGCCCTTCAATTGCTTCCCGGATCAGGCCGGGTCGTCGGAACCGCGCTGACTGGCGACGATGGGATCGCCGGGACCTGCTTCACCGGATCGACTGCCACCGCGCAGGTGATCAACCGCAATATGGCAGAAAAATCGTCACCCGGCGCGATGCTGATCGCTGAAACCGGTGGCATCAACGCGATGATCGTCGATTCGACCGCGCTGCCCGAACAGGCGGTGCGCGATATTGTCGCATCGGCTTTCCAGTCCGCGGGGCAGCGCTGTTCGGCGCTGCGCATGCTCTACGTGCAGCGCGACATTGCCGAACCTCTCAACGAAATGCTGTTCGGCGCGATGGATGCGTTGTCGCTGGGCGATCCGTGGTGGCTGGCCAACGATGTCGGCCCCGTGATCGACCGGCAGGCTCGCGAAAAGATCGTCGCACATATCGAGACCGCGAAGCGCGAGGGACGGTTGCTCAAGCAGCTGGGCACGCCCGACACCGGCTGGTTCGTAGGCCCCGCCGCCCTGTCGGTCGGCGGTATCGATGACATTGCCGAAGAGATTTTCGGGCCGGTGCTGCACGTCGCGACCTTCGAGGCAGGCGAGATCGACACGCTGATCGAACGGATCAATGCCCGCGGCTATGGCCTGACCTTCGGACTGCAGACCCGCATCGACAGCCGCGTCGAGCATGTGACCGCGCGGATGCATGCAGGCAACATGTACGTCAACCGCAACCAGATCGGCGCGGTCGTCGGCGCGCAGCCATTCGGCGGCGAGGGCCTGTCGGGCACCGGCCCCAAGGCGGGCGGACCCCGCTATCTTCCGCGCTTTGCCGAAGCGCCCGGCCCCCAGCTCGAACTGCCGCCGCTCACCCGGATCGCTGCGCGCGCCGAGGTCGAGACTGCACTGGCAGCCTTGCCGCGGGTGACCGAACTGCCGCTGGATACGATGACAATGCCCGGACCGACCGGCGAATCGAACGTGCTGTCGACCTATCCGCGTGGCCGGGTGCTGTGCCTGGGGCCAACCCTTGAGGCTGCGACACAACAGGCCCAGGCCGCGCAATCCGAAGGGTGCGCCGCATTGATCGTGGTACCTGGAGCCAGAGGTCAACACGCCATCGACGGGTTCATTGAACGCGCCGACCTGGCCCAGATTGCCGGCTTCGACGCCGTGGCCGCATGGAGCACCAGCGACGACCAGCGCGCGATCCGCAAGGCACTGGCCGAGCGCGAAGGCGACATCTTGCCGCTGTTCACCGAAGAGCACTTTGCCGCGCGGTGTGTTCACGAGCGCCATGTGTGCATCGATACGACAGCCGCTGGCGGAAATGTGTCGTTGCTGGCGTGATTAGTTCTCCCCTCCCGATTGCGGGAGGGGAGGCTGAGGCGAAGCCGAGGCCGGGATGGGCCTGAGCAGACGCCTATTCAGGCCCACCCCGGTTCAGCAAGCCGCACCTGCCCCTCCCGCAAACGGTAGGCGAGAGGCTTACAGGCGCTCGATCTTCTGCGCGGCTTCGTCGAGAATTTCGGCGACCTTGTGTTTGAACTCGGCGTCGGTCTCGCCGCTCGCGAGCCGGTGCGCCATCGCCGCCATCAGGTTGGCAACCGCCCGTCCGATCTGCGGACCACCGGCACGCTGCTCGCGCTCTTCGCCCGCATCGGACAGCCGTGACAGCAGCGCATCGGCCTCGTCGCGCTTCTCTGCCAGTTCGGCAACCCCAGCATCGGTGATCCGAAACGCCTTGCGCGCACCATCGGTTTCGACCGATGCGATCAGTCCGCTGTCTTCGAGCAGGCTGAGCGTCGGATAGACCACGCCCGGGCTTGGCGCGTACTCGCCACCGGTCATGTCCTCGATCGCCTTGATCAGGTCATAGCCGTGGCGCGGCTCCTTTTCGATCAGCGCAAGCAGCACGACGCGCAGTTCACCGCTGTCGAACATCCGCCGGCGCCCCCGTCCGCCGCGGCCTCCACCGCCGCCTCCGCGACCGCCACGGCCATTGCCGTCAAAGCTCCAATTGCCGAAATCCCAGTCGCCACCCCAACCACGGCCCCCGCCGCGACCAAAGCTCATGGCGATAAAGGGATTGCCCTCACCACCCCGGCCACCACGCGGACCGCTACCCATTTTGAAACGCATGCTCATGTCGATTGAACTCCTTCATATCTCGATGGCTCTAAGATATATCTTAGATACAGTTTAGCAAGGGCCATTCTTGCGACGGGTGCATTTTTCATCCCCTTCCCCCTGCCCGTCCCAGCCGCTAGCGTCGCGGCGATGAGTGACCTGTTTGCAACCCTGCCCCAAAATGCCTCTAGCAACGCGCCTGCCGCCGACGCGCCGCTCGCCGACCGGCTGCGCCCCGCGAACCTCGGCGAGATCATCGGCCAGGATCACCTGACCGGGCCCGAAGGCGCGATCGGGCGCATGGTCGCGGCGGGTAAGCTGTCCTCAATGATCCTGTGGGGGCCGCCGGGTACCGGCAAGACCAGCATGGCGCGGCTGCTCGGCGAGGCGACGGGGATGCGCTTCGTTGCGATCTCGGCGGTGTTCTCGGGCGTGGCCGACCTCAAGAAAGCCTTTGCCGAAGCCGAAAAGATGGCGGGCGCAGGCCAACGCACACTGCTGTTCGTGGACGAGATCCACCGCTTCAATCGCGCGCAGCAGGACGGGTTTCTTCCCTTCGTCGAGCGCGGCACCGTCGTATTGGTGGGCGCGACCACCGAGAACCCCTCGTTCGAGCTCAACGCCGCGTTGCTCAGCCGCAGCCAGGTGCTGATCCTGCGGCGGCTCGACGAGGCGGCTTTGGGCGAACTGATCGCGCGCGCCGAGGCGCTGACGGGGCGAACCTTGCCGCTGACCGACGATGCCCGCGCCGCGTTGATCGCGTCGGCCGATGGCGATGGGCGCTTCCTGCTCAACCAGGTCGAGACGTTGCTTGCGGTGAAGATCGATACGCCGCTCGATCCGGCGGGGCTGGCCGCTTTGCTGCATCGGCGGATGCCGGTCTACGACAAGGATCGCGAGGGGCATTACAACCTCATTTCCGCGCTGCACAAGGCGATGCGCGGCTCCGATCCGCAGGCCTCGCTCTATTATCTCGCGCGGATGCTGGTGGCGGGCGAAGAGCCTCTTTACGTGCTGCGCCGAATCACCCGCTTTGCCAGCGAAGACATCGGCATGGCCGATCCGCAGGCGCTGGTGCAGTGCCTCGCCGCCAAGGATGCATACGCCTTCCTCGGCTCACCCGAGGGCGAACTGGCGATCGTGCAGGCGTGCCTCTATTGCGCCACCGCGCCCAAATCGAACGCGATCTATGCCGCGCAGAAAGCGGCCTGGAAAAGCGCGCGCGCGACCGGATCTTTGATGCCGCCGCCCAACATCCTCAACGCGCCCACAAAGCTGATGAAGGACATCGGCTATGGCAAGGGCTATGCCTATGACCACGACCAGGCGGAGGGTTTTTCGGGCGCGAACTACTGGCCCGAGGAGATGGACTCACAGCGCTTCTATCAACCGGTCGAACGCGGATATGAAGCGCGGATCGCAGAACGGATGCGGGTGTGGGAGGATTTGCGCAAGGGGAAGGGTTAGGCGGCTTTCGCGATGTTCTCGAACAGGTCTTTCACCGCTGCGATAGCATCGCCCTTGTATCGATAGGCGACTGTGCTCTGGCCGATCACCGCGCCCGACTTGTCGCTCAGCAGCCAACGCCATTGGTCGTCGGGGCCACGAAACAGCGAAAAGCCTGCCCGCTTTTGAATTTCCGAGACATCGTTGAATGCCGCCCAATCAGGATCGTCCTCAATGGCGCGCTCGATATCGTCCTCGGTCATGGCGTCCAGCCGTGCCCAATCGGTCCCATCCGATTCAAACACCGTGTCCAAACTGACTCTGGTAATCTTGCCGTTCATATCGTCTTGCTCGTCGCGCGCTGATGATCCGCCTTTTGCCGTCACGCAGCGTATATACCACAGCAATCACCTTCGCGTCATCGCCAATCATTCCCAGCGCAATGTGCCGGATCTCAGAGCCAGTGACGCTGTCCTCATAAGGATCGATAACGCGGCGCTCCCAAATCTTTATCGCACGACGAAAATCGATCCGGTGCTTTTCGAGATTGATCAAGCGCTTGGCTTCGTCCCATTCAAATTCCATAACGCCCGTCCACCTTGGAGTTCCGATTATGCCAAAGTCGTTCCGCAACGCCGTTCCTTCGCAAGCTATCGCATGCCTGCCTTTAGCTCTAGGGTTCATTAGCATGCCATTGGCCGCACAGCTGATAACGACAACCCCCGCCGAGCCCACCCGCATGGATCGCGCGCAGGCGGCGGGGTATAAGGCGCAGTTCGTGTGTTCGGGGCTGTGGAACGGCAACAAGACGCTGGCCGATATCGAGGCCGATGAGCTGACCGGGATCTATCCGCACATCGCCGCGATCGTCCCGACACTGAAGGCGGACGTGGACGAACCCGCGCATCAGGTCAGCGTCACGTTTGCCGAGGACATGCCGCCGCGCATCGCCCGGCACAATCCGGTCACCGGATGCACATCGATGCCGATCGGCTGGACCAATGACGGCCGCCGCCTGCCTGCCGAATCCCTCGAGCGTGCACAGCCCGGCAGCGCCGATGACAAAGCCTGGCCGCTGGGGGATACCAATGCCAGCGATCCCCGGATCATGATGATCACGCCGTTCGACCAGTTGGTCGAAAGCGCGTTCGACGCGAAAGCGTTCGGCGGCAAGACCAGTGGCGTGGTGATCGTCCACAAGGGCCGCATCGTGCAGGAGCGCTACAAGCCCGGCCACGACATGCACACCGCGCAGCGGACCTGGTCGGTCGCCAAATCGATCGCGGGGACGTATGTTGGCTATGTCCGCCAGAAGGGCTTTGCCATTCCCGACCGACCGGTGCGCGAATGGAATATCGAGGGCGATCCGCGCCGCGCGATCACCGTCGACCATCTGCTGCGCATGGGCAGCGGGCTGGTCAGCGACACCGCGGGCAACCGCACCGATGCGGTCTACATGGCCGCAGGCGATGTCCGCCAGTGGACGACGTTATGGCCGATGCTGCACCAGCCCGGAGCCCCCTTCCGCTATTCCAACAACGATATCCTGCTTGCAACGCTGGCCGCGCGCGATGCCGCGCCCGATCTGCACCCGCACCAGATGTTCGATGCGCTGGGAATGACGCGGACCTGGGCCGAAACCGACTGGCAGGGCAACTATATCCTTTCCAGCCAGGTGTGGACCACCGCGCGTGACATGGCACGGTTGGGGCTGCTGTACCTTGGCGACGGGAGCTGGAACGGGACCCGCATACTCCCCGAGGGCTGGCGCGACTATGTCACCATGCCCAGCGGGCCGCAGCCGTCCAGTGGAGATTTCGGCTATGGCGCAAGCTTCTGGCTGATGAACAAGAGCGAAGACGTACCTGCAGACGCTTTTGCAGCGTTCGGCAATCGCGGCCAGTATCTGGTGATCATCCCCAGCCGCGATCTGGTGATCGTGCGGCGCGGTTATGATGCTACCGGTGACCAGTTCGATATCGCCCAGTTCACCGCCGAGGTTCTCAAGCAGATCCGCTGACCATGCGCCGTTTCCAGCATTATGCCTGTTTCGACTGGTCGGGCCAGGCGGTTGCCCGGCCCAAGGGGCTGGCGCTCGCCAGCATCGGTGCGGAGCCGGAGGACCGCCCGGTGCTGCTGCGTCCGCAGGGCGGCTGGTCGCGTGGTGCTGCGCTCGACTGGTTGCTGGCGCATGCCGAGGCGGGGACGGACATCCTGATCGGCATGGATCTGTCGCCTTCGTTCCCGTTTGTCGATGCGGGCGGCTATTTCCCCGACTGGGCCGATAGCCCTGCCGATGCGCGCAGCCTGTGGGCGATGGTCGACCGGATGTGCGCCGATGATGACCATCTAGGTGCGGGCAGCTTCGTGCGTCACGCTGAAGCCCGGCGCTATTTTCGCCATGGCAAAGGCGATACCGGCGACCGTTTCGGCGAGGCGGGCACCGGCAGGTTGCGGGTGGTCGAACGCCACCAGCGGCTGACCGGCCAGGCCAATAGCGCGAGCTGCTTCAACCTGGTCGGCGCGGCGCAGGTCGGCAAGTCGAGTCTTACGGGCATGCGGGTGCTGCACAGGCTGGCAGGGACGATCCCGATCTGGCCGTTCGATCCGGTACCCGACAAAGGCCCGGTGATCGTCGAAATCTACACCAGCATCGCCGCACGGGCCGCCGGCCGCGGGCTCTCGCGCAGCAAGGTGCGCGATGCCGATGCACTGCACGAAGCACTGGCAGCGTTGGGGTCCCGCCCTCCCGCGCCACTGATCGCACATGACGATCACAGCACCGATGCGTTGATCACGGCGGCGTGGCTGCGCAATGCGGCGCGCGACAAGGCGCTGTGGCACGACTTTTGGAACCCGCAGGCGCTCGATGAGGCCATTCGCGTCACTGAAGGCTGGACCTTTGGTGTTAAATAGAGCATTGGACGCCGCGCATATGCGCCATTAGCGCCGCTTTAGCTCAGCTGGTAGAGCAACCGCCTTGTAAGCGGTAGGTCGTTGGTTCGATTCCGACAAGCGGCACCACATGGTGCAATCTCAGGGGCTGGGGGGCCGCAACCGCACACGAGCAAGCCTGCTGATGGACATTCCCCAAACCTCATGACGTCAGACACTCGGATATCTTCTGAAACACCATCGCAGTATGGCCTTGCTCGGCAGTGGCTGCGCTCGAAGCTGGGTGAGCGCACCGGTGGCGTGATATTTGCGATCCTGGCTGAAATTCTCATCATTCTGGCGCTGTTGTCGCTGTCGATTGCACCGCCGGGATCGAAGAGCGAAGAAGAGAAGCTGACCGTATTCGGCGTCAGCCCCGAACCCTCCGAAGAACCTCTGGAAGAAGACAACCCAGCGCCGCCACAGGATGCCGCGCAATCGCCAGAGCCGCAGGACGCCGAGACCCCGCCTGCCGAGACCCCCAGTCCGGTCATCGCAACCCAACCCTCGCCAGTCCCCCCCGCCATCATACCTATGCCGTCGGCGCAACCGGCACAGCCCAAAGCTTCGCCGCAGATTGCCAAACCCAAGGCCAACCCCGGCAAGGTCTATGGGCCGCCCGACAAAGGCGTTCCCGGGGATACCGACCGGGTCAGCGGCTCAGGCCCCAATGGTGAGCCGCTTTACGCCGCTGCCTGGTATCGCGAGCCCTATCCTGACGAGCTTTCAGGCTACCTGTCGACGGCACGGGGTCCTGGCTGGGCCCTGATCGCATGCCGGACGGTGTCTGATTTTCGCGTCGAAGATTGCGTGCAGCTGGGCGAATCGCCGACCGGATCGGGCATCGGCCGTGCCGTGATCGCGGCGGCCTGGCAATTTCGCGTCAGGCCGCCGCGGGTTGGCGGGGTATCCAAGGTCGGTGAATGGGTGCGCATTCGCATCGATTACACCACCCGGCAGCAATGAGGCAGCGCTGCAACCGTTAGCCTGCGTTGAAAACGCCGCAAGCGATGCGATCACCACTATTGCCCGACGGATCGGTCATCTGGTCATCGGCCTCGGCGTGGATCACCAGCGCGGCGCCATCGGCATCCAGCATTTCTGCAATCGACGTGCCTTCGATGGTGTATTCGATCCGGCCGGTGCCATCGCCAGCGATCGTCAGGTTGGGCATGTCTCCATGGTGCTGACCTTGCGGATTGCTTAGGCCGTGCTTCGCGCCGGCCGGGTTCCAGTGTGCGCCAGCGGTTTCGAACGCGGGGCCATCGCATTTGCCGGTGGTATGCACGTGAATTCCATGATCACCTGCGGTCATTCCAGTTGCGTTGACCGATATCGCGATATCGCGGTCCCGGGCTGTGGCGGTCACCATGCCAACGTCCTTGCCATCGGCGGTCTTCAGTTGGGCGGTCGCCATTTGTGGCATGGCGGGGACGACCGCGGCATCGGTTGCTGCAGCAGTATCCGCAGCAGGCGTTTCGGCAGTTTCGCCGCAAGCGGTGAGCGCCAGCGCCCCGGCCAGCAGAGAGGCCCCGAAGGAAAGACGGGTGGTGATCATGAAAAGGCTCCTGTTTGTGTTTCACAACTACAGGTCAGAATGCACGAAGTTCCTCGCCGCGCCAATGCGAACCCACATTGTCCGTTTGACATCCTCGGGTTTTCACGATTGGCTCAACCCCCGAAACGTCACAACACATCCGGAGCACCATGACTGACCTTGCCGTACCCCAAGCACAGGACCTGAACACGACGCTGGGCTTTGTCCGCATCTCCGAAATTCATGCCGATGGCCATGCGACCCTCGAGTTTCAGGCGGGCGAGCACATGTGCCACTCGGGCGGCGTGGTGCAGGGCGGATTCGTGACCGGGTGGATCGATGCAGCGATGGCGCACGCGGCGATGGCGATGGCCGGCCCCGGCGTCGTGCCGATGTCACTCGAACTGAAGGTCAGCTTCTTTGCCCCCGCCCGTCCCGGCCTCGTAACCGCAAAAGCCTGGGTCGAGCGCCGCGGACGCAGCACCTGCTTTTTCGAGGGGCAGTTGCTTGATGCGTCGGGCAAGGTTCTCGCCAAGGCGAGCTCCACCTTGATGCTGGCTGACCGTACACGGGTAGAACAGGCATCGAGCAAGGCTGTCGCCGGGGCGCGCTAAAGCCGGGCCCAGCCCCTATGGCACGCTAGCAACGCCCGTCAGTTGCTAGCAGCGGCCTGCAGGTCTTTCAGAAAACCCCGGATGCGCTTGGCATTGACACCCAGGTCGCTGCGCCCCACCCGCGAAACCGAGCGGACATCGACTTGGCTGGTCGTGCCGCCAGGTCCCGGCTGGACCCGGACAACGACATCGTCCTTGAAGCGGAACAGCGACACGGTATCGACCGCTTCGAGCCGACCTTCTTCAGGGCTGGCCTGCGCGATTTCCCATCCACGATCGCGTGCGACCTCTTCGGCAAGCGAGACAACCTTGTCGACAGGCAGCGCCAGCGTGACGGTGCGAATATCGCCATAGGCACCGCGGTGGAGCAGCTTCCAGCGCTCCATCGCATCCATGCCCGCATATTTCGCCTCGCCCCGGCCTGGAACATCGGCAAAATCATCAGGGCGCAGCTTGAGGACCCGAAACTCTGGCGGATTGTCGAGATTGGTGGTGATGTCGTGGATCTGCGGCACGCTCCTGGCGACATTGATCCAGTATCCGATGAAACCGAGATAGGCGAGCGAGCACACCAGGCCAATTAACGTCAGATTGCGGATCGCGGTGCCTTTTTTCCGATAGAGCAGCAGCACGATCAGCGAAAAGACCAGCCCGACCAGAGCGACGACAACCGCGGCGGTAACGAAGCTGATACCATCAAGCTTGCCCCACCAGTCCTGCCCGGCGCCGATGGCGCCAACCAACGCGAGTAACACCGCGCCCGCGCCCAGCAGCAAGCATAGCCGCGCCAGCCAGATTGATCCGTGCTGTTTTACATCGCTGCCCATAGCCTACCCCTGTTGCCCGTTTGACACACATAGGAAAGGCTTCACCATTTGGCAAATCGAATAGGCCGATGTTTCGTTGCGGGAAATGACACTCGACTCGCCACCCCCACCTGCCTAAGGGCGCATGGCACTGCGGCCTCTTGCAAACCCGTCTGGAACGATGACAGAATTCACTATTATCCCGCTGGATCAGGTCGATACGGCCTGGGTTGACGATCTTCTCGACCAGGTGTTCGGGCCCGAGCGATCCGCGCGGACGATCTATCGCGTCCGCGAAGGGCTTGAAGCGCTGCCTGCGCTCAGCTTTGCAGCGATCGACGCGGACGGCTATCTGGTCGGAACGATCCAGTGCTGGCCGGTGGCACTGACCGATCCCGATGGACTGGCTTATCCGATGATCCTGGTCGGCCCTGTCGGCGTCGCACCCGATCATCAGGACCAGGGCATAGGCCGCGCACTGATGGCGGCGGTGTTCGGCGCGATGGGCGTTGGCGAGAAAATGCCGCTCGTGCTGCTGGGCGATCCGGAATATTACGGCACCCGGTTCGGCTTTAGCGCCGAACGCACCGGCGGCTGGACGTTACCTGGCCCTTATGAGCAGCACCGTCTGTTGGCACTGGCACGTCCCGATTCGGTGATGCCTGCGCAGGGCATTTTGGGTCCATGGCGACTGACGTGAACCATAATTTGGGGTGACAGGCTTTGCATCCCGCACGCCGCGTGCTTATCTGATTCCCCGATGCCCTATGATCCCCCCCCCGAAATGCAGGACCTGTCGCTGGCCGAGATCGCCGGGCTGGTCGCTGCGCGCAAGCTTCCCCCGGTCGAGCAATGGTCGCCACAGGCCGAGAGCGACAGCCATATGCGGATCGCTACCGATGGCCGTTGGTACCACCGGGACGGCTTGATTTCGCGCCCGGCGATGGTGCGGCTGTTCGCCAGCGTGCTGCGACGCGAAGACGACGGGCGTTATGCGCTGGTTACCCCTTTCGAAAAGCAGTGGATCGAGGTCGAGGACGCGCCGCTACTGGCGGTCGAGGTCAAATCCGAGGGCAATGGCGAACAGCGGCGGCTGGCGTTCCGGCTCAACACCGACGAGCTCGTCGTGTCCGGCGCCGATCGACCGTTGATCCTGCGTGGCAGCGTTGATGAGCCACGACCGTATCTGGGGCTCGCACGCGGGCTGGAAGCGCGGATAGAGCGCAGCGTGTATTATGATCTGGTCGAACTGGCACTCGCCGAGCAGCCCGACGGGGCTGACGATCTGGCAAGCCTGCCGATCTGGAGCGATGGTGCCTGCTTCCGGCTGGACCGGATCAGCGCTGCATGAGCCTGTTCGACCGGTTGGCATATGCTCTCGCGGCAAGCGCCGGCGGCGATTTTGCAGGCGAGGATGAACGGCATATCGATCCCGATGGTGGCAGGCACATCGATGCAGCCGTACTGATCGCGGTTACCGACCGACCCGAGCCCGGTGTGATCCTGACCCAGCGCCCCGATTATCTGCGCAGCCACCCGGGACAGATCGCATTTCCCGGAGGCAAGATCGATCCGACCGATACCGACGCCATCGCCGCCGCGCTGCGCGAGGCGGACGAGGAGCTTGGCCTCGCGCCATCTTATGTGCGCGTCATCGGAACGGCAGACATCTATCGCAGCGGCAGCGGCTTTGCGATCACCCCGGTGCTTGCAGTGATCCCACCCGATTTGAGCTACACGCCCAATCCGGGCGAAGTTGCAGACTGGTTCGAGGTGCCGCTGGGCTTCGTGCTCGATCGCGCCAACCATGTGCAGCACAGCACCCGCTGGAAAGGTGCCGAACGCCGCTATATCGAGATCATGTGGGGGCGCAGGCGGATCTGGGGTGTGACCGCAGGCATCATCGCCAACCTGTCGCGCCGACTCGAAGGCGTCAGCGCATGACCCGGATCGCTGCCGAATGGACGCAGCGCGCGGATGTTGCCGCGATGCTCGCCGCGCTCGATCCCGATGGGGACCAGTGCCGCTATGTTGGCGGCGCGGTGCGCGATGCGCTGCTGGATATCGAGGCGGCGGATATCGATATCGCTACGCGGCTGGTTCCCGAAGAGGTCATGACCCGGCTGGCCGATGCGGGGATCAAGGCTGTGCCGACCGGGATCGAGCACGGCACGGTGACCGCAGTGTTGCCCGGTGGTCCGGTCGAGATCACCACATTGCGCCGCGATGTCTCCACCGATGGCCGCCATGCCGAGGTCGCGTTCACCGACGACTGGCGCGAGGATGCCGCGCGGCGGGACTTCACGATCAATGCTCTGTTCGCCGATCCACGCACATTGGAGGTAACCGACTATTTTGGCGGCCTGGCCGACCTCGAAGCGCGATTGGTGCGCTTCATAGGCGATGCCGATGCGCGCATCCTGGAAGATCATCTGCGGATCCTGCGGTTCTTCCGCTTCCATGCGCGATTCGGCGGAAAGGCCGACCGTGCGGCACTTGCCGCATGTGCTGCGCATGCAGACCGGCTAAAAGCACTGTCGCGCGAACGGATCGCTCGCGAACTGCTGCTGCTGCTGGGCAGCGCCATTCCGATCGATGCCGCGCAGCGGATGGAGGAAACCGGAATCTGGCGGGTGATCCTCCCTGAAATGAAGCCCGGTGGCCTCGATACGCTGCGCGTCCTGCTGGCACGCGAGAGCCGGATGGGTGCAACTGCCGACCCGCTGGTGCGGCTGGCGGCCCTGCTGCCGGTCGATGCCCAGGTCGCAGAGACCGTCGCGGCAAGGTTGCGCTTGTCCAAGGCGCAGCGCGCAACGCTTGCCCGCTATGCCGCCGCATGGCCAAGCCATGGCACCGCGCGGCAGGTCGCGGCAGACGTGCAGCCCTCCAACCATGTCGCGCACTGGCTTCTGCTGCGCGCGCCCGACGATGCGCTCGCTGCGGGCTGGGACAGCCTGAAGGGCTGGTCGGTCCCGGATTTTCCACTGGGCGGCCGCGATATTCTGGCCCTGGGGATCAACGCGGGGCCCGATGTCGCGCGAGTGCTGGGTGAAACCCGGCGGCGGTGGATTGCCGAAGACTTCCCCGATACCGCGCGCGTCAATGTCATCGCCGCAGAGGTGGCAGCGGCCTGATCAACCCATACGGGTGATCATGTACTCATAGGCCTCGTCGGCGGGAACCGGGGGTGAATAGAAATACCCCTGCCCAAACGAGCAGCCGAGCGCCGCCAGCGTCTGCGAGATTTCCAGCGTCTCGATTCCTTCGGCGGTGGTTTCCATGCCCAGCGCGCTGGCCAGCGACAGGATCGCACGGACGATCGCCACCTTGTCGCGCTCTTTCAGCATGTGCGTCACGAAGCTGCGATCGATCTTGAGGATGTCGATCGGGAGCTGCTGAAGATAGGCGAGGTTGGAGTATCCGGTCCCGAAGTCATCCATAGCCAGTGAAACGTTGAGCGCCCTGAGCGCACTCATCACCTTGGCGGCGCGCGCGGGATCGCTGACAACAACCGATTCGGTCAGCTCGAGGCACAGCCGCTGCGGCTTGGTGTTGTTGGCGCGCAGGATGCTCGAGACCATGTTGGGAATATCGTCGCGCGCAAACTGCGCCGCAGACACGTTGACGCTGACCTTCAGCGGCAGCTCCTCGCCCGCCTTCTTGTCCCATTCGCCCAGCACCTTGCACGCCCGGTCGAGCGCCCAGCGCCCCAGCGGCAGGATCAACCCGCATTCTTCGGCCACCGGAATGAACTCGACTGGCGAAATCATGCCGTAATCAGGGTCTTTCCACCGGGCGAGCGCCTCGAAGCCGGTGACGAAACCGTTGCTCATGTCGATCAACGGCTGGAAGTAAAGCTCGAGCCGGTCGAGCTCGATCGCCTTGCGCAATTCGGTTTCCAGCGTGAAGCGGCGGCGCGCCTTGTCGAGTTCCTCGGGTGTGTAGACTTCCGCCTGACGGGTGTGCTTGGCGCGTTTGAGCGCGATCTGCGATTGGCGGATATAGTTTGCGCAATCGGTCTGTCCGGTCTTGCTGAGCGCGATACCGATCGCGCCATCGATCTGGATCTCGAGGTCGGAAAGACGATAGGGATTGAGGAAGATATCGCGGATGCGGCTGATGATCCGCGCGAGTTCGCGCTCATTGGATCCGCGCAGTGGCACGAACAAGGCGAATTCATTGCCGCCGATGCGTGCAACGACATCGGTCTTGCGGATCCGGCCCATCAGGCGGCGGGCGACGGTGATGATCAGCTCATCGGCAACCACGTTTCCGGCGCATTCGTTGATCTGGCTGAACCGAGCGATATCGATTGTAATGATCGCAAAGCTGGGCATCGCCGCCCGACCGTTGGTACCATGCTCGGCTAGCCGGGTTTCGACAATGTCTTCGAAACCGGCACGGTTTGGCAGACCAGTCAGGCTGTCGCGCATGGTTTCGCGGCGGAAACTGTCGTGTGTCTCGATCTCGGTGGTGCGGTCGATCAGGCTCAGCAAAAAATGCGGCCAGTTGAGCGAATCCATTTCCATGCGTGCGACAGTAACATCATAGCGCCGAATCTTGACCGGATCGGTCGAGGTCCACGGACGATTGGCCCTGCCGCTGTCATTGCGGCTGGCGATCGAGATCAGCTCTGCGAGCAGCATTGCATCGATCTGGGACACACCGCCGGGCATAAGCTGACGCTCGATAAATGCGGGGTTTGCCATCACGATTTGGGGCATGTCGTCGATGCGTGTCACGATCGCCGCCGGGATGGGCAACGGATCCAGCACAGCAGCGAAGCCGGGATGTTTGCCGGCTAATCTGCCCGATTGGGTCAGACCGGGCACAGGCGGTTTGCGCGTTTTGGGGGGCGGGGTTGGGCTGGCCATATCTGTCTGCCCTACGCGCGAGATGTAAAATTAGCTTAAACACCCTGAGAAAACCGTCATTTCAGCGCGTTATTTTCTAACCTTCAAAACGGTTGTTGCGCGGGAAGCCATTCGGCGGCAGCCGGCCCGCCGCACCGCGCGCGACCCGCCATAGACCCATGTCCTTCTCGGTCCGCGTCCGTCCGCTCTCGCCGCCCATCGTCCAGCTCAAGCCCTCCTCGAGCCGGAAGGTGGTGGCGTCGGAGAGCGAACCGTCACGATAGCGCTGAAGCTGCACCCCCTGCCCGCGCGCCATCACTGGCAGTTCGCTGATCGGGAACACGACAAGCTTGCGGTTCTCGCCCACCACCGCGACATGGTCGGCGCTTGCCGGGACGCTGCGGATCACCATCAGTCGCACCCCGGGCTTCAGGTTGACGACCTGGCGGCCCTTGCGGGTTTCGGCGATCAACTCTGCCATCTCGGCCAGGAAGCCGCGGCCGTTGGAGGCGGCGAGCAGCAGCTTGCCCGCTGGATCATAGGGCATCAGCGCCATGATCTGCGCCTCGTTCTCCATATCGAGCATGTTGCGCACCGGCTCACCAAACCCGCGCGCGCCGGGCAGATGCTGCGCGCCCAATGTGTAGAAGCGGCCATTGTCGAGCATGATCAGCAATTTGTCGGTCGACTGCGCATGGAACGCGAACGCGGGGCCGTCGCCCTCCTTGAACTTGGTGATCTCGGGCACCGTCAGATCGGCATGGCCCTTCATCGCCTTGATCCAGCCGCGCCGCGACATGATCACCGTCACCGGCTCGCGCTCGATCATCGCCTCGAGCGGGATTTCGCGCGCGGGCGCGGCCTCCTGCAGATCGGTGCGGCGGCGACCCAGCTCGGTGGTTTCCGAATACAGCGCGCGCAGCGTCGTAAGGTCCTTCTTCAGCCGCTTCTTGAGCAGCTTGGGATCGGCCAGCAGCTTCTCCAGCCCCTCGGCCTCTTTGACCAGCGCGTCGTGCTCGCGCCGCAGCTCCATTTCTTCCAGCTTGCGCAACGACCGCAACCGCATGTTGAGGATCGCTTCGGCCTGGCGGTCGGTCAGCTCGAACTCGGCCATCATCACCGGCTTGGGCTCGTCCTTGGTGCGGATGATCTCGATCACCCGGTCGAGGTTGAGATACGCGATGATATAGCCGCGCAGCAGCTCGAGCCTGGCCGCGATCTTGTCGAGCCGGTGGCGGCTGCGGTTGGTGAGGATGATAATCTGGTGCCGCAACCAGGATTCAAGCAGCGGCTTGATTCCCATCACCCCCGGCGTGCGAGTCTCGTCGAGCACGTTGAGGTTGAGCGGGAAGCGGATTTCCAGATCGGAGAAGCGATAGAGCGCATCCTTGAGATCATCGGGATCGACATTGCGGCTCTTGGGTTCGAGCACGATGCGGATCGTCTCATCCGATTCATCGCGGATGTCGGCAAGGATCGGCAACTTCTTGTCGGCGATCAGCGTCGCGATCTGCTCGATCAATTTGCCCTTCTGCACCTGATAGGGAATTTCGCTGAGCACCAGCTGCCAGGTGCCGCCGGGCAGCTTTTCGATTCCCGAGGCTTCCCAGACGCCGTCGGCATCCTTGCCGGTGGAATAGCGCGCACGCAGCCGAAAGGCGCCGCGCCCGGTGCGATAGGCCTGCGAAATACTCTCGGCATTGTCGACCAGCAGCCCGCCGGTTGCAAAGTCGGGGCCGTGGAACACCTGCATGATCTGCTCGTGCGTGGTTTCGGGTGCATCGATCAGCAGCATCGCCGCATCGATCACCTCGGCAGCGTTGTGCGACGGGATCGACGTCGCCATGCCCACCGCGATGCCGCTGGCACCGTTGGCGAGCAGGTTGGGGAACAGCCCGGGGAAGATTTCGGGCTCTTCCTCCTCGCCATTGTACGTCGGCTTGAAATCGACGGTGCCCTCGTCGAGCCCGGCCATCAGCTCGATCGCGGTGCGGGTCAGCCGCGCTTCGGTGTAGCGATAGGCCGCGGCGTTATCGCCATCGACATTGCCGAAATTGCCCTGCCCGTCGACCAGCGGATAACGCAGCACGAAATCCTGCGCGAGACGGACCATCGCATCATAGACCGAGGCATCACCATGCGGGTGGTACTTACCGATGACATCGCCGACGACGCGTGCGCTCTTCTTGTAGCTGCTCGCCGGATCGAGCTTGAGCTGGCGCATCGCCCAGAGCAGGCGGCGGTGGACGGGTTTGAGGCCATCGCGCAGATCGGGCAGCGAGCGCGCGGTGATGGTGGAGAGCGCATAGACGAGATACCGCTCCGACAGCGCGCGGTCGAACGATGTGTTTTCGATTTCGGAAAGGTCGTCGCCAGACCCGGCGCTCGCGTCTTTAGCCATATCTCAGCCGCGTAGCAGCGCGGATGCGGCAAAGCGAGAGGGTGGCCCGGGTTTTCTGGGGAAAATTTGCGGTCAGAGCGTGTAGCGACATGGCCGCAATATTCCGGTCCCCTGCGAAGGCAGGGGCCCATCACCCGACCGTCGCCCCCGGTGCGAGGGCAGGAGATGGATGCCTGCCTTCGCAGGCAAACGGGAAAAGCGAACTCGCCAAAGTTTTACGTCAGCTTTCCACGTTCGGGCGAACTGAATCTGCTGTTCTTTAATCGACCCCAAAGCAGATATTTATCCCCAATATAGCAGCTTGTGCAGGTATCGCCTGAGGTCATGCAAATGGTGTCCCCAATGGTTCTCATATCCCCATCGAAATTGCCAAATCGCCTCATCGTCTTGGTGTTGATCAATCAGCCAAAGCACCTCGGTGAGGTCAACAGCGATGTCCATTAAGTCATCTAAACCCCACCCTTGCCCAATTTCCTGATCAAATCCATCAAGTGGATCTGCATCAGGATAGAAGCCGAGCTCTGGAAATGCGGAGGCAGCCTTTTCACCGAATTGCTTTGGGTCGACCCTTGGAGCGTCCACGTTGTCGGCGTCCAGCTCGATATCGTGCGTCGTGTTAAAGGCAACACAGAGCCGATCAAGGGTCGTCGCTAACTTCAGTTGACGTTCTCGCGGATCAGCGGGCGCAGAATTTAATAGATCGAGATACGCTCGACACGGAGCACTGATGATTGCGATCTGATCAGTTTGCTTCATGCTTTTAAGTGCACGGAGCGAATAGCTTCTGTCGAGCGGAATTTCAGCTTGCCACCCATTATCGGCCATCCGCATTTCTCGAAGCGCCGCCCAATGGCGGACATTGCCATCGATGCCGAAACCCCCTCCCTGTCCGGTTTCATGACAGGCCCCACTTACGCGCAGACAGCACAATTGCGCCTGCACCCACAAGCGTCTATAGCGGCGCTGAAAACGCCCCGGCTCTGCGCGCTTTGGCCGCCGCACCGGGGCGTCATGCATTTTATCGGAGTTACCAGCCCATGACCCGCCGCCGTCAGATTTACGAAGGCAAGGCCAAGATCCTGTATGAAGGACCCGAGCCCGGCACGCTGATCCAGTATTTCAAGGATGATGCCACCGCGTTCAACGCCCAGAAAAAGGGCACGATCAACGGCAAGGGCGTGATCAACAACCGCATCAGCGAGTACGTCTTCACCCGCCTCGCGCACATCGGCATCCCGACGCACTTCATCCGCCGCCTGAACATGCGCGAGCAGCTGATCCGCCAGGTCGAGATCGTGCCCATCGAAGTGATCGTGCGCAATGTCGCTGCCGGATCGATCTGCACCCGGCTTGGCCTCGAGGAAGGCCAGCCGCTGCCGCACACGCTGATCGAATATTGCTACAAGGACGATGCGTTGGGCGATCCTTTGGTCGCCGAAGAGCACATCGCGTGCTTTGGCTGGGCGACTCAGGAGGAGATGCAGGACATCTCTTCGATGGCGATTCGCATCAACGATTTCATGTGCGGCATGTTCGCCGCAATCGGCATCCGGCTGATCGATTTCAAGCTCGAGTTCGGCCGCCAGTTCGATGGCGATTTCTCTCGCATCATCCTGGCCGACGAGATCAGCCCCGATGGCTGCCGGCTGTGGGACATCGAGACCGGCGAGAAGCTCGACAAGGACCGCTTCCGGCGTGATCTGGGCGGCGAAGTGGAGGCCTATCAGGAGGTCGCCCGGCGTCTGGGGCTGCTCAACGAAGGTGGCGAAAACGAGGTCCTCGATCTCGACAGCCATCGCCGCCGCAAGGGCAAGTAAGCGCCAAAACCCTGGCTGATCGCTTTACGTTTCCGTCATCTTGCGCGCGGGCAGCGCGCATGCAACATTTTCGTCACACGCAAACAACACGCGGGCGGAGATGGATCGAAGCGAGAGGCTTTCATATGTGACAGGACGGTCGATGCTGGCATGGGTGACCATGGCCGCCCTCGCACTGTGTTCATCACCGTCTTTCGCCAGCCATGACGCTCCGGCGCAGATATCTGCCGCAGCCGAAAAACCCGAGCCTGCCGCGATCGTGCGCGACGAAGCCGCGATCGCCAAGGCCTGGCGCTATTCCGACATCGACCTGACGCCAGATCCCGCGATCCGCTTCGGCGTGCTGCCCAATGGCATGCGCTATGCCATCCGCCGCAACACTACGCCCGCCAGCACCGCCGTGATGCGGCTGACGATCAACGTCGGCTCGACCGCCGAGGCCGAAGACGAACGCGGCCTCGCGCATTTCATCGAGCACATGGCGTTCAACGGCACCACCAATGTGCCCGAAGGCGAGATGATCAAGATCCTCGAACGCATGGGTCTGGCATTTGGCGCGGATACCAACGCATTCACCAGCTATGACCAGACCGGCTATCTGCTCGATCTGCCCAATGTCCAGGATGAGACGGTGGACACCGCGCTGTATCTGCTGCGCGAAACCGCCAGCGAGATCAGCTTCAACCCAGAGTCCATTGAACGCGAGCGCGGGGTGATTCTGTCAGAGCTGCGTACCCGTGCCAATTATGCGCAGCGCAACCGCGAATCGCTATTTGCTTTTTCGGTGCCCGACACCCGCATCGCCACCCGCTCGCCGATCGGCGACAGGACAGTAATCGAAACCGCCCCGGCCGAGCGCTTCCGCAATTTCTATGATCGCTATTACACTCCCGGCCGCGCCACCCTGGTGGTAGTCGGCGATATCGATGTTGCGACGATCGAGGCCAAGATTGTTGCCGGTTTCGGCAATTGGAAGGCAGCGCAAGGCGAAGCGCCCGATGTCCCCCTGGGTACGATCGACATCGCCCGATCGGACGAGGCCAACATCTTTGTCCACCCCGCGATCGACGAGGTCGCGACGGTCGTTCGCTTCTCGCCATTCGTTGATGAGCCCGATAGCCGGGCGACCCGCCGCGCCAAGCTGACCCGCGCGCTGGGCTACAACATCATCGGAAGGCGACTGGGGCGGATCGCGCGGCAGGAAAACGCTCCGTACGTCGGCGCTTCGATCGGCAGATCGGATGTCTACCGCATCGCCAACCAGTCGGTGCTCAACGTGTCCACTCGCGATGGCGAATGGCAGCGCGGGATCGCGGCTGCCGAACGCGAGGTGCGTGCCGCGCTGCGTTATGGCTTTACCGACGCCGAACTCGCCGAGCAGTTTGCCAACTTCACCACCGGCTATGAAAATGCCGTGCGCGGCTATCAAACTCGGCCCAACGAGCAACTTGCCGACCAGATTCTGGCAATGGCCAAGGACGGGATGATCGTCACCACGCCAGAAAGCCAACTCGAACGGTTTATCGCGCTGCGTGACAGCCTGACATCGAAGATGCTGCTCAAGGCACTGCGCGAGGATTTCGGAACGCTCGACAAGCCGCTGATCCATCTATCCACCAAGGTCGACCCGACGGGTGGTTCGCAGGCGATCCGCACCGCTTTTGCCGATGCACGCAAGGCCAAGGTCAGCAAACCCAAGGCACGCGACGCGCAAGCGTTTGCTTATCAGGACTTCGGATCACCTGGGACAGTGGTGGCCGATTCGACGATCGATGATCTCGGCATCCGCACCGTGCGTTTTGCCAACAACGTCCGGCTGAACCTCAAGAAGACCGATTTCGACAAGAACCGCGTGCTGGTCTCGCTGCGGATCGACGGCGGCAATCTGCTGTCATCCCGCGAGAAGCCCGAGGCAACCAGCCTGATGAACATCTTCGTGCGCGGCGGGCTTGAAGCGCACAGCCTCGATGATCTGTACTCGATCTTCGCAGGCCGTGCGGTGTCGCTCAATTTCGGCTCGGGCGAGGATTATCTGGGCGGCTATCTTTCGACCACGCCCGATGACCTGAAACTACAGATGCAGGTGCTCACCGCGTTTACCCAGCACCCGGGATACAGGAGCGAGGCGCTCAATCAGTATCGCAGCTTCCTGCCCAACTTCTACGCACGCCTAAACGCGACACCCGAAGGCGCGATCGGTAGTAACATTGGCGCGATCCTCTCCGACAACGACCCACGCTTTTCGCTCGCCGACCAGGCGGTTTTTGAGAGGCTGACCTTCGACGATCTCAAGACGACGATCGGCGACCGGCTGGAGCATGGTGCTATCGAGATCGGGCTGGTCGGCGATTTCGATGAGGACGAGGCGATCGCAGCGGTCGCAGCGACCTTCGGCGCGCTGCGCGAGCGCGAGGCCGAGTTCCGTCAATATGACGAGGCCCGTGCCCGCCGTTTTACCGATAACCGGACCCCCCGGGTGCTCCACCACCAGGGCGAAGCCGATCAGGCGATCGTCGAATTCTACTGGCCGACGACCGACGATCACGATTACCGCGAGGACGTAAGGCTGCGGCTGCTGGCCGAACTGCTGCAGATCAAGGTCACCGACCAGCTCCGCGAAAATTTGGGCGCGAGCTATTCTCCGGTGGCGCGATCGTTCACGTCGTCGATCTACCCCGGTTATGGCTATATCCAGATTAGCACCAACGTGGCTTCCGGCGATGTCGAGAAGGTGTCCGATGCGGTGCGCAATATCGCGGCAGAACTGTCCGCCCCCGCACCGATGTTGGGCGAACTCGCCCCGCCCTCGCCGATCGCAGCCGATGAACTTGCGCGGGCCCGCACCCCACTTCTTGAAAATATCGCCAACAGCGTGAAGACCAACACCGCGTGGTTGGGCATCGTCGATTCAGCGCAAAGCAAGCCTGCCAAACTTGATCGGTTCCGGAGCGGCGGCACGGCATTCGGCAAGGTCAGCGCGGACGATCTGCTTGACCTGGCACGCACCTATCTTCCTCCCGAACGCGCACTGCTGGTGCAATCACTTTACGACGATCGTGCCGATCAGGGGCAGCTGGCATCTCGCGCCGCGCCGGTCACCACCAACGCAGCGCCGCGCTGACCCGGCCCTCGGATGTTTTATCCGCGCGTGCGATAGCCGCTGATGATTCCGAAGATGAACGCCATGAAAAGCGCAAGCTGAACATGGCCTTCCGGATCGGTCCAGCCGACAAGTTCGTGGCCAAAGCCGAACAGCGCGACAAACATTGCAAGTGCCAGTCCAGCCATAATCCCCCCATTTCGAAGCAAAGGCTATCCCCGATAGGTTTCCCGCAGCTTGTGAATGAGGGTTAACGTGCGGCGCCCGGATCGCGATCGATCCGGGCTTATTGCGTGCAGCCCCTTGCCCCTTTGCCGTCGCACGGTATAGGGCAGGCCATTCATTCTGCCAGGAGGACGCCGATGAAGGCCCGCATCCATGTGACCCTGAAAGACGGTGTGCTCGACCCGCAGGGCCGTGCCATCCACCATGCGCTGGAAGGGCTGGGCTTCGGCGGCGTCGAGGATGTCCGCGCCGGACGGCTGATCGAACTGACCCTGGCCGATGGCACCAGCGACGACGATATCGACGCCATGTGCCGCAAGCTGCTGGCCAACATGGTGATCGAAAACTACCGCGTCGAGCTGGTCTGATGAAGTCGGCGGTCATCACCTTCCCCGGATCGAACTGCGACCGCGACCTGGCTGTGGCGATCGAGCGGGTCACCGGCCACGCACCGATCCGGTTGTGGCATGGCGAACAGACGCTTCCCGAAGGCCTTGACCTGATCGGCGTCCCCGGCGGATTTTCTTATGGCGACTATCTCCGCTCGGGCGCGATGGCAGCGCGCTCTCCGGTGGTTGGTGCAGTGGTCGAAGCTGCTGCGCGCGGCGTTGCGGTGCTGGGCATCTGCAACGGCTTCCAGATTCTCACCGAAGCAGGACTGCTCCCCGGCGCGCTGATGCGCAATGCGGGCATCCGCTTTGTCTGCCGCACCGTCGCGTTGAAGGTGGAAAACACCGCGAGCCGTTTCACCAAACTGTACCAGCCTGGCGAGACGATCCATATCCCGGTCGCGCATCATGATGGCAACTATTTCGCCGACGATGCGACACTCGATCGGATCGAAGGCGACGGCCAGGTCGCTTTCCGCTATGCCGATGGCATCAACGGATCGGCGCGCGACATCGCAGGTGTACTCAATGCCAAGGGCAATGTGCTGGGCATGATGCCTCATCCCGAACGGATGGTAGAACCGCTGCAGGGCGGAACCGATGGCGCGCGATTGTTCGAAGCGCTGGCGCAGTCGGTGCTCGAGCGCGCCTGACAACGGTCAACGGCGACGCAAACCGCCGATTATCCAAACTGGGCAGCGCGGTGATCGCTGAACAATTCAGCGACATCCTCGGCGCCCATCGGGCGGCCGTAATAATAGCCCTGGATTTTCTTGCACCCAAGATCGCGGATAACCCGCACCTCGTGCTCGGTTTCCGCGCCCTCTGCCGTCGTGGCCATGCCGAGGCTGTCCGCCATTGCAACAACGGCGCGGATGATGGCGATGCTCTCTGGCAGACCGCGTGCCGCGCCCTGAACGAAGCTGCGATCGACCTTGATCGTGGTGAAGCGGGTCTTGCTCAAGTAACCCAGCGCCGAATAGCCGGTACCAAAGTCGTCAAGCGACAGCCCGACCCCCAGCGCGAGGATCTGGTCGAGCGTCTCGCCCGCGCGCGACCCTTCGCGCAGGAACACGCTTTCGGTCACTTCCAGCTCAAGCCGCTGCGGAGCCAGCCCGGTTTCAGACAACGCCTCGACCACGGCATCGACGAAGTCAGCCTCGTATAGCTGCTCTGCCGACACGTTGACCGCAACGCGGACATGCGCAGGCCAGGATACCGCCTGGCGGCAGGCGCGATGGAGCACCCAGTTGCCGATCGGGACGACCAGCCGGGCATCTTCTGCCAACGGAATAAACTTTGCCGGAGATACCTGGCCGAATTCCGCACTCTTCCAGCGCAGCAACGCTTCGAACCCGACCAGCGATTCGCTCGCCGCATCGACCACTGGCTGATAGGCGAGCGTGAATTCGTCCTTTTCCAGTGCCTTGCGCAGCGCCATTTCCATGACCCTGCGTTCCTCGGCATGGCTGTGCAGTTTGGGCTCGTAGACATTGTGGCGGCCACCCCCCTCGTCCTTTGAGCGATAGAGCGCAAGATCAGCGCTGCGCATCAGCGTTTCGACGGTGCGGCCATCGCGGATGCCGTTGGCAGAGCCGATACTGGCACCGATGAACAAGGTATGCTCGTCAACTTCATAGGGCCGCGACAGGACATCGATGATCCGACTGGCGATATCCGAAATCCGCTGGCCGTCTCCGGTGTCGCGCATCACCACAGCGAACTCGTCGCCGCCCAAACGCCCGCACATTTCGTCCTTGCCCATCAACGATCGCAACCGCAGCGAAACCTGCGCCAGCAGCCTGTCGCCGACCAGATGGCCCAGTGTGTCGTTGACCGATTTGAACCGATCGAGGTCGATCATCAGGAAGCCACAGCGAGTGTTCCACATCTCGCATTCCTTGAGCGCCCGGTCGAGCGCCTCGGTCAACTGCAACCGGTTGGGAAGCCCGGTGAGCGTGTCATAGCGGGCGAGCCGGGCAATCTTCTCGGCGCTCTCGCGGCTTGCGGTAACGTCCGATCCGACGCCGCGAAAGCCCATGAAATTGCCATTTTCGTCATAGCGCGGGGAAGCTGACAGCGCCCACCAAAAGGTCTTATCTTCACCCAATACCCTGACGACCAGGTTGGAAAAGCTTTCGCGCTTGGTCAGCTTGTCGGAAAGGATGTGTAGACTGGGCGGCAGGTTTCCGCTTTCCCAGGCCTTGCCCGCGATCAGCTGGGTCAACGGCATGCCTTCGATGTCCTTGGCATCGCGGCCTGCTGCGAAAGCGAACCGCGGACTGGCGGCGACCACACGGCGCGATGCATCGATCTGCCACAGCCAGTCGGCATCACCTTCCTCGAACTCGCGCAGGAGCAGGCTGACGACCTCTTCCTTTTCAGCAAGGCCGACTTCTGACAGCTTGAACAGAAGATAGGCTCGAGCGTTTTCAAAGCCCGACAGCGCCAGCAGGATCGAGAAGCAGACTATCGCACCGATCGTCACCATCTCGCCCTCGCGCGAAAACGCTATGATCGATGCCGTCATCAGCACCAGGTTGAACAGCACCGCGCCCAACGGCAGCGCGTTGAGCAACAGCGTTCCACCGACCACCAGCGCGGCCAGGATGGTCCAGACGGTAGCAAGTTGAAGCGGGCCGGCCTGCGGTGCAAATACCACAATCGGGATACACCAGACAAAAGCGACCAGGCTGGTCGCCGCCACAAGCTGCAGCACAAAGCGGCGCGCGACATGATCATGATTGATCATGCCGCTTTGCTTGTAGACGATCGCGGGGAAATACAGCGCGCCGCCCAGCATCGCCATCCATCCGACAAGGTGCAACAGCGGCACGAACCCGGCAAAAAGCTGGCAGACCATCAGGCCCAGGACGAGGTTGGTGACGACGCGCAGCACCGCATAGCGGGCCAGCCCGCTATACTGGATCGCGCGGAAGTGATCCCAATCGCCCTTGGCCGGGTCGCGCAGGCCAAGAACGGCCATAACGGGCAGGTCGCTTACCGTGGACGGGTTGTGTTTGGTGGTGCTCACCGGCACGATGTAGCCAAACAAAGTTAGCGAACGGTAACTTTGCCAGTTGGTATGTTGTGGAAAATCCCCGGTGATCGGGGAGCCACCTTGCCTGCAGCCGCATCGACGACACGGGCTGCAGGCGAAGGGGAAACTGACCGCGCCGCCGATTGATCGGCGGGTTTAAATTAGATAACGGCCAGCATGATAACGGCGCTGCTGACGAAGGCAGCGGCCAGGTTGAATGCGATACGCATGACGAACTCCTGAAAAACTGTTGGAATTTGCCGTGCAGACATCCTGCTCTCTGAAGCGGGAAATAGGTCATAACTGCTGCCATACAAGTGCAATTGTTTTCCCTGCACTTGTGTTTTTTGCATGTTATTCGTCGTCGGTGAGGCTCGCCCTGGCGGATTCCCAGTTCTTGCCGTCGAAGTTTTCGACGGTTGCCGACAGGATGTGGCCATCACCGAGACAGCGGAAATCAATCGACCAGGATTCGGGATGAGACCTCGGCTGATAGAAGCTGCGGATGCCGCAAGTCCGACAAAAAAGATGCTCTGCCGCACCAGTGCCGAAGCGATAGTGCGACAGGTTATCACCGCCCTGCAGTAGCCGGAAATCGCTATGTGGAACAATGAGATGCTGGAAACCGGTTTTGGCGCACATCGAGCAATTGCAGGCTAACAAGCGCACATTGTGCGCCACGTCCGCCTCGAAGCGGACCGCGCCACAATGGCACCCGCCATTGACCGTGACATGCACTGGCGACATCCTCTGCTCCACTGGTGACTATTCCATCACACCTATCACGACTTGCTGGTCACTCCACCGTGACTGACTTGGCCAGGTTGCGCGGCTGATCGACATCGGTGCCCTTGGCCACCGCGACATGATACGCAAGCAACTGCACCGGGACCGCGTAGACGAGAGGCGCGATCAGCGGATGGACCTTCGGCATCTCGATCGTGGCGAGGCAACCCTCACCCGCTTCAGCTAGCCCTTGCGCATCAGAGATCAGCACCACCTTGCCGCCGCGCGCGCGCACCTCCTGCATGTTGCTCACGGTCTTTTCGAACAGCGGGCCCGACGGCGCGATAACGATGATCGGCACGGCTTCGTCGATCAGCGCGATGGGGCCGTGCTTCATTTCGCCCGCGGCATAGCCTTCGGCGTGGATGTAGCTGATTTCCTTGAGCTTCAGCGCACCTTCAAGCGCCAGCGCATAATCCGGCCCGCGTCCCAGATACAGCACGTCGCGCGCTTGTGCGATGGTGTGCGCCATCGCCTCGATCTCGGCATCGTGCCCCAGCGCCTCGTTGATCGCCGCAGGAGCCTCGATCAGATGCCGGACGATCTCGGACTCCTCTTGCGCGGTCAATTTGCCCTTAGCGCGCGCAAGATTGACCGCCAGCGCCGCCATCACCGCCAGCTGGCAGGTGAACGCCTTGGTCGAGGCAACGCCGATTTCGGGCCCGGCATGCGTGGGCAGCAGCAGATCGACCTCGCGCGCCATCGAGCTGGTTGGTACGTTGATGATCCCGGCGGTGGTCACCCCGCCCGCCTTCATGTGGCGCAGCGCCGCCAGCGTATCGGCGGTCTCGCCCGATTGCGAGACAACCACGCCCAGCATCCCGGGCGCCAGTACCGGGTCGCGATAGCGGTATTCGGACGCGACATCGACCTCGACGGGCACGCGCGCCAGCTGCTCGATCCAGTATTTGCCGATCATGCCGACATAGGATGCGGTGCCGCAGGCGATGATCGTCACCCGGTCGATGCTCGACAGCTCGAAATCCATCTGCGGCAGCGACACCTTCTGCTCGACCGAACGGATATAGCTCTGCAGCGTCTGCGCCACGACCACGGGTTGTTCGAAGATCTCCTTCTGCATGAAGTGGCGGTGGTTGCCTTTGTCGATCAGCGCGCCTGTCACACCCGATAGCGTGACCTCGCGCTCGACCGGCTGGTTGTCGACGTCATAAACCTGCGCGCCCTCGCGGGTCAGCACCACCCAGTCGCCTTCTTCGAGATAGGCGATGCGCTGAGTCAGCGGCGCGAGCGCCAGCGCGTCCGATCCCAGATAGGTCTCGTCGTCTCCGTAACCCAGCACCAAAGGCGAGCCCAGCCGCGCGCCAATCAGCAGATCGGGATGCTGGCGGAACGCGATGGCAAGCGCAAAAGCGCCGCGCAATCGCGGCAGCACGGCCTTGACCGCGTCCTGCGGGCTGTCGCCAGCCTCGACGCGTTCGCTGATCAGGTGCGCCACAACCTCGGTATCGGTTTCGCTCTCCAGCCGACGACCGCGTGCGATCAGCGCATCGCGCAGCGGCTTGAAGTTCTCGATGATGCCGTTGTGCACCAAGGCGACCTCGCCGGTGGCATGGGGGTGCGCGTTCGACGTGGTCGGCGCGCCATGCGTTGCCCAGCGGGTGTGCGCGATGCCGACATGGCCGGGTGCTGGGTCCTTCGCCAGCACATCAACCAAATTGCGCAGCTTGCCCTCGGCGCGCCTGCGCACGAGCTTTCCGTCGTGCACCATGCACACCCCGGCGGAGTCATACCCGCGGTATTCCATCCGCTTCAAGCCATCGACCAAATCGCCCACGACATCGCGCCGGGCGAGGATTCCAACGATACCGCACATGCAGAAGGGTGCCTTTCAAAGCTGGTAGGGAACTCGGATCCCCGGCATCTCTGCCGGAAAATCCTTGGTGTTTCGTGTCACGAGCACTCGGCCGCGTATCTGGGCGGTGGCGAGGATGATGGCGTCCATGGCCCGGAGCCGTCCACGTTCGCGGCGGAGCGCAGCTGCGCGCCTGCCAATTTCAGCATCCACTTCATCAATACCGAATCCCGAAAGAAGCGTTTCGGCACGCCTCAGCGAATCCCCCTCGCCCTTGGACATGACCTCGATCCAGACCACGCGACTAATCCAAGCTCTGGCTCCAAAATCGGTGGCACGGTCGATTTCTGCTCTTGCCTGAATGTACCCAGCCAATGCATCGATGATGATATTTGAATCGAAACTGAAGCCGCTCACTTGGAATTTAGCTGCTTAGGTTCAGGATATTTGCCGGCCAGCATATCGAGGTGGATTTGGCGCTGACGGTCATCCTCGTCGTCAAACAGATCGGGAAACTCGGCTTTGACATCTTCATAGTCGTCGTCCCAAGGCCTCGTCCATGATGCACGTTCACGTCTTTGCCACTCGACAGAGTCGCCAATATCGACGCGGTCGCGCCACGCGCCAAAACCGATATCGAGCCACTTCTTGTCCTGCGCCGAGGAAAACCCGACTTTATAATCGGCTACAGCCTCGCGCAAAACCTGCGCACGCGATTTGCCCTGCTCGGCAGCAAGCTGGTCGAGCCATTCGATGTCATCTTCAGGAAGGTCAGCGAGGATGCGGGGCATGATGATATACTGATATCATATCATGATATCATGTCAAGCCGAATGCCGCCTCACTTCCCTTCGCGTTTCTTCCTGCGCATCGCGTCGTGGAAGCGGTCGGCCCAGCCGGGTTTGACCAGTTGCTCGGCGCGCACCAGCCGTAGCTCGCCATCGGCGACGTCGCGCGACACCGCGCTGCCTGCAGCGACAATCGCGTCACGACCGATCCTGACCGGAGCGATCAGCGAGCTGTTCGATCCGACGAACGCGTTCTCGCCGATCACGGTCTGGTATTTGAAGTAACCGTCGTAATTGCAGGTGATCGTACCCGCGCCGATATTGGCGTTGGCGCCCACGGTGACATCGCCCAGATAGGTCAGATGGCTGGCCTTGGCCCCCGGCCCCAGCACCGCCTTCTTCATCTCGACGAAGTTGCCGACCTTTGCGCCTTGCTGCATCTGCGCGCCGGGCCGCAGCCGTGCAAACGGGCCGACCGAACAGCCGCTGGCGATGGTCGCGCCCTCCAGATGGCTGAAGGCGTGGATCACGACATTGTCGGCGATCGTCACGCCGGGGCCGAACATGACATTGGGCTCGATCACGACATCGCGGCCGATCACGGTATCATGCGCGAACCAGACGGTTTCCGGCGCGATCAGGGTCGCGCCGTCCGCCATCACCTGGCTGCGGCGGCGAGTCTGCCAGATCAACTCGGCTTCGGCGAGTTCGGCGCGGCTGTTGATGCCGATCAGCTCGTCGGAGTGCGTTTCCACGACTACGGCGCGATTGCCATCGGCGATCGCGAGCATCACGATATCGGGAAGGTAATATTCTCCGGCAACATTGTCATTACCCACCCGCTCAAGCAAAGCCCACAGATCAGAAGTGTGCACCGCAGTGACGCCCGAGTTGCACAGCTTCACGCTGCGTTCGTGGTCGCTAGCATCCTTGTACTCGACCATCTTGGCGATCGTGCCATCATCGCTCGCGATGATCCGGCCATAGGCCTTGGCATCGTCGGGAACGAAGCCCAGCACCGCCACGCGCGGCGCGTCGGCTGCAGACAGACGGTCGGTCAATTGGCGGATGGTTTCGGGTCTGAGGAACGGCGTATCGCCGAAGCAGACGATCGCGATGCCGTCGAAATCGACGAGCGCCGCCTTGGCCTGGAGCGCAGCATGCGCGGTGCCCAGCTGTTCTGCCTGATGCGCGATATCGATACCACGGCCGGCCACCGATGCTTCCACCTGCTCGCGCCGTGCTCCCACAACGACGACCTGGCGCGCGGCTCCCGCCGCAGTCAGGCTCTCCAGCAGGTGATGCAGCATCGGCAGTCCGGCAACAGGGTGTAACACCTTGTGCAGATCGGACTTCATCCGTGTGCCCTGGCCCGCCGCCAAAATGATTGCAGCCAGCGCCTGCTCACCCATGCTTCATGTTCTCCGCGTTTCCCAAAGCAGATCGCCCAAAAACCTTTGCCACGAACCGCTTGCATCTTCCACCTTTTTCGGGCGATGCAGCGTCCCATGACAGACTTTCCATACCAAATCATTGGCTTTGATCTTGATGGCACGCTGCTCGACACCAGCCCCGAGCTGACCGTATCGGTTAACCACACGCTGGCGCTGGCGGGCCTGCCGACGCTGACGCAGGAAGACATCAAGCCCATGGTGGGCCTTGGCGCCAAGCACATGCTGCAGGTCGGGCTGGAGCGCGCCGGCAACTCCGATCCCCAGGCGCTGCGGGAGTTTCTGCCGGTGATGCTCGATCATTATGGCGAGAACCTGGGGACCGGTTCGCCGCCCTACCCCGGCTTGCTCGATGCGATGACGCGGTTCGACGCGATGGGTGTCAAGATGACGGTGGTAACCAACAAATACGAACGGTTTGCGGTCAAATTGCTGACCGAGGTCGGCCTGATTGACCGCTTCGCCTGTGTCATCGGTGGCGACACCATGGGCAAGGGCAAATCCAAGCCCGACCGCGCGCCGATCGACGAGATGATCCGCCGCTGCGGGGGCGAGCCAGGGGTCACCCCGGCTGCGTTCATCGGCGACAGCATCTACGACGTGATGGCCGCGCACAATGCCGGAATCGCGTGTGTCGCGGTGAGCTTCGGGTTTCTGCACCAGCCGGTCGAGACGCTCGGCGCGGACGCGATCATCGATCATTACGATGAATTCGTGCCCACGCTGGAGCGGATTGCGGCGGGGGGCTGACTTCAACCCATCCTCGTTCTCCGGCGAAAGCCGGAGCCCAGGAGCTCGGTTACGCTGTGGCCGCCCTGGATTCCGGCTTTTGCCGGAAAACGGCAAAACCCTACCCCCGGTGCCCCTTGCGCCACTTCGTCCACAAATGCCGCGCCAGCATGGCAGGCGGCATGCGCAGCAGGTGCGAGCGCATGTAGAACGCCTGGCGGGTAAGCTTGCGGGTCTTGCGCCCCCAGCCATCGACCGCAGTGATCCGGCGCAGGAAAAGGGCGTCGCTGGCAGTCACTTGCTTTTCGTTCTCCGGCGAAAGCCGGAGTCCATGGCCGGATTGCGCTGTAACCACTCTGGATTGCGGCTTTAGCCGGAAAACGATCGGGGTGCCAAAGAGTCTCTGCGTCAATCGCAACGCCCGCCCCACCGCATCGGTGAGACCATGCAGCTTCGCCCGCTCGGCCAGTGTGTCCGAGAACCCCGGCTCCTCGACCACGAACTGCCGCACCAGCCGGTCGATGTCCCACAGGTTGCGCATGCCACCCGACATATCCCCGTCCGCGATCAGATGCGCTGCCGCGTGGCAGATGATGTCGGCGGGGCTCAGCACGTAAAGCCCGGACGGCAGCACGCGCGCGGCCGCGATCAGCGCTGCCGCATCGGGCTTTGGCTTGGCGGTCAGCGGCAGGATGGTATGGTGTACATCGATCATCCGGTCCCGTTCGGCGTGGATCAGCGGTGGTAACTCGTGCATCCACTGGCGGTAATAGGCGTCGTCATAGGGATCGGGCTTGACCCACTCCCAACCGGCCTTGAGCAACAGCGCCTCGACCTGATCAAGCCCTGCGTGCTCCACGAGTATGTCGAGATCCCCGATCGAGCGGCCCAGTGCGGCGTCATATCCGGCAGCAACAAAGGCAGTGCCCTTGAGCAGCACGACCCTGCCCGGATAGCCGGTAAGCGCCATGCTTGCGCACTTGGCTTCCCACAGTGCCTGGCGCTGACCGGTGACGTTGGATTGGCGGACATCGGCGAGAACGCGGGCAACCCCAGGAGGGACTGGACTATCAGCGAGAGCCTCCGCCAGCGTCCCGATCAACGACAGCGCGCGTGCGGCGGACAACAGATGCGTCCAGCCAGTGGCATCGAGCCCGGCAACCGACCCCGGATCGGTAAGCGCACGCGCAACCGACCAGCCGTCGGTCATGCCGCAGCCGCCCTTTCGCCCACCTTGCCCCCTTGCTCGGACCACAGCCGCTCGACCATCTCTACGCCCTCTTCGCCATCGGCATAATCGATCGCGCAGGCGGACATCGCACGAACAAAACCGGTGAGCGCATCGAACCCGCGCTCGCCCAGCGCGACGTAATTGGTCGAGGCCTGGGTCAGCCGGACGAAGCTTTCCGCCTCGTCAACCCGCCTTACTGCGCGCGGATAGCCAAAACGCGGAAATAGCAGCAACGCCGGCCGCGTTTCGCGCGTCATCAGTTCCACCGCTTCGGTGCGCGGGCGCAGATGCCGGATGGTGCCCTTGGGCGTATCGTGCATCACCGGGCCAAAGCGGCTCTCATCGTCGACCTCGCGTTCCATCGCGGCAATCGCGGTGTTCTTGAGGCTGACCGGGCGCGGGAACGGTGCGATCATGCCGGTATCGGGATCGAGCAGCACGAACTCGTCTCCCAGAAAGCGCCAGCCACGCTCGCCCAGCAGCGCCGAAAGCGTGGACTTGCCCGCGCCCGAGACCCCGGTCATGATGACCGCGCGACCGTTGCGCGACACCGCGCTGGCGTGCAGCAGCAGATGCCGCCGCCAGCCCAGCGCCATCTGCAGGTTCATCGCCATTTCAGCGGCAAGCAGCCCCTGCTCGAGTGGCAACGGCGCGGCATCGGGCAGCGTAAAATCGCCCGCGATCGCCACCTGTGGCTTGATCAAACGGCGTATCGAGGAGGTTGCCTGCAGCCGGACGGTAAAATCGGGAACGCCCTCGTCCTGAGGATAATCCTGATACAACGCGCGCAGCTGATCGACCGGCGCACGCCAGTCACTGCCGATACGGAATCGGGCCGGTCCAACAGTGATGGAGCAGGAGTGGCGCATGCCCCGCGCCTTACAATGTGCCGGTGCGCGGACAAAATGGAAACAGGGGCTTAGCGTGGGTGTGGCGCGGTTTTACATCACCGTGATGCAAGTGTGTCACGCATCGGTTACGATTGTTACAAGTCCCAGCGCGCCGAGCTCTGAAAGCCGCTCGGACACAACGGCTTCCGGCGCTTCGCCGGGATCGTCGCCGACGATATCGAACCGCTCGGCCACCAGGGCAAGCACTTGTGCAGCGGTGACGAATCGACCCGGTTCCAGCCGAGCCAGCGCATCGAGCAGGTCAGGCACCGGTTCGGCCAACAGATGGGTGATGCCCGATGACACATGATAGATCGCTTCAAGCCCGCCAAGCGGCACGCGTTTGAGCGCGGCTGCCGGCAATGCGGAGAAGCGTGGCGCGGCCATTTCAGCGCGCTGCCCTGCGATCAGCGGCGCGGCATCTGCAGCGAGGCATAGCAGGTAAACCCGCTCTGTCCGTTCTGCAGCTTGCGGATATAGTTGATGTACGCCCGCGACTGTTCGCGCGAGGTCCCCGGCAGGTTGCGACCCTGCAGCGCCTGGCGCACTTCCTCTCCGGTGAAATCACGCGGGGATGGCGGAAATGCTCCGGGCGTATCGGGCGAGACCAGTTTTCCTGCAGGATCGATGAACATGCCCTTGCCCCGCTCGGGCACCGGGATGGTGCAGTTGAGCACCGATCCTGCGGTCTGCGCGAGCGCCGGGCGGATGCTGACAACAGCAGAGGTTGCGACCGCGCCGATCAGCAAGGTCCGCCGCGATGCCGTTCCCGGCGCAATCGGATTGCTTGAATGATCGTGCGCAGTGTCACGTTTATCGCCGTCGTCAGCACTCATCTTTGATTGTTCCCCGGTGCCCGGCATGATCGGCGCACGTGTTTGCACAAACCTAAAGACCTTGCGCCTGCCAAGGCAAGGCATTTGATCCGCTGTCCTTCTGCGGGACAGGCTAGGGGCGGTTCGTAAATCGGCGAAAACCGCCGATCACCAATAGCGCGACGTTGCACACGCTGGTATATCGAGCACCCATGGGAGACAATCCAGCATCGGGACTAAATGGCGGCCGCTTTTTGTTTGCGACAGCATTGCTGGGCGCGGGCGTGGCCATCAGCCAGTTTGGCAGCAATGGCGTGGAGCAGGCGATGATCTGCTTTGCCGCCGGCCTTGTCGCGATCGTCGCGATGGCGGATCTGTCGAGCCCGGCCAAGCACAACCCCCAGGCCGCAGCACCGATCCGCGAGCCGGAAATCAAGCCGATCAGCCAGCATCGCGACTTCACCAGCTTTATCGATGGCCTCGCCGACCCGGTCCTGGTGTTGACCGGCAACAACGTGCGCCGGGCCAACAGCGCCGCGCGCAAGCTGCTGGGCGAGTATTGCGTGGGTGAAGATATCCGGCTCGTTATCCGTCATCCCGCCGCCGCAGATCTGCTGATCGACGGCACCGCTGCTGCCGAAGGACCGATCCAGCTGGTCGGCATCGGCAGCCGTGACCAGCGCTGGGAAATGCTGGTACGCGACATGCCTGGCGGCGAGCGGATCCTCCACCTGTGGGATCGTTCGGGGGTCTATGCGGTCGAGCGGATGCGGACCGATTTCGTCGCCAACGCCAGCCACGAACTGCGGACCCCGCTCGCGTCGATCAAGGGCTTCATCGAAACGCTCGAGGACAACGAGGCCGGCGCCGACCCCGAAACGCGTGCACGGTTCCTTAACGTGATGTTCCGCGAAGCCAACCGGATGCAGAAGCTGATCGACGATCTGATTTCGTTGTCGCGGATCGAGGCCGAGAAGTTCCGCGTCCCTGATACCCCTGTCGATCTGCCCGACCTGATGCGCGAAGTGCAAACCGTGCTGCGCCATAGCCAGCCCGATCGCGGTGCCGACATCGTCGTCGATATCGGCGCGGACCTGCCACCGTTGCGCGGCGACCGGGCGCAGCTTTCTCAACTGGTGCACAATCTGGTATCGAACAGCATGAAATACGGCCAGCCCGGCACCCCGGTGACGATGCGGCTGCGCTCGTCGCGCAACGGCGCGCTCGTGCGCCTTTCGGTCATCGACTGCGGTGAGGGCATCGCGCCGGAACATCTGCCGCGCCTCACCGAGCGGTTCTATCGCGTCGATTCGAGCCGCAGCCGTGCGATCGGCGGCACAGGCCTTGGCCTGTCAATCGTCAAGCATATCGTCGAACGGCACCGCGGACGGCTGGAAATCGACAGCGAGGTCCAGCGCGGAACCACCATCACGATTACCCTGCCCGCCGACCCACGCGCACCGCAGAGCGACGGATCAGGTGCAAATCCGGACCTTTCCGTCCCCGCCTGATCCGATCTGGAAGCCGCTCTCAGAGTCGTTGTCATAAATCCGTCATCGCATTGTCATCTTTGGGCAACCGCGCCTGCCTATCGGCAACGCGTCGGGGGCCGCTTTTTCCAAAAACCATGCTTAACGGTGTGATTCTGGAAGGGCCATGGAGTGCCCCGCAATCGGTTTGGCCGGAATCGCCTTGATGGCCCGGGCTTTAAGAAGAGGTTGCGGTTTTGATCAGGAAGCTCGCTTTTGCCTGCCTCCCAGCGTTGCTGCTGGCAGGATGTCAGGACCCGGCATCGACCAATCAGGGCAGCAGCCGGAGCGAGATTCGCATCGTCGGCTCCTCAACCGTGTTCCCCTTCGCCAAGAAGGTGTCCGAAGAGTTCGTCAACTTCGATCCCGAGCGGCGCTCGCCGATCCTCGAATCGACCGGAACCGGTGGCGGCATCGAATTGTTCTGCTCGGGCGTCGGCGCCAACACCCCCGATATCGTCAATGCGTCGCGCCGCATGAAGAAAAACGAATTTGATCGCTGCATCACCAACGGCGTCGAAGAGATCGTCGAAGTGATCATCGGCTTTGATGGTATCGCGCTCGCGCAATCGAAAAACGGCCCCAAGATCAATCTGTCGGTAGCCGAATTTTATACTGCGCTCGCCGCAGAGCCGTTCGGCAAGGGCCCCAACACGACACGGCGCTGGCCGGACATCAACCCTGCGCTGCCTGATACAAGGATCAACATCTTCGGCCCGCCATCAACATCGGGAACGCGTGATGCGCTCGAAGAAATCATCATGGAAAAGGGCTGCAAAACCGATCCAGCCGTTGGAGCCCTTGCCGATAGCGACAAGGACAAGTTTGAAGAGATTTGCCATACGGTCCGCACCGACCAAGGCTATACCGACGCCGGCGAGAACGATAACCTGATCGTCCAGAAGCTGTCGACGAACCCGGATGCCGTGGGCATCTTCAGCTACAGCTATCTGGCCGACAACGCCGAGACGGTGCGCGGCATCCCCATCAACGGCGTCGAACCCAGCTATGCGACCATCGAAAGCGGGCAATATCCCGGGGCGCGCACGTTGTTCATCTATATCAAGAAAAAGCATGTCGATGTGATCCCTGGCTTGCGCGAATTCCTCGCCGAGTATCTGCGTGGCGGCGAGCCCGACGGATATCTCACCCGGATCGGCCTGATCTCTTCGCCTGCGAAAATGCGCAGTGAGATGCTGGAGCGGATCAAGTCGCTTCCGACCCTTGATGGCGCTGTGTTGGAATAGGCCGGGACATGACCAGTACCGCTATAATATTCCTGATCGCAGGGCTTGGCCTCATCACATGGGTCTTTGCGCGCGCCCGCGCGGGCAAGTTCATCACCGCCGGCCCAGCCAGTGTGCATTCGCTGCCAAGCTATCATGGTTGGTATGCGGCAATGTGGGCCGTGGTGCCCGCCGTCATTTTCCTGGTGGTGTGGAATTCGATCGCACCTGCGCTGGGCAGCTATGCCGTGCTCGACAGCCCATTGGCCGCCAGCCTGCCGACCGACCCCTTCACCCGCGCGGCGATCCTTTCCGAAGCGCGTGATCTGTCGCGCGATGCCAACCTCAAGGTGTTCAACGACGCGGCGGTCCAGTTGGCTCCACTCTATGGCGAAGCGGACCGGCGCTATACGATGATCGGCGCGCTGGCTGCGTTTCTGCTGTGCTTTGCCGGTGGTGCGTTCGCCTTTACCCGTCTGCGTCCCGATTTTCGGGCGCGGACCAAGGTCGAACGCATGGTCATGCTGGGCCTGCTGCTCGCCTCGCTGATCGCAATTCTTGCGACGTTGGGTATCGTTGCCTCGCTGATTTTCGAGACGATCCGCTTCTTCAATCTGGTCTCGCCGTTCGAGTTCCTGTTCGGGACGAACTGGAACCCGTCCGACAAGGTTGTCGATGGCAAGGCCACCGGCTTTGGCGCGGTTCCGTTGTTCTGGGGCACGGTGTTCATCGGCGCGATCATCGCGATGGCGGTGGCTATCCCGCTGGGTCTGATGAGCGCGGTGTATCTGACACAATATGCCAGCCCCGGCGTCCGCCGGTGGATGAAGCCGATCCTCGAAATTCTCGCGGGCGTTCCGACTGTGGTCTATGGCTATTTCGCGGCGTTGACGGTGGCCCCCGCGCTGCGCAGCTTCGCTGCCGGGATCGGGATCTCCAATGCCTCTTCCGAATCGGCGCTCGCAGCCGGCCTGGTGATGGGTGTGATGATCATCCCGTTCGTTTCATCAATGGCGGATGACAGCATCAACGCGGTCCCCAACAGCATGCGCGACGGGTCGCTCGCAATGGGCGCAACCAAGAGCGAGACGATCAAGCAGGTGCTCATCCCCGCAGCGCTCCCCGGCGTTGTCGGCGGGGTACTTCTCGCGGTCAGCCGCGCGATCGGCGAGACGATGATCGTGGTGATGGCCGCTGGGCTTTCTGCCAACCTCACCGCCAATCCGTTTGCCAGCGTTACCACCGTGACCACCCAGATCGTCCAGTTGCTGACCGGCGATACCGATTTCAACAGCCCGATGACGCTTGCCGCCTTCGCGCTTGGCCTCACCCTCTTCATCGTCACGTTGCTGCTCAACATCGTCGCGCTGCAGATCGTCAAAAGATATCGGGAAGCGTATGACTGAGGCTGCCTCTATGTCCCCCACGTCCTCGCCCGCACCTGCCGGCCACCCCGTTGCGCACAAGACCGACTGGATGGGTGCAGCGATGCAGAAGCGGATCGCTTCGCGCTATGCTTCCGAGCGACGTTTCAAGTTTATGGGGCTTGCTGCGGTAACGCTGTCCTCGCTGTTTCTGGCGTTCCTGCTGTTCGTCATGGTCGGCAACGGCGCCAAGGGGTTCATCACCACCGAGGCGACGCTGACGGTCGATATGCCTGCCGCTACCGGCAGCATCTCGGCCGACCAGCTGACCGGCCCGCGCCTTTCTGCGACCATTTCATCGATCGACGTGCGCCGCATCTATGATGACGCGGTGGAAGCGCAATATGGTGAGAACGGCACCCGCTATTTCGCCAGCACCGCCTGGACCGCATTGCGCAGCCAATTGATCGCCAATCCAGATCTTTTGATGGGCAAGGCCGATTTCTGGCTACCCACGTCCAGCGACGTCGATCGCGCCGCCAAGGACCGATCGACCCCAGAGGCCGAGGCCGATTACGCCCGGCTGCGCCAAGCGGGCGAAGTGCGCCAGACATTCAACTGGAACTTCTTGACCGGCTCCGACGGCACCGACCCGGCGCGGGTCGGCATCTGGGGCGCGCTCAAAGGATCGCTTATCACCATAGCGGTCACCCTGCTCCTCGCCTTTCCCGTGGGCGTGCTGGCGGCGGTGTATCTGGAAGAATATGCGACCAAGAACCGGCTGACCGACCTGATCGAGGTTTCGATCAACAATCTGGCCGCGGTACCCTCTATCATCTTCGGCCTGCTCGGCCTTGCGGTATTCCTGCAGTTCTTCGCGATGCCGCGATCGGCCGCCATAGTTGGCGGTCTGACGCTGGCACTGATGACCATGCCGGTGATCGTGATTGCATCACGCAACGCGATCAAAGCTGTGCCGCCATCGATCCGCGAGGCGGCGATGGGCGTAGGGGCGAGCCCGATCCAGGTCGTCTTCCACCACGTCCTGCCGCTGGCGATTCCTGGGATCATGACCGGCACCATCATCGGCATGGCTCGGGCCCTTGGCGAAACCGCACCGCTGCTGATGATCGGCATGCGCGCCTTCACCACCACCCCGCCCGATAGCCTGACCGATCCGGCCACCGTGCTGCCGGTCCAGATCTTCCTGTGGTCGGATGAGGTCAACCGCGGCTTCGTCGAAAAGACCTCTGCTGCGATCATTGTCCTGCTCGTCTTCCTGCTCACCATGAATGCGGTCGCAGTCTATCTGCGCAACCGCTTTGAAACACGATGGTAACGAAATTCATGACCGAATCCGCCCCTAACACAAAGATGTCGGCGCGCGACGTAAAGGTATTTTACGGCGAGAAGCAGGCGATCAACGGCGTGTCGATCGACATCGACATGGATAATGTCGTCGCCTTCATTGGCCCATCGGGCTGCGGCAAGTCGACCTTTCTGCGGACGCTTAACCGGATGAACGACACGATCGCCAGCGCGCGGGTGGAAGGCGACATCACGCTGGATGGCGAGAACATCTATTCGAGCAAGATGGACGTGGTGCAATTGCGCGCGCGGGTCGGCATGGTGTTCCAAAAGCCCAATCCCTTTCCCAAATCGATCTACGACAACGTTGCGTACGGTCCGCGCATTCATGGCCTTGCGCCCAACAAGGCGGAACTTGACCAGATCGTCGAAAACTCGCTGGTGCGGGCCGGCCTTTGGAACGAAGTCAAGGACCGGCTGACAGAAAGCGGCACTGCATTATCGGGCGGCCAGCAGCAGCGGTTGTGCATCGCACGCGCGATCGCGGTCGATCCCGAAGTCATCCTGATGGACGAGCCATGCTCGGCACTCGATCCGATCGCAACCGCGAAGATCGAGGAACTGATCCACGAACTGCGCGGACGCTATGCCATCGTCATCGTTACGCACAACATGCAACAGGCGGCGCGCGTTTCGCAGAAGACTGCCTTCTTCCATCTGGGCAACATGGTGGAGTATGGAGACACCTCGGACATCTTCACCAACCCGCGCGAAGAGCGCACCCGTGATTATATTACTGGCCGGTATGGCTGACCAAAAACACATTCTGACGATACTATGTAAATGCCCTGACTTGTTTGGCGACGATTAGACCCGACATTTGCTGATTTTGGATAACTTGATGAACCATGGACAGAACGAACATACGCTGAAGGCCTTTGACGGCGACCTGATCACTCTGCGCGGTCTGATCGCCGAAATCGGTGGACGCGCGGAAAAAGCCGTTGAAGGCGCGATGATGGCGCTCGCTAACAACGATCTCGAGCTCGCGCATCAGGTTGTCGAGGGCGACAAGCGGATCGATGCGCTCGAAGAGCAGATCGACCGGATGGTGATCCAGACCATCGCGCTGCGCGCGCCGATGGCCGATGACCTGCGCGAACTGGTCGCGGCGCTCAAGATTTCAGGCGTGGTCGAGCGGATCGGCGATTATGCCAAGAACATCGCCAAGCGGGTCGCGCTGATCGATGCCAGCCAGCATATTGAAGCGGCTCGAATGCTGCCCGCGATGGCCGACGCCACTCGCCAGCTTGTCGACGACGCCTTCACCGCCTTTGCTCGCCGCGATGCCGACCTTGCGGTCGCCGTGTGCGCGCAGGACAAGACGGTCGATGATTTCTACAACAGCATCTTCCGCGCGCTGATCGCACACATGATCGAAAACCCCGAGCATGTCGGCGCCGGCACGCACCTTTTGTTTATCGCCAAGAACCTCGAGCGGATCGGCGATCATGCCACTAACGTTTCGGAAATGGTCTATTTTGCCGTTACCGGACAATCGATGAACGAACGCGAGCGTGGCGACGATGCGCTCGCACCAAACGCCGACTGATCAGCCATATTTCTGACCGGGACTTTTCGCACAAGAAAGCACGAAGACGATGACAACACCCCATCTGCTGCTGGTTGAAGACGACATGGCCCTGGCAGAGCTTGTCTCCTGGCACTTCGACAAGCAGGGCTTTCGTGTCAGCCAGACCGCCGATGGCGAGGAGGCGATGCTGATCGCGCGCGAAGAGCGTCCCGATATCGTACTGCTCGACTGGATGATCGAGAACCTCTCGGGGATCGAGGTTTGCCGCCGCCTGCGCCGCGACAATGATACGTCGAACATCCCGATCATCATGATGTCGGCACGCGGCGAAGAGGAAGACCGGGTGCGCGGGCTCGATATCGGCGCTGACGATTATGTCACCAAGCCGTTCTCGCCGCGCGAACTGATCGCGCGAGTCAACGCGGTGCTGCGCCGGGTACGCCCGGCGCTTGCCGGCGAGGCGCTGAGCTTCGCCGACATCGAGATGGACACCGTGGGCTATAAGGTGAAGCGCGCCGGGCAGACCATTCCGCTTGGCCCCACCGAGTTCCGCCTGCTGCGCCATTTCCTCGAGCATCCCGGTTGGGTGTTCTCGCGCGAGCGGCTGCTCGACAGCGTGTGGGGGCATGACAGCGATATCGAGATTCGCACCGTCGACGTGCACATCCGGCGCCTGCGCAAGGCATTGAACGCGCACGGCCAGCCCGATATCATCCGCACGGTGCGTTCGGCAGGATACGCGCTGGACAGCGAACTGGCCTGATCGCCGTAACGTCAGCGCGGGTTTACGCGAACGTCAATCGGGCTCGTGGTTGTCTGAGGCCCAGCTTGGTGCTTGCCAAGCGGCACAACATGGCTAAAACCCGCGCCATTCGGCGCGCATTTGCCGCGCGCAATCTAAACCCCGGGGTGTAAAACCCTGCCCGAAAGGATGCATCTTATGACCATCAGTTTCAAGGACCGCGTTGCCATTGTCACCGGCGCAGGCGGCGGCCTGGGCCGCGCTTATGCGCTCGATCTCGCCGCACGCGGCGCCAAGGTCGTCGTCAACGATCTGGGCGGATCGCGCGACGGCACCGGCACGTCGGACGCTGCCGCGCAGGTCGTCGAAGAGATCAAGGCCGCTGGTGGCGAAGCCATGGCCAATGGCGGCTCGGTCACCGAATATGAACAGATGGTCGAAATGGTCGCCAAGACCAAGGAAGCCTGGGGCGGCGTCCACGTGCTGATCAACAACGCCGGCATCCTGCGCGACAAGAGCTTCGCCAAGATGGAACCGGCCGATTTCGATCTGGTGGTCAAGGTCCACCTGCTCGGCTCGGCCAACTGCACCAAGGCTGTGTGGGAAACAATGCGCGAGCAGAATTATGGCCGCATCCTGATGACCGCATCGTCGACCGGCCTGTACGGCAACTTCGGCCAGGCCAACTATGGCGCGGCCAAATTGGGCCTCGCAGGCCTCACCAAGACGCTGTACCTCGAAGGCGCCAAGAACAACATCAAGGTCAACACGCTGGCGCCCGTCGCCGGAACCCGCATGACCGAAGACATCTTCCCGCCTGAAGCCTTCGCGCAGTTTAAGCCCGAGAACGTCGTGCCTGCCGCGGTCTATCTGGTGTCCGAAGACGCGCCGACCAACATGATCATCGGCGCAGGCGCAGGCGCGTTCCACGCGGCCTATGTCACGATGACCCAGGGCGCGGCACTTCCCGAAGGCGAGCGCACCGCGGAAGGCGTGGCGCGGATCTTCGACAAGATCACCGACCGCACCGGCGAAACCGTGCCGCAGTCGGGCAGCGAACAGGCGATGACGATCATGCGCCTGCTGCAGGGCTGATCTTCCGCTTCATCGCTGAAATGCGCGAAGGGGTGTGGCGAGGTTCGCCGCACCCTTTTTTTCGCGTCTCAATCGCTCCAGTCGGCGCGCGCTATTCCCAGCGCGTGGAGCAGGACGGTCCAGTCGCCATGCGCGATATGCGCATCGGCTGCCGCGATCGCCGCGGGCTTGGCGTGGTAGGCGATTCCGGTTCCGGCGGCTTTCAGCATCGGGATATCGTTTGCGCCATCGCCCAGCGCGATCACCTGACGCGCCTCAAGCCCCTGCCCCACCGATTGCTCCATCAGGATTGCCGCCTTGCGCGCGGCATCGACGATCGTACCTTCAAGATCGCCGGTCAGGTGACCGTGCTCGATCACCAGCCGGTTGGCGAACACCGCGTTGAAGCCCAGCTCTGCTCCGATGACATCGGCAAACGAATGGAAACCGCCCGAAACCAGCACACAGTCCGCGCCGCGCCGCGACAGCGTGCGGACCAATGTGCGTGCACCTGGCATCGGGCGGATCCGCTGGGCGAGGCAATCGGCGATGACATGTTCGCTCAGACCCTCGAGCAGCGCGACGCGTTCACGCAGCGCGGCCTCGAAATCGAGCTCGCCCTGCATCGCGCGTTCGGTGATGGCGGCGACCTGAGGCTTGACCCCGGCGTAATCGGCAAGCTCGTCGATGCATTCGTTGACGATCATGGTGCTGTCCATGTCGGAGACCAGCAGCCGCGGATCGCGCGCGGCCTCGTCGAGCACCAGCACATCGGCGGCGGCGCGCAGCGGTTCGAGCGCGTCATTGGCAGCAGCACGGTCGCCAGTGAACCGAACCTCGCCCACCAGCCCGGGTTCGACCCAGTGGCTCGTGCCCACCACCAGCCCTGCCTGATGCAATTTGTCGGTGGCAGCGTTTAGCTCTCCCGCTGGCAGGGGCTCTGCTGCTATCAGCACGGCTATGGGCACAACATCTTCCCTCGATAGGACCGGAAACATTCTCCCGGCGGTGGCGCTTATTGCCGGACCGACCGCCAGCGGCAAGAGCGGATTGGCGGTCCGCTATGCGCAATGGCTTGAGGCACACGGGCAACGCGCGGTGATCCTCAACGCCGATAGCGCGCAAGTCTATGCCGATCTGGCCGTGCTGAGCGCGCGCCCCGAGCCTGATGAAATGGGCGGCATCGAGCACCGTTTGTTCGGCTATATCGATGGCGCCGAGGCCTGCTCCGCCGCGCGATGGGCTTCTGATGCGCGTGCCGAGATTACCGCCGCACATTCCGCCGGTACGCTGCCAATCCTCGTCGGGGGTACCGGGCTGTATATCCAGACGCTGCTCCACGGTATCGCGCCAATTCCGCCAATCGACGCTGAAATCCGCGCAGCGGTGCGCGCGATGCCCGTTGAGCAGACCTATGCCGCGCTCCGCCAGGAAGATCCCGCCAGCGCCGCGCGGCTGAATGCTGCCGATACGACCAGGGTCGCACGCGCGCTCGAGATCATCCGGTCGACCGGCCAACCGGTCGCGCATTGGCAAGCGCGCAAGGTGGGCGGGATCGGCGCGCAGATCGCGCTGCGTCCGCTGGTCCTGCAGCCCCCGCGCGACTGGCTGCTCGAGCGGTGTGATCGCAGGTTCGCCGCGATGCTCGATGGTAGTGCCCGCCAAGAGGTCGAAACGCTGCTGACGCGGCACCTGTCGCCCGATCTACCGGTGATGCGCGCGATCGGCGTGCCAGAGGTTGCCCGTCTGCTGCGCGGGGAAAGCGATCTCGCGCAAAGCCTCGCCGATGGCCAGCTCGCCACGCGGCAGTACGCCAAGCGCCAGTACACCTGGTTCCGCAACCAGCCGCCCAAGGACTGGCACAGATTCATAGAACCACTTTCCGATAGTCTAGTGGTGAATTTTGATATTTTATTCCACCATTAGGTGTTGACGCAGCATTTTATGTCTTTTAGAGCGCACGGGTCACGACGTTGCTGCCAGCGTCCTTCGACCTGTCAAATGGGTTTTCCAACCCGGCGCGGGCTGCCTGCGCCGGGTTGATTTTACCGGTTTCGATTGGTGCACGTCGCTCGGCAGCATATGGTTTTGCAACATCGGCCCGCTTTGTCTAAGCGGGCCTTGGTTTTCTTGAGGATGGGTTTTTGGTCATGGCCGAACTGAGCGGCGCGCAGATACTGGTTGAAACGCTGGTCGAGCAGGGCGTCGAAGTGATTTTCGGCTATCCCGGCGGCGCGGTGCTGCCGATTTACGACGCGATCTTCGGCCACCCTTCGCTGCGCCACATCCTGGTGCGGCACGAACAGGCAGCAGCGCATGCGGCAGAAGGCTATGCCCGCGCCACCGGCAAGCCCGGCGTCGTGCTCGTCACCTCGGGCCCCGGCGCGACCAATGCGGTCACCGGAATCACCGATGCGCTGATGGACTCGATCCCGATGGTGGTCATCACCGGCCAGGTTGCGACCAACCTGATTGGGACCGATGCTTTCCAGGAAGCCGACACCATCGGCATCACCCGCCACTGCACCAAGCACAATTATCTGGTGAAGGACCCGGCCAAGCTCGCCTCGACCGTGCGCGAGGCATTCCACATCGCGACCAAGGGCCGCCCCGGCCCGGTGCTGATCGACATTCCCAAGGACGTTCAGGTCGCCAGCGCACCTTATGACCGGGACGCTCCTGCCCGCCCGAACCTGCGGTACGCGCCGGTCACCGCAGGCATGCCCGATGATATCGCACAGGCTGCCAAGATGATCAGTGCGGCCACCAGCCCGGTGATCTATTCAGGCGGCGGTGTCATCAATGCGGGGCCAGAGGCGAGCGAACTGCTGCGCCAGCTTCAGGATATGACCGGCGCGCCGGTCACCTCGACGCTGATGGGCCTGGGTGCTTTCCCGTCCGAGCATCCCGAATGGCTGGGCATGCTCGGGATGCACGGCACCTACGAGGCCAACATGGTGATGAACCGCGCCGATCTGGTGATCTGCGTCGGCGCGCGGTTCGACGACCGGGTTACCGGGCGGCTCGACGCGTTCTCGCCCGAGTCCAAGAAGATCCACATTGATATCGACCGTTCGTCGATCAACAAGACAGTGCGGGTGGACCTGGGCATCGTGGGTGATTGCACAACGGTGCTTGGCCAGATCATCGATGCGCTCGAGGCGATCGGTCACGAAAAGCGCGATCTGTCCGAGTGGCAGTCGCGGATCAAGGGCTGGCGCGCGCGCGAGTGCCTGGCCTATCCGCCCAGCGACAGCGACAGCGAGATCATGCCACAACAGGCGATCGAACGGCTGTATGCGCTGACCAAAGACCAAAGCCCGATCATCTCGACCGAAGTCGGCCAGCACCAGATGTGGGCGGCACAGTATTTCCGCTTCGAGCAGCCCAACAAATGGCTGACCTCGGGCGGGCTTGGCACCATGGGCTATGGCCTGCCCGCCGCGATCGGCGCGCAATTGGGCAATCCCGATGCCTTGTGCATCGACATCGCCGGCGAAGCCTCGATCCAGATGAACATCCAGGAACTAGGTACTGCGACGCAATATCGCCTGCCGGTAAAGATTTTCATTCTCAACAATGAGTATATGGGCATGGTGCGCCAATGGCAGCAGCTGACCTATGAAAGCCGCTATTCGGAAAGCTATTCTGATGCGCTGCCCGATTTCGTTGCTCTGGCCGAGGCTTATGGCTGGAAGGGCATCCGCATTTCCGAACAGAGCGACCTCGACGCTGGCATTCAGGCGATGATCGATCATCCGGGCCCCGTGCTGGTCGATTGCCGCGTGGCAAAACTCGCCAACTGCCTGCCGATGATCCCTTCGGGCGCGGCGCACACCGACATGATGCTGTATGGCGACGAAGTGGCCGGCACCATGGAAGACGAAGCCAAGGCGCTCGTCTGATGCGGTTTCATGCGCTCCGTGACGTCCCATCGGCGAAAGCCGATTTGCCCATCCTGCTAGCGCGGCATTCTGCTGCGGGCAGCATCGGCTTTCACCCTTTCTGAAAGATCGCCCCATGCATATTCAGCAACAGGCATCCGAACGGCACGTTCTGACCGTGACCGTCGACAACGAGGCGGGCATTCTGGCGAAGATTGCCGGTATGTTCACCGCACGCGGCTACAACATCGAAAGCCTGACGGTGGCCGATATCAGCGAGGACCATGCGGTCAGCCGGATCACCATCGTGACGGTCAGCCCGCCTGCGGTGATCGACCAGATCATTGCGCAGCTCGACCGGCTGGTGGCGGTGCACCGCGTCGCCGATCTCACCGAGCTTGGCCCGCATGTCGAGCGCGAGCTGGCGCTGATCAAGGTTGCCGGAACCGGCGAAGCCCGGATCGAGGCGCTGCGGCTGGCGGATATCTTCCGCGCGCGCCCGGTCGACACCAGCACCGGCAGCTTCGTCTTCGAGATTTCCGGATCGTCGGAAAAGATCAACCAGTTCATCGCGCTGATGCGCGAGGTCGGGCTGGTCGAGGTCGCCCGCACCGGAGTCGTCGCGATGACCCGGGGGGCCACGGCAGGGTAATTCAGTTTCGTAACCACCACATCGTCACCCCCGCGCAGGCGGGGGTCCCGCTTCTGCACCAACCAAAGCGGGATTCCCGCTTTCGCGGGAATGACGAAGAAGACAGGAAAATGGGGAAAGAACATGCGCGTTTATTATGATGCTGATGCGGATCAGAAGCTGATCGAGAACAAGAAAATCGTCATCGTCGGCTATGGCAGCCAGGGCCATGCCCACGCCCAGAACCTGCGCGACAGCGGCGTCAAGGATGTTGCCATCGCGCTGCGCACCGGCTCGGCCACCGCCAAGAAGGCCGAGGAAGCCGGCTTCAAGGTGCTGAGCAACGCAGAAGCCGCTGCCTGGGCCGATATCGTGATGATCCTGGCACCCGACGAGCATCAGGCCGCGATCTACGCCGATGACTATCACGCCAACATGAAGCCCGGCGCGGCGCTCGCCTTCGCGCACGGCCTCAACATCCATTTCGGCCTGATCGAGGCACGCGAAGACCTCGACGTCATCATGATCGCGCCCAAGGGCCCCGGCCACACCGTGCGCAGCGAATATGTTCGCGGCGGCGGCGTCCCCTGCCTGATCGCGGTGGAACGCGACGTTTCGGGCAACGCGCACGACATTGCGCTGGCCTATGCGAGCGGAGTCGGTGGCGGCCGCAGCGGCATCATCGAAACCAACTTCCGCGAAGAGTGCGAGACCGATCTTTTCGGCGAGCAGGCGGTGCTGTGCGGCGGCCTGACCCACCTGATCCAGGCCGGGTTCGAAACGCTGACCGAAGCGGGTTATGCCCCTGAAATGGCGTATTTCGAGTGCCTGCACGAGGTGAAGCTGATCGTCGACCTGATGTATGAAGGCGGCATCGCCAACATGCGCTATTCGATCAGCAACACCGCCGAATATGGCGACATCACCACCGGTCCGCGGATCATCACCTCGGAAACCAAGGCCGAAATGAAGCGCGTGCTCGAGGACATCCAGCAGGGCCGTTTCGTCAAGAACTTCGTGCTCGACAACCGCGCCGGTCAGCCGGAATTGAAGGCCGCGCGCAAGCTCGCTGCCGCGCATCCGATCGAGAAGACCGGCGCACAGCTCCGCGCGATGATGCCGTGGATCGGTGCGAACAAGCTGGTCGACAAAGACAAGAACTGATCGGTCTTTGATCACGCCGATTTTCGAGGATCATGCAGCGCAACTCGAATCCCTGAAAAGGGATTCGAGGCTGCGTGCGCTTGGTCCCCGGGAAGGCAAGGACTTCGCCTCGAACGATTACCTCGGGCTGGCGGGATCGACCCTGCTGCACGATGCCTTGCGCGAAGCCATGGCGCTCGGCCTGCCTGCTGGATCAGGCGGATCGCGGCTGCTGCGTGGCAACCATCCGGCGCACGAAGCGCTGGAAGCCGATGCCGCGACGCATTTCGGCTCTGAGGCCGCCTTGTTCTTTGCCACCGGCTTTGCTGCCAACGCAGCATTGTTCGCCGCGCTGCCCCAGCGCGGCGATCTGGTGGTGCACGATAGTCTGATCCACGCGAGCGCGCATGACGGGATGAGGCTGGGCCGCGCAGAATGCCGCCCTGCGGCTCACAATGACGCACAGGCGTTCGAGGATGTCATCGCCGGCTGGCGTGACGCAGGCGGCACCGGGCGCGCCTGGATCGCGGTCGAAAGTCTCTACAGCATGGATGGCGACTGCGCCCCGCTGGCCGATCTGGCACAGGTGGCGGCTCGGCACGATGCTGCGCTGGTAATTGACGAAGCGCATGCCACCGGCGTGTTCGGACCCGGCGGTGCCGGACTTGCGCACGGTCTTGCCGGCCAGCCGAACGTCATCACCCTGCACACCTGTGGCAAAGCCTTGGGCTGCGAAGGCGCGCTGATTTGCGCTCCCAACGTGGTGACCGATTTCCTTATCAACCGCGCCCGCCCCCTCGTCTTCTCGACCGCGCCCTCGCCGCTGGTCGCACATATGGTACGCCGGGCGCTAACGCTGGTCGCTGGCCATGACGACTGGCGAGACGATCTGTTCGCCCGCGTCGCCGAAGCGCGCCGCCTGCTCGCCCCCCGGTTGGGCACCGCGCCATCTGACACGCAGATCCTGCCCGTGATCATCGGCGACGATGCGCGCACCATGAAGATCGCGGCCAGCCTGCAGCGCCAGGGCTTCGACATTCGCGGCATCCGCCCGCCCACCGTGCCGCAGGGCACCGCGCGGCTGCGCATTTCCATTACCCGCAACGTGTCGATGGGTGATATCGGCGCGCTGGCCGAATCACTCGACAGGATCATGATCCCCGCATGAAACCCCGCTTTGTTGTTACAGGAACCGACACCGATATCGGCAAGTCGGTGTTCAGCGCCGCCCTCGTCCAGGCTTTGCGTGCGCGCTATTGGAAGCCGATCCAGTCTGGCCTTGAGGGCGAGACCGACACCGGCTTCGTCGAACGCATGGTGCCCGCATCGACGCTCCCCGAAGCCTGGCGGCTGGTCACCCCCGCCTCGCCGCATCTGGCCGCCGAGATCGACCGCGTCGAGATCGATCCCGATGCGCTGACACCGCCTGATGTCGATGCGCCCTTGGTGATCGAGGGCGCAGGCGGCGCGCTGGTGCCGGTCACAAGGGCGGTGCTGTACGCCGATGTCTTCGCGCGCTGGCGGATCCCGGTGATCGTCTGCGCGCGCACCGCGTTGGGCACGATCAACCACAGCCTGATGACCATAGAGGCGCTGCGCGCGCGCGGCGTGCCGATCCACGGCATCGCGTTCATCGGCGATGCGATGCCCGATAGCGAAGAGACTATCGCTACCATCGGCAATGTCCGCCGCTTGGGCCGCCTTGCCCGGCTCGACACGCTGACCCCGCAGACGCTCGCCGCAGGGTTCACCGACGGGTTCGATCTGGCGGATTTCATATGACGCCCTCCCCCGTCTGGCATCCCTTCACCCAGCACGGGCTGGGTGAGGACATCCCGCTGATCGCGCGCGGGCAAGGCGCGGTGCTGCATGGCGCCGACGGCCGTCAGTGGCTCGATGCGATCTCGAGCTGGTGGGTCACAACGCACGGCCACGCGCACCCGCGCATCATGGCCGCGATCCGCGACCAGACCGAGAACCTCGACCAGATCATCTTTGCCGGATGGACGCACGAGCCCGCCGAAGCGCTGGCGCGCGGGTTGATCGAGATCACGCCCGAGCCGCTCACCCGCGTGTTCTTCAGCGACTCCGGCTCGACTGCGGTCGAGGTCGCGCTGAAGATGGCGCTGGGCTATTGGCATAACCGAAAGGTTGATCGTCACAAGATCGTCGTGATGGAGCACAGCTATCATGGCGACACCATCGGCGCGATGTCGGTCGGCGCGCGGGGAGTGTTCAACAAACCTTATGCTCCATTGCTGTTCGATGTGACCAGCATCCCTTTCCCTACCTCCGGAGCCGAGCAGGCGACGCTCGACGCGCTCGACGTGGCGTGCCGCGAGGGTGCCGCAGCGTTCATTGTCGAGCCGCTGGTGTTGGGCGCAGGCGGGATGCTGATGTACCCGCCGTCCGTGCTCGCGCAAATGGCCGCGATCTGTACCCGCCATGATGTGCTGTTCATCGCTGATGAGGTGATGACCGGCTGGGGGCGTACCGGAACGCTGCTGGCATGCGAGCAGGCGGGTGTGATCCCCGATATCCTGTGCCTCTCCAAGGGCCTGACAGGTGGGTCGGTGCCGTTGGCGGTGACACTGGCGAGCGAGCCGATCTTCATGGCGCACTGGTCGCAGGACCGCGCCGACTGCTTTTTCCACTCGAGCAGCTATACCGCCAACCCGCTCGCATGTGCTGCCGCGGTGGCTAATCTGGCGATCTGGGCGGACGAACCGGTCCAGCAGCGGATCGACGACCTGGCGGCGTTTCAGGCGGCCGAGCTGCAAGCCATGGCCGATCATCCGCTGGTCGCCAGTACCCGGCAATGCGGGACGATCGCAGCGTTTGATATCGCCGCCGGTGGAAATGGCTATCTGTCCAGCTGGGCGGTGCATCTGGCCGCATGGGGCCGGGCAAACGGCGTGCTGATCCGCCCCTTGGGCAACACCGTCTATGTCATGCCGCCCTATTGCATGACCGCCGAGCAGTTGAGCGATGTGTATGCGGTGGTACGCGCAGGCATGGACGCCGGCACGCGGTGAATTCTCGTCGCGTACGCATCAACGATTGACTCGCGCGACTGCGGAACCCAACTTCACGCGCATTATCCCCACCGTCTGTCAGGAGTATCCCCCAATGCGCAAAGCCCTCGCGATTCTCGCCCTTGTTGCCGCCACCCCGCTGATCGGCCAGGGCACCCAGGTTCCCGGCCAGTTGGACGCCAGCCGTGTCACCGCAGGCTCCTATGCCACCGACCCCGGCCACACGCTGATCGGCTGGCGCGTCAGCCATTTCGGCTTCAACGACTATTTCGGCATCTTCGGCGATGCGACCGGCACGCTCGAGATTGATCCTGCCAACCCCTCTACTGCCAAAGTGGACATTACCATTCCGGTGTCAAAGGTGACCACCGCCAGCAAGGGCCTGACCGAGCACCTTTTGCGCGCCGGCAAGGATGGCGGCCAGCCTGATTTCTTTGGTTCGTCGCCTGCCGACGCCCGCTTTGTTTCGACCAGCGTCGCGGCGACCGGCAACACCGCCAAGATCACCGGTGACCTGACGCTCAACGGCGTCACCAAGCCGGTCGTGCTCGACACCGAGTTTTCGGGCGCGGGCGCCAATCCTTTCAACAAGAAGGAAACCGTCGGCTTTCATGCCAAGACGACGATCAAGCGCAGCGATTTCAACGTGAACTATGCGCTGCCGATGATCAGCGACGAAGTCGAACTCGACATCACTGTGGCGTTCGAAAAGAAGTAAGGCGCAATTCTCTCCCCGGCCGTGTGCCGGGGAGAGAATATATGTCTATATATACACTGCGGCCTGCGGAGACGCGTTTTGGCCGTGCTGGCCGTTTGGTCCAGCGTCATCCTCCCACAAGAAGACAAATTCCATGTTATCGCGCTTGCTCTGCTGCGCCGTCGGTTCTGCTCTACTGGTCTCGCCGGCCTCGGCCACCGAGGATGATTTCAACATCTGGCTCGGCCAGTTCGCAACGATCAACGCGAGCGATGACGTCTACATTAGGCTCGAAGCGCAGGAGCGTTTCACCAACGACGCCGACCGGTTGGGACAACTGCTGCTGCGCTCGCTGGTCGGCTATCGACTGAGCAAGGACGTGAACATCGGCGCTGGCTATGCCTATGTCCGCACCAATCCTGTCGGTCCGGCCGAGCTGAACGAGCACCGTTTTTACCAGGAGTTCAATGTCAGGCTGATTTCGACCGAAGGCGGCCTGACGCTCGATTCTCGCACCCGGCTGGAACAGCGCACCTTCGTCGAACGTGGCGGTACTGCGTGGCGTCTGCGGCAGTTCGTGCAGGTGCGCGTACCCATCACCCGGCACAACAAGATCGCTGCGTATACCGAGCCGTTCGTGGACCTTGACCGAACCGGCGTGCAGCGGGGCGGCCTATCGATTTGGCGCAATTTCGTCGGTGTTTCGGTCCCGCTGGCGAAGGGCGTGGAAGTGGTCCCAGGATATCTCAACCAATACGTGGTGCGCGACGGGCAGGACCGGGCTGATCATACCTTCAACGTCAACCTATTCGCGACTTTCTGACGGGGACGGACAACCCGCTTCCGACGCAGACGCCTATCGATGCCATTTTTTTGTTGCGCATATTGCCTTGTTCGCGCAATGACGATGCCATTATGACCGGATCGGCCCTCCTTCTTGGACTGCGACTTACACGCCCTTAGGCGTGTACCGACCGTGTGCGCCGATGCGGCGCGCCACGCCTAAGGGCTTTTCCACCTGCCAGCACGCTCAGCGCCGATCACCGGTTGCGCTGTTTGCTGGCCACCCTTATCGCACCATCAAACAGTCAGGGGCGCCCTTCAGCCATGCCGATGCTCACCGATCCTTCGCAAAAATACCGATCCTTCCCGCGTGTCGATCTGCCGGGCCGCACCTGGCCCGACGCGGTGATCACCGCCCCGCCGCGCTGGCTGTCGACCGATATGCGCGACGGCAACCAGGCACTGATTGATCCGATGGACGCTGCCAAGAAGCAGCGCTTCTTCGATCTGCTGGTCAAGATTGGTCTCAAGGAGATCGAGGTCGGCTTTCCTTCTGCCGGCGAGACCGAGTTCAATTTCATTCGCGGGCTGGTCGATGGCGGCAAGATTCCCGATGATGTCACTGTGCAGGTGCTCACCCAGTCACGCCGCGACCTGATCGAAAAGACCTTCGAGAGCCTCGCCGGCGTCCACCGCGCGATCGTCCACCTGTACAACGCCGTCTCGCCCGCCTGGCGCGAGGTGGTTTTCGGGCTCGACCGCGCAGGCGTCAAGGCGATCGCGGTCGAGGGCGCCAACATCCTTATGGAGCAGGCGGCGAAATACCCCGAGACCGACTGGCATTTCGAATACAGCCCTGAAACCTTCTCCACCGCCGAACTCGATTTCAGCCTCGAGGTCTGCGAGGCGGTGATGGAGGTCTTGCAGCCGAATCCGCAAAAGCCGCTGATCCTCAACCTGCCCGCAACGGTCGAAGCCTCGAGCCCCAATATCTATGCCGACCAGATCGAGTGGATGTGCCGCAACATCAGCAGGCGCGATTGCGTGGTGATCAGCCTGCATCCGCACAATGATCGCGGATCGGGCATCGCGGCGGCCGAACTCGGCCTGATGGCGGGCGCGGACCGGATCGAGGGCTGCCTCTTCGGCAATGGCGAACGCACCGGCAATGTCGATCTCGTCGCGCTGGGCCTCAATATGTACACGCAAGGGATGCATCCCGGTCTCGACTTCTCGGACATGGACGAGATCGTCAAGACGGTGGAATATTGCAACCAATTGAAAGTGCCCGAGCGGCACCCCTATGCGGGCGAACTGGTGTTCACCGCGTTTTCGGGCAGCCATCAGGATGCGATCAAGAAGGGCTTTGCCGCGCAGGAAAAGCGCAACGACGAGTACTGGCAGGTCCCCTATCTGCCGCTCGACCCCGCCGATATCGGACGGTCGTACGAGGCGGTGATCAGGGTCAACTCGCAGTCGGGCAAGGGCGGCGTCGCCTGGGTGCTCGAGCAGGACCAGGGATTGAAGCTGCCCAAAAGGCTGCAGGCCGATTTCAGCAAGACAGTGCAGGCGCTCGCCGACGCCAAGAGCATGGAATTGTCCTCATCCGACATCTGGCAGGCGTTCCAGACCCGCTACCGGCTCGATGGTCGGGGCAAATACCAGCTTGTCGATTATGAGGAGCGCAAGGCGGGGAACGACCGGCTGTTCGTCGGACGCATTATCGCGGACGGTCAAGAAATTCCGGTCAGCGGTCGTGGCAACGGGCTGATATCGGGCGTGGTCGATGCGCTGTCTGCCGCGCTGGGTATCGCCATAGACATCGCCGATTACCGCGAGCACGCCATCGGTGCGGGGTCGAAGGCGCGCGCGGCGGCTTATGTCGAGTGCGCAATCGACGGCCGATCGCCCTGCTTCGGCGTGGGCGTGGACGAGGATGTTGCTACCGCGTCGATCAAGGCGGTGCTGAGCGCGCTCGAGGGGATTTGAAGCCGCTCAGATTCGCACCTTCTTCGTTTTCCGGCGAAAGCCGGAATTCAGGGCGGTTACAGAACAATCTCGCTCCTGGACTCCGGCTTTCGCCGGAGAACGGGTTTATATCTATGCAGTTAGCCGTTTTCATTCAAAACTTAATCGTCTGGTTAAAAATGCCTCTGGACAGCCGATGAACCATGGGTAATGTCGCGCCCATGACAATGCCATCCCCGCTTTGCGACAAACTGCGCCTGCCCGTCATCGGGTCGCCGCTCTTCATCATTTCCGGACCCGAGCTTGTCATTGCGCAATGCAAGGCGGGCGTGATCGGATCGTTCCCTGCGTTGAACGCGCGCCCGCAGGCACAGCTCGACGAATGGCTTCACCAGATCACCGAGGAACTGGCCGAATATAATCGTGCCAACCCCGACGCGCCCGCCGCGCCCTATGCGGTCAACCAGATCGTCCACAAGTCGAACGATCGGCTCGAGGCCGACCTGATGACCTGCGCCAAGTGGCAGGTGCCGATGGTGATCACCTCGCTGGGTGCGCGCGAAGACCTGAACAAGGCGGTGCACGACTGGGGCGGCATCACCATGCACGACGTCATCAACGATCGCTTCGCCCGCAAGGCCGTGGAAAAGGGCGCTGACGGCCTGATCCCGGTTGCAGCCGGTGCCGGCGGGCATGCAGGCACGATCTCGCCCTTCGCGCTGATGCAGGAAATCCGTCAGTGGTTCACCGGGCCGGTGGCATTGTCGGGATCGATCGCCAGCGGCGCAGCGATCCTGGCTGCACAGGCGATGGGCGCGGACTTTGCGTATATCGGCTCGGCGTTTATCGCCACGGCCGAAGCGCGCGCCGACGATGGCTACAAGAATGGAATCGTCGAGGGCAAGGCATCGGACATCGTTTATTCGGACCTGTTCACCGGCGTTTCGGGCAACTATCTGCGCCAGTCGATCGTCAACGCCGGGCTCGATCCCGACAACCTCCCCAAGGGCGACTACAGCACGATGAACTTCGGTTCGGGTGGCAACACCGAAGCCAAGGCCTGGCGTGACATCTGGGGCAGCGGACAGGGTATCGGCGCGGTCGACAAGGTCGATACCGTCGCCGACATGGTCGGCCGCCTGACCCGGGAATACAACGCGGCCAAGGAATCGCTGCTGGCACGATCGCAATACTGATTGCGCCTTTGCATCTGGCCTTCTGCCAGGTCAGCCGCCGTTCAGCTTGAGGTGCGATAACATCGCCTCAACCGCGCGGTGCTGGGGATTTAAGGGGGCTTTGGATATGCGTGCTTTTGGCATGGTTGTGCTACTGTCTGTGGCCTGTTCCAGCGCGGTGCTTGCCAAACCTGGTCCTCAATTGCCCGAAGAGCTGGTCCTGAGCGGCGATAACATCATCGATGTTACCATCAACGGTGAGGCGTTGCGGCTCGAGGTCAGGCCCGAGGCCGCCGATGCCCCGACACTCAACCCCGAAGCAGCCGTGCGGCTGGGCCTGAAACCCGGGATGCTGGCGTTTCGCAGCATGGTGGGCTCCGAGCGCGTCAACGGCAACTCCGCCATCCACAAGGTGGATTATGGCGCGGGGGAAAAGAACCAGCGCATCTTCTGGGCTGACCGCGCCTCGTCCAGCCTCGCAGACGGTACGATCAGCCCGGCTTCGCTGCCGTACAAGCGCATCAAGTTCCTTCTTGGCAATCCTTCGCCCACCGAGAAGAATTACCAGCTCGCGCTCGACAATTTCGGGTTTTTGGGCCGCTTGGGTGTCGGCACAACGATCGATCTTGAAGGGGAAAAGCTTCGCTTTCAGTTCAGCCTGCAACGCAATGAGACACTGGCCAGCGCGCCCACCGGCAACTGGCTTGCCCAAAAGCGCGATGGCAAGTTCACTGGCGAGCCCAAACAGACCCTGATCTATTATGGGATCACGCGGCCGACACGCGCAATGACGCTGTCAAAGCCGGTACCGCTGGGCCCTGCGCAGCTCACCAACGTCGATGTCCGCTATAGCGATTATGGCGATGCTTCGGGGATTGCAGCCGAAGGTGGCGATGGCGCAGATTCGGATGAGATTGTCGTGGTGGGCAAGAAGGACAAGAAGGTCGACCTGCGCATCGTGGCCGGGCGAAGGTTTCTGCAGGGCTGCTCGGCGCTGGTCTACGATATGCAGCAGCGCATGATCACATTGCGCTGCGAGGCCCGATAACCGTCAGGTTGGGCGATCAGAGCGGACGGGCGGCCGTCGCCTCATAAGCCGTGATCGTGCGGTCATGGATTCCATGTACCGCGCCTGCGGCCCGCCACTGCGCCATATGCGCGCTGGCGGCATGGGCATCGAACGCGGCCTGATCGACCCAGCATTCGCTGACGCGGATAAGACCGGGTTCGATCACATCGTGCGAAAACGCATAATGCACGCAGCCCGGCTCGGCGCGGCTGGCTGCGATCATGGTCGCCATCGCGGGCTCGATCGCCGGCAGATGCTCGGGCGGGAACCGGTAATGGCCTGCAATCACGATCATCGCCGCGCTCCTTCAGATTTCCAGCTGGCTGCCCAGTTCAACCACGCGGTTCGAGGGCAGGTTGAAGAACTCCATCGGGCTTGCCGAGTTGCGCAGCATCCACGCGAAGATCTTCTCGCGCCATACCGGCATTCCCGGGCGTTCAGCGGTGAGCAACGTCTGGCGCGAAAGGAAGAAACTGGTCTGCAGCATCTCGAACTTGCCGCCGCACAGCTCCTTCACGTCCTTGAGCGCGGCGGGAACGTCGGTCGATTGCATGAAGCCATAGCGCAGGATCATCCGGTAGAAGCCATGGCCCAGGCTTTCAACCTGGAAGCGGTTGGCCTCTGTCACATACGGCACTTCCATGATCTGCACCGTCAGGATGACGACGCGCTCATGGATCACCTTGTTGTGCTTCATGTTGTGCAGCAGCGCGGTCGGAACGCCCGTGGTCGCCGATGCCATGAAGATCGCCGTGCCCTTGACCCGGGTAGCCGATCCTTGTGCCGACTTGACGAAAACCTCGATCGGCAACGCGCTTTCGATCATCGTCTCGCGCATCAGATTGCGTCCGCGCGCCCAGGTGGTGAGCAGCGTGAAGGTGAATGCACCGATGACCAGCGGGAACCAGCCGCCATCGGGAATCTTGGTCGCATTGGCGAGGAAATAGGCGCCATCGACCACCACGAAGGTGATGATGACCGGGATCGCCATCCACAATTTCCATTTCCACATCGCGATCAGCAACACCGCCATCAGGCAGGTGTCGATCAGCATCGCACCGGTGACCGCGATGCCATAGGCTGCGGCCAGGTTGCTCGAGCTCTGGAAGGTCAGCACCAGCAGGATCACGGCGATCATCAACACCCAGTTGATCAGCGGAATGTAGATCTGGCCGCTTTCCGATGCGCTGGTGTGCTTGATCGACAGGCGAGGAATATAGCCCAGCTGGATCGCCTGATGGGTGATCGAGAATGCGCCCGAGATCACCGCCTGGCTGGCTATGAAGGTCGCAGCCGTCGCCAGCAGCACCAGCGGCAGTCGCAGCATTTCGGGTGCCAGCAGGAAGAACGGGTTCTTGATCGTCTCGATAGCCTCGGCAGGGCCCATCCCGATGATCATTGCGCCCTGACCGAAATAGTTGATCAACAGCGCAGGCATCACAAAGCCGAACCATGACAGCCGCAGCGGACCGCGCCCAAAATGCCCCATGTCGGAGTACAGCGCCTCCGCCCCGGTCACCGCCAGCACGACCGAGCCGAGCGCCAGAAACGCGAACCAGCCATCGTTGATGAAGAACCGCACGGCATACCAGGGGTTCAGCGCGAGCAGGATCTCGGGGTTGAACACGATTTGATAAATGCCCAGCACCGTGATGGTGACGAAATACAACACCATGATCGGCGCAAACAACGTCCCGATCTTGGCGGTGCCTCGCGACTGGATAAAGAACAGAAACACCAGCAGGCCGACCGCGATTGGGATCACCAAGGGCTGCAGCCCGGGATTGACCACGGTCAGCCCTTCGACCGCCGACAGCACCGAAATCGCAGGGGTGATCATGCTGTCGCCGTAGAACAAGGCCGTCGCGAACACGCCCAGCAGGATCAGCAGCCAGCCATAGCTGGTGCGGCCGATACTGCGCGAAATCAGCGCGACAAGCGCGAGACTGCCGCCCTGCCCTTTATTGTCGGCGCGCATCAATATGCTGACATATTGCACGCCGACAACGAGAGTCATCGACCAGAAGATCAGGCTGACGACGCCAAAGATATGTTCGGGATCCGGGGTCAGCGGGTGGTGCCCGGCGAACGTCTCACGGAAGGCGTAGATCGGGCTTGTGCCGATGTCGCCAAACACGATGCCGATCGCGCCGAACGCCAGCAAGGCGACCGAACTGCTGTGCGTATCGCCGTTGCCGGGTTGTTGTGCGACCTGTTCGCCCGCCACCGAACCGGCTGACGGCTGCGTGGGAGGCGTTTCTGAAGGAGTGTCTGTAATCATCGGGCAGTGTGCGAACGCGTGCAGCCAGGCAACCCGCGTTCATCGTTCCCTTTCGCCTATCGCCAAATCGGCAATGGCCAGCGGATTAGCATGGCCCATGACGCGGTGCAATATAATCGCTGACCGGCAATTGTTGTTGCTATTCAGTGCCTTAGTTGGCTGTAGGGGCGGTCGGAACCGATCCGGGCATGCCCGGCGCGGGCGCACCGCTCTGCTGGGCGATCAGCGCATCGATCGTGGCGAGTCGTGTGGTGAGGTCTTCGCGCCACTCGGCGTCGGGTGGCGAGCGCTCAAGCAACTCGCCCCAGATCGCACGAGCCTGCTGCAACTGGCCCGATGTCGCCAGCGCCAGCCCTAGGAAAAACGGTGGTGCGGGATGGTCGGGAGCAAGGGTCGCCGCCTTCTGATAGGCAAACTGCGATGCCGGCGTCAAAAGCCCGTTGCTGTGGCCGACAAGCGCGTTGCCCAAAGCGACCCACAGATCGGCGTCCTCGGGAAAGGTTTCCAGCCCCTTGCTCAGTGCGGTGGCTGCGGTAGCAAACTTGCCTTGCCGGCTCTGGCTATCGGCGAGCACCAGCCAGGCACGCGCATTGCCGAAATTGCCGCCCATCTCATCGCGCTGCTTGGCGAGGTCCTCGTCGAACATGCCGAGCTTTTCGACAGGCTCCTTAGGCGATCCAGCCAGCGAAGGCTGCCCCTGCCAGGCATAGCCTGCAATCCCCAAGAACAGCGCCGCGGCGGAAAGTTCCCACGCCTTGCGCGGCATCTTGCCCAGCCAGATCATGCCCGCCATGACGGCGACCGCCACCAACAGAACGCTTCCCCAGGCCATCAGCTCTTCTCTCCGGTCGGCTTGGCCCTGCCAAAACGTTTGCGCACGATGAATGCCGCAAACAGCAACAAAATGACCGGCGCGGCAAACAGCGGCCAGGTCATCGCGGTCACCTGCGGTTGATAGGATACCCAATCGCCATAACGCTCGATCAGCCAGGAGCGGATCGCCTCAGGGTCTTCACCTGCCTCGATCCGGCTGCGCACCTGGTGGCGCATGTCGCCCGCCATCGCCGCATCGGAGTCGGCAATCGACTGGCTCTGGCACGTCAGGCAGCGCAGCGTCATCATCAGATCCTGCGCGGACTTTTCCTTCGCGGGGTCGTCGAGCTGCTTATAGGCATAAGGCGCGGGCGGAAGCGAATCCTGTGCGGCGACGGGTTGCGCAAGCAGCGCGACCAAAAGGAGCAGAAAGCCGCGCATCACTGCGCTTCCTTCAGCTTCTCGAGGATCACCGGCACATGCTCGGCTCGGATATCGCCGATATGCTGATAGGTGATCATCCCCTTGCCATCGATGACGAAGGTCTCGGGCACGCCCGACGAGCCCAGGTCGAACTGGATCTTGCTCACGTCGTCGGATCCGATCCGCGCATAGGGGTTGCCGTTGCGCGCGAGAAACGCCTGCACGTCAGGGCCGCGATCGCGGATCGCAACACCGTTGATCTCGACCCCGACATCGGCAAGCTGCTGCAGATAGGGGGCTTCGGCAACGCAGGGCACGCACCAGCTGGCAAACACGTTGAGCAGCTTGGGTTTGCCATCGGTGAAATTGGCGCGGGTCACGGCAGGGCGATCCGGCACCGCCTGTGGCAGATCGAACGCGGGCAATGGCTTGCCGATCATCTGCGAGACAATGGTGCGATCACCCGGCGCGATCAGCCCCGTCGCGAACAACGCGAACAACACGCCGAACACCGCGAGCGGCAACCAGATGGCCCAATGCTTCATGATAGGACGTGCTTCATGCCAGGGCCTCGCGGCCTCCGACGGGCTTGGGATCGGCAGGCGCGGCCACCGGTTCATATTCGGGCTGGTCCTTGCGGCGCAGATCGCGCGCGGTACGGCCGACCAGCGCCAGGATGCCCCCCAGCCCGATCAGCAGCCCGCCATACCAGATCAAAGGCACGAACGGCTTCCACCACAGCCGCAGCTGCCAGCGGCCATCATCGCCCTCTTCACCCAGCACGACATACAGCTGACCGTTCCACCGCGTCAGCAGCGCAGCATGGCTGGTTGCGGTCGGCGGAGACGAGAACATCCGCGACTGCGGGTTCATCACGGTCTGCGTAGCGCTGTCGCCATAGCGGGTGACAAGCCGTGCCTCGAGCGCGGTCCAGTTCGGCCCAGCAATGGGGTCGATTCCCTGTAGCTCGATCGACCACGGTCCGACCGTGTGGGTCTGGCCGATTTCGCTGGCAACAAGCTTTTCGGTGTTGAACGCGGACTCGGCAGCCATACCCGCGAGCGCCACGGCAATACCCAGATGCGCGAGCACCATGCCATAGATGTGCGCAGGCGTGCGGCGCAGGTTACGCTTCCAAAGCGGCAGAATGCTGGCCACCGCAAGCCCTGCGGCGAAGATCAGCCCCAGCAGCGGCAGGATGGCGATGTCGCCGGCAAACAGCACCACCAGCGCCAGCGCCACCGCCAAAGCGAGAGCAGGCGCCGCCATCAGATTGATCAGTTTCTTGCCGTTGTCCTGGCGCCAGCGCATCAGCGGGCCGACCGCCATGATCACCAGCATCGGGAACACGAAGATCGCGCTCACCGGGTTGAAGTACGGTGGTCCAACCGAGACCTTGGTGCCGAACGCTTCGGTCACCAGCGGATAGAGCGTACCCATCAGCACGATGCCCAGAATGCCGACCAGCAGCACGTTGTTCATCACCAGCGCGCCTTCGCGGCTGAACAGATGGAAGCGCGAGCCCTCGGTCACCGTCGAGGCGCGCAGGCCGAACAGGGCGAGCGCGCCGCCGATATAGATCGCGAGCAGCGCCAGGATGAAGCTGCCGCGCTCGGGATCGACCGCAAACGCGTGCACGCTGGTCAGGATGCCCGAGCGCACGAGGAAGGTACCGACCATCGACATCGAGAACGCGACTACCGCGAGCATCACGGTCCACGCCTTGAGCGCACCACGCGTCGCCAGCACGCTGACCGAATGCAGCAAGGCGGTGGCGGCAAGCCAGGGCATCAGCGAGGCGTTCTCGACGGGATCCCAGAACCACCAGCCGCCCCAGCCAAGCGTGTAATACGCCCACCACGAACCTGCGACGATGCCGAGCGTCAGGAAAATCCACGCGCCCAGCACCCATGGCCGCATGGCCCGGGCGAAGGTTGGACCGACGTCGCGCGTCACCATCGCACCGATGGCGAACGAAAACGCGATCGAAAGCCCGACATAGCCGATGTAAAGCGTCGGCGGATGGAAGGCGAGACCGGGGTCCTGCAGCAGCGGATTGAGGCCGTTGCCTTCGGCCGGAGCAGGGTTCAGCCGCTCGAACGGATTGGAGGCAAACAGCAAAAATGCATAGAAGCCCAGGCTGACGAAGGCCTGCCCGGCCAGCGTCGCGATCAACGTGCGATCGTTCAACCGGCGCTCCAGCAGCGCGATCAGCCCGCCGGCCAGACCCATGACGGTGATCCACAGCAGCATCGAGCCTTCATGGTTCCCCCAAGTTCCCGAAATCTTGTAGATCAGGGGCTTGAGCGAATGGCTGTTGGCTGCGACCAGCTTGACCGAAAGGTCGCTGCGCACGAACAGGACGATCAGCAGCGCGAACGACACCGCCACCAGCACGCCCTGCGCGACGGCAACCGGTCGAACGGCGGGCAGAAACTGCGCGCCCCTTACGGTCAATGCGTAGCTGCCAAGTCCCAGCTGCAACAGAGCCAGTGCGGCGGCCAGCCACAGCAGCGCCAGCGCAAATTCTGCAATCATGGCTGTGCCACCGTGCCCGCGACCTTTTTGACGTCGGCGCTGGTCATGTCTTTCATCTCGCGCGGGACGTAGTTCTCGTCGTGCTTGGCAAGCAGATTGTCGGCCACGAAGAATCCTGCACGGTCCATCCGGCCCTCGGCCACGACGCCCGATCCTTCGACGAACAGCGCAGGCGTGATGCCCGAGAATCGCACCGGGACCGTACCCTTGCCGTCTTCGACGATGAAATCGATGGTGACACCGTCAGCCTGCTTCTTGATCGATCCGGTCTGGACCATCCCGCCGAGGCGGATGGCCTGTCCGGGTTCGACCTCGGCAGCGGCGAGTTCGCCGGGTGTGTAGAAATAGCTTGCCTGGCCGCGTAGCGCATAGGCCGCGATCAGTCCCGCCGCCAACAGGCCGATAAAGGCGATGGAGATCAGGACGAGACGCTGATGTTTGGCTTTCATTGGGCTGGGCATGTCGGGTGTGTCCGGTTCACTTGCGCTTGAGCGCATCGAGCCGCGCTTCTGCGCGCTTCAAAGCCATCCAGCAATAGCCGATCAGGCCAATGCTGCCGCCTATGCCTAGCGCATAGGACATAATCACATAAGACCACTGGGTCATGCTGCCGCCAGCCTGCGCATCCGCGCCTCGATCCGGATATCCGCCAGCAAGGTGCGCATTCGCATCAAAATGATCGCCCCGAAGATCAGGCTGAAGCCGATGACGGCCATTCCCAGCGGCCACAGAAACGCCGGGTCGATCGCAGACTTGCCCATCGTGATGCTCGCGGGCTGGTGCAGGCTGTTCCACCACACCACCGAACGGTTGATGATGGGCACGTTGATCGCACCCACAAGCCCGAAGATCGCAGCGACACGGGCCGTGCCATTGCGTCCGGCAGCGGCATCCTTCTGGCTGGCATCGGCAAGGGCCATGTATCCCAGATACAGGAACAAAAGCACCAGCATCGAGGTCAACCGGCCATCCCATACCCACCACGTGCCCCAGGTCGGGCGGGCCCAGATCGATCCGGTCGCCAGGCACAGCGCGCAAAAGAATGCGCCAGGCAGTGCCGAGGCGCGCGCGGCGATACCGGCCAGCGGGTGCCGCCAGACAAGCTCGACCAGGCTGGCGATGGCAATGCTGGTCCAGCCTGCCATTCCCAGCCAGGCGGCGGGCACGTGAATATAGAGAATCCGAACTGTCTCGCCCATCAGCCGATCGGCAGGCGCGTTGAACAGGCCGAGGAACAGGGCGATCGCGACCATGATCACGCCGGTCACCATCAACGCTGGTGTCAGCGGACGGGCAATCGACAGAAATCGCGTAGGATTGGCAAAACCATGCATGAGCGAGCGTTGCGTCAGCTTCCCAGAGCAGTCGATCGCCGAGGGATATCGGCATCGGCCCTTGTTGCCACGATGCACGCACAGCCTCAAGGCATTTTGCGTCGTACCGATGGATCGAACCTTGAGTTGGGGAGTATTACCGCGTTTTTCCAGAGGGTGAATGCAATCGCACTTCAGATACGGTCGGAATATTTCCCGGCCGCTTGCAGAAGCACAGTGAGATTGTTCAACCCCGCCCGATCAGCTTCTGTGCCATGGCGTCGGCCACCGCTGCGGGCGACTGGCCGGTGCTGCGGCTTTCCTGCCAGATGCCGGTGAGCCGCTGGGGAATGCCGGTCAGCCGGGCAAGAACCTCATCCACCTGCGCAGTGCGGCCATCGGCGACAGCGAAATATTCCAGCGCGACCGAGATGATGCCGCCTGCGTTGATCACGTAATCGGGCGCGTACAGAATATCGCGGTCGACCAGCATGTCGGCGTGGTGCGGCCGGGCGAGCTGGTTATTCGCGCCGCCCGCTACGATTTTGACGTTGAGCTTCTCGATGCTTTCCGAATCTAGGATCGCACCCAGTGCGTTGGGGCTGAAGACATCGGCCTCGACCTGCATAATCTGATCGGCAGACACGGTCTGCGCGCCAAGCTCGTCGGCGAGACTTTGGGCGCGGTCGGCATTGACGTCGGCGAGCGTCAGCACGGCGCCTTTGGATGCCAGCAGACGTGCCAGCCCGCCGCCGACGCTGCCGGTACCCTGCACCGCGATGCGGACGTCCTTCAACCGGTCGGTGCCAAGCTTGAACTGGACCGCAGCCTTTACGCCCTGGAAGATTCCATTGGCGGTAAACGGTCCAGGGTCGCCCCCGGCGGAACCTTCCTGCTGGACCGGCAGGCCCGAGACAAAGCGGGTCCGCTTCGAGATCGCAACCATGTCGGCATCGGACATGCCGATATCCTCGGCGGTCACATACCGGCCGCCCAGCGCCTGGATGGCGTCGCCGAACGCGGCGAGCATTTCGGGAGTCTTGCGATGATCGCTATCGGCGAGGATCACGGCCTTGCCGCCACCCATGGGCAGTCCAGCCATCGCGTTCTTGTAGCTCATGCCGCGCGACAGGCGCAGCGCATCGGTGATGGCGCGGCCCTTGTCGGCATAATGCCAGAAACGGGTGCCGCCGCCTGCGGGGCCCAGCTTGGTGGAATGGATGGCGATGATCGCCGACAGGCCGGATGCGCGGTCGTGAACATATTGCACGGCTTCGTGCTCGTCGAAGTCAGGCAGGTCCCAATAGCTTTGCATGCGTCCGATTCCCCCAAGGATGGTCAGCACGCGGAAGTGGCCTTGCAAGGCCATCAAATCAGGGCAGATGGGGCGACCGAGGGGTCTCGAACCCCCGACCTCCGGTACCACAAACCGGCGCTCTAACCAACTGAGCTACGGTCGCCACACACTGCACACGCCACGCGGAGGCGTCCCTTAGGAGCGCGCGGGGACAATCGTCAAGCAACGATTGGCGCGGCTCGCTATCTTACAAAGCAGGGCCTCATGGCAAGGGAAAATGCGCCAATCGGCCGCTGCACTGTAATTAAATAATCCAGCGGTTCAAGGCTCGCCTATTCGCCGCGCGATGACCCGTGCAGGGGAAAGCTGCGCATCGAGCAGGCTGGTCTGCCGCCAGCGACTCTCGCCTTGCGCGATAACCAGATCCAGCTCGAACCAACGGGTCACGATCTGGGGTTGCGATTCGATCTCGGGCCCGAAGGTCTGTGACTGCAGCGCCAGCGGCCGCCAGAAGTCGGCGATCCGTGCATAGCCCAGTGGCGGGCGCTCCTCGATCAGACGGCGTGCACGCTCCAGCGTGATCTGGCCTGGGGCGAGCATCATGATCAACGGCGCCTGCTCGGGCAGCAAGGTGTTGACGTTGATCGGCGAGAGAATGGCGTCGGGCAGCGCGCAGATCCAGGGCTCGAGCCGGGCGTACAATTGCGGCGTCATCCCGCGCAACGCCTGAATCTCGCCCTTGTCGTGCAGCAACTGGCCTGCGGTGCGATAAGGCACCTCACCTTGCGTGTAGTACGCATCCTCAGCGCCTGCGGGCAACGGAGCCTGATCGCTATCGATCCAGTCCGCCAGCGCATCGGCCATGGCGGCCGAATCTTGCGCGGGCACGCCCAGCGCTCTCATCAGTCCGGCAAACTGGCCGATGCCGACGGGTCGTGCCGCCAGGTTGCCTGGCTGACCCTCGACCACCGAGTTGAGGTTGAAGCAGTTGCCGCCATCGCGCACCGTCGCGGTAGCGATTCCGCCAGATCCATCGTCAATCGGCAGCACCGTCGGGTTGCCCAGCCAGCCGCCGACATTGACCGTGCGCGCAGGGCTCTGGTCAAGCCGCCGCTTGATCTCGCGCGCGGCAAAGCTTTCTGCCCCCAAAGCCGCAAACCGGGCACGGTCGGCAGCACCGGCGTTACCCGCCAGACGCACCGCCAGGTTCACCCGGTCGAGAATCAGCGTCGTGACGATCGCCATCACCGCAACCAGCAGCAATACGCTGAGCAACGCGATGCCGCGCTCGGATGGTTTGACCGGCGCGCTCAAACCCCACCCCCTGCGACCAGGAACTGCAGAACCAGCGGAGCACCGGGATTGCCGACCTGCGCCAGCGTCAGCTCGATTGCGATCGGCAGCTCGTTGGTGCGCTGCGGCCGCCAATCGGACTGCCACAGCCCCTGCTTGTCCCGGAAGCGAAGCTGCGCCGATTCGATGCCCTCGAGGATCGGCACCGGGGCGGTCGTCGCCGCGCCATCGGCCTTGGAGGCTACTGCTCGGGTCAGCTGGCCGTCGCGCAGCGCCCATTCAATCCGCTGCAGACTGGAGACACCCGGTTGCGGGTCGATCTGCACCACCTGCCGGGTAAAGCCGAGCAGCAGGCCATTGCCGGACATCAGCGCGACCCGGTCACTGCCGATCGCGTCCCTCGACGGACGCGGAAGCATCAGCGTGGTGTCCTGCGCCATGATTGCCGAGAACCGGCGGATGTCGCCCATCTCCTCAAGCCGCACCGCGCTGCGCGCCTCGGCCTCGACGCTCTGGCGAAGGAGGAAAACAGAGGCGCTGGCGATCATCCCGAAGATGAACAGGGCGACCATCATCTCGACGAGGGTGAAGCCTGTATCCGCACCCCGCACACCATGTCCGTTTTCCGGCGAAAGCCGGAATCCAGAGCGAGGTAGCGCAATCCGACTCCTGGGCTCCGGCTTTCGCCGGAGAACAGGCTTGGCTCGGCCAATCACAACACCGGCCTCAGCACCGTCAGCGTCACCTCGGGGCCCGCCGCCTGCTTCACCGCCAGATCGACCTTGAGCATCTCGCCGCCATCGAGCGCAGATGTCGTGCGCCGCCAGGTGAAATTGCGCCCCGCGTTGGTTGTCGACCCTTCCGAGTCGCCCAGGGATGGCGGGTTGGGATCGGTCAGCGCCTCGACCGCCAAGTTGCGCACCACGACCTCACTGTACAACCGGCTGTCGAGCTCTGCCGTCTGCATCAGGCTCGCCCCTTGCAGCTTGATTAGCGCCAGCGCCGCGATCGAAAACACCGCCAGCGCGACCAGCATTTCCAGCAGGCTGAAACCGGCGGTGCGGTCGCGGGTATGGCGGCGGGATGACATGGTCGATCATTTAACCGTCAAAGCCCCGGCGCGCCAGCCGTTTGCGGGGTTGAATTGCGGCCGGTTTGCTGGCTATTCGGCAGGCACCGCAGGCCCGCACATGGATGGGAACAATGAGCGACACCAAGACCGCCAACACCACCACCAAAGCCGCCACCGACAATACCGGCAACAACCAGTGCGATGTCGCCGCGATGATGCGCGTTCCCGGGATTCAGCGGGTGCCGACGCCGCGGCTGGAGCTGTTTATCCTCCGCGGTTTTTTGTCGCCTGAGGAATGCGCCCGCTTCGTCGCCAAGATCGATATCGACCGCCGCCCCTCGACCATCGCCGACCCCAATGGCGACCATTATTTCCGCACATCGGAAACCTGCGACCTTGGCACCGAGGACCCGGAGGTCATTGCGCTTGATGAGAAACTCAGCGCGCTGTCGGGGATCGACCGTCGGTTCGGCGAGACGATGCAGGGGCAGCGCTATGCCGTGGGGCAGGAGTTCAAGGCACACACCGATTACTTCGAGCCCGGCGGCCAGGATTACGAACGCTATACCAGCGTGGCCGGCCAGCGGACCTGGACGTTCATGATCTACCTCAACGAGCCGGCCGCAGGCGGCGCGACCCGGTTCAAGACCATCGGCAAGTCGATCCAGCCCGAAACCGGCAAACTTGTCGCGTGGAACAACCGCAGGCCCGATGGCAGCCTCAATCCCGCGACCATCCACCACGGTATGAAGGTGCGCGAGGGGACGAAGTACGTGATCACCAAATGGTATCGCGAGAAAAGCTGGGGCTGGTGAGCCTGACATCCTACCGCCCCGGGCCAGCGATGCTGGTCACCGCAGCATTTATCGGACCCGGAACGGTCACCGCCTGCGCGAGCGCAGGCATCGGCTTTGGTTATGGCCTGCTTTGGGCGCTGGTGTTCGCGACTCTCTCGACGATCATATTGCAGAATATGGCGGCGCGGGTCGCGATCGTTACAGGCCAAGGACTGGCCGAGGCGATCCTCGCGGCGGCATCCAGCCCTCCGGTGCGCTGGGCGACGGCGGCGTTGATCTTCGCCGCGCTGGGCATTGGCAACTCCGCCTATCAGGCGGGCAACATCAGCGGCACCGGGCTGGGGCTTGCGCTGCTGGGGATCGGCGATGACCTCGTCTCCCCACCGCTGCGCGCGCTCGCCACTGGCGCGGTGGCGGCGGCGCTGGTGATCGTCGGCAAGCCCGGCTGGCTGGAAAAGCTGCTGATCGCTCTGGTGCTGGCAATGGCGCTGGCATTTATCGGTGGGCTGATAGTGATCGATGTCGACTGGTCTGCCGCCGCCGCTGGCCTGGTCCCGTCGCTTCCCGCCGATAGCCTGTTCACCGCGATCGCGCTGATTGGCACGACGGTGGTGCCCTACAACCTGTTCCTCCACGCCGCATCGGTGCGCGGCCAGTTCAGCCCCGACGGGGAGGGGATCGCGGCGGCCAGCATGGACACGGCAATTTCGGTTACGCTGGGCGGGATTCTTTCGATGGCGGTGGTGATCATGGGGGCTGCGACCAGCGCGATGGCGGCGGCGAGTGGCAGCCCTCTCGAAGACATCGCCCTGCGGCTGGAAGAGCTGTTCGGACCCCCGGCGCGGATCGTCTTCGCACTGGGGCTTGTCGGCGCGGGGTTTAGCTCTTCGCTTACCGCTCCGCTCGCCACCGGCTATGTACTCGCTGAAATGCTGGGCGGCAGCGGCGACCCGGCACGGCGCACGCGAATCTTCAAGCGCACCGCGCTGGCGGTGATCGCGATCGGTACGGCGTTTGCGGTCCTCGCGGTGAACCCGGTCGAGCTCATTCTGATTGCGCAATCGGCCAACGGCCTGTTGCTCCCGATCCTCGCCGCGTTTCTTTTGTGGGTGGCATCGCGTCGGGAAAGCCTGGGCAGCTTTGCCAATGGATTCGTGGCCAATCTGGCGGGCGGTTTGGTGGTTCTGGTGTGCACGCTGCTGGGGCTGCGGCTTATCCTGCGCGCAGCAGGTGTGTGGCCATGACCGGCTGGATCGACCTCAATGCCGATCTGGGTGAAGAGCCCATGGAAGAAGTGCGCGATATTGCCTTGATGCAGCACATTTCCAGCTGCAACATCGCCTGTGGCGGCCATGCCGGGGACGCGGGCAGCATGGCGCGGATGCTGCGCGCGGCGCGGGAAGCGGGCGTGGCTCCAGGGGCGCACCCCTCCTATCCCGATAGCGCGGGCTTTGGCCGGACATCGCTGGATATGCCGCTGACCGAGCTGATCGACTCGCTCGTCGCTCAGGTGGACGCGCTCGCCAACATCGCCGCGGACCTTGCGATCCCCCTCACCCACATCAAGCCGCACGGCATGCTCTACAACGACCTTGCCGACCATCCGCAAATGGCCGGTGCGGTGGCATCGGCGCTGCACCGCGCGTTCCCGCATCTCGCGTTGGTAGGGCTTGCCCATGGCTCTTTTGAAGCCGCTGCGAGCAAGGCTGGCGCCTGCTTCATCGCCGAAGGGTTTGTCGATCGCGGTTACACGCCAGCGCGCCGCCTGGTCCCGCGCAGCCAGCCGGGCGCGCTGATCGAAGGCGATGATGCCCGCGCGGCGCAGGCGCTGGCCATCGCCACCGGCCAACCGCTCGCCGCCAATGACGGCACACTGATCCATGTTGTGGCGAAAAGCCTGTGCATCCATTCAGACAGTCCCGGATCGGAACAAACCGCTTTGCGGATCGCCGGGGTGATGGCAAGCAAGGGGATAAGCATAAAAGCACCCGGAGAGATGCCCAATGACCCTGCCGATCTATTGCGCCGATGACTGGTTGATGATCCGCTCGCTCGACCCGGATCAGGTTGCAGGACTGGCACAGGCGGCACAGCAACAGGGTTGGGAAGACATCGTACCGGGGCTGGACAGCCTGTCGCTGAGCTGGAACCCAGTAGAGCGATCGTTACAGGCGGCGCGTGATGCTGCCGAGGTCCTGCTGACGGAGGCGACCAACGCTCCCCGGAATGGTACCCTGCCACCTGTCACGCTGCATATATGTTATGACAGCAACTGGGCGCATGACGCCGAAATCGTTGCAGAACTGTTGGGAATTCCCACCGATGCATTGCCGCAATGGCACGCCGCGCAGGATTGGTGCGTGGCGATGCTGGGGTTCCAGCCGGGCTTCGGCTATCTGGTCTGCAATGCGGCGATCCCCGATATCCCGCGCCTGTCCGATCCGCGCACCCATGTCGCAGCGGGCTCGGTCGGGCTGCTCGGCCAGATCTGCGGGCTTTATCCGCATGCGGGGCCCGGAGGTTGGCCGATTATCGGGCGGATCGCCGAAACGCTGTTCGATCCGCACGCTGCCTCCCCCGCCTTGCTGACCCCGGGCCAGAAAGTCCGGTTCGAGCGGGTGGATGGTGCGACGCTTTCACGCCTAGCGGGAGACGCCGCATGAGCATCACCGTGATCAAGGCCGGGGTCCAGTCAAGCATCCAGGCAGCGCCATTTCGGGGCCTGCGCCAGTTGGCGGTCCCCTCGGGTGGTGCAGCCGATGTGCTCAGCCTCGCATTGGCCAATCGGCTGGTCGGCAAGCCGTATGAGGCGGCGGCGATCGAAATCACCCTGGGCCCTGCCGAGTTCCGCACCGAACGCGCAATGGCAGTAGCGGTGACCGGCGCGCCATGCCAGGTCGCGATCAACGGCGAGGATGCCGAGCAGCACGAGACGCTGCACCTGTCCGCCGGCGACACGATCAGCATCGGCCGGGTCTGGGCAGGGTGCCGCATCTATCTGGCGGTCTCGGCCGAGATCGCGGTCACGCCGGTGCTGGGATCGCAATCGACGCTGATCGCTGCCGGCTTTGGCGGCCTCGAGGGCCGCGCGCTCGCCGACGGTGACGTCATCGCGCTGGAAGACGGCAACGATCCGAGCGACAAAATCACCACTCCGGCGGAGTTGCAGCCATTCTTTGGGCATGGTTTCGTGCTGCGCATCGTCGCAGGTCCCGAATCCGAACGACTTGCGCTGGGCATGGCGGCGCTGGCACGCAAACGCTGGCGGGTTTCATCACGGTCGAGCCGGATGGGTCTCAAGTTGCAGGGCACCGCGATCGATCTCAACTCCGCCGCGCCGATCCGCAGTGGCGCGGTGTTCCCTGGCATCATTCAGTGTCCGCCCGATGGCCTGCCCTATCTGATCGGCTGCGAAGGCCAGACCACCGGCGGCTACCCGCGCGTCGGTCAGGTGATTCGCGCCGACCGGCACCTGATTGGCCAGCTTGCTCCCAACGCCACCATGCTGCTGGTGCCGGTCCAAGGAGAACAGGCCGAACAGATCCATGCCGAAAAGCTGGCGTTGTGGCGTGAGTGGCTTCCCGGCCTGACCCTGGCTTAAGCCCGATCAGCCACCCATCGCTGCGAAGATCATCGGCCCGCCCAGCTCGATCGACTTGGCATAAGCCGGACGATCGCGCAGCCGCTGGAGATAGGCGGTCAGCGCGCTGCGGCCTTCGAGCAGCTTGCTGGCGGTCGCGACTTCCAGAAGATAGGCCATGTGGATATCCGCGCCGCTCAACCTGTCGCCGACCAGGAAATCATGCCCGGTGACGGCAGCTTCCACATGGTCGAGCAACTTGGTCACCTCTGCGCCCAGAAAGCCGCCGAGCATCGGCCCCAGTCCGCCAAAGCGCGGGGCGAGGGCTGTAAAGATGATCGGGCTGGACATCGTCCCTTCGGCAAAATGCAGCCACTCGAGATAGGCGGGGCGGTCCTTTGCATTGGCAGGTGCCAGCCGGTCGCTGCCGAAGCGCTCGATCAGATATTCGATGATCGCGCCCGATTCGACCATGACATGGCCATCGATGATGACCGTCGGCGCCTTCGACAACGGGTGCACGTCCTTGAGCGCGGGCGGTGCGCGGAAGGTCTGCGGATCGCGCTGGTGACGCACCATCTCGTACTGCAAGCCCATTTCCTCGAGCAGCCAGATGATGCGGGTCGAGCGTGAATATTCGAGGTGATGCAGCACGATGCTCATGGCAAATCTCTCCGGACAGTTATGTTTTTTAGGATGTCGGTCTGGTCAATCGGCGACCGCCGCCGCGTCGGCAGATAGCATCGGGGCCGGCATCATCGGGGCCGGATCGCTCAACCGCGGATCCTTATCGATAGCCATCCAGTCGCTGTACGGGCGGCCATAGACCTGGTCGAAGAATTCATATGCCAGCCGGAAGGGTCGGGTCGATTCGCTGTTCCACAGCAGCACGACGCCATTTTGGGTTTCGGGATCGAACCACATCGCCGCGCGATAGCCGTTGACTGCGCCGCCATGGCCAACGATCCAGTGGCCATCATAGATATGACTGCGCCAGCCCTGGCCATAACCATGGCTGATGATCAGCGAGTCTGGCCCGCTGCGTCCGCCGCGATAGGTCGCGACGCGCGGCCGGTGGATTTCGGCGCGAACCCCGGGCGAAACGACTTGCGGCGATTGCCCCATCTGCGCCTGCATCCAGCGCGCCATATCGATGATGTTCGAGCTGACCCCGGCCGCAGCCGGAACGCGAAAATAGGAATCGGACAGCACCTGCACTCGTCCCCGGCGATAGGGCCGCGCCCAACTGGCAGCGCCAGTGAGGTTGGCCATGCCAAGCCCTGCGCTCGTCATTCCCAGCGGAGTGAACAGCTGCTGCGACGCGGCCATTTCATAAGGCATCTTCGTGGCGTTAACGACGATCTCGCTGAACGCATCATAAGCGACGTTCTGATAGCTGTGGCAATCGCCCGGAAGGCATTGTTGCGGCACGGTGGAGAGCATGTTGCGGAGAACCGGCGCGGGGTCGCCCGATTCCAGCTTGCCGTCGTAAGCATTGCGCGACAGCCCCAGCCGGTGCGCAAGCAGATCGGGTATGGCGAGCCGGTGCTCGGCCCCACCAGAAAGCCTCAAGCTAGTTCCGAACGACGCCAGCGGCGCAGACAGGCTGAGATCGCCCTTTTCCGCGAGCTTGTAGGCCAGCGTTCCTGCGACGCCTTTGGAGACCGAGGCCCAGCGGAACACGGTTTGCGGAGTCACCGGAAGCCCGGCCTCGCGGTCGGCAAAGCCATAGCTATGGACGAACGCCAGCCTTCCGTTCTCGACGGTTGCGACCGACAGCCCGACCATCTCGGGATCGCGCATCAGCCGGTTGATCCGCGCGTCGAACGCGGCATAATCGACCATGCCCTGCCAGCGTTCGGGGGTATCGGGCAACAGCAGCGTGGCTTGCGCGGCGATCGCCGGGGTGCCCGACACCACACCGCCGCCACGCGACACATTGAGCCCGGTGAGCAAGGCGGTGGCGGCAAGACCACTGGCGGTCCAGACGACAGGACTGCGCAGCCAGTGCTTCATGGAATCTCCGAAATGAAATTGCGCCCCGGCTGCAATGCGTTAACTGCATCGTCTTCGCCATTATAGATGTTTTGCCCTGTAAAATGCTTAAGAGCAAGCCATTGCGGTTTCGATCTGTCGCCGGTCATGGCCGGATCGCCGGTTCATCGCCGCTTTCCCTACGCCGGTGGAAATTTTTCGAGCATGTGCTGCGCATCACAAAACTTTTGCGATCTGGGTGGTACGATTCCTTTAGATGGTTCCCCTAGGCCCGGAGATAATGTCGATGTCCTTTGGTTTCAAAACACTGACCGCGCTCACCCTGTTATCGGCTGCCGCGATCGCGCAGGCTGCGCCCCCTCAAAATCCGGTTACCGGCGTCTGGACCACCGATTTTGGTACCGTAACGCTGACGCAGAACAAGCAGGGCGAAATCAGCGGATCCTATGAAACCGACGATGGCCGTATTACCGGCACAGTCGACAACAATGTGATCGACGGGTTCTGGATCGAATCCGCATCGGATTACACTTGCGATACCGCGAAGATGGGCAGCCGCCACTGGGGACGCATCCGCTTCGAGCTCAACAGCGCAGGCACAGGCTGGACGGGTATCTGGTCGTACTGCGACTATGATTACGTTCCCGGCGCTGTGTGGAACGGCAAGCGCAGCAGCTAGTTCGAAGCGCGATAATCGGCGGTGACGGTCGCCACGGCGGCTATTTCATCTTCATGGTCAGGGTCGCGCCAGGTTTCGGCGAGCGCTGCAGCTTCCCATTCGACCATCGCCGGATGGCTGAGCATCCGGCCGACCCAGGCCTTTGCCGGGGCGGCAAGCGGCAACCCGAAACTACGCACGCGGTAGGCAACCGGCGCGAAGAAGGCATCAACCGCGCTGAAATCAGCGCCAGCCAGCCAGGGGCCACCGAACCGGTCAAGCCCATCGCAAAAGATCTCCGAAATCCGGTCGATATCGGCCTGCAACGCCGGGGGGATATCGAGCAACTCGGCCCGCACACCCACGCTCATCGGGCAAATGTTGCGCAGCGCGGCAAAGCCACTGTGCATTTCTGCCGCCGCACACCGCGCCCATGCGCGTGCCATCGCATCGGCAGGCCATACATCTGTGTGCCGTTCCGCCAGATATTCGATGATGGCGAGGGAATCCCAGACAATGATGTCGCCATCGTGCAGGCACGGGACCTTGCCATTGGGGGCGAAGCTGCGGAATTCAGCTGCGTTGTCCGGCCCGGCAAAGGGCACCAGCCGGTCCTCGAACGCAATGTCGAGCGCGCGCATCAGCAGCCAGGGACGCAGCGACCAGCTCGAATAATTCCGGTTCGCGGTGTACAAAGTGTAGGCCATGGTCAGTCCCCGCTTTTGAGGTACCGCTCGAGGAATACGCTGCTGTCCTTCAACACCGGCCCCTTGCCGCGGAAGGGCTTGGATAGCGCCATCACCACCTCTTCGTGGTCGAGCCCCTGATAATTGATCATCTCGACCATCGCGCCCTCCTGCTTGAGCCGCGCGGTGAGGTTGATCGCGTTGCGCGGGCGGACGGTGTTGTCCTCGCTGCTGGTGATCAGCAGCATCGGCGGCGCATCGGCGCGCGCGAAGGTGATCGGCTGGGTGGCTTGCGGATCGGGATAGGCAGCCATCGCGTCGATCGAACGCTTGGTGGTGAAGGGATAGAAATCATAGGCGCCGCTCAGCCCAACCACCGCCTTGACGATGCCCGGGTCGACGCCTGCCGCCTTGAGCCAGCGCGGATCAAGCGCCAGCAGCACGGCGGTGTGTGCGCCTGCCGAGTGGCCGGAAAAGCCGATCGCTTGCGGGTCGCCGCCAAAACGCGCGATGTTGTCGCGGGTCCAGGCGACCGCATCGGCAGCATCTTCGACAAATGCCGGAAAACGTACCTGAGGCACCTTGCGGTAATCGGGCACCACCACAGTAAAGCCCTGCTTGGCGAACGCGCGCCCGGCAAAGGCATAGTCCTGCCGCGCACCCTTCACCCAACCGCCGCCATGCCAGAAGATCAGCACCGGGCGTTTGTCGCTTGTAGTGGCATCAGCCGCGCGCCAGACATCAAGTGTCTGGCCATGCGCACCGAATGGAACCGCCTCGGCCACCAGTTCCGCCCCCTTGCCGCCTCCGGCCACGGCATCGAGCTGGCTCAAAAGCAACGGTGGCGATGTGGTCGCGGCGCAGGCCCCCAATCCGCCGATCGCAACGACAGCAAGCCCCAAAGCAACCTGGGCACCGCGCTTCATGCGATGTAGTGCGCCGTCGTCTTGGCCGCGACATCCTCTGCCGTCACGCCGGGAGCGAGTTCGATCAGCTTGAACGGGCTGTCGTGATCGGGCCGCTGGAACACGCACATGTCGGTGATGATCATATCGACCACGTTCTTGCCGGTCAGTGGCAGCGTGCAGGCCGGGATGAACTTGGGATCGCCGTTCTTGGAGGTGTGCTCCATCACCACGATGATCTTCTTGACGCCCGCGACCAGATCCATCGCGCCGCCCATGCCCTTGATCATCTTGCCGGGGATCATCCAGTTGGCGATGTCGCCATTCTCGGCGATCTCCATCGCGCCCAGCACGGTGAGGTCGATATGCCCACCGCGGATCATCGCGAAACTGTCAGCCGAGCTGAAATAGCTCGAAGAGGGCAGTTCGCTGATCGTCTGCTTGCCGGCGTTGATGAGATCGGCATCCTCGTCGCCTTCAAAGGGGAACGGGCCGATGCCGAGCATGCCGTTTTCCGACTGCAGCGTCACCTCGATGCCTTCGGGCACATGGTTGGCGACCAAAGTCGGAATGCCGATGCCCAAGTTGACGTAATAGCCGTCCTTCAATTCCTTTGCGGCACGCGCCGCCATATCGTCACGGGTCCAGGGCATTATGATGCTTCCTTTTGGATGAGAGCGGGTTTTTGTGAAAGATCGCGCCACACCTGCCGGGTGCCGATCGCGTAAACCAGGCCATAAATGAGGACAATGAGCGAAGACCAGATATTGAACGGTGTGCGCGCGTGCGGCTCGATCAGGATCGGTACGATCAACAGCCCACGCGCCAGATAAATGCCGCTGACCAGCACCAGCGCCGTGCGCATCAGCGGCAGCTTGCGGAAACGGCCCGCGCCAGCAAAGGCGTAGAGCGCCCAAACTGCAAGAACCGCAGTGATCCCGGTGGTCACGAGGACCGGCTGCCAAAGGCCGCGTTCGGCCATGCGCGCCATGCCTTCACCAGCACCAAAGAAGCGATACCAATCGGGACCGCCGATGATCACGCCGATGTGAAGCAGCGCTGCGAGCAGGCTGAGACAGCCACCGACCATCAGCCAGCTGTTGCCCTGCAGGCGACCGTTCACGGCTGCGGTTCCCAATGTGTTTCGGGCGGGAAGACATCATCGAAGCCGCCGCGGATCGACGGGCCGTAGACCGGGTTGGCGAACAGGAACCAGCCATTGCCCCAAAGCGCGTCATACGGTGCGGCGGTTGCTAGTGCGCGGCGCTGCAGCGGGGGCAGTTCGGGCTTGTTGAAGACATTGCGGAAATCGCCAAGCTGGTCACCCGCCATCGCGATGACACACCAGCGCGAAGCGATCGTGGCGCGGCGCAGATCCTTGCTCGATCCGTCGGTATCATCACCCATCAGGAACAGCGTATCGCCGTGCTTGAAGTCGCCCAATCCGGCAGCGGCAAGCGTGGCCTCGCTGCCCTTAGCGTTGGCGGTCGAACGGTTGGTGTTGGCGATCGGCGTGATCCCGGCAGCGCGTAGCGCGGTCATCGCCTCAAGCGCACCGGGCATCGCGACGGCCTTGCCGGTGCCGGTCTTTTCCCACTGGTCCCAGATCGCGGGATCGAAGTCGCTGCCCTGCATCGCGAACCAGCGCATCGACCCAATGTTCCAGATCAGCGTCTCATCGGCATCGAACACGGCAGCCAGCGGTTTGTCGCCGCAAGCAAAGGGCTTACCGGTCGCCTCATCGATGATCACACTGTCGGCAGGCCGCGTTTTGGCCTTGGCGACCGCATACGACACCAATGCGCCATAGGTTTGCCGCACCGCGATCGCACCTTCGGCGGATCCGTAGAGCCATTGCTGGCCCGTCGGCACCGCTGGCGCGATTGCGGCTGCCGCGGTTGCAACGGGATCGGAACGCGTCGTGGCGCATCCGGAGAGCGCGATCGCCGCGAACAGCAGCGCGCGTTTCACGCGGCGGTCCGTTCACGCACCGTTCTGAACTCGATCTTCTTGTCGTAGGGCGCACCGCAGATCAGGCGCTTTACATAAACACCGGGCAGATGAATGCAGTCCGGATCAAGGCTGCCGGTCTCGACGATTTCCTCGACCTCGGCGACGCAGATCTTGCCCGCGGTCGCCATCGGCTGGTTGAAGTTGCGCGCGGTCTTTCGGAAGATCAGGTTGCCCGCCTTGTCGGCCTTCCAGCCCTTGATGATGCACAGATCGGCATAGATCCCGCGTTCCAGAATGTAGGTCTGGCCGTCGAAGTCCTTGTGTTCCTTGCCTTCTGCCACCTGCGTGCCGACGCCGGTCTTGGTGTAGAAGCCGGGAATGCCAGCGCCGCCTGCGCGGCAGCGCTCGGCGAGCGTCCCTTGCGGACAGAACTCGACCTCGAGCTCGCCTGCCAGATACTGGCGTTCGAATTCCTTGTTCTCGCCGACATAGCTCGAGATCATCTTCTTGACCTGGCGAGTGCGCAACAGCTTGCCCAGCCCTTCGCCATCGATCCCGGCATTGTTGCTGGCGATGGTCAGGTCCTTGGTACCTGCATCGCGGATCGCATCGATCAGTCGTTCGGGGATGCCGCTGAGGCCAAAGCCGCCTGCACATATCTGCATCCCGTCAAACAGCAGACCTTCCAGTGCGGATGCGGCATCGGGATAGATTTTCTGCATGACGAGAGGTCTCCCAGAGAAATGATGTCCGGGCCAATCGGTTGATTCGGTCCCTTCTGGGTGCCGTAGCGGCAGATAACTGCTTTTTCTAGCCGCGGCTTGATTTGAATCAATGCGTGTTGTGCCGACCGCTCCCAAGGTCACCTCATAACAACACTGGAGAAGGCACCATGAAATCGATCCTGCTTTATGCCGATGGTGGCGCTGCATTTGAATCCCGGTTTCAGGCCGCGCTTGACCTTGCCCGCAGCCAATCTGGCCACATCACCTTTTTACAGGCAACGCCGCTTTCGGGCTTCATCGTCATGGATCCGATGGGCGGCAGCTATGTCCCCGCTGGCATGCTCGCGCAGTTGCGCGCCGATGAGGACCGGCTGCGCAATATGGTCGAGGCGAGGATGAAGATCGAGGGGCTGCCCTGGGACTGGACAGCTTATGATGGCGACGTCACCCAGGCAGTGATCAGCGCGTCGCGCCTTGCAGATGTGATCGTGCTGTCGCTGGAAAACACCGAGCGCAATGTTCGCCCGCACCCATTGCTGTCGATCGCCGATGTAGCGGTGGAAACCCGTTGCCCGGTGCTGGCCGTGCCAACCGATACCAAGGCGCTTTATACCGCTGGCAAGGTGCTGGTCGCCTGGGATGGCGGGCACGAATCCGCCAATGCGCTCAAGCTCGCTCTGCCGATGCTGCAACAGGCGGCATCGGTGCATATCGTCACGATCGTCGAGCCGAAAAAGGCGGGCGGCTTTCCCTCGACCGAGGCATGCGAATATCTCTCGCGCCATGGCGTGTGCAGCGAATTGATCGAGCGCGAACGCGGTACGCTGTCGATCGAGGAAGTGATCGAGAATGTCGCAGGCGAGATCAGCGCCGACCTGCTGGTGATGGGAGCATTCGGTCACAGCCGTCTGCGCGAAGTCCTGCTCGGCGGCGTGACGCGCTATTTTCTGCGCGATTCAAACATTCCGCTGCTGCTGGCGCATTGATGGCTGGGCGGGCGCGGTCAACGGCGCGCCCGCACCTAACAGCAGGGGTCGACGATCCTGCTCGCGGTGATGGTCTTTTCGCCGTACCAAGCGGGAAAAACAGCGCTCGGCAAACGGGCTTTGGTCACTGGTCATCGCGGCGATCGGATCCTTTCGCGTGCAGAAAGCCTCTGGACCGGCCTGCACCTTCCCGCGCGGAGGGGCATCCGAATGACATTTGACATGCGGAAGAACAGGCTTGTGTGATACGCGATGCCGAGCCCGAAGTACGGTCAATCGCTCACGTTTTACCCGTTACACAAGCCAACTGTAGCCTCGCGTCTATCGCTAACGCATTTCAATTGCAGCTTATACTCGTTATTGAAATGCAATACCATATGTCGGGAAGATGTCTGGCAGTAAGGCCGGGGTGGCAACTACAGGCCAATCCGCTGGCACTTCAAAGAAAATCGCACTAGGCTCAGGGAGGACCGTCCCCCTGCCGCAAGGACCCTGCCTGCGATGCTTAAATTCCTGAAATGGCTGTTTATCCTTCTGGTCGTTGCCATCATCGGCCTCTTCATCTGGGGCTATGCCCCCGATATCGAGCCGAGTGAATTGCAGGCGCTATATGGCCAACCTCCATCTCAATTCGTCGAACTGCCCAATGGTCAAAGCGTGCATGTTCGTGATGAAGGCCCCCGCAATGCCCCGGCGATCCTGCTGATCCACGGGTCCAACGCTTCGTTGCACACCTGGGACGGATGGGTCGATGCATTGAAGGCGGACTACCGCGTGGTGCGTTACGATCAGCCAGGCCATGGCCTGACCGGGGCGCATGTGAAGGAGGATTACAGCACCGAAGCCTTCCGCGACACAGGCGCTGCCGTGATGAACAGACTGGGTGTCGATCGCTATGTGGTCGCGGGCAATTCGATGGGCGGCTGGGTCGCGTGGAATATGGCGCTGGCCTATCCCAGGCGGGTCGCAGGGCTGGTGCTGATCGACAGTTCAGGAGCGCCCGAGGCCAAGCCGACCAAGGTTCCCATCGGCTTTCAACTGGCGCAAAGCGCGGCCGTCCGCCCGATCCTCAAGGTTTTCACGCCCCGCGTGATCATCAAACAGAGCCTGGAGCAATCGGTGGGCGATCCCGGCAAGATCACCCCCGAGATGGTCGATCTGTACTGGAAACTGCTGCGCCATCCGGGCAACCGCGAGGCGACCGTGGCGCGCGGAGATTTCCCCCGCAAACCTGCAAGTGCGCTCGAATTTGCCGGGCTGACGATGCCGTCACTCATCCTGTGGGGGAAAAAGGACACGCTGATCCCGCTTGCCAACGCCACCTGGTTTGCGCGCCAATTACCCAACGAAACCGTGCTGGTCTATGATGATCTGGGACATATTCCGATGGAGGAAGACCCGGTGCGCACGGTCGCGGATTTCAGAAGCTGGCTACAGAAGACGGGACTCGACCGGCCTGCAACAGCGATGACACAATCGGTCCCTAATGCGGCCGCCGTCCCTGCCGAACCGGCAATTTTACCCGGGGGCTGATATGGGGAACAGCATGCACAGCATCGCCATCTACAACCTGAAAGGCGGCGTCGGCAAAACCACCAGCGCGGTAAACCTGGCCTGGTGCTCGGCGGTGCTGTCCGCCCGGCGAACGCTGTTGTGGGATCTCGATCCGCAGGGCGCGGCGACTCATCTGATCGGCGACGATCGCTCAGCCAAGGACGAGGCGCGCTCAATCTTTGCGCGCGATGTCTCCGCTGACCGATTGGTCCGTCCCTCGCGGATCGCAGGGCTCGATCTGCTGGCGGCGGACCATTCGCTGCGTGGTCTCGACCGGCTGCTGTTCGAAATCGGCAAGGCCAAAAGGCTCAGGAAACTGCTCGATGGGCTTGGCAAAACCTATGATCGGATCATCCTCGACTGCCCACCGGGGCTCAGCGAGACCTCCGATCAGGTGCTGCGCGCAGCCGATCTGGTAATCGTGCCGATCATCCCCTCGCCGCTGTCGCAACGCGCCTTTGTCGAGGTGCAGGCCTATCTCGACGGCAAATCGGGCAGGCACGCGCCGATGCTGCCGGTGTTCGTGATGGTCGATCGCAGGCGTGCGCTGCACAAGCAGGCGCTGGAGAAATACCCCGATTGGCCGGTTGTACCGATGGCGAGTTCGGTCGAGCGGATGGCCGAGGAGCGGATGCCCGTGGGCGCCTTCGACGCCAAAAGTCCGGCGGCGCAGGCTTATGCGCGGCTATGGCAGGGGATCGAGCGCAAGCTTGCCGGTTAGAACGGCAGCGGATACCGCGCGAGGATCAGCGCGCTCGCGCAGCCCGAGACCAGCACGAACCGCAGCACCGCGAACATCGCAGGATCGGTGCGGGGGGCTTGGACGAAAATTGCGGTTTTGCTCATTCCCGCAAAATGCGCGCGATCCGCTAACAAAGCGTTAAATTACCCAGGGCACCGCCCGCGATCAGCGGCCGAAATGCGCTCAACCGCGCCCTGCCAGCCGCTCCAGCGCTTCGCCTTCGATCCGCCACGGCTCCCAACCGACGGAATGATGCGCGCCGATATGGCTGTAGAATTTCTTCGCCTTCTCGTTCCAGTCGAGCACCGCCCAGTCGATCCGCGCACAGCCGCGCGCTTTGGCCTCGCGTGCCAGCGTGGAAAGCAGCGCACGACCGGTTCCGGTTCCGCGCGCGGCATCGGCGACGTAAAGGTCCTCGAGATACAGCGACGGCGCACCGGTCCAGGTCGAATAGGTCAGGAACCACAAGGCCAGACCGACAATCTGTCCGTCGATCTCGGCCAAGTGCGCGAACACCTGCGCATTTGCGCCAAACAGCGTCGCGCGCAGCGATTCCTCGGTCGCCTTCACGGCATCGGGCTCGCGCTCGTACACCGCAAGCGCGATGACCATGCGCAGGATATCGGCCTCGTCGCCGAGCCTCGCCGGGCGGATCGTTACTGTCATGATGGCTGGCCTTATTCCGCCGCGATCGTCTCGGCGTTGCCGGCGTCGCTTGTTTCGGATTCGATTTCAGCCGCCTTGGCCTCGACCAGCCGGACGATGTGATCGACCATGCCTTCGTCCTCGACCGTATGGTCGGTGATCCCCGACAGGTACACCATGTGCTTGCCCTTGCCACCGCCGGTCAGGCCGATATCGGTCTCGCGCGCCTCGCCCGGGCCGTTGACGACACAACCCAGCACCGAAAGCGAAAGCGGGGTGTTGATGTGCTGCAAGCGCTCCTCGAGCTTCTGGACTGTGCGGATGACATCGAAGCCTTGCCGCGCGCAGCTGGGGCAGCTTACGATGCGCACGCCGCGGGTGCGGATGCCCAGCGACTTGAGGATTTCGTAACCGACGCGCACCTCTTCCTCGGGCTCGGCCGAGAGCGAAACGCGGATGGTATCGCCGATGCCGGCCCAGAGCAGGTTGCCGATGCCGATCGCGCTCTTGACGGTGCCGCCGACGAAACCGCCCGCCTCGGTGATGCCGAGGTGCAGCGGGCAATCGACCACATCGGCGAGTTGCTGATAGGCAGCGACCGCAAGGAACAGGTCGCTCGCCTTGACCGCGACCTTGAACTCGTGGAAATCATGGTCCTGGAGCAGCTTGATATGATCGAGCGCGCTTTCGACCAAGGCTTCGGGGCAAGGCTCGCCATATTTCTCGAGCAGGTCCTTTTCGAGGCTTCCGGCGTTGACGCCGATACGGATCGAGCAGCCATTGGCCTTGGCCGCGTTGACGACCTCACGCACCCTGTCCGACGAGCCGATGTTACCGGGGTTGATCCGCAGGCACGCCGCACCTGCATCGGCGGCCTCGAGTGCGCGCTTGTAGTGGAAATGGATGTCGGCAACGATCGGGACGCGCGCCGCGCGCACGATCTGCTTGAGCGCCGCAGTGGATTCGACATCGGGGCACGAGACGCGGATGATATCGACGCCTGCTTCCTCGCAGCGGCGGATCTGGTCGATCGTCGCGCGCGCATCCGATGTCAGCGTATTGGTCATGGTCTGCACCGTGACCGGCGCATCGCCGCCGACCGGGACGTTGCCCACCATGATCTGCCGCGACTTGCGCCGGTCGATATCGCGCCAGGGGCGAAGCGAGGGGTTGTGGACGGACATAAATTGCTCTCCAAGAGTGTCAGGCAGGTATAGTCGCTCGATACGGCTTTGGCGAGAGTTCTGGGAGCGAACGCAGCCGGTCAAACAACAGGGATTGGGAACCAGATGCACAAGATGATGAAACTGACGCTGGCAAGCGGCCTGATGGCGATGGCAACTGTGACCACCCTGCCCGCTTGGGCGCAGATGCAAGCTCCGGCCGCGCAGCGCAGCGCCCATGAACAGGCAGCGCGCGAGCTGTATCGCACCATCGTCGGCTTCCGCACCGCGCGCGGCCACAAGCAGGTGCCGGCAATGGTCTCGTACCTCAAGGGCGAGCTCGTAAAGGCGGGCTTCCCCGAGAGCGATATCAGCATCACCGATTACGACAGCGATGGCGAGCCCACCCAGGGCCTGATGGTCACGTTCCGCGCCAAGGGGAAGCCCAAGGCCGGTCCGATCGTGCTGCTCGGGCATATGGATGTCGTCGAAGCTTTGCCCGAAGACTGGGAACGCCCGCCGTTCACGTTGACCGAGGAAGACGGCTATTTCTTCGGACGTGGCACGCTCGACAACAAATACGGCATCGCCAGCCTGTCGCACACGTTCATCCGGTTGAAGAAGGAAGGCTGGACGCCCAAGCGCGATCTGGTTCTGGTGTTTTCAGGTGATGAGGAAACCGGAATGATCAGCACCCGGGCGCAGGCCAAATTCGTGGCCGAGACGATCAAGCCTGCGCTGGTGCTCAACAGCGATGCTGGCGGCATCCGGCTGACCGAGGATTTCAAGCCGATCATGTTCGGCGTTCAGGCGGCGGAAAAGACCTTTGCGACCTTCGAGCTGACCGTCACCAATCCCGGCGGCCACTCGTCGCGGCCCCGCGCGGACAATGCGATCTATGAACTGGCTTCGGCGCTCAAGGCGATCGAAGCCTATCGCTTCCCCGTGCGCGACAACGCGATCACCCGCGGTTCGTTTGCCGAGCTTGGGAAGATCACCCCCGGCCCGCTGGGCGAGGCGATGCTGGCATTCTCGGCCAACCCTGCTGACGAGGCCGCGCGCGCGACCCTGCTCGCCTCACCTGCAGCCAACATGCTCTCGACCACCTGCGTTGCGACGATGCTCAAGGGCGGCCATGCCGAAAACGCGCTGCCGCAATCGGCGACCGCGACGGTCAACTGCCGGATATTCCCCGGTGAAGGCGGCGCTGCGGCAACCCAAGCAACACTCGAGAAGGTCATCGGCAACGACAATGTCATCTTCAAGCTCGATACCGATGTCGTCGAAAGCCCGGCATCGACGCTGAACGCCGAGGTTCTCGGCGCGGTCAAGGCAGGCGTTCATGCGCGTTTTACCGACATGGTGATCGCGCCGTATATGGAAGCGGGCGGTACCGATGGCATGCACTATCGTGCGCTGGGTATGAACACCGTCGCAATCAGCGGCGCGGCGATGCGCGATGCGGACATGTTCGCGCACGGCCTCAACGAACGCATCCGGGTCGAGGATTTCTACGCCGGGCTGGACCACTGGTACCTGATCCTCAAGCACCTGGCCAATTGAGCGCCATCACCGATGCAAGAATGACCGGTGACCCAATTCCTGTTTTCCGGCGAAAGCCGGAATCCAGGGGCCATGGTGCACAACCCCGCTTCTGGACTCCGGCTTTCGCCGGAGAACGCAGTCCACCGTGAGCGTCAGGGCGCGGACTGGAACGGCTTGGCTTCGGCCAGGATCAGCGCGAACCAGTCGTCGGGATCGGTCCATTCGTGACAGGTGGTCCAGCCGCCCGAACGCAGCAGCAGCCGCGCATCGCGGGGTCCGTATTTGTGGCTGTTTTCGGTGTGGATCGTCTCGCCTCTGGCCATGCTGAAGCCTTCTCCCAGAATATGGAAATCGATATCAGCCTGTGCTTCCAGGTGCATCTCGATCCGGGCGTAGCTGTCGTTCCAGCGGGCGACATGGCAGAATCGATCGACCGGGATATCACCATCGAGCTCGCGGTTGATCCGGCGCAGCAGGTTGAGGTTGAACTCCGCTGTCACGCCTTGCGCATCGTCATAGGCCGGGATGAGAATATCGGGCGACTTGATCCGGTCCATGCCGATCAGCAGCATCGCCCCCTCACCCAGCGTCTCGCGCATCGAGCGCAACAGGTCAAGCGACGTGCGCGCGACCATGTTGCCGATGGTCGAGCCGGGGAAGAAGCCGAGCTTGGGCACCCCCGCCACAGCCTCGGGCAGCTTGAGCGGGTGCATGAAATCGCCTTCGAGCGGATGCACCGCCAGTTCGGGGAAATCCGCCGCCAGCGCAGATGCCGAGTCCCGCAGGAAATCCCCCGAGATATCGATCGGCACATAATGCTCGCCCTGCACCGCGCGTAGCAGATGCGGGGTCTTGACCGACGAGCCCGATCCGAACTCGACCACCGCGCGACCCGCACCGCCATGCGCGGCGACCTCGCCGCAATAGCGTTCGAGCAGTGCGGTCTCGGTGCGGGTGGGGTAATATTCGGGCAGATCGGTGATCGCCTCGAACAGCTCGGATCCTGCCAGATCATACAGCCAGCGCGCCGGAATCGCACGGCGGGTGCTGCGGAAACAGGCGAGAATGTCGGCGCGGAAGGCCGGGTCTGCCGATGCTACCGAAACATCGGGAATTGCATCGATGGCCTGGGGTCTGGTCGACACGAACTACTCTCCTGATGAAATCTTCTACAAATCCCGCGCCAGCCTGAGCCCGGTGAACTGCCAGCGCTGGTGGGGGTAAAAGAAGGTGCGATAACTGGGACGCACGGACCCGCGCGGGGTTGCACAGCTGCTGCCACGCAGGACGAATTGGCCCGACATGAACTTGCCGTTGTATTCGCCCACCGCGCCTTCGGCCGGCTTGAACCCAGGATAGGGACGATAGGCGCTACCGGTCCATTGCCAGACATTGCCGAACAGTGCTTCGCTCGCATCGGCGCGCGGCCGCACCGCGCCAGCGGTATCGAGCTGATTGCCGCCCAGTGGATTGTGCATCATGGCGATCGCTTCCCATTCGGCCTCGGTCGGAAGGCGCGCTCCGGCCCAAGCGGCATAGGCATCGGCCTCGTACAGGCTGATATGACAGACAGGCGCTGCCGGATCGACACTGCGCAGCCCATCGAGCCCGAACTGCTGCCAGTGCCCGTCGGCGTCCTTGGTCCAGTACAGCGGTGCACCGATGCCGTTGGCCTGCACCCACGCCCAGCCATCGGCCAGCCAGTGGCGCGATTGCGTGTAGCCGCCATCGGCGATGAACGCGGCCCATTCGCCATTGGTCACCGGGCGGCTGGCGAGCGCATATGGGGTCAGCAACACCGCATGCCGCGGGCCTTCGCAATCGAACGCAAAACCATCACCCGCATGGCCGATCTCGACCTGCCCCACCGGCCCGGTGATCCATTCGAGCGGCTGCGCATCGACCACCGGCTGCGGTTCTGCTGGCCAGATCGCGGGATATAGCGGGTTCTGCGCGAACAGGTGCAGGATATCGGTCAGCAAAAGCTCCTGATGCTGCTGCTCGTGGTTCAGCCCCAGTTCGACCAGCGCCAGCGCTTCCTGACCCAGCGATGGCATCGCGTCCATCATCGCGGCATCGACATGCTCGCGATAGGCGCGGATGTGGTCGAGCGAAGGCCGGGTCAGCAGCCCGCGATGCGGTCGCGCATGCCGCGCGCCTTCGGCCTCGTAATAGCTGTTGAACAGAAAGTGGAAGTCCGGGTCGAACGCGCGGTAATCAGGCACATAATCGCGCAGCACGAAGGTTTCGAAGAACCAGCTGGTGTGGGCAAGATGCCATTTGGCGGGCGAGGCATCGTCCATCGACTGCACTGTCGCGTCGGCATCGGACAGCGGATCGGCCAATGCCAGCGTGAGCGCACGGACTTGGGTGAAGAGACCGACCAGCGCCGAGGGGCTTGCCTCATGCGGGAGGGCGGTGGCGCTCGTGGTCGTCATATCTTCCCCATGCGATGATTATCTATCGTCCTTTACCGTTTCCCGGCGCACGCCGGAATCCAGGGGCGATGTTGCTCAATCTGACTCCTGGGCTCCGGCTTTCGCCGGAGAACAGTCGTCTACCGCGAAGCGCCGGGCACCCAGAGCGGATCTTCACCGTTGTTGATCCGGCGCGCGAGGACGAACAGGAAGTCCGACAGCCGGTTCACGTAGATACGCGCTGAAGGATTGATCGATCCGTCCTGCGATGCCGTCACCAGGGCGCGCTCGGCACGGCGAGCAATCGCGCGGGCAAGGTGCACCGCAGCGGCGCCCGGACTGCCGCCCGGAAGGATGAAACTGCGCAGCGGCGGCAGGGCATCGTTGACCGCATCGATGCGCTGTTCGAGCCACTCGACCTGCGCCGGGATAATGCGCAGCACCATTTCCGACGGGGTGAAATCCTCGCCAGGGGTGGCAATGTCGGCGCCCAGATCGAACAGGTCGTTCTGCACGCGGACCAGATCGGCGGTGAACTCGCTCTCGCCCAGCGCCACGACCGCCAGCCCGAGCGCGCTGTTCAGTTCGTCGATATCCCCGATCGCCACCATGCGCGGGCAATCCTTGGACACCCGCGAGCCATCGACCAGGCCCGACGTGCCGTCATCGCCGGTGCGGGTGTAAATCTTGTTGAGCTTGACCATCTAACGAAACCCGCGTGCCCAACAGGCTCAGCGGTTGACCAGCATCAGCACTGCGACCGCAACGATCGCCATCGCCTGATATTTGACGCGGGCGAACATCATCTTGTTCTGCATCTGGTGGCTACGGCCGACCCCGGGGGTTTTGAGGTCTTCCTCGGTCATCTGGATGAATGCAACGAGGCCGCGCACGAGGCTGACCAGGACCATGACTGCCAGAGCGACAATCGCAAGGATGATGATGACGTTCATGGGAAACTATATGAGGCGTGCACCCATGAAATGCCAGCGGCAAGGTGATTTTTTCTCAAACTTTCCAGCAGCGCCGGTCCGTCCTCGCCCGCATCGCGCAACACGGCCAGCGCAGCGGCCCCTTCGCTCTTGGCCAGCTTGCGGCCATCGGGTCCGGCGAGCAGCGCGTGGTGCAGATAGTGCGGCACCGGCAGGTCCAGCAGCGCCTGCAACAGACGGTGGACGTGCGTCGCATCGAACAGATCGGCCCCGCGCACCACATGGCTGATGCGCTGGTGAGCATCATCCAGTGTTACCGCGAGATGATAGCTCGCCGGCGCATCCTTGCGCGCCAGCACGACATCACCGAACACCTCGGGCCGCGCGGGCTGATCGCCTTCCTGCAGATCGTGCCAGACAAGCGGTCCTGCCTCGGCGATGGCGCGCGCCATATCCAGCCGCCAGGCATGCGCCTCGCTGGCCATCCGGTGCTCGCGCTCCGCCTTGTCCAGCGCGCGGCAGGTGCCGGGATAGACCAGCCCCTCGGGTCCAGGTTGTGCGCCAGCAGCGGCAATCTGGCTGCGGGTGCAGAAGCAGGGATAAACCAGCCCCCGCGCCTTCAGCAGCGTTAGCGCCGCCTCATACGCCGCGAGCCGCGACGACTGGAACAACACCTCGCCATCCCAGCCCAGCCCCAGCCAGCCAAGGTCCGCAAAGATCGCCTCGACCAGTTCAGGGCGCGAGCGCACCCCATCGATATCCTCGATCCGCAGCAGGAATGCGCCGCCCAGATCGCGCGCCAGATCATGTGCACGGCAGGCGGCATAGGCATGTCCCAGGTGAAGCGCGCCATTGGGGCTCGGGGCAAACCGGGTGCGGACGGGAGAGCGCGCCGTCACCTTTTCGCCCATCTCAAACAAACCGTCCGCCCCTTGGGTGTAATGCGCCAACTTATCACCATATATTGTGGCAGCACCCTCTTGACCTGTGCGGTTGCCTCATGCTGATTAACCGTAAATCCGGTTATCGCGTTTTTGTCATGGGGCTGTCACGCACTTGGGTTTATAGGAAACAGCGCGGACGAATGGGAGAGGGTTTAAGCCGACCATGTTTCATCCCGATTTGATTGAACGGGCCCTGCGGGACCCGCACCCCGACTTTATCCGGCATCCCGACAGCTGCCCGGCGCTTGTTCTCAACGCCGATTACACCCCTTTGAGCTATTATCCGCTGAGCCTGTGGCCGTGGCAGACCGCGATCAAGGCGATCTTCCTCGACCGCGTCGATGTCATCGAGACCTATGAGCGCGAGGTACACTCACCCACGGTCCAGATGAAGATCCCATCGGTGATCGCATTGAAGCAATACGTGAAGCCGTCCGAATACCCCGCCTTCACCCGCTTCAACCTGTTCCTGCGCGACCGCTTCCACTGCCAGTATTGCGGATCGCCGCACCAGTTGACCTTCGACCACGTCGTCCCACGCCGTCTGGCGGGCAAGACCACCTGGCAGAACGTCGCCACCGCCTGCGCCCCATGCAACATGCGCAAGGGCGGCCGCACGCCTGCGCAAGCGGGCATGCGCCTGATGGTCCAGCCGATCCGCCCGACCAGCTGGCAGCTGCAGGAGCGCGGGCGCGCGTTTCCGCCCAATTATCTGCACAACAGCTGGCATGACTGGCTGTATTGGGATGTAGAGTTGGAGGCTTGAGGGGGAAGTAAAGGGAGCAGAAGGTTGTCAGTCAGCCAAAGCGAATTGGTCGGTGATGCATCGCTACCAACCGCCTCCCCAATATTCCGCAATGCCTCCAGCGACAAAGCCGATGCCGGCGGCAAGAATAAAGCCCGCATATCCTTTGATGGTACGTCGCATGTAAATGTTGCGCCATTCTGTTTTACGAAAACCTACTGACCACATTGGAAGCCAATATCGCGTGCCATATGCCCACGCGCCGACGGCAACGCACATTGCGGCGATGAATATGGCCAACATTGCTTGGGCGAGCTCAGACATCACAACAATAGTAATTCAAGCGCGCACATCCACAAGCGGGTGGTTTACGGAGCGATTGCTTTTTTATCATAGCAGCACAGCCGCCACCCCCTCCGCTCAGCCTGAGCCTGTCGAAGGCCCCGCTATACGGCCAGCGTGGGCGCGGGTCCTTCGACTTCGCGGGCTGAAGCCCGCGGCTCAGGATGAGCGGGGGTGGTGATTGGAGTGCATCGACAATTGTCGCGCCTTGGCTCGCGGCTTGGCGCATTTCCTTCGCGGCTTCGCGTCTTCGCGTGAACCGGAATTTTTTCACGCGAAGAGTGGCGGCGCGACGGAATGAGGGTGCGTGCCGCATTGGCCCTCTCCCCTTTAAGGGAGAGGGAGGAGCCGCGTAGCGGCGGGGGGAGAGGGGAATGCGTTGCCGCTGCCCCTCTCAACTTCGGCTAGCGAGCTACGCTCGCAAGCCTTCGTATCTCTCCCCTGAAGGGGAGAGAGCATCATCACATCAAGCCACCTGCGCCTGCGCTGCCGCAGTGACCACCTCGAGCGGACGCACGATCAGCGTTACCCGGTCGTGCCCGACCGCGACATTGAGCACATCGCCCGCCTGGACCACGATCGGCTCGGGAAAATTGTGCAGCATCTGCAGCCAGCCGCCATCGGTATAGCCATCGGGGTGGTTGTCGAAGGTCACGCCCTCGGCCAGATCGACATGCATCCACTGGACGATTCCGGTGGCGATGCCATCGGCCTGCACGTCGATCTCGAGCAGGTGCAGGTCGCTGGCGTGCGCCTTGCAGGTGAGATCGATGCTGACCAGTTCGACGTCCGCCGACAGCCGCCGCCAGTCGGTCATCGTGCCGTGGATCGGCAATTTGGGCGAAGCGAGCGCGGCGAAGCGCGACAGATCGAAGCCCGAGACCTGATCGACGAACACATAATCGGCGAGCACCGGGCTTTCGACCAGGCAGCCGATCGCAGATGCGCGGCGCGGGATGACGATGGCGTCGGGCTTGAGCAGCCGCGCGTGCGCATCCTCGAAGGTGTCGATGACATGCTCGGTGAGCAGGTCGCTCGAGAGGATTTCGGAGACCAGAATGTCCGCGCGTTCGCCCAGATGCTCGCCGACCTTCAACTCGGTCGAAGGCGCGGTGTGGACGGTGATTTGGGTCTGATAGCCGTTGTCGGCGATGATCTGGCGCGCCATGTCGGCGATCACCGGGACGACCTCGCACGCGGTGACCGACCGGGCGCCGGCGCGCGCGGCCATCATCGAGAGCAGCCCGCTGCCGGTGCCGATATCCAGCACGCGCGCATCGGGCCCGGCCTCAGCGATCGCGGCGCGGATCGCGGCCTCGAAGGCGTCGTTGCGGCGCACGTCGTTGAGCATCGGGATATGCCAGAACGGCACCAGATCGGCGCTCAGACGGCGGATCTGGTGTTCGATATGGATGTTGCCCGGCTGCAGCGCCAGCGCGCGGCGGAACTGGTCGAGCGCCTCACCCTTGCGGCCTGCATCGGAGAGCATGACCGCAAGGTTGTTGGCGGCGACCGGGTTGGCGGGGTCGGCCTTGCAACTCGCCTGCAGCGCAGTGATCGCCTCGTTCGGGCGGCCGGTGCGGCTGTAGATCAGCCCCTTTTCGTGGTGCGCCACCGCGTGATCGGGATCGAGCGCGAGCAGCATGTCCCACGCCGCCAGCGCCTCGTCGGTCGCGCCGCGATGACCGAGGATTCCGGCGAGAATCGGCAGCACCTCGATCGTGCGATAGCCCTGCTCCACCACCATCCGATAGCGCGGTTCGGCAGCGGCAAGATTGCCCGCCTCCTGCAACTGCATCGCCTCATGCAACAGGGTTCGCGCGGCTGAAATCTCGTGTGCGGTATCCGGCATATTTCCCCCGTAAAGCGGCGTTAAGACAGTTCACCAGACTATTAACGAGCAGGGTTAACAAAACGTAACCGTTGGGTTTTGCGAGACTTTTTACGTCTGCAACTTGATCGTCACCCCCGCGAAGGCGGGGGTCCCGCTTTTGCGCCACGGCCGTATCAAAGCGGGATTCCCGCGTCTGCGGGAATGACGGATTTCCCCACCTGCGACCGACCGAGTTTGACGTTCCGCAAAAGAGAACATAATAAGAACATATGTCCCGACCCGATTCCCTCGAGTCTCTCAAAAACCGGATCGCCGGGATCGAACGCCTGCGTGCTGTCGAGACGGCGGCGTTGGCGCAGACCGGTCATGCCGGGATCGACGACGCGCTGGGCGGCGGGTTGGCGCGCGGACGGGTGCATGAGGTGTTTGCCGCAGAGGCCGGTGATGCGGGCTGCGCGGCGGGTTTTGTCGCAGGGCTGGCGCTGCGTCTGGGGGTGGGCCTGGGGATGGGATCGGGCGGCACCCTGGTGTGGCTGCGTGAGGCTCAGGCGGAACGCCAAGGCGGCAGGCTGCACGCGCCGGGGCTGGTCGAGATCGGCCTCGATCCGGCACGTGTCATCATCGGGATCATGCCCGATCCACTGGCGGTGCTGCGTGCGGCGGCCGATGTGGTGCGCTGCGCCGAAGTGGGCGTCGCGGTGATCGAACTGTGGCGCGACCCGCGGCTGCTCGACCTGACCGCAAGTCGGCGGCTGGCGCTGGCGGCGGAAACATCGGGGGTGACTGTGATCGGCTTGCGCATTGCGGCGACCCCCTCACCCAGCGCGGCGCAGACCCGCTGGCAGGTGAGCGCCGCCCCATCGCTACCGATGGAAGCCAATGCGCCGGGCTATCCTGCCTGGAAAGTTGAATTGTTGCGCCAGCGCGGACGCCCATCAGGCAGCGACTGGCGCGTGGAGTGGAACCGTGAACAAGCCTGTTTTGCAGACGCCGATTGCGGCCTCAATGCCGGAGAATCCGCCGCAATCGCAGCGGCGTCATCTGGCGCTGTTCTTCCCTTTTCTGCCGGTAGACCGGTTGATGCGGCAAACGAACTGCGACGCGCCGGGTGATGGTCGTGACACGCCGCTGGTGCTGGTCGAAAAGGTGCGCGGTGCGATGCGGATCGCGGCGACCTGCCCGCAGGCGGCCGCGCTCGGGCTGAGCCCGGGGATGGCGCTCGCCGATGCCCGCGCGCAGGTGCCGCTGCTCACTGTCACCGATCACGACCCGGCAGCGGACTTGACCTGGCTAGAGCGGCTGGCAGACCTTTGCGACCGCTTCACGCCTCTGGTCGCGATCGAGCCGCCCGATGCGCTGGCGCTCGACATCACCGGTTGCGCGCATCTGTTCGGTGGCGAGGCTCCGCTGCTCGCCGATGTCGCGCATTTCATGGCGCGGTGGAGCGACGATGTCCGGCTGTCGTGCGGCGATACGCCCGAGGCGGCGCAGGCGCTCGCCCGGTTCGCGCCTGCAGGCACCAGCTTCGAGAGCGAGGATGCGACATTGCGCCGGCTGCCGGTCGCCGCGCTGCGGATCGACGAAGAGACGCAGACCGCATTGATCCGCGCCGGGCTCAAGACCATCGGCGATCTGGCGATGCGGCCCAGCGCACCGCTCGCCGCGCGCTTCGGTGCGGATCTGGTCGACAACCTCGACCGGCTGCTGGGCACCGCCGACAGCCGCATCACCCCGCGCCGCGCCGCACCAGCCTTGCGCTTCGAACGGCGCTTTGCCGAGCCGATCGGTCGCACCGAAGCGGCGATGGCGGCGATCGGCGAACTGGCGCAGGAAGCCGCCATCGTGCTCGAGCAGCGCGGCATGGGCGGGCGGCGCTTCATCGCGCGCTTTTTCCGCAGCGACGGGCGCACCTATGATCTCGCCACCGAAAGCAGCCTGCCGATGCGCGATCCCGACATACTGATGCGGCTGCTCAGCGAGCGGCTGGCGGCGCTGGCCGATCCGATCGATCCGGGCTTCGGCTTCGACATGATCCGGCTGGCGGTGCCGCGCATCGAACCGCTGACCCCGGCGCAATTGCAGCTTGAGGGCGGGTGCGTGGCCGACGAAGCGATGGCCGAGCTGGTCGACCGGTTGAGCACCCGGCTGGGGCGCGGCGCGATCCGCCGTTTCGAGCCGCGCAACAGCCATGTCCCCGAGCAGGCCGCGCTGACCCTGCCCGCGGTCGATCTGCCCGCGCCCGCCGCCTGGGATGCCCCGCAGTCGGGCGAGCCGCCGACCCGCCCGATCCACCTGTTCGATCCGCCGCAGCCGATCGAGGTGATCGCCGAGGTGCCCGACGGCCCGCCGCACCGCTTCCGCTGGCGCCGCACCCAGCACCATGTCGTGCGCTTCGAGGGGCCCGAGCGGATTGCGGCGCAATGGTGGAAGCACGCGCCTGGCAAAAGCCCCAAGGGAGGTGGGGGCCTGACCCGCGACTATTACCGCGTCGAGGACGCGCGCGGGCGGCGCTTCTGGATCTTCCGCCATGGATTGTACGAGACCGAAAAGCCCGATCCGCGCTGGTATGTGCACGGCCTTTTCGCATGACAAAAAGGCCCACAAACAACACGTTATTCGCATGACGGACGCACCCGCCTTCGCCGAACTGGTCACCGCGAGCAACTACTCGTTCCTGCGCGGGGCATCGCACCCGGCGGATCTGGTCGCGCGCGCGCTCGAGCTCGGGCTCGCAGGCATCGGCATCGCCGACCGCAACACGGTGGCAGGCGTGGTCCGCGCGCACATCGCGCTGCGCGATGCGCATAAGGCCGCCGCCGAGATCGGCGTGCCGCCCCCTGCCCTCAGGCTGGTGGTCGGCGCGCGATTGGTGTTTGCCGACGGAACGCCCGACATCATCGCCTATCCCGCGACGCGGCATGGATGGGGGCGGCTGACCCGGCTGCTGACCTTGGGCAACCTGCGCGCCACCAAGGGCGATTGTACGCTGCACCTTGCCGACCTGCTCGAGCACCTCGACGACCTCCTGCTGATCGTGATGGCCGCGCCCGATGACGCGGCGCTGCTCGGCACGCTCCGCGCAGCCGCGCCAGACCGCGTCTGGATCGGCGTGACCATGCCACGCCGGGGCGCCGACCGCCGCCATCTCGCGCGGATGATGCACCTCGCCGAGGCCACCGCCCTCCCCCTGCTCGCCACCAACGACGTGCTCTATGCCTCGCCCGAGCAGCGCCCGCTGCACGATGTGCTGACCTGCATCGGCGCGGGCACCACCATCGCCAATGCAGGGCGGCGTCTCGAGGCGAACGCCGAGCGCCACATCAAGCCGCCCGCCGAGATGGCACGGCTGTTCGCCGACTGCCCCGAGGCGATCGCGCAGAGCACCGCGCTGATCGAGCGCATCGCCTTCACCCTCGACGACCTGCGCTACCAGTACCCGCTCGAGCCCGTTCCCGAAGGCTGGGAGGCGCAGGCCTGGCTCGAGCATATGGTGACCGAGGCCGCGCGCGACCGGTACGGCAGGGAGCTGCCCGCCAAGGTCCGCAAGATGCTCGACGACGAGTTCGCGCTGATCGCTAGCCAAAAATACGCCTGCTATTTCCTCACCGTGCACGATCTGGTGCGCTTCGCCCGCACCCGCGATCCGCCGATATTGTGCCAGGGGCGCGGCTCTGCGGCGAACTCGATCGTCTGCTTTCTGCTGGGCGTTACCTCGGTCGATCCGGTGACGCACGACCTCTTGTTCTCGCGCTTCGTCTCGGAAGAACGCGCCGAGCCGCCCGATATCGATGTCGATTTCGAGCACGAGCGGCGCGAGGAGGTGATGCAGTACATCTACCAGCGTTATGGCCGCCACCGCGCCGGGATCGCCGCGACGGTAATCCATTACCGCCCGCGCAGCGCGGTGCGCGAGGTCGGCAAGGTGCTGGGCTTTTCCGAGGATGTGACGGCCCGGCTGACCAGCACGATCTGGGGCAGCTTTGCGTCCTCGATGGCCGAGCAGCGCTATGCCGAGGCCGGGTTCGATCCCGACAATCCGGACATCGTGCGGCTGCGCGATCTGGTCGACCAGATCCTGCACTTCCCCCGCCACCTGTCGCAGCATGTCGGCGGTTTCGTGCTCACCGAAGACCGGCTCGACGAGACCGTGCCGATCCACAACGCCGCGATGGACGACCGCACCTTCATCGAATGGGACAAGGATGACATCGACGCGCTGGGCCTGATGAAGGTCGATGTGCTGGCGCTGGGCATGCTCACCTGCATCCGCAAGGCGTTCGCGCTGATGCGGCAGCATGATCTGGGCGAGCACGATCTCACCGTCGATCTCGAGGCGGACGACCCGGCTGTGTACGACATGCTGTGCCGCGGCGACAGCATCGGCGTGTTCCAGGTGGAAAGCCGCGCGCAGATGAACATGCTGCCGCGCCTGCGCCCCCGCACGCTTTACGACCTTACCGTGCAGGTCGCGATCGTGCGCCCCGGGCCGATCGAGGGCGACATGGTCCACCCCTATCTGCGGCGTAGGTCAGGCATCGATCCGGTCGACTACCCCTCGCCCGCACCGCCGCACGACCCCGATGAGCTGAAGACGCTGCTCGGGCAGACCTATGGCGTGCCGCTGTTCCAGGAGCAGGCGATGAAGCTGGCGATCGTCGCGGCGGACTTCACCCCGGGCGAGGCCAACCACCTGCGCCGCGCGATGGCGACCTTCCGCAATGTCGGCACGATGCACAATTTCCGCGAGAAGCTGGTCAAGGGGATGACCGCGCGCGGCTATACCGCCGAGTTCGCCGAACGCTGCTTCAAGCAGATCGAGGGTTTCGGGAGTTATGGCTTCCCGGAGAGCCATGCGCTGTCGTTCGCGCGATTGGTCTATGTCTCGTCGTGGATCAAGTGCCACCAGCCTGCGGTGTTCGCCTGCGCGCTGCTCAATTCGCAGCCGATGGGGTTCTATGCGCCTGCACAGATCGTGCGCGATGTGCGCGAGCATCAGGTCGAGGTACGGCCGATCGACATCAACATGAGCGGCTGGGACAATGCGCTTGAGCGCGATGGCCATGGGCGGCTGGCGCTGCGGCTGGGCTATCGCCAGATGGATGGCTTCCGCAATGCCTGGGCCGAGGCTCTGGTCGCCGCGCGCGCCGAAATAGGCCGCTTCACCTCGGTCGAGATGCTCGCGCGCCGTGCCGACCTGCCGTCTGCTGCGCTGCGCCTGCTCGCCGATGCCGATGCGTTCGGATCGCTGGGGCTGTCGCGGCGGCAGGCCCTATGGGAGGTGCGGCGCACGCCCTCGGGCGAGTTGCCGCTGTTCGCCGCCGCCCGCGCCCGCGAGCCCCTCGTCAGTGAATTGGGCGACGAGCCCGACATGCAGCTGCCGATCATGCCCGCCTCCGAAGAGGTGGTGACCGATTACCAGACGCTGCGGCTCTCGCTCAAGGACCACCCGATGACGTTCTTGCGTTCTGGTCTGCGCGCAGACGGCGTGCTGTCGTGCGAGGACACCAACAATTCCAAGGCGGGCGCGGCGGTGCGCACCGCCGGCATCGTCCTCGTCCGCCAGCGCCCCGGCAAGGGCAACGCGATCTTCGTCACGATCGAGGACGAGACCGGGATCACCAACATCGTCCTGTGGGCCCGCCTGTTCGAACGCTACCGCCGCGCCGTGATGGCCAGCCGCCTGATGCAGGTCGAAGGCGTCTTGCAACGCAGCCGCGAAGGCGTGGTCCACCTGATGGCGAACCGCGTGGTGGATCGGAGCGATCTGCTGGCGACGCTGACGGCGACACGGGGGGATGGAGCGATGTCGCCACCGCTGGCGCGAGGGGATGAGGTGGCGCGCCCGGTACCGTCACGCCATCCGCGGGATGCAAGGGTGCTGCCGAAATCGCGGGATTTTCATTGAGGGGGCATACGAACCGAAAGTCTAATCCAACCGATAATTCGAGTCTTGATTATAACAAAACTCAAAAGGTATCATCATGAGCCTATTATATACTGGCAATATATAGAGCCGGAGCTGTCTTAAAAGGAAAACAATATGATGGATCGCGAGGATTTCCTTGGGGTACGGTTAAAACTGGAACGGGCTGAGCACCACATTCGACATTTAGAGCAGATCGCTCGAGATCATGTCGCGTTCAATGTGCAAGCTATGAAACGGCAACCGAATCCCAAAAAGTGGCAAAAAAGGGGTGTCGGTAGTGCACCACCAAGACACACGCCTACGATATTAGGCGACGCCATCCACAATCTACGCTCAGCTTTGGATCATGCTTATTGTGCGCTCGTAATAGCAAATGGATGTAAAATAACAAATCGAACATCATTTCCATTCTACCCCAACAAAGACCGGGCACTAGAGGCTCTTACAAATAAGGGTAGAGTTCGGAGTGATACACCAAACAATGATGTTTTAGAATTCATACTTAATGAATTGAAGCCATTCCAGGATGATGGTAACGATCTTTATATTTTACATAAATTAGATATTGATGACAAGCACAAGGTGCTTGTCGGAACCCTGGCCTATGTTCATCAAGCACATTATGAAATCATGGATAACAATGGAAAATCACTTTTAGACATTCATGGCCCCACTATTATTGTTCCTCATAAGTACCAAAACTCAGGACCCATTGGCCTAGAGCCAGGACAGTGGCTAAAGCTTCACGATGATCCAAGAAAGGTTTTTGACATCAGATTCGATCAAGGGACTTTTGAAGGAGAAAGTGTTGTTGGGAAGATTAAAGAGGTTTCGCAAATCACGAATAAAGCCTTAGATGATTTATCTAAATTTTCACTATCTCTAAGGAAATGATATTTAATTCGTCAACCTGCCCTGCTTTTCTGCGCTAATCGGTGATCAGCACTCACAAAGCCCGATTGCGCCCTAGGCGACATTGACGTATAAATGCACCATGCAGACCCGCCCGATCACCGTCGTGGAAACCAGCGTGTTCCTGCGGCAAGCGGAGAAGATATGGAGTGATGAGGAACGTGCTTCCCTTGTCGATCAACTCGCGCACAATCCAGAATCAGGCGATGTCATCCCCGGCACGGGCGGGGTGCGCAAAATGCGCTGGGGGCGGAGCGGTAGCGGGAAGCGTGGCGGCGCACGGGTGATCTATTTCTATCACGATCTGGACACCCCGCTCTATCTGCTGCTGGCTTATGCCAAGGCGCAGGCGACCGATATGAGCGCGAACGAGAAGAAGGCGGTTGCAGCCCTCGCCGCAGCCATCAAAGGCAAGAGATAAGGAAAGAGCAATGGAAGACGCCAAAACCACCTTCGCTGCGGACCTGATCGCCAGCATGACCGAAGCCGCTGCCCATGCGCGCGGGGACGATACCGCCGCGCGCGAACATGTGATCGAGGTGCCCGATGTGCGCGCGATCCGCGAGGCTTTGGGGTTGTCGCAACAGGCGTTTGCCAGTGCGTATCGCATTCCGCTCGCCACGCTCAAGGGGTGGGAACAGGGCCGCCGCCATCCCGATGCCACCGCCAGCGCCTATCTGAGCGTGATCGCGCGGATGCCCGATGCCGCACGGGAGGCGTGAAGGCAGCTTGATGGGCGTGGGTGCGCAGGCAGGTTGAGGGTATGCGCTCGGAGACTAGGGGATGAGCAATGACCCACGACCAAAAGGCGCGCCTGCTCCACCAGATCGGCGCTACTCTCAAGGCAGACCGGCGGTTTTCACCTTTGGGAACGTTGTTCATCTGCGCGGTCGAAGACATGTTTATCAGCATGTCGCTGTTCTGGGATCGGGGCAATTACATCGCGTACCACTCGCCGGACTACGACAAGTTCGAGGACGACATGATCGCATTGTGGGAACTGGACCCACCTGACCAGCGCTGGCTGGAGATCCAGTATGTGCTCAGGGGCAAGGAATCCGAGGTCAACGTTCTGTATGAAGCAGACCTTGGCGATGACCTTGTCGACCCAAAGCGGCTTCGCGACTCTACGCAACGCTATTTTGGCACCAAGCGCGTGGTCTATCCGACATGGCGGGACGGTCCCACCGCCGGGCTTTAAGCACCACTCCCCCCATTGACCTCCCCCCACCACCCCCTAACCTCTCCCGCAACCACAGGAGAGCCCGCCATGACCGCGACCACCGCCGACCCCAACCAACTCAAGGGCGAAGACTGGGCGGGCGAGATGGGGCGCAAGTGGCTCACACATATCGACCGGTTCGAGGGCATGATCGCGCCGATCGGCGATGCGCTGCTGGCGCGCGCGGCGATTGCTTCGGGGGAGCGGGTGATTGATCTGGGGTGTGGCGGGGGGGTTGACCTCGCTCGCCGCCGCGCGCGCGACCGGGCCGGATGGTGCGGTGCTGGGGCTGGATATCTCGCCCGATCTGATCGACGCGGCCCGCCGCCGCGCCAAAGGCCACGCCCCCAATCATTCTGGCGTCACCTTCGTCTGTGCCGATGCCGCCACCGTCGCGCTCGACGGCGAGCCTTATGACCGGCTGATCTCGCGCTTCGGATCGATGTTCTTCGCCGATCCCTATGCCGCCTTCACCAACCTGCACGGCCTGATCAGGCCCGGCGGGCGGATCGACCTCGCCATCTGGGCCGCGCCGCGCGACAATCCGTGGATGATGGAGCTGATGGGGGTCGCGCGGTCGCATATCGACATCCCCTCGCCAGATCCGCGCGCGCCCGGCCCGTTCGCCTTTTCCGATCTCGATTATGTCCGCGACATCCTGGCGCGTGCCGGGTTTTCCTCGCCCGATATCGAACCCTATCAGGGCGAGCAACCGATCGGCGGCCCCGGTGCCTCGCCCGACGAGGCGGCGGACTTCGCGCTCGCCTCGATGGCGATCGGCCGCGCGCTTGCCGAGGCAGGCGACGACGTGCTCGCCCGCGCGCGTGCAGATCTGGTCAGCCTGTTCGGGCAGCGGCATGTGCCGGGCAAGGGCGTGATGATGGCCAACAAGGTGTGGCTGCTGACCGCGAAGGCTTAAGCCCTCCGCCCCCTTATTCGCGCACGTTCGCCACGTTGTACTGGAACACCTCGTCCTGGCTCAGACAGCGCCGCGTCGATTTGTCGCCGCTTCCGCCGCTCGGCACCGCCTTTTGCTTGTACATGATGTCGGTCAGCAGCTTGCGCGAGACGCCCATGCGGATCAGGAAGTCGTTGTCCTCGCTGGCGAGCAGCGCGCTTTCCTGTTCGATGTCACCGATCAGCTCGACCGTGGTTTCGGTGCCCAAAGCCACCGATTGATCGATCGCGTCGCGGTCGCCTGTCATCGTGAACATGTGCACCATGAAGTTGCCGCCGGGCTCAACCACGCGCAGTTGGCCGCCCATGAACACGAAGTTGCAGGCACTAAAGCACGTCCAGCCTGCCGGGATGCGCGTTACCAGCCCCGGCGCGCTGCGGATCAGCCGGCCGGCCGCGTTGCCCGCGCGCGCGTTGCCGCCGGGGGAGCGCAGCCAGATCTCGGCGATGTCGGGATTGTCGGCCAGCGCCTTTTTCAGCCGGTCGGGCAATGTCTGGTCGATCGGCCCTTCGGCGAGCAGCACCTGCGCGCCGCCCTTCTTGACCACCTTGAGCGCCATGATCTTGTTGGCCGACCAGTCGGGCGATTTCGGGCAGCTGGGGTTGAGCGGATCGACCGCTGCCGGGCTCTGTGCGCTCAGTAGCGCAGCGCCCGTCAGCAACAGCACGGCACGCAATGGGGTACGCATCACATCAGGCCTGCGCAATTTCATAGCGCGCCGCGCCCGGCTTCTTGCACATTCGCTTGGCGACCGTCGTCTCTTCGCCCTCGACGATGATAACATCGTTGACGCTCATGCAGGTCGATCCATCCGCCAACTGGGTCTTGCCGACCACGGTCGAGGTGCCCGAGACGTCCTTGCGGGTTTCGCTGGTCCAGGTCGATGTGCTGCCGACCTCTTCGCCGCGCGTCGCCTCCAGCGTCGCGTCGGCCGCCTTTTTCTGCTCCTCGGGCTCGAGCTTGCAGGCGATGGCATCGGTCAACAGACCCGCGACTTCGGGCACCGGCAGGAAGCTCGCCAGCCCGCCGACGCGGCTGGTCACGCTGCCCAGCATGCCGCCGATCACCGAGCGCCCGACCGACTTGCCCGCGCTGTCATCACAACCGGTGGCGGTCTTGCCGCTGGCCTTGGGCTTGCTGCGTAGCAGGCTGCCGAACTGCGCCTGTGCCGGCATGGGAAGCGCGAGCGCCACAACCGCAGCTACCGCCCCGGATTTCACCACAGCCTTGAAGGCTGCATTCAATATTGCTCCACCCATCGCAAGCATCTCCCGCCAGGAACAGCTATCGACCCTGGTTTATCGTACCGTAGCGGCAAGGACCGGTCAAACCATGACCCGGATCACAGCCCGGAGTGATAATGCAGCGCCCCTCGGGCAGATAGGATATATCCGCCGCAGCCAGCCCACGCGCTTGAGTGGAGTGGCTCAAGCTACCGCGCCTAGGCCAAAGCGCCGCTATTTGCGGTTTATTAACCAAAATATTGGATAGTAGCCGAATGGCCGCTCGTCTTCTAGATTGGTATCATTCGCTATCGATCAGCGCACGGACGGCGTGGAGCCTGGCAGCGGGGTTCACGCTGGTCATCGTTTGCGCCGCGCTGATCGCCTTCAACGATGAGCATGCCAACGCGATCGACGAGTCGCTGGCCCGGCTTGATCAGCGCAACGACAAGATCGTCGAAGAGCTCGGCAAGCGCTTCGATCGGATCGCCACCACTCAGACCCGCGCGATCGATCTATTCCGCGCCGAACGCGCGATGCTAACCCCGGCAGAGGCACGCCGGGAGTTTGAAGCGCTGTACCCGCTTCAGCCCGATGGGACCCGGCGCAGCCGCGATGCGATGTTCGACGGCGGTCGCACCGCGATCGGCTATACCCAGGGAATGGCGGCGTTCATCCCTGCGGGAATCGCGCGCGATGACGAGGCGGTGCGCGATGTGGTCGCGGCAACCCATGCGATCCGCGCTTTGGGCGAAGGCAGCCGGTTCGAGATCGAGAGCCTGTATTTCTTCACTCCTGCCAACGGCATCGTCATCTTTGCTCCCGCGCGGCCCGATCGGCTGGAATATTATCGCAAAACCGCACCTGCCGGTTTCGCCTTCCAGGACCGCGAATTTGCCACCATCTCCACCACAACCGCCAACCCGGCCCGGCAGATGATGTGCACCGGATTGCAATCGCTGATTTCACTCAAGGATCGTGAGATCTGGACCACGGGATGCATGACCCCGGTCGATCGCGAGGGACGCCATATCGGCACCTTCGGTACCTCGATGCCGCTTGACCAGGTCGTGCCGGCGGGCCATTTCTCTGGTCCTGCGAACGATGAGGTCATTTTGGTCTCGCGTGAGGGTCGGCTGATCTACCACCCCGAATACACCCGCCAGCATAGCCGCGAGACCGGAACGTATCTCGACATAACGACAAGCACCAAGCCCGAACTTGCTGCACTGTGGGCGCTGGTCCGCAAGCATGGCAGCGCGGGTTTCACCGGAAAGGCCGATGGGCTGGGTGCCTATGTGTCCTTGCAAGATGTGCCCGGCGCGGGCTGGTATGCGCTGACGGTAAAGCCCGAACGGCTGATCCTGGCCGAGGCGCTGCGCCCCATTCCGCGTATTGCGGCAATAGCGGTCATCGCGCTGATCGTGTGCATCCTCGCGGTCACGTTCGTTCTGCGCAGCCTGGTCGGCAAGCCACTGCGCGATCTGACCTATGACGCACAGCGGATCACCCGCGAGCTGGCCAATGATGCGATCCTCGCGCTACCCGAGCGCGAAAAGGGCGGCAATGAGGTGACCCGGCTGGTGCGCTGGTTCGAAACCATGGCAAGCGCCATCCGCCAGTCGCATGCGTTGCTCGAAGACCGAGTTGCCGAGCGGACGTCCGCGCTCAATGCGGCGAACGCAAAGCTGAAGATGCTGTCGGAGATCGACCCGCTGACAGGAATCGCCAACCGCCGCAAGATCCTGGCGGATCTGGATACGCGGCTTCCCAGGCTGCGGCCGGGGAGCGCAATGGCTGTGCTGGTGATCGATATCGACAACTTCAAGGCGATCAACGATCGCTATGGTCATGTGGCGGGCGACGATGCCTTGCGAGTCCTGACCGAGCGCATGCAGGGTCTGCTGCGCGCAGGCGATGCGTTGGGCCGGATGGGGGGCGAGGAGTTCCTGATTATTCTCGACCGCGCGCGCCCGGCAATCGCCGATACCATTGCCGAGCGGATCCGCGCTGCCATCGCTCGGCAGACGTTTGCGGTTCACGGCAATCTTGAGTTGCAGATCACCGTCAGCATCGGCGTTGCCAACTGGCACGCGGGTGATGATGCCAAAGCCCTGTATGCGCGCGCCGACAACGCGCTGTACCAGGCCAAGACCCTGGGTCGCAATTGCGTGGTCACCAGCCGATATACACCGGGGATCGACCGCAGCGCCGCGTGACCCGCCGCCCGCTCGCTGCCGGATCAGGTCAGGCCGTTGGAAGTTGGTGCGGGCGGGGGGACTTGAACCCCCACGGGCAAAGCCCGACGGATTTTAAGTCCGTTGCGTCTACCATTTCACCACGCCCGCTTGAAGACCGCCGTCTATAGTCCGGGAAGGAATTGCCGGGCAAGCTTAGATAATGGCCGCAAGAGCCTGTCTGTGGCTCAATCGGTGTTGAGCCGTGCGCGCATTTCCTTGCCGGGTTTAAAGTACGGAACGCGCTTGCCGGGAACATCGACAGCCTCTCCGGTACGCGGATTACGGCCCTTGCGCGGCTCGCGCGAACGGGTGGAGAAAGCGCCGAAACCGCGCAGCTCAACCCGGCCGCCCTCAGCCAGCCGCTGGATGATGTTGTTAAAGAAGATATCGAGGATCTTTTCGATCTCATCGGGACGAAGACCGGGATTTTCTTCTGACAGATGCTGAAGCAGCTCTGATCGTATCACGGCCAATCTCCTGCAATTCAATATGCGACGGGGTGCGCATCAAGGGAGATCGCCGCGCGCAACCACCCCACAGTTATCGAATTGACCAGCCCCCCGACAAGCCAAAGCGCAGGACCCGAAAAGCCGGCGCGTGTGGATGTGCCGGGCACACTATAATCGAGTAACCGACAATCTGAATGCTGTCAGAATTTGCGAACCGTTTCAACGCCGTTCTTCGAACTACGGCCATCAGGGCGACGGATCGTGCACAAAAAAGGGCACCGGCGCTCGGCCGATGCCCCTTTTTGAAACGGTGCCAGCCTCAAAGGCTGGCGGTTCAGCTGATCAATCTTCGCGCTGCTTGAGAGCGGCGCCCAGAATGTCACCCAGCGATGCGCCCGAGTCGGACGAACCGTACTGTGCGACAGCCTGCTTTTCTTCAGCCAGCTGATGCGCCTTGACCGAGAAGGTCGGCTTGCGCGAGCGGTCGAAACCGGTGACCATCGCGTCGAGCTTCTGGCCAACCTGGAAGCGATCGGGACGCTGTTCGTCGCGGTCGCGGCCCAGATCGTTGCGCTTGATGAAGCCGGTGGCTCCGTCTTCGCCAACCTGAACTTCCAGACCACCGTCGCGCACTTCGAGCACGGTGACGGTGACGACTTCGTTCTTGCGAAGCGTCGAGCTGTCCGATCCGCCAACGGCCGGAGCACCCTTTTCAAGCTGCTTCATGCCGAGCGAGATACGCTCCTTGTCGACATCGACGTCCAGAACGATCGCCTTGACCTGCTCACCCTTGAGGTGGAGGTTGAGCGCGTCTTCACCCGAAATGCCCCATGCGATATCCGACATGTGGACCATGCCATCGACATCGCCATCGAGGCCGATGAACAGACCGAATTCGGTTGCGTTTTTGACTTCGCCTTCGACGATGCTGCCGACCGGGTGCTTGTCTGCGAAAGCATCCCAGGGGTTCGACTGCGCCTGCTTGAGGCCCAGCGAAATGCGACGCTTTTCGGCGTCGACCTCCAGAACGATGACATCGACTTCCTGGCTGGTCGAAACGATCTTGCCGGGGTGGACGTTCTTCTTGGTCCAGGACATTTCCGAAACGTGGACCAGGCCTTCGATGCCGGGCTCGAGTTCGACGAATGCACCATATTCGGTGATGTTGGTGACAGCACCGCTGAGCTTGGCACCGATGGGATACTTGACGCTGGCGCCTTCCCATGGATCGCTTTCGAGCTGCTTCATGCCCAGCGAGATACGTTGCGTTTCCGAATTGATGCGGATAATCTGCACCTTGACGGTCTCACCGATGGTGATCGCTTCGCTGGGGTGGTTGATGCGCTTGTAGCTGATGTCGGTGACATGCAGCAGGCCATCGATTCCGCCCAGATCGACGAACGCACCGTAATCGGTGATGTTCTTGACGATACCGTCGATGATCTGACCTTCGGCCAGCGACTGGATCAGGCCGGTGCGCTGTTCGGCACGGGTTTCTTCCAGAACGGCGCGACGCGAGACAACGATGTTGCCACGACGACGGTCCATCTTGAGGATCTGGAAAGGCTGCGGAATGTCCATCAGCGGGGTGACATCGCGCACGGGGCGGATATCGACCTGGCTGCCGGGAAGAAAGGCCACGGCGCCGTCGAGATCGACGGTGAAGCCACCCTTGACGCGGCCGAAGATCACGCCTTCGACGCGCTTGCCTTCGCCAAATTCGCTCTCGAGCTTGTCCCATGCAGCTTCGCGGCGTGCGCGGTCGCGCGACAGCATCGCTTCGCCGTCGGCATTTTCGATCCGGTCGACATAGACTTCGACTTCGTCACCGACCTTGAGGCCGTGATCCTGGCCGGGCGCTGCGAATTCGCGCAGGGCCACGCGGCCTTCCGACTTCAGTCCGACATCGATGACCGCCTTGTCGTTTTCGATCGCGGTAACCGTGCCCTTGACGACGCGGCCTTCGAATCCGCCATCCGATGCGGCTCCGCCACCAAGCGATTCGTCGAGAAGTGCCGCAAAATCATCGCGGCTGGGAAATGCCGTTGAGGCCATAAATGTGATAATCCTTAAACTGTATTGTCCGGCCAGCCGGTTGTCTCCGGCGGTCTTGGCCTAAAATATCGACAAGGCCGCATGCCAGGTCGACGTTCGCGCAGATGATTGCAGCGGAAAAGGAAAACCGGCAGACAGCGCCTTCGAATGCGATAAACCCGCCATCGGCCTGTGGCACGAATGCCAGTTAGCAACGCCTGCTTTGCCGACCCTGGCAGTACCAGGCTCGCCCTATCCGATCTCGTCACCATTTTCGAGAACGCGTGGCCCATATCCAACTATGGGGCAATTGGCAAGCGCGGCCGTTACAGGCTCATCGGCTGGCGAATGTTCTGGGGCGTTGCGCTGGCTCCAGATCAGTACCCGGATAAGCAATGGTCCTGGGCCTGCCGCAAGCTGCCACCAGCTGCCCCAGCCCCGGGGGGCGCATCCCAAGGGCCGGGGAGCACGTTTCGGCATCAGGCCGCAATCCCTTGCGGCCAGCGCGATGCCGTCTGATAATGCGCAAAGAGCTCTGCAAAATGCTCGTCCAGCGTGCGCGCGGACGTTGCGCGCGCGGCGGCGGCAGCGCGCAACGCGGTCTGATCGCGTCCCAGCATCCGCCGAATCGCATCGGCCGCAGATTTGCGATCCCCTGCAGTATATGTCTCGCAATGATCGTCATGTGCCAGATCATGCGCCGCGCCCATATCGGGGAGCACAAGAGGCAAGCCGGAAGCACCGGCCTCTGCCGCCACCAGTCCGAACGTTTCTGCAGCCGATCCGTGCAGCAGCAGATCGCCGCTCGCTAGGATGCGCGCCAGCAGCGGGCGGTCGCGGACCGGAGCCATGGCGTAGACATGGGGATTATCACCAATGTGCGCCAATGTTTTGCCACGCTGGTGGCCATCGCCGATCAGCACCAGACCGAGCGGATGATCTGCCGCGACTCGGGTGCAGGCATCGATCACCAGAGGCCAGCGCTTTTCGGGGGTATGCCTGCCAACGGCAAGCGCGAGAGTCGCATCGCGGCGTAGATTGCATAGCGCCAACAGCCCGGCACGGATATCGTCATCGCGCAAATCCGGTGAGAAAACGCCTGCATCGACCCCCATCGGCAGCGTAACCGTGCGCTCGATACCGCCCTGTTTCAACCGCGCGCTCAGGCTCGGAGCAGCACAGACAATCGTATCATATTGCGCGCACATGCGTTGGAGATAGCGCCAGAACCAAGCGAACTGGCGGTCGATAGCCTCACGCGGTGCCATGGCATCGAACCAGCGATAGGCAAAGGCCGAGAGCGGATCATGGTGCATGAACAGAGATCGGACTGCATTGCCCCGCCATGAGGCAGCGACCCAGGCCCCGCGCCACGGCGATGATGCTTCGAGAACGTCAGGCTGCAGATCGTCGAGCAAGGCATGCACTGGAGCCGTATTCCAGAACATGCCGTAGCGCCGGTCGAACGGCAGCGGCGGCGATTTGAGCGTGATGATCCGGCCGCCATCCGGCCAAACTGCGACGTGATCGGCAGCTCCCGGTGCGACAATGGTCATGTCATGCCCGGCTGCGGCCGCCGCGCGCAGCTTGGCATGGACATAGGTCCGCACGCCGCCGCCTTCAGGCGCATAGAACTCGCAGATATCGACGATCCGCACCGCTCAGGGCACCGGGACGGGGCCGAAGCCAAGCCCGCGGCGGTAGTTCATTACGATCTGCGTCTCTCCGATGCCTGGTCCGATCTTGATGGCCACCGAACTGGCCTTGGGCTTGGCGCGCCTCAGCCTGGGGTTGCGCGAAAAGCCGACGCCATCGCGCAGAAACGCAAACTTGCCGTCGCCATCGCGATCGTGCAGCACGCTGAGCGCGTAATGGCCCGGTTCCGGCGCGCGGATGCACAATGTGGCCGTGCCCGCCACCAGCGGCTTGCGCTCGATCCGGCGGAACGGCCGCCCGGCTGCGATCAATTCCTTGTCAGGTGCCAGAAATTCGGTGTCGTTGGCGGGATAGAGGTCGAGCCGCAGGCTTCCCTCACCATCCTTGATACCGGTCACCTTCACCCGGATGGCGGGTCCCGGCTCGCCCGGCCGACAGGCAGCGTTGGCTTTGCCGCGCTCGGCGCGCGGTGGCACCGGATATGGAGCACCGATGCTCGACGCGGCACAGGCCAGCAGACCCAGGGCGCAGACTATCCGGCCGATCATGATGCCTCCTCCCCTGAGCGTTCGCGATCGAAAAAGCCGGTGATGGCCAGAATGATCGCCAGCCCCACGTGGAGCGCAAGCGTGAGCGCAGCAGTCAACGCGAGCAGCGCCGAAACCTCGTTGTGGGACCCGAGCAGGAAGATGGCGATGCTGGTGAACAGCAGATCCTTCGAAGGCAGCATCGGTAACCGGGTGACCACCAGTCGAAGTGCAGAGAGCTCCAGCCACAGACCCAGCGGGGCACCCGGCATGGCCAGATGCCACACCAACGCCAGCAACCCGGTGGTGACAAGGATGCGCGCCAGATGGATGCCGCCTACCCAGACCAGCTGATCGCCGGTCAGCGTGAACAGCCGTCGACGGAAGAGAAGCGCCACCGATGTGATTGCGAGGATCACGGCGATCGACAAAGTCACGATCGTTTCCAGCTCGCCGGGAAACAGACCGTCCATATACGGATAGGCCAGCCCCAGCAGTCCCAGCGTCACCCCGTTGGCAACAAGCGCCGAGACGATGTTCACATCCTTGATTGCACCGAAGGGAGCGTTGGTCAGCCCGGCGCGGTGGCGCGCCCAGAAGTAGAAATACACCTCACCCGAATAGGACAGTAGCAGCTCGTTGCTGATCCGCTTGCGCAGGATTGGTGCCAGGCCGATGAGCGGCAATCGCCAAAGACGGCGAAAGATAATCCAGTCGGCCAGTGGCAGCGCAAAATACATCATGGCAAACGCCAGCCAGAACCCGGCATTCTGGGCGAGCAGACCCTCGAGCGCTGCAAGGTCGATCGCGCTGAGCTGCACAGCAACCATGCCTAACAGCAGAAGCGATATCGTACGCGCGAACCAGCGTGCCCGCCATTGCCGCCGGGGATCTAGCCGAGGCAGACTTGCCAGAATATCCGCATCTATCCGCGGAATTGCCAGCGGCGCAGCGCCAGGAACGCTATGGTTCATGCGCCATTCCAGGGTTGGTCGCGCAGCACGGTGTCGCGTTGACCGCGCGCCTCCAACCGGGGCGCGAGCCACTCGTGAAAGAACGTGTCGCGCCGGTGGAAGCGTGATCCGTGATACGCCAGCCGCTCGCGCAACGTCCAGCGCACGTTGCGCCGATCGCCACGGCGCGGCGACGGGCTGCACCAGAAATCGGCTGCCATCGCTTGGCAGCCAAGGTGCAGCACCCGGTTCATCAGCTCGTGATCTTTGAGCACATACGGCCATATCGCCGGGTCATACCCCCCCGAGGCCAGCAGCGCTGCGGTGCGGAACGTCTGGCTGCCACCGTTGACATGGTTCTGGCGCGGCATCAGGCGCTGCGCTCCCAATTTGTGGCTGGCGGCGAACCATTGCGCCACAGCCGAATGGGCCTGCGGACGCGGCCAGGCGCACGCCGCGACGGTATACCGGCCGGGGCGCTCGAAAAGTCGCGTCGCGGCGGCAAGGTAGCCTGTTGGGTAGAATGTATCGGCATCGCAGATCGCGACAAATTCGGTTTCCACCGCCCGCACGCCTTGCGCAAGTGCATGGACCTGACCCGGCCTGGGTTCGGACAGCACCGTGATAGTGCCGCCCGCCGCCTGCAGGTCCTGAGCGATTTTGAGGCTCTGGTCGGTCGAACCGTTATCGACGACGATCACGTGGCACGGCTCGCTTTGCGCCTGGATCGAGCGCAGCATCCCGGGAAGGAATGCCTCTTCGTTGTACACTGCAACGACAGCCGACCAGCGCATCCCATTCACCCCCCGCAGCCTGTACCGAAGTCGTTTCAGTTAGGCCAATGGCGTGACGCGTCAGCGATATCACCAAGTCAGTTATATGATAGATATCTTAAGATTGAAGTCAGCGCCGAGACAACCGCGCCGCAACCGCCGCAATCGCAGCCGCTGCTGCTGCGCCGGCGGTCAAATCGCTGGTGTCCAGCAAGAACGCGTCGTCGGCGGGCCTGAGCGGCGCCACCGCGCGCTGCGAATCGCGCGCATCGCGCGAGGCAAGATCGGCGGCTATCTCCTCGAGCGTAACGTTTTCGCCGCGCAGCCGCATCTCGTTGAAGCGCCGAGCCGCGCGTGCGCCGACGCTGGCGGTGACGTACAGCTTGGCTTCGGCCTCAGGCGCGATCACCGTGCCGATGTCGCGCCCGTCGAGCACTGCGCCGCCTGGCTGGCCCGCAAAGGCGCGCTGCCGCTCGAGCAATGCTGCCCGGACCAAAGGATGCCGCGAGGCACGGCTGGCGAGCCCGCCTGCGGTTTCAGAGCGCAAATGCTCGTCGGCGAGCAGCGCATCGTCAAACGCGCAGCCCGCCAGCGCCTCGTCGGCATCGTCCGGATCACCGCCCAGACGAACCGCATTTACGCCCACCGCACGGTAAAGCAGTCCGGTATCGAGATGCGGCAGGCCGAAATGCGCGGCGAGCGCCCTGGCAATCGTTCCCTTACCGCTGGCGGTGGGTCCATCGACCGCGATGATCATCGCGCGCTCCCGGCCTGCGCCGCTTGCTGCTGCTTGGCCAGATCAGCCTCGAACTGCGCTTCCATGCGGGTATTGAAGCTTTGCAGTTCTTGCGCATTCACGAACGCGTTAGCGTCCCCGGCCAGCTGCCGTGCACGCTTGTCCTTCAAGCCAAAGAAATTGTCGTGGTTGGCCAGAAATATGTCGGCCTGCATCGCCCCCACCTTCGCAAAGGTACTGCGAAATGCGGCGACCATGCCGGGATAGGCTTCGGGCACAAGCGACTGACCTGCGACCGTCGCGCTGCAATGCAGAAACGCCTGGTGCTGCGCGCCGTCTGCGCGCTTGACCGGCAGGCTCCACGATGTGCAGCCCGGCGAATGCCCGGGCGTGATGTGCGCGGTCAGCTGCGTTCCACCCAGCGTGACAACCTCGCCATCGCGGATCACGCGATCGACACGCACCGGGGGAAAGCGGATATCCTTGGTCGGGCCATGGTCGATGGCACCGGCTTCCAGAAACGGCTTGTCGGGCGCGCTGGCGAGCATCTGCGCGCCGCTCGCCCGTTGCAGCCCCGCCAAACCGCCAGCATGATCGATATGCGCATGGGTGTTGAGCAGGTATTTGACGTCCGCGATGTCGAAGCCCAGCGTCTTGATATTGGCGATGATCTGCGGGACCGATTGCGCGAGCACGCCATCGATCAACATATGCCCCTCAGGCGTTGTGATCAAAAAGGCGCTGACGGTTTCGGTACCGACATAATGCAGGTTTCCCGCGACCGTGAACGGCGCTTGAGGCTCGTTCCAGCGGCCATTTTTGGCAAAGCCTTCCACCGGAGCCTCCTGCGCAGCATCGATCTGGGCATCGCTGGCGATCCGTGACTGCGCGGGCGAGGGCGTGGATGGCGGGCTTGCGGCACACCCAGCGACGGCGACCGCTCCAAGCGTGGCGATAAGGATCCGCTTCATGACTGTGTGCCTTCCCGGTGTGTCCGCCGCTCCCGGATCGCCTTGATCAGGCCCGCCAACGCGATCACCGCCCAGGCGCTTTCAAGCACGAACGCGGCGAGATTGAAGTGCACCCACAAGGAAATCAGCAGCAGGATCGCTCCTGCCAGATTGACCGCGTTGAACAGCAGCTTGTCGATCACTTCGACCCGGTTGGCGTAAGCAAACGCGCCGATGAACAGCACGCTTCCGGTGACCCCGATGATGTTGGCGAGCAGCGGGTTCATGTTGCGCCGGTGCTGCTTTCGAGCAGCGCGAGGAAATCGGGAAAGCTGGTCGCGATCGGGGCGGTGTCGTCAACCTCGACGCCGTCTTGGCTGACCAGCCCGGCAATGGCAAAGCTCATCGCAATACGGTGATCGAGCAGTGTCGCGACTGGTCCGCCACCCCGCAAGGTAACACCGCCGCTGCCGGTGATGACCAGCCCGTCCTCGCACTCTTTCACCGATACGCCGATCGCCTCTAGCCCGCGCGCCATGGTGGCGAGACGGTCCGATTCCTTGACCCGCAGTTCATCAAGGCCGCTGGTGACTGTCGTCCCGCTGGCACAAGCGGCGGCAACGAAAAACACCGGAAACTCGTCGACCATGCTCGGCACAATCGCGGGATCGACCGTAATGCCATGCAGCGCACTCGCCCGCACCCGCAGGTCCGCGACCGGCTCGCCGCCGACGGTGCGTTCGTTCAGCCGCTCGATCCGCCCGCCCATCTGCTCGAGCACCGTGATCAATCCGGTGCGGGTGACGTTCATGCCGACATTTTCGATCACGAGGTCCGAACCCGGCACGATCAGTGCGGCGACGATAAAGAACGCGGCGGATGAGGGATCGCCGGGAACCTCGATGTTCTGCGGCTTGAGGTCGCACGGCCCGGTGACCGAGATATGCCGCACGCCGTCGGCATCGGTCTCCACCGTCAGATCGGCACCAAAACCCTTGAGCATCTTTTCGCTATGGTCGCGCGTCGCCACCGGCTCGATCACCGTGGTGGTGCCCGGCGTGTTGAGTGCTGCGAGCAGTATCGCAGATTTCACCTGCGCGGAAGCCACCGGCAGCCTGTAGCTGATCGGCACCGCAGGGCTGATCCCGCGCACCATCAGCGGCAGCGTGCCGCCGGGGCTGGCGTTGAACTGCGCCCCCATTTCCCCCAGCGGATCGGTCACTCGCGCCATCGGGCGGCGGCTGAGCGACGCATCGCCGGTGAACATCGCGGTAATCGGGTGGCTCGCGACCAGCCCCATCAGCAGCCGTGTCGATGTACCGCTGTTGCCCATTTCGAGCGCCTGGGGCGGCTGCATCAGCCCGCCCACGCCCACGCCGTGCACCGTCCACACACCATCATCATCGCGCACAACATCGGCCCCCATCGCCCGCATCGCAGCAGCGGTGGCGAGCACGTCCTCGCCCTCGAGCAGGCCTGTGATGCGGCTCCGACCGACGCACAGCGCCGAGAGCATCAGCGCGCGGTGCGAGATCGACTTGTCGCCAGGGACGCGGATCGCGCCGGTGAGCGCGGCGGATGTGCCGAAACGGCACGGGACCGGAGCATGGTCTGCTGAATGAGCCATAAGGATGATACACGTTCCGGTTGGGCAGGCAGCTGCCAGAGGTGAAATGCGATGCAGCTTTTGACAGCGGCACAAAGCTATGGCAAGGCGCACGCCGATTTTCCTGTTGCTGCGCACGCGCGCTGCCGACTGGAAATATGCAACCTTCTCCTTACATCTTCGATGTTATTGAACCTGAGGCATTATTCATGATCAAGCCTGAATGGGGCGCCAAGCACAGCTGCCCGAAATGCGGCACCCGCTTTTATGACCTGGGCAAGGACGATCCGGTCGCCTGCATCAACTGCGGCAACAGCTGGACGCCCGAGCCCGTGCTGAAATCCAAGCAGCCGCTTCCGTTCGAGGAAGAAAAGAAGAAAGTCGTCGAGAAGGAGGACGTCGATCTGGCCGATGAGGATCTGGACATCGACGAGGATGGCGATTCGCCCGACAACGATGTCGATCTTGGCGGTGACGACGACCTTGGCGTGGCCGCTGCCGACGACGGCGACGAGGAAAGCTAAGACTTTCCAGACCGGTAATTTTGGTGGCGGGGGCAGCGTTTTGTCCCTTGCCACCACCGGATGGCTCGATTAAAGGGCTGTCCTTCTCAGCGCCGGGCATCAATCCCGCCGGCGCATATGGGGCCTTAGCTCAGCTGGGAGAGCGCTACACTGGCAGTGTAGAGGTCAGCGGTTCGATCCCGCTAGGCTCCACCAACCTACTACGAAAGCGGCGCAAACGCGCATTTTCGGTATCCCAGCACATAACGTGACGGTGGAGCCTTCGCCGTGCCCGCATCGATCAGACTGAAGGCAACGCTGGCCATCGTCGGCACGCTGTCCAGCGTTAGGCTGCAACGGTTGAGCGACCACTGTATGCGGCCCCGCCCCAGCGCTCCCGCACATCACCGCTTGGCGGGCCTGTACCCAGCCGCAACCAGCATCGGCAATCGACCGGTTTTGGCGAGCGGGAACACCCGCTGACCATTCCGCGGTGCGCAGGCGCAAACGCGCGGCGACCGTGGCGCACGATCGCCATACCCTAGGATAAACCAAGGCTAGCAAGGGCACAGGCCTTTCAGCAGACGATGCGCTAAAGGCTCGAATTTCGCGAAGCCCAAAGCGCCGACGGTGATGGCGAGGCCGGGGCGCACCCCAGTGCAGAGACAGCGGCACGAGCCGTGGCACAAGCAACGGCCCGCAGGTCACACAAGACCCATATGGCCTGCGCCCCTCTTGCCGCCACCCAGCAGCCATGCGACAGGCGCGGCCCTGCCATGCACGCCCTTGCAAATTCAACGGACACCGGACGCACCATGAACAGCAAACTGCCACCAAAGGCATTGGGCATCGATTTTGGCACGACCAATACCGTCGCGGCAGTCTCGGCCCCGGATGGCGACACGCAGCTTGTCCAGTTCGGCCCGGCCGCGTCGGCCAGCGCGGTCTTCAGATCGGCCTTATGCTTCTGGGAGGACGAGCGGGCATGGCAGGGCATTGCCCATGAGGCCGGGCCGTGGGCGATCGAGGAATATCTCCAGTCGCCGCTCGACTGCCGGTTTATCCAGTCGTTCAAAAGCGTGGCAGCAAGCCCGCTGTTCGAACGGGCGATGATCTACAACCGGCCCCATCGGTTCGAGGATCTGGGCCGCACCTTCCTCAACCGTCTGGTTTCGCACGCCCAGGGCGCGCTGGATACCCGGCCAGCCAGTGTGATTGTCGGCCGCCCGGTCGAATATGCCGGCGCCAGGGCTGATGCGCTGCTGGCGCGGCAGCGCTATGACCTGATGTTCGAAGCACTGGGCACGCAGCCTTTGTATGTCTTCGAACCGCTGGGCGCAGCGCACAGCTATGCGACCCGGCTCGACAAGCCTGCCACGATATTGGTGGCCGATTTTGGCGGGGGCACCACCGACTTTTCGGTTGTGACCATCGCCGAACCCGGCGCCGCTCGCCGCTGCGTGCCACTGGCTTCGGCAGGGATTGCCATTGCCGGTGACCATTTTGACTATCGCATTGTCGATCACCTGGTGCTTCCGCTGCTAGGAAAGGGCAGCCAATACCGCTCGTTTGGCAAGGTCCTCGATATCCCCGGTGGCCACTTCTCTGATTTTGGCAACTGGTCGCGCCTCGCAATGATGCGCAACCGCCGCACGCTCGACGAGCTGCGCAGACTGCAGCGCGATGCCCTGTTCCCGGACCAGATTGGCCGGATGATCGCGCTGATCGAAAATGAACAGGGGTTCGCGCTGTATGATGCCATCGGCAAACTGAAGCGAGCGCTCTCGGAAACGGAGACAGCCAGGTTTGCGTTTGCCGGGGGCGGCGTCGAGATCGAGGCTGAGGTTCTGCGCAGTCAGTTCGAGCAATGGATCGCCACCGACCTGCTCCGCATCGAAGCGGCGATGAATACGGCACTGGAACGGGCAGGCATGACGACAGGTGCCATCGACCGCGTTTTCCTGACCGGCGGCTCGTCGCTGATCCCGGCTATCCGCGGATTGTTCGAACGCCGGTTCGGTTCAGATCGCATTGCCACAGGGGGCGAACTGACGTCGATCGCCCATGGCCTGGCACTCATCGGAATGGAAGATGATCCTAGCCAATGGGGCGAATGACGCAAGTCGATCATCGTTTGGGCAGCATGCTCAGCGCCATTGGGGTCCTGCAACAGCAAAACCGCGGGCCTCCAGCTGGTCGAGCACGCCTTGCTTTTCGGCAAGCACCCCGAGCGGGACAACAGCCAGCGTCACCCCCTGCGTGCTGGAGGCCTGGGTGATCAGCCGGGTCCACTGATCGCGGATTTCTCCGCCAAGGTCTTCGTCGGCCCAGGGCCAACAGGTGTTCAGGGCAATTTCGAGCGGGTTGGCCATCACTGCAGGGATATCGAACCTGCGCCAGTCATCGCCGCGCGCCTCGATAACGGCCTTGCCCGCCTCGGTCGCCGTCATCGCGGCTTCCAGACAGGGAATGTGGCTGGCAGGCGGAGCGGCAGCCAGATTGTCCAGCAGGTCTTCGCCGCGAAACCGCTCTGGCCGGACGATCGCTATATTTGCCTTCTTGGCGGCCTTCTGCACGATGTCGGTTGCATCGTCGGTGGTATCGTCCGCAAAATCGAGCCGGCGCGCCAGCAGATCGAAGGCGGACATCAGAAAGCTGCCCCGGTCATAGTCAGCCTTGTACCGGGTCTCCAGCACGGCCAGTCGGCTACGCTGCTGAACGGTTAGATAATCCGCCGCTACACGTTTATCTGGCAGCTTGGTAAAGTTGCCCCCGCGAAAGATCAGGCGCAGGACATCACCTGGCGAGAATTTGGGTGCCGCGCGCAGGATGACGCGACCCGCTTCGGCAGTAGCGTCGCGCAGTCGCTCGGGCTCCCATGGCGTGCTCTTGGGAACCGCGCGGATTTCGCCAACCAGCAGAACCGTGCCGCTGGGCGTGTCGATCGTCCACATCGGCGCGCCTGAGCGCTTTGCGCTGACCACGATTTCGTTCTCGGTTGGTGGAGTTGGCGCGGTCTGCGCCTGTACAGGCATCGCGCAGATCATCATGGTTGCAGCGACTGTCAGACATTTTGCGTTCATCGCCCTAGCTTAGCACCATGCAAATAGACGGTCCATCAACCGTCTGACGACAGACCGGCATCGCCAATTGTCGTCCGGACAGGTCTGCTCTGCGGGGTCTTCGGGCTCAACGTGTGCATAACATTCTGGACAACGACTGCCCAATTCAACAGACATTCGATGTTCTGAACGCCAGCCTGCACGCCGGATTCCTGCTGTACATAGTGCATGTCGGTAATCAGGGGGACGACCGGCTTTATGGCCACCGGGCGACCGAAGACATGGCCCTGGATGGTCTTGCAACCCTGCGCGCTGAGCGCTTCGAGCTGGTCTCAGTCTTCCGCGCGCTCGGCGAACGTTCCCATGCCTGGCGCCCCTGGCCACCATGGTGGTCGCCCAATTATGGCGCGGGCGCTTTGGTCCGTTGCGAGATCGTTGACGAAGCGCTTGTCTATCTTGATCGTGTCGAACGGGAACGAGCGATGATCATCGAGCAAGCTTTAGCGCGTACCGAAGCCATCGAGCGCAATGCGAATACGTTCCGCATTCAGCGGCATTGACCTCAAACGCTGCCGGGTCGCGCGCGCGAGGGCGTTGGCGAACGCCGCCGCTGCGGGTCCCTGCGATGCTTCACCCGCGCCCAGAAAGGGCTGCCCCGGGCGATCTATCACGTGCACCGCCATTCGCTGCGGCGCGGCATCGAAGCGCAGGATCGGATAGCTGCTCCAATCGAACGCGGTGCGGCGGGCCGTGTCGAAGCGTACTTCTTCATGGGCGGTCCAGCTGATCGATTGAACGATGCCGCCCTCGATCTGGTTGCGCAAGCCATCGGGACTGACAGTTTCGCCGGCATCCACCGCAGCGTCCGCGCGCAGCACCGTTGTTTTGCCGGTTTCAGGTTCGACGCGCAGGTCGATCGCAACCGCGCAATAGGCGCCGCTGTTCTTGTAGCGCGCAAACGCGAAACCCTGGCCACGCCAGCGCTCAGATTTCTGCCGCGCCCAGCCGAAACGGTCAGCCAAAGTGCGGATCACCGCGATCGCGCGTGGGTCCGACAGGTGCCGCAGCCTGAACGCCACCGGATCGCCGCCCGCCGCCATCGCCAGTTCGTCGATCATGCTTTCGATCGCAAACACGTTCATATGGGCACCCAGACCGCGCAGCGCCGACACGCGCACGGGCATCTGCGGCACGAACATATTGGTGATCGTCGCGCGCGGCAATGTGTAGAGCGGGATCGCATTGCGATCGCCGCCGCCATTGGGCTGCGGGATAGCGCGCGGCGGTGACGGCGCAAATCCGCGCCCGACTTCCAGCCCGGCGAGCAGGTCGCCTGCCTGCGACGGACGGGTGCTGTGGGTGTTGCTCCACACCGCATGAGTCCATTCGGCGATATGGCCATTGGCATCGAGCGCAGCCGAAAGCTCGGTCACCATCGCCGGGCCCAAGGGTTCCCAGCCATGCTCCTGTTCGCGGGTCCAGGTCAGCTTCACCGGCCGACCAGGAACCGCGCGCGCGGCGAGCGCGGCGTCGGCGGCGACATCATCGGCACCGTTATGGCCATAGCAGCCCGCGCCTTCGCGGTGGATGCAGCGAATGCGCTCAAGGGGGAGGTCGAGCAGCTCGGCAAGCGCGCTTCGCAGCGGATAGACGCCCTGGCTGTGCGTCCAGACGGTCATCGCGCCGTCCTTCCACAGCGCGACCGCGCAGGACGGCCCGATCGCTCCGTGCATCAGATAGGGGCGGTCATAGCGCGCCGTAATGCGACGAACAGCCGGGAGGGTGACGGCGTCACGCGCCAGGATCACCTCAGGCTCGGTCGGCAGATTGCGGATCGCCTCTCGCAAATCCCCTTGCGGCAGTGGCGTATCGTCACGCGCCCATGGCACCCGCCCGACCGCCAACATGGCTTGCACCAGCGGCCATTCGCGTGGGCCCAGCATCGCGGCGAAATCGCCGACGCGCACCACCTGCGCGATCCCCGGCAACCGCGCGATTGCATCGAAATCGGGCGCGGTCAGCCGCGTGCCTTCCGCAGGCCCGCGGATGACGCGGGCGTGGAGCATCCCCGGCATCCTCATGTCTTGAACATAGGCGGCTGCGCCGGTTAGCTTGGGCGGTATATCGCGACGCGGTCGGTCGCGGCCGATATGATCGCGCGCATCGACGCGCTTGCGCCGCACATCGGGTCGCGCCTCGACATGCAACGACAGCGACGCCGCCAGCTCGCCATAGCTCGCTTGTCTGCCATCGCGCGCTCGGACGATCCCGTTTGTGGTGGTCAGCGTTTGAGCCGCCACCCTGAAAAGCTGCGCTGCGCGTTCGGCGAGCAGATAGCGGACATTGGCGGCGGCATTGGCGATCGCGGTGCCGCTGTTCTGCAGCGACTGGCTGCCCGATGTAATCCCCTCGTCGGGTGTTCGCGCGGTATCGGCGGTGACCAGCGACACCCGTTCGAGCGGGAGGTCGAGCTCGTCGGCAGCGATTTGCAGCAAAGCCATGCCGATACCCTGCCCCAGCTCGGCCTTGCCGGTGAAAACCGTGGCAGCACCATCGGGCGCAATACGGATCCAGGCATCGAGATGCGGGAATTCGGCCAGACTGCCGGGAAGCTCGGGCGCGACCTCGGGCGGCGCGCCGGTGCCTTCTCCTCCGCCGCTCGTGCCGCCCTCCTGCCCGACGCCCGTTCCAGCGAGAGCGAACAGCACCACCAGCCCGCCACCACGCAACAGGTCCCGGCGCGCGACACCGCTCATGATACGGGCTCGGCAGGATCGACGATGCCGCCACCCATCGCCACGGCGGCGCGGCGCACCGCGCGCAGTATCCGCATGTGCGTGCCGCAGCGGCAGAGCGATGGCCGCATCGCATCGCGCATCGCAGCTTCGCTCGGTCGAGGATCTGCGCGCAACAAGGCCTCGGCACGCGCGATCATGCCGGGGATGCAATAGCCGCATTGCGCCGCCTGCTCGTCGATGAACGCCTGCTGGACCGGGCCGGGGGTCCTGGCGCTGCCCAATCCTTCGATCGTCATGACCACGCGGTCTTCGAGCGCGGCGATCGGCGTGATGCACGATTGCGCCGGCTTGCCATCGACCAGCACGGTGCACGACCCACATTGGCCAAGGCCACAACCGAACTTGGCGGCATACAGCCCCAGATCGTCGCGCAGCACATAGAGCAGCGGCTCGGCCGGATCTCCATCGATGCGGTGGCGCGTGCCATTGATCGTCAGCTCTATCATTCGCCATTCTCCGCGCGTGCGTCGGCCACCGCTTCCACAAGATTGCCCCAGTCGGGCCCTGACCCCCATCGTGCCCGCATATAGGCCGTGACCTCGGCGATCTGCTTGTCGGTCAGCGTATCGGCATAGGCTGGCATGTAGGGGCCGTGGGGCTCGACTGGCGGCTCCAACCCTTGCAGGATGACCTGCACGGCGTTGCGCGGGTTGTCGTCGTGCAGCGGACTGCCAAGACGAAGATCGGGGCGCCCTGCAACCATCATCGGGGCGCCGGGCTCATGGCATGCGGCACATGCTCCGCGAAACAGGGCAGCCCCGCTGGGGTGCGCTCTGGCCGCGACCGTACCTCGATCAGGCAGCACAGGTTCGGACCGGGCAGCACGCGCGTCACGCATCGTCCAGGCATAATACGTCGCCAACGCACGCACATCGTCTTCTGGCGCGCGGGCCAAGTTGTGGGCCACCGGTCCCATGGGACCTGCTGCTGCGGCGTGCGCGGTGCTGAGGCCGGTGCGCAGATAGGCGTCCAGCCGTTCAGCGGTCCATTCGCGCACCGCAGGCGAAGTCGCGTCAAGCGGCGGCGCATACCAGCCGTCGGACCAGCCCCCTTCATAGGCGCGTTCGCGCAACTCCTGTTGCAGCAGCCCGCGCGGCGAGTGGCAGCTGGCACAATGGGCAAGCCCTTCGCCCAGATAGCGGCCGCGCTCCCACAATGCGCCCAGTTGCGGCTGCGGTCCCTGCGGAGCGGTGCGTGGCAGCGCCAGCAGCTTCCAACCGGCCAGCACGGGTCGCCAGCCGAGTGGGGGGATCAGCGAATTGGCTGGGGGCTCGGCACGCACCGCATCGCGCGTCATCAAAAAGGCGTACAGCGCGCGAAGGTCAGCATTGCTGGTATGCCGCAGGCGATCATAGGGGAATGCGGGATACAGATGCGATCCGTCGCGCCCCAGCCCCTCGCGCATCGACCGCGCGAAGGCCTCGTAAGACCATTGGCCGATCCCAGTCTCCGGGTCCGGGGTGATATTGCTGCCATGGATCGTCCCGAACGGCGTCTGGATCGGAGTGCCACCAGCATAGACCCGGCCACCGGGCACGCTATGGCAGCTGGCGCAATTTCCGATCCGGGCAAGTGAAGCGCCCAGCGCGACCTGTCGCGGATCGAAGCTTGCCGGGTCTGGACGGCCAATTGCGGCGATGACCGGTTCGCGTGCCCATAAAGCGAAAATCGCCAGCACAGTGAGAACGGCCACCGCAATCAGCGCCAGTATACGTGGCCAGCGGCGCCGCAGTGGCCCTTCAACGGGCATCGCGCATCATCCGGTCGGTGGCTTGCCCCACATCGGCGAAAAGCGCTGCGCGATCGATCCGAGTCAACCGTCCGTCCTGCTTCAGAATAGCGCCATCGACCATCACCAGCGTGATGTCCGACGGCCGAACCGATCGCAGGAGCGTCGTGGCAGGGTCGGCCTGTGGCTGCAGCGACAGCGCATCGCGCCGAACGACGATCAGGTCGGCGCGTTTTCCCGGGCTCAGCGTCCCCGTCACTTGGCCCAACCCGAGCGACGCCGCCCCCTCGCGCGTGCCGATCGCCAGCGCGTCGAGCGGCGTCATCGCCATCTCGTCTCCGGCTTGGGCATTGGCAAGACCCTGGATCATCAGCAGCTCGCGCAACAGGTCAGCCGCGCCCACCAGCGTCGGCGTATCGATCGATGCGCCGATCCTGACGCCTGCACGCCGGAGCGCCGCGACAGGCGGCACTCCAAAGCCCACCGTGAACTCGGACGAGGGCGCAAGTGAGACGCTTGCGCCGCTGCCTGCGATCGCCGCGATCTCGTCGGGCTCGGCATTGACCGCGTGGACAATCTGCATGTCGCGGCCAAGCAGGCCCAGCGCAGCCAGCTGCCGGATGTGCCCGCGATTGGCAGCGCTGTTGTTGGCGTGGACGCTCACCGGGAGATCTCGGTCGCGCGCCAGCGCCAGATCTGCGCGCCAGACGGCATCAGGCACGGCAGCAGGACGGCCATCCACCGTGGCGAGCACTCCGCGCCAGCCCAGCCCCAAGGTCAGGCGACCGTCGGCGGACCATTCGCTCCAGCTATCGTGCAGCTGCGCAAAGCCTTTTGCACCGAGCGGCTGATCGAAAGCGGTTTCGCGCGTCGCTCCATAGGAAAACCGCGCGCGAAGTCCTGTGTCGCGCAGTCCCGCCAAAGCGGCGCGGGCGTGGGCCGGGCTCCGGATGTTGTGGCACCAGTCGTGCACGGTGGTGATCCCGTGATCGATTGCATCTGCGGCAGCGAGCATCGCCGCAAGCCGCATGTCATCTGGACCAAACCGCTGTCCCAGGCGGCCGGTCATGGCGAAGTAGCCGTTGCCGCTGCTATTGTCGGCGAAGTTCCGCAGCAACGTGGTCCACAGATGCCAATGCGTATCGACCAGCCCCGGCAACACGATCGAGCCACGGGCATCGATCGGTATGGCTGCGGGTGCGGCGATTTTCGGGCCGATGGCAACGATCAGGCCGTCACGGACATGGACATCATCACCGGCAGGCGTAGCGGGGCCAGGCACCATCGTGAGGACCGTCGCACCCCTGATCAGATACTCGCCTGCAGGTGAACGCGCGGCAGTGGAGCCGAGTGGCACGATTGCCGATGCGCCCGCGCCTGCCAGCACCGCGCGCCTGGAAATTCGAAAAGCGTGGTTCAGGCTAATCTGCTCGCCCCTCGGACATTCGCCCCTGCAACAGGGCTAAGCGTCAACAACGGGGCAGAAAGGCAAGTTGTTCCAGCGGAAGGCAGCAAAAGACGTTGCTGTGTAGCAGGGATCGGATCGAACCTGCGCACCGAGGGCGAGCCTTGCCCCCCGCCTGTGGTCACCACGCGGCGCAGAATAGCTCGCTGTTCGGCGATGCAAACGCGATCCAAAGTGGCGCTTGGGCCATCAGAAAGCCTGAATTGCCAGCGGGTCGGCTATGCGATCCTGTTCTGGATGACGGAAAAATAGTAGTTGGTATCGTAATCCAGGTGATCGGTGCGATCATGGACCGATCCCTGACGCGAGATTCCACATTGATGACTTTTAAAAGAAACAACGCATGACCACTCTGCTCATCGCTGGCGCCACCGGGCTTGTCGGCCGGATGGTCCTGGCCCGGGCGCTGGACGATCCTCGTATTGCCCGCGTCATCGCCCCTTCCCGCAGCGCGCTGCCACCGCATCCCAAGCTTACCAACCCCATCGTCGATTACGATGCCCTTCCACCCGATGCCGGTTGGTTCCGGTGCGACGCGGTGATCTGCGCGCTTGGTACCACGTGCGCCAAGGCTGGGTCGGATGCGGCGTTCATCCGTGTCGACCATGACTATCCGCTAGCCGTTGCAAAGGCCGCGCAGGCGCAGGGTGCGAGGTCCTTCGCGCTGGTGTCGGCAATCGGCGCGGATGCCGGTTCGCGGCTGCTGTACAACCGCACCAAGGGCGCGGTCGAAGCCAGCATCGCTGCTCTCGAATATTGCAGCTACACCATCGTGCGCCCCGGCCTGATCGGCGGCAAACGAGATGAATTCCGCGCGGCAGAGCGCGTTTCCGAGGCGATTCTTCGAGTGTTTGGCCCGGTTCTGCCGCGCGGATGGCGGATCAGCCCGGCCCAGAACATCGCCAGCGCGCTGATCGAGGCCGCGGTTGCCGGAACGCCAGGGCGGCACGTCATTTCCGCCGATCGTCTCGCCTGAGTTATTGCCCCGGCACGCCGGCCTTGTCGCGGATGCCCTTGAACTCCGATCCTGCCTTCCACTGCGGCCAGCGGTTGGAACTGGCGAGCTCCGCGCCGATGGCGCCGATTAGTTCGATGTCCTGCACCGCCCCGTCGAGGTTCCAGTCCGCGCTCCAGGCATCGCAGGCCTGGTGATAGCACTGGCCGGTATAGGCATCGATCCAAGCCTGCCCCGCCGCCGACCCGCCGACCTTGAGGTTCGCCGCGCCCGCGATCCCCATCAGCAGCATGACCGGCACGCCGCGCTTGGCGAAGGAGAAGTGATCGGCGCGATAGAACAGCCCGCGTTCGGGCAGGCTTTCGGGCGTCACGGTACGGCCCTGGGTTGCAGCGACGCGGGCCATGTCGTCTTCGAGCGTATTCTGGCCTTGGCCAACCAACACGACATCGTTCGCAGCGCCTGCAGTCTGCAGGATATCGAGCCCCAGATTGGCGACGGTCTTGTCCATCGGGAAAACCGGGTTGGTCGCATAATATTCCGACCCCAGCAGGCCGCGCTCCTCGGCGGTCCACGCCCCGAAGACGACGCTGCGCTGCGGCGCAGGCGCGGCCTTCATCGCGCGCGCGATCTCGAACATTCCGGCGATGCCCAGCGCATCGTCATTGGCCCCCGCACGATAAATGCGGCCCTGCGCATCGGGCTTGCCTTCCCCATAGGCATCCCAGTGCGCGCCATACATCACGATCTCGTCGGGCCGGGTGGTGCCGGGGATTTTGGCCAGCACATTGTGGCTCGCGACGACTTCCTGGGTCACGGGAATTTCCGCCCCCATGGTTACGCCCTTGAGTTCGACAGGACGGAATCCGGGCGACCGCGCGGCAACCTCGAGCGCAGCCAGATCGAGCCCGGCTGCACCGAACAGCTTGGCCGACATCTCCGCCGACAGCCAGCCCTGCAGCTTGAGGCTGGTCAGCTGTTCGGTCGGGCGCACGATATCGTAATTTTCGCCGCCAGGGCTGATCACGACGTTCCAGCCATAGCCCACGCCCTCGGCATTGTGGACGATCAGCGCAGCGACTGCGCCCTGGCGCGCGGCTTCCTCGAACTTGTAGGTCCAGCGGCCATAATAGGTCATCGTCCGGTCGCCGAACTTGCCCGCGGCAGGTTCGCCGGGCTGGGCGGCGAAATCGGGATCGTTGATCAGGAAGACCGCGACCTTGCCCTTGAGATCCATCCCCTTGAAATCGTCCCAGCCGCGCTCGGGCGCGTTCACGCCATAGCCGACGAACACCAGCGGCGCCTCGGCGATCTGCGCGGCATCATCGGGGCGAATGGTGGAGACGTAGATATCCTGCGCCACCACCGGCGCCATTGCACCCTTGGGGGTGGCAAACGCCAGCGTGGCGGGTGTACCCAACCGGGTGTGGAGCAACGGCACTTTCTGCAGCCAGCCGCCATCGGTTCCGGCAGGCTCGAGCCCCAACGCCTCGAACCGCGCGATCAGATAGCCCAGCGTCCGCTCCTCGCCTCGCGTTCCGGGCGCGCGGCCTTCGAATACATCGGAGGCCAGCGTGCGCACCGTTTGCGTCAGCTCGTCGGCATCGACGGTGATGGCTTGCTGAGCAAAGGCGGGAGAGAGTGAGGCAGCGCCAAGCGCAGCGGCAAGAACGAGTGTACGGGTTTTCATGAAGAAGGTTTATAGGGCGGCATTGGATCAGGGCAAGGCTATGGCATGTCCATCGGCGCACCCTATATGCCGGTTATGAACACCGATGTCGCCCGACCTGCAGAGGCCCCCTCCCCTGCCCCCGCTCAAGGGGTGACCGTGTGGTTCGATGGCGCTTGCCCGCTGTGCCTTCGGGAGATCGCGCTGATGCGTCGGCTCGACCGGCGTGGGGCGATAAACTTCGTCGATGTATCGTCACCTGATGCGCTCTGTCCGATCGACCAGCGCGAACTTCTCGCGCGGTTTCATGCGCGCGAAAACGGCGTGCTGCTGTCGGGCGCGGCGGCGTTCGCCGCAATGTGGCGGGCCATACCCGTGCTGAAGCCATTGGGCTGGGCAGCGCGCAATCGTGTAGTTTTGAAGGGGCTCGAATGGCTTTACCTCCGCTTTCTGGTGCTGCGACCGAGGCTGCAGCAAATGCTCGCCAACAAATGACGCCCAAACCAGCGAACGACGCATCGATGTTCCCCCCGACCCGGGCTGCTGGGCTTGAGCGGCTGGCGTCGTTCGTGCCGCATGCCGCAGGCGACTATGCGCAAGGGCGCAACACCGATCCCGGCCCGGGCAACCCCGGCGCGGTTTCGCGGCTGTCGCCCTATCTGCGCTACCGGATGCTGACCGAGCACGAGACGGTCGATGCGGTGCTGGCGCGGCATTCGCTGCAGTCGGCGGAAAAATACGTGCAGGAGGTGCTGTGGCGCACGTACTGGAAGGGCTGGCTCGAGATGCGCCCACAGGTTTGGACGCGGTTTCTAGCCGAGCGCGACCGACAGCGCGATGGCTTCAGCTATACCCGCGGGATCGAAGACGCCGAAGCGGGTCGCACCGGGATCGAGGGGTTCGATGACTGGGCACACGAGCTGGTCGAAACTGGCTATCTGCACAATCACGCGCGCATGTGGTTTGCCTCGATCTGGATTTTCACGCTCAAACTGCCCTGGGCACTGGGGGCGGATTTCTTCCTGCGCACACTTGTCGATGCCGATGCCGCATCCAACACTTTGTCGTGGCGCTGGGTCGCGGGATTGCAGACCGCAGGCAAGACCTATCTGGCCACCACCGACAACATCGCACGCTACACCAGTGGCCGGTTCGCGCCCAAGGGACTGGCGCAACATGCCGAGGCGCTGATTGAGGCCCCAGTCGAATCCGCGCGGCCGGTCGCCGATTTGCCGCGGTTCGATCCGGGCACTCCTTCGCTGCTGCTGGTGACGCCAGACGATCTCCACGCCGAGTCGGCGCTGGCGAACGACGCGGACCTGCGCGGCGCACTGGTGGTGGCAGATCACAGCCTGTTGTGGGGGGATGCTGCGCGCGGTTTCGTCAGCGGTGCGTCTGCGGACGCCACCACGCGCCTGTCTGCGCATTGCGGGTGTGCGGCAGATACGGCCTCCACTCTCGATGCCGCCACGCTGATCGATGCCGCGCAAAAGGCAGGCGCGCGCCAGATCGTGACACCCTATGCGCCGGTGGGGCCGGTCGCCGAGGCGCTTGCCAGACTGATGCCCGTGCTGGCGGCAGAGGGAATCCCGCTGGTGCAGGTCCGTCGTGAATGGGACGACAGCTTCTGGCCGCACGCAAAGAAGGGCTTCTTCCCGTTCAAGCAGCAGATGCCCAGGCTGCTCGCGGAAATCGGGACGCCCGGCTGGTAATCAGATCCCCAGCGCGGCTTTCCACTGCCCCAGCCGGGTATTGCGCGCGCGCGCATCCATCTGCGGCGAAAACACCTGTGTGCTCGACACCATCGTCTGCGCGTCCTCGAGCGAGGCGTATGCCCCTGCCCCGATTGCCGCGAGGATCGCCGCGCCGCGTGCGGTGGTCTCGACATCGACTGGACGCTCGCAGGGGATCGCCAGCACATCGGCGATGTCCTGCGCCAGCCAGTCGTTTGCGCTCATCCCACCATCGAGCCGCAGCACCGACCAGCCCGCGCCATCGGCGGCAAAGGCGCGCGCCAGATCGTGGAACACGTTGGCGACCGATTCGAGCGAAGCGCGGATGATGTGCGCACGGGTGGTCGAGAACGACAGCCCGGTGATGCTGCCGCGTGCATCGGGCAGCCAATACGGCGCGCCAAGCCCTGACAATGCGGGTACGACAACCACGCCGCCGCTATCGGGCACCGACCGGGCCAGCGCCTCGCTCTCGGCCGCGTTGCCCAGCATGCCGATGCTGTCGCGCAGCCATTTGACCAGGCTTCCGGCGACGAACACCGATCCTTCGAGCGCAAAGGTACGCACCCCGGCGACTTCGCACAACACAGTGCCAAGCAGCCGGTGTTCGGACCGGGGCGGTGTCTGCCCCATATTGGCGAGCACGAATGCGCCGGTGCCAAGCGTTGCCTTGGTCTGACCGTGCGCGAAACAGCCCTGGCCGATGGTCGCCGCCTGCTGGTCGCCCGCAAGACCCGTGATCGGGATCGCCGCGCCCAGAATTTCCGGCTTGGTCAGACCAAACGCCCCGGCACTGGGCACGATCTCGGGCAGGGCAGCGCGCGGCACCCCGAACAGGTCGCAAAGACCCTCGTCCCAGGATTGCGCGGTCAGCGGGAACAGCGAGGTGCGGCTGGCATTGGAAACATCGGTGATGTGAAGCCCGCCGGTGAGGTTCCAGACCAACCAGCTTTCGACGGTGCCGAAAGCAAGCCGGTCACCCAACGCCGCCGCGCCGTCCACGTTTTTTAGGATCCACGCCATCTTGGTCGCGGAGAAGTAAGGGTCGAGCAGCAGGCCCGTGGTGATCTGGATCGAAGGCTCGTGCCCCGCATCGCGCAAGGCTCGGCATTGCTCCTCGGTGCGGCGATCCTGCCAGACGATCGCGCGGCACAAGGGTTTGCCAGTGCTGCGGTCCCACGCAACCACGGTCTCGCGCTGGTTGGTGACGCCGATTGCCTCAATATGGTCCGCACCGCCTGCCCGCTCGACCATCGCGCGTGCGCAGCGCAGCGTCCTGTCCCAGATTTCCGTAGCATCGTGCTCAACCAGACCCGGCGCGGGGTAATGCTGGGTGATGTCTTCCTGCGACGTGGCGACAAGGTCGCCGGTCAGCGAATAGAGGATCGCTCGCGTGGAGGTGGTGCCCTCGTCGAGCACCAGCAGGAAGCGGTTGTCAGTCATGCGGCGAGCCTCATCCCAATCGAATTATCGTTTTTGTTGCGAACCGGGTTCCGGCATTTCCAGCAGATCGTCAATATCGGCCACCGCGAGGCCAAAGCGCGCAACCAGATCGGCGATGTCTGCGGGCCGTGCCATTTCGCCATCGTCACGCATGATCGCGCAGATCACCGCTGCGTCGCCGACCCCTGCGCGCTGGCACAGTTCGACCGCAGCCTCGGCGGCTGCCGCACGTTCGGCAACGCCGCCGGGCGAGATGATCAGCGGGAAGACGTGGCCAGGCGAGACAATGTCCTCATGCGTCGCGTCGGGGGCCACTGCGACCTTGACCGTCTGCGCGCGATCAGCCGCGGAGATGCCCGTGGTCACGCCCTCGCTGGCCTCGATCGAGCGGCCCAGGGGCCGACCGGATTGCCGCTCGGTGCCTTCGTTCATCAGGCTGATCCCCAGCCGCTCGGCGCGGTCCTGCCGCATCGCCAGGCAGATCAGCCCGCGACCATGCGTCGCCAGGAAGTTGATCGCATCGGCATCGGCGTGGCTGGCCGCCACGCAGAAATCCATGTCGCCCCGGCGAAAGCGGTCGCCGGTGATGATGATCACCTCGCCCCGCGCCAGCGCGTCCAACGCAGATTGTACCCCGCTCATGCGGTAGCCTGTGACATTGCCGAAAGGCTCATCGCGCCGTGCACCACCTGCTGGCCGACCAGATCGAGCTGCACCTTCGCACGGTCGTCGAGGCATTCGCCATCGACCGAAAACAGCCCCGGAAAGGTGCGAATCGTCGCCCCCATAGGCGTGGGCCAGCCGCGCAGCGCGTGGACGATGCTGCGCAAGGTCTGCATCGTGCTCATCGTCGCCTGGTCGCCATAGGCGGTCGCGATCAGCCCGACCGCACGGCCATCGAGATAGGGCCGCGTGTCCTTCGACAGGTCCTCGAGGTAATCGAGCGCGTTCTTGACCAGCCCCGAGATTGTGCCGTGATAGCCGGGCGCTGCCAGCAGCAGACCATCGGCCTGGCGCACGGCCTCGACCAGTTCGCTGCCCTCGGCGCCCGCATGTGCGGTGCTGCGATAATGCGGCAGTGCGGCGAGATACGCCCCGTCGAACAGCTGCACCTCCGCGCCGTGCGCCGCTGCGCTGGCCATCGCTGTCCGCAAGGCGAGTTCGGTGGTGCTGCTTGCAGATACTGTTCCGCCAATGGCGACGATACGGGGTGTCATGAAACGGGTTCCTTGGTGAAAAAGTTGCGCAAAGCATCCTGCTCGCGCTCAGACAGGCGAAGACCAAGCTTGGAGCGCCGCCACAGCACGTCATCGGCCTCGCACGCCCATTCGTTGGCGATCAGATAGCGGACCTCGCGTTCGGTCAGTCCCTCGCCAAAATGCGCGCCGCAGTCAGCCAGGCTTGTCGCATCGCCCAGGATCGTGGTGGCGAGCGTGCCGTAGGAGCGAATCAGGCGATCGGCCCATTTGGCTTCCAGGAACGGATAGCGCGCGCGCAGATCGGCGATGCGCTGGTCGACCTCATGGACACCAAAGTCGCCTCCGGGCAGTGGCCGGGTGTCGGTCCAGTGCGCGCCTGCCAGCGCGGGAATGCGCTCGGCCATGCGATCGACCGCTACCTGCGCCAGCGTGCGGAAGGTGGTGATCTTGCCGCCGAACACCGAGAGGATCGGCGCGCCCTCATGAGCGTCGCTGACGTCGAAGCGATAGCCGCGCGTCGCCGCCTCGGGCTTGCCCGATCCGTCATCGACCAAGGGCCGCACCCCCGAATAGCTCCACACCACTTGCGACGGCGTGACGGGCTTGGCGAAGAACCGGCTAGCGCCCTCGCACAGATAGGCGATTTCCTCGTCGCTCGCGACGATCGGCTCGCCGGGCGTGTGGTCGCGATCGGTGGTGCCGATCAGCGTGAAGTCCTGCTCGTAAGGGATCGCAAAGAAGATGCGGCCATCGGGAAGCTGGAAGAAATAGGGATGCGGGTGATCGAACAGTTTGCGCACCACGATGTGCGACCCGCGCACCAGCCGGATCGCCTGTTTGGGCGTCTCGCCGCTGCGGCCCAGAATGCCGAGCACCGACGGCCCTGCCGCATTGATCACCGAGCGGGCGGTGAAATGGCCATCCGCGGTCTCGATGTGCCAGAGCTCCCCTGCCCGTTCGAGCTTCGTGACCGGGCAGCGGGTATGGACCTGCGCCCCGTGGTTAGCCGCGTCGCGGGCGTTGAGCACGACAAGGCGCGAATCATCGACCCAGCCGTCCGAATAGACAAAGCCGTGGACGAATTCGCTCTTGAGCGGTGCGCCCGCCGGGTGCTGGTGCAGCCGCACCGTTTCGGTCGCGGGCAGCAGCTTGCGCGTGCCCAGATGGTCGTACAGGAACAGCCCGAGCCTGAGCAGCCAGCGCGGGCGCAGCCCCTGCACCCACGGCAGCACGAAACGCATCGGCCAGATGATGTGCGGCGCGATTTTCCAGAGCTTCTCCCGCTCGCCCAGCGCCTCGCGCACCAGGCCGAACTCGTAATGCTCCAGATAGCGCAGCCCGCCATGGATCAGCTTGCTCGAGTTGGACGAAGTGCCGCTGGCGAGATCCTGCGCCTCGAGCAGCAGCACTTTCGCGCCGCGCCCGGCGGCATCGCGCGCGATGCCGGTGCCGTTAACACCGCCGCCGATGACGGCGACGTCGAAGATCGAAGGTTCGCCGGGCAAGCCTTGCTCCATCAGATGTTCAGCGGTCCGTGCTGAATATGCGGCAGCACATAGCGCGCGAACATATCGGCTTCCTGCATGTGCGGATAGCCTGAGAGGATGAACGCCTCGATACCCTCGGCCTGGTAGGCACGCAGCTTGGCGAGCACCTGATCGGGGGTGCCGACGATGGCCGCGCCACAGCCCGAGCGCGCCCGGCCGATGCCGGTCCACAGGTGCTCTTCTACAAAGCCATCGCCATCGGCCGCGCCGCGCAGTTCCTGCTGGCGCTGGACGCCGTAGTTCTTGGCATCGAGCGACTGTTCGCGGATGGCCCGGCCGGCCTCATCGTCGAGCTTGGACAGCAGCCGGTCGGCATAGGCCCGAGCCTCGTCCTCGGTCTCGCGGACGATGACATGCGCGCGATAGCCGAACTTGAGCGTGCGGCCATAGCGCGCGGCGCGCTGCGTCAGGTCGGCGATGTTCTCGCGGACCTTGTCCATCGTGTCGGGCCACATCAGATAGACGTCCGAGGCTTCGGCGGCGCATTCGCGCGCATCATGGCTGAGCCCGCCGAAGTAGAACGCGGGGCACTTGCCCGAGAGCGTCCCGACACGCGGCGGATCGAGCTCGAGCTGGTAGAACTCGCCCTGGAAATCGAGATGCTCGCCATTGAGCAGCGTTTTGACGATCTTCATGATCTCGGTCGCGCGGGCATAGCGCGGGCCGGACTCGATTTTCTCACCGGGCATATCGGACGAGATGATGTTGACGTTGAGCCGCCCGCCGGTGCCGTCCGCATTCGGGCCGAGGATGCGATCCAATGTCGCGATGCGGCGCGCCAGTTGCGGCGGCCAGTCTTCGCCCATCCGAGTCGCCCACAGCAGCTTGATCCTGCGGACCTGGGTGGCAACAGCGGCGGCGAACGCAGTGGTGTCCAGCCCCAGCGCATAGCCCGATGGCAGCAGGATGTTGTCGAACCCGCCCTCTTCGGCGCGCAGCACGATGTTGCGGCAGTGCTCCCAGCTCGATTGCAGATATTTGTCGGGAACGCCGAGAAACTCGTAGTCATCGTCGCACAGCGCCGAAAACCAGGAGATTTCGCATTGGCCGGTCGGTTGGTTCATGTTTCGGTTCCTTCGGAATTGCCCGGCGCAGGGCCTTCGACAGGCTCAGGCTGAGCGGAGGTGTTTTATGTTTTAGCCCCAACCCCGCTCATGCTGAGCTTGTCGAAGCACCCGGCGTAACGTTACGGCAGCGTAACGCCGCGCGCCGCGACGAGCACCGCGTACCATTCCTGCCGCGTCCAGCGCACGTTCAGCGCCTGCGCGCCCTCTGCGATGCGGCCTGGCTGCTGCGATCCGATGATCGGGATGATGCCTGCCGGATGCGCCATCAGCCATGAATAGGCCGCCACGGTGCGCGACACGCCATGCGCCTGCGCCACCGTATCGAGCGCGGCGGCGACCGCCTTGTCGCTTGCGGTTTCCGGCGCGGCGAGACGCCCGCCACCCAGCGGCGACCACGCCATCGGGGTCAGGCTCAGCATCATCGCCTGATCGAGCTCTCCGTTCTCGAAGCAGTCGATCCGCAAGGGACTGATCTCGGGCTGAGTCGTCACCAGCTTTTCCGCAAGGAAATGGTCGAGCGCTGCAATCTGCGCCATCGTGAAGTTCGAGACGCCGATGGTGCGGATCTTGCCCGATGCCACCGCATCGTCGAGCACGCGCGCGGTTTCCTGCGGGTGGGCGAGGATATCGGGACGGTGGATCTGCCACAGATCGACCATGTCGACCTTGAGCCGGGCCAGCGAATCATCGATCGCCTTGCGCAGATAGTCCGCGCTCTGGTCGTACGGCAGCGGGGGCAGGATACCGCCCTTGGTCGCCAGCACCATGCGATCGCGCAATTCGGGTTCCGCCGCGAGCACCTCGCCCAGCAGCGCCTCGGCATCGCCAAAGCCATCGGTGCCGTTGAAGCCATAGATATCGGCGGTGTCGAGGAAGTTAATTCCCGCATCGAGCGCGGCGTGTACCAGCGTCGTCGCCTCGGCGACGCTGCGGCCGTTATCGGCGAGCCGCCACATGCCCCAGGCAATGGGGGACACGGCAATATCGCTGCGCCCGAGAGGACGGAAGGCAGGGGACTTGGGCAATTCGCTCATGAAATTATCCTGTTGGGAGGCGCGACCGACGCGCGTTCGATTAAGGTGTGCGGCAGGCGGCGGTGCGAGATCGCACCGCCGGCAATCAGAATCTCGGTGGCGGTGCGCGCCAGTTCGATCATCGGTTGGTGAATGGTGGTCAGCGGCGGCCAGACGGTGCGCGCCAGCGTGGTATCGTCAAAGCCCGCGACCGACAGCTCGGCCGGCACCGCCACCCCGCGGTCGTGCGCAACCGCAAGCACGCCGGCGGCCATATCGTCGTTCGAAGCGAAGATCGCGGTCGGGCGATTGGGCAGATCGAGCAAAACCCGTCCGCCGCGCACGCCCGAATCGAAATCGAACTCGCCATCGCAAACCAACACCGGATCAAAGGGCAGCCCCGCCCGGTCCAGCGCGCGGCGATAGCCGAAGGTGCGGTCGTCCGACGCCATATGGTTGGGGTGGCCCTTGATGAAGCCGATGCGGCGGTGGCCGGCGTTGATCAGGTGGGTGGTCATGTCATCGGCGGCCTGGGCATCGTCCATGAACACCGAACTCGTCAGCGCGTGATTGGTGCCGGGCGAAATCCGCACGAACGGCACGTCGAGCGCCTCAAGCGCGCGCAGCACGGGATCGCAATCGGTCACCGGCGACGAGAGGATGATGCCATCGACATGCGTCTCGGTGACGAGGCCGCGCACCTGCTCTCCAACATCGGGATCGGCGACATCGACCGGCTGGGCGAGCAGCCGGATATGGTTGGCGCGGCAGAAATCCCAGCAGCCGGTCTGGATCTGGAACATGTAATAGGGGCTGTGATTGTCGTAGATCAGCGCGATCTGGTTCGACTTGCCGCCCGACAGGATGCGCGCGGCGACGCTGGGGCGGAAATCGAGAGTCCGCATCGCATCTTCCACCCGGGTGCGGGTTTCTGCACTGACATAAGGATGGCCGTTGAGCACCCGGCTGACGGTCTTCACCGCGACCCCGGCCTTTGCTGCGACATCCTTGATATTGGCCCGCTCGCTCATCGGTTCAGCACCTCCTGCAGCCCGGCGAACAGCGCCGCAAAATCGCTGTCGGGGCGGTAGAACACAGGTGGCTGACCGATCGGCGCGGGGACCGTGTGCGTCCCGGGCGCATAATCCGCACCCGTCCAGACATGCCGCCAGAGCCCTTCCCCCGGAAGGATCACCTGGCGTTGCACAGCCCCCTGCTCAATGACCGGCGCCACCAGCAAATCGGCACCGTAGAGAAACTGGTCCTGCACCGTAAAGAGCGCAGGCTCATCCGGGTAATGCAGGAACAATGGCCGCTGGGCAGGAAGCCCCGCCTCGCTCGCCTTGATGCACAGCTGGCGGACGTAGGGCGCAAGGTGCGCGTGCACCCGGCTCCAGCGTGCAAAGCAGGCGAGCAGCTCGGCGTTGCTGTCGTATTGCAGATTGTCGTCGGGCCGGTTGCCCTCATGACTGCGCATCACCGGCGCGAACGCTGCTAGCTCGCACCAGCGCTGCATCAGCTCCGGCGTGCGGATGTTGCCGTGCAGCGAGGTGTAGCCGCCGCAATCCGAATGGCTGTAGGCGTTGCCGACAAGCCCTGCGGACAACGCACCGGTGATCACCGTACCGATGCCATCGTGCCGGGTGAAATCGACCGACTGGTCGCCCGCCCACAGCAACGGGCAGTGCGCCTGCACGCCCGAAAACCCTGCGCGCATGAAGAACACCGCATCGCCGGTCCGCCCCCGGCTTTCGACCGCGCGCGCATTGACCTCGGCCCACAGCACCGGCCACAGATTGTGCGCCTGCATCGGGTCCGATCCATCGGCCAGACGCAGGTCGGTGGGGAGGTACTCGCCGAAGTCGGCCATCCAGCCATCGATCCCGATGTCGAGCATCTCTCGGCCCAGCACGCGCTCGGCGAACCAGGCGCGGGTCGCCTCACGGGTGAAATCGACCACGCCGCAATCGAATTCGCCAAAGTCGACAAGGTAGACGTCATCGCTGTCTTGGCGCAGGCAGAAATGACCGCCGGCGCGACCTTCCTCGTAAAGGTCGCCATCGACCGCGATATAGGGGTTGGCATAGGCCATGAAACGGATGCCGCGTCCGTGCAGTCCGGCGATCCGCGCCTTGAGGTCGGGATAGCGCTGAGCACTGCGCGTGCCATTGTGCCAGTCCCAGAACAGGCGGCGGCCGAACGTTGTCTCGCGGACGCCCGCCCAGTCCTCGCACCACACTGCGGAGACCGCCGCGCCAGCCTCGATGAACCGCTCGAGTCGGTCAAAGCTCGATGCGCCCGATTTCAGCCCGACGATCGCACCACCGATCGCCCAATCGGGCAATTGCGGCTGGCGTCCGAAGTGGGTGGAAAGCTGCCCCACCAGACCTGTTGGCGCCGCGTCGGCAAAAAGCTCGAAGGTTGCAGCGTTGCTCCACACATCGACCGCATGGACACCCGGATCGGTGAAATCGAGCACGCTGTAGCAGCTGGCATCCAGATGCACCGCCAGCCAGCAGGAATCATGGCGCGAGGTCAGGAAGGTCGGCTGCGGATAATTGGTGTTCCAGTAATCGCCGCCTGCCATGCCGTCGGCGTCCATGATCTGCGTAAGTTCGGTCGACTTGTCGCGCCCGACGCCAGGTTCGCTGGTCCAGATCGGAAAAGCACGGCCGTTCAGCGCCAGATAGCTCATCTGCTCGCCGCCACCCCAGACATGCTCGCCGGGCTCGGCGTGGAAGTTGACCCGCAGTCGGTCATAGCCTGCCACCAGCGTACGAACTTTGAGCGTATTGGATGCCAGTTCGATCCGCGCGACCGCAACATCGCCATCGAGCAATTCGACGCCCTGGTAGCAAGTGCGCCACCCGCTCGGCGTAACGGCATCGCCGGGGCTATCGGAGATGCGGAAATTGCCGCGAACCATGACGATATCGGCGTTGCCGCGCGCCATGACCACCGCAGGACAGGAAAGGCTGTGCCGCAGCACCAGACGATCCCCAAAGCGGAGATCGAACCCGTCATTTCCGGCCTCGAGCCGCAGTTTCAACCTATTATCCTCACCTGCACATGCGGGACTGTGGCGAAATGGTCGCAGCCGCTGTGCGTTTTTCTGACACCGCTTGACATATCGGGACAGTCATAGCAGATCAAGCGCCAATCGCGGCGACCATACCAAGGGGCAACAAGCCCCCGCTACGACCGCAGTCTCGCAGGGAGAGGTTATCATGGCATTCACAAAACACCCATCCGTTCGCGCACTCGCGCTGTCCGCCACCGCACTTTCGCTGGGCTTTTCCGCGCCTGCATTCGCGCAGGACGCGACCCAGGAAAACACCGGCGGAATCACCGAAATCGTCGTGACCGCACAGAAGGTCGCTGAAAACGTGCAGGACGTGCCGATCGCGATCACCGCGATCACCGCCGACCGGCTCGAGTCTTCGGGCGTCACCAGCCTCGAGGGCCTCACCCAGCTGGTTCCTTCGGTCACCTTCCGCAAGGGCACGACCAGCGCCAACAGCGCCATCGTGATGCGCGGCGTCGGTACGATCACTTTCTCTGTCGCCGCCGAACCCAGCGTCTCGACCGTGGTCGATGGCGTCGTTCTGAGCCGTTCGGGCCAGGCGTTCATGGATCTGGTCGATGCCGAGCGGCTTGAAGTGCTGCGCGGCCCCCAGGGCACATTGTTCGGCAAGAACGCGTCGGCGGGTTTGGTCAACATCATCTCGAAGGGCGGTACCGATAGCTTCGAAGCCGAAGCGCGCGCCGACATCTTCGAAGGCGACGAATACCGCCTGCGCGCCGCGATCTCCGGTCCGCTCGCCGAAGGCCTGACCGGGCGCATCACCGGCTTCTATGGCAGCTTCGATGGCAACATCACCAATATCAACGGCGGCCGCCGCAACCAGATCAACGGTTACGAGCATTACGGCGCACGCGGCATCCTCGATTATGACACCGGCGGCTCGAGCTTCCGCTTCATCGCCGACTATTTCGAAGCCGATGATGATTGCTGCGCCGATGTCACCGGCGTCAGCCGCGGCGCGGTACTCGATGCCGAGCTCGGCCTGCCCGGCGGCGTGGCGCGCGGCGTCAACCAGCGCTTCGTCAACCACAACCTAGTTACCCGCACCCTCGACAAGCAGTGGAGCCTGACCGCATCGGGCGATTTCGACGTCTTCACCAGCCATGTGCTCAGCGTCGTTGCTGGCTATCGCAACTGGGAAAACATCGAAATCCGCGAAGGCGACTTCCTGCCGCGCGCACTGGTCGGCACTGGCGAGCTGCATGACAACGGCGCGGTCCGCACCGAGCAGCTCTCGCTCGAAGTGCGTCTGGCATCGGACCAGAGCCAACCGTTCTTCTATCAGGTCGGCGGCTTCCTGTGGGGTTCGGACAACGAGCAGGACTTCACCCGCCGCAACATCACCTGCAACAGCTCGACTCTGCCGGTCGATCCGATCACCGGCGGTCAGCCGTGCAACGTGAATGACACTGTCAACACGCTGTTCCCGACCGCAACCTCGTTCAGCGACGTCAAGTCGCGCAACTATGCGATCTTCGGCCAGGCGACCTACCGCCTGACCGAGCAGCTCGCGGTGATCGGTGGCCTGCGCTACACCTGGGACGACCTTGAGTTCACCCACACCCGCGCACCGGGTGTCAATGCGACCACCGGCCTCCCCGCAACCGGCCCCGGCGTTTCGGGCGCGCCTGCCGGCGGCACGATTGCAACCGGCGGCAACGGCACCAACACCTCGGCAGGATCGAGCAGCAACGGCAACCTTTCGGGCCGCGCCGCGCTCCAGTTCAAGCCATCCGAAGACGTGATGCTTTATGGCAGCTACACCCGCGGCTACAAGGGCCCGGCGTTCAACGTGTTCTTCAACCACACCGCGCCAACCAACGCGATCCCGATCGACGAGGAAACCTCCGACGCGTTCGAAATCGGCATCAAGTCGCAGTTCCTCGACAACCGCGTGCAGGTCAACGCCTCGGCGTTCACCGTCACCTATGACGGCTTCCAGGCGAACAACTTCGTCCTGTTGAACGGCGCAGTCGTTTCCAACCTGACCAACGCCGGATCGGTGAAGAGCGAAGGCTTTGAAATCGATCTGCTCGCAGTCCCGGTCGATGGCTGGACGCTGCGCGCGAGCGGTGCCTATGCCGATGCGCGGGTCAAGCGCTTCAACCCCAACCCCGCGACCAACGCTCCGGATGCCCGCAACGGCACCCAGCTGCCGCTCGCGCCCAAGTTTACCTGGACCATCGGCAGCAGCTATGAACGCGATCTGGGCGCGGTGAAGGTCTATCTCGACACCGACTTCCGCCACGTCAGCCGCCAGTTCTCCGACCTCGGCGAATCCGGCCCGATCGAAGCTTATGGCATCTGGAACGGCTCGGTCGGATTCTCCGACCCCGAAGACAACTATCGCATCAGCTTCCTGGCGCGCAACATCACCGACAAGGCCTACGCCCTGCTCAACGTCAGCGCCGGCCAGCGCCTGCAGATCCCGCGCGATGCGGACCGCTATTTTGGCGTGAGCCTGCGGGCACGCCTGCGCTGATTGGGTCAGGGATAGCATAAGCCGTTCGGGTCGCAGGGCAGACAATGAGGGCTCCGGGCGCAAGGCTCGGGGCCCTTTTTTTGTAACCTCAAATCCTCCCCGGAACGGGGAGGGGGACCACAAAGTGGTGGAGGGGAAGCGTCCGGCTGACTCGTCCGCACCCCAGGGCACAAACCCGCTGCCCCTCCGTCATGGCTACGCTGTGCAACCTCCCCTGACGGGGAAGATTTGGAATGTGCGGACACGCATCCCCCGCTCTCCGGCAAAGGCCGAAGCCCAGTGGTCGGATGATACAGTCGCGATTGGCACCACGCTTCTTCGCTTCTTTGCGTGAAAATCTATGGCTTACGCGAAGCCGCGAAGCCGCAAATACCGGCGTTGAGACGAAACGCCCATAAATTTACCCCGGTAATATTGACACCTCGTTTTACCCGGGTATAAAACTCGCTACCGTCAACCGAGGTGTCCAAGCAATGTCCAACGTAACCGCCTTTCAGAATGGCAGGCAGATCGCGTCAGGTCCTCGTGACGACGTTGGCAGAGCACTGGCTCAGGCATTGTCGGAACAGGACGGCACGATCCTGGTGTTCGAGGATTCGACAGGCCGGGTCACCGATCTCGACTACCGAAACATCGCTCCGCGATCAGCAGGCAGGCCCAAGCTCGGTGTTCAATCCCGGGAGGTCACGCTGCTTCCCAGGCATTGGGACTGGCTGGCCAGTCAATCCGGCGGGGCTTCCGCCGCGCTGCGCAGGCTGATCGATCAGCAACGCGGCAATGGCCGCACTCAGCGGGAAAGCCGCGACGCGGCGTATCGGTTCATGCAAGCAGCGTGTGGCGATATGCCGCAGTATGAAGAGGCGCTTCGTGCGCTGTATTCTGCGCGTCCCGATGAATTTCAGGCCCTGATCAGTCCATGGCCTGCCGACATCGTGCGTTACGTGAACACGCTGCTTGGTGATGAAGTCGCTGACGCGTGACGAGTGTGTATGCTCTCTCCCCTTTAGGGGAGAGATACGTGAGGCTTGGCATAGCTGCCTAGCCGGAGTTGAGAGGGGCGAGTGGGCCGTGCATCCCCCTCTCCCCCCGCCGCCTGACGGCAGCTCCGCTCTCTCCCCTGAAGGGGCGAGGGCTAAGCCCTCACTCCGCCGCCAGTTTCAGCTTCGGGATCATCACCTGGATGAACGCCAGCGCGACCAGATACGCGCTGCCGCAAATCGCGAACAGGGGCACGTAACCCCTGCCGCTGCCCAGCGAGTAGCCCGCAAACTCGATGATTGCGGTGCCCGACAGGTTGCCCGCGACCGCGCCTAGCGCGATGACGCTGGCGACGCGGGTGGCGGGGATGATGTCGGCGGTCATGCCGAAGACGTTGGTCGAAAAGCCCTGATGCGCAAACAGGCCGAAGCCGATCAGCACCGCGGCGAGCCACGGGTTGTCGGTGAGCAGAGCCAGCGGCATCGCCAGCACGACCACCGCGTAGAACAGCATCGAGGTCTTGCGCGCGGCGTTGACGGTCATGCCGCGGCTGAGCAGGATCGGGTACAGTCCTCCGGACGTGATCGCGCCCAAGGCCGCCAGCGTGAAGATGATCGCGATCGGCCAGCCCAGTTCGCCCTGCGCCATATCAAACTGCCGGTTGAAGAAATCGGGCATCCAGAACAGCACGAACCACCACACCGCATCGATGCAGAACTTCGCGCCGATCACGGTCCATGTCTTGCGATCGGAGAGCAGGATCCCCCATGGCACGCGCGCGCGCTCGGGCAGGTCGCCCAGAGGCTTGAGGTTGCGGGTACCGTACCACCAGCCCGCGAGCCAGACGAAGCCGAGCGCGCCGGTGACCCAGAACGCCGCCTGCCAGCCGAAGGCGAGCGCGAACGGCGGGATGAGCAGCGGGGTGATGATCGCGCCGATATTGGGCGCGGTGTTGATCAGCCCGATGGCGAAATTGCGTTCCTTGACCGGCAGATACATCGCAGCGGCCTTGAGCCCTGCTGGTGTGCTGACCGATTCGCCCGCTGCCAGCACGATCCGCGCGGCGACGAACTGCTGCACCGTTTGCGCCAGCGCATGCGCCATTCCGGCTGCGCTCCAGACCACGACCGCGATCGAATAGGCAACCCGCACCCCCAGCCGGTCGACGAACCAGCCGACAAACAGCAACGTGCCCGCCGCTGCGATCTGGAAGGAGGAGCCTAGGTGCGCATAGTCTGCATCCGACCAGCCGAATTCGGCCTCGAGCGTGGGCTTCAGCAGCGCCAGCACCTGCCGATCGACATAATTGAGCGCATTGCCCAGGAACAACAGAGCGACCAGCGCCACTGCAGCGCCGCGCGCCACCCCCTGTTGCGCCGTTTGTTTTTGGGCCTCGTTCATTGCAAATTCCTCCCCGTCCGGGCCGTTATGCGCCGCTTCTTGCTTGCACGATAGCCGCTCGCGTGCGTAAGAAAAGCCTTATATGACACCGAAGGACATACTTTCAGGTCGGCCGATGGGAGAGGCAAGCGTGAAACGGCAGGAGATTGACTGGGATTCGCTGCCCGCCGCCGGCGACCTGTTCGGCGAGATGTACCTCGCCGAGGCGAGCCCCAAGCCGAACACCGAGACCCCGTCAGAACCCGCCAAGCCACGTGAAACCGTGTTCCAGGGCCTGGTGATCTGCGCCATCGCTGCTGCTGCTGCGGCCTGGCTGTCCGAACATTACATGTTTCCGATCATCCTGCTCGGGCTGTTGATCGGGCTGTCGATGAGCTTCGTCGCGCGCGATCCGCGCAGCCATATGGGGCTCGATTTCGCCTCGCGCACCTGCTTGCGCTTCGGCGTGGTACTGCTCGGGCTGCAGGTGACCTTCGCGCAGATCGGATCGCTGGGTCCCGAGCCGTTTGCCGCGCTGGCCGCGATCATGACCGTCACCTTTCTCGCCGGGATCGTCGGCGCACGGCTGGTCGGGCAATCGGTTTACACCGGAATCCTCGCGGGCGGCGCGACTGCGATCTGCGGCGCCAGCGCGGCACTCGCGCTCTACGGCATCATCGGGCGCGAGCGGGTCAGCCAGTCGCAGTTCGCGATCACTTTGGTCGTCGTCTCGCTGGCGAGCGCGCTGGCGATGTCGCTCTATCCGATTCTCGCTGAATATCTCAACCTGACCGACGAACAGGCGGGCTTCCTGATCGGCGCATCGATCCATGATGTCGCGCAAGCCATCGGCGGGGGCTATGCGTTCTCGCAAGACGCGGGCAGCTATGCCGCGATCGTCAAGCTGTCGCGGGTGGCGATGCTGGCCCCGGTGGTCATCATCGTCGGGCTGCTGATCGGCGGAGCGGACAAGTCGAGCGGCGGGGCGCAGGGCGGCCCGATCTGGAAACGCCTGGCGCTGCCGTGGTTCATCGTCGCGTTCTTTGGCGTGGTGCTGCTCAACTCTATGCTCGAGATCCCTGCCCCAGCGCGCGATTTCGCGCTCAGCATCTCGAAGGGCCTGCTGCTGATCGCGGTGATCGCCACCGCGATGCGCAGCCGCCTCGATCTGTTGCTCGAAACCGGGATCAGACCCGCGATCCCGGTGGCGATCGCGACCCTGGCCAGCCTGCTTGCCTCGTTCGCGGCAGTGATGCTGATCAGCTAACCGAATTTATTGGCGAGGATGTCGCCAATCGCCTCGGCATCGGTTTGATCGATCGGCGCGCCATAAACCTTGACCATCTTGGTCACCTGGTCGTGCCAGAACTTCTCCCCCATGCCGCGCGGCTGGGTGGTGATGTATTCGAGCGAATGGCATGCCGAGCAGGTCGAGACCACCAGTTCGGCGTCCGCATCGGCAAGCTCCGTTGGCGTCGTTTCCTCGGGCATCACGAACGACACCGGCTCGAGTGACGATTGCTGTGCGGGGCGATCCGCCAGATTGGCCCCCGGAAACACGGCCAGCACCCCAAGTGCCGCGACGACCACGAACGCCGTTACGGCGGCTGTCTGTTGACCCGATCCCATCACACCGCCTCCACCTGAACCGTCTCGACCACATTGCGCATATACCCTGCCGGCTGCCACGATGCCGTCAGCGGTTGCGTTTCGCCACCTGTGGTCTGCGCGCGCACCTTGATCGCGTGACGTCCCTTGGAGAGGGTCACGCCCAGCCGCCATTCACGGAAGGAATAGCGCCCGGCATCCTCACCCAGCCGTGCCGCCTGCCAGGAGCGGCCATCATCGGTCGAGACGAGCACCTGGCGTACCGGATCGCCGCCGCTAAACGCGATGCCGCGCAACTCGGTCGTCCGCGCGGCCGAGACTTGCGCGCCATCGGCGTGGCTGGTGACGAACGAGCGAACGTTGAACCCGGCGATTGGCACGGTCTTGTCGGGCTTGGTCCCCGGCTCGACACACACGCAATCATTGTCGGGAATGCGATACGCGGTCTTCATCCAGTAACCGTCAAAGTCGACATCAACGACGGTAATCTCATCGAGATGCTTGACCCAATAGGTGCCGAAATGACCCGGCACTACCAGCCGCAAGGGATAGCCGTTGAGGAATGGCAGGTCCTCGCCATTCATCGCGAACGCGACCATCACCTCGCCATCGATCGCATGGTCGACATCAAGCGCCTTGACGAAATCGGGCACGCCATCGGTCGGCGGGTTGTCGAGCCCGTTGAAGGTCACCTGCCGCGCGCCTTCGCGCAGGCCCGCCTTGGCGAGCAGGTGCTTAAGCGCAACGCCGCGCCAGCGCGCATTGCCCATCGCGCCGTTGCCCAGCTGTCCGCCGCCGACGCGCGGGTTCATGAAGCCCCGGCTGTTGCCCGAGCACTGGTTGACCGCGACGATCTCGCTGACCGGAAAATCGCGCTTCAATTCGGCAAGCGATAGCGACAGCGGTGCATTGACGTGTCCGCCAATCTTGAGCTGGAAGGTGCGCGGATCGATTTCCGACGGCAGGCCAGACAGATGATACCGCACGAAAAACGCATCGTTGGGGGTGATCAACGATTCACTGAACACCGCAAAGGGCGTTTCGAGCTGTGGCGGACGCGTGGTCAGCAGGATCATCTTGCGCTTGCCGGGCATTTGAACCAGCGGGCGGGTACCATTGCCGAAAGGCAACGTCACGGTGTCCAGCGTGTCCTTGGTGGTCGCGCCCAGCAGCGCGGCACCTGCCCCGGCGAGGAACAATCTGCGGTCAAATTCGGTCACGACGCCTCCGGCTGCAATCTTAATGCAACGCCCCTTTTTGCGCAGACCTTCGCGTATGTCCACCGCTAGTCATACGATGGCGATCTCCACTGCGCAACGAACAGGCGCAGCATGCTCAGCATTGCGGAGCGGGTGCAAGTACAGTCCGTTTTATTGGGCGGGCGGTGCAATCATTGCCGCCGTCAGAGGGCATGGGGAGCATGGCTTCAGCCAAGCCCTCATCGCTTCAATTTTTCGAACAGGTCGATCAGCTCGTTGAACTTCGTCCGCTGCTCGGCTGCATCCCCCGAGGCAATCGCATCGGAGACGCAGCAGGCAGCATGATCCTTCAGAACCTCGCTTTCGGCTTTGGAAAGCGCTGCCTTGATGGCCTGAATCTGATGCAGAATATCGATGCAATAGCGGTCATCGCTTACCATCTGCGAGACTCCGCGCACTTGCCCCTCGATCCGGCGCAGGCGATTGAGGATAGCGGTGCGATCCTTGGCCATGTTCACGCGAACCTTTCCGCTTGTAATACCAGAGGGGGGTATACTATTTGCTGAGCAAAGGATTTGCAATAGGTATGCACGACAGGTTTTCCAGACGATCGGTTTTGAGCGGCCTTGGCCTTGGAGGGGTCGGTTTGGGCGCATCCATGCTGGCGGTGCCCGCCTGGGCGCAGGGACACAACATGCACGGTGGTGGGCAAAGCCGGGGCGGCCCACGGATACCTGCAGGCTTTGACGAGGTGCGCGGGCCGGTGATCGATCTGTCGATCGGCAGTGGCCATCGCATCGTGCAGGGCAAGCGTGGCCCGGGCATCGCGGTCAATGGCAGCGTGCCCGGGCCGCTGATTCGGCTGACCGAGGGGCAGGATGTCCGATTGAACGTCACCAACAATCTGTCCGTGGACAGCTCGGTGCACTGGCATGGGCTGTTGCTGCCGTTCCAGTATGACGGCGTTCCGGGGATCAGCTTTCCCGGCATCAAGCCCGGCGAAACCTTCGTCTACGAGTTCCCGATCCGCCAGGCGGGCACCTATTGGTATCACAGCCATTCAGGGCTGCAGGAGCAGTCGGGCCATTACGGGCCGATGATCATCGAACCGCGCGGCGGAGAGCCGATCCCGGTCGATCGTGACTACATCTTGCTGGTCAGCGATTTCACCACGCTCGACCCGCATTTTATCATGAACCGGCTGCGCACCGGAGAGGGCTATTTCAACCGCCAGCAGAACACCTGGACCGACGATTACCCGATGTCCGCCGAAGAACGCCGGATGTGGGCGCAGATGCGGATGATGCCCACCGACATTGCCGACATCGGCGGCAAGACCTATACCTTCCTCGCCAACGGGCGCGGGCCGAATGGGGGGATGGAATATCTGTTCAAGCCCGGCGAGCGTGTCCGGCTGCGGATCATCAACGGCGCGGCGCAAAGCTTCTTCAACATCCGCATTCCGGGCCTGGCGATGAGCGTGATCGCCACCGACGGCCAGCCGGTGCGGCCGGTCGAGGTTGACGAGTTGCAGATCGGTGCGGCCGAGACCTATGACGTGATCGTCGAGCCGGGATCGGCGCCTGCCTACAGCATCGTTGCCGAATCGATGGACCGTTCAGGCATGGCACTGGCGACGCTGGCAAGCGCGCCGGGGCTGCGCGCCGATGTTCCCGCACTGCGCGATCCGCCGCTGCTGACGATGGCCGACATGGGAATGAACCATGGTGATGGCGGCATGGATCATGGCGGCATGGATCACGGGGCCATGGATCATGGAGCCATGGGCCATGGGTCGATGAACCACGGCACCAAGCCCGAAACCGGAAGCGATGCCTCCGCCAGCATGAGCATGGACGGAATGAAGATGCGCGATACGTCGCTGCTCCCGCCCGATGTCGCGATCGGTCCGGGGATCGACATGGTCTCGATGGCGCCGGTCGACAGGATGGGAGACCCCGGGCTTGGCCTGCGCGATGTCGAGCACCGCGTGCTGAACTACCGGATGCTGGTTGCGCGCGATGCCAACACGGATGCCCGCGAGCCCACCCGGTTGCTGGAACTGCACCTCACCGGCAATATGGAACGCTATATGTGGTCGTTCGACGGCCGGATGTATTCGGCGGTCAGCGATGTGCCGATCCGCTTTGCCTGGAACGAACGGGTGCGGGTAAAGCTGGTGAACAACACGATGATGGCGCACCCGATCCATCTGCACGGCATGTTCTTCGAGATGGTCAACGGACAGCCTGCCGCACTGCAACCGCGCAAGAACACGATGATCGTCCAGCCGGGCGCCAGCGCGCAGTTCGACCTGACCGCCAACGAGCCCGGCGACTGGGCCTTCCACTGCCACCTGCTGTATCACATGCACGGCGGGATGATGCAGACGGTCACGGTTGTTGGTCCGGAGGCAGCGTCTTGACGCGCGTGACCCTGGCCGCGCTGGCACTGGTCACGTTCGCTGCACCCCTAGCGGCGCAGGATCACAGCGCGCACCCGGCCGAGCCGGACCCGCATGCCGGGCATCAGATGCCCGCTCCGCAAGCTGCCGATCCGCATGCGGGGCATAAAATGCCCGCTCCGAAGGCCGCCGACCCGCATGCCGGGCACGCTATGCCTGCTACCGATCAGCCAGCCGCTGAACCCAAAGCGATGGATGGCATGGACCACAGCACGATGGATCATGGTACCGCCGCCGATGCTCCATCATCGCCCGGTCCCGAAATGGAGACGCCGCCGCCACCGGAAGCCGGCAGCGGCCCTCCGCGCGCGGCTGACGCGATCTGGGGCGCGAACGCGATGCGGGCCTCGCGGGCAGATCTCCAGAAAACGCATGGCGATTACAACCTGTTCTGGTTCCAGGCTGATCGCGCCGAGCTGCAGATGCGCGATGGCGCCGATGGCTATCTGTGGGACCTGCAGGGTTATTATGGCGGCACGACCGAGAGGTTCTGGATGAAGAGCGAGGGCGAAGGCAGCTTCGGCCAGCGCATCGAGGATCTCGAGGTCCAGGCATTGTACTCGCGCGCGATCGCCCCGTTCTTCGATCTGCAGGCGGGAATCCGTCAAGATTTGGCCGGGCCCGACACCACGCATGCCGTCATCGGTATCCAGGGTCTGGTGCCGTACATGTTCGAAGTCGATACCGCGCTGTTCCTGTCGCATCGCGGCGACATCACCGCGCGACTGGAGGCGGAGTTGGATCAGCGGATCACGCAGAGCATCCTTATCCAGCCACGTGCCGAGCTGAATCTATCGGCGCAGGATATTCCGCAACTGGGAATCGGTGCAGGTATCGACAGCTTCGAGGTCGGGGTGCGATTGCGCTACGAAATCATTCGCGAGATCGCGCCGTATATCGGCGTAGAGCAGACTTGGCGCGCCGGCGGCAGCGCCGATTTCGCGCGGGCCGCAGGCGAGGACACCAGCGTCACCAATTATGTCGTCGGCATCCGTCTGTGGTTCTGAACATCAAGGACAACATCATGCGCATTCGCTCAATCCTCGCTTACATCGCCGCCGGCGTCGTCACCCTCGCCCTGCCTTCGATTGTCATGGCGCACACCAAGGTGGTCGCCTCCACGCCCGCGCAAGGCACGACCGTGGCCAGGCCCAAGCAGGTCAGGCTGACCTTCAGCGAAGCCCTGCTGCCGCCGACCGTCGCGACCAGCATCGTCATGACCGCCATGCCAGGCGTGAAGAACCACGGCGAGATGGTCATCCGCAACTTCACCTCCAGCTGGTCCGACGGCAACAAGACGCTGACCCTGATGCTGCGCCAGCCGTTGCGCGCGGGTAGCTATGATGTCCGCTGGCAAGCCGCCGGGGCAGACGGCCACCGCATGACAGGCAAGGTCAGCTTTAACGTCAGCTGATCGATGCCCACCGACTGGTTGCACCCGGCGCTGCGTTTCGCGCAATATGCCGCTTTGCTCGGGCTGTTCGGGGCAACCGCATTTCACGCCTATAGGCTGCGAGAGCTGGTCGGGAACACCAGCACGATGCGTCTGCGTCCAATCGCCATCGCGGCGATGGCCGCTCCGGTGATCTCGCTGGCGGTCATGCTAGTCGGCATCGCCGCCATGATGGGCCAGCCGCTTTCCGAGCTGGAGCTGGAAACCATCAAGTCCATGGTATTCTCGACCCAGCCTGGCTGGGCCTTTTTGGTCCGAACCGGGTTGCTGATGCTCGCTTTGGCAGCGTTGCTGTCCATCAAGCCCATGGTGCCACGGCACATCGCGGCGGCATCTGGTTACGGGCTAGCGCTATCGACCCTCGCCTGGAATGGTCACGCAGCCGCGACCGAAGGCGCGCTCGGACTGGTGCATCGCTTGAATGATGGTCTGCACCTTTTGGCTGCAGGGCTCTGGATCGGTGCAATCTGCTGGTTCACAACACTGGTGTTTGCGGCACACCGCCACCCCGACCGCGCGCGATCCGAACGATTGCGAGTTGCGATGGAAGGCTTTGCGCCTTTGGGGATCACCCTGGTTAGCATCGTCGTCGTAACCGGGGTGCTCAATGCCCATTTCATCTTCGGACTAGAAAAAAGCTTGAAGGTGCTGGGTACGCCATATGGTGTGTTGCTTGCAGGCAAGGCGCTGCTCGTCGCAATCATGGTGATGTGTGCCGCCCGGAACGCGGGCCTCGTCAGGTCCGACCGCGGCGTCCGGGAAGAGGCAGCGGTTGGAAGCGATGGTTCACTCAGGGCGCTCAGGGCCAGCCTGGCTGTCGAACTGTTGCTGGCGACCTTTGTCGTGGGGCTCGTCGCCCTCGCAGGGCTCGCTTCGCCCATGGGATGAAAACCACGGCTAAAGCCCTACGAAGGCGCCAGCCATTCCGGCTTTGGCGAACGTTCTTAGACGGCCTGGTGGCTTATATCGCAGCCCCCATCGCGCCCACGCCCAGCAGCATCCACAGTGCCATCGCGACCATCATCACGTTTTCGGTGAGAGAGACGAAGCCGAGCGGAACGTTGCTGTCCCCGCCGACACAGGCACATTTGATGTCGCGCTTGTCGATATAGACCGCCTTGAAAACTGACACAGCACCGATGCCACCGATGAACAGCGCAAGTGGAATGGATATCCAGTTGAGCGCGCCTGCCACCATCAGCACCCCCGCCAGCCCTTCTGCGAACGGGTAGATGCGGCCATACGGCACCCAACGCTGCGCGAGCAGATCGTAATTCAGAAACATCGTCGCGAACTTGTCGACGTTCTGGAGCTTCAGCATCGCCAGAACGCACATGCTGAAGGCAATGAACCACTCGCCCGCCCGAATGGTGAAAGGCGAGCCATAGATTGCGTAACTCGCCGCCAATGCCATGAGCCCTGTCATGGCAAAAAGCACGATCACGGGTTGATAGGATGTTGCTTTGGGATCGGCAACGGTAAGGCCCAAGTAGCGCCGAAGGTCGTCGTGCCCCCCGATGCGCGCGCCGTCGATGAAAATCTGCGGGGTCGTCTGGACGCCATGTTGCGCCTTGAACGCGTCGGTTTCCTCGCGGGTGGTCAGCCAGCGGTCTTCAATGGTGTAGCCCTTGCGCTTCAGCAGATCGAGCGCCTTGAGCCCATAAGGGCAGATGTGTTTTGGCATGACCATGCGATGGACTATGGCGGTTTTCGCGCCCGCTGCGTACCGACCGGCGCGTGATAATGCGGCTTGTGTCATGGGTGTTCCTTCGTTGCAGATAACGTCACCCAGCCTATATAGGTTCCGTATCATGGTACGGAGTCAAGGCTTGAATATATTGACCATCGGGAAGCTAGCGGCAGCTGGCGATGTGGGTGTCGAGACCGTGCGCTATTATCAGCGGCGCGGGCTGTTGTCCGAGCCCGACCGCTCTGGCGGGATGCGGCGCTATGGCAGCAATGATCTCAGCCGCCTGCGCTTCATCCGTTCGGCCCAGGCGGCGGGGTTCACGCTTGAGGAAATCCGCGAACTGCTGGAGCTGGATGCGACCAGGGACCGGGCCAGGGCGCTCACCTTGGCCAACGCGCGGATTGCTGCGCTCGACGACAAGCTGGCCGCATTGCAGCGTGCGCGGGCTGCGCTGGCCCGGCTCGCCGATGCATGCACCAGCACATCGTCGGAGCCCTGCCCGATCATCACCGCATTCGAGCCGCCGGGGCATATCCCGGGCAGACCCTAGCGAGATGGCATCTTAGAAAGCTGCCTTGGAAACCGGCAATCTCACGCGGTCAACCGACGAAATTCGATCCAAACCTCAATCGAACCCAACAAACACAGCCGCTTCCTCGACGGACTTGCGCGTCGAAACCACCGCGTTTGCTGGGAACGTGTCGTCCGGCCAACCCAGCGCGATGCTCTTCATGATTACCTGATCATCCGCTATTCCGGCGTGTTCACGCACCACCGGCGATTGCATGATCCCTTGGCTGTTGATTACGGTTCCAAGACCCCGCGACCAGGCCGCAGTGACCAGCGCAGTTGCAACCGCTCCGCAATCGAAGGGCGTATCATCGCTGCCATCCACCGCACGGTCATAGGTGATGATGATGCACACCGGTGCATCAAACTGGCGAAAGCCACGCAGAACCCAGTCCTGCCGCGCCGCGGCGTCTTCGCGTGCGATCCCCATCGCGGAAAACAGTTGCTTGGCAACGCCAATCTGTCGGTCGCGATGCGCTCCGGCAAATGCCTCCCCGGTGCGGAATTCGCGCGACTGCGGCACCCCGGCCAGCATCCGTTCGGTATTGCCTCGCCGGATCCGGTCCAATGGCTCGCCGGTGATGACGTAGAAATTCCACGGCTGGGTGTTCATCGAAGATGGTGCGCGCATCGCCAGACCCAGGATTTCTGCGATCAGTGCCTGTGGCACAGCATCGGGCTTGTATCCGCGAATACTGCGCCGACCCAAAACGACCTCATCAAATTGCATGCAAGCTCCTTTGAACGTTGGCCATCGTGATGAACGAACTTGGCTGCGGTTAACAGCCCGCATCCGCACCACAGCACATCATTCAGCCGCCCGTCTGGGGCTGACGCCGGTAAACCATCACGCTCCCTTCCTGCACCAGTAGCCGGTAGTGCGTGCTGAGATACTCCGGCAGATCGAATCCATGCACGGTCAAATAGGCAATCGAGCGGTTGGCATCGACCACCACGAACTCAGGTTTTGACTGCCATATCCGCATGGTCTCGTTCGCCGGGACATAGCCTGCCGCAGCCATCGTCTGGATGATCGGGACGCGAACGATGTTGTCAGGGTGGGTGGCGATTGGAGATGGCAGGGGCGCGTCCAGATACCAATGGATCAGGTGATTGTGCACCGCCCAGATGGCCGGTGTGCGACCCCGGGTTTCCTCTCTGATCCGCTCGGCCGCAATCAAGATGTGATGCTGCTGCCGGACCGATGCCGGATCGGCCACAACCCGCAGCACCGACTCCCCCGTCATCAATATGGCTGCACTGACCGCAACGAGCGTCACACCGCTCGAGACCCACAGGCCTGTCGCGCTGTGGGATCCGAGCGCATGGAGCCCGATCGCCGCGAACACTGCTAGCAAGGGAATGAGTTGCATCCAGTAATGCGCATAGGCCGCCCCACCGCTCAGCACCGATAGCATCACGGCCAGCAGCATCACCCAAAGCAGCAGGTCGAAGCGCTTTACCTCGGTCTCACCAGGCTGGCTCTTGATCGAGACCAACGATGCCGCCAATCCGCCGATCACGGCCAGCGTGAACGAAATGAAGATTGCTGGCGCAATTGTGGTGGCGACGACGTATTGCGAAATGTGGGCTTGCAGCGTGCCCAGCATCGACAACTGCCCGGTCGCATAGGCCAGCGGCACATCGACAACCGACAGGATCAGCAGATCCAGCTGCCCCGCCCATCCGTAAACTGCCACGATAACTGCCGGTGGCAATAACCCGGCAGCGGCAAATACGAGGACTGCCGAGCGGGGCATCTGGCTTGTCCGGGCCATGCCTTCGATCAGATAATACACGCCTAGCATGATCGCCATGGGTGCAAGATTGCTGCGCGTCAGGATCGCCAGCGAAACCAGCAAACCGCTTCCCGCTGCCGCCCAAAGGCTGGCTGGCCGCAATATGGTCAGCACCAGCGACCACATCAGCAGCGCGATCGCTGGCAACTCCGTACTGGTGTGTTGCGCAAACTCATTGCTCGCCATCGCGACGAGCAGCAACGTGGCCATGCCCGCAGATCGAACATCTGTTCGGCTGCGCGCCAGTACGAAGCAGGCGAGCGCCGCTGCCAGAATGCACAGGTCGCCAAACAGCCTGATCGCCAGCAGGCTCTTGCCGAACAGCGCGATAATGCTGCCCAGAAAGATAAACATCATCGGCGGTTTGACATCGTACATTTCGACATACGGAAGATTGCCGGCCGCTACGTCCGCCCCCATCAGGATGAAGGTGCTTTCATCCCAGTCGATGACTTCTTGCTCTATTGCGCCGAGCTGCGTGATCAGCAGCAGCAGAAGCATCAAGCCGTACCAGAAAACGGGACGGTCGATCAGCGCGGTTTTCGCGCTATGGTCGTTGTTCCGGGTCTGAAAGGTTTCCGTCATGCTCGGTGCCCCTTGCGATCTGCGTGCCTATGGCCGCTGTTGGCGTCCAATAGCTCAGTAAAGTTAACGGGATTGCAATCTCACCGCGCGAAGACAAGGTACGCACTGCGAGCGTGTTGAAAGACTGTTTGGACAGAATTAATGACCGTCGACCTTTCCATTGTCGTACCTGTCTTGAACGAGCAAGAATCGGTTGCCTGTTTTGTCGATGCCGTCACTCCGATCGTCGAAAGTCTCGGTTTGCGCTACGAGATTATCTTTATCGATGATGGCAGCACCGATGCCACGGCGGATATCGTGTGTGGACTGCAGCGCAACGACCCGCATATCAGGCTGATCCGCTTGAGCCGCAACTTCGGCAAGGAAGCGGCGCTGACGGCCGGCCTGGACTTCTCGACCGGGGCCGCAGTGGTGCCGATGGATGTGGATTTGCAGGACCCCCCGTCGCTGCTGTGCGAAATGGTGGCACGGTGGCGCGAGGGCTATGACATCGCCTTTGGCCAGCGGGTCGAGCGGCGGTCCGATACCGGTACAAAGCGCGTGACTGCGGGGCTGTTCTACCGCGTTTTCAATAGCATTTCAGGCCACCCGATCGATGCAAACGCAGGCGATTTCCGGCTGATGAGCCGGGCGGCAGTCGATGCGACGCTTGTCCTGCGCGAGCGCAACCGGTTCATGAAGGGACTGTTTGCCTGGGTCGGATTCCGCTCGATCGCCGTCCCCTACGAGCGCCCGGCGCGGGTGGCCGGAACCACCAAATTCAACTACTGGAAGCTGTGGAATTTTGCGCTGGACGGCATTACCAGCTTTTCGACTGCACCGCTCAAGATCTGGACGTATGTGGGGGGCAGTGTCGCGCTGATCGCGCTGATCTACACTGCGGTCATCGTGGCCCAGACGCTGATCTTCGGTCGCGATGTGCCGGGTTATGCATCGCTGATGGTCGTCATTCTGGTGCTGGGTGCCGTACAGTTGATGTCGCTGGGCATTATCGGAGAATATCTGGGTCGGATGTATATGGAGACGAAGCAGCGGCCGATCTATCTGGTCAAGGACACCGCCGGGTTTCCGCCTTCCCAGGACCGTGCGGACGGTCAGTTTGTACCCCGTGACGCTGTTCGTGCAGCAGAATAACCCGGTTGCAGCTCTACCCGTCGGGCAGATCGTCCGCTTTGGAATTGTCGGTGTCACCGCGACGGCCGTGCACGGTCTGACGCTGTTTGTCTTGGTAAACCGAGGGCAGTTTTCTCCCACGGTCGGGACCGCCATTGCCTTCCTGTGCGCGGTCGCAGTGACCTATGCCGGCCAGGCGCTGTGGGTCTTCAAGGTCAGGCAGCACAGTCCAGCCAAGTTCTTGCGGTTCGCGTTGAGTGCTGTGTTCGGTTTGCTCGCCAACGTCGCGATCATGAAATTGGCTGTCGATGTGGCGCAGGTCCATTATCAGATCGGGTTCGCCGCTGCCGTGGTGCTAGTCCCTGCGATGACCTATCTGATCAACAAATACTGGGTGTTTGCCGACACCCCAGCACGCGATGGCGATCGCAACGAGTGATCCTAAAATCCGCTGCCAGCCAAATAGTCAGGGTTCAATCTGGGTGGACAGATCAGAAAAGACCAAGGTAAATCTGCTGCCGGCTTCGGGAAGGTTTTCGAACGCGATGGTCCCGCCAGCCTGTTTCATCAAGCGTTCGGCAACCGATAGTCCAAGCCCGGAGCCTTCCGTACCGGCTGTACCGCGTTGAAACCGCGCAAAGAGCCGCTCGACGTCGCTTAGATCGACCCCCGGGCCGCTATCTGAAACGATGATCTGGCCCGGCTTTGTCGCAACGACGATGGATGTTCCTGACGGCGTGTGTCTGACGGCGTTTTCCAGCAAAACATCGAGCGCTTTGGTCGCATTGTCCGCCAGGGTGTAGACCGCGAGAGGCTGTGCGGCGTCAACAATGATCGTCTGACCTTTCGACAATGCCAAAGGTGCAATCTCTGCCGCGCGATCGCTGGCGAGCGATGATAAATCCACCAGCGCAGGTGCCGGCGGAGCCGTGCTGTCAATCTCTGCGAGGGTCAGCAAACCATCCACGATCCGGCGAAGATGCACGACCTGCGCCGCCATCGCCGACCGCATCGCCGGGTCGGTCACATCGTCGACCCGCAGTTGCAACACGGCCAGCGGTGTTCGCAGGGCATGGGCCGCATCGGCGAGAAAATCGCGCTCGTTTGCATAGGCTGTCGCCAGTCGTTCAAATGCAACGTTGGCACCTTCAACAAGCGGCAAAACTTCGATCGGCAGCCCGGACGTTGCAATTCTGCTCGTGAGGTCATGTGGCAACAGATCCGCCATGGCCTGGGATGCGCGCGCGACGGGGGCCAGGCTGCGCCGGACGATGACCACATCGATTGCCATCAACAGGGTAAGCAAAGCTGCGATCGCGAGGGTCGCTACTATGGCCACCCCGGTGTTGACGTCATCAAAAAAGACCGCCGGGTCATCGAGGTTTTGCACAACGACAATCCATCTGGCTGGCGATTTCTGAGAAGGCCACACCACGCCGGACAACTGGACCGATCCCACCAGGCGGTGAAAGTAACGCGGCTGTTGGCTCGCCACCGAACCAATACCGGCTAAGGGTGCTGGCAGGCCAGCAATCGGGCTCACCTTGGAGCCATCGGATACGCCGAACGAGAAGCTTGAACCACCCCCCAACACCGCCATGCGATTTTCAATATCCAGCCGCCAACCATCGCCATTGGGTCGCAGCCCTTCGTCGATCATGACGGCGTAGGCGTTGAGCGTCTGATGCTGCAGGCGGGTGCTGGTCGTGTCCAGCAGCCATGCGACACTCCCTGCCGCCAGCACGGCAACCACCACCATCGCCAGCCCATGCCAAACCAGGATGCGCGCAAGCAGAGACTGACGCCGGACCATCATGTGGCAACTCTCAACAGATAGCCCAGCCCCCGCATTGTCACGATCTCAACGCCAGCATTGGCAACCTCAAGGCGTCTGCGCAGCCGGTGGATGGAAACTTCTACCGCATTCGACGAAAAATCTTCGCCCAAGCCGAAAAAGCACGTCTCAATCTTCGATTTCCGCACCACTTTGCCAGCATCGGTAATCAGCAGCTCCATCAGTTCCGTCTCTCGCGGTGTCATAGCCAAAGGGTGGCCGTCGATGTGCGCGGACCGCGTGCGACGGTCCCAGGCGATGGCACCGCATTGCAGCGTGGCATCGTATTTCGCGCTGCTGCGCCTCAACAACGCTTCGATCCGCGCAATGAGTTCATCGGCTGAGAACGGTTTTACGAGGTAATCATCGGCACCTGCTGCCAAGCCGGTCACCCTGTCGGCAATGGCCGACCGCGCCGTCAGGACGAGGACCGGAATTGTACTTCCGCGCGATCGCAGCCATTGCAGCAGCTCGAGCCCGTCACCGTCGGGTAGTCCAAGATCGAGTATCAGCGCATCATATGACCCCGCATCCAATGCCAGTCGCCCAAGCTCTTGGGTGCCAAAACGATCGGCGGTGAAGCCGGCCACGGACAACCGTGCATGCACCAGCGCCGCGAGTTCGTCATGATCCTCCACCATCAGCAATCGCAAATCAGGCTCTCCCTGTAAGGCAACGGTAAGCGGGATTCTGGCAACCGCGCCCGCATGAAAACACCACCAAGCCCCCTGCGAACACTGTCCTTCCTATCCGGGACAATCACGAAACCTGCCATAGCCCATCTCCATCGCTATGGTCGATGGGCTGCAATGCTGGGGTCGGCGATAGGCATGACCGCACCCGTCATCGCCCAGGACATTCCAAATGTGCCCGAACCGTTGGTGTTCGACATGGTCCGACCGCTTGGAGCCAAACGCGGCGAACTGGAAATCAATACGCTCGTGCAACAAAACCTTTCAGGGCCGGACCGGGCGGTCGAATGGGCACCGGAGATCGAATATGCCGTGGCAGATGGGTTAGCAATTGAACTCGAACTGCCAATCGAAGGGCTTTCCGTGACCGATTACAAAATGGGCCTGCAAGGCACGATCGGAACTTTTGCAGGCGGGCGCGGGATTCACGGGATACAATATCTGGGTTTGTACAACAGGGGCGACCGGCGTTGGGAAAGCACGCTGGTCTACATTGCCGGCTTCCGGTTCGATGATCGCTGGAGCACGCTGAGCATGGTCGGGTTCGGTGACGTGACCTTCTCCGGACCCAGCAACCGAAACCTGATTGTCAACCATACGACATTCTACAGCCTCACTCCCCAGTCACATCTGGGGGTGGAGATCAATACGCGGCGCGGTGGCGATGATTTCACGCTGGTGATGCCACAGGCACAATTTCACCTCGCGCGAGGCCTGAGTTTGCAAGCGGGGCTTGGGGCGGCTCGCCATAGCGGCGAACCCTGGCGTCCGCGCGCCGGCGCCCGGCTGATCAAGGAGTTCTGAGAGTCGGCGTAGTTTTAGCCCGGCCGCCTTCGGTCAAAAGAAGCCGACATTTTCTTCTCCAGCCCGCCCTTTGCGGCATCAGATCCGTGAACGCAGGCCCACAAGCCACAGCCGCGGTGCGCCTGGACGTGCTCCGGAGGGTGAGAAGCCTGCGTTGTAAGTTTCGTCGAACACGTTTTGGACACTGCCAAACAGCGACAGGTTCTCGAGCAGGTCGAACTCGGCCGATACATCGACCACAGTGCGCGCATCGATGCGGTCATTTGCTGCGATCGCCCCCTGCCCTGCGGTTGCACGTGCACGGCTGACCCAGTTCATCGTCGCGTTGAACCTGGCACGCCCGGTTTCGATGCCGGCATTCAATGTCAGCTGATGCTTCGGCTGATAAGGCAGCCGGTCATCGATCGATACCGCACCCCAGGGTTCGTAACCGCTGACGAAGTTCGATTGGAAGCGGGCATCGGTAAACGTGTACACCAACGCCACAGGCACCGAGATGCCGCCGTCTGCGGAGTTGCCGAAGGTTGTTCCGGCGAGTACTTCGACGCCCTTGACGTCGACCTTGCCGCCTTCGAACTGCTCCCCGATGTCGCAGTTGCCCCCGGTCGAAGCGGTGCACGACCCGACGAGGTTGGAATAATCGTTGAAGAACCCGATGACCTCCATCCGCACTGGGCCACGGCCGAACTTCAGTCCCGCTTCATAGTTCCACGATGTCTCGATGCTGACGTCCGAGCCCGGCGTGGGCGATGCGAACCCGCGGTGCGCGCCTGCGATCAAGCGCAGATCATCGCCAAGCCGCCACACCGCCGAAACGCCGGGGATGAACACGTCGACATTGCGCTCGGCGACCGCTGTCGGTATTGCGCGCACACTGTCACCCAACGCAAAGCGCGTCTGGCGCAGATCGATGGTTTCGTACCGCAGGCCAGGCACCAGGGTGATCGCCCCGAAATCGATGGTATCGCGGACGAAGAACGCCCAGGCCTTGGCATCGCCGATGCGGTTATCCTGGCTGCCCGGAGCACCGGGCGTGGTCAGCACCATACGGCCGTTGACGATCTGGTAGCGATCATCCTGCTGAAAACGGTCCTCGGAGTCTTCGTGATAACGCGCCGAAACCTCCAGCGCGTGGCGCAACGGACCAGTGTCGAAATTGCCGCTGATCACCGACTGGATGCCCGTGGATTGATACACGCGGTTGTTGTTGCGAACCCGCAGCGCGCCGGGGCGCCCGGTAAAGCCTTCGGCTCCGACAAGATCGGCAAATTGCAACGGATTGGCGGTCGGATTGGCGAGCACGTCGGCAAGGCTGCTCCAGCCGGTATTGGCTGCATTGCGGACATCGTTCAGCTTGTACCACGATCGCGCCGTATCGGTGCGATAGGCGATGGTGGTCAGCGTCACATCGGAACCGATCTTGCTCGAATGAGTCAGCTGGAAGGTCTCATGCGCAACGTTCATCACATCACGCTGGCTGGCATTATAGCGCCGGTTCGGATCGACCGCGAAATCGGCCAGCGTGATCCCCAGATAGGTTTCATCGCTGCGTTCGTTGTTCCGCTGAAACTTGAATTCCAGCGAGTGACGCCGGTCGGTGGTACGCAGCCCAAAGCGCAGCGTGGTATCGACAATCTCGAAGCCGGTGTCACCGCCGATATCGATCGTTTTGAAGCCGTTGGAATGCTCGTAGACGCCCTCAGCAAAGGCACCCATTTCAATGCCTGACGCCAGGCCAGACCAGCCGCCAACCCAGCCATGAAGCCGCTGACCGCCATAATTGCCGGCCAGCGCAGTAAAGCTGGCCGCCACTTCACCGGCGTCGACATCGGGGATCGGGGTCGCAAAGAAATTGATCGCCCCGCCTACGGTCGCTGGGCCATACTTGATCGCGGCGGGGCCCTTGGCCACCTCGATGCCGTAAATCCGCGCCATCCGGGGGAAATAGTAGATTGCGGGTGCCGAGTAGGGAGCAGGAGCCTTGAGAATGCCATCTTCCATGATGGTCACGCGGGCGCTGCGATCGGTTCCTGAGCCGCGGATGCCGATGTTGGGCCGAAGCCCGAAGCCGTCTTCTTCCTGAAGGAACACGCCGGGTATCTGGCGCAGGATGCGGTTCACATCACCATAAGCAAAAGTTTCAAGATCCTCGATTTCGAGCCGCTGTACGGAACCACCGATATCCAAGGTGCCTTGGCGCGATGCGGTCACGGTGATCAGATCGAGCGCCGGGTTTTGACCTGCCTCTGCTTCGCTGGCGACTGCCGGCGTTGCGATGACTGCCACCAGAGCTGAAAAACTGATTCCGCTAAGAAAACGCATTATGAACTGTCCCTCTCACTTTATGGCTGGCCCATAATGCAGATAAGACACAGTCGCAAGACGCATTAAGAATCATTCGCAGACTTGCCTTCAGCGGTGTCATCGCATAGCCACAGGACAGTTCCGGCGCGCCGCGCGCGGCGGGCTGACAATCAGAAGGAAACGGCATTGCGCGTCTATCTGGGTTTTACTGTTCTGGCCGCGGTTGCGGCTCTTGCTGGCTGTAGCGGAGAAAGCAGCAACGCCGGGGACGGCGAACAGGTCGTCAACCTCTACACTGCCCGCCATTATGACAGTGATCAGGCTTTGTATGACCGCTTTACCCGCGAAACCGGGATCAAGATCAACCTGATGGAGGGCAAGCCGGACGAGCTGGTCGCCCGCATGACCAGCGAAGGTGCCAACAGCCCGGCCGATCTGTTCATCGCTGCCGATGCCGGAGCCCTGTGGCGAGCGCAGCAGGCAGACCTGTTCCAACCGGTCGAATCGGCCACCTTGACCGATCGCATTCCGGCCAATCTTCGTGATCCTGGGGGGCAATGGTACGGTTTCATGCGCCGCGCGCGCGTCGTCGCTTACGACACCGCCAAGGTCAAGCCTGCCGAGATCGACGATTATGCCAAGCTTGCAGGACCTCGCTTCAAGGGCAAAATCTGCGTGCGCTCCTCCGACAGCGTCTACAACCTTTCGCTGGTCGGCGCTCTGGCCGAGGCATGGGGCCCCGAGCGCGCCACCCAATGGGTGCGTGGTATCGTCGCCAACATGGCGCGCCCGCCTGAAGGCGGCGACCGCGATCAGATCCGCGCCGTCGGCGCCGGTGTCTGCGAGGTGGCACTGACCAACAGCTATTACTACATCCGCATGGCCAGCGGTGATGATGCAGATGACAAGGCCGTGACTCAGAAGGTCGCGCTCGGCTTTCCCAGTCTCGATGGTCAGGGTACGCACATCAACATTTCGGGCGGCGGTGTAGCCAGACACGCTCCCAACCGTGCCAACGCGATCAAATTGCTCGAGTTCTTCGCCTCTGCTGATTCGCAAAAGCACATTGCTGCCAACAACAACGAATATCCCGCGTCAAGCGACGTCGAGGCACCGCCTCCGGTCGATGGCTATTCGAACTTCACGCCGCATCCGATGGGTGTGGCAGCGTTCGCCGCGCGGCAACCTGAAGCGCAGTCGATGATGAGCGCAGCGAGCTGGCGCTGAGTACCGCTGGAGTACTGAACCCGACAAAACGGCTGACGCTGTCTCCTCTTTCGGGAATGGCGGCGTTTGCCGGTTTCATCGTGATGCTGCCTTTGGCGGGCGTGGCGATCGCGGCGCTGGGGCAGGATACCGCTGACATCGCCGGGCGCGATATCGCGCGCTATGCCATGACGTCTGCAGGCCTTGCTCTGGTCGTGGGGGTATTGACCGCCATCACCGGAACGATCGCGGCCTGGCTCGTGGCTATGCACCGCTTCCCCGGCCGGCAATTCTTTGCCTGGTCGCTGGCACTGCCGCTGGCCGTCCCGGCTTTTGCGCTTGCATACAGCTATGCCGATCTGTTCGATGTGGCCGGGCCATTGCGCACCTACTTTCGTGATGCTTTGGGCTTCGACCCCGGATTTTCGATGCGCAGCACAGGCGGAGCAGCGTTTGTGCTTTCGGCAGCGTTCTATCCCTATGTGTACCTTGCGATGCGCAGCGCCTTTATCAACCAGTCGGTCAATGTGCTCGAAGCTGCCGCAATGCTGGGCTGCAGGGGGCGTCAGACGCTGTGGCGGGTGGCGTTGCCCATGGCGAGGCCGGCTTTGGTCGCCGGTGTGGCACTGGCAGTGATGGAAGTGCTTGCCGACTATGGCGCAGTCCAGTTCCTGAGCGTGCAGACGCTGACCACAGGCATCGTGCGCGCATGGTCAGTCTATGGATCGACGGTAAGTGCGGCGCGTTTTGCGCTGCCGCTGCTTGCCACCGCGGCTGTTCTGATGTGGCTCGAACGCGCCTCCCGCAAAGGCCGGTCGCATGAAACCGGGCGCAGCCGCTGGCGCGAAATCGAGATACAACCGCTTGGCCATGCTGCCGGCTGGCTGGCGACTTTCTATTGCAGCTGTCTGCTGACGGCCGGGCTGCTGCTGCCGATTGGATGGCTGATCTGGAACCTGGGCGCCAGCTCGCCCGACTGGGGCCGGTTGGCGCACGCGATGCAGAACAGCGCGTTGCTTGGCGCAGCCGGTGCTGCATTGACGGTATTGCTGGCGACGATGCTGGCGCTGGGTACCCGGCGGCTGCCCTTCGTCGCAAGGCTTGCCAGCCTTGGCTATGCAACCCCGGGTGCCGTGATGGCCATCGGTCTGCTTGCGCCCGCCGGTGTGATCTGGACGATTACCCCCGGCTCGGGGGCAGCGGTTGCGATCGTCCTGCTGTTGCTGGCCTATTCCGCGCGGTTGATGGCGGCTGCGCTCGAACCTATCGACGCCGGGCTTGCCAGGGTTACTCCCTCGATGATCTTTGCAGCGCGCACGCTTGGACGGACTGAAACCGCAGCGTCAATCGCGGTCGATCTGCCGGTTGCGCGCGGCGCTATGCTCACTGCAGGCCTGATCGTGTTTGTGGACATCCTCAAGGAGCTACCGGCGACATTGATCCTGCGCCCGTTCAATTTCGATACACTGGCCGTGCTCGCCAACAATTTCGCGATCGATGAGCGCTTGAGCCAGGCTGGACCGCCCTCCTTGCTCATCCTGGCATTGTCGCTGCCAACCGTGATCTGGCTGACACGACGAATTGCGCTGGCACGACCCGGCACCTAAGAACGGCCTGTGAATATTGAACCGATTCTGATGTTGCGAGATGTCTCGCGCCGTTACGCTGCGCGCGAGGTGGTCAAAAAGGCCGGCTTTGCCTTGCATCCCGGGCGGATCACCTGCCTGCTGGGTCCATCGGGTTGCGGCAAAAGCACGATCCTGCGGATGATTGCCGGGCTCGAACCGGTTGATGGCGGCAGTATCACCATCCATCACGATGTCGTCTCGGCTCCCGGCGTGCTGGTCGCGCCGGAGCAGCGCGGCATCGGGCTGGTGTTTCAGGACAATGCATTGTTTCCGCACCTGAATGTGCGCGATAACGTGGGGTTTGGCATTCAGTCGCTCAAACCTGACGCGCGCAATGCGTTGGTGCAGGAATTGCTCGCGCGGTTTCATATCGGGCATCTGGCAGCCGAATGGCCGCACACCTTGTCGGGCGGTGAGCAGCAGAGGGTTGCCATCGCACGGGCGCTGGCGCGTAAACCCGTTCTGCTGCTGCTGGACGAACCGTTCTCCAATCTGGATGGCCATTTGCGGGCCACGATCCGGCAGGCGCTCATGGCCGACCTGCGCGATGTCGGCACTACGGTGCTGGTGGTTACGCACGATCCGGAAGAGGCCATGACGATTGCCGATGACCTGATCTTGATGGCGGACGGCCGGGTCCTGCAAACCGGCGCCCCTTCCGAGTGCTACGACAATCCGGTATCGCTGACCGCCGCGCAACTGCTTGGCGAGGCAATCTGTCTTCCGGCGCACATCAAGGATCAGTTCGCAGACACGCCTTTCGGCGTCCTGCCCGCGCCCGGACAGACCGATGGCAATGCCTTGCTGATCGTCCGCCCGAAAGATGTCATCCTGGCAGATGAGGGGATGCCGGTCACGGTCCTTTCAGCGCGCAGGTTCGGGCGCGAGACAGTCGTCGCGGTTGCGCGCGATGCAGAAGAATTCGCAATTCAAACCCGCCCGGCAGAGCTGGCCGCGGGGCAGGTAATCCATCTCCAGCTTCACCCGGACATAGCGCTCCCCCGTTTTCTCCCCTGCCCGCCAGACTAGAGTATTCCGCGTGAAACTCGGTCCTTCGGGCCCGTCGCGATGCGATGCGGTTTTACACGCTAGAAATCGACGGTGAGAAACATCGTCAGCTGGCGCGGGGCATTGACCTGATAGCTGCCGCTTCCCACCAGTGCCAGATCATAGGCGTTGGTCAGGTTCTGCAACTGGACGCGCAGCAGCGCGGGATTGTCGCCAAGGTCGAGCCGCCAGCGCACGCCTGCATCGACAATCGTGCGCGCAGGCAGCGTCACCAGATTGCGTGTGTCTGCGGCGCGGGTCCCGCGATGGGTGACATTGAGTGTGAGCTGAACCCCCTCGACACCGGGCAGCGCGTATTGCGTCGCCAGCGTCAGCAGCTGCGAGGGCTGACCCAGCGGACGCCGCCCGACCCGGCCCAGGGTTACCCCCTCGCCGGTTACGCGCGGCTGCATCAGGACTGCTCCGGCCACCACGGTCAGCCGTGGCAACAGCGGACCAGCCGCCGATAGCTCGACGCCCCGATGCCGCACATCGCCGAGTTCGCGAAAGACATTAGCTTCGTCCGCCGCAAAATAGGGTTTGCGCACATCGAACAGTCCGGCGACGACGCTGATCCCGCCCGGTGCCTTCCACCGCAGCCCGCCATCGATTTGCGACGTCAGGATTGCAGGCAGAGCCTCGGTCCGGTTGGCTGCGCTATCGGGCGCAATACCACTTTCCTCGAGCCCACGGGTATAGCCGCCATACAGGGCCAGTCGCGGCGTCACATCGAAAGAGGCAGTGACATTGGGGAGCCATGCCTCATCGTCGGTCCGGGCGAGCGCGGTGGCGGGGCGGTCGACGCGCTTGCGGTACCAGGTGTGTTGCAGGCCGACGCTTAAGCCCCCGACACCCAGCCAGCGCCCGTCATAGGCGATACCAGCGATCGCCTGTCGCACCTGCTCATCGGTCTGCAGCCCGAAGCTGAAATCCGGCGCAGGGATATCGAGCAGCTGTTCGACCGGCGCACGGTCGAAGGATATCGCCGCACCGCCGCCATAGCGGCTGACCCGCTCGCGACCCCGCACAGCCGCGTGCAGCGTATGGCGGCGCGGACCATCGGCAAAGCTGCGGCTGATCCGCAGCTCACCGCTGGTTCCGGCAAGCGATAGCGGCGGGTCGCTGGTGACGCGGCGGATAGCGGTGCCGTCCTCGCGCATCGCGGTGAAGTTCTGCGCAAAGTTGGTGGCGCTGTCGGATGTCGAGCGGAACAAGCCTGCAGCAATCTGCCATTGCTGGCCGAAGCTGGCCTTGGTCAGGCCGCCATAATGCTGCACCGTGTTGCGCTGGTCGGCCCATTCCGGCCCCGGAAAGCGGCGGCGCTCGACCCTGGGCGGAAGGAACGCGCCCTCGGGGGTGTACAGCGGTGCGGCCTCACGGTTGTACAGGTCGATGCGGCTCCAGAACGGGATGACTTCGACCCCCGCCACCGGCTTCCACCGCGCGGCGAGCGCATAGGAGCCGAAGAACGACTGGTTGCCCGGGGCGAGCTCGTCGACGAAGCCCGCCACTCCCGCCACGAGGCTGAGCTTGTCCCTGATCACCGGGATCTGCGTGTCGATCTCGAGCCGACCGCCGCCCCAGCTGTTCAGCCCCAGCATCGTGCTGACCACGAAATCATTACCAGCCGGACGGATCTTGTAATCAACGATGCCGGTGGGCGCGGGGAACAGATAGTTTTGCGCCGTCAGGCCGACACGCACGGCATTGCTTTGCACAAGCCGGTCGGTGAACGAGGCCGGGCGGTCGAAGTACAAGCCTTCGAGCCGGATGTTGTTGGCCGTGACCGGCGAAAAGCCGCGCACGTCGTTGCCGCTATACAGGCCGACTCGCTCGTTGCCGATGCTGGTGCCGAAAGCATCCTCGGCACCAGCGGCGGCGTTATCCGATACGCGCTGCGCGAGGGCAGTCTCAGTCAGCCCCAGCGTCGCCGTCGTCAGCAGGATCGAAGCGCGGCACGTTTGCCAGAATCGAGACGTCGAAAGGTCGTTCACTGAACAGGTAGTCATAATAATACTCACGCAGTCGCGTATGGTAGGCGCGGATGCGCTGTTGAAATTCAAGCTGGGCGGTGACGTCGGTCCCCGCCAGTGCGGTCATGGCCTGGGCTATGCCCGCTGGTGGAAGCAGCCAGCCCGCCGCGCGGGCATAAGCGGCCCGGCCCGCGATGCCATCACGATAGGCTTGCGACTGTTCGGCAACATGCAGATCGCCCAGGTGCTGGAAGGCGAAATACCATTTGTAATGGAAGGTCGGCGGCAGCGCGCTTCCCGCAGCATGTTGGGGATAGAGCGCCAGGAACGCGTCCATCGTCTGCTCGCGCGGACGATCCCAAGCACCATGGACGAACTCGCGGTTCTCGCGCGCCAGTTCCGCGCCATCGGGCACCGGCACCGACGCGTTGATCGCCAGATTGGCTGCGGCAGGAACGACGAGCGTCAGCGCAAACCAGATCGAGGCCAAAGTCGCGGCATTGACCACCGAGCTTGCTCCGCGCCGCGCCACCAGAAGGATGACCACCGACCAGAACAGGCAGGCGAGCATGATCAGCCCGCCGAACGCAAGCATGCGGGGCAACGCGGTTCCTGCCAGAATGGCCCCCACCGCAAACGGGATCAGCAGCGCGGCAAGCACGCCTGCGATCCGCACCGCGATCCGCACCGCCCACAATCGCCGTCGGGCTCCGGGCAAGGAAGACAGCATGAACAGTCGCCCCGCCTCACGCTCGCCAGACCACACATCGTGCAGCAGCGCGATCAGCACCAACGGCGCGATATAGATGGTGATGAACACCAGATCGAACCGTCCGGCCAGCGACAATTCAGGGTTGGCGCTCTCGTTTTCATAGAGCTGCGCTTCGAGCGAGAGCGAGCGCACCCGTAGGATCGCAGGCGCGATATCGCGGTTGCCCAGCGCCGCAAAGGCAAGGTCCGAGGGCGGGTCCCAGACCGGCTGGAAGCCGTAATAGGCGCCATAGCCCGCGTCCTCGACAAAGCCTGCCACGGCTTGCTCTTCGGCGGGTTGCCCTGCGAGCATCCGCTCGATCATCGCAGAATCGCGCGCGACATTGGCCAGGCCGATCGCCACACCCGCTGCGGCGAACACGGCCAGCAGGACCAGCGCCGCGAGCGAGGCGCGGTTGCGGCCGAGCATCCACATTTCGCGTATGACGTTATTCATGCGCCGTGCCTTTCCAAACGTCGCGCGGCCCAACCCAGCACGCCAAAGGCCAATGCGATCCACAGCCCGAGCAGCAGCAGCGATGGAACCATTGCTGTCATGCGGGCCGAAGCAGAGGGTGCGTTGAATTCAAACTCAGGCATCGTCTTCCAGAAATCGGCGGAGATGCGCGTTCGCTGGTCGGCGAGCGGATCCTTGCTGCGCGCGGCGTCGTCGGTGCCGGAAACCGCGGTGGCCTGCAGCCCGTTGAGCCTCTGCACCAGATCGAAGCGATAGGCTTCGGCAGCGTTCATGAAGGCGGTGTGAGTCGTCAGGTCAGTGGCCGCGCCGACCATCGATGCATCGCGCACCGAAAGCGCGGGGCTGAGCACGCCTGCCCAGCCCAGCCAGCCCGACTGGCGCTGGCGGATGACATCGGCACGCGCGGCATAGTCCTTGAACAGCTGCGAGGTGATCCGCTCTCCCTCTTGCGCCAGAGCCCCACGATAATTGAACGGCAGGTCCTCGGTGCGGGTGACGCCGTACTGCTTGAGCAGCTTCGTCTTGAACGCGGCGAAATGCGGATCGTTGGCGTTGTGGCTGTCGCCGATGCGCCGCAGATCGGCTGCGATCGCAAGCTCGGTATCGACCCGGCTGGGCAGCGGATCGGCAACTCCGGCGATGCCGGCGGCGGCGCGCGGAACCAGCACGACGATCAGCGCCCAAGCAGCAATCAGCGCAATCAGCGCGCCTTGCGATGTCCGCGCGATGCCTGACACCGCAACGATCCCCAGTACCCATGCGGCGAGATACCCGGCATAGGCCAGCGCAATGACCAACGCGATGCCGCCTTCGTGTGGCTGGCGCACTGCGGCCCAGCCCAGCGCGACCAGCGCAGGTGCCAGTGCCAGCAGCGCGACAACGCCCAGCGCCATCGCCTTGCCGCCCAGAATGCTGCGCGCGCTCGCGCCGTGCGCCGCCAGAGCGCGCAGGCTGCCGCGCTCGCGCTCGCGCGCAACGCCCGCAAAGCCCAGAAAGATCAGCAGCAACGGCGCCAGCGTCTGCAACACGAACGCCGGGGTAAGCTGCCCGAAGCGCAGCAGATCAGACGATTCACGCGCCGCACCGAAGGTCGCGCTGTTCTGCCGGTGCCCTTCAAGAAACACGACGGTACCGGTAAAGGAATCAACGCCCGGATCGAACGCGGCCAGCGGCCCCACCGGGCGCAGCGCATAAGTTCCGTAATGCACCATGCGGTGCGGGTGGCGGTTCGGCTGCGCCTTGAACTGTTCGTCGGTTTCGATCTGCGCTTGTGCGCGCGCCTGTGCGGTCTCGGCCATCTGGACCGCAGACGTCACCGCTGCGATGGCGGACAGCAACAGCAGGGTAACAACGCCGACCAGCGCCAGCCGCGAACGCAGCATCAGCCGCAGTTCAGCCCCGGCAATTGTCCAGACCAGCCTCATTTGACGCCTGCAAAGCCGTCGTGCAGGATGTTGAGGTCGAACCTCGGACCGCTCTCCTGCGCGCGCCATTCATCGGCGATTCGCCCGCCCGCGATCAGCCCGATACGGTCGGCGGTATCGGCCGCGCCGAGCAGGTCGTGCGTCACCATCAGGATCGAAACGCCGCGCGCCGACAGTGCTTCGAGCAAGCCATGAAAATCGGCAGAAGCGGCCGGGTCGAGTCCCGAGGTCGGCTCATCGAGCAGCAGCAGCGGCGTCTGGCGCAGCAGCGCCAGCGCAATCGCGGTCTTCTGCCGCATCCCCTTGGAAAAGCGCCCGGCGCGCTGGTCCCAGGCGGTCGCGGCCAGGCTCACGCTCTCGAATGCCTGCTCGATGTCCGCGCGCGACCGGGGGCAGTCTGCTACCTTTAGAAAATACTCGACGTTCTCGCGCGCGGTCAGGTGATCGTAAAGCGCGACGTTTTCCGGAAGATAGGCAACCGATGCTCGCACCGCATCCGGTTTGGTGCGCGGATCGTGCCCACACACCGTCAGCGTGCCCGACGAGAAGGGCAGAAAGCCCAAAATTGCAAACAGCGTGGTCGATTTGCCTGCGCCATTGCCGCCCAGCAGCGCATAGATTTCACCCGGCGCGAGTGACAATGACAGCCCATCGACAATTCGACGGTTTCCGCGATCGACGACCAAATTCTCAACCGCCAGAGTAAAATCGGTCACCTGCATCCTTTCCAAAACTCAAGCTCCATCGCTTCGATGGAGTGACCCATACCCCGCGCAAAGGCCGCTGCGAGTTGCGGCCGCATCAGGGACCAACGACAGCGCTGTTCCCAGGGTTTCGAACGCCACCATCCTATCAGAAACTCGCCCGCAAGCCGACTGACGCAGTGCGTGGCGTGCCCGGCTGCACCCACAGCGGCGAATAGCTGTTGGCGTACCAGCGTGCATCGAACAGATTCTGGACCGCTGCAAAAACCGTTACGCCCTCTATCGGCTCGAATTCGCCGAACAGCCGTGCCAGCGTGTGTGAAGGCAGGGTGAAAGCGGTGCCGGTCTCGCCCGAGCGGCTGCCGACATATTGTACCCCCGCGCCCAGCTGCGCCTCTCGACCTGCGACCGCAAACCGCTTGCTCGCCTGGATGTTCAGATTGTGGTCGGGAATGTTGATCAATGGATCACCGGGGCGGATCTGGAAATTGAAATTGGGTTCAAGCAGCGTCGAGCGCGCCTCCGCGTCGATATAGGCATAGCTCAGGATCACGTCGATCTCGCCCGGCAGCTGGCCGGCCAGATCGAATTCGATACCTCGGCTCCGCGCCTTGCCGATTGCCACGGAAAACCCCGGATTACCCGTATCGCTGGCAAGGACGTTGTTCTTGTCCAGCTGGAACACCGCGAGCGTTCCGTTGAGACTACCATCAAGCATCGTGAACTTGACGCCGATTTCCTTCGAACGACTCGTTTCGGGATCGAAGATCGAGCCCGTGACATCGGTGCCGATGTTTGCGCGAAAGCCCTCGCCATAGGCAGCATAGAGCGTGATTGGTTCGCTGAGACGATAGACGATGCCCGCTTGCGGACTGAACCGCCCCTTGCTGAGTCGGCTGTCGATGCTGGTAAGACGGTTGAGTGTGCGGAGGCTGACATCATCGTAGCGACCGCCGATCCGCACCTGCAACCGGTCGGTCAGTTCGATCTGATCCTGAATGAATGCGCCTGTCGAACGCTGCACGTCCAGCCGGTCGTTCTGCGGAGCCGGGGTCGGCAGCGGGAAACGGCCATAGACAGGCGCGAGGATGTCGAGGACATAGCCTGCGCGATCGGTGGTGCCTGCCGTCAGCACAGGCGGGCGAACACGACCGAATTGCTGGTCGTTGTCGAACTGGTCACGGTCGGCACCGATCAGAACACGATGGCGCAACGATCCGGTTTCGAACTCGCCTGACAGTTCGGCGCGCACGACCCATTGGCGCGAATCGTACCGCCGCGAACGGCGTTGGCGCGACAGCGATCGACCATCGACGAACAGCTTCTGGCGCGAAGGAACAAGCTCTGCGTCCGACGAAAAGCCCGTCAGCAGGGTGTCGCGCAGGCTGGCGCCGACTTGCAGGCTCCAGCGTTCGCTGAAGTCGTGCTGTACGCGAAGCTGATGGCCGGTGGCGCGGGCGACATGGTCACCATCTCCCGGCTCCCCCAGATAGCGGTTGCGCGGCACGGTCCTGAAATTGCCATCGAGCACGACGATGCCCCGGTCAAAAGGTGTCTCGACCCGCGTCCATTCAAAATCATACGTGACGCGGGTATTGGGACCGATAGCCAATCCGATCGATGGCAGGAAGCCCCAACGGCGCTGGTTCACGGTATCACGGAACGTATCGCCGCTTTCGGCATAGCCGATCAGTCGCGCCGTAAGCCCGCCTGAGAGCGCGAGATTGAAATCCGCTTCGGTCCGAACACGATCAAAGCTGCCGTATTGGAGGGATGCGTTGCCGAAGGTGCGCCCGATCTCAGCCTGCTTGGTGACGAGGTTGACGGTTCCGCCAGGTTCTCCTCGACCGAGCACAGCCGCGGCAGGCCCCTTGAGGACTTCTATCCTCTCGAGACCAGCAACGTCGCGCGGACCGCCGAAGCCGCGTCCGCCATTGAAGCCATTGACAAGATACCCCGTGGGAATGTTTTCGTCGCCAGCAAAGCCACGGACAGCAAAGCTGTCAAACAGCCCGCCGAGCGAATTCTGCCGGGAAACCGAAGCATTGAGATCGAGCGCGTCGACAAGGCGCAGAATGTTGTTGGCCTTCAACGCAGCCTCATCGATCTGGGCGATTGCCTGCGGTATTTCTGATAACACAAAGTCACCGCGATAGGCTTGGCGCACACCGGTGACGGTTATCTGCTGATCCAACTCTGCAGCCTCCTCCGCAGATTCCTGCGCCAGAACCGGCGCACTCATCAGCGAAAACACAGTAAGGCTTGTGGCTAGTCCGGCGCAAGGTGCGTACCGCAGCATTATCATAACTCCAGATCGATGGCAGCCAATGCAACGCTGCGGTCTATGAGCTCGGCGCCCCTTCGCAGGTCACCTGTGCGGGTGTGAATGTGATTTAATATCACTGCTGGCACTGACCTATTGGGGTCAATCCGTAGGTGATATTCATGGTTTTCCGCGCAACCGGTGCCGACGGGTCAAGCGCATCGACGAGCGGGGTCAACCCGTTGTTGTCGGTCTGCTCCTGTCCTGTCTCGGTGAAGGCCTGCGCAGTCTTGGGCGAGGTAAAGTCGCCGCGACAGGCCTGACGCTGGCTGCTCACGATCATCGTCGCGGCGTCGTCCACAGCTAGGCCAGGTGCTGGCACGAATGCCGTTACAGCCAGCAAGGTTCGCAAAAACACTTCAGCGTATCGAGTCATGGTGACAGCGTCGCTCCCCAAAAGCAGCGCCGCCCCCCACGGCCAACGCCAACTGCGTGATACATTATATCATTTTGTTATCAAGAAGTTTTTTGCGTTGTGCGACTGATGATTCCGGGCGGCGGCCTCGCTGGGGTGCGTACCAAAGCCTGCCATCCAGGAGCTGACGCCATTGTCGTGTTGCTGAGCGACAACTTTCTGCCGAGCGCTTGGAACCTTCAGTTGGCTACAATCGTCGTATTCAGCGTCCCGCTATGTTCGATGAAGTGAGCAGCGAGCCCGCTGTTTGAGCAGATGGGCAGGCACCGCCGACTGACGTCGCCTATTTTGGCTCACGCCAAAACCGCGATTTTCTGGATGGTCCGACAGCACAAGCCCCTTGGGGCACGGCATTAGATATCAATGCAAGCGCCCGTTGCGGAAATGTTGGCCGAAAATAACCCAGCCTTCTCCACGTCCTAGACGAAGGCTTATCGATGCAACTGAAATTGTGGGAAAGATGGCGGCGATGACGGAGAATCTCTTGGCAAATGACGCGCTCGATCGCCGCGGTTTCATGGGATCGGTCGGTGCCGCCGTGCTTGCGGCCGGCGTGGTCTCGGCGTGCGATCGCGGTGACGGTGAAAGCGGCACGGCCGACGCCCCCACCTCGAACCGGCGCAATGGTCCCCACCCGCCAAAGCTGACAGGTTCGGCTGATTGGGAAGACGTCCGCGCGCAATTCGATCTGTCCGAAGATACGATCCATATGAGCGCGATGCTGATCTCATCGCACCCCAAGCCGGTGCGTGAAGCTATCGAGCGCCACCGAAAGGGCCTCGACCGCGACCCAGTGACGTATCTGGAAGCCAACAACTCATCCGGCCTCAACGCCGCGCGGTCCGCTGCGGGGAATTTTCTGGGCGTGGGGTCTGGCAGGATTGCGTTGACCGACAGTACGACGATGGGCGTGGGCATGGTCTATAACGGCATGCAACTGGCACCAGAAGACGAGATCCTTTCGACCGAGCAGGACTATTACGTCACAATCGAAGCGATCAGGCAGCTCTCCAAGCGGACAGGCGCGCGGGTGCGGCGGATCGTCTTATACGAACGTACCGAAACGCTGAGCCCGGACGAAGCCGTCGCGCGGATATTGGCCGGCATCAATCCACGCACCCGCGTGGTCGCGCTGACCTGGGTGCATTCAAGCACGGGCTACAAGCTGCCTGCAGGCGCCATCGGGGACGCCATTGAAAAGATCAATTCGTCGCGCCCGCAGGAGCGGCGCATCGTGTTCGCCCTGGATGGCGTCCACGGGTTTGGCGTTGAGGATGTCGAACTGTCCGACCTTCGATGTGACTATTTAATGGCCGGGTGCCACAAATGGCTGTTCGGCCCACGCGGCACGGGGATCATCGTCGCCGGGGAGCAGGGATATGCGCCGCTGATCCCATCGATACCGAGCTTTCTGGAAAGCGGGGCCTTCACCAGCTGGGTGACCGACAATGGCGATGCGGGGCCCAACAATGCCCAGCGGATGACCCCCGGCGGCTTCCAGGCATTCGAGCACAAATGGGCGTTGCTGGATGCTTTTGAGTGGATACAGTCAATTGGCAAGTCCAGGGTCGCGGCACGCACCTACGAGCTTGCTGGCCAGCTTAAGGAAGGGCTCCGGTCCATCGACGCCGTGACGGTGCAGACCCCGGCGAGCAGCCGGGAGTCTGCCGGGATCGTCGCTTTCGATATTGAAGGCTTGTCGCCAAACGCCGCTGTTGCGCGGTTGCGCGAGCGCAAGATCATTGCATCGGTCGCTCCTTATGCCATCCCCCATGTCCGCCTCACGCCAAGCATCCGCAACACGCCCGCTGAGATCGACGAGGTTCTCAGGGTGATCCGGCAGATGGCTTGAGGGTTCGAGGGATTATCGGACAGTTCGAAGATCGCTCGATCCAACAGCGTCCTCTCAAAAAAACTCCTGCCGACACCGCCGCGTCCGGGGCTATCAGCATCGCCCCGATACCGCCTTCGGTACGCTTACGGCCGACGCGTCGCGCGTGCTCGCCGAGGGCCATGCCCATTTACGCAAAAACCCCATCCAGGCAAAAATCTCTATCCAGGCAAGAACACCGTGCGCGAGCCGGCCAGCTCCAGGCTCACGGCTTTGCGGGAGGGCGCGGGGTTGCTGGCGGCCATCGTCCCCCGATGCAATTCCACTGCCAACGAGCATCCTGTCATCGGGACACCGCCCCTCACCAGCCAGACAGCTGGAAACGCACACCAATAACGCGGACCAAGAGCGTTCTGCGTGGCCGATGTCAGGAGCCCGCGCCCGTCGCTGCGATCCGTTGAAGCGCCGCTTTACAAGCCAAGCAGAGGGTTAGGCTCCACGCTGCGACACCGCCCGCCTCGGCAAGTAGATCCTGCCGGATTTCTATTTCGGCATAAGGCATGCCGGCCGCATAGGCGTGTCGCGGGACGCTATAGTCGGTCGCATCCATCTGATAGGGCTCGTTGTCGCCTACAGTGATGTCCGGGCGCGCGATAAGCTCTGCGAGCAGTGCCTCGGCGAAACGCGTGTCGCCCCCATCGTGGAGGATCCCGATTTCCCAAGGGCGCGATGTGCCGTCCAGCGTGGGTGTGAAGCTGTGCAGGGCGAGGAATATCGTCGGCTGCGCCGCAGCTGCGCGGCGAGCCAGCTCTGCTGCGATGCGCGAATGATAAGGCGCATGGATCGCCGCGACCCGGGCGGCAATCCGATCTGGTGTGAGCTCGGCATTGCCTGGAATCACTATGCCGTCCGAGACGGCGGGCGAGGCATCAGGATGATAAGGGTCGCGGTTGCAGTCGATGACAAGCCGCGAATAGTGCTGAAAAAGGAAAGGCGCATCGAGGGCTTGGGCGAGCGCCTTCCCGAGGTCGTACACGCCGATGTCCCACGCGATGTGGCGCATGCGGTCGGCCTCCAGCAGGCCCAATGTCCCCAATTGCTGCGGGATGGCGTTTCCGGCGTGATCGCCGACGATAAGGAACGGAGACTGCCCACCCGCGTTGAAGAGCCTAGCTGGCGCAGGATCGGGTGCCCCAAGGAGGGGGTTTTCAAGAAGCGTCACCACGAAAGCCTTTCATGCCCTTGCTCACGATCCGCCATACGACCGAATACAGGTATCGCCAACCGGTGGCCTTCGGCGAGCACAGGATCATGATGAGGCCGCGCGAGAGTTTCGACCAGCGCCTTGTGAAGGCCGACCTCGATATTTCTCCCCGACCGTGCGAGCTGCGATGGCTGCACGATGTGCTCGGCAATTCGGTCGCCATCGCGCTGTTCGACACCCGCGCGAAGATCCTGAAGGTGGTGAGCGAGATGACCCTCGATCATGCGCCGCTCGAACGCGAGCAAATCGACATCCAGGATTATGCCCGCCTTTTCCCTTTTACCTATGCCTCTGAGGACATGCCTGATCTCCTCCGCTCGATTGAACGCCAATATCTCGATGTCGGACGGGTGATCGACAAATGGGCGTATAATTTTCTCCGCAAGGACGGTCCCACCGACACCCTCGAGTTGCTCACTGACATGGCGACGACGATCAAGCAGAGCTTCACTTATGTGCCCCGGCACGAAAAGGGGACGCAGTCGCCAATTGAAACTCTCACCTTGCGTCAGGGGACATGCCGCGACTTCGCTGTCCTGATGATCGAAGCGGTCCGGGCGCTTGGTCTGGCGGCCCGGTTTGTATCGGGATATGTCTACAGCCCCGGCCGCAGCGAAGGACGCGTCGGCGGTGGCAACACCCACGCCTGGGTGCGGGTCTTCCTTCCCGGCTCGGGCTGGATCGAATTCGACCCCACAAACGGCATCGTCGGCAGTCGCGGTCTCGTCCGCGTCGCAGTCGCGCGCGATCCCTATCAGGCAGTGCCTCTGTCGGGGAGTTGGAGCGGGTTTCCTGCGAGCTATCTCGGCATGGATGTGACCGTCGATGTGCTGAAAGCCGAAACCGGCAGCAATCCAGCCAGGGGTTCGGGCGGAGCCACCAATACCCGGAGTGCCGACAACATGAGGAATTCGGAAACGTGCTGATCAGGGCTGGATATGAAATACACTTTGAAACCGCGAGTGCGACGCCGATGATGGCGATGCTGAGCATCCATCCATCGCGACAGAAGGACCTGCAGACACCGCAGCAGATCGAGACCTCTCCGATCATTCCGATCTATAATTACGAGGACAGCTTCGGCAACATCTGCACCCGGCTCACCGTCCCACCGGGCGGCGTCACGCTGTCAGCCGATTTCGTGATCGAAGATAGCGGTCTTGAAGATGCCCGCGCTCCCGATGCGCCATCGACACCGGTCGCGGAGCTGCCCGACGACATCCTGATCTATCTGCTGGGCAGCCGCTATTGCGAGACCGACCGCTTGATGGGGGTGGCCTGGGCCGAATTCGCCCAGTTCGAGTCGGCGCGCGACCGCGTCGATGCGATCGTGGCGTTTGTCCACAATCATATCAAGTTCGGCTATGAACATGCGCGCTCGGACAAAACCGCCTGGAACGCATATCAAGAAAAGCAGGGTGTATGCCGCGACTTCGCCCATCTTGCGATCACACTGTGTCGCTGCATGAACATACCGGCGCGCTATTGCACTGGCTATCTCGGCGATATCGGTATCCCGCCCGTCGATGCGCCGATGGACTTCTCTGCCTGGATCGACGTCTATATCGCAGGTGACTGGTACACCTACGATGCGCGCCACAATCGCCCGCGTATCGGCCGCATCCTGATGGCGCGCGGCCGCGACGCGACCGATACCGCGCTCACCACGGCGTTCGGACCCGCACAGCTTACGTCCTTCCTGGTGCACACAGACGAGGTTGAATCAGTCAAAACCCCGCAATAGCAGCACCGGGACTGAGTCCCGTCACACCAACCGGGCGTGTTGCTTGGTCTATCGCGGCCACCTGCCCACAATTTACAGTTGCTCACCCAGAAGCCGTGGCGGGCGCACTGGTGCCAGCATCAAGCGAGACTGGCCGCCTTCATCCGATAGAACATGCCGCTCTCGTTTTGGCCAGTGAGTTCGAGGACACCGGTAACGACGATTATCTTGGCCTCGTTCGTTGAAAACGGAATGTCGGCATAAATGTCGATGAATTGGTTGGGGATCGCATGGAAATGGAACGGGCAGCCCGGGGCATATCCTCGAACACTTCCATCTGGTCATCAGGTTTACCAGTTTCGGGAGCCATTTCGGCGGCTATTGCGGATAAAAGCACACCGCCTGCGATGCACTTTGCCAGCGCCTTTGTTGATTTCCAGACTATCGGAAATTCCGCAGCGCCTTCCTCGAGAGACTCCCCGACGCCCTCCAGAACGCGCCGTGTTTGCTTGAAGCTTTAGCTGCCATGCTCGACCCCTGCCAGCTCCACGACTACTTTTACACTCGGCGAAATGGCGGCGCACGCTGCTTGGACGGCATCATTCCAAGCCAGCAGCGCGCGGGCGACACTTTCAAGATCGGGGCTCCGACCCTTTTCAATTTCAAACTCTAGAACTAAATCAAGGCCCATGACTTGCTCACCTCCTCCGAGGTGAGCAACGTCAGCCATTTCAGGGCGTTGCATCAATCACGTATCCAAAGGGGATAAACGCCGTAATTTCACAAGGATTCAGGGTCATCGGCTGCGAAACAGCGGCACGGAAGATTGCCTATCAAAGAGTCGGAGATGCGCTGATTTTCAAGGAAGACCTGAACAACACGCTCGGCCTGTATTTCAAGGGCGTGTGATCAGGAACCGATTTGGCAAAAGTCCTGATGTCCCCCTCAGTTTTCTGCCGTTACCTCTATTCTATCACTTGCAGGTAGATTTTGGAATGTGCTGGACCAATTCAAACCAGCCACTGGCGGAGAGGGTGGCTTCACTAAGTTAAGTCTATGTATTTGAAATATTTTTTTAAATAATTCGCCAATGATACCATTCCCACGCACCGTTCCCTAAACTACCCTACGCGGTCTTTAACCTGCTCGATTTTATGCCACAACACTCTATTCATGTCGAATATTTTTTCCGATTTCCTCAGCAAGCGAGGCAAGGAATTCGATAAATTCTCTTGGAGGTTCGGCTGCGAGATGCTGCTCACCGTATGCAAATGCGGGCAGATCAGCCTGCCCGATGGAGCTTGTGCGAGGTGGAATGGCAAATGCCAGTGCTAGACCATCTCAGCGATTAGGCGCTGGCCCGGCGCAGCGTGTTCGTGAACGATCAATTGCAGCAGCCCGGGCGAACCTGCCCGACCTGCACTATCCCATCGTTGGTGCCTTTGACCAAGGCCCTTCGCAGATGGACCTGCCCGATGGGTGCAACACCCCACAGTATCCCAACCCTTCCCCAATGATGCGCCACTTCCCTCGACGCGCGTCCACGCACGTCTGGATCATCGGCGAACTGCCGTCCGCCTTACCGCGTCTCCCCGGCCTGGCTGGCGCGCCGCACAGGTGGCCGCCAGGCATCGCTCGCATCACACCGCCTGCGGCCGCGCGTAATAGCCATAGCCGCCGATCACCGCATAGCACAAAGCCGGGAGCAGCATCGCGAGGCCCAGATTGCCGGTCGCATCGGCCAGCGCGCCAGTGGCGAGCGGGATCACCGCCCCGCCAAAGATCGCAATGTTGATGATGCCCGATCCGTCGGCAGCGCGAGGGCCAAGCTGGTCCGACGCCAGGCTGAAGATGGTCGGGAACATGATGGCGTTCATCAGGCCGATGGCCAGCAGGCTGTATCCCGATACCGCACCGCTGGTGCTGGTGGAAACGATAATCAGCGCGATGGCTCCGATGGCTACAGCAGCGAGCAGCTTGTTGGGGCTGACAAAGCGCATCAGGCCGGATCCGATGAAGCGGCCGACCATCGCGCCGCCCCAGTACAGGCCGATGAGCTTGCCTGCCGCCTGTTCGGGCAAGCCCATGACCTGGGGCTGCATCAGATAGTTGACGATCAGCGAGCCGATCGAGACTTCTGCGCCGACATACAGGAAAATGCACAGGGCGCCGAAGCCGAAGCGACGGCGCTTGAGCAGGTCGAACCCGGCAAGGCCGCTGCTTGCTTCGTGCTTTTCGCCCTTCAACCGGTTGCGGAACAGCCACACCGCGCCGGCCACCACCGCAAGCGCGGCCGCAATTCCGAGATAGCCGTTGACGATCGCCTGGCTTTCCGCGGTGCGATAGGCATCGAGCGCCGGGCCGGAAAACTGGTCCGCACCGACCGAGGCGAGGCTGCCGAGGATGAGCGCCGATCCGACAATGGGGAAGATGGTGGTGCCCAGCGAGTTGAACGCCTGAGCAAATGTCAGGCGGCTCGACGCGGTCTGCGGCCGGCCCAGCATCGAGATGAGCGGATTGGCCACGACCTGGACGATCACCACGCCGCTCGCCAGCACGAACAGCGCGAACAGAAACAGCCCATAGGTCGCATTGCGCGAAGCGGGGATGAACAGCAGACAGCCCAGCATCATCAGCAACAGCCCGCACACCGCGCCGCGCATATAGCCGACCTTCTTGACCAGCTTGGCTCCCGGAATGCCGATCAGCAGATAAGCGGTGAAGAAGCAGAACTGCACCAGCATCGCCTGTGTGTAGTTCAGCGTGAACAGCTCTTTCAGCTTTGGGATGATCACATCATTGAGCGAGGTGATGCCGCCGAAGATAAAGAACAGCCCGAAGACGAACAGGCGCAGTTCAGGCGCATCGACATGCCCTCCTGACTCTGCAGGATTGCCGTTCATGTTCTGCGGTGCGAGCGCCATGCAATCATCCTCATTCTAGCGGCGGGCCCTTGCCCGCCTTCTTGTCAAATTTCGATGCGCGATCCGTGCACGGATCGCCCAAAGCACAGAGCATCGGACCGTCCGGCCAGGCGGCATCATGCATCTTGCGGCAGGCTGGACAGCAGCTGCGCCGCCGCCAGCGCCAGCAGCGCCAGAACCACGAACAGGCTGGCATAGCCAAAGTCCGGCACCACCGAAATCGCGATCCAGGGCATGATCAGCGATGGTGCGGTGTTGGTGAGGTTGAACAGACCGATCCCCAGCCCGCGCGAAGCTGCATGAGGCAGTATGCGCAGCGTCTGGCTGGCATGCAGCGCCAGAAACGCCGCATTGGCGGTAGCGAACAGCATATAGGCCAACTTGGCAATCGCCGGCGTGTCCGCCAGTGCCATGATCAGCAGCGCCGCTGCCGCCGCGACGGCGGTCAGTGCCAGAGCGGCAAAAGGGCGGCCATGGCGATCGGTCCAGCGCCCCAGCAACAGCGCAGCGCCGACCGAGGCCGTCAGCCCGCCTGCATAGAGCAGCATCTTGCCGTCATCGTCCAGCGCGGGGTCGAGGCTGCGCAGCCAGAAGTACAGATAGGCTGCCAGCGCTGCACCCGATAGTTGCATCAACAGCCGCGCCAGCCAGACCCGGACGGTGACCGAAGCATGCACGACAGCCGTGCCAGCCGATCTGACGGGCGCAAGCGGGGGCGGTGCCGATGGGGAAAACAGCAACAGGGGCAGCACGAGCGTCACCGTCATGGCAGCGATGGTCGCAGCCTTGGCGCCCAGGTCTTCCGAGCCATTTTCAGGCAACAGCATCGCGGAAAGCGCGCCCAAGGGCGGCGCAAGCGACAACAGGCCGCCGAGCAGCCCTTTCTGGTCATCGGGCACGTGATCGCCGGCCCAGGCGACCAGCGGAGTGAGCATCAAGTTGAGCGCCATCTGCCAGCCCACGACCAGCCATAGCAGCGTCTGGATGGTGCCTGCCTGTGCGATTGCGAGTTGCAGCGCCACCGTCGTTGCCAAGCCCAACGCGACCCATTCCCTGCGGCGACGGCTTGTGTCACTCAGCCAGCCGGAGGCGACGCCCGAAAGGCTGGCGGCGATGGCCCCGGCAAAGACGATATAGCCCAGCCAACGCACATCCTGGTTGCCGACCAGTTCGGTCACCCGAGCGGGCAGCATCAGCATCAGGAACGGGGTATAAGCGATGACGCCGCCGGCATAGGCGAGCGCATAGAGCAGCAGAAAGCCAGGGCTCGGCCGTGCCGTGTCCCGGGTCACCGGGTCTGCCGCCCAACGCTCATGCTCCAGCTCCGGCACCCATGGCTTCATCCGCACCGTACCCAGGCCCGCCCTCCCGGACCGCTCATCCGCCACAAGCGCATGAACGGCCCGGGCGTTGGCCCCCTTATGCCTGAAGTGATCGCGCGGGAAATGGTCCATTTCGTCGCGGAGAGATCACCGAACACCAGAAATCCGCACGAAGGACCGGCAGCAGCCGGAGCCCCGCCTAGAAGTCCACGCGAACGCGAAGACCATAGCTGCGCGCATCGTTGAGGAAGCGGATATTGAGCGACGATCCGACCAGCGCCTTTTGCGATATCTCTTCGTTCAGGAAGTTGCTGGCCCAGGCCTCGATGCGGAAGTTGCTGATCGTATAACCCATGCCCAGGTTCAGCGTCGAAAAGCCCTGTTGCCGGTCGGGGAAGCCCGCAGCCAGCGAGGTCTGTCGCGTGCCGTCGAGGAAGACGATGTCATCCTCGTTGAACTGGCTGAGGAAATAGGAGGAGCGGTAGTTGAGCAGCGCCTGCCAGTCGAACCGGCCCGGCCCCGCCTGGAAGGACTGCGACAGCCGCGCGCTGAGATTGATCTTCGACGCCAACGGCAGGCGGTTGCCCACCAGGCTGATCAGCGGCGAATTGCCGCCTGCGCCAAAATCCTGCGCGCGTGCATCGGCCACCGTGCCGCGCGTAATGCGGGTATCTAGGAACGCCGCGTTCAGATCCACCGCGAAACTGCCCGGCAGCTTGAAGCGCAATTCGGCCTCTGCCCCATAGATCCGCGACGTGCCGATATTGCGGTTGACCAGCGAAAAGCCGTTGCACACCGGCGGGGACTGAGTGGTGTCGAGGTTGATGCAGGTCAGGTCCTGGAAGACCTGGTTGTTATAATCGTAATAGAAGCCGGTCAGGTTGAACACCGCCGGGCGGTTGAACAGGTCGAAGGCATTGCGGCTGCCGAATTCATAGACCAGCAGGTCTTCGGGCCGGAATTCTTCCGGGATCGCCGACCCGTTGAAGCTGTCGTTGAAGCCGCCCGATTTGTGCCCGGTCGAGACCTTGGCATAGAGCATGTGGTCGTCGTTGATGTCGAATTCGACCCCGACGCGCCAGTCGATGAAATCGAACTTGGCACGCCCAATCTGCTGACCTGGAATGGTAAGGTTCGCAAAGCTGAAACCGCCATTGCGATCCGCCGGGTTGACCGCGGGACAGTTGACGAAGCCATTGTCGATATCGGGCCGATCGATACAGGTCCCATTGGGGTTGGTGCCGTTGGCGATCGATCCGATCTGCGCGATCAGCGTGTCGCGCAGGCCCGGCCGGGCGATGCCTTCGATCAGAAACTGCGCCTGGCCGCGCGGTGTGGTGATGTTCGACACGTTGAAGTTGGGCCGGTCGAGCAAGGCCGGCCGGAAGCCTTCGGTGCCGACGCGCGTCGCAAAGCAGCAGGCGAAATCCTCGCCCCCCAACGTCAGCGCCCAGTTCCCGCCGATGCCGAAACGCGACTTCTTCTCTTCGGTATAGCGGATACCCGCGATCAGCCGCAGCCGGTCGGCGACGTCATAGGTTCCGTCGGCATAGAAGGCGAAGCTTTCGCCCTTCACCTCCGGCATCACGAATTCGGTCGCCGAATAGCAGCAATAGCCGCGATCGGCGAGCGCGAGATAGCCGACCGCCTGGTCCTCGTTGAAATAGAAGCCGCCCAGATTCCAGCGGAGCGGCTGGTCTTCATTGGCGAAGATGCGCGCTTCATAGACCTGGCTTTTGGACTTGGTCTGCCAGAAATTGCCCGAGAAATTGTCGTACTGCACCGCCGATAGGTCGCGACCGGGAAAGTCGATGCCGTCGCTCGAGGCGTTGACCTGATAGAAATCGACCGAGCGGTAGCTGCCCGTCAGCTCGGCACCGAAAGTACCGAAATCATAGGCAATCTTTCCCTGGACGCCCCAGAGCTCGTTTTCCATATCGCCCTGCAGGCCGCGATAGACGACATCCCTGAGGTTCAGCTTGTCGGGCCTGAGGCCGGTCGCTGCGACCGCGCTGAAGATGTTCGCACCGGGATAGCCGGTCCCCGTCTCCTTGCCGTAATCGCCGATGATCGAGATGCTCAAGCGGTCGCTCGGCTCCCAGAGGAAAGAGAGGCGGGCGGCGTAATTCTCTTCGAGCCCCGCAGGCTTCAACGTGTTTGCCGGCGCACCGGTGGACACGTTGTTGAAGCCGTAATCGCGGTTGACGTAGTAAGCCGAAGCGCGCAGCGCCGCGGTGCTGCCCAGCGGCACGTTGATCGCGCCTTCCGCTGCATAAGACGAGCGGTTCGATACCTCCGCCTGGGCATAGCCGCCGAACTGGCCCAGCTTGGGCTTGGCGGTGATGATATTGAGCGTGCCCGCCAGCGCGTTGCGCCCGTAAAGCGTGCCCTGCGGCCCCTTGTTCACCTCGACGCGCTCAAGGTCATAGAACATCAGACCGAGCCCGCGCGGACGCGGGATATAGGTGCCGTTGAGATGCGGGGCGGCGCCGGGATCGCCCAGTTCGGTATTGTTTGCCGAACCGACGCCGCGGATGAAGATCTCGACATTGCCTTCCTGGTTGGCGATGCTCAGGCCGGGCACGGCCAGCTGCAGCTGTCGCAGTTCGGCGATACCGTCCCGGCGCAGCTGTTCGGAGCCCAACGACTGGACGACGCCCGAGACGTCCTGCAAATTTTCCTCGCGCCGGTTGGCGGTGACGATGATGTCGTCCTTGTCGCGCTCCGCCCCGTCGGCAGGGCGATCCTGCGCATAGCCAGGCAAAGCCGCCGAGGTCGACAACAGCACGAAAAGCGCGGCGCGTGTGAACTGGTTTGTGTTCATGACATCCTCCCTATTCTCAATCTTATTTGCATTGAACTACCGGTCTGCTCGGCGAGACGATTCTGGCCGACGACATGACGATTTCGAGCCTGCCCGCGGTCGCGAGGCTGAGCGGCGTATCGACGCGGGTCATGTCGACGCCTGCCTCTGCAAAGCAGCTCAGCGGAACCGCGATACGCGTCCACTGGCCGGTCTTTGCGGCGGCAGTGAGCATGGGGCCGAGCGGGAAGCCGCCAGCACACTGCGCGCCGCACCCCATCAACAGGCTGACCCCAGCCGTTGGCGGGGTATCGACCTTGAGTTCGATTTCGAGGGCCAGCTCGCCATTCGACTGGCGCGAAAGATCCTCGGGGGCTTCGCGGACAATGGCGGCCACCGCCTGCCCCGCTCCTGTCCAGCGGAGCCGTACAGAATCCTCCTGCGCAATCCGGTCGGCAGCGCGCGCCTCGATTAGATCGGGGCCGGGATTGGTCGAAAGGCTGCCCGGCGGACCGATCAGCAGCCGGTGCCCGGCGCCGGGCTTGCCCGCAGCAAACAGCACGCCGGGATCAGCGACAGCTACGCTGGCGCGCGCTTCCGGCAGCGGGGCGAGCTCGCCCTCGTCGGCCAGGGTCAAGCCAAAGCCATAGGGGAAGAGCGGATCATAGCCCGGATCGCCGATATTGACCGCGGTCTGGTCACTGGCCTTAGGCCAGCTATAGGGCAGCTTGCCGCGGAAATCGGCCTTGCCGAACAGCATGTCTGACACGCCGCCGCCTTCCGACCCCGGCAGCCAGGTGGCGACAAAAGCGTCCGAGGCATTGAGGAAGGGGTTGACCCACATCGCCCGGCCCGAGAGGAAGACCGAGACCGTCGGGATCCCTGCCGCCTTCAACTTGCGCAGCAGTTCGAGCGATCTGGCGTCGTCATAGCCGATATCGGGCCGGTCGCCCTGAAATTCGGCATAGGGGTCTTCACCGAAGACCACGATGGCGACGTCGGGCTTGGTGGTAAATTTGCCTTCGGCCGACAGCGTTGCCATACCGCCTGCGGCCTTCACCTCGGCGGCGATGCCTTCCCAGATCGACTGGGCATTGGGGAAATCGCTGCGCTTGGTGCCGGTCCCCTGCCAGCTCAAAGTCCAGCCGCCGGTCTGCTTGGTCAGGTTGTCCGCACCGTCGCCCGCAACCAGGATGTTCGCGCCGGGATTGAGCGGGAGCAGGCTGCCCGCATTTTTCAGCAGCACGAGCGATTCGCGCACCGCCTCGCGCGCCAGAGCGCGGTGTTCGGCGCTGCCAAGCAGCTCGAAGCGACCGCCATAAGGGCGCTGCGAAGGCTTGCCCGCCTCGAACACTCCGGCGCGCAGCTTGACCCGCAGGATGCGGCGCACCGCATCGTCGAGCCGCGCCATGGGCAGTGCGCCCTGTTTCGCATGCGCCAGCGTGGTGCGGTACAGGTCCTTCCAGCTATCCGGCGCCATGTAAATGTCCAGCCCGGCAACCGCCGAGGCCGGGCAATCGGTGGTGGTGCAGCCTGCAACCTGACCATGGCCGTTCCAGTCGCCGACCAGGAACCCGTCGAAGTTCCAGCGATCCTTGACCACATCGGTCAGGAGCGAGCGGTTGCCGTGCATCTTCACGCCGTTCCAGCTCGAAAAGCTGACCATGACCGATTGCACCCCGGCATCAAGCGCGGGCAGATAGGGCGGGCTGAACAGATCGCGCAACGTTGCCTCGGGCATCTGAGCATCGCCCTGGTCCTTGCCGCCATAAGTGCCGCCATCGCCGAGGAAATGCTTGGCTGTCGCGATGATGTGAGGCCCGCGGAGCCAGTCCTTGTCGCCGACCTTGCCCTGCAGCCCTTCGATCAACGGCGCAGCATAGCTGGCTGCGATCTCCGGGCTTTCGCCAAAGCCCTCATAGGTTCGCCCCCAGCGGTCGTCGCGCACAACAGCCAGCGTCGGGGCAAAGGTCCAGTCGAGCCCAGTGACTCGCATCTCGATTGCTGTCGCCTCGCCGATCCGGCGCACCAGGTCCGGGTTCCGCGCGGCGCCGAGGCCAATATTGTGTGGAAACAGCGTTGCACCGACGATGTTGTTATGGCCGTGCACCGCATCGCTACCCCAGATGACCGGGATGCGCGGCAGCTTGGCGTTGGGCTTCATCGACGCGCTGTAAAAGGCATCGGCAGCAGCCAGCCAATCCCTGGCAGGCGCATTGTAGCGGTTGCCGGGGGCTGAGTTGCCGCCGTTCAGCACCGATCCGAGATGATAGCGATACACATCGTCCGGAGTGACGCTGGCGATATCGGCCTGGATGATCTGGCCAACCTTCTGCTCGACCGACATCGCGGCGATCAGGTCGTCGATCTTCCGCTCGACTTCAGGATCGAGCGCCAGTTTCGATTCGCGCTGCGGCCAGAGTTCGGCATGCGCCTGTGCGCTGGCGGCAGCAGCGCTGGAGGCATCGGCGGCTGCACAAAGAGGGCCGGCGCCAAGCGCGAGCGGCCAAGCCAGCGCCATCAGCGACGCATTACGCAATGCAAGGACAGCCCCATGCGGCACGATCATCACCCCTCCCATCCTGTCGGCGCTTGTTTGGGCCTGACAACGTTTACCGATTCTCGGTCAACGTTTACCGCCATCCATCGACACAAGTCAAGAGAGGCGCTAAAGGGGACATATCGCATCGCCCTGCCGGGGGGTCTCCGTTGGAGGAATTCCCCCTGGAACCTGTTCAGGGGCCATGCAACCGTCTGGAGGGAACAATTTCAAAGCGCGCCACGATCGTTGATATTGCGCGGGTGGCGTGGGTCACCCCCAAGACCGTGTCACGCGCGCTCAACGATGCGCCGCATGTCAGCGCCGCGGTACGCCAGAAGGTGAAAGAGGCTGCAAAAGCGCTCGACTATCACCCCAATCTGGCTGCGCAAAGCCTGATCGCCCGACGCTCGTTCCTGATCGGCCTGACTTATGAACGGCCCAGCCCCAGCTATGTCGTCGAATTGCAGAACGGCGCGCTCAGCCGACTCGACGATGAGCGTTACCGGCTGGTAGTGCTGCCCTTCGCTTATGTCGCGAGCCGTACCGAAGAGCTGGGCAAGCTGCTGCTGCGGGCCGGGCTGGACGGGGTCTTGCTCGCCCCACCAGCCTGCGACCAGCCGTTGCTGCTGGACATGCTGGAACGCCAGCGCCTGCCCTATGCGCGGATCACGCCGCACCGCGATCTGGGTCGCGGGCTAGTGGCGGCGATGGACGAAAGCGCAGCCGGGCATGCGGTCGCGCAGCATATGCTGGTGCTGGGGCATCGCCAGATCGGCATTATCCTGGGCGATCCCTCGCACGCCGCCAGTGGCAGCCGACTGGAAGGCTATCGCCGCGCCTTTGCCGAGGCTGGTGTGGCAATCGACGACGCGCTCGTGGTCACCGGTGATTTCACCTATGACATCGGCTATCGGGTCGCCCGCACCCTGCTGTCCCGCAAGCAGCGCCCAACCGCAATCCTCGCACAAAATGACGACATGGCCGTGGCAGCGATCGCAGCGGCCAGGGAAATGGGGCTGTCGGTCCCGCAGGACCTTTCAGTCGCGGGCTTCGACAATTCTGAGGTCTCGCGCACCGCCTGGCCGCAACTGACCACGGTCAACCAGCCGGTGCAGCAGATGGCCTGGGACGCCGCCGATCGGCTGATCGCGCTGCTTGACGGCAACGGCGCGCCAGAGCGCGCCCAGCGCCGCGACCATGCGCACGAACTGCTGGTGCGCGCATCGACGGCGGCCCCGGCAATCGCCTGATGCGCGTCTAGTCGCGGTCCAGCGGCGGCTTGGCGAGCTCGATCAGTTCGCGCGCTTGCTCGACGAACCACTGGCCTGCCGCTGGTGCCTTGATGCGGCGTTCCGGATCTTCCGGCCCGGCGGTGCCGCGTAGGCATTCGCCATCCGATTCGCCAGGTACCTTGATCCACAGAAAGGCATCGACATAGGCCTCGCCGCTCGCGAGAGTCGGCCTGCGTCCCAGACCCCTGGCCGGCGGATTGCACCAGACCTCGGCATCGCGATAGCGCCCGGCAGGCGGCTTCCACGACCCCAAGCCATTGCGGCTGCTATCGATCAGCGCGTGTTTCTGCGACTGGGGCGCGCGCTTCAGGCCGCGCTCGGCAAACAGCCGGTCATATGCGGCATCGATCCACCTGCGGTTATCGGGCTTCTCGAAAGGGTCCGCGGAAAACTGGCTGGGGCAGGCGCGCGGATCGAGCCCAGTGCGGCTGACCAGCGCGATGCAATCGCTGACCCAGCGGGCATAGGGCACGGCGCGCGCATCGCTCTCGAAGTTCGAGACGTTGAGGAAAAAGCCCGCGACCTTATCCACATCGGCACGGATCAGGCGGCTGGCAATCTCTCCGGGGGCAAGCCAGCTGCTGCCGGTGCCGTCGAGATAGATTCGGACGTTCGGCAGCGCGGCAAGGATCGCCACCGCGCCGCGCAGCTGATCGTAACGGCGCGCGGCGGCGGCTTCGTCGTGGCCCTTGGGCTGGCACCCCTCGACAACCCCCGCCAGCGTGCGATGCCAAGGGATGACGCCAAGCCCGTCGGGTTCAAGCACGACGATCGCCGTGCGGTCCCCGACCCCTTTGGCAAGCCCGCCGATCCAGGCGAGATAGGAGGCTCCATCCGCTGCGCCCCCGGCCGAATAGAGCGCACAGTCGCGATAAGGGATGTTGTACGCAACCAGCACCGGAATCTGCCCGACAGCAGCAGCACGTTCGGTGACATCGCGCGCCAGTCCCTCGGTAATCTCGGGCGTGCCATAGGCCAGCCAAGTGGCGGATGGAACGCGCGCCAGGCGCATGGCATCGGCCCGCGCTCCCCCCGCCAACCTATCGGCGGCCTTCATGGTTGTGCTGCTGTCATCGATGAACAGTCTGGACGCATCGTCAGCGGCCCGCGCGCCCATCACGGGCATCAGCAACACCAACACCAAGGCAAGCCCGTTCCGTCGCATCATCGCTCCCCAATATGTCCATGCTGGCGGATTGTCCGTTGCTCCGCCCCCGCGCGCGAGGGTCGCGCCATGGTTCGGGCAAATCAACCGGGTTGCACAAAAAACTGCAACCGATTCGGTGCCTCAGCCCGAAAGGTACCGTGTCCTGGGGCTGCGCGCCCGCATCGCGATGACCAAGCCGATCATGCCGAGCGCGGCACCGGCGGCGGCAAGCAGGCTCCAGCGATAGCCTTCGAATAGCGTCGACAGCACCATCGCCACCCCCGGCATGATCGGCTTGCAAAATTTCGGCTTCAAGATTCTGACCGAATCTCCTTCTTTCTGAGCGAGAGCCAAGTCAGCCTACGCGCTTCGTGGTCGGATCATTATGTCACTTTCTATCCTAACATTTTCCGGTCTTTCGGGAGCGGCGGAACAACTAGCGAGGGCGCAGCAAAACTGCCTGCTGCAATCCCCGATATCTGCTCGTAGATGTAAAAACGCCGGATGTCCGCTATTGGCGGAAACTGACATTTGTTGAGTTGGTCGGAACGGCTGGTCAGCCTCAGACCCGGTTGCCGGGGCCGGTTGATGACTAAGTCCGCTTTCAAGCAATCGGCTGGTAAACCGCAATGACCGGGATGGGGGCGCAAAGCGGACATCCAGAGCAGACAATCGATGATTGGCTAAATTCTCGGCCCAGGCGGCCAAGGTGGTCATTGGTCGATTTTGGTTCTGGGGCTCGGACCCTGATAGCGATGACGCTCGACCAGCTGGCGCAAGCTTTCAGTTAGCACAAGCGTAGCAGATCCCATTTTGATGACTTCGACCTCGCCCCGCGCGATTAGTAGGTACAGGGTGCTTCGGCTAATGCCCGTGAAGCGGCAGGCATCGGGAACCCGCATGCTGATTGGCTCAATCGACAGCGGTGACGAGGGGGGAAGGGGCGTTCCATGCATTGCGGCACCAATCGTTTCAAATCTAGGCGAGAGGATAGTCCAGAACCAACGACCGCTCAGCAAAGCCATCGACCGCAGAGCTCAAGCCAGCTAGCCGCCGCGCGATCGCCTCCAGCACCTGCTCCAGTGGGATTTCTTCGGGGGAAGGATCAAGTTCAGTATCGTCCATCCCGCATGGCTACATGCCCACGCCGAGCCCGCGCGAGAGACCGAGCGATTTCTGGAGGTCCTGAGACAGCGTTTTCGTGCTCATGGCGTCCAGCCCCAGCTGCGGACGCCGGTTGGTGAGCACCGACTCAAGCTGCGGATCACGCTCCAGCCCCTTGACCATGCCAACCAGCTCCGCCCGCACCTTGTCTGATGCCGCCGCGCTGCCGTTCTTGCGTAGCGCCCGATACTGCTCGGACTGCCGCTGCCACTGATCGACAAAGACATCGGCCCGCCGCTCATTGGCGGCAGCAACGCGCTGCGCCTCGATGCGCAGCTTCGCCTGCTGCTCCATCGCCTGGATCGCCCGATCGGTGCGGCCCTTCACGGCTTCCGGGATCAGGCTCAGATCCCAGTTCACCGCCTTGCGCAGATCGCCAAAGCTGTTGGGCCTCAGCGCATTGAGCTCCGCCCCGGCCTTGTCCAGCGCTGTCCGCTGCGAGGCCAGCGGCTGAAGCCCCCTGTCGCGCATGCCGACAATGCCCTGCGCCACCCGCGCAAAGCGCTGCACGGCCTTGTCGAATGCCTGCCTATCGCTTGCCTGTTCGGGCAATACGACTTTCGTCCTTGCCTGCGCGGCCGGTTCGCGCTGCGGCGCGGGGGTTGCGCCCTTGAGCAGATCAGCGAGATGGCCGGTACGGCTGACCTTGAGCGCGGTGCGTGCCTCGCGCTGTGGCTGCTGCTCGGCGACCTTCTCCGGCTGCCGCGCATAGTCACTAGCCATATCTTTGCCCCGTTCACGGCTGAGCGTGCGGGTGAGCGCCCTGCGATCGGCAAAGTCATCCTTGCCGTAGTGCAAATTGACCTGGGTGCGGTGCCGTGACAGCGCAACATAGGCCCCATGGCTGTCCATGCCCGGCGTCGCCAGCAGCTTGACCTGGTCGACCGTCATGCCCTGCGCCTTGTGGATGGTGGCTGCATATCCATGATCGAGATGCGCATAGTCTTTCAGATCGAACGCCACGGCTTTACCGTCATCCAGCTTCACCGCCATGCGCAGGGCACTGACACTCTCGACGGAGCCGAGCGATCCGTTCTTCACGCCCAGCGAGCGTTCGTTCTTCAGGAACATCACCCGGTCACCATCGGCAAACTGCCGCGCGCCGCGCTCGACCTTCAGCGAAACGTCATCGCCAAGATCGCCGCTCGCGCGCACCTTCTCGCGCACAGCTTCATTGAGCGCCCGAACCTCGTCGTTGGTGTGCGTGAGGATAATCCGGCTGGCATCAGCTTTGGCCTGCCGATCGCGATCCCAGGCATCAACCAGCGCAGCACGCGCAGCTTCGCGCGTCTCGGCGACATGGACATGTCCGGCTTCCTCATAGCGACCAAGCGCCTCACCGGTCCTGCCCGTTGCAAGTTCGCGCGTCGCCTCGCGCTGCCAGTCGATCTGCTGCCGCCGGATCGATGCAATCTCGACAGCGCCATGCCGCTCGGCCGCAGCCCGGAACGCAGCGCCTGCCTCGATAGCCTGCAGCTGCTGCGGATCGCCAACCATGACGACCTTGGCCCCCTGCTGTTGAGCATGCGTGACGACGCGCTCCATCTGCCGCGTGCCGAGCATGCCGGCTTCGTCGATGACGAGGACGTGCTTGCTGGTCAGCTGCTCCCTGCCCTGCCCCCATTGATGCTCAAGGCTCGCTAGCGTGCGCGATGGGATGCGCGAGCCATGCTCGAGGCCCTCGGCTGCAATGCCCGAGAGTGCTGCTCCCTGCACCGTATAGCCGGCGCGCTGCCATGCCTCGCGCGCTACCCCCAGCATCGCGCTTTTCCCCGTTCCGGCATAGCCGATGACATTGCTGACGCCTTTTGCGGATGTGACATGCTCCAGCGCCCCGCGCTGTTCAGCCGACAGGTCCATGCCGCGCGCTTTTGCATTGGCCAGCGCCAGCTCGCGATAACGTTCAGGAACAGCATGGCTGCGCCGTGCTTCAAGCCGGATCGTCGCACGCTCGAGCCGCTGCTCGGTCTCGATCATCTCCCGCGAAGTGAACCGGCCATTGCCCTTCCCGTCCCTGCCCAGGGCAATGAGTTCGGGCGCGCTCTTCACCGCAGACATCACAGCATCGAACTGCTCCTTGTCGGCGCTGTGCCGGTGGGCGAACATGGCAAGGTCGCGCGTGGTGAACGTTGCCTGCTGATGTGTGATCGCATTGAGGGCAATATTCGGATCAGCGATGATCTTCTCGCCGTTTGATCGCGCAATGTCGGCATGCTCTGCCAGCCGCTCAGGCGAAAGCCCCTCACCCGCCATGCGCGAGGCCGCAGCGCCGATCTTCGACTGCGGCTCCAGGTCGATCCCCTGTGCTGCCAGCGAGCGGTGATCGATCCGCGCATCGATATCGAGTTCGGCCATGCGCTGGTTGGCATGTGTGGCCCATGCCTCGCGCCAGTGGGTGAGCAGCTCGGTCCGGTTCCAGTCCCGCACCTTCGCGCCAAATGTCGCGCTGCCGTCTTCGCCGACAACGATCTCGCGCATGGTGAGCATGACATGCGCATGCGGCTTCGCTTCACCATGCACGCCGATATCCCAATGGACATTGAGATCGGCGACCATGCCGCGATCGACAAACTCCGCTTTGACAAAGTCCCGGGCCAGCTCGACCGCCTGCGCCTGGGTCATCTCCCTTGGCAGTGCGAACTCGATCTCGCGGGCAAGTTGCGCGTCCTTGCGCAGCTCGGCCGCCTCAACATCGTTCCAGAGCTTTTCGCGATCGGACCAGGCTTCATTCGCCCCTTCGGGCAGCATGACCTCGCTATGGACGACACCGGCCTTGTTGGTGAAGTCGTGCGTGCGCCCGAGCCGGTCGTCGTGCAGCTTCTC